>CAWDOH010000043.1:0-67600 GCA_963803725.1 Bryobacterales bacterium | reverse complement strand
AAAAAAAATGGTGGAAAGAGTGAGGCGGGCAACCCGCACACCTGTCCGAAGGAGGATTTTATGGATATCTCCGCCGTCAATCGCAGTTTGCCAGTGGCCGCATCCCCCGCTTCCGTAACTCCGGTGGACAACTCCGCTTCGAATCGCGACGTGGTGCAAGCAGTCAAGGCGCTGAACGGAACGGAAATGTTTGGCGAAAACGAATTGACCTTCCAAAAAGATCCGCAGACCCACCGCATGGTAATCAAAATCATCAACCGCAATACCCAGGAAGTGGTGATGCAGATTCCTCCGGAATACGTCCTGCAACTGGCCGAGGATTTAAAACAAAATCGTGGTTGAATGCCTCGAAGCCCTCCGCCTTCGGCCGATAAGTCTTTGGGGAGAGAGAATTTATGTGGCGTAACGGACACGATGCATACCTGCAGGAGCGAATCCTTTCGGCCGACCCGTTAGAGCTGGTGCGCGTGCTTTACCAGGCCGCCACCCGGGCGGTTCGGAAGGCGCGCGGCCATCTGGCCGCCGGCGAGATCGCGGAACGGGCGCGGGCCATCAGCCAGGCCTACCGGGTCCTGTCCGAGTTGAACCGCTCGCTCGATCATGAGCGCGGCGGCGACCTCAGCCGGCGCCTGGCGCGCATGTACGGTTATATGATGCGGCGGCTGATTGAGGCGAACAGCCAACAGAGCGACGCGCCTCTGGCCGAGGTGCTGGGCCTGCTCGCCACGCTGGCCGAAGGCTGGGATGCGTTGAAGCCCGAAGCGGAGCCGGAACACCAGATGCCCCAAGCCAGTCCCTGGGCCCAGGCGGCGCCGGAAGAGATGTCGCACTCCTCGCAGGGCTGGAGTTTTTAAGGGAGTTGGCATTGGCGCCGGGTTAGCACCGAGCTACGCGCCGCTCCTCGAGATAGTGGCCCCCCGGCGGGCGAAATTTGTCGCGCCCGCGCCCGAGGCGCCGTCTTCCAGCGCCGCGGCTCCTGCCCCGGCTCAGGGAACACGGTCTCCGGCTGTTACCCGTTCCGAAGGGACGGTGGCGGGAAGGTACACTGCTGCCCGGCGAAATGTGTCTTGCCAGCGCGCGACGCGTCGTCTCCAGTCGCGACGGCGCGGCACTGGCTCAGGGGACACGGATCCGGTCCGTGCCGTTCGATTGAGACAGTGGCGGGAACGCCGCAACACCGGAAGGCCAGGGTCCCGCGTAACGGCTGCCCGGCGAAACGTGTCTTGCCAGCGCGCGACGTGTCGTCTCTAGTCGCGACGGCGCGGCACTGGCTCAGGGGACACGGGATCCGGTCCGTGCCGTTCGATTGAGACAGTGGCGGGAACGCCGCAACACCGGAAGGCCAGGGTCCCGCGTAACGGCTGCCCGGCGAAATGTGTCTTGCCAGCGCGCGACGTGTCGTCTCTAGTCGCGACGGCGCGGGGCTGGCTCAGGGGACACGGGATCCGGTCCGTGCCGTTCGATTGAGACAGTGTCGGGACCGCCGCAACACGGAAGGCCAGAGTCCCGGGTAACGGCGGCCCGGCGAAATGTGTCTTGCCAGCGCGCGACGTGTCGTCTCCAGTCGCGACGGCGTGGCACTGGCTCGGGGAACCAGGGACCGCCACTTTACCCGTTCAATTTAGACAGTGGCAGGAACGCCAGGCCCGAAGGGTCCGGGTCGCGGCTCAGGATCATGAAGTACAGCATCTGCACGTAACAACGCCGGAAGGCCCCGTGTCCCGGCTCTACTTGCTGCTTTCGCGCTGGAGGCCGTCGGCAATCATTTTGGACAGGCCGAACCCGCCCTGCTTGGCCAAGGTATCGGCCAACTGCTGCTCGGCGAAATCGGTGGCGCTATCGCCCGACGCGTCATCTCCCAACGACAGCCAGCCGCCGCCGCCCGATCCCCGCGCGGAATGCAGAATCTGATTGATCAGCAAGGCTTCGAACTGCTGGGCCGCGTCGCGGATGCGCGCCGGGCTATCGGTTTTCCGCGGCGTGGCCGGAACGGCGGTTGTCGGCGACAGGAGGGCAATTCCGGGTTGGTCCATGGCTTAAATTACCTCGATAGCCGCTTCGAGAGCTCCGCTTCGTGCAGGTTCTGCAAAATGGCGATCACGTCCCGCGGCGTCGAGCCGATGGCCGCGAGGGCGCGGACCAGTTCTTCCACCGTGGCGCCCTGTTTGAGCACTACGTTACGCGCCACCTCTTCCTTAACCGCGGCGTTGGTCTGCGGCACCACCTGGGTGGTCCCGGCAGGAGATAACGGTGCCGGCTGGGAAACCGCATAGCTGGTCTGGATCTCGACACTAGATCGCCGTGCAGAATTGCCACCGGCGAAATCCGCACGTCCTTTCCCAATACGATCGTCCCGGTGCGTTCGTTGATGACCACGCGCGCCGGGCGGTCCGGTTCTACTTCCAGGTCTTCCAGGAACGCCACGAATTCGGTGGGGCGGGCGGTATAATCCGCCGGAATGGCCACGCTGATGAGGCCGGGGTTCTCGGCGCGCGCCGCGGCGGGTGGAAATTTGCGATTCACAGCTTCCACAATGCGGCTGGCAGTGGTGAAATCCTCTTGCCGCAACTGCAGGCGGACCACAGTCCGGGGAGCCACCGACGGTGCGGCCCGCTCTACGATTGCGCCGTTGGGCGCGAGGCCCACGGTCGGATGATTGACCACCTTGGTAGCGCCGGAGCGGCCTCCGCCGAATCCGCCGGTCACCACGGGACCTTGCGCGACCGCGTAGACCTGCCCATCAGCGCCTCGCAGCGAGGTCAACACCAGGATGCCGCCCTGCAGAGTGCGGGCATCGCCCATGGCCGCGACGGTAATATCGATGTGCATGCCCGGCTGGGCGAAAGGCGGCAGCGTAGCGGTCACCATGACGGCCGCCGTATTCTTGATCTGAAAGGCCGTACTCGGCACCGATACGCCCATGCGCTCCAGCATGTTGGCCAGGCTCTGTGCGGGGAAGGTGGTCTGCCGCCCATCCCCCGTGCCGGCCAAACCGACCACGAGGCCGTAGCCTACCAACTGGTTGTCGCGAACGCCTTCAATATCCACCAGATCTTTGAGGCGGGCGGCGTGCGCCGGGAGGACCCCCGCGGCAAACCAGCAACCCAAAACCAAGCCAAGAGCTTTCATAAATCAGAATGGCAGCAGCCCCAGCAACAGGCGGTACAGAATGAACGGCCGCTTGATCGCATCGCCCACCACGCCCTTTCCATCCACGTGCACTTCCAGTTCGGCTACCCGATTGGATGGCACACTGTTGGTGGTATCGATATCCTCCGGCCGGATCACTCCCGTCACGAGAATAGTCTGGTGCTCGGAATTCACTTGCAATTGATGGGTCGATTCGATCACCAGCGCGCCATTCGGCAGCACCTTGGTGACGCGCGCCGTCAGGGTCGTCGTCAGGCTGGTCGTTCGGCTGGTGGTGCCCTGGCCGTTGAGCTGGGTATTGCCCGAAATGTTAGCCAGGTTGGCCAGCGAACTGGTGGCCTTAGGAACGCCTAGCAGCCCGGTGATCGAGTTTTGCGTGCTCGACTGGCGCTGCGTCTTGGTGGCGCCGGTGCTTACCGCCGAAGTCGATTCGGAAACCACGATCGTCACCAGGTCGTCCACCTGACTGGCGCGCACATCCCGCGCCCCGTCGGCCAAACGCGAGCCGGGCACCCAGATAGACCCCGGGGTGGTCCCCGCGGCATCGGCCGAGCGCGCCTCGGCGGCGCGCACAAACTGGTCCACTGCGGAGGGTTTCGCAGGGGTTTTCTTTTTTCCGCCCCAGGCCGCTGCGCAGAGCAGCAAAATCAGCAACAGACGTTTCATGATTGACCTTTCACCACGACGCGGCCTTTTCCTGCCACCCTGGCGGAGAAGCGGCGCTTGGAGTCCGGATTGGTCACCGGGATGACTTGGCCCACGGCCCCGGAAGCTTCCGCGATGGCCTCGAATTTCAGGTAGGCGCCTCCGCTGTACACTTCCACCAGGACCCGGTCGCCGCGCACCACGTCCTGGGCGGGCGCCAGCCAGTCCAGGCGGATGACGGCGGCGGCCGGAATGGCGACCCGGGCGGCCCGTCCGGCCACCTGTCCGGGAGCATTGGCGAAGGCCTTCTCCTCGGGAAAAACCTCACGCGTTTCGAGCCGCACCTGGCCGGCTGTGATCGGTTGTCCCGGCCGCAAATCTTGGACGGCCACCACGCGGGGTTCGCGGACCGCGATTCGCACCCGCGCCCAAAGCGGAAAGCGACGGCCGGCGCCATAACGCACCCATCCGCTCCAGAAGCCATCCGCGCCCGCGCGGCGCAGACCGGCGAGCGGAAATTCCAATTCGCCTTCGGGCGCCGGCTGCCGCCCATAATCCAGAATTTCAATGCGCGCTTCGGGCAACTGGCGGCGCATGGCGTCGATCAGGCCCGCCGGGTCGGGTGGCGTCACCGGGCGCTCAAAGCAGATCTCACCGGCGGGATCGCTGGTCAGCCCGAAGTGCGCCGCAATGCGCCGCAACTCGGCGATCCGGAAGATTCGCGGCACCCCGGGAACCGGGGCAAGCGAGACGGGCACGTCGGCGTCCGCAAGGCCTGGCAGCGCCGGAGCCAGGTCGCGGGCCAGAATATTGCCGGATTCGGGGCCGAGGGCCAGACAGCCCGTCAGAGCCATTAGGGCGAGCGGTATCATTTCGAGAGGTTATTGACTTCTTGGTACATCTGGTCGGCCGCCTGCACGACTTTGGAATTGGCTTCGTAGCCGCGCTGCGCCACGATCAGGTTGATGAACTCCTCGACCACCGAGACATTGCTTCCCTCGGTGTAACCCTGCATGATCGTTCCCATGCCTTCCTGCCCGCCCGGCAGCCCCACGACCGGGTCGCCCGAGGCATCCGTGGGGGTGAACAGGCTGCCGCCCAGGCTGTTCAGGCCCGACGGGTTCTGAAAATTGGCCAGTTGGATCTGTCCGGCCTGCTGGCTGGCGGTCTGGTTTGGAACCGTGTAGCTCACCGTGCCGTCGGCCGCGATGGTGATCACCTGCGCGTCGGCGGGGATGGTAATCTGCGGTTGCAGCAGGTCGCCATTGGCGGTGACGATCTGCCCGCTGGCGTTCATCTGGAAGCTTCCCGCGCGGGTATAGGCCAACTGGCCTGAGGGGAGCTGCACCTGGAAAAAGCCGTTGCCCTGGATGACCATATCCAAAGGATTGTCGGTTTCCGAGAAATTCCCCTGCGTGAAGATGGTCTCGTTGGCCACGGATCGTGTACCCAGGCCGACCTGCAACCCTGTCGGCACTACCGTCTGTTGCCCGGCGGCAGCCCCTGGCTGTACCACAGTCTGGTACAGCAGGTCCTGAAACTGGGCACGGTGCATCTTGAAACCGATGGTGCTGGCATTGGCCAGGTTATTGGCGATATTGTCGACGTTGAGTTGCTGCGCTGTCATGCCGCTGGCGGCGCTGTAAAGTGCTCGAATCATCTTCTTCCTCTTTCAGAACCTTTTTCTTTCAGAACCTTTTCCAGAACCTAAGTACCTACTTTGGCGACCTGCTCGACCGCCTGGCGGTCCATATCCTCGCCTATCGAGACGGCCTTCTGCAGCATTTCAAACTGGCGCATGACGCTGACCAGCCGCACGGCCGACTCCGCCGTGCCGGTGTTGGAAGCTTCCAGCTTCCCCTGCTCCACGGAAACCCCCTGGCCGGCGCCAGGCTGCACGTCCGGCCGGGCGGCCTGGAAATAATTGCTGCCCTGCTTGAGGAAATCCCCGGACCCCGTGAAATCGGAGATCTGCAGCTTTCCGATGGTCTGGCCGTCCTGGCTGACGGTACCGTCGGCCGCTATGGCGATGGACCGTGAGCCGTCCAGGGTCAGGGCCACACCATTCGATGCCCGCACCGGATAACCCTCCTTCGTCACCAGCCTGCCGCCGGCGGATAAACGAAAATTCCCGTTGCGGGTATAGAGGTTGCCCTGCGGCCCTTCCACGGTGAAGAAGCCGGTCCCCGAGAGCGCCAGGTCGAGAGGGTTGCCGGTCACTTCCAGCAGCCCCTGGGAAAGATCCGTCCAGGGCCGCTCGATCACCGGCATCGTGGTGAGCGGGTCGGAGTCCTGGGCTTCCTCCGCCGTGTACAGGCTGTAGAATTCCCGATCCGCCTTGTATCCGCCGGTGGAAGCGTTGGCCACGTTATTGGCCAGCAACTCGAGCGACTCCATGCGGGCGCGAAGCCCGCTAGCCGCCATTGCCGTCATGGGGTCCATAGCGGAAAGGCTAGGAGCAAACGCCGGTCCAATCCCGGCTGAATCTGCAAATTGCTCAAAAACCACGGCTGGCGGCCGATGAGGAAGGTGCTGGGGAACCGCGGCCGCGCCATGATTTTGCCGCGGGCGTGCCTCGCGCCATAAATTTGCCGCGGGATCGGCCACTAACCCCTTGAAAATGCGCCGCTGGCAATTGGTCTGCGATCTGCAAATTCCAGTGCGTGACGGGTCTTTCGCTCATCGCGTATGCGTCCGCCGGATTGCCGATGCCGGCTCCGGCAGCTAAGGTTCTGCCTTCCGGCGATGCTGGCCAAGAGCCTTTTCCGGCCATCCTCGAAGCCCTCGAGCAACTCGACGGCAACCCGTCCCCGGCCAAGCCCCCCGCCCGAACACCCAAAGAATCTGAAGGGCGGGCCAGACCCGCGAGCCCGCAGGCGTCCCGCACAGCGGAGGATTCCAGTAAAGCGCGGGATATTGCCGCACCGCTCACACGGCCCAAAGCGCCGGCCCCGCCGGCCTCCGCAGAGGCCCCGGCGCCTCCTCCGTCCGCCTCAACCGCTCCCAAGGCTTCGCCGGACGGAAGCGCCGGTCAGCCAACCCCTGACCTCCAGCCGGAAACCGCGGCGGAAACCGGTGACCCATCGCCGCCCGAGCCTGCGTCGCGCATCGATTCCTTCGAACCGCAACGGGACTACGCCTCCGCTGTGACGCGAGGGCCGTTTTCGGAAATTCCGCCGGCAACTCTTTGGGGCAGTGCCAACCAGGCCGCCGCTTCGCCGTGGAGCCGTTCTCGATCCGATGCGCCGGCCAGCGATTCCCGCAAATCCGAGCCGCCGGCTGGCAGCTCCGAGCCGCGGATGGCGGCCTTCCGGAATGCGCCGGAGAGCCAGCCGGTTTTCACCACCCGCACGGCCTATGACCAAGCCGTCCAGCCCGCGGTCGTGTCCGGCCAGACGGCGCAGCCCGATCCGGGCGCCAATGCTTGGCTTGTGGACCGAACGCGAGCTGATATAACGGGTGCCTCAGAGAGCCCGGAAATTTCGGTTTCTCCGGTGCCGGTCCCGTCCGGACCGGCTCACGATGGCCGGTGCCACGACCGGAGATCCGCTCAGCGCCAGCAGCGGAGACACCTGCTGCTTGGAGCGCACCGGCGGATGGCGGCGAGGCGTCCGCACCGACCGCTGCCGATTCAATCGGCGCGGTACCCTCGCAAGAAACCCTGCGGCCCCCCGTGCCGTCGGGGGACTCCCCGAACCGCCACATGCCCGTCATCGACCAGCCGGCGGATGACAGCTTGCCGCAGGCTAGCGGCTCGCCGGGCATCCTTTCCTCGAGCGCTACGGCCCTTTCGCGGCCGGGTGGTTTGGCCAGCCAGTCCGAACCGTCCCAGGGCGGCCCGTCACGGGCCAGTTCCGCCCAACCGCAGACAGTTGACCCCAGCTCATGGGCAACCTCTGCGGGCCGCCAACGGCGCGCCAGCGGCAACGACTCGTCAACCAATGCCTGGCCCTTGGTCAGTGCCTCGGCGGGCGAAGTCTTCCCCGGCGACTTTTCCCCCTGGACGGCCGCACCTCCAGCCAACCCTCCCACCGGGAGTACCGTCCTCAACGACCCGCCAGCCTCGGGCAACCCGGCCTCGCCGGGCGGAGAGCCTCCGGAAATTTCGGCTCCCGCCACTTCGGCCACTACGGCCATTCCGGATACGAACGTAACCTCGGCTTCGGCAGAGGCTTCCGCAGGGGCTCCAGCAGCCGCCCGTAAACCGGCGGCGGATTCCCACCGCCAGGTCCCCGGCCCCAGCCGACCGGCCACCGCCATATTCGCAAGCCCGCTTCCCGCTGGGGCGCCCGTCCCGGCCGATGTCCCGCCCCACACCGCGGACGCGATGCTGGCGTCTGCTCCGGATTCCCATCCCGTAGCCCGCAGCCGGGCTGCCAACGCCACCACTGCGCCCGCCGCCTTTTCCGCCAGCAGGCCCCAGGACGGCGGAGTTGCCAGCGCAGACCAGCCGTCCTCAACGAGAGCTTGGAATACGCCCGCGGGGGATGTTTCCGGGAGCGATGGCTCCACGCTGCCGCCGCTGGCATTTGGGGCCATTGTGACCCCTTTGTCGGAATTTACGACTTCCGCCGATCCCACGGCCGGTTCCTGGAAGTCCGATCCGGTATCCGCGCAGTCCACCGTTGCCGCGGCAGCCCCGGCCGGCAACTCCGCCCCATCCGTGGCCGTCAATGCGGCACAGCCGGCTGCCCCGGCCGCGCCTGCGCCCGCCGGCTCCTCCGTCAAGGATGAAACCGCAGAAAGCCCGCGTGCCCATAAGGACGAAGTTCCCGTCCCGCCCGCACAGGCGGAAACAGGTGCCACGCGCTGGACTCCCGCTCCACCGCCAGAGTCGGGTGGCGCCACCCGTTCGGCGGAACGAACCCCGCAGCCGCCGGCGCCCCCCGCCAAGGCCGCTCCGGAGTTGCCCGAGGATGCCAAGCCGGGATCCAAGCCGCTGCGCGATATCAAACTGGATTTAGGCACCGGAGAAGGCCGCGTGGAAGTGCGCGTAGAAGACCGCGGCGGCGAGTTGCGGGTCGCCGTGCACACCCCCGATGAGCGCTTGGCCGGGGACCTGCGCGAGCACCTCCCGTCTTTGTCCGCGCGGCTGGAACAGAGCGGCCTTCGCGCCGAAACCTGGCACGCCGCAACCGGAGGGGAACGGATGCGCACCGCTGAAACGGCTTCCTCGGCGGACTCCCGGTCCCCAGGCGGCCAAGGACAATCGCAATCCAACGGGCGGCAGCAGGACGCCCCGCCGAGGCGGCCCAGGGTGGCCGACGAAAGTTCCCCGGATCAGGAGAAAGGAAACGATTTCGCATGGCTCATGGACGCTCTTCGCTAAAACCCGCCCGAGTGGTTTCCCTGCGGCGGCATCGCCGGCCGGCAGGATGCCGCCCGCGGAGTCCCCAGGCCACGCCAAGAACTCAGCCACAAGGAGAAATATATGTCACCCACTTCGAACACCACTAACACTTCCGGGACTGGCAGCCAGCCTTCGGCATCCAGTTCCACCACCGCATCGGGCAGCGTGAACGAGAACATGTTCCTGCAGCTTCTGGTTGCTCAACTGCAAAACCAGGACCCGCTCAATCCACCCGACGGCACGCAGTTCGTCACCCAGCTGGCGCAGTTCCAAACGCTCTCACAGGACATCACCACGGGGCAGAATATTTCTTCCATCCTGTCGGATGTCAATAGTTATATGGGGATTTCGTCCAGCAGCACCACCAACAGCGGCGCCACGCCGCAATCTTAAGGAGAAATCGATGTTTACGTCCTTTTCAACAGCACTCTCCGGACTCAATGCGAATTCCACCGCTATCGACGTGGTGGGCAACAATCTGGCCAATCTAAACACCACCGGATTCAAGACCAGTCAGGTCGAATTCCAGTCCCTGGTCACGCAGTCCCTGGGCGCCGGGCTTGGCGACACCCAGGTTGGGTTCGGCACCGGCGAACCGCTTACCACCATGGAGTTCACGCAGGGCGCCGTCCAGACCAGCGGCGGCACCATGGATGCGGCCATCCAGGGGGATGGTTTCTTCGTGGTCAGCGACTCAGCCGGCAACAACTTGTACACACGCGCCGGAAACTTTGAGGTAGATAGCGCCGGCAACCTCATGACGGACACCGGAGCCTACGTCCAGGGGTGGACCACTACCGATCCCACCACCGGAGCGGTGAACACCAACGGGCCGATCGGCAACATCGTGATACCGGTGGGTTCGTTGAGTCCCCCGGTGGCCAGCACCGCGTTTTCCGTGGGTCTGAATCTGAATTCGTCGGCTACGGTGTACTCTTCGACCGACACCTCCTCGGATTTCAGCACACCGATGACCGTTTATGACAGCCTGGGAACCTCGCATGTCCTGACGCTGGATTTCCAGAAGAGCGGCTCCAACACCTGGAACTACAACGTAACCATCCCCGGCGCCGACGTAGGCTCGACGGATACCTCCGTGTCGGTGGCCACAGGCAGCCTGACTTTCGACCCCAACGGGCAACTGGACGCCTCCAACGCCAGCCCGGTAGCGATCACGGTTTCCGGGCTGACCGACGGCGCCTCGGACATGTCGCTCAACTGGAATCTGTTCAACGGCACGACTGGCAATATCACGCAGTTCGGCCAGCCCTCGGCGCAATCGTCGAGTTCACCGAACGGCTCGGCGGCGTCCGAGTTGGTGAATGTCGGTCTGGGTAATGGGGGCACCATCCTGGCGCAATACTCCAATGGCAGCCAGGTCACGGTGGGTCAGGTGGCTATGGCATCCATCGTCAACCCGGACTCTTTGATTGCGGTGGGAAGCAATAACTTCCAGGCCAGCTCGGAAACCGCCACGCCGTCCATCGGCATGCCAGGAACCGGTGGCCGGGGTAGTATCGAGGGCGGCTCCCTGGAAGCTTCCACGGTAGACATCGCCACCGAGTTCACCAACCTGATGGTCTACCAGCGGGCCTACGAAGCGGATTCGCGGGTAATCACCACGGCTGACACTTTAAGTCAGGACACTATCAACTTAATTCACTAAACTGCCGATGACTCCTCAGGAAGAGATTGCATCGCTCGGCGAGATACCGGTCGAGATCGAGGTCGAACTCGACCGGCGCACCCTGCGGACGCAGGAAGTGCTGGAACTCGAAGTGGGCACCGTATTGGGCACTTCGCGGTCGGCCGGCGAGAACATCGATATCTACGTGGGTGGCGTATTGTGCGCTTCCGGCGAGATTGTGGTGATCGAGAACGCCCTGGGCGTCCGCATCACTGACTTCCGCGACGATTGAGGAGAGTAGAAATGGAATATTTTCAGGAGTTTGCGGCCGTGGCGGGGGTGCTCACGGGACTTGGGGGGCTGCTGTGGTGGCTGCGCCGCCGGGGCTGGGCCGGAGCCTTCCGCGGCGAAGACGGGAACTGGAGTGCCTGGAGCGGCTGCCCTTAGGGCCGCAGCACGCTCTACACCTGGTACGAGCGGCCGGGCGGCTGATGTTAGTAGCGTCGTCGCCGGCGGGGTGCGCGCTGATCGGGAATCTCCCGGATGGCGAACGCCTCGACGGGCAAGGGGACGGCCGATGACCGCGCGGTTCGGCTGCGCCCTATGGCTGGCGTTTCCCGCAATGGCAGCCACGCCCCAGCCGCTGTCCCTTCTGGGCATCTCTCCCGGAAAAGGAGAGGCTTCCCTGACGGTTCCCATGCAGATCCTGCTGGTGCTCACCTTGATGACCGTGCTGCCGGCGGCGGTGATGTGCATCACGCCGTTTCTGCGCCTCACCGTCGTGCTGCACTTTCTGCGGCAGGCATTAGGCACCCAAACCGTACCATCCAATCAGGTTCTGCTCGGCCTGTCGCTGTTTCTCACGGTGGTGATCATGCAACCGGTAGTCATGGACATGTACCACCAGGGCTGGGAACCGCTCGAAAACGGCCAGGTGACCTTGTCCCAGGCCATGGAGCAGGGCGGCCGGCCCCTGCGCACCTTCCTGGTGCGTTTCGCGCGAGAGAAAGACATCCGCCTGATGGTCGAGATCTCGCATGCGCCCGCGCCGCGCTCGCCCGACGACCTGGACCTGAAGGTCATCATTCCGGCCTACATACTTTCAGAGCTGAAAACCGGGTTCCAGATCGGCGCGGTTCTATTCCTGCCCTTCCTGGTCATCGATATCGTGGTGGCCTCGTGCACCCTTTCGATCGGCATGATGCAGCTCCCCCCGGTGATGATTTCCGCACCGTTTAAGATCCTCCTTTTCGTCCTGGTGGACGGGTGGAACCTGGTGGTCGGATCGCTGATGAAGAGTTTCTATCAATGACACCCGACATGGTTGTGCAGATTGTCCGCACCACCTTGCTGACAACGTTCTGGCTGGTCGCCCCCATCCTTCTGATCGGGTTTGTAACGGGTATCGTGGTCAGCCTGGTGCAGATCGCGACCTCTATGCAGGACAACGCCTTCAGCACGGTGCCGCGCCTGGTGGCTTTCCTGGCCGGGTTCCTGCTGCTGCTGCCCTGGATGCTGGCGCGGATCATGTCCTACACCACCGCGCTGTTAGGGAATCTGAGCCGCTATGCCCGTTAACGTTTCCCTCTCACTCGGGACGCTCTACGGCTTTGTGCTGGTGCTGGCGCGGATCTCGGGCGCGCTGGTGTTTGTCCCCATGCCCGGCATGAAGAGTGTTGCCGACCCGGCGCGGGCGGCCTTCGCCCTCGGCTTCAGCGTGGCCCTGATGCCCCTTTGGCCGATAATCCCGCCGCCTTACGGTGCAGCCCGCCTGGCCGGTTGGGCGGTGGCCGAAGCCGCCGTGGGGATGTCCATCGGGGTAGCGGTGGCCATCGTCATGGAAGCCTTCACCCTGGGCGCTCAGGTCCTGGCGCTGCAGGCCGGATACGCTTTTGCTACGACCATCGATCCCAATACGGAAGCCGATTCGGGTGTGCTGCTGGTGTTCGCGCAGTTGGTTTCCGGAATGTTGTTTTTCGCCCTGGGCCTGGACCGCGAGGTCTTGCGGCTGTTCGCGGAGAGCCTCGTGAAGGCGCCTCCGGGAGTGTACCGGCTGGGACCGGAGGCCGGGCTGGCCATGATTCGCCTGGGAAGCTCGATGTTTTCGGTGGGAGTGCGGCTGGCACTTCCGGTGGTGGCCCTGCTGGTGATGGTGGATGTAGCGCTCGCGCTTCTGGGGCGGATCAACTCGCAATTGCAGCTTTTGTCGCTGGCCTTTCCCGCCAAGATGCTCACCGGCCTGATGGTGCTGAGCTGGCTGGCGGTGCTCTTTCCGCGCCTGATGCTGCAATCGGCTGCGCTTGGATGGGCCACGGCCCGCCGGATTCTGGGGTTATGAGGAGCCATGGCCGACCGTTCCGGACAAACCGAAGAGCCGACGCAACGAAGGATGCAGAAGGCTCGCGAAGAGGGCCAGTTTCCAGCGGCCCGGGAGTTCGTTTCGGCGCTACAGTTCATGGTTTTTCTGGCGCTCCTGGGGGCCGGTGCGGCGGGCTGGTTCGGACAGCTCCGGGTGGTCACGGCCTGGCTGTTTTCGCTGGCCTTTGCGCGCGAACTCGGGCCGGAAGACCTGACCCAGGTCGCCTGGCGGGTGGTCCAGCAACTGATCCTGCCGCTGATGATCGCCGGTTTGGGCGTCGCGGTGGCCGCCCTGGCTTTCCGCTTGGTGACCACGCGGTTCGGGTTCAGTCTCAAGAAACTGGCGCCCGATCTGGGGCGCCTCAATCCGGCGGCCAAGCTGCGGGAGTTGCCCCGCCAGAATCTGCCCGCGCTGGTGCAGGCATTGGTGCTGTTGCCGGTGTTTCTGTGGGCCGTGTACGTGGTGGCTCGCGACCACCTGGATGCCTTTCTGGCGCTGCCCATGGGAAGCGTGGAAGGCGGCGTAGCTCTGCTGTGCCACTCGTTGATGGACCCTGTTCTGGAAGGCGGCCGGCGTGTTCCTGGTGTTCGGGGTGGTGGATCTCTACCGCCAGTTGCAGAGGCACCGGCGGGATCTGCGCATGAGCAAGCAGGATATCAGGGACGAGATGAAGGAGATGGAGGGCAATCCGCAGATGAAGGCCCGTATCCGCCGAATTCAGCGCGACCGGGCCCGCCGGCAGATGATGAAGGAGGTCCCCAAGGCCACCGCCGTGGTGGTCAATCCGACGCATTACGCGGTCGCCATCCGCTACCAGTTGGACAGCATGGTGGCGCCCCTGGTAGTGGCCAAGGGCAAGAATTACCTGGCGCTGCGAATCCGCGAGAAGGCGCGTCGAAAACCAGGTGCCCATCATCGAGAATCCACCCCTGGCGCAGGCGCTCTACCACTCGGTGGACGTGGGCCAGGAGATTCCGCCGCACCTCTATCGCGCGGTAGCCGAAATTCTGGCCTACATCTTCAAGCTCATGAACGGGAGACTGCCTGGTCTAAGCCGTATGACGCCTGCAAGGCGATCGGCTTGCCGCTTGCCCGATGCCACGGCCCAAGTGGATCGCCAGGCCTGCCGCTCGGCACTGCTGCGCGAGACTGGCTGTGCCGGTAGCGGTGCTGGCCATCGTGATGGCGCTGATCACGCCGCTGCCCGGCTTCCTGCTGGACCTGCTGATCGTCACCGACATCCTGATGTCGGTCATCGTGCTGATGGTCTCACTGTACCTGGTCCGGCCGGTCGAGTTCACGTCTTTCCCCACCACGCTGCTGCTGCTGACGCTGTTCCGCCTGGCTCTCAATATCTCGTCGTCGCGCCTGATCCTGCTGAACGGAAACACCGGCACCACGGCCGCGGGCGACGTGATCGGGGCCTTCGGCAGCTTCGTGGTGGGCGGCAACTATATCATCGGCGCGGTGATCTTCCTGGTGCTGATCGCCATTCAATACGTGGTCATCAACCACGGCGCGGTGCGCATCTCCGAAGTCACCGCGCGATTCACTCTGGATGCCCTGCCGGGCAAGCAGATGTCCATCGATTCGGACCTGAACGCCGGCCTGATCGATGAAACGGAAGCCAAGCGGCGGCGCAAGCAACTGGCCACCGAAGCGGAGTTTTACGGAGCCATGGACGGCGCCTCGCGCTTCACCCAGCGGGACGCGGTGGCCAGCATCCTGATCACCGGCATCAACATCGTGGCCGGTTTTCTGATCGGCGTGCTGCAGCACGGCATGGAGTTGCGCAAGGCGCTCGAGACCTACACTGTGCTGACCATCGGCGACGGCCTGGTGACGGTGATTCCGGCGCTGATGATTTCGATTTCGGGCGGTCTGATCGTCACCCGCGCCAGCTCCGAGGCGCGCCTGGGCGCGGAATTCGAGAAGCAGATTTTCGGCAACTCGCAGCCGCTGCTGCTGGCGGAGGGCGTGCTGTTGGCGCTGGCCGCTCTCCCTGGACTGCCCAAACTGCCGTTCCTGCTGCTGGGCGGCGGCGGCTGGAACTGCCGGGTGGCGGATGCGCCGCGGGGAGGCCGCCAAAAAGCCGGAGCCGCGGCGCGAAAGCAAACCGGCCACCGCCCAAGGAAAATCGTGGAATCGCTGCTGCGCGTCGAGCCGCTGGCGATCGAGGTCGGGCTGGGCCTTGTAGGCCTGGTCGAAGGCGCCCAGGATTCGCCGCTGCTACGCCGCATCTCTTCCATCCGCAGGCAGTTGGCGAGCGACCTCGGCTACCTGCTGCCGCCGGTTCGGGTCACCGACAATCTTTCCTTGCGCAGCCGCGAGTATGTGATTTCGCTCAAAGGCGTGGAGGTCGCCCGTTATGAGCTGCCGCAGGGCTGCGAGCTGGCCATTCCCACCGGGCCCGGCCGGACCCGCGCTCGACGGGCAGCCCACCCGCGAGCCGGCCTTCGGCATGAGCGCCTTCTGGGTTCCCGACCGAGCGGGCCGAACGCGCCCGCAATCTGCGGTTACACGGTGGTGGACGGTGTTAGCGTCCTGGGCACGCACCTGGCCGAGCTGATCCGCCGCTACGCCCACGAACTGTTCTCACGGCAGGACGCCAAGCGCCTGCTGGACCGCGTGGCGGATCGAGAACCCCAAAGTGGTCGAGGATCTGGTCCCTAAGCTGCTGCCGCTGGCGAGCCGTGCAGAGGGTGCTGCAGAACCTGCTGCGCGAGCGCGTCTCCATTCGCGATGCGGTCTCCATCCTGGAGGCGCTGGGAGAGGCCGCCGCAGCCACCCGCAACCCGGTGCTGCTGACGGAGTATGTGCGCCAGGCCATCCGAAGGGCGGTGGTCAAGCCGTACCTGAACCGAACGGGGATCTGCCGGCCTGGTTCCTGGATCCCGTCGATCGAGCGCACCGTGGAGAGCGCCGTGGAGCACGGCGAGCAGACCAGCCATCTGACGCTGGCGCCCCAGGCCATCCGCGACATTCTAAACCGGCTGCAAAACCGCGTCTCCTCACCGGAGACTCCCGTGGTAGCCATTACTTCCTCGGGCGCGCGCTATTTCCTGCGGCAAATCGCCGAATCGGCGATGCCCAACCTGTTCTTCCTGGCGCACAACGAAGTGCCTCCCGGACTGCGGGTTCAGTCGCAAGGGAATATTTCGTGATCCCCTCTACAGAAATTTCCACCCTCTGACGATAGTTTACTCGTGCGACGGATTGCCCGAGCGCGCCGGAGAAAGGAACGCCAAGACGGATGAGAATCAAGTCCTACTACGCCCATGCGGTCGAAGACGCCATGTCCATGGCGCGTCAGGAACTGGGGCCGGATGCCATGCTGGTCAATACGCGCAAAGCGCCTCCGGAGGCGCGCCATCTAGGCGAATACGAAGTGGTCTTCGCCACCGACCTGCCACTGCCGGAAGGGTCTCCCGCGGAAGCGCCGGACGGCTCATCGGCAGCACCGAGGCCCTCGGCTTTCGGTACTGGCGAACGGCTGGCGCGCGAAGTCGGCGAGTTGAAAAAGGAACTGGAAGGCATGCGGCGGACGCTGCAGCGCACGGCCTTCGCACCCGCCGAGTGGTCCGGCGCCTTACCGGGATATTCGGATGCTTACTCCATGCTGCTCGCGAGCGACCTGGACCCCGACACGGCCCGCGAAATTCTGCAGGCCGCCGAAAACCGTCTCCGGAAGGACGCCGCCGCTTCGCGGGCGCCGGCCGCCACCGAATCCGGCTTCCAGAAAGCCCTGGCAGAGGAGTTGGACTCGCGTTTTACAGTGCAGGCGTCGCTCGGCCGCACCGAGACCGCGCCGCGAATTGTCGCGCTGGTCGGCCCTCCGGGCGCCGGCAAGACCACTACCCTGGTCAAGCTGGCAGTGAACTATGGGCTGGCGTGCCGGCGCCCGGTCCTCTTGCTTTCCATGGACAACTACCGGGTGGCTGCCGGGGAACAGTTGCGCTCCTACGCGGCCATCCTGGGAGTCGGCTTTCAGATCCTGGAAACCGTAGGTGCGCTGGCGCAAACCATCGAGGAGAATCGCGGAAAAGATCTCATCCTCATCGATACCCCGGGCTTCGGATTTTCAGATTTTGACATCTCCGACGGGCTGGCCCAGTTCCTGGCCACACGCAGCGACGTGGACACCCACCTGGTGCTGCCGGCTTCTATGAAATCCGGCGATCTGGCGCGCGTGGTGGACCGGTATGGCGTGTTCCGCCCGAACCGTTTGCTGTTCACCAAGCTGGATGAAACCGGCTCGTTCGGCGCCATTCTGCAAGAGGCGTCGCGGAGCGGGAAACCACTGTCCTTTTTCGCCACCGGGCAGCGCATCCCGGAGGATCTCGAGACGGCATCCAAGAGCCGTCTGGTGGAGTTGATCCTGGGGTCCCGGCGGAGCGAAACGTTATCGGCGGCATAGGAACGAATCGCGGAACCATATGTACTCGTATTTGGCGGCGGACAATCCGACGGAAGAAGAGCGGGAGCGGCTCATTCTGGAACACCTCCCGCAGGTGCGCCTGATCGCACGCCGGATTCAGGAGCGGCTTCCGGAGAACATCAGCCTCGAGGACCTGGTGTCGACCGGAGTCATCGGGCTGATTTCAGCCATCGACAATTTCGATTCGCGGCACAATGTCAAACTCAAGACCTACGCCGAGTACAAGATTCGTGGCGCGATTCTGGACAGCCTGCGGGGCCTGGATTGGGCGCCCCGCCAGAAGCGCCGCAAGGCCAAACAGATCGAAGCCGCCATCGCCACGGCCGAGCAGCGACTGCAAAGGTCCCCTTCCGAAGAGGAAATCGCGGCGCAACTGAGCATTTCGCTGGAGGAATACCATGAATGGCTGGTGGAAATCCGCGGCCTCAACATCGCCAGCCTGGAATGTGCCCGCGGCGGCGACCCCGGCAAGGACCTGCTGCACTACATCGCCGACGACGGCGAGGCGCTGCCTTCAGCGCTCCTGGAACGCAGCGAACTGGAGCGACTGCTGGCCGAAGGGATCGACGAGATCCCGGCCATCGAGCGCACGGTGTTGAGTCTTTACTACAACGAGGAGCTGACCCTGCGAGAGATCGCCCAAATCGTTAACTTGCATGAATCCCGCATTTCTCAGTTGAAATCGCAGGCCATCTTGCGCCTGCGGTCTCACCTGAGCGGGAAGTGGCCTAGCGCGAAAGGCGCCGTTACCGCATGAGCACTGGCGACAACACACGCGCGCGGTTGGACGTGCGGGAAGACACCCGGCAACTCCTCGATCAGTGGGTGGAGAGCCTGGCTCAGGTTCTCGAATCCATGACCGACCAGCGGCCCCAGACCGGCTGGCAGGCCGCCAGCGGGACAGTGGCCGAGGTTGCGGCCGGCGATGTGGGTCCCGAGAGTGAGATTCTCTGGTGGGAACAGCCGTTTCAGCCGGGCAGCGACACCGTGGCCTGGGTGGGAGCGCCGCGCGCGTTGTGGGAATATGCCGGCACGCTCACGCTGAAGGCCGCGGGACTCGAAAAGGTGGAGATCGGCGAAGCCCGCAACACCTGGTTCGAGATCCTCGGCCAATCGCTTTCGGTCATGGCCCGCTCGATCGGCTCGGTGGTGGGTCATGAAGTCACCTGCGGAGCGGGGCAGGAACATCCGCCGGCGGCTACCATTCGCGAGTGGGCACGCGTGTCGCTGCGTCTCGCCGAAGGGCCGTCCAACCCACTGCTGGCGGCGTTCAGCGCCAATCTCATCGAAGAGCTCGCCGTCCCGCCTCCGGCCTCTGCCGGTGAGTCGAACACTGCCGCTCCAGAGGTCGTGGAGCCGCCGGCGGCGGTCTCCTCGTCCCGGTCGCGGACCATGGATCTGCTTCTGGATGTGGATCTGCCGGTCAGCATTTCGTTCGGTAAGGCCGAGTTGCCGATGCGGGATGTTCTGAAGCTGACCACGGGATCCATCGTGGAGCTCAACCGTGGCATTACCGATCCGGTGGAAGTGCTGGTGAATCATTGCCTGATCGCTCGCGGCGAGGTGGTCGTCGTGGACGGGAACTACGGCGTGCGCATCCAGGAAATCGTCAGCCGGCAGGACCGCCTGCGGAGCCTACGATGACCGCAGCGCTGCCTCTCGCTCTGCTTTGTGGGATCTCGCTGGCGTCGGCGGCGCTGAGCTTCCTGACCCTGGCCCGGTTGGGCATTCTCGGCGGCATGGCCGAGCGGAGGGCGCACTCCCAAAGCGGGCAACTGGCACCGTCCGTCGAAGCCATCGGAAAAGCCGTGGAAAGTCTGTCGGAAGAGGTCCGGGAGTTGCGGCGGCAACCTTCGGCCGCCGGCCCGGATGGCGGCGGGGCCAAACCAGGATTGAATTTGAGCAAACGCTCGCAGGCCCTCCGCATGCACCGGCGGGGTGACCCGCCCGAACAGATTGCCGCCACCCTGGCCGTTTCGCGCCAGGAAGTCGATCTGCTGCTTAAGATTCACCGCATCGTCATGACGCGCTGCTGACGGCGGCCCTTGCCGCAAGTCACCCGCCTGGGCGGTTTGAGCTTGCCGGCCCCGTATCCGCCCTGCGTCCCCTGATTGCCTCGCGGTGCAGGACGGTCACTGACGAAACTGGGACCCTGAGTGCACCACGCCCGGTCCTAGCTCCAGAGAACATCCTGTGTTGTTGCCGCATACCGGCCGCCTGGTCGCAAAACCGTCACCCTTCGGTGGTTCCGAGGGGGCAACGGGGATTGCCGCGGCCAACCCGGCTTCGCGACGCCGCGCAGGTCGGGTAGAGCGGCCGGCAGGTAAAGCCCTTAGTATTCGACGCCGTTCACCCGACAAATCGCCCCTTTGGTGCCCGAACTGCCGCATAATGAGGGTACATGACCGTCGAGATCGAAGGCGTCACGCTGCATTTGGCCCACCCGGACGAGCTCACGGTGCAGTGGGTCGGACAGGACGAACTGATGCGCCAGTTGCTGGCCGCGTGGATGGTGGTCAACGAGCAGGACCTCCCCATGAATCCGCGCCTCCTGGGCAAGCCCGGGGTGGGCAAGACCACCCTCGCCTACGCCGCGGGAAAGCGCATGGGCCGCGACGTTTACATCCTCCAGGCGACCCTCGACACCCGTCCGGAAGACCTGCTGGTGACCCCCGTTATCGCCGGAGAGGGTAGCCTGCGCTACGTCGCCTCGCCGCTGGTTACCGCTATGATCCGCGGAGGAATCGCCATCCTCGACGAGGGCAACCGTATGAGCGAGAAGAGCTGGGCCAGCCTGGCGCCGCTCCTGGACAACCGCCGCTACGTCGAATCCATCGTGGCCGGCATCAAAATCAAGGCGCACCCGCATTTCCGGCTGGTGGCCACCATGAACGACGACGCTTCGACGTTCGAGCTGCCCGAATACATCCACTCACGCCTCCAGCCCCAGATCTTCATCGATTTCCCGGAGCGCGACGAGGAATACCACATCCTGCGCGAAAACCTGCCCTTCGCCGATGAGCGCATCCTCAGCTACGTGGCCGATTTTCTGCAAATGGCGCATGCCGCCGACGAGCGCTACACCGTGCGCGACGGCATTAATGTGGCGCGCTTCGCCATCAAGCTGAAGAGCCTGGCCACCGAGAGGACTCACGAAATCGAGGCCCTGGAGACCTCCGTCATGCAGGTGCTGGGGGAGGAGGCGTTACGCTATGCCCGGCGAAATCGACCTTCCACTTCCTGATCCCGGCAGCCTCACGCGCGGCCGATTCACCTACTTCCCGGTGGTTCCCGGACGCATGGAATTCGCCATCGAAGTGCGCCAGGCGATTCTGCGGGATCGACCCGAGACCATCGCGCTGGAACTGCCGGCCACCTTGCAAGCCGCCTGGCAGCGCGGCGTGGCGCGCCTTCCGGAGATGTCGCTGATCTTTTACCCCGACGAGACGCGCGGCGACGACCAGGCGATTTATGTGCCCGTGGAGCCCGCCGATCCGTTCACCGAGGCCATCCGCACGGGCCTCGAAGTGGGCGCCGAAATCGTGTTCGCCGATCCCGATTCCGCGGAGCGCCCGCACCTCAAGGATGCCTATCCCGACACTTACGCCGTGCGCCACATCGGTCTCAAACGGTACGTGGACGCCTATCGCGTTTACCCGCAGCCGCGTTCCCCGGAGATCGCCGCGCACGCCGCCGGGATCGCCTGGAAGCTGCAGGGAACCAATCCCTCGGCAAGCACGATGGTGGTGGTGTCGCTGAACCTTCTGGACCCGGTGCTGGACGCCATGGAGGAACCCCAGGCGCAGCCCATCGCGCGGGTGCTCCGCGAGGGCGTGGAGGTTTTCAATCCCCACCCCGAATCGTTGGCTGAGATCACTGTGGAGTATCCCCAGCTCCAGTGGCGTTATGAACAGTTTCGCGAGGCGATGGCCGACCAGAGCCTGGTGGACCGGCGGCACGCGCAACTGGCGGTCTTCCAGGCGGCCGCGAAGGAGTATGAAGCCAACACCGGCGAGCGCCCGGCGCACTGGCAGCGCCGGCTTCTGGGGCGCTATGCCCGCAACCTGGCCCTGGCCGGCAGCGAACTTTCCGCCGGTGTCTTCGACCTGACGGTGGCCGGCCGCAGTGTGGTGGACGACAACTTCGCCTGGGAAGTGTGGGAGGCCGCCGGCCTATATCCTCCGCAACGCAACGAGGCGGACGTGCTCACAGTGCGCATTTCGGGGGAAGAAATCTGGATGGACACCAGGCGCATCCGTCTGCGCCGGCGTCTGCCCAGCACCAAGCGCCAGCTTCGGCCCTACGGACTGAAACCGCGCCGCAAGGAAAAGGTTCCGGGCGAATGGGCGAGCCAGTTGAACGGCGCGGGCATCTGTTCCTATCCACCCGAGGATCTGGTGATTGAGGACTACGGCCGTTTCCTGAAACGCAAGGGCAAGAGCATCCTTTCCGAAGAAAACGTGCGGGTGGAACCTTTTACCACCTCGTTTCTGGATGGCGTGGACATGCGCGAGACCATCCGCAAATGGTACGAGGGCCGCATTTACGTACGCCAGTTCCAGAAGATCCATGGAGAAGTGGGGTCCGTGGTGGTGATTTTCGACGAAGACCGCGACAACCGTTACCCGTATCTGACCACCTGGCTGGGCGAGAACCAGAACGAATCCGACATGGCCTTCTACTCCACCTTCCCTTTCGACAACCTGGTGGGGCCTGGCATCGGGCGCGCAGAGTACGGGGGTCTGCTGATGAGCCTGCCGCCGCGACGCATGTACGACGTCTGGCGGGATTCCGATTACGAATTCGCGGAATCCAAATCCGAGCGGCTGCTGCTGGCAGGAATCGATTATTCGATTCACCACTATGTGGTCTACGTGGCGGCGCATCCGCCGCGATCCATTTTCAAGACGATCGCCGCCCGTGCCGGGCGCACCATCATCTACATCCCCATAGGCCAGCTCTCGCCGGTGGCCCTGAAGAAGATTCGCGTGGTGCACGTGCTGGACGGTTACGATAAGCGCGAGATCGCGAAAGAGTATCTTTGGTAGGCTCCTTTCGTTTCAAGCCGCCGTTTCCAACCACCGTTTCAACCTAAATCCGGCGGTTGCTGCCCCGCGGAGCGGGCAGCGGTCGTGCGCTGCAACCAGTTGCAGGTAAACCGGTTGTCACCAGGAAGGTGATCAGCGCCGCAGTTGGAAATTGGTGGCGCTAATGACCCTACGAGGCGGACGGAAGGCTAATTGCCGGATTTAGGTTCAAGCAACCTGTTTCAGGCCACCCAGGAATCCAGGCTGCGCACTTTGGCCGACAGCGTGGTGCGCTTTAGCCGCAGCATCTGGGCGGCGGCTTTTTTGTTGCCGCCAGTCTTCTGGAGCGCCTGTTCCAGGATGCTCCGCTCGATGAGGGCCAGGGTGCGCTCGTAATCCAAGCCTCCGTCCGGCACCGGAACCACTGGAAATTCCGCGGGCACCGCAGCCCTTACGCGCGCCTGCGGCAGCGGAAAGTCGGAAGCATTCAGAGCGAGACGCTCCCCGCTGAGCGCGATGGCCATCTCCACGGCGTTTTCCAGTTGCCGCACATTGCCGGGCCAGGCGTAGGCGCACAGGTGGTCCAGTGCGTCACCGGTCAGGCGCTTCAAGGAGAGCCGTTCCGCGGCGCATATTGCGCGCGTGAAATGCCAGGCCAGCGCGGGAATATCCTCGCTCCGCACGCGCAGCGGCGGCATATGGATGGGCACCACGTTCAAGCGGTAGAACAGGTCCTCGCGGAAGCGTCCGTCCTCGATGCGCTCGGCAAGATTGCAGTTCGTGGCGGCCACCACGCGGATGTCGACCCGCACGGTTTCCGAGCTGCCCAGCCGCTGGAATTCGCGTTCCTGGAGCACCCGCAGGAGCTTGGCCTGAAGATCCAGCGGCATTTCCCCTATCTCATCCAGAAACAGGGTGCCCCCATGAGCCTGTTCGAAGCGGCCCGTACGGCTCTGGTGGGCCCCGGTGAAAGCTCCCCGCACGTGACCGAACAACTCGGATTCGAGGAGGTTCTCCGGCAGGGCGCTGCAGTTGACGGCCACCAGCGGAGCCCGGCGGCGGGGTCCCGCCAGATGCAGCGCGCGTGCCGCAACCTCCTTGCCGGTTCCGGTTTCACCGGTGATGAGGACCGTGGCGCGCCGCCCGCCGACCATCCGTATAATATGGCCTACCTGGCGCATAGGGTGGCTGTTCCCGACAAGCAGGCGCTCCCAGTCCGGTTTGGCTGGATCCTCCGGGCCGCCGACCCAGTCGGCCAGGGCCGCGAGGCTGCTCGTCCGGCGCGCCTCTATGGCTTGGGCGAGATGGGGGTAGATGGCGCCCGGCGAGGAGATTCGGGAAACCGGGCCAGGAGACCCCGCTGAACCCGCCGTACCCAGCGGGTCGTAAATCAACCCGGCCGGGCCGGGAGACAGGCCGGAGAGCATTCTGAGAATGTGGCTGGCGTCCCAGGGGGCCGCGGAGAAATCCAACACCACGGCGGAGTAGCCGGCAACTCCGCATTGCGGAAGTTCGCCGGCCGATAAGAAGAGGTCGATTTTCCAGCCCTCGGGCGGCTCCGGGAGCGAACCGGAGTCAGCTACGTCGCGGGACTTGATCCATAAAACCGAGATGGCGTCCATGGTCTTCATAGCAGCAATCGGCGGAAAGAGGGGAAACTTTAGCACTTTTCAAAAAAATATTCGTGGGCGAGGTCTAAAGAAGCGAGGCTTAACCGCCGATATGTCATTTAGCTGAGGATAGGCGGATGGACATGAAAGTCTACGATCGAAGTATGACGGGTGCGGGGGCGGCTGGGTCCACGCGCACCGAGGATACCCAGAAGACGGGAAGCAGTTCGTCCAGCGGGACCTCATCGTCCAGCCGGAGCGCTTCGAGCGACCAGGTACAGCTCTCCGGAACGCTGGGACGGCTCTCCCAAGCCCTGTCGGCACAGGGGAGCCAACGCACGGCCCAGGTGGCAGCGCTGACTGCCGCATATCGCAGCGGCAGCTACCAGCCAGACGCGGCGGGAACCGCGAAAGGGCTGGTTTCGGAAGCCCTATCCGGGACGGGAGGCCAATCGGCATGAGCGCCACCGGGTTGACCGGACGGCTGGCTGTGGCCACGGAACGCATGGACCGTGTATTGGACGGCTTGAAGGTTGCCTCGCCGGAGGCCCTGGATGGCTGCGCCGGGCTGATGGAGCTGGCTTGCCGGGAACTGGCCGGCGGCTTCGGCGGGCCAACGCCTATCGCGGACAAAACGGCCGTTGGCGATGTTCAGGCCCTGGCCGCCGCCAACGGGCTACGCCACAAGATCCGGCAGGCCCGGCGCCTGCTCGACAATGCTTATCGATTCCACGCTCGCTGGGGTCAGTTGCTGGGAGCGCGCACGGGCGGTTACCTGCCAGGCGGACAGGCAGCTCCGGTTCTGCGGGCCAACCGCTTGTGTTTAAGAGGTTAGGATGAACCTGCTGGCCGGAATCGATGTTACCGCCGGAGCCCTGAATGCCTACGACCAGGTGCTCTCGGTGGTGCAAAATAACGTCGCCAACTCCAGCACTCCGGACTACGCGCAGCAGACCCAGGACCTGGTGCCCATCCCCTTCGACATCTCGGATGGTGCGATGGGGGGCGTTCAGGCCGGTGAGGTGACCAGTGCGCAGGACAAATACCTGGACCAGGCGGTGCGCAACCAGACCGTCCTGTTGGGCCAGGCCCAGCAGAGCGTCAACAGCCTGACCGCCTTGCAGTCGGTCTTCGATGTTACCGGGCAGTCCGGCATTTCGGCCGCGTTGAACAACCTCTACACCAGCTTCTCGGGATGGGCGCAATCTCCCACCGACAGCGTCGCGCAACAGTCCGTGCTCTCCAACGCCACCGATGTGGCACAGGCATTTCAACAGACCGCGGCGAACCTGGACACGGTGGCCCAGAACACCACCGGCCAGATACAGGATACGGTCAACCAGGTCAATCAACTGGTAGGGCAACTCCAGGTTTTCAATCAGCAGATTATGTCGGGTGAAACCAACGATCCGGGGCTCAACGCACAGGTCGATTCGACGCTCGATCAGCTTTCGCAATACGTCGATTTCAGCGCCAACCAGCAATCCGACGGAACCTACGAGATCCTGATGAACGGGCAGACGCCCCTGTTGATCGAGGGCCAGCAATACCAGATATCCTATCAGCCGGTCGCCCCTGCGGCCGATGCGGCTTATCTCAGCGCCCCCCCAACTGCGGCGATTGTCTCATCCTCCGGCGCCGACATTACCGCCGACACCACC
Organism: Bryobacterales bacterium; assembly: GCA_963803725.1. GTDB lineage: Bacteria > Acidobacteriota > Terriglobia > Bryobacterales > Bryobacteraceae > JOPF133. The sequence continues at coordinate 41,733 of CAWDOH010000043.1, read as the reverse complement.
GGCGGGCAATTGGGCGCCCTGCTGAATATCGCCAATACTGTGCTTCCGTCTTATATCGGCGACGGCAACCAGGCCGGGGATCTGAACGTGCTAGCTCAACAATTCGCCGATTGTGTAAATGGTCTGCTGACCAGCGGCAACATTTCGGACGGAGACCCGACCGACGGGGTGGCGGCTACTCCCGGCGTGCCGCTATTCACCTACGACACCAGCAACGCGACCAATGTGGCGGCCTCGCTGGCGGTAAGTTCCACCATCACTCCGGATCAGTTGGCGGCTATCCAGCCGGCCACCGATACCACCTCAGAGGTCTCCAACGGCATAGCTTTGGCGCTTTCCCAACTGGCCTCTCCCCAGAACTCCTCCCAGGAGGGGGATCTCAACGGCGCCAGCATCAGTTTCAGCTCCTTTTACGGGGAACTGGCGGCGCGCGTGGGGAACGACCTGGATACCGCCAACAGCGACCTGACCGTACAGCAATCGGCGGTAGCCCAAGCCCAGAATCAGAGGCAGCAGGTTGCGGGGGTAAATCTCGATCAGCAAGCCGCCCTGCTACTGCAGGTGCAGCAGGGCTACGACGCCAACTCGAAATTTCTGAGCGTGCTGGACGAGATCACCTCGGACATCATCAATCTGATCAATCCGGCCACGGACACGTAAAAAGAGACTATGATTTCCCTATTGCAAGGCTCGTCACAACTGTTCATCACCGAGCTCGGACAGATCGAGCAGCAGGAGGCCCAGGCTAACCAACAGGTCTCCTCGGGGTTGAAAGTCACGGTCGCGTCGGACGATCCCGACCAGATCTCCACGCTTCTGCAAATGCGCTCGGACCTGGCCCGCAACACCCAGATCCAAACCAACCTGACGCTGGCCCAGACCAACGCGGATGCAGCGGATAACGCCCTAACCTCTTCGATCCAACTCATGGACCAGGCGGTCACCCTCGCCACCGAGGGCGCCAACGCCACCATGACCACGGACGGGCAGCAGAGTATCGCGCAGGAAATTCAGTCGATCCAGCAACAGATGGTGGCCAACAGCAACACCATGGTGCAGGGGTCCTACATTTTCAGCGGGGACGAGCCGAGCACTTCAGCCTATACTTACGATGCCAATTCGCAGGCGACTAACTGCGTGGACCAGGGATCCACGGCCGCCGCCACGCAGCAGATCGAGGACCCTCAGGGAGGTTCGTTCCCCGCCTCGCTGACCGCCCAACAGATTTTCGACGACCGGAACTCCGATGGCACTTATGCCAACGACAATGTCTTTCAGTCCCTCAATAACCTGTATAACGCCCTGATGAGCGGCAGCGGCGACGCGGTCGGCGCCACCATCTCCAATTTGCAAGCCGCCAGCCAGCATCTCAATTCCATGCAGTCCTTCTACGGCGAAGTGGAGGACCGGGTCCAGTCTGCGCAGACATTCGCCAATACTTACAGCACTCAGTTACAGACGGAGATCAGCAATATCCAGGATGCCGATATTCCCACCGCCGTAATGGAAATGACCCAGGCGAACACCGCCGAGGAAGCCGCCCTGCAGATGGAGGCCAAGATGCCCCAAACGACCCTGTTCAACTACCTGGGATGAACGGAGGTCCCACCGTGGGCCGGAGAGTCTTGCGCGCGACCGCGGCGATGGCCGGCGCCGGGCAGGCCGCGGCTGTGGTCCACCATTACGGGCTGCCGGGGAGGGCGCGGCCGCGCCGCCGCACAAGGTTGCCTCAGTGCCGGAACTCTGCCGCGGGTGGCGGCGGTATCGGGTCCGGACGCCGCCGGGCGGGGTTCCGAGCCGCGAGGCGGCTCAACATGACGGTCGCCGGAAAGTCAATCACACCGCGGGCGCGGCAGGTAGGGCGAGCCACTACGGTGGTTCAGCAAGCCACTGCCAACTGGCCGGCTATCGAGAGCCACGAGGCCCGTGCCCCTCGGGCCCTATTTGGGTGTAAACGTCGATACCGCGCCGAATCGCCGGTAATTGGCGTACGAGATCCGCAGCCGCTCGCGCTGCGGGCCCTGGCGGAAGTACAGCGTATCGTCCGCATAAGTGTAGACCGGAAACCAGTGCGCGCCGTCGACCGGCTTCCGGATGGTGGTGAAGCGCGGAAACAGATTCTCGCTCCGGGTGGTCCGGATCTGCGGAACGGCCTGCCCCTCCATGCGCACAATGTTGTATCCCTTCTTGTCCACCCAGACCATTCCGTCGAAGAATCGCTGGCCTTCCAGAATCTGACGCGGGCGCACCTGCAACACCCAGCAATCCACGTCGTCCATGGTCTCCTCGCCGCGGAAGCGGATTTCATAGTTCCAGAGCTGGTCTTCGGTGAGCACCAGCGGCTGAATGTCGCGCAGGTCGCGAAAGTCCTCGTCGGTCAGCTTCAGCGATTTCAAGCCATTCCGCGGCTTGCCGACGAACTCCTCGGAGCGTTCGTGCGCGGGCGAAAAGATGATGTCGCGCACCTCCTGGTAGACCCCCTGGGCGCCGCCGTGGCTGTCCAATTCCTCAAGCGTGAAGGTCTGCCGGTACATATACTCGTTGCGCTCGGCTTCGGTCTCGGTTTCGCGATGGGCCACCAGCTTCGCCAGATTGGGCGGCCCGTCGTCCGCGCACAGCCGCTCCGCCCCGGGGGCACACAAAAGCACGGATGTTAGAATGAGCGCGATGGCGAAATCGCTCCGGGGCTTCCTGGCCGTGGTCCTGGCAGGCTGGGTGGGGCTGAGCGCGGCGGGCATCCTATACGCACGATACAAAGGCATTCCAAACCAGGCGGCTCTGCCGGTGGTGGCCGCCTTCCTCGTGGCATTTCCATTCTATCTGGTTCCGGCATACCCCCATCTGCGCGAGCGGATCGGCGGTGCGCGGCTCCTCATCTACGTCCTGGCCGCCGCGCTGGCGCCTTACCTCACGGGCTGTTTTGACGGCGGAATCGTCTTTCACTGGCGGGGCCTGGCGCTGCTGGCGGCCATGCCTGTGGTGTTCGGCCTGTGGTACCGCGTGGTGCGCCCGTCCATCTTCGCGGACCTGGCCTTCCTGGCCCTCATCCCGGTGGTCCTGCTGACCGGCTACCTGGAAACCATTTACATTGCGGTTCAGCCGGCGCTGAAAAAGGACCTTATCGAGCTGGGCCATGTCGCCCTGCTCGAAATCGCCATCCCCGTGCTGATGCTGGCGCGCGGCGTGCGCACCGGCTACGGGTTCTTCCCCACGCGCGCCGAGTGGATCATCGGCCTTCGCCACTACCTCTATTTCGCAGCCGTGGGACTGCCGCTGGCCCTGGCGCTCAAGGCTGTCCACTTCACGGCCCCGGCGCCGCTGTGGAAAATCGCAGCCACCTTTCTGGGCTTCTTCTGGGTGATTGGTCTTTCGGAGGAGTTTTTCGTCCGCGGCGTGCTGCAGGGCTGGATGGAGGAATGGACCAAGCGCGTAGGGCTGGCGCTGGTGGTCACTTCCCTTCTGTTCGGCGCCGCCCACCTCTTTTTCCGGTTCTTCCCGAACTGGCGCTGGGCGCTCCTGGCCGCCATTATGGGCTGGTGCTGCGGCCATGCGCGCAACCAGGCGGGAGGCATTCGGGCCGGCGTGGTCACCCACGCGCTGGCAGTCACCACCTGGCGAGCCTTCCTGGGCTGAGGGGGTCGCGGGCTGGGTGACGGGCGTCGCGGTCCCGCGCAGCGCTCAATCCCCGCCGCACTCTTCGAGCACAAAGCCGTGATCGGCGATATTCGCGAATAGCGTCTCGGAAGCGTGGCCGTGAAGCTGGAAGATCTGGCGCACCAGGTCGCAAACGCCTTCATAGCCGCGTTCGAAGAATACCAGGATCGAGGGGCCGGCGCCGCTCAGGGCGCATCCCAGCAGGCCGGGCGCGCGCAGGCGCAGAATATCGTGCAGGCCGGGGATCAGCGCCTCGCGGTAGGGCTGGTGGAACCGGTCCTCCAGGCAGGTGGGAAAGGCATGGGCTGCGCCGGCCGCCAGCGCGGCAATCAGCAGGGCGGCGCGCTGCACGTTGAACACGGCGTCGGCCTTGCTGTAGGAAGCCGGCAGCACGGAGCGCGCCTTGCTGGTGGCCAGTTCGAAATCCGGCACCACGATGCCGATGCCGAAGCGGCGCGGCAGGTCCAGGCGCACGGCCCTGGTCACGCCGCCCGAATCGATGGCGCTGGCCACGATGGAGCCGAGCGTGCAAGGGGCCACGTTATCCGGGTGACCCTCCAGGCGCGCGGCCTCATCCAGAATCCGCAGCGGCTTCCAGCGCAGGTCCAGCAGCAGGTCGGCGATTACGACTCCGGCGGTGAGCGCGGCGGCGCTCGACCCCATGCCTTTGCCGATGGGGATGTCGTTGTGGATGTGCAGCTCGATCGGCGGCATGCGCATGCCGTGATTCTCGGCCACGGTGACGGCCGTCTGCCAGATCAGGTTATCGGAATCCACGGAGATCTGGGCGGTATCGCGCCCTTGGGCTCGAATCACCAGGGATGCGCTCTGGCGGAACCGGCAGGTAAGGTACACTTCCAGCGCGAGTCCCAGGGCGTCGAAGCCCGCTCCCAGGTTGGCGCTCGACGCCGGCACGCGCACGCTGAACCACGACATAAACAGCAATCATAGCGTGCCAGCTGCGGCTTCCGCCCGTTTGCGCCCTCGGGGGCGAGCCGTGCTGGAAGTTCTGCGGAGCGGACGCCGGGCGGCGGAGTGGATTGGAACCGTGCGGGAGGCTGGGCGACGGCGGGATCCGGCGGGGGATGCCGAGGAGGTGCATGGCCCAGCGCGGAGCGACGGCGAGATGCTGAGGGGAGAGTGTGGCGGGCCCGACGCGATGGCGGGTTGCGGAGCGACGGTGGCTCCAGCGCGGGGTGCTGAGGCAGGGCAAACCTCACGGCAGCGCCGGCCGCGGAACGGGGGCTTGCGATTCGGGGTTCTTCGTCCCCGGAGCTGCAAAGTGATCGAGGTGCTCCGCAAGGCCGGCCCAGGCCTTCTCCGACGCCACTGCCACCAGACGGTCGCCGGCCTCCAGCTTAACGTCCGCGCGCGGCCAGAAAGAGCACTTCCCGCGCAGGACCAAAATGAATTCCACGTCCTCGTTCGATCCCAGGCAGCCGGAAGTAATGGGCTGCCCCACGCAAGGGCTCTTGGGACGCAACACCCCAATGCGGATCTGTTTTTCATCCGTCAGGCTGACCGGCATGCCGCACGCCAGCAGCGAAATCAATTCCAGGCCGCGGCCGTCCAGGCTGGCCGAAAGGTCAGGCTTGCGCAGCAGCTCCAGCGCAATGCGCACCTGGTCCACGAAATGCGAGGGGGAATATGGGCGGCTGGGGACTTGCGCCTCGTACAGGCTCTTGTACTTCAGCGACGCCGAGAGGAGCCTCTGTACCATCGAGCTGAAGATCACTGCCAGACCTGCGGCCACCAGCAGGTGGTACCCGCCGGTCATTTTCGTAACCATCAGGAGGGTGGCAATCGGCACCCGGGCCGCCGCGCCAAAAACGGCCGCCATGCCGACCACCGCGAAAGCCGCCGGCGGTTGATGACACAGCACGCTCAGAAACGCCCCCACCATGGCGCCGGTGTAGAGGCTGGGAGCAAACACGCCGCCTGAGCCGCCTGACCCGATGGTCAGCGAAAATGTCAGAATCTTGCCGAAAGCCAGGATCAGCAGCAGCTTCGTGGCGAGGCTGCCGTTGATAGCCGCCTGAATCCACCCGTAGCCTCCGCCAAGCAATTGGGGATAAGCCACTGCGATCAGCCCCATGGCGAGACCGGCAATGGCAGGCTTGAAATGCGGCGGGCAGCGAATCAGGCGGAAAAGATCGCGCACGCTATAGAGCGCCATCGGCAGAATGGTCGCTACCAGCCCGCCGGCAACTCCGAGCACCACGTACCACAGATAGTCGAGCGCGCCCGGTATCGCCAGGGTGGCGGGAACCTGGAACAGCGGCTCGAAGCCCACGAAGAATCCATTGACGGCGTAGGCCACAATGGAGCCGAGCATGGTGTACACCAGCGCACTGGATTCAAATTCGGTCTCGCTGTACAGAACCTCAACGGCGAAGATCGCGGTGCCAATCGGGGACCGGAAGATGGCCGACAATCCGGCGGCCATGCCGACTAACATCAGCAGGCGCGTCTCTTTCTCCGACCGGCCGAACTTTCTGGCATACCACGAGCCGATTCCCGCACTGATCAGCGCCGTGGGACCCTCGCGTCCCGCCGCGCCGCCCGACCCGATCGTAATCGCCGAGGCGACCATTTTGACGAACGGCACGCGGGTCCGGATCACGCCTCCCTGATAATGGTAGGCCTTGACCACCGCATCCGTGCCGTGGCCTTCGGCTTCGGGAGCCAGGCTGTAGACGATCACGCCCGCCAGCAAGCCGCCAAGCGTGGTCGCAACCGGAATCAGCCAGTGGACTCCGCTCTCCGCTCCGGCCACGCTGCCCGCGGGCGTCAGGCCCAGAGGCCGGTAGCCTGCCAGCCACACCAGAAAAAATTGCTGCGACCACCGCAACAGGAACATGAATGCCTGCGCGCTCAGGGCCCCCACCACACCCAGCAGCACGGTGTCGATGAGTAGACTATGTTGCCGTTTCAGAGTCATCCGTTCCCGTTGTAATGCCGCATGAGTTGTTCGATGTAACTGGCCGGGATGGGAAAGCGGGCCACTAACTCAGGGCTGTTCTTCACAGACTCCCGGGTCAGCCGCACGGCCACCTGGCGGTCTTCCCAACTGATGGATTCGATCCACTGCGGCTTCACCAGCACTTGTCTCTTGTGAAGCCACGATCCGGCATCGACCATCATGAAATCGATTTCCCAATTTTGGTCGTCGAAAACAAAGTCGGAAACGTGCCCCACGGGGCCGTCCCGGGCCGCGATGTGATAACCTTTCACCTCATGCGCGCTGCGCAGGTGCGGGTCGCCTTGGCTGCGCTCGGCGGAAGCATCGAGCACGGTATTGGGCGTCGGTATCGCCTCCATCCCGAAGGGCACCACGGGCCAATAAGGCGGCCACCCATAATAAGCTCCTAACTCGATCTCATGCTGGCGGGATACCGGCTTATTGGTGCCGGCATCCGGGCTCTCCTTCACCTGGTTGCAGGTGAGATTCACGTGAACCGTTTTGGCGGGCCAATCCAAAGTCTGGATGCTGACCGGCGAGATCAGCACCTCCCGGCCGGGCAGCGGGTGGGACGTGGAGACCAGCAGGTACCGGATCGCCCACCGGATATCGTCGAAGTAGGTATCCTCGATCTTGCCGATGACTCCATCTTTGGCGTGCAGGGTGAGATGGTGCAGCTGATTGATGCTTTGCAACATTGACGAACAAGAAATTACAGAGCAATTATTGGCCCGCGCAGCCCGCCCCAGGCGCCTGGCATCCCCGGAGATAGGGCGTAACCGCACCGGCCGCTGTTTATCCGTTATTCTTCGTACCTCGTTCCGAAACCAAGGGGACTGTTAGGAAGTCAACGTTGGTAGAGGAGTTAGAAGCCAGCGGGATATAGGGGTTCGCGATCACTATCAGTAAGGAGATTGGAAAATGAGCATTGCGAGGATCATTACGTTTGTCTCAGCCGGAATGTTCGCCGCAGCACTGCTGCCACAGGCGAAAGCCGACGCGTGGAACGAAAAGACCATCTTCACCTTCACCGGTGCGGTGGAGATACCGGGGCAGGTTTTGCCGGCCGGTACTTATGTGTTCAAACTGGCCGATTCGGCATCCGACCGCAACATCGTGGAGGTCTACAATAAGAAGGAAAATCACTTGTACGGTCTTTTCCTGGCGATTCCGGATTACCACCTGCGACCCAGCGGTAAGCCGATCATCACCTTTGAAGAACGGGCGGCCGGAGCGCCGGAGGCGGTGAGGGGGTGGTTCTATCCCGGCGATAACTACGGCCACGAGTTTGTTTATCCGAAGGTCCGGGCCCTTGCATTGGCCAAGGTGAACAATCAACCGGTGGCCTCCATGCCGAATGAGCTGGCGGCCAATACCACCACGCCCATGACCAGCATGACCCAGCCGAGCGTGATGGCCATGAAACAGGCGCCGCTTAAAGCGCAGCAGCCGAATCAGACCGAGACTGAGATTACGGAAGTCTTCACTCCGCCGCCGCCGGCAGCAGCGCCGCAGACTGCCAGCATGACCGAGACACTGCCCAAGACCGCAAGCCCCTGGCCCCTGTTCGGGTTGCTGGGCCTGCTCTTTGTGGGAGCGGCTGGAACGGTTCGCCACCTTCACGGCTAGGTCTGTGACCGCGAGATCGCGCTCCCTATGGTGGCGGCTCGGTTTCGATGCTGAGACGGGTGCGGCTGTGGGCGGGGGAACCGAATCACGCGGTCGCGGGCCTGGTCCGTCGTGTGCCTCACGGTCGCGGCTCGGGGCTGGTTTCGGAGCAGCACGCGTAACCAAGCGGTAAACGGGAAAGCACACTAGAATGAGACTGACGTGGGACCGAAACGGCTCGTAAGCACTTTTCGTAGAACCTCTTGTCGCGGCAGGCGGAAGAACCCAGCGGCATGGGCGCTGACGCTTCTTCCGCTGCTCCTTCCGGCAAGCCTGCCCGGGCAATCCGCCACACCGGCCTCGAACGGAATGTTTTCCGTGGATGTCAACCTGGTGATTCTCAGTCCCGGAACGCTTTGCATCGCGCGTGGACGCATTTTAAATTGCTCGCTAGGAAGCGCCGATCCATGAATGGTGGCGTAGGTGTGATGTTCGTAGTGAGCATATGGCTGCCCTCTTCTCCTGGCGTGTGGTGGTACGCCTTTATGCTATTCGCATATACGATACCAATGTCCGTATGCGAGTGATTTTAAAGGGCTTGCTAATCTAGCGTGCGGTAGTGACACAAAGGCATTGACATCATTGAAGATCTGCGCGATGTAAAATCCAAACCTTCGAGAAATCTTCGCGCAAGCGGGAACGACGCACCGGCTTGTCATGATGTCAATAGTACTGCCCGTCGCTGGGTGAACCAAGTATTTTTTTGCCCTACTAAAGGGTCACATCGCACTGAACAAATGAAAAGGCCTTGGAGGATGATCGCCTTCGGAGGCGAAGGGCCAGATCCTCTCGAAACGCCGTGCCCTGGATCGGCGATTCCTCGGCGCGATGGCAGCCGTCCCTGCCGCCAGGGCGCCCCGTTCCACAATTCGTCATGCTCCCCTACCTCTCGCCCCTCCCCCTACTGAACGCCGCACATCCGCCCATCGCCATCATTCACTCTTCGCGCAACGCCGCCGACGGGTCCAGCGCGGCGGCGCGGCGGGCCGGCAGCCACGTAGCCAGCATCGCGATTAGGAAGAACAGCGCGGCCATTCCGGCGAAAGTCAGCGGGTCGTCGGGCTGGATGCCGATCAGCATGCTGGTCATCGCTCGGGTCAACAGGACCGCGGCAATCAATCCGGCGGCGATTCCAGCGGCGCTGAGGCGCAGGCCGTATCCGATCATCAGGCTGAGGACTCTCGACGGCGCCGCGCCCAGCGCCATGCGCACGCCGATTTCGGCCGTGCGCTGGCGCACCAGCGTGGAAAGCACGCCATACAGGCCCACGCCCGCCAGCAGCACGGCGATCGATGCAAAGGTAGCGATCAGCAGCAGGGAAAAGCGCGTGCCGGTCTCGGCGCGGTCCACAATGGAGTCCATGGTCTGCACGTCGGTCAGCAAAATACTGTGGTCGAACTTCGCCACCGCCTCACGAATAATGGACGCATAACGCGCCGGATCGCCTCGCGTGCGGACCGCCCACCGGGAAACCGAGCGCCCGCCCCAATAGCCATCCGGAAGGTAGGCCTGTTCGCGGCCCGGCTCGGCCAGCGAAGTAATGCGCTGGTGCGCCACCACGCCGATAATCTCGAACCACTCAGGCTGCGGAGCCTGGCGGAAACGGCTCAGAATTCGCTGGCCCACAGCGTTGCCATTGGGGAACGCTTTGGCCGCCAACGCCTGGTCGATCACCATCCGCCGGGCTTGCGGGTTGTTATCGGATGGATCGAAGGTACGGCCGGCCAGAATCGGCGTACGCATGGTCTCGAAGTACCCGGGAAGCACGAATTGCACGTCGACCGCTTGAAATTTGGTGGGGTCGGTGAGGGCGTCCTCATGACCCCAGCGAAAGGGAAAGAAAGACCCGGTCAGCGGCAGAAGATTGGTCGCGGCAGCGCTCAGCACACCGGGGACGCCCGTCAGCGCGCCTTGCATCTGTCGCTCGAATGCGGCGTTGTCGTCGGGGGTTCGGGTGGGCCGGCCGCCCATTTGCCGGAAGGTCAGCAAGCCGTGCGGATCGAACCCCGGATCGATGCGCTGCAGGGCCAGGAAACTGCGGAACATCAGGCCTGAGCCGACCAGCAGAACGAAGCACAGCGCCACCTCGGCCACCACCACGGCATTGCGCAGCAGAGATCCTCCAGTCAGGCCGCTGGTGCGTCCGCTGGCCCGCAATACCTGCGCCACATCCGGACGGGCCGCGCGGAAGGCCGGTGCGAGACCGAACAGCAGGGCGGCCGCGAGGCCCGCTCCCACGCTGAAGCCGAGCACGGCCGGGTCCATACGGATGGAATCGGCCCGCGGCAAATTGGCCGGCGCAATCGCCAGCAACTCGTGGATACCTGCCCATGCCAGACCGAACCCCAGCGCTGCGCCAAGGGCCGCCACCAGCAGGGCTTCGGCCAGCATCTGGCGCGCCAGCCGCCACCAGCTTGCGCCCATGGCGGTGCGGACGGCCAGGTCGCGCCCGCGCAGAGAGGCGCGCACCAGGAAGAGATTGGCCACGTTGGAGCAGGCGATCAGCAGCAGAAAGATCACCGCGCCCATGAGCGCCAGGATGGCCGGCCGCACTTCGGCCACCAGGTAAGCCTGCATCGGCTCCAGGCGAATCGCAAAACCGGTACCGCGGATCACCGGATCGGAGGCGCGGCTCTGTTCGGCCACGGCGTCGGCCTCGGATTGCGCACGCTGCAAACTCACTCCGTGGCGGAGTCGTGCGATCAGGCGCCAGCCGAGAGAGGTCCGCGGCGAGTTGGGATTCATCCGCGCGGCCATCCACAAATCGGGCTTGGGCTCGATATCCTTGTCCGGCCGGAAGAGCAGTTCCACGCCGCGCTCCAGCACCCCCACCACGATCGGGCCGTTCTTCACAATCGGCTGCCCCAATTTCGCCGGATTACCCGCAAAATGGCGCTGGAAATACTCGTAGCTGACGATCGCATAATTGGGCAGGCGCTGGTCGGGCGGCGGCGGACCGCCATCCGCGGAAGTGGGCTGCGGCTGGCCGTCACTGTCGATAAAATCGCGTCCCAGGACGATGCGGGCGCCCAGCAACCGAAACAGATTCGGCGTAACGGTTGCGAAGACCACCTCTTCGGGCGTGCCATCGTCGCGCATCAGATTGCCCCGGCCGGTTCCCACCGCGGCCACATCCTCCAGGGCATCCGCGGCGTGGTTGCGGAGGTCGATGAAATCGGGAGCGGACCAGAGATGGTCGGACACGTTGCGCTTCCTCTGGTCCGAACAGGGATACAGCAACTGGCTGGGATCTTTGTAAGGCAGCGGGCGCAGCAACACGGCGTTGGCCACGCTGAAAATGGCGGTGCTCGCTCCAATACCCAGCGCGAGTGTCAGAACCGCGGCGGCGGCGAAAGCCGGGCTGGCTCGCAGCGTCCGCGCGGCGTAGACGAAGTCCCTCAGCATCCCATGCCCTCCTTTGTAAGTTCCCCACACGGGCCGCTCCGGCACGTCCATTGAACAAATTCAATATTACTCGAACCGTCTGGCCGCCTCGCCGGGATTTCTTGATCCGCCGGCCGCCAGACTCTGCCCTCCGTGCCGCCAGGGCCGCCGGGTGGTCTATAATTCGTCATGGTCCGCTATCTTTCCGCCCTCCTGCTGGCGGCTGTCCCGGCGTTCGCCGCCGGTTCGACGCCTGCCATTGACGAATCGCTCAGCATGAAATCCGTCGCCGGGCCGCAGATTTCTCCCGACGGCCGCTATGTCGCCTACATCGTGAACCAGACCAACTGGGATGACGACGAATTCGTGCAGCAGATCTGGATCGCCGTTCCCTCCACCGGCCAGCGCTACCAGTTGACCGCCGGAAAGAAGAACAGCAACGCGCCGCAATGGGCGCCCGACTCGCGCCGGCTGGCCTTTCTATCCGACCGCGATGGCAAACGCCAGATCTACCTGATCGCGCCCGGCGGGCGGCGAAGCCGTCGAGCTTACCAACGAGGACAACGGGGTCGCCGCCATGAGTTGGTCGCCCGATGGAAGCGCCATCGTCTTCACCTCCACCGGGCCGGACGCCAAGGCCAAAAAGGATCGCAAGGAGCGCTACGGCGATTTCGAAATCATCGGCGGCGATTACGTCATGACTCACCTGTGGCGCGTGAAAGTGCCCGCCGACCTGCCTGTGGACGTGAAGCAATTGCCGAAGGCCGAAGCCGCTCACCAAGGGAACCGATTTCAGCGTCTCCAGCTTTGCCTGCTCGCCCGATGGCAAGCGCATCGCCTTCAGCGCCACGCGCGATCCCGATCTCGGGTCGCAGGATACCGAGCAGCTCTACCTGCTCGACTTGGCGGACCTGCACGTGCGGAAACTGCTGAACGGCCTCGGCCCCAACCACGGCCCGAAGTGGTCGCCCGATAGCAAGCAGATCGCTTATGTGACCTCCAACGGCCAGCCGATTTTCTTCTACGCCAACCGCCACATCGCCGTGATTCCCGCGGAGGGCGGCGAGCCGCGCATGCTCACCGAGTCGTTCGATGAAGATCGCCAACCTGGTCGATTGGGGGCCGGACGGCATTTACTTTAGCGCCTTGCAGAAGACCAACGCGCACCTTTTCCGCGTCGATCCCGCCGGAAAGCCATCCGCCGGCTGAGCGGTCCCCGACGTTTCCACGTCACCGAAGCGTCCTTCACCAAAGACCACCGCACGCTCGCGGCCGTGGGCGCGGCGCCCAATCATTTCCCGGAGGTGCTGGTCTCTTCCACGGCCGATTTCGCTCCCAAGACGCTCACCGATGTGGCCGCACAGTGGAAACCGTTCCACCTCACCACGCGCGAGGTGGTGGAGTGGAAATCCACCGATGGCGCCGCCATTCAGGGCATTCTGATCAAGCCCGCGGATTACGACCCTTCTCGCAAATACCCGCTGCTGGTGGTAATTCACGGCGGCCCCACGGGCGTGGATACGGCGCTCCCGAGCGCCGACCGCTATTACCCCATCGAACGCTTCGCCGCCAAGGGCGCGCTGCTGCTGAAGCCCAATTACCGCGGTTCGGCGGGCTATGGAGCTAAATTCCGCGCGCTGAATGTGCGCAACTTAGGCCTCGGCGATTACCAGGACGTGATTTCGGGAGTGGATTATCTGATTTCCAAAGGCATCGTGGACAAAGACCGCGTCGCCGCCATGGGATGGAGCGAGGGCGGCTACATATCGGCCTTCATCACCACTTACAGCGACCGCTTCAAGGCCGTCTCAGTGGGAGCGGGTATCTCGGACTGGATGACTTACTATGTGAATACGGACATTCACCCCTTCACCCGCCAGTACCTGAAAGCCACCCCGTGGGACGACCCGGAGATCTACCGCAAGACCTCCCCGATCACTTACATCAACAACGCCAAAACGCCCACCTTGATCCAGCAGGGCGACCAGGACAAGCGCGTGCCGCCACCCGATTCCTACGAGCTCTACCAGGCCCTCAAAGACCGCGGCATCCCCGTAAAGCTGATCTTCTACAAAGGCTTCGGCCATCCGATCAACAAGCCCAAGCAGCAGCGGGCAGTAATGGAGCATAACTACGAGTGGTTCAGTAAGTACATCTGGGCCGAAGAGGTAACTACCGCGCAGTAAGCGGCCGCCGGCGCAGTTGGCACCCCGCCCAATCTTGCATTTCTCCGCGCCTCCTCGCCCTCCGCGTCCCCGCGTCTAGTGGGCCCCGCCCCTCTGCGACCTTCCGGTCTTCTCCGCGCTTCCTCCGCCTCTCCGCGTCTCCGCGGTGAATGGGCCCCGCGCCCGCCTCTCCCCGTCTCTCCGGAAACTCCGTTCCCTCTGCTACCTCTCCTATTTAGGTCTTCTCCGCGCTTCCTCCGCCCCTCCGCGTCTCCGCGTCGAATGGGCCCCGCCGCTGGCCTGTCGCGAGTTTCCTGGCCCCGAGAACATCGACATCAATCGATGCCTGTGCTCCGCGGTGAATCCCAGCCCCCCATCTCCGCCTCCGCTCCCTCCATCTCTTGGTTTTTCTCCGCGCTTCCTCCGCCCCCTCCGGGCCCAGAGGGCACCCCCCGCGGTGAACGGGCCCGACCGCCGCCCCCTACAACCCGAGCGCCTCCACAATTCCCTCCACATCCGCCGCGCGGACCTGAATCTCGCCGCTCATCTCGGCCGGTGTCGGCCGCTCGTCGAAGGCCTGGAACAGCGCCATCTTGGCGATGGCATAGCGCTCGGTCGAAGACAGTTCGCGCCCGTGCTCCGCCTGCCACGCTGCCAAAGCGGAGTCGCCGGCGAGCACGCTGGTGTCCTGCCAGTTTTTGCGGTCGGCGGAGATGTGAAACACGAACTCGGTTCCGCGTTCTGGGCCGGAACGGAACTCACGCTGCCCCTCGTAAAAATATTGATACACGTAGCCGCTCTGCGCCGAGTAGGTCTTCATGCGGCGAACGGACGGCGCGCCCGACAGGGGCGCCTTCTTCCGGGAGAACAGGCTCCGAAACACTCAGTTTGCCTCCAAAATGCGATGAGGGCCGCTCGGTATTTTTTCGCAAAATGGAACTTCGGTCACTCTTGACAAGCATACCAACCGGAGCGACAATGAAATTGGAATCGGTGCCGGTTATCCGGTTTCAACGCCGTCTTAAAAAGCCAGCCTACCCAGGTTGGCGGGAGGTGCTATATAGAACCGGGCCAGAATGAGGGCGGCCTCATCTGCGGCAAGTGAACAGGCAGTACGGGAAATCTGGAGCGGTCGGATTGCCGGAGGGAATCAAACCGGCATAGCGCGTGATGCGCCCAATGATGGCCGTAAACCGGGATTCCCCAGCTCACGAACCGCGGGTGACCGCCCTTTTTCGTTAGTTGCCCCCTTCTTCGGCACACCGCTCCTCAGCCTTCCGATTCCCAGTTCAGCACTACTTTCCCCGAGTTCCCCGAAATCATCGCCGCAAACCCTTGCTCAAATTCCGTGTACGGAAAGCGATGCGTGATCACCGGTGAGATGTCCAGCCCCGATTGCAGCATCACCGTCATCTTGTACCAGGTTTCGTACATCTCGCGGCCGTAGATGCCCTTGATCGTGAGCATGTTGAAGATGACGGTGTTCCAGTCGATGGACATCGGCCCGGAGGGAATGCCCAGCATCGCGATCTTCGCGCCGTGGCTCATATTCCCCAGCATGTCGCGGAACGCCGACGGATTGCCCGACATCTCCAGGCCCACATCGAAGCCTTCGGTCATCCCCAGCTCTTTCTGGACGTCCGCCAGTTTGGATTCCCGCACATCCACGGCGCGCGTCACGTGCATCTTGCGGGCCAGCTCCAAACGGTACGGATTGACGTCCGTAATCACCGTGTAACGCGCTCCGGCGTGTACGGCGACCGCCGCCGCCATAATGCCGATCGGGCCGGCGCCGGTTACTAGCACGTCTTCGCCCAACACGGGAAACGAGAGAGCCGTGTGCACGGCGTTGCCGAAGGGGTCGAAAATAGCCGCCACGTCCAGCGCTACGGATTCATGATGCCGCCAGAGGTTGGTCATCGGCAGGGCGATGTATTCCGCAAACGCGCCCGGCCGGTTCACCCCCACGCCCAGGGTATGGGCGCACAGGTGGCGGCGCCCCGCCAGGCAGTTGCGGCAGCGGCCGCACACCACGTGGCCTTCCCCGCTGACGATATCGCCCGGGAAAAAATCGACGACGTTGGAACCGGTTTCCACGATCCGCCCGACGAATTCATGGCCGATCGCCATCGGCACGGGGATGGTCTTCTGCGCCCAGTCGTCCCAGTTGTAGATATGCACATCGGTGCCGCAAATGCCGGTTCGCAAAACCCGAATCAGAACGTCGTTGATGCCGATCCGCGGCGGGTCGATTTCTTCGAGCCACAAGCCTGGCTGGCGATGGCTCTTCACAAGGGCTTTCACATCCTTACGATAGCAACACGTCACGGGCCGACGCGGCGGTACCAATAAAAAACCGGCGCGTCATCCTGTCGTATGACGCGCCGGAGGGGGGTCGGGGCGGGTTCTTGCGACCCGCCTGTCGTTCGGAACTTAGAAGCCCAGTTTGGTCGTGGAGCCGCCCAGTTCGATGGCTTCCACTTTCTGAGAGCCATTCGAATCGTTGGTATCGACGGCGGTCTGGTCGAACTTCTTTGCGGCGTTCTCGACCTTCACCGGGACGGTAAAGTGCTTGTTGCTATCGAGGTTCGTGAAAGTCGCGTTGGAACCGTCCACCTTCAGGTGATACTCACCAGCGGCCAGTTGCACATTGCCGGCCACGGAAGGCTGGGTCAGGATGATGTCATAGGTCTTGGCGCTAGCCAGGGTAAAAGAGGCCAGAGTCAAAGCGCCAACTACAAGCAGTCTATTCTTCATGATCTTTTCTCCTAAACGTTTCAATGTCTTGCAAGCCTCGCGACCGGCGTTTCGCGGGATCCGTCCCGCCGCCCGATTTCGCTTCTTCTTGCTCGCAACTATAAGATGATCACGATGCCGTGAAGGTGACTCCCCCCGAGAGGGGATATATGGACCGGCAGGGAGGGGAGCGCGCCCTAAGCAGGCCTCTACCGGCTCTCCTTTACCACGCGCCCGTTGAGCGGCTGAACCGGCCGCACATCGTGCGGATAGAGCCGCGCGAACGCCTCAATCTGCTCCACGGAGACTTCCACTGGGGTTTTCAGCACAAACCAGGCAACCCCCTCGGTGCAGGGCGGCGCCGTCAGTGATCCTTCGTACGTGTAGTAGCCGGTGGCGCGGGGCAGCAGGCCGGCGGGATCGATCGCCACTCCCGCAATCGCCTCCTCTTTGCCCGCGGTCTTCGGCATGTGCTCCCAAAGCTTCTGCACGGTGGAGTTCGCGCGGCCGGCCTTCAACAGGACCGTCACGCCCGCGATCTTGCCATCGCTGGCCTGGTGCATCAGGTGAACCGCCATCTCGTAGGGTTTGCCGTGAAGGTACTCTTCGCTGGGATGGTGAAAGTGGAACTGGGTAAGCTCGTAGCGCTGGTTTCCCACCACCAGAAAATCTCCCGAGTGGGTGTAGTTCACCCGTACCGCCGTGAATCCGTTGTTGATGATGTGGAGCGGGCCGCTGCGGTATTCGAACCGGATGGCCGGCAAATCGGCCTTCTCCGCGGTTTCAATGTCGATCGGAGACTGTTGCCGGCCGCTACAGGCGGCGTACTCCGGATCGAGGCTGGCCCAATGCGCGGCCCCGAGGGCCCCTTCGTAACTCCAGGGCGTCCGCCACGCGCTATGCCCGGCCTGGGGGGTTTGCGCCGGTGGACCGCCGCGTACCAGGACCACCGCAGCCACCAGCAGGACCAGCGTCACACCACCTTTTCGCAAAGTGCACCTCGCTCAGGAAATATACAGCTTGCCGGAGGACAACAATTCGTCGGCCATGGAAGTGTGGATGTCACCCCTGTGAATGTCACCCCGCCAGCTTCCGGCTGCGCTCGTATTCGGCGTTGAACTCGCAGCCGACCATGGCGATCACGGCAATCAGGTACATCCACACCAGCAGCGCGATCACCACTCCTACCGAGCCGTACATCACGTTATAGTGCGCCACGTTGCGCACATACCAGCCCAAACCCATATACAGCTTGCCGGAGGACAACAATTCGTCGGCCATGGAAGTGTGGATGTCGCCCCTGTGGATGTCACCCCGCCAGCTTCCGGCTGCGCTCGTATTCGGCGTTGAACTCGCAGCCGATCATGGCGATCACGGCAATCAGGTACATCCACACCAGCAGCGCGATCACCACTCCTACCGAGCCGTACATCACGTTGTAGTGCGCCACGTTGCGCACATACCAGCCCAAGCCCATATGCAGCTTGCCGGAGGACAACAATTCGTCGGCCATGGAAGTGTGGATGTCGCCCCTGTGGATGTCACCCCGCCAGCTTCCGGCTGCGCTCGTATTCGGCGTTGAACTCGCAGCCGATCATGGCGATCACGGCAATCCGGTACATCCACACCAGCAGCGCGATCACCACTCCTACCGAGCCGTACATCACGTTGTAGTGCGCCACGTTGCGCACATACCAGCCCAAGCCCATATACAGCTTGCCGGAGGACAACAATTCGTCGGCCATGGAAGTGTGGATGTCACCCCTGTGGATGTCACCCCGCCAGCTTCCGGCTGCGCTCGTATTCGGCGTTGAACTCGCAGCCGATCATGGCGATCACGGCAATCAGGTACATCCACACCAGCAGCGCGATCACTACTCCTACCGAGCCGTACATCACGTTGTAGTGCGCCACGTTGCGCACGTACCAGCCGAAGCCCATAGTGGCCAGCATCCACAGCACCGTGGCCAGGATGGCGCCCGGCCACACATACCGCCAGCGCTGCTTGCGGTAGGGCCCGAAATAGTACAAACAGGCGGTGTCCGCGGTGGTGCAGGCGAAGGCCACCAGGAACTGCGTCACGCGGCTCGTCAGCTCCCAGAGCCAGGCCAGCGGCGTCAAGCCCGGTCCCACTTTGAGCCAGCCCAGCACGGTCTGCTCCACCTGGCTGCCAAACAGGATCAGCAGCGAAGCGCACAGCAGCGGCGCGGCCGAGCCAACCACCAGCGCCATGGCCACGGTGCTCTGCAGCAGAAATCCGCGGTTGCGCGGCACCCGGTAGACCGCCTGAAAGCCTTCCATCAGGCTCTTGAATACGCCGGAGGCCGCCCACAGCGAGATCAGCCCGGCCACCACCAGCACGCCGAGCGGACGCGCGCCGGATGCCCGAAACTGCTGCACCACCAGGTCCTCGGAACCCGGCGGCACAATCTCCGAAAGGGTGTTCTCAATGGTGCGCGAAACGAAGCTGGCCCGCATCTCCACCAGGATGGTGGCGGCCGAGGCCAGCACCGGAAAGAACGAAAGCAGCGCGGAATAGGCGGCGCCCTTCGCCACGCTCAGGCAACCGTCGTCCAGGGTAGCCAGCAGGCTTCGCCGCAGCAGTAACAGAAAAGTCCGCGGATACCAGCGCACTATGGCTCAGTATAGCGGAGCCAGTTGCTCCCACCGGGCGTGCCAGGCCTTGGGAAAACCGCAAGTATTGGCGATATGGGCGATTGCCAACAGCAGCCCGCCGTTGCCCGGCAGATACAAGGGCAGATTGGCGCGCTGCCAGTTGTGGCCGTTCGGCAGCCAGGTGTTCTTAGGCGTCTGCATCAGCAGGATATCGGCCGCCGCTTCGGGTTGGCCCAGGCTCGCCGCGGTCATGGCCACCGCCGGAAAATCCCAGCCCCAGGTCTCCGTCCACTCCCATTCCCGGCGCACTTTGTCGAGCGTACGGGCCATGGTTTCGCGGTCCACCTTGCCGCCGGGAAGAACGCCCAGCGCATATAGAAACGACGGGTGGTCGCGGTTGCGCGCGCTGAAGGTTTGCGGGCAATTTTCGTGCGCCAGGTAAACGCCGTCTTTTGACGGCAGGGCCGCGAGGCTGGTCCGCACCTCCTCCCACTGGGGATCGCGCGCCAGGCCCAGGCGTTCGCGCCACAGTTGCGCGGTTTCCAGAGCGCAGGCCCAGTATTCCAGCTCGAAGGTGGGGTTCCAGGTCTCGCGCGGCGGGTGATTTTCCTGCGCCGGAATCACCGGCGGCCCCAGCACGTAGCGCTTGCCGGCCGGGTCCCAGTGCGCGTAGGAGGCCATGAAATCGGCCGATGCGAACACCAGCTCGCGGTACCGCGCCAGCGTGGGCGTTTTGCGCGCCGCCGTGGCCGCCCGGTAGCACAGCTCCGCCATAGTAATGATGTGGGGCTGCTGCCAGATCAGCAGCGGGCCGATGGGCGAGGGGCTGTCGCGGCCATCGGGCGCGGTCATTTTGGGCCAGCGCGCGCCGCTGTATCCCTGGCTGCTGGCCTTCTGGCGCGCAGAGGGCAGAACGCGCGTGTACCACGCCAGGCTGCGCTCCAGCAGGGGCGCGCGGCCCCACACGGCGAAGTGGGCGGCGTGCCAGTAGTGCATTTCCAGGTGGAACTTGCCGTACCAGCTATTGCAGGTGAGCCCGGTTTCGGCGGGCGGCAGCGCCTGGGCGCTCTGGGTGGCGGTGAGATATTGCGAGAGCACCACGCGCCGCTCCAGCTCGCGGGCGATACCCAGGTCCACCGCGCCGCCGGTGGTCCAGAATCGTTCCCAGGATCTCCGGCAGATTTCCATGGCGCGGGGGGCGGCAGGCAACGAAGTCGGGATGCCGCCGGCGGGCAGGAACGCGCACACGAATTCCAGGGTGTCCTCGGATGGCGTCAGTAGGAAGCGGTGCTCGCCATCGCGTGTGGCGGCGGCCGGAGTATCCCAACCGACGGCGACGGTGTACTTGTCGCTATCCAGCATGCGCGCAAGCTCCAGCCGGCTCTCGGAACGCGTAATCTCAAACGTCTTGTGGCGCCCGGGCTGGTCCCAATCCGCCCCGCTCATGCCACTCGCGCCGTACGGAAATTCGAAGCGCACCGGCAGACTGCCGCGCACGGTGACGGCCAGCAGGTCGATTTCGGGATGGCAGCAGGTATCCACCGCCACGTGCCGCCCCTTCCATTCGAATTCGCTGTGCAGGATGCCGGTCCACAGGTCGAGCGTCTGGCCGGCCAGGGTGACCTCCTGCGGGTTGTCGATGGCGAAGCCGATGCGGCCCAAATGCAGGCGGTGCGGATTCTCGCGCAGCCAGTCGAACAGCGGCTCCTGGCCGGCGGAGCTGGTGGGATATCCGACCTTCCGGCCGAAAGTGTCGAACTGCTCGAGCCGCAGCACCCCGGCCGGCTTGTCCGGCGTGGTGTGCCAGCCCCACTGCGACATGGTGCAGAGCGGCATCTGCTTTTCATACAATGCGGGGAAAGTCTGCAAGCCGGTGGGGTCGGCAGTGAAGGCGAATCCGCCATTGCCCACCGAAAGGGCCGAGCGCGGGTCGAAGGCGCGGGCGGTGGGGTTGTGGCGCGAAACCACGGCACGGCGGTCGATGGGCGGCTGGGCCGATTGCGCCAGCAGCGTGGCGGGGGCGAGCTGCAACAGGCGGCGGCGCGAAAATTCAGTCATCGCACCGGGTGAAAATCTGCTCCAGGTGGTGCTCCAGATGCCGGACGTAGTCTTCCATTAGAAACGCGAGGATCACCGGGTCCTTTCCGCCGATCGAGCAGCCGTGCGTCAGGCACTCCTCGGGAGTGGCGCGCATCACGTGCACCAGGTGGCGATTGAGCAGCAGCCAGAGATTCACCAGATCCGGCCAGGGTTCGGTGGCGTAGGATTGCGCAGCCACCCAGGCGTCCTGCTCATAGGGCGGGAATTCCAGCAGCGTTGTAAACTGGGCGCGCACGAAGCGCTGGTGGTTGTTGCCCGCGGAATCGATCAGGTGTCCGAGGATCTGCTTCTTCGACCAGCCTCCGGGCGCCGGCCGCGCGGCATCTTCCTCGCCGATATCCACCAGGCGCGCGGGCGCGCTCTCCAGCACCTGTTGCAAACTATTGGCCGCCGCGGTCATTTCAGCAGCACCTTGGCAAGGCCGTTATTGTTGGCGCTATCGGCCACGCGAATCACCAGCAGGTGCTCGCCCGCGGAAACGCCGGTGAGGTCGAGGACGAACTTTTCGCGCGGCGAATCGATCACTCCATCGGCGGCTTCCACGGGCACCCACTCGACGGCGTCCAGCGAATATTCGCAGCGGCGCAGCGACGAAGCCGCATCCACGGCCTCAAATTCCACGTGGGCATTGCCGCCCGCGTAGCGCACTGTTCCGACGGTCACCACCGGCGGGGTATTGTCGATCAGCACCGGCGCGCTGGTCAACTGGGCTTCGCGCGCGCTGGCCGGCGGGTTGGACTCCCGGTCCGACGCCACCACGCGGAAGAAGTATTTGCCATCCGCGAGAATATCGGCATCGAAGGTGAGTGAGTTGTCGTGCAATCCGCTGCGCAAAGGCAGCCAGTGGCTTTCGTCTTCGCTGCGGAAGTAGAGGTTGTAAACCAGCTTGTCGCCATCGGGATCGTCGGCCTGCCATGAGACGGTGATCTGCTGCTGCGAGGAGCGCGGCAGGGTCTCGGTGGGCGTGCCCGCTGAAGTGGCCGCGGAGGCCGACGCGTCGCCGGTATCGGTGACCGTCACGGTGTAAGCGGCGGAACTGGCGCTGGCCGCAGGCTTGGAAGATTGCGTCACGGCAACGGCCTGGGTGGACACGTTGATGCTCCGCACCACGGGCGGCGAATTCTGCGGCAGATACGCCAGCGTGACGCTGTTCAAAATGGGCGTGGCCGGCACTGCGCCATTGGCCGGCCCGCCGCCCGCCATCTCCACTTTCCACTGAATGTAGCGGGCGTTGGGGCTGGCGATGCGCGAAGCCGCCGGCGCGGTGAGCGGCTCCGACCAATCGCGCCAGGTGCGGTCGGGCTTGGCGGAATTGCCGGAGCGCGTGCGGAACACCAGCGAGCATCCGGCCGGCACTTCGGCGCGCCAGCTCAGGCTGCCCCAGCGCGAAGCCGTGCCGGAATCGTGTACCGGAGCCTCATAATTTCCCGTGGGGCCGGGATCTTCGCCCAGGCGGTAGATGCGCCCCATGTTGGCGGTGGCCGCCAGCACCGAGTTTTCCGACGGCAGCAGGCGGGTGGTTTCGCCCTCGATTGGTCTCCGCCACCAGGGTCACGCGGCGGTCCGGAGAGAGGCCATAGATGCGGCCGTTCTCATCGGTGGCAAACAGAAGCTGCTTCTCCAGCGCCAGCAGGTCGTAGACGTTCTCCTCTTTGGAACTCCACAGGGTTTCGACGGTGTTATCCGGGATTGATGCGATAGACCGCCGATTTATCGACGCCGCTCATATCCACCACGGGACTGAACTGCGTGTTGACCTGCGGCGTGGCGGGCGTGGCGATGGAAGTCTTGCCGGCCTGTTTGGCGTCCGGGGGCTTGATATCGCCGCCCGGCGCGGCCTGGGCATCCACCGTAATGGTGGTGGTGACTACGCCGGTCGGTGTCCCCACCATTCATGTTCTGGACCGCCTGCGCTGCGCTTTGCTCGCGCTTGGCCACCGAACCGCCGAGCGCCGCGACATACACCGTGCCATCGGTCATGGGCACGATGGAGCGGATCTCCGGCAGGGCAGCATCGTAAAGCACGAAGGCTTTGTCCTTGGCGGAAATGCGGTACAGGATGCCGTTCGGCTCGCTGCCCGCCAGCAGGCGTCCCTGCGGGTCGACCGCCAGCCCGGTGATGTGCGATTGGCCGGTATCGTAATACAGCTCGCCGCTTGCCCGGGCGCGGTGACGCGGAAGATTTTGCCCTGGTCGCCGGTGCCCACGAACAGCGCGCCATCGGTACCCAAGGCCAGCGACCAGATGTACTGGCCTGGGGCGCGAAATATTCGGTGGCCTTGCCGTTTTCGATGCGGTAGACCTTGCCATCGGGCGAAGTGCCGGCGTAGACCGCGCCGTTATGATCCACGGCGATGGCGAAGACCTCGGGCTGCTCGGCGGTCCACAGCAGCGAGATTTGCCGCCGAAGGATCGATGCGGTAAACGCGGCCGCGATGGCCGGTAGCGGCGTAGAGAACGCCCCCGGGACCCTGCGCAACGGCCCCAGATCACCGGCTGATCGGAGGTGAATACGGTATCCACTTTGGGCGCCAGGGAAAGGCGGCCCTCCCGGCTCAAGGAGACGCCGTCGAAACGGCCGCGCAGAAAGTCGGCGTAGGAATCCATCTCCCAAACCGCCGTACCGCTGGACCAAAGCGCGGATGGCCAGGACGGTGCCCAGCGCCGCGCATACAAACTGGCGCATGCCGATTTTCATTCCTTTACTTCCACCTGGATGGTTTTGACGCCCGAAATCACCAGATCGCCGCCATCGATGACCATTTCGCCGATTTTGGAATTGCGCGTCTGGGTGATGCCCGCGATGCTGGATTGCGACCCCGACAGGATCAACGCGACGGAGGCCGGCGGATCGGGCATTTCCGCGCCTTCCAGTTGGAAGGACGGGTCGGCCCGCCACACCCGCACGTAGGCCTTGTTGTTGGGGTGCAGGCTGTTGACCGTGGTGATGAGCTCGGCCGGGGAGTGCGGCGTGGAGGTGAGCACGGCGCGGAAATCGCGTGAGGTTGGTGGTGTTGGCGTCGGCCACGGTGAAGTAGAGCGGCCCCGGCTCGGCGCCGATGGGCACGGCATACTCCAGCATGCGGGTGGTCTCCACGCCGTTTTCGCCCACTAGTTGACCTGGAGCCGCACCTTTTCACCGGGGCGCACCTCGCGCTTCGAAAGCGATCAGGCCGTCGATCGTCCAATTGCTTTTTCTGGTCGAAAGCTTCGATGCGCAGGTCCACCTTCTTCAGACGCAGGGTATCGAAGCCGCTTTGCATGATGTACGCCAGCGGCACCGCGGCCGCCAGCGAAGCCTGCATGCGCTGAGCCGTTATCCGCGCTGAAACATGTTGTCCAGCCGGATGGGCGCGGGGGCGTTCTGAAACTCCACCTGGCCGGTGACCCGCAGGCTGGAGGCGCCCACGGTGCGCTCGGTGGCGTCGATGGCCGAATACACCGCCATCTGCAGCAGCAGCGGCGAAAGCAGCGCATCGTTGACCATCTGCAACTGGTAATTTTCCACCAGCTTGGAGCCACGCCACACGCTCATCGTGACCGGCGCCATGGGGGCGCGCTTGCCCAACTCGCCCGGCCATCGCCGTGTTGAGGTCCTGGTTGATGGTGCCCATCCATTCCTTGGCGGCCGAGAGTTTGAAGGAGGTGTTGAGATTGGGCATCAGCGCGATCACCTCGGCGCGGGCGAACGGCATGGCCGTGGCGCCGACATCTAGAAAGCGATGGCCGCAGGCGTAGATGTGCGGGCCTTCGATGTAGGTGACGGTGCCATCGGCGCCCATGCTGAGGTCGCCCGACATGAGTTCCATGCTGATCATGGAGCCGGGCTTGAGGTCGGCCGGATTGCCCATGGCGGGTTCCAGCTTGCCGCCGCCTACGATACCCTGGAGCGGCTCCAGTCCCAGCGCGCGCAGTTGTGGGGCGAAGGCCTCCAGGGTGGCGCTGGCTGAAGCCGCCGAAGGAAATCGGCGTGGCGATATTCACCATGCGGGCCTCGCCGCTGGCCAGAGAGGCGGGCTTGGAAAAGGGCCGCGTGAGGTCGCGATCGGCCAGGGCGATGGCCGGACGGCGCGAGGGATCGGCGGCTAACGCCGCGCCGCCAGCGGCCCGCACCATGTCTTCGATGGGCCGGATGGCGGCGATGGGGTCCTTGGAGAACGGGAAGGCCATGGCCACGGCGCCCACCAGTTTGCCATCGATATAAACCGGGCTGCCGCTCATCCCCTGCATCACTCCGGTATGCTCCAGCGGGCCGCCTGAAAGGCGCGCCAGGATGAGCGCCTCTTTGGGGCCGATGTTGTCGAGGACGCCGAGAATTTCTACCTGGAAGTCATCGACGCGGTTGCCGGCGAAGACCGTGCGGCCGACGCCGTGCATGCCGGGGCGGATGTCCTTGAGGCGGAAGAAGCCAGTTTGCGCCGAAAGAGCTGCGGCCAGCGCGAGAGCCGCCGGAAGGGCGAAGCGAAACACCTTACCATTGTAGAACGGCGGGCGCGGGGCCCATTCACCGCGGAGACGCGGAGAGGCGGAGGAAGCGCGGAGAAGACCGGAGGGTTGCAGAGGGGCGGGGCCCACTGAGACGCGGAGACACGGAGGGGCGGAGGAAGCGCGGAGAAGACCTGAAAGGTAGGAGAGGTTGCGGAGGGGCGGGGCCGACTAGACGCGGAGACACGGAGGGGCGGAGGAAGCGCGGAGAAGACCTGAAAGGTAGGAGAGGTTGCGGAGGGGCGGGGCCCACTGATGAGGCACGGCGAAAACCGCTGAAGAAGGAATAGCAGAGATCCTCCAGGGCTGATTGCCTTCTCATCCGCATTTCGGACCATCTCGTAGCCCTCGCGACCGCCCAATTGCCAGGCCAACTCGCCCCAGAGCGTCCTGATCATTGTTCCATCTGGCTTCTCGTGCACATCTGCCGGAGAAATCTTACCGCCGACCAACACAACGCGATGCACTTTCTGAAGTTGTACCACTCCCGCGTTGTGAAGCAACCGCTCCATTCCAGGTAACTGGTCAGTCGGAACACCCGAGAATAGATGGTAAAGCGCCAGCATCGAGTACGTCTTGCCAGCTCCGGCGAGTTCGATGATTGGGTCACCACCTTGGCCGGCAAGGCGCAGCATCGCGTTCGAGAGCAGACTGTGAAGGTCTAAGCTGATGAAGGTCTGAGCGTAGAACGCGATGGCCTGGCTATACCGGTCCGATTCCTTTGCCAAAAACGCCTGCCAAAGGTGGGCAGTGGATTCTGGATGGCCGGATCGGCAGGAATCAATGTCCGGACGAGGAGCAACCACATCGTCCCCCAGACGCGGAACCGATCTGGGATCCGGAGCACCCGGCACTTCCGACTCAGACACCGGTCGCACGACTGCTGCCGGTCCAGTTGCAACGTCGAGCTGCAGCAAGGACCGTGAACCAGTTTGGCGCAAGCCTAACCAATATCTGAGGCGCTGAAAAAGCGTCGTTATCAATTTTCACGAGCCTCGTTCTAAGAGATTCCCAAGCGGTCGCGATTTGCCCGATTGGAGGTCTTCAGCCTGACGCAACTTCCGCGTCTCGTAAGCCTGCGTGTTCGTCACAAACCCGCTCTGGTCACCTGGCGCACTAGAGTGGATGCAGCGACGCCGCAAATCGAGGGAGTCAGCAGTGCGGCCAGCATCGCTGAGTTTGCTTCGGCAGACGGACGGCGAGACCTGCGCGATTCAAACACGACATGGCAGCCAATAAATATATAAACATTATATATGGTGCAAAGCATAACTATGCTGCTGGCTGAATGGAAAAGAGCGGCCCCGGCTCACGGCGAACAGGAAGCAGCAGAAGGCCCTCTTGTTGTTGCTCCGCAAAATTAGGGTGCGAGCCGGACTCCGTCAGGTGGACATGGCGCAAGCATTGGGCAAGCCTCAGGCATTCGTCAGCTACTACGAGTCTGGCGCACGTCGCTTGGACCTGCTCGAACTCCGACAAATCTGTGAAATTCTGGGCGTTCCTCTCGTCAGTTTCGTTCGACAGTTTGAAAAGCTTCTGCAATAGGCTCGACCGCGGAACTTTGGGTGGGCGTCCGGCATTCGAGATCTGAGAGATCACGGCCTTTGGCCGCGCCACGTTCCTGCGATTATCGTCCACATTAGAAAGGGACGGTGGCGTCAGTAACGGATGTCAGCCGTGCCGCGCCGATGATTCACCGAGGCCCGCCGGCTCGAAAAGCCGGAAGTTTGGCACAATAGCGATTCGCAACACTTCATCCCAGCCCACCTCGCCACGCCGTCGATCATTCCGCTTTTGTCCGGCCGAGAACGCGGGCGGGCGCGGCCCGTTCACCCACGGCGAATGGCGGGGCGCGAAAGCGCCGCACGAGGAGAGTCGCCGTCTCGTTGCGCGCCCACGTGGCGCCCGTCGACGATCGAGCGACGTGAGGTGGCGACCGTCGAATCGTTTGGCCGTAGTGCGGGTTCGCAGTGCCTACGCCAGAGAGCCGCCGTACGCCGCGATTGCCCGAGGGGGTCGGCATCGAGCCGCTCCACGCTGATCAGGACGCGGCGGATTTTCGGCATTGTGTGATTCGAACCCGGAGCAGCTGGCGGGGTTCGCCTGTATGCTCGACGGCCGCAGCGCCCGGTCCCCACAGCGTTTCGAAGAAACGCTCGATTTCGGGTTTCAGCCAGGCGAATGTTTCCGCAGTGTTGGGCGCCAGCAGACGGTCGTTGACGCTGATCTCGCAATCGCCGTCATCGAAGCGGAGTTGGCCGCGAAACACCGGCTCCTGCTCGAGACGCCGACAGGCGGCGGTTGCGGCGTGCCAGCCTTGCGCCAGTTTCTCTCGCAGGTCGCCCGGCAGCGAGACCTTGCGGCTGTAGAGCAGACCGAGGCGATTGCCAGTCTGGTCGAGGCTGTAGTTCGCTTCGTGCCCCACCAGCAGAACTCCGGGGCCGACCGGCACGTGCCGGTAATCGGCCACGTCGATCAGCAGCTCGTCGCACGCCTTCTCCTGAATCCAGCGGTGGAAAACCGGGATGGCGTCGCCGAGGTCGATCCGCACCGGCTCCTCGGCGAAGACCTTGAAGCGGAGGTGTTGGATCTCCATTCGCTTCAGCTCACCAGCGCGGGTTGCGCCGCCATGCGCGTGTAGCAACTGTGTGCGGCATCGATGAAGAGCTGAGCCTCTTCGATTAACTGGTGCGCGGTTTCGGTGTTGTACGCGCGGGCACGGCGCTCGTGCGCTTCGAAGAAGTAGCCCGCGAACTTGCCGCCGGCGAAGGGATCGAAGAAGAGTTGCGTATCGTAGAACTCCGCGTGGAACGCCGCGACGATCTGGTCGGGGTCGTTCGATTGGTAGCCCAGCCGGTGCTTGAGCAGGACGAGCGCGGCGTGTTGCATGGATTCGTAGGCGAGGGCGGCAGCTTTTTGCGCGTCGCCCGATTCGAGCTGCAGTTGCGCTTCGAAGGCCTCACGCTCGCACGCGGTGAGCTCGAAATCGATGCGGCGACACCACCTCGCCGGCGCACTCGCCGATGCCGATGTCGCCGATCGAGTATTCGCGCGGGTCGGCCCAGTCGCTGTAGAAGGATGGGTCCTGATCATGCGCCGGGACCTGCAGTGAAGTCTTCGAGCATCTTCTTGCATTCGGCCTTTCCGATGCGCTTGATGAAGCTCTGGAACGATTCGCCGGCCGTGCGCTCGCCGAGGTAGCGGCCAGTGATGCGGTCGACCGCTTCGGGGATGCGCTTGGACGGAACGGCGCCGATAGCGAGGCCGTAGGAGCCGGCGTTGTTCGACCACTCGCCGCCGAGCACGACCTGGAAGTGCGGCACGGCGTAGCCGTTCTTGTTGCGGCTGACGCCGTAGAAGCCGAGGTCGGCGACATGGTGCTGGCCGCAGGAGTTGAAGCAGCCGCTGATCTTGATGCGCAGGCCGCGGACGGCCTCGTCCATTTCGGCGTGCTGCGCTCGGCGAGGCGCGTGCGGAGCTCGCCGGCGAGGCCGCGCGACGAGGAGATGCCGAGTTTGCAGGTATCGGTGCCGGGACAGGCGGTGACGTCGACGATGGTGCCGGCGCCGGGTGCGCCGAGGCCGGCAGCCTTGAGATCGGCGTACAGCGCGGGGAGGTCGGCTTCGCTCACCCAGCGCAGGACGAGGTTCTGCTCGACAGTCGCTGCGGATGGTGTCCTTGACGTACTTGCGCGCCAGATCGGCGACGACGCGCAACTGGTCGGCGGTCAGATCGCCGAGGGGCAGCACGATAGTCACGGTCGCGTAGCCTGGCTGGCGCTGGCGATACACGTTAGTGTCGTGCCAAGCGTTGAAGCCTTCGAGGTGGACAGGCTCGATTTGCAGCAGTGAGGGCGGCTTGAGCGGCTGCTCGTCCGCGTCGTCGACGTCTTTGAGAAAGCTGGTCCAACGCGGATCGGGAGCAAGGATGGCGCGCTCTTCGCTGACGAGCCGCGCGAACTCTTCGACGCCGAGCTTGCGAGATCAGAAATTTGAGACGCGCGGTATTGCGATTCTTCTTCTCGCCGAGGCGGGCGAAGACGCGGGCGATCGCCTGGCAGAAGGGGAGCAATCTCCTCTTCGGGCAGAAAATCGGCGTACGAGCCGCGCCTGCTGCGGGACGCTGCCGAGACCCCCGCCGACGTAGATCTCGAAGCCGCGGTTGGCGACTTGCCATTCTCTTCGCGGATGACGGCGATGGCGCCGATGTCGTGCATCCGGACTAGAGCGCAGGCCTCATCGCGGCAACCGGAGAAGGCGATTTTGAACTTGCGGCCGAAGTCCTGCGTATCGGGGTGGCCGAGCAGGAAGTACGCCATGGCTCTGGCGTACGGGGTGACATCGAAAGTTTGCTTTCGGCAGACTCCGGCGATGGGGCAGGCGGTAACGTTGCGGACGGTGTTGCCGCAGGCCTCGCGCGTGGTGATGCCTACGGCGGCGAGACGGCGCATGAGCGCGGGCGTGTCTTCGATGTGGACGAAGTGGAGCTGGATATCCTGGCGGGTGGTGATGTGGGCGATGCCGTCCGAGTACTCCTCGGCGAGGTCGGCCAGGATTTCGAGCTGGCGCGCGTTGAGGCCGCCGAAGGGGATCTTGATGCGCTGCATACCGGGGGCGTCCCAGAGGGTGTTCGGGCCCTTGGTTCCGACGGTGGGGTATTCGAGACGCTGGGCGGCCTTGCCGTCGTGGCGTTGGCCGTTGTCGTACCGCTGACCGTAAGCTCCGCGGCGGAGTCGGGTTTCGGCAAAGACGCGCTCTTCGATCTTGCCTTGTTTTCGGAGGAGGACTTCGTTCTCAAAAACGTCGAGCTCTTTCGAGAGCTGGGCTGAGATGTGACCGGTGAGGCGCTCCTTCCAGAGGGAGTTGGAGGCTTTCATAAGGGTGCCCGTCGAGCTGTTTACCCTAAACTATATCTGAAATTGGGTGATTGGCGCGAGGTTAAAGTCTTGGCCCTGCCTGCGGGTGGACGTCTTCGTACAACCCCAATGACCGTCGATAGGCCAAACCCTCTATTGGCTGAGCCTGGTCCACGACGCGCAGTTTGGAATCGCCAAATAAAACCTCCTGCCCGGCACCGAGGGCGAAGGCATCACGGTGCGCTCGCCGGCGGCGAAGGCCGCGGCGGGAACGCATCGCATGGCATGGGTCGGCGTCCCGCATCCGACGCCCTGGCGTGCGACAGGCGGCCTTCGCGGCGTGGCTCGCCGAACAGGGCGGCACCGAGCTTCGCTGGCCAGATCGCCGTGTCTTCGGCGCCGAGGGAAACACCGGCAGGCGCGTGGCGCTCCCCGCGTCGGCGAACTCGGCGGCGGGAACGCATCCCACGCCGTGGGCGCCGTCCCGGCGCGTGATAGGCGAACGGCAGACCTTGCAGGATCTGTGGAAACAGTCGGGGATGAGAAATTCAACAGTGACCGAGAGGGCGCATCATGCTCAATCGTCTCCAGGCTCAAAACACCTTCTTGAAGACGTTGCCGACGCCCTTGGCGATTTTCCCGGTACCCTTTACGGCGCCCACTGTGACGTCCTTGCCTGCCCCCACAGCTCCCTTGGTAACAGATTCCGTGCCCTTTATCGGGTGCAGCGTGACTACCTCACCAGCCCCTTTGGCGGTGTCCTTCGCGGCTTTCCCAGCCCCTTTTACGGGACCGGTGGCGATCGTTCCTGCGCCACTGACGATCTGCCCGTGTGCAGAAAGGGTTAATCCCAGGAATACGAAGCCGATTAATCTCCATCGAAGCATACACCTTTCCAACGGCACGCACCTCGCCAGTCCGAGAAAAGCCACATCCCGGCGCGGCGCGCTCGCCCGCTCGCCGGTGGCGAAAGCCGCGTTGGGGAAGCGACGCATGCCGAGGGTCGGCCTCCGCCGCTTACCCCACGGCGGCGAAAATTCCCGCGGCGGGAAAGCGACGCACGACGCACGCCGCCGTTCCCACGCGCACGCCACGTGGCGCCCGGCGACGATTCAAGCGGGGAGGACCGTCGCGTCTGCCGGCCGCGAGAACGCGGGAGGGCGCGGCAGGATGGCGACCGTCGCGAGGCCAGATTGCCGCGTCCGTCAGCCGTGAACCGGGCGGGCGCGTCGCGCGCGCCGACGACGAATTCCGCGTCGCGAAAGAGTCGCGCGCCGCGAGTCGCCGTCCCGGCGCGCGCCCCACGTGGCGCCCGGGACGAATCGGGACGCGGGAGGTGGCGACCGGCGCGGGCAGCCGACCGCCGCGTCCGCTGGTCGGGAGAACGCGGGAGGGCGCGTCGCGCTCGCGGCCGGCGAATGCCGCGGCCGGGAAGCGTCGCATGCCGCGGGTC
The DNA here is from genome assembly GCA_963803725.1 of Bryobacterales bacterium. Classification (GTDB taxonomy): domain Bacteria; phylum Acidobacteriota; class Terriglobia; order Bryobacterales; family Bryobacteraceae; genus JOPF133. Next base: position 9,655 of record CAWDOH010000043.1, on the reverse strand, counting down.
GCCGTCCCGGCGCGCTCGCTGCGTGGCGCCCGGCGATGATCGAGCGGCGAGAGGGAGCGCCCGTCGCCGGCCAGGCCGCTCGACTTCGCCGGCCGGAGAACGCGGGAGGGCGTGTCGCGCACGGCCGCGAATTTCGGCGCGAGCCACAACGTCACCCGCCGTGCGGCTCGTCGTCCCGGCGCGGACCCCACGTGGCGCCCGGCGAGGATCGAGCGGCGGGCGGTGGCGACCTTCGCGGGGAGGGCGCTTGCGCGCGCCGTCCGCGAATACCACGACGGAAAAGCGTGCACGCCGGGCTCGCCGTTCCGGCGCGCACGCCACGAGGCGCCCGGCGACGATCGAGCCGCGGGCGACGGTGTGGACTGCTGTGGCTGTCTCGTTGAGATCGTCGGGGAAGAGAGCCAGTTTGTATGCAACGAGTGCGGTCTGACGTTACCAACGGCGGACGTACAGCGCGCTGTTATGGAAATGGAATCGACCGAGGCTACATGCCCGCACTGCGGCAGGGTGAATCGGATTGATGGATTCTCGGAGGTGGATGTATTCGTGTGCAGGTATTGCGGAGAGAGGGGTGACCGTCTAAGGGACCCCGTATACCCCCGGTGAGAACGGCCCGAGCAAAGAGCTACGGCGTACTGCCGTTCGGAAAGTATCGAGCGGGTGACGCGTCCGGTCATTCAGCGACGCCCAGCTCTAACTGCGCCGACAAACGCGCCGATGAATATGCACGCCCAGACAAACAGCTGTCCGGTGCTCGTTAGCTGCGGATGTTGCATGTCTGCAAGGAGGGTACCAAGGCTATAGGGAGCATGGAAGAATAGTCGTGCGACTCCCGTCCCGATGTACCAGCCGAACAGCGCTCCGTATAACGCCAGTCCGATCATGCTTAGAACCCGTGGAGCTGTCTGGGACAGGTATGCGATCAGCAGGAGGATGGCCCCGATACCAGCCACGATCAGTGTGCCGAGCGCCACCGCCTCGACGTTGGAAGTAATCAGCTTCTCGATGAGGCCCGAAACTACCGCGACTACGATCTTTCCCGCCATCGTCTCCCGAAAGGGAGTCTTGGCGTCTCGGGGTGGAGAGTCGGCCTGGTCCATAGCCCGGCATTATATCCAAGTAAGGGGGCGAGAGAATTTGGCGGTCGCGTTCGAACGCGGGCGGGCGCGTCGCGCGCGCGGCCCGCCGAAGTCCGCGGCGAGCAGAGCATCGTACGTCGTTGTCGTCCGCATACGACGCCCCGGCGCGCACCCCACGTGGCGCCCGGCGACGATCGGGCAGCGGGAGGCGGCGACGGTTGCGGGCCAGATCGCCGCTTCCATAGCCCGCGAAAGCTCGTGTGGCGCGGCGCGCTCGACGGCGGGGAAGCGTCGCGCGCCGTCCCGGCGCGCTCGCCGCGGCCCTTCGCGTCCCGGCGCGTTCAGGGGCAGTGAATTTCCACAACGAGAGGGCTGGAACCTGTCGGTAGGCCAGTTTCCAGAAAGCTCGCTAAAGCAGTGACATCTCCGAATCCGGCCAGTCGTCCGGCAGCGCCATTATGCTATAAGTCTTCGGCACGAACCAGGTGAGATAACGCATCGCGGAACCCAATTTGTTTGGGTCGCCGCCGTAGTCCTTGAGACGCAGGTTCACCATCAAACTTTGCTGAGGCCTCAACGATGCGCTGGTCACGAGGCCAATTTTGGGACTCGGATGTCGGAACGGCCCGCGCATGAACCGGCCGATCGCCGCGCGGGCAGTGGCCGGCAGATAGGATTCGTTTGGAGACGCTCGAAGAATTTCACGGGCGTTCGGATTCGGCGGAGGATCGGGATTCGCAATTACCTTCGGGTCGCCTCTGAAGTCCCCGAACATCGAATAAGAGAGGATATCGCCGAAGGTGAAAGCCCAAAGAGGCGGCTGATCGCGTTTCGCGTTCGAATGAACCACTACGCCGGCGCCGTTCTGAAGCAGGTAGTTCAGAAGGTGGACGATGGAGAATGGCGTAAAAGGTCCAGCATCGGGGAGGGCCAACTGGAAGTAGGGGAAGGTATCGGGTCCCTTCTGAATCTGCGGGTCAAAGGAGGCCAGGGACGCATTGGGAACCGCACGAAGAAAATCAGCGCACCAGGCGTCGTCCCGTTGTTCCTGAGGCACAGCCATCAGCGCAGCGAGTCTCTGCGTCTGCTCCAGGTCGAAGGTTTCCAGGGTGTGGCTCTCATGCTGGACAAATCTCCGAAAATCTGATAGAACAAGCTGTCGAAGGCTGTCCAAAACGAGGAGTGATGCGATGCCCAAGATGGTGATTGAAGTTCCGGATCAGTTTGTGGAAGTGGGAAAGGCGATGGCCGAACACCTGGCTATGCTGCAGCGAACTGTAGATCGGCTGGGTGGGGGGAAGGCGGTGGATTATGCAGCGGTGGAAGCGGCGATAGCGGAAGGGGCTTCCAGGACAGAATTGGCGGCCCACGGAGCAATCTTGAAGAGTCTAGACATCGATGTTCCGGCAGTGGTGATCGGCGGGGTTCGGTACACGCGAGTGGGACGGTGTGAGGGGGCCTATCACACGATGGTGGGTTCGGTATCGGTGGAGCGATCGTTGTACCGGCAATCGGGAGAGCGCGGTGGACAGCCTGGGGGCAGGGTGGTGGACGCGGTTAGCTTGCGCGCGGGAGTGGTGGGGGACGGGTGGTTGCCGCAGACCGCGCGGGCGATGAGCTTTGCCGTACAGCAAGGCACCTCGCGGGAAGCGGAGAAGACGGCGCAAGAGTTTAAACGGCTGCCATATTCACAAGCCAGCTTCGAGCGAGTGGCGCACGTGGTGGGCGCACTGGCGGTAGCGGATCACCAAGATATCGAGGACGCTTTGATCGATGCCCTGGAAGTGCCGGCGGAGGCATACTCGGTGAGTGTGTCGCTAGACCGGGTCAGTGTGCCGATGGAAGAACCGCGGCCGCGACCCGTAGGGCGGCCCAAAAAGGGAGCGGGGGTGGCTCACGCGGAGACCGCTGGAGCAGCGGAGGACCAGCGGAGGGGAAGGTGTGAAATGATCTTGGTTCGGATTCTGCCTTCGGGTGTGCGGAAAACATAGCTTTTCCGCATAGTGCTGTGCGGTAAAGTGATGTTTTCCGCACAGGAGGATCTCCGCGTAGCGCCGGCAGGGCAACTTCCGCTTCTTCCGGTCCGCAGGAGGTTTACCGCACACCCTGTGATGCCGATTTTGCGGAGCTAACTATAGGAAATAACGGCACTTCGCGAGCTGGTCGAAGGTGTCGGCGAAGGCTCCAAAAAATTCAAAAAAGCGGAAGTTTGGGGGTCCGTGTTCAGTGGCGTCAGTAAAGCCCGCGGCGCCGCAGCCCGCAGGACGCGGCATGATGATGAAGCTGGGCGGCGGCCCGGGAACATCCGACCCTGGACGGATCGACTGGCAGAACGTTACGCTGGAGTTCATCGTTCAGCGGGCTTATGGGCTGAGAGCCGTCAGATTGACGGACCGGCTTGGCTCAGTTCAGCGAGATACGACCTGGAGGCCAAGCTTCCCGACCGAGCGACCCAAGACGACCTTAAGCTGATGCTCAGGGATCTCCTGGTTGAACGCTTTAGCTTGGCCGCCCGCCTTGAGTCTAGGGAAACTCCGATCTATGCGCTCGTCGTATCGAAGGGAGGGTCCAGGCTTAAAGAATCGCCCACGGATGCCAATCAGTCCCGGTTTCCGCCCGAAGGTTTTCCCAGGGTTCCACCCGGCAGCAACGACATTGCCATTTGGGCAACCGCCGAGGGCAACCTTCGGGTCACGGCCCAAAGAAAAACCATGGGCGAGTTTGCGGACTCCCTATCCTACTGGGCGCACCGCGATGTTCGTGACGAGACCGGGATCAAAGGGAGCTTTGATTTCACTCTGGAGTATAGGCCGGACGACATGCGTCCCGTTTCGCCCGTTCCCGGCGTGAATGAGGCGGCCCCCGTGGACCCGGCGGCTGGGCCGACCCTCTTCGAAGCCCTTCAGAAGCAAATGGGGCTGAGGCTCGAATCCCGAAAGGGACCGGTGTATTTTCTCGTGATCGAGCACGTGGACCGAACGCCGACGGGTAATTAAGGCGAATGGGGTTCTGGAAAGTTCTGGAACCAATTATCAGCTAAGCTGGCCCAAGCTAGCCGGCAGTTATGGCTGTGTACGCGGCCATCCCCGTGATCGTGCACCAAAGCCGCCGTGCTCGTCGGATTTCCGCTTCCGGCAGGAAGTCATGGATCAATACCTCGCTGAACAGGGCGGTAGAGGATAGCCTCCAGTTCTTCACGGCAATCGGTGTAGCCGGTTCCGGTCTTTCGCTCTCCGCTGTTTCCGAGGGAGATTGACTTTCCCAGAGTGGACGCAATCGTAACCCAGCCGCGGCTTCAAGGCCGTCAACCCCGCCGCCGGAAAGGCAGTTTCCGTTTCGCTGCGCGAAGACGAAAATGCTTTCCGGTTCCGCTGCCAGGCAGCGCGGCAATCGGGGTATGACGGCAGCCGCGACCGGATTCCGTGCGCATCCATGCCTGGGGCAATCCCGCCCCGGCAACAACGAAGAGAGGAAAGACCATGAGTCAAACCGACACACATCGCCTATGTCGTTCAGAACCCGAAGCCGGGCAGCCATCCGGACAAGGAAGCCTTCTGGCACAAGGTCGGATCGGTCTGGCCCCATAAGAACGGGTCGGGTTTCGATCTGCTGATCCCCGAGGGCATCAGCGTGAGCGGACGGATCGTCATCACAGGGATGCTGGAGCACGCATTCCGCTCCGAGGTGCCCCGGAGCAAATTCTGAAAGTGTGTTGAACCGCACATGATACTCAACTGTAATGCAAATTAGCGTTGACATAGAAATCTGGGGGGGGGGGATACTAACCCTTAATTAGTTTAGGACTGAGTTTTTCCTAAGCGAGTTAGATAACTACGAGTCACAGCTAATAACTTCGGGCATTAGAACGGGATCCTGCGGGGGATATATGCTTCATCGTCTCTCAAGATATCGATTAATATTCGCCTGTGCCATTCCGGCGCACTATTTGGCCGCCCAGACCGCGGCGTCCCTCCTATCGGGCCGAGTGACGTCACAAGCAGGCAACCCCGTCCGCGCCATTGTGTCGATCCAACCCGCCGGACCTCTCGGCTTTCCAACCGGCGGACCGCTCCGAATCCTTGCCTTGGCTGATGGAACGTTCACGCTTCGCGGCTTGCGAGCTGGGAAATACTCAGTCTGCGCTCAAATTCCAGCATCGGAGGTCCAACGGAACTCCTACCTCCTCGATACGTGTGAATGGGCGTCGGCGGCCACGCCGCTTCAATTAAGCGCCGGCCAGGGTACGGCAGGCCTTACTGTCGTGGCGCCTCCGGGCGCGCTACTTCAGGTGCAGGTTTTGGACCCGGAGCATCTCCTGCCGCCCGTCACGGCGGTCAAGGGTCCGCCGCTGCTGGAGCCGCAGCTCCAACTCACCATTCGGGGCTCCGATCGCATCGTTCACCATCTCCATTTCGCCTCGCAGAACAGCGCGGGCCGAAGTTACCAGACCGTGGTGCCGGTTAGCACGGCGCTGGGTCTAACAGTTCAAAGCTCGGTGGCTAATGCCTTCGACCAGACCGGCGCCCTCGTCAGCGGAGCGATACCCACACAGGCTGTGGCCGGCGCCGGCCTGCCACTCCTGACATTCACGCTACACAGCCCGGGGAACTAGAAACCACAGATGGCAGGCAAATCCGATGAGAACACTTGCGATTCGCGGGCTACTTCTCGCGCCCGGCGGGGTGACCTTAGGGGCCGTGAACGCCGAGGCGCAAACCCAGGTGAGCACGGCTGGTTACTGGGTCACCGCTAACTACATCGCGGTGCTCGGCCGTATGCCCGATACGGCCGGCTGGATCTATTGGACAGACACGCTCACGGGAGTTAACCAAGCCCCCGGCCAGCCACTGGGCACCTCTTCACAGTTAACCAGCTCTTTCCTCAGCAGCGGCGAATATTGCGGCTTTTTCAGCCAGCCCGCCGGCTGCTCAAACCCGCCGTCGGACGGCGATTTCATCACCCTGCTCTACCAGAATGCCCTCGACCGACCGGCCAGCCAGGACCCCGGGGGATACAACTTCTGGCTGAATCAACTTGCCCCGCCGCCGCAAGGCGAGGGCCTCACCCGCGTTCAGGTGGTGACGGACTTCATCCAATCCACGGAGTTCGCCTCGAAGCACGGCCTGAACAGCCCAACCCCCAACGCCGCGAGCTATTGTTCCGGATACGCGAACAGCGTCGCGTATGCCTCGTCGCCAACCGTGTCGGCGGGTATTGAGCAGATACTCACGTTCACCTTCGCGAACTACTGCGGCCAGGGCGACATATCCGGCGGGCAGGTGTGGGTGCAGAACAGCTACGAGGACTGCAACGTGGGGTGGGACAGCTCCGGTACCATCACGCCCTACGGCACGAGTGGGTGCTCCATAAACCTGGCGGACAGCAGCGTGAGCCGATCCTCGGCCAACCCAAAGGCCTGGACCTTGACTCTGGCCGTCACATTTGCGCAGGGTGCGATGGTGGGAACTTTTGAAGTGTACGGCGAGGGCGAAGACTCCGAAGGTGTCTGGACTGGTATGATAGACCTTGGGGCGATTGCTATCAGCTACGGTCCGGATTTTACCCTGAGCATCTCTCCAAGCATAGTACAGGTTCCCAGCGGCCAGACTGCCACCTTCACCATCACAGCCACAGGCTTGGCGGGTTATACGGGCCAGGTGAACCTCTCCCTCGAGTCTCCCTCCTACGTCCTGCCGGCTTGGAACGGGAGCCTTCCGGCATTGCAGGCGAACCAATCGGAGACTGTGACCGTTTGGAACGAGGCCCCAAACGGCGAGGCAGGCAGCTTCGTGATCGCGGGGTCTACTCCGCAGGCCCCAAGCGTGACCCACTCAGTCTACGCCCAGGTTACCAGCGCCGGCATTCCAGCTACCATTCAGGTCGGCGTGCCGGCCCCTAGTCTAGTGCGTCAGAAGTCCTGTAACGCGCTTCCCGAAGATTTTGCTGGACAATTTGTGTGGGATCGGTTAGGCTACAGTAGATCCGGAGCGGTTCCCTGTGTTCAGCCCGGCCCATCCACATGCAGCGCGCTTACCGAATTCGGTTGACTTCTGAGCAGGAGGATGATCTGCTGCGCTTTGCACGCAGCCGCACGCTGGCGGCGCGACTGGTGGAGCGGGCCAAGATGCTGGTGCTGTATTCGGCCGGACATACCGCTGGGGAAATTGCCGACCAACTGGGAGTGTCCCGGCCAACCGTCCCCCGGTGGCTGGGCCGATTCGAGGAAAAAGGTATCCAGGGGCTGGAAGATGCGCCCCGCTCCGGACGTCCGCCTGTCATTCCGGATTCCAAAATCGCCGAGATCGTCGCGAAGACCACGCGGGAGACGCCTGCTGGCGCCACCCACTGGAGCACGCGCACGCTGGCTCCGGTGGCCGGCGTCAGCCCGTCCTCGGTGGGACGTATCTGGCGGGCGCACGGTTTGAAGCCGCACCGGGTGAGTCGCTTCAAACTCAGCAACGATCCCCGCTTTGCCGAGAAACTGGAAGACGTGGTGGGACTGTATCTCCACCCGCCCGCGAATGCGATGGTATTGTCGCTGGACGAGAAGTGCCAGATCCAGGCCTTGGAGCGTACGCAACCCGGCCTGCCCTGGAAAAAGGGCCGTTGCGGGACGATGACGCACGATTACAAGCGCCACGGGACGACCACGCTGTTCACGGCCATGAATACGCAGGATGGGACGGTGATAGACGTATGCATGCCCACCCATACTCATAAGGACTGGATTCGCTTTCTCAAGCTGATCGATGGACGGACTCCCAAAGACCAAGTGCTGCACCTGATCATGGATAACTACTCGGCCCACAAAACCCCTGAAGTCAAAGCCTGGCTGGAGAAGCACCCGCGGTTTCAGGTGCACTTCACTCCCACCAGTTCCTCGTGGCTGAATCAGGTGGAGCGCTTCTTTCGCGACCTGACGGATAAGTGTATCCGACGCGGTGTCTTTCATTCGGTCAAGGAACTGCAACAGACCATGCGGGTCTACATTGACCAGCACAATCGGAACCCCAAGCAATACCTGTGGACCGCTGCGGCCAACGATATCCTGGAAAAGGTCAAGCGAGCCTGGAAGGCCCTAATGGCCCGTGGCTATGCCCCCAAGAAACTGGCCGCCCTGCAGAGTATCGAGCGCCATCTGGCAACCGCGGGCGCTGTGGCTGCTCCTTGATTAACGAAGTGCACGTTACCCTCGTCTATCCCCACCGCGCATCGGACGCCTCGCCACTAGCTCTCTCCCTCCTCCGCGCTGACCGCACTCGTCCTGGCTGAACCAAACCCGAATTCAACCATTCCCGTCCCGTTGGATGCTTCAGTCCGCCTACCACGTACCCTCAGTGGCGATCTCCGTCCTCATCTTGTACCCGACTCCTCCTGTAACAGTTCAAGTACCCAGGCGATTTTGCTGGGCTTTTCCGAAATGATCGGCTAAGGTATGGTGGATGGGTGCGAGGGCGGCCCGCCGCAGAACTCGGGGGCAAACGGTATCGGCGAAGCGCCATGGCCATGCACCTCAGCCCAACCGGGAAGGGCTACAGCGCGAAAACGAGCGACTCCGACGAGAGGTTGAAGATCTCCGGCGGAAGGTAGCTGAGCGCGAGCAGCAGATCGCCGAGCGCGAACAGCAGATTGGCGAAGCCGAAAAGCAGATCGCTGATCTGGAGCGCCAACTGGCGGCCCGCCAAAAGAATTCCACCAACTCCTCCAAACCCCCGTCCTCCGATGGACTGGCGGGGAATTCGCGGCAGCGCGGGCGCCGGAAAAAGAGCAAGCGCAAACCGGGTGGGCAGAAGGGCCATCCCGGCCATCACCGCCCGCTGGCTCCCCCCGAACAGGTCCAGGAAGTGCGTCCGGTGCTGCCGGAGGAATGCAAGCATTGTGGCCACGCGTTGTCGCAGCAGCCCGAGCAGATGCAGACGGTGGGAGAAGTGCAGCGCCACCAAGTGACTGAGTTACCGCCCATCCAGCCTTATGTCATCGAGTATCAATGTCCAAGGTGGTCTGTCCGGCCTGTGGGGAAGGCACGCGAGCACCCCTGCCGGAAGAGGCGCAGGGGGACTTCGGACCGCAACTGATGGCGCTGATCGCCTACCTGACGATCTACTGCCGCATGCCGCGGCGGGTGTTGGAGGCGTTTCTGGAACACCTGCTGGGCATCTCTATCAGTTTGGGCAGCACCCAAAAGTGTTGGGAGCAAGCCAGCGCCGCAGTGGCCCAGCCCTGCCAGGAACTGGAACAGCAACTGAAAAACGAGCCCGTATTGAACAGCGACGAAACCGGCTGGCGCAACAACGGGGAAAAACGATATTTATGGCGTTGGTGGCCCGCGACTTCGTCTTCTACACGGTGGACAAGACGCGCAGTTCCGCCGTCCTGATCCATCTGCTGGGGGCGGTGTTCGCGGGCATCCTGTGCAGCGACCGGTTCAGTGCCTATTTCAAATATCACCAAGGCTTGTCTCAGTTGTGCTGGGCGCACTTGAAACGCAATATTCTGGGCATTCAGGAGTTCGCCAAGACCACCGACGCGCAGCGATTTTGCCGGGACGCGTTGGCGCTATATGCCCGCTTGTTCCG
>CAWDOH010000042.1:0-80907 GCA_963803725.1 Bryobacterales bacterium | reverse complement strand
GAAAAAGACGCCGCGCCCGGTGGCGCCGCCATCACGGAGACGCGGAGGCGCGGAGCGAGGAAGGAGGAGGGAGTGGGGGGCCGGTTGACCGCGGGGGGTGCCCGTTCACCGCGGAGACACGGAGGGAACGGAGGAAGCGCGGAGAAAACCAAAGAGAGGAAAGGCTTGACGCGGAGACGCGGAGGCGCGGAGCGAGGAAGGAGGAGGGAGTGGGGGTTGGTTCACCGCGGGGGGGCGCCCGTTCACCGCGGAGACGCGGAGCGAGGAACGAGGAAGGAGGAAGGAGGAGGGAGGAGGGAGGAAGTGGGGACCGCCTCACCGCGATGACGCATAGGCCGCGGAAGAAGCGCAGAGGAAACCAAAGCACACGCGGGGACGGGAGGAAGGCCAAGAGGTCTCGAAATGTCCTCTCCGCGAATTTCTCCGCGCCTCCGCGTCAGGCTTTTTGGGGTGGGTTGGAGACCTTTCTGGACAGGCGCGGAGAGCGCGAACAACATGGAGGTCCAGGGGAATTCCGGACCAGGGAGTCGGCTCCGCGCGGGACGTCTTGCGCGGGGCGGGGCAACTCCCCGCGGCGGCTGACCGGCTCTTCCGGCCGGGGGGTGGGGACCTCCTTGTTATGATGAAGTTCTCCCGCGATGATCGTTGAATGCAACACGGTCCAGTTTGAATCCCTGACTCTCGATAGCGGCGGAACGCTCGGGCCGGTGGAAGTCGCCTATGAGACCTATGGGCAGCTCAATGCGGCCAAGAGCAATGCCATCCTGGCGTTGCACGCGTTTTCCGGGGATGCGCACGCGGCCGGCATCAGCCACGAAACCGGCAAACCGGGGTGGTGGGACAACATGATCGGGCCGGGAAAGGGATTCGACACCAACAAGTATTTCGTCATCTGCAGCAATGTGCTAGGTGGATGCCGCGGCACCACGGGGCCCGCGTCGATCAATCCGGCCACCGGGTGCCCCTACGCCATGTCGTTCCCCGTGATCACCATCGGGGACATGGTGCGGCTGCAGAAAATGCTCATCGACTGGTTCGGCATCGAGCGGCTGCTGACGGTGGTGGGCGGCTCGATGGGCGGGATGCAGGCGCTGGAGTGGGCGGTTTCCTACCCCGGACGGGTGGTCTCCGCTATCCCGATCGCCGCCACTACGCGGCACAGCGCGCAGCAGATCGCCTTCAACGAAGTAGGCCGGCAGGCGATTATGGCCGACCCCGACTGGAACAGCGGCGACTATTACGGCCGGCAGCCCCCGGCGCGCGGCCTGTCGGTGGCGCGCATGGTGGGCCACATTACCTACATGAGCGACGATTCGATGCGCGAAAAGTTCGGCCGGCGGCTACGCGGCAAGGAGGATTTCGGCTTCGGATTCGATGTGGATTTCGAAGTCGAAAGCTACCTGCGCTACCGCGGCAGCCAGTTCGTGAACCGCTTCGACGCCAATTCGTACCTGTACATCACCAAGGCCATGGACTATTTCGACCTCAGCTTCAAACATGCTTCCCTGGCAGAGGCACTGGAGCCGGTGGATTCGCGTTTTCTGGTAATCAGCTTCAGCTCCGACTGGCTGTACCCGAGCTACCAGTCGCAGGAGACCGTGCGGGCGCTGCGATCGCGGAACTGCGACGTGGCCTACGTGGAGCTGGAGTCGAATTACGGCCACGACTCGTTTCTGGTGGATGTGGCGGAGCAATCGGAGCTGGTGCGCGGGTTTTTGGCCAGCACCTTCGAGAAGGCGCAATGAGCGCGCAGGCGCAGAAACCGCCGGCCTTCGTCCGCGACCTGCTAGGGCGGCGGGATTACGCCATTATCGGCGAGATTGTGGCGCCGGGGGCGCTGGTGCTGGATTTGGGGTGCGGCGAGGGAGAACTGCTGGAGTGGCTGGCCGTCAACAAGGGTGTGAAGGCGCGCGGCGTGGAGAAATCGAGCGCCCGGGTGCAGCGCGCCATCTCCCGCGGGGTCTCGGTTTTTCAGGGCGATATTGACGGGGGCCTGGCTGACTATCCGGACCAGACCTTCGATTACGTGATCCTGAGCCAGACCTTGCAGGAGACGGTCTACCCGCGCAAAGTGTTGCACGAGATGCTGCGGGTGGGCAAGCGGGCCATCGTGGCATTCCCGAATTTCGGCCACTGGCGGGTGCGGCTGTCGATGTTGACCAGCGGGCGCGCGCCGCGGACCAAGCTGTTTCCGTATGCGTGGTACGAGTCGCCCAATATCCACTTCCTGACGGTGTACGACTTTGAGGAACTGGCCGCGGTGGAGGGGTTGGCGGTGGAGCGGCGGTACTTCCTGGCGGGACAGAGAAGGATTACGCTGGTCCCGAACCTGATGGCGGAAGTGGCGGTGTTTCTGGTGAGAAGGTAGGGCGGCGAAAGCCTGACGCGGAGCACACGCATCGACTGTTGTCGATGTTCTGGGGACGAGGAAACTTTCCTCGGGGCGCCGGCAATTTCATTCTTGGCCGACATTTTTGCCATTTGCGCCGGCTGAAAATAAAGGACTTCTTGGAAGTTTCCGGAGAGTCGATGAGGCGCGGAGGAAGAGGCGGAGAGTGGGGAGAAATGCGAACGCGCGGGGGAAGCATCTGGTGAGCAGGTAGGAGCGGCGAAAGGCCTGACGCGGATCCTGACGACGTGCGAGGATTGCTTTGACGCAGAGACGCTTCGGAAGGCAAGAGAGATCGAAATGTCTTCTCCGCGAATTTCTCCGCGCCTTCGCGCTTCCGCGTCAAGCTTTTGGGGTCGGTTGGCAACGTCTCTGGGGAGACCCGGACGCGCCGAGGGAGAGAACCGGTTACGGCTGGCCGCTTACGGGAATGGTTTGCAAGTCGACCGCATTGTGGCTGTTTTCCTGGATGCTGACGCTTTTGCCCTGGCTTTCATAAGGACCGAGGACGGCCGGATCGAGCCAGCTCCAGGCGGCCAGTTCGTCGTTCCAGGCGAACACCTTGTAATCGCCGGGCACGATGCCGCGGATGGTGAAGTGGCCATACTGGTCAGAGGTCACGTTGCGGTAGAGATCGCCACGGCTGGGGCGGGTGCCATCGGGCGCCAGCACCACAGTGGCATTGGCCACGGGCTTCTGCTGGTTGTCGGTGAGGGTGCCATCCACGCGTCCGCCGGCGGCGCTGACCAGCAGATCCAGCACGGTACCGGGGGTGCCCTGGAAGTGGACGATCATGTCGTCCGTCGGGCGGTTGCCGACGCTGAGGGATTTCAGGAACGCGTCTTCGGGAAGCTTGTCGATCAGCACCTGGTAGTCGCCGGCGCCGACGGCGCGGAAAAGGAAGTTGCCGGCGTCGTCCACTGATCCAATTCCGGCGCCGGCCATCATCAGGAGCGAATCGTCCGCCGGAGTGAGGTAAATCGGCAGACCTGCGAGCGCGAGCTTGCGATCGCCTTCCACGCGAATGTGGCCGCGGATCTCCACGCGCGGGCTGAGATACAGGCGGACGTTATCGAGATCGGATTCGCCGACTTCGAGGATTTGGGACATCCGGTTGGCGCCCAGTGAGGCGTTCAGCATATAGGAGCCGGCGGGGACGCCTTCGAAGCGGAACAGGCCATCGCCGCCGACGCGGACCGGCGATCGGCCGTTGAGTCCCGCGGACATGCGCGGGGCCAGGGATACGAGAGCACCGGATCCCAGGCGGCCATCGGCGGTGCGCACCTGGCCCTGGACGCGGACGGCGCGAGCGGGGGCGAGTTTGAAATCCACTCCGGCGCGTTCTTCGGATTCCTGGAGTGCGATCTCGCCGGCCTGGGCGGCATCCTTCACACCGGGATAAAACAAGGAGGGGTAGGCTTCCGGCATTCCGCCGCGGATGGGCATGAGGCTGGCGGGATCGACATACGTGGCTCGCACATAGTAGCGGCCTGGACTCAGGCCGGAGATGCGGTACTGGCCGCGGTCGTCGGTGGTGGTAAAGCCGCAGGCGGTTATCTGACGGCCGCTGGGCCGGTAGGAGTATTGCAGACATTGCATGCGCACGCCGTCCATGGGCTGGTCGTCCTCATCGGTTACCACGCCGGCGAGGATGGAACCGGGCGCGAGGTGATACACCATGTCGGCGACGTTCTGCCTGGCCTGGAGGGTCAGGATGGCAGGTTCGCGGGCGGGGTCCGCGGCCCGGGTATGCGGGCGGACGAAGCCGGTGCGGGACACCTCCACGCGATAAGTGCCGGGAGTGATGCCCGGCAAGTTAAACTTTCCGGAGGAATCGGTGATCCCGGTGACCGCCTCGCCAGTGCCGGAGATGGGGGTCAACGTGATCTGGGCCCGCTTGAGGGGCTCGCTGCTCCGGGAGTTAAGCACGGTTCCGGCGATGGCCGCCTGATCGGCAGCGGAAGCGGGAGCCGCAGGGGCGACAGGGGCTGGCGCCTGGCCCCAAGCCAGCCACGCGGCCGGAATGAGAAGCCAGACGGCGCGAATCAGTTGCGTTCCCCTTCGCCTGCCATGAATAGAGAGAGTGTATCATGGGCGAGCGCGAGCGGAACCAGTTCTGTAGGTACCATAACTATCCTTGTGGCAGATGGTACTTCAACTGGCGATCCGAGCTGTGACAGGGGGTTTTTGGGCCTTGCGGGCGGTTCCCTTTAGTTAGAGAAAGTTACTGGGGGGCAAGCAGTTAACCCGCCAAAACCGGGAGAAATCATGTTACAAGCGATTCGCATTGACAGTCCGCGCGGCATGGGTTAGAATCCTCCCATCCGTTGAGGATCAACGGCAAAGTGAGCCCGACCGACATTGTACTTGCTATTTTTTTGGCCTTAACGATCTGTGGTGGGGCGTGGCTGGGTTTCCACCTCCTCACCCAAAATGGCCGGCTTTTAGTTCGCCTGGAGCTATTGGAGCGCCAGCTTGTGAAGCAGGGTGTGCTCCAAGGTACGCCTGGAGTACTGGCAGGGACCCTTCTGAATAATTTCGCCCTACCTATGTTAGGTGGCGGAATGGTGACTCTGGCCGAGTGGCGCGGCCGGAAGGTGGCGTTGATCTATCTGAACCCGCGCTGCCAGCACTGTGAGACACTGCTTCCGGCGCTGGCCGCCGCGCTTCCACAAGGGATAAAAAGCGATCCGGTCGCACTGATTGTATCGAGCGGCAGCGAGGAAGAAAATCAGCGGTTTTTCGCCAAACATCGTCCGGCCTGCCCGATTGCTCTGCAGGAAGGTTCGGAGGTATCTGGGATCCATGGAGCCTCAGCGACGCCAATGGCGTACCTGGTGGATGAGGCTGGCAACACGGTAGGAAAAGCCGCGGTAGGAGGCGAAGCCCTACTCGGGGTATTGCGGGGCGAGGTCCCATCGGCCGAGCCGGTGGTGAGCAGCCAATCCTCCACCAAGACCAAGGGGTCTCTGGCATCCAGCAAGATCAATCGCGACGGCCTGAAAGCCGGCACGCGCGCCCCGGATTTTAGCTTACCGGCATTGGACGGCAGCGAAATCTCGCTGAAGTCGTACCGCGGGAGGCGCGTGCTGCTGGTATTTTCGGATCCTCAATGCGCGCCTTGTACGGCGCTGCTGCCCAAGCTGGAGCAGTTGCACAGGAACTCCGACGATTTGCAGTTGTTACTGATCGGGCGTGGAGAGAGCGAGGAGAACCGGGAGAAGGCCAGGAGCCTGGGGTTGACTTTTCCGATCGTGTTACAGCGCAGTTGGGAAATCTCACGCGCTTATGGCATGTTCGCCACGCCGATCGGGTACCTGGTGGGTGAGGACGGTTTGCTGGTAGAGGATGTTGCAGTTGGCGGAAACGCCATCCTGGCGCTGGCCACACGCGAGCGGGTGGCGGGCGCTCAGGTAGGGACCTAAATCGGAGGGGAACGATTCATGCGCAAAGCGATTGATTTACTTTCTAAGAATCTGGCAAGCGGGATGTCCCGCCGCAAAGCCCTGTGGCACTTCGTCACCGGACTGGGGGCCGTTGGCGCGGCTGGGGCTCTGGGCGGGAAAAAAGCTTTTGGATCATCGGCCGTAAGCCTGCAATGCCAGATCCAATGCAACACGCAGTCGCAAGAGATCCTGACCATCTGCCATACCATCAACGGCAACAACGTGGTTCGGGAAGTCGTTTGCAACCAGATAGCCGCGGAATTTCAGTCGGACTGCCTGACGGCGTCGGGACATTGCCGGTCCGGTTACTGCGCCGAGTTTACGGGGGTCAACGGCACCGGAGCCATCGATACGGCAACTTACAACCTGTATGTTGGCGGCGGCGGCGATTTTACGTGCGCGACGCCGGGCGGCGGCGGCCCGGTCTAACGGGGGCGAAGGCTCCGTAATCCAGGACGAATCTCCGGCTGCTGCCTATTGGCCGCGTGAGAAAAGTCCGGTTGAAAAGTATCTTGACGCTTACCGGCACAGATGGCGAGCGTCCGGGTAATACCCAGGGTCGTAACGGAATCGATATTCGACAGCTACAGGAGAAAAACGTTCATGAGCAAAGCGATCGAAAAACTCTCGAAGAACTTGGCGAGCGGCATGTCCCGGCGCAAGGCCCTCTGGCACTTCGTCTCGGGTTTGGGCGCGGTGGGCGCCGTGGCTACCTTAGGTACCAAGAAGGCCAAGGCCTCGCAGGCGGTCAGCCTGGCATGCCAGATCTTCTGCAATACGCAGGCGCAGGAGATCGGGACCATCTGCCATAACATCAATGGCAATAACGTAGCGCGGGAATTGATCTGCAGTGAAATCGAGACCGAGTTCCAGGCTGACTGTCTGGCGGCTTCGGCCCGCTGCCGATCGGGGTTCTGCGCCGAGTTTGTGGGGACCAGCGACGATTCAACCATCACCACCGCGAGCTACACGTCGTTCATCGACGATGAAGGTGACTTCACCTGCGTGCCGGCCGAAGGCGGTTTCTTCGGTTAGTAGCAGATCCCCAGGGTTTAGTGCGGGCTTTGACAGTTTGCGGGCCTTTCCGGGGCCTCACGGGATATGACCATCATGTGCGCGGGTTCGTTCGCGAACTCGCGCGCCAGGGTGTTTCCGTGGGCTCTTCGACCTACCGCTGTGGAGCCCGCGCAAGCTTCCCCGCTCCTTCCGCGACCCCTGGTTTGAGACTCTGCGGCGCCGGGTGGATGCCACGGCGGTGCTCCACTTCTGCATGCCGCATCAGGTTGACCCTTACCCCGAGCTGCGGAACATCAACTACACCATGTTTGAGGCGACTCCTGCGCCGGCAGCGTGGGTGGCGCGCAATCGGAAGCATGACCGGCTGATTGTGCCTACGGAATCCAGCCGCAACGCCTGGATCGCGGGTGGAATGCCGGCTGAGCGGATCAGCCTTTGCCCGCTGGGTGTGGATCCGGAGTCGTTCGGCCGCGGCGCGGATCCCCTGCCGCTGGCATTGCCCGGCGGCGCTCCGGTAGCCGGGTTCCGGGTGCGCTTTCTGAATGTTTCGGAGTTGGGCGCCCGCAAGAACCTGCTGGGCCTTCTGCGCGTCTGGATGGAAGCGACCGAAGCAACCGACGACGCGATCCTGATCCTCAAACTCGGACATACCGGCGAAAAGCAGCTTCAACAGTTCCACGCCGAGGTGGCGGGCATGCGGATGGAATCAGGCAAGACGCTCGCTAAGGCCGCGCCGGTTCATTTCCTGTACGATATATACTGCGATTCCGAGATGCCTCGCCTGTATCGCACGGCCACGCATTACTGGAGCATGTCCTTCGGGGAAGGTTGGGACCAACCGGCGATGGAGGCGGCGGCGTGCGGTCTGCGGCTGATTGTTCCGGGGCACAGCGCGTACCCCGGTTACCTGGATGAGTCCGTAGCTACGCTGATCGGCTGCCGCGAGGTTCCCGTGCGGTGGACCGGCGACCCGGCTACCGGGGAGCTGTTTGCGAACGCCCGCTGGTGGGCGCCCGATGAAGCGGAGGCCGCGCGGCACATCCGGTGCGCCATCGAGGGGCGGGACGCGGGACGGGCCACGGCGCAGTCAAAGATCCTGGCTTCGTACACCTGGGAAAAGGCGGTGCGGCGGCTGCGAGAGATTCTCAGCGAATACGATCCGCCGCGGCGGCGCTTCTGGCGGCGGTTTGCCGCGCATGCGGGAAGCGCGGGAAACTGAGTGATGTCCCCTGCCCTGCCCGAAGCGCGGCAACCCCTGGTTTCGGTAGTCCTTCCGACGCGCGACCGGCCGCGGCTGCTGGCGCTGGCGCTGGAGTACTACCGATATCAGACCTATCCGCGCACGGAGCTGATTGTGGTGGATGACGGCGAGTTGTTTCCGGCCGACCCCGGACCGATTGCAGCGCTGGGCGGGCGGCTCATCCGCGTGCCCACCGGCACGCCAACCGGAAGCAAGCTGAACATCGGCGTGGAGCAGGCCCACGGCACGATGTGCCAGAAGATGGATGACGACGACTGGTACGCCCCCACTTTTCTGGAACGGATGGTGGCGGCGGCGAGGGACTGGCAGACGGAAGTGTGCCGCCCGACGCTCTCGTTTCTGCTGCCGTTCCTGTTTTTCGAGGTGGCGCGCTGGGAGATTCGGCAATCGCACCGCGGCAGCGCTCCGGGCGCCACGCTGCTGTTCAGCCGGGATGCCTGGGAGAATCGCCCGTTCCGGCCCGTGAGCATCGACGAAGACGTGTGGTTTCTGCTGGACCTGCGCCGTTGGGGAGCGGAGGTGGTGCCTGTGCGGGCGTGGGAATACTACCTGGCGCTGCGGCACCGGGGATCCACGAGCGAGCGTGGCCACATCTGGACGCACCAGAACCTCGGCCGTGCGGTGGAGGATTATCTGCAGGAACGCCCGCTGCACAACCGCACGCCGGAGGAAATGCTGCCTGAGTTTGCGCTGAAAGTTTATCGCGAGCTGCGGGAGGAGATTCTGAGCGCGCGGAAGTGAGGAGGCCTAGCCTCGATTCCCACGCTCCCCCTTTGAGCACGAGTTTTTGTCAAGACGCTACTAAAATCCAGTGTTTCCGCTGGTGTCATTAGATATATACAGTACTGATAATTATAATCATGATGCACTATCCGGTCCACGCAGAGTTTGAGACCAGCCATCTGTGTTGATGGATACATGCCATAGATATGCAAGTATTATGGGCTTCGTGATGCTCATTGCGGCTTTAAACATTCAAAACGCCTTGATTGTTTAATGTTCTTATAGCATCATGGAACTATGCCTTCCAGTACTGTGGATCACATAATCACTCCCTCCGATGAGAAATTCTTTCTCGCCCCCCAGTTCCCCTTGCAGCGTCAGTACGAAGCTCTCCGCGCCTTCCTCGTCGAGGATGAGCCGTCTGGCGACGTCGCACGCCGTTTTGGCTATTCTCCTTCCTCCTTCCGCGTCCTCTGCCACCAGTTCCGACACGATCCCCATAAACGCGCATCTTTCTTCCGTCTGCCGCAGCGCGGTCCCCAGTCCGCTCCCGCTCGTGACCGCGTGCGGGATTTGGCCGTCGCCATGCGCAAACGCAATCTCTCCGTTTACGACATTCGCCAGGAACTCGACGCTCTCCACCTCCCCATCTCCATCAACTCCCTCACCGTCTTGCTTCGCGAAGAGGGCTTCTCTCGTCTTCCCCGCCGGGCCGACGTCGAGCGTCCCCCCACCGTCAAGCCGGACATCGCCGAGGTCGCCGACATCCGCCAATTGGATCTGTCTCCCCGTGCCTTCCGTACCCCACTGGCTGGTCTGTTCCTATTCGTCCCTCTGTTGGATCGCATCGATCTCAACCGTGTGGTCACCACCGCTCACTTGCCCGGTTCCAAGATGATTCCCGCTGTCCAGGCCCTCCGCAGTCTCCTGGCCATGAAGTTGATCGGCATCGAGCGCAAGAGCCACGTCATGGATCTGGTGATGGACCAGGCCATCGCTGTTTTCGCAGGAATCAACGTGGTCCCCAAACGTTCCTACCTGGAGGAGTACTCCTCCGGGCTGGACCACAAAGCCTGTTTGCGATTGATGCAGACGTGGTTGGAACAGGTCGAGCAGGCCGGCTTGCCCCATGGTCCCTCCTTCGACCTCGACTTTCACAGCGTGCCCGCCAACACCGCCGAAGAGCCCTTAGAGAAACACTACGTCTCCAGCCGCAGCCGCTCCCAGAAGGGCATTCTAGTCTTCCTGGCCCGCGATGCCGAACAAGGGGTCATGCGCTACGCCAATGCGGGCGTGACCAAGAACGAGCAGGCGGGCGAGATTCTCCAGTTCGTTCGGTTTTGGAAGAAGCGCACTGGCCAACTGCCCACCGAGCTGGTTTTCGACTCGCAATTGACCACTTATGGAAAACTTTCGGAGTTGAACCGGCAAGGGATCTTCTTCATCACCCTTCGCCGACGTTCGCGCAAGATGCTGCAGGAGATCTACAGTCAACCGGATTCCGCCTGGAAGCGGATCAACTTGCCGGCTCTGACCCGCATTTATCGCAACCCCAAAGTACTGGAACAACAGGTGGCGCTCCACGGTTTCGAGGGCGAACTCCGCCAGTTGACGATCATGGAACTCGGGCATGAGGACCCCACCATCCTGCTGACCAACCACCGCAAACTCGGACCCGTGGAACTGGTGACCCGCTATGCGCAGCGCATGCTCATCGAAAACGGAATCTCCGAAGCCGTCCAATTCTTCCACATCGACGCGCTCTCTTCCATGGTCGGGATGAAGGTGGATTTCGACATGCAACTGACACTCATGGCCAGTTCGCTGTACCGCATCATGGCCCGGCGCATTGGTCGGGAATACAGCCACTCCCAGGCGAAAACCGTCTTTCGCAATCTCCTGGACCTGTCAGGCAAAGTGGAGATCGCGGCCAACTCCGTCGTGGTCACCCTCGACAAACGCGCCCACAATCCTTACCTGGTCAACTCCGGCTTGGCCGATAAGCCCACACCGATGCCCTGGTTCGGCAACAAGAAATTGACCATTCGATTCGCCTGATCTCTCAGCCTTACCTCGCCCGAAACACGTTATTCGTGTTAGGTGACTTATTTTGCGTGGGAATCGAGGCTAGCGCTGTCAGGCCCTCTATGGAGGCGGAGGCCGATCGGTGAGATTTTGAGGGAGAGCATCAGGATATTCCTGATTGGAGCGCCGGGGAGCGGCAAGTCGACTCTTGTGTCATTCTTAGCGAGCCGCTGCGCGATGGGAGCACCCGGGCTAGGTTGGCCGGATCGCGCGCTGCCATTTGTCATCGTGGTACGCGAGTTGAAGGATGACCGCGATCAGCTCGGCGGGGCTGGCGTCGCAATCGGGCGTGGCTCTCGACGTTGTCACGACAGCTCTGGCGGAGGAGCGGGCGGTGCTACTAATCGACGGGCTGGACGAAGCTCCACGAGAATTGCGTTGCCAATTGACGGCCGCACTCGCCCGGTTCACCGCAAGCTATCCAACAATGCCCGTGCTCGTAACGAGCCGGCCGTCCGGCGCTCCAGGGGAGATCGAGGCGTGCCTACCAGGCTTCCGTGGTTACCACGTGGCGGACCTCACCGAAAAGGAAGTCGAAAGCTTCATTGATAAGTGGTGCCTCGCCGCCGAGACTTCCTCCCGACCGAATTCTTCCGAGGCCGGGCAGCAGGCGACAGTGGCGGCAGCGGATCTTAAGGCGCGAATTAAGCGCAGCCGGCCGGTGGAGAGGATTGCGGTCAATCCCCTCCTCACGACCATTTTGTGCGTGGTGCACCGGTTTCTTGGCCGGACGATTCCGGAGCACCGAGTTACGCTTTACGAAAAATGCACGGACGCGCTGTTATATGAATGGGATCGGGCGAAATTTCCGAAGGACGCCGCTGTCGGGAATCTCGATGCCAACCAGAAGCGCGCTTGCTGCGGGGGGTCGCTAGCGCGCTGCACGAGAGGCACGAGGCCGAGATGCCAGAATCGGAGGTGGTGCGGCACCTTGCGGCTATGCTGCCGCAAATGGGACAACCCCAGGAGGACGCGCTCCGCATCGTGCGAGAAATTCGGGACCGCAGCGGCGTGCTTGTTGAGCGCCGGCCAGGAGCATTTGCGTTTTCGCATTTGACTTTCCAAGAGTACCTCACTGCGCTCGACTACGCGCCCCGATCCCCGGAACTGCTTGCGCATTTGGACGATCCCTGGTGGCATGAGGTGATTGCCCTCGCTTGCGGTATTTCCGGTTGCGACGCAGCGGCGATCATCCAGGCTTACTTGAGCAGGAATACCCCGCAAGACGTGATCATGGCGGCGAAATGTCTGGAGACCGCGGTTAGCGTTCGGCTTGATCTGCGCGATGAGGTGGAACGTGCGCTCGAACGTGTTCTGCCTTCCTCCACCTGGGCCTTGGGGCCGCAATTGTTGGAGTGCGGCCTCACCGTAGCACCGATCCTGGCCCGGCATTTTACGCGCTATGATGCGTGTGGGCAGGACCAAGCCTT
This sequence comes from Bryobacterales bacterium, assembly GCA_963803725.1. Classification (GTDB taxonomy): domain Bacteria; phylum Acidobacteriota; class Terriglobia; order Bryobacterales; family Bryobacteraceae; genus JOPF133. Next base: position 68,556 of record CAWDOH010000042.1, on the reverse strand, counting down.
GGGTTTTTTCGAGTCGTTTTTGTATGAGCCGGTGATTCCAGTTCTTGTGGAAAGGACGTCGAGTCAGGAAAAGTCGCGGAGCTTGATCACTGGCAACTACACCCTGACTGTTGGTGAACGCTCGATCGTGGCGCTCTGCTTCATGGCACGAACTTCGGAACGCGCTGGGGCCGCAGTGACCTCCGTCTTATCCAGGACGCCGCAATCAGAGGCATTTCTCAAGTGGTTAGAGTTGTGCGGGCTTCTCGGCGACGAGTTCAAACCTTCCCGCCAGGGCAAGCGCGGTTCCAAGCACGCCAAGAGCACTGTGTAACGGCGGCCGAATACGCGGCCTCAGGGGCGTCGACAGTGCTCAGAAGTGTTCGTGCCAATCGGCGTGCCGGAGCATCGTGGCCGTCTCCCAGAAGTTGTACTGCCTCTGCGAGCAGTTTGAGCATCGTCTCGATATTTTGTTTTCTGTGCTCCGACAGCCAATGCCGCCGTAAATCAAAATCTTGCAGCGTTCGCTCCGCACGGCTGTTCGGAAGGGCAGCCGTAACTGTTCCCTCTTCTGCGAAGACGAAGTGCGGGCAGGATCGCCCCGGTCCGGACGGATATAACCGCTGCGCTTCGGCCATTTGTCACTCTTTGCGCCGTTGCATCCGGGGCAGCCAAGAAAGTAATTGGTCCACTCTGGTCCACTCATAGGCTAAGGATGGAAATAGTGATTTTGGCTTGAACCTAAATCCGGCGGTTGCAGCCTCGCGGAGCGGGCAGCGGCCGTGCGCTGCAACCAGTTGCAGATAAACCGCTTGCGACCTGGAAGGTGATCTGCGCCGCAGTTGGAAATTGGTGGCCCCAATGGCCCTACGAGGCGGGGCGGCTGGCTAACTGCCGGATTTAGGTTGAAGTGCTCCACGTGCACCCCCGTGCCGCACCGATCGGCATCTCACAATAGACACACTTCGGATACGACAGGGCGGCGATCAGTTCTTTTTGCTTGCGCCAGACGGCGGGAAAATCTCTTGTGCCCGAGCGCTCCTTCGGCAGGACGTCCTGGGCGAATGCCGAGAATCCCGCCCGCGGCCTCGCAGAGTTGAGATCGAGCCTTTCGAACGCGGCAGCGCGCCTCAAGAACATCCGGTAGTCCGGGAAGACCTTCGTAACAACGTCGAGCCATGTGGGCGGACAGGCGCAATTCCTCCGGTCCACTCTTCTCACGAGCGGGCCTTCTCCAACTCGTCCGTGAGGGCTTTCACGAACAATCGAGCGCCGAGAGCCGGCGATCGTCGCGAACTCATCGCCGCGTCCGTCGGCTGCGAGAACGCGGAAGGTCGCGGCGCGCTCGTCGCCGCCGAATGTCGTGGGAAAGTGCCAAGCCGTGGGCGCCGTCCCGGCGCCCACCCCGCGTGGCGCCCGGCGAGGATCGAACCGGCGATGACAGACGGCGATCGTCGCGCCAGATCGCCGCGTCCATCGGCCGCGAAAACGCGGGAGGGCGCGGCGCGCGCGCCGCCGAGGAATTCCGTGCGGCGGGAAAGCGTCGCGCGCCGTGACCCGCCTTCCCGCCCTGCACTCTACGTGGCGCCTGGCGCCGATCGAGCGTCGGGAGGTACAACGTCGCGCGGCCGTGCGCCGCCGCCGGCACACGCGTTTCCGAGCCGCGTCGATTTGGCGCAGTGGCGCGGCGATCCCGGTTGCATGACATGGGTCGGCGTCCCGCATCCGACGCCCTGGCGCGTGGCAGGCGCCTTCGCGGCGCGGCTCGCCGAACAGGGCGGCGCCGGGCTTCGCTGGCCAGATCGCCGTGCTTCGGGGCCGAGGAAAACGAGGGAGGGCGCGTGGCGCTCACAGACGACGCCTCGACTATGCGGGCCCGGGGTGCCGCGCTCGCAGGGTGTTAAACTGAACATCGCTATTCGTCCTCGTACGTCCTTTGAATTCCGCTGGACCGGCCTTGGAGTTTATAATTTGTTGGCCGTGCCACCCTCAATCGATACGTCAGGGGTCAGACCGCAGAAGGAGTCGTTTTGAAAGAAACAGGGACCGTAAAGTGGTTTAATGCCGCCAAAGGCTTTGGATTTATACAGCGTGAGAATGGCGAAGATGTGTTCGTCCATTTTTCGGCCATTGCGGCCAGTGGATACCGCTCACTCGACGAAGGTGCGCGCGTGACCTTTGAAGTAAAGAAGGGGCCGAAGGGCCTGCAAGCCGAGGACGTAAATCTCGCTTAAATTGCTGAGATTGGAAAGTACTCAATCGAGACCGTCGTTATCGGCGAACAATCGCCGCACAGCCGGTTCGCCGAATCGTGTGGTTCGGTGTTCCTCGCGCAGGCGCGTCCAGATCCGGTGGTCCTGTGCCGCTGCTTCCGCGGCGCTTGTCGGTCGTTTCCAGCATCGCCGAACAGGACGGCCTCGAACTTCGCTGGCCAGATCGCCGTGTTCCGGGGCCGAGGAAACACGGTGCGAGGTGGCGACCACCGCTGGCCAGATCGCCGCGTCCACCGGCTGCGAGAACGCGCGCGGGCACGCCGCGCTGGCCGGCGGGGAATTCCGCGGCGGGAATGCGCCGCACACCGTGGGTCGGCGTTCCGGGTTCGACGATGCTGCGGCGCCCCGCGGGCTTCGGCGCAGGCGTCCCGGCAACGATTCACGCGAGGTCAAACGGTCAAACCGGGAGATCTGGTGGGTCGGGCGCTGCCTCTTTCCGAGTCGACCATGCTCCCGGTGGCGACGGTAAATGCTACGCCGTCAGCGAGGACCTACGTACCGCTTGTTCGCCTGGCAATGGCGTCGCCGGGTAAGAGGACGAAGCAGGCGAACATCACGGCAAGCACGACCACCGCCGGTAGCTTGAAGACATCGCCTTTGGAAGCCACAGCAAAGATGGCGATAGCCGGGAGGCCGTGTGCTCCGGCGAGAAAGAGCGTATTGGAGAGGGTAGCGCGGAGGCCGCGCGTTCGATCTTTGAGGTAAGCCGATCCGGAGCATAAGGCTACAAACAGGAGCAGCGAAACCCAGACGACTGTTGCGATGCTTGACCTTTCGGCCGAACGGACGCCGCCGACCTGCAGGATGACCCAGTAGCCGACGGCGCGGATGCAACAGAAGAAGGCACCGAGACTCAAAGCAAAACGAAACAGCATCATCTCATTCCCCAGGGTCGCAGCTCAACGATGTTCTTTCTAGCGCGGAACAGGAATAAACGCCAGCACCGGGACCTGCAACATGATTCCGAATGCCAACATGGAGAGCGCGAACGTTCCAAAGCAGACTGAAACCGTTGTCGGGGAACCGATGCGTATCAAGGGCTCGAATCCGTGCAGAGTGAGCGCAACACCATTACGCCATGTGACAACAGCCCCAAATGCGCTGAGAAGCGAGAGGCCGCCCGACCAGATAAACAATGGGAACCCCCGCCTCTTCGCTTCTTGAGTTGACACCGAGGCCAACCTCGCCCGGATCAGACCGACCGTAAGGGGATACCCGACGAACAGAGTAACGAGCGCCGGCAAACCGAGCCAGATTACCGAGAAGGCCTCCCATGGCTTATTCTGGATCAGGGCAAGTGGACGGCCCGACTGCTTGAGAGCCTCCCCTACGGGTTGAATCATCTGTCGCCACAGCGAAAGGGATACGAGCATTCCGAGCAGAAACACGGCGACGACAGCTCCGCTCATGAGGGGCAGCGCACGGTTCAGCGCAGGCCTGTGAACTGAGATTCGCGCTTGCTCCCGGAACGCGTTCCAGAGCACATTGATAACGACACTGAACCGGAGTGGTTCTGCAAGGAGTAAATCCTCGAGTTCGGCGCCGTACTCATTCCGCCACCTTGCGGGATAGAAATAGAGCAGTATCTGGATGACGGAGCGTTTCATGAGAATCGGAGCCTCCTCAGTCCTACGCTGGCGATAGCGCGCATCTTCTCCAACTGAGTCTCCAGATGACGAGCCCCTCGCCCGTAAGCCGGTAGGGTCGCTGCCGGTGCTCCACGGGTTCCGGTTCGATCCACCCTTTCTCGACGAGCCTCGTGATCGCGGTGTACAGCGTGCCGGGTCCCAGTCTATTTCGAGCGAACGATTCAATGTCCTGTAGAATGGCATAACCGTGCTTTGATCCGTTCGCCAAGCTGGCGAGAATCAGCACTTCGGGATCGGAGGCCGGGCCGGCTGTCGGTTTGCGCCCCATATGTTTAATTATGATATAGCGAATTGCGAAGTAAAGCAAGTGTATCGGGGTACATTCCGGGCGCTTGGTGGTCCAAATGCCAGGGAGGTGTCACCCCCTCCCTAGTCGCCAAGTGGCGATTGACCCTTCGCTGGACGTCAGCCGGCTTATGGGTCTACCCTGCGCCGTTTTGCGCGATTTGGCGGGCGCGCCGCCGCCAGAGCTGGCGCGCAAAAGCCCGGAACTGGAGCCTCGTCATCCAGATATTCGCTCGGAAAGTGAACATCGAGGAAGGGCTGTGCATCTGAAATGAACGAGCTACCCGCAGCGGTTGTAGAATGACGCAATCGCTAGCGCGATCTCCGGGATTCTCAACCGCGGCGACGACATGGGCCGCATCGTTACCTCCCAGCTCTCGTTCCGGAACAAGGTCGATATGTTCGGAGTCCCTCGTCAAACACGATCGGCCCAACTCAATCCTCGCGAAACTGACTGATGAACTTTGTGCAGGTTGCCTGTCCATCGAGGAAGAGCGCAGCAAAATCGTTCATTCAAAGTGGACCCATGATTTTAGGGTACCTGGCATCCAGCGCTCGAAGTTTACTGCCAGGGTAAAGCATGTCTTGAACGAAACCAAGGAGACGTGGCATCCCGGCCACTTTGTTTCGGTGTGGGTTCACTGCGGGTATCTCGCGCATGAAATCGACTCGTGGATGTGGGGCGAGTATGGACGCCAGTACGCCCCGAACGCCCTGGAGGATGACGGCCCGCCTCCTCGCGAGCCATACGAACCCGAAATCGCCTGAACAATGATCGGGACGTGCGACCCTCTCACGATTTCCGCGCGCAGGAGCCGGTAAAGCCCATTACGGGCGAACTTCTGATATGCTCGTGCATTAGCGCCACGGCAAAACATCGCCATCCGATTCCGTTTCAGTAACTACGCCCCATTTGGGCTGATAATCTTGCCGTGCGGTGAGAGAGCGTGGACACTAGCCAGATCATCATATCGGAGACTTGTCTGTAAGCGTCAGACCGACCCGCCTGGAGCTTGGTTGACCGGGGTTACTGATTCCGTCCAAACCAAGCAGCGGGAGTGAGTTCGGCCACGCGCTGGATACTGACATCGGCCAGCCCGGGCAGAACAGCGGCCAGGTCTGGCGGACCGGAATCTTCAGCCTCCGACACGTTTCGACGACCGACAGAATCGCCGCCACCTTCGGGCCCGCCTGCGGACTGCCGATGTGGATCCAGTTCTTCCGCCCCAGAGCTACCGGACGCATCGAGTTTTCCGCCAGGTTGTTGCTGAGTTCCAACTCCGGGTAATCCAGGAAACGCGTCAGCTTCGCCCACAACGTCTGCGCATACCCGATCGCGTTGCCCAGCTTGCTGGAAGGCAAAGCCTGACCCCGTGCCGCTTCGATGGCTTTCTGGATCGTGTCCAGCAACGGCCGGGACTGCTGTTGGCGAAGCGCATCGCGCGCAGCCCAGTCGCAATTTTGCGCACGCGCCTCTGCATCGACCCCAAATAGTTGGTCGATGAGCAGCACAATGCCTTTAGCGACACTCTCGCCGGGACTCAGTTGATGCGCCTCGAAGAACTTGCGACGGGCATGCGTCTTATCTGGTGATCCGGATAAGGCGCATTATCCTCGGGGGTCACCCAAATCCGGCCATAGAGGGTCACCTCAAAACCGGCCATATGTAAGCCGCTAAACCAGGACGTTAACTCCGACGCGAGGGCGATTACCCTGCGTCGATGTGAGCAACGTCTTGAACGAACAAAAGAAGCAGCAAGTCATCGCGCTGGGCCGGCTGGGCTGGTCGCTGCGGCGCATTCAGAACACTACGGGCGTCCGTCGGGAGACCGCGGCAGCCTATCTAAGAGAAGCCGGCGTCAACGTAAGAGCTCCGGGTTGGAAAGGGAGTGCTGACCCGCCGACGCCGATCACAGGAACCGACACCGGACCACCTTCGCCAAAACCGGCCATAGCAGTGTCCACCGACTTCGGCGCGGAGTCGGCCACATCAGAGGGCGTCGACGGAACTCCACTGGATGCCGCAGTGCCCGTCGGCGCAGTTCCATCCGATGCAAAACCGGCCATAGCGGTGACCACCGACTTTGGCGTGGAGTCGGCGGCGAAAGCGCTCTCCGCCAGCGCCTGCGCGATCCATCGAGACGCCATCGAACTGGGCCTCTCCCGCGGCCGCAACGCCATGGCGATCTGGCAGGATCTGGTCGATACCCGCGGTTTCACGGGCGGCTACCAGAGCGTCAAGCGTTTCGTTCGCAAGTTGGTCGGCGGTACACCAAAAGAAGCCTGCGCCGTAATCGAGACCGCGCCCGGTGAGGAAGCCCAGGTCGATTACGGCACGGGCCCGATGGTCCGCGACCCGCACAGCGGCAAGTATCGGCGCATGCGTCTGTTCGTATTGACGCTCGGCTACAGCCGCAAGTCGGTTCGTCTTCTGGTGTTCCACTCCAGCACTCAGACCTGGGCGGAGCTGCATGAACAGGCCTTCCGGCGCTTGGGCGGATGCACGCGCGTGGTGGTGCTCGACAACCTCGGCGAAGGCGTGCTCAAACCCGATATCTACGATCCCACGCTCAATCCCGTGTACGCCGACATGCTGCGCCATTACGGCGTAGTGGCGATGCCCTGCCGCGTGGCGGACCCGGATCGCAAGGGGAAGGTCGAGAGCGGTGTGGGCCATGCGCAGAAGACCCCGTTGAAGGGTATGCGCTTTGAAAGTCCTCAAGAGGCGCAGGCCTATCTGGATCATTGGGAGTCGCACTGGGCCGACACGCGCATCCACGGCACCACCCAGCGACAGGTCGCCGTCATGTTCGCCGAAGAGCGGCCGGCCCTGCAGTTGCTGCCCGTCGAGCCCTTCCGCTATTACCAGTTCGGCGAACGCACGGTACATCTGGATGGCTGCGTAGAGGTGGAAGCGGCTTATTATGGCGCACCTCCGGGCTGGATCGGCCGGCGCGTCAGCGTGCAATGGGACATCCGGCATGTGCGACTGCTGCACCCTGGCACCGGCGAGTTGCTGCGCGAGCATCTGCGCCAGGCGCGCGGCGGTCATCGCATCCAAGAGCAGGACCGCCCCAAGCACACGCCGCTGGGCACACAGCAACTGCTGTGCCGTGCCGACCAGGTTGGCGAACAGATCGGGGCGCTCTGCCGCCAGATGCACCGGGAGCACGGTCAGACCGCGGTGCGCCGGATTCAGGGCATGTTGTCGTTGGCCAAGAAATACGGACCCGCCAGCGTCGAGGAAGCGTGCGCCGCCGCTCTGGAGATCGGCGCCGGTGAATATCGCTTCGTGCGTCGCTACCTCGAACGCCATCCGCAAATGCCGCTGAGTTTGCGCCAGGTGGATCCGCTGATTCGCCAACTGACCGAGTATCGCGACTTCATCGAACACAAAACCAAAGGAGAGTAAACGTGAACCTCATCGAATTGCAGCATGCCCTACGACAACTGCGGCTCGGCGGCATCGCCACCGTGCTGGAAAGGCGCCTGCATCAGGCGCAGGCGGAAGCCATGGCGCCCATCGACCTGATCTCGTGCCTGGTCGCCGACGAACTGACCCGGCGCGCCGACCGCCTGCTGGAGAGGCGGCGCAAGCAGGCCGCCTTCCGAGATCCGCAAAAGACGCTCGACCACTTCGACTTCAACTTCAATCCGAAGATGAATCGCAGTCTGGTCTTCGACCTCGCCACCTGCGCCTTCATCGGCAAGCGAGAAGACGCATTGTTTCTCGGTCCAGGTGGCACGGGCAAAAGCCACTTGGCCCAGGCTATCGGTCAGGCCGCGATTCAGCAAGGCTACCGCGTGTTCTATCGCGAAGCTCACGTGCTCCTCGACGAGTTGGCCGAGGCCGTCGTAGACGGTATGCGCAGAGAGTTCATGGAAACGCTGACCACGGCGCCGCTGCTCATCATCGACGACTTCGGAATGCGCAAGTTGCCGCTCACCGCAGCGGAGGATCTGCTGGAGATTGTCATGCGCCGCTACGAGCGTGCCAGCACCCTGCTCACTTCCAATCGTCCGGTAGAGGACTGGGGCAAACTGCTGGGGGATGTGGCCGCCGTCACCGCCATGCTGGATCGCATTCTGCATCACGGTCACGTACTCAAGTGCGGCCCGCGCAGTTGGCGCACCAAGATGGCCGCCGGCACGGCACAGTGAAAAACGGCGACGGGATCTGGGGAGGCAAGATCGGAAAGGAAGAACCCTTGATTGACTTACTTGGGGACTCTGTCCCCAAACACTTGGGGACTCTGTCCCCAAACCCCTGGGATTTACCGCTTTCGCGCCAGAATGGCTCAATGCTGGGGCGGCTCGATGCCGCCCCCGTCATTCCGGCACCTGGGTCGGCGCTCGGGTCGCATCCCTGCGTTGCCACTATCCTCCGCCCAGGCGAGAACAGTATAACTGGCGCACCCCGCCAAATCAAAAAGTTCTTGCCGCGCCGACCGTCGGCGCGGTACAACAACGTCAGGTCCTGGCCGCGGCCCCATGGCCGGTTTTGAGGTGACCTTCTATGGCCGGTTTTGGGGTGACCACCGAGGGCATTATCTGGACTCTTGCATTATCCAGAGTGATCGCCTGAAAGGTGCGTAGAACGCGGTGAATGGCTCGTGGGCGTCGTGATAATTCTCTTTGGTGACAGACGTCCAATATTGCATGAAGGATCCAGTGAGAGTAATCGACTGCCGCGAACGCGCGGTCGTTGAGTTGTGGCGCAAGGGTCATCTTTCACTCGGAACGATCGTCATCTACCTCCAGTGGGTTCGCCGGTTCCGTACATATTGCGACAAGCGAAAACTACAAGAAACCGAACAGCTGACTGCGGTTGGCGCGCGCCGATTCGCTAAGGCGTATGCTGGACCTCGCCTGAAAGGGCGACAAAGTTCCAAGGAAAGCCGCAACCTCGCCAGCAATGCGCTCCATGCGTGGGCTTGTGCGTTGGCGGCGCTGGATACGCCGTTGCCGCCGTGGCGCGATAAACATACGCCGACACTCCCACCGTTACTGGAGGAGTACTGCCATTATCGTCGAGCCCACAATGGGGTCTCGGAACGGACGCTGGTGCGCGATGTCGAGACCGCGCGTGGCTTCCTCGAGCAACTGCGCAGTGGAAGGACCACCATTGCGAGAGCGAGATCGACAGATGTGGATGCTTTTGTGCGGAAGCTTGCCACCCGCCTTTCGAGACGAACCGTCGCGGATACCGGCAGTTCGCTCCGAGGGTTTCTCCGATTTCTGCGGATTACTGGAAGATTGACGACCGACCTGGCCAACGAGGTCGTTGCACCGCGATATCGGATAGATGAACGGCCCCCACGCTGTTTGCCTTGGAGCGACGTGCAGAAGATCCTGCGTGCGATCTCTCGAACGGAAGCGCCGGGCAAGCGTGACTATGCGATCGTGTTGCTGTTGGCAACATATGGTCTGGGCGCAGCCGAAGTCCTTGGAATTCGATTGGAAGATGTGAACTGGCAAGGCGGAGTGCTGAGGGTCTGTCGGCCGAAGACCAATGTGTCGATCGAGCTTCCCCTGTTGCCGGCGGTTGCACAGGCAATGACTGCGTACCTGCGATGGGAACGGCCGCCTGCCAGATCCGTTCTGCATATGTTTGTCCGGGAAAACATGCCCTACGAGCCGCTAACCAGCGGCGCCATTCGCCACCGTATCCGGCACTATGCGCATCTGGCTCGCATCTCAACCAAAGTGATCGGGGCCCATGCTTTTCGTCACAGTCACGCGCGCAGGCAGATTGATTCCGGAGCCAATATTAAGATTGTGAGCGATATTCTCGGTCACCGCAGTTCGTCCTCCACCTCTGTCTATGTGCGGGTAGCGTTGGAGCGTCTTCGAGCGGTAGCTCTCCCGGTGCCACGATGATCAATATCTTCCAGGGCCCAACTGCGCGTGAGATGCATGCCTTTCTGCAGTTTAAGCGCAGCCTCGGTTATGGCTACATTCGTGCGGAGTTTACGTTGCGCGAGTTCGACCGTTTTCTGACTAACAATCGCCGCTTGAAACTTGATCGCGCCGCGATTGCTTGGCTGTCGAGCAAGCCGGGCCGAAAGCCCATCAGCGTTTCGGCCGATGCCGCGGTGCTGCGGCAGTTCTACCGATACCTGCGCCGATCATCCGAACCAGGGACTGTAGCTGAACCGATCTGGCCACACCTGCCTACCGAGTCCTCCTTTCTTCCGTATTCCCTTTCGGAGGAGGACGTTCTCCACCTCCTGGCACTCTGCGCTAACCTCAAGCGCCCGCCGTTCCGAGCCGCACTATACAGGGCGTTGATTCTGGTCCTGTACTGTACCGGGATTCGTTTTGGAGAAGCGCTGCGACTGCGAATGCGAGACGTGGATAATCGAGCCGCCGTTCTCTTTGTAGACACCTTCAAGGGACGATCCCGCTGGGTTCCGTTTCATCGTTCGCTATCACGCGAACTCGATCGATACCTCACCGCTCGTACGGAGTACGCGCCCTCGGAACTGGGCGCTCGTTTTTTCGTTGGCGCCAACCATAGCCGACTTCCCGTCGGAACTGCAAGTGATACGCTCCGAGGTCTGTTCAAACTGGCCGAGTTGAAACCTGAAAGGGGGCGAATCGGGCCGCGACCCTATGACCTGCGCCATGCCTTCGCCGGGCACCGTCTGAGCCGATGGTATGGGGAGGGCGTCGACCTCCAGGCCCGCCTACCCTGGCTCTCGGCGTATATGGGGCATGTCGATATCATTGGCACAGAGAGTTACCTCCACACCACGCCGGAGCTTCTGGACTTGGCTGGCAAGCGACTGCGGCGCCGATACAAAAACGCGACATCCGAGGACGATGGTGTATGAGCCGATCCAAATCTGAGTCGTTGTTGGGACTGACCGAGAGCTTCTTCCGTAACTATTTACAACATACGCGTGGAGCAAGCGGACATACTGTGCGGGCCTACCGCGATGCACTGAAGCTCTTCTACCTGTTCGTGGCAGATCAGAAACGCAAGCCCGTCGCTGACCTCTCCCTGGACGATACCCAATCCGACGCCGTGCTCGCATTCTTAGATCATGTCGAATCGCGCCGAGGGAACTCCGCGGTTACCCGAAATTGCCGTCTTGCAGCGGTGCGCAGTTTTGTGCAACACCTCCTGCGACACGATGTAACGCGGGCTGGCCAGTACGGTCGTATTCTCGCGATTCGCAGCAAGAAAGCACTACGCCGAGCGGCCACCTATCTGGAACCTGAAGAGGCCCGCGCCGTGATCGCCACCGTTGATCCTCGGAGTCGTAATGGGGAACGCGATCACGCCCTGCTGCTGTTTCTCTACAACACGGGCGCGCGCGTGAGTGAGGCGCTGGCGTTACGCGCCTGTGACCTTCAATTGGAGAGACCACGGCAAGTGCGACTGCTGGGAAAAGGCCGAAAGGAACGGATCTGTCCCCTTTGGTCCGAAACCGCGTCAGCCCTACTCCGGATCATTCGCGCAAAAAACGGAGAGGACTTGCTGTTCAGGAACACCCGTGGGGCGCCGCTAACGCGTGATGGCGTTGCTTATCTGCTGCGCAAGTACGTCCGCTTCGCGGCACAAAAAGCTCCCGCGTTACGAAAGCGCAAAGTAACTCCACACGTCATGCGACACAGTTGTGCCGTCGCCCTTCTGCAGGCAGGGATCGATGTTTCGGTGATTCGAGATTACCTTGGCCACGCATCGGTGGCCACCACAAGCCGATACATTACGACCAATCTTCAGATGAAGCGCGACGTGCTGGAGGCATTCTGGAGGCGGGCGGGACTCAACCCCGCGGCGCCGCGAAAATGGCGGCCATCGCCGAAGTTGCTCGCGTTTCTCGAAAGCTTGTGACGCCTTATCTGGAGTGAGCGTCCCGCTCACCCCACTCCCGTCTCGGCCCGGGCGTCCATCTCGCATTCACTCTGGATAATGCAAGAGTCCAGATAATGCGTCCAACAGCAGGCATGCACCAGCTGCGGCCCACCCACTTTCTCGTAAGCGGCGTAGCCGTCGGTCTGCCGCAGCCCTTCGAAATTCCCCAGGAATCCCTTGGGACCTTCACGTCCACGTCCCAACCGGAAGTCGAACACCGCACTGCCCCCCGGCCGGCTGTATTGCCATAAGTACGCTTGATGGTTCTGGCCCCGGCCGTCGTGCATCTGCACATCCACCGGCGTTTCATCGGCTTGGATGTAACTGCCGCCCACCAATTCACGGCTTATCGCGGCGGCTACCGGGATCAGCAGTTCCCCCACCCGCATCACCCACCCATCCAGCGTCGTCCGGCTGATCTCCACTCCCGTCTCCCGCTCCAGAATGACGCTCTGACGATACAGCGGAAGATGGTCGCTGTACTTGGAGATCACCGTGTCGATCACCACCCGGTCGCTGACCAGCCCTTTGTCGACGATCCGCGCCGGCGCCGCGGCCACCCCGCCTTCCTCGCAGCTTCGGCAGGCGCGTTTCTCGCATTTGGTCACCAACACGAAGTACTTGGCTGGCTCCACATCGAGTTGCTCGCTCTGGTCGTAGCCGATCACCGTCGTCGGCTGACCGCAGCCCTGGCAGGTGCATTGCTCCGGGGTACAGGCGATCACCCGTTCCACCCGCGGCAAATCCGCAGGCAGTTCCTGCCGCCCCGGATGCGGACGCGGGCGCGGGCGCGCCGTAGGCTTGACCGGTTCCGGCAGGGGTTCGCGCTGGCTCTCGGCCTGGACTTCCTGCTGGCTCACTCCGGGTTCCAGTTCCAAAAGCTCCAGTTGCGCATCGCTGAGCTTCTCACTGCCCGGACCGTACTTCTGGATGCGCTGCAATCGCAGGCGCTCTTCCAATACCTGGATCTTGAGGAGGGCCCAGTGGAGTTGTCGCTTCAACTCCACCACCTCGGTGGATTCGTCAGGAGCGGGGCGGAGGTCTCGGAGATCAATAAAGCAATTATATACGATTATGTTTTAGCGCCGCAGAGATTTATTTGCTGCTGATGGTGGTTTCCGGCCCTTCGCCTGCCACTCTTCGGAACCACGCCCGGCGCTTACTCCCCGCCAGATCGATGCCACCCAGAAGCATCGCCAGTTCCTCGTGGCTGAGCACTACCTTGACCTGCCCGCTCGCCGCCGCCGGCCAGCGGAAGCGGCCCTTCTCCAGACGCTTGGCGCAGACCCATAGCCCACTGCCATCCCAGAACAACAACTTCAGACGATTTCGTTGCGCATTCGAGAACAGAAAGAGATGCCCGCTCAGCGGCTCCAATTGCAGCCGGTCGCGCACCAATCCGTACAGGCCTTCGAAGCCCTGGCGCATGTCGGTGGCTCCCGCCGCCAGATAGATCCGTGTCGCCGGCCCCACCCCGAGCATACTCAGCGGCCCTCCAGCACGCCCAGCAACTGCACCAGCGTGGGAGCATCAAACCCGCGCCCGACTTCGATCCGCCGCCCGCCCCGTAGCGCGACCGCCGGGCCGCTGGCGGTTTCGCTCCCCACCGCCGCGCTGACACCGGACACCTCCACCGCCAACCAACGGTTCCCAGTGGCCGCTTCGCCTTGCTGCCGTTGCTGTTTCCGATAGCGAGCCAACGTGGCCACACTCAGCCCTTGCTGCTGGCAAAACTCAACCCGGCTCAGGCCACTCGACTCGTATGCCGAAACTACCTGCTCGGTCTCTGCCCGGCTCCGGCGATGCCGGACTATCCCCTGCGCTCGATGTTCGTCCACCCTTACAGTCCAGCATCAAACCTGGCGCCTGACCAGATGGGTTGCTCTAACGCTCACGAATTACCCGCTCAGCCGGTGAATCCGGGGAGGCGGTGAGAAGAGTGACCGCAAGGTGGCTCGACCTGGGGGATTTTCCGGCTGCGGGCCATGGCTGTGAAGTACCCGCTCAGCCGGTGAATCCGGGGAGGCGGTGAGAAGAGTGACCGCAAGGTGGCTCGACCCGGCGGACTTTCCGGCTGCGGGCCATGGCTGTGAAGTACCCGCTCAGCCGGTGAATGCGGGGAGGCGGTGAGAAGAGTGACCGCAAGGTGGCTCGACCCGGCGGACTTTCCCGCTGCGGGCCATGGCTGTGAAGTAGCCCGCCCGGCCGGTGAATCCGGGGAGGCGGTGAGAAGAGTGACCGCAAGGTGGCTCGACCCGGCGGACTTTCCGGCTGCGGGCCATGGCTGTGAAGTACCCGCTCAGCCGGTGAATGCGGGGAGGCGGTGAGAAGAGTGACCGCAAGGTGGCTCGACCCGGCGGACTTTCCCGCTGCGGGCCATGTTTGTGAAGTAGCGCCCCGGTCGGCTTACGTGAGGGACCCGAGAACCTCTCGTACTGGCCGCCCTGGTTGCGCTATCCTGTGATTGCCTATGGTCCGCAGAGCCGTCGTGTTTGGAGCCGCCGGCCAACTCGGCGTCGAACTGGTGCGTGAGTTGCAGTCTCGCGGTTATGCCGTGACCGGTTGGGACCGCACCCAGGCGGATATCACCGACGCCCAGGCGGTGGAAAAGGCTCTCGCCCATTACGATGCCGAAGTGGTCTTCAACTCCGCGGCGTACAACCAGGTGGATGTGGCCGAGGAGGAGCCGCAGGCGGCTTTCCTGGTGAACGCCCTGGCGGTGCGCAACCTGGCCCTCGCATGCCGCCAGATGGACGCCCGGCTGGTCCATTTTTCCACAGATTACGTGTTCGACGGCCAGGCGGGCTACCCCTATGCCGAAGACGATCCACCGCACCCTTTGGGCGCTTACGCGGTCTCCAAACTGGCCGGCGAGCTGTACGCCCAGGCCTACCTGGACCGCGCCCTGGTGGTCCGCACTTCGGGCGTTTTCGGCCCCGGCGGGCTGGACACCCCGCGCGGAAATTTCGTGGAGGTGATGCTGCGCCTGGCCGGCTCCCCCAATGCCATCCGGGTTGTGGAAGATCACGTCGCTTCGCCCACGTTTGCGCCCTTGCTGGCCGCCCGCACCATCGACCTGGTGGAACGCGAGCAATCCGGAATCTTCCATGTCGGCGGCGGGTCGCCCATTTCGTGGTTTCAGTTTGCGCGGCTGATTTTCCAGGTTGCGGGCCTGCAGCCGCTGCTGCTGGCCACCAGCGAACGGGAATATCGTACGCCCGCCCGCCGTCCCAAATATTCCGCGCTGTCTAATGGCAAGATGGAGCGGCTGGGCATTGCTCCGATGCCGCCCCTGCAGGTTGCGGTGGAAAGCTACTTCGTGGAGCGCAAACGCCGCTTCAGCGCGATTCAGGTTTAATGGCGTAGTACCCTTTGCGGGCCTGCACCTTCATTTCCTTGCTGTTGACCTTGATTTCCAGCTTGCGGTAGGAGCCGTCCTTGACGTCGTTGATGGGGGTGTAGCCGATCGAATACTGGCTGCGCATCTCCTCCTGCAACTCCTTGAAAACCACGTCCAGCGGATGCCGGTTGTCCACCCGGTAGACGTGCCCGCCGGTCTCGTCCGACATTTTGCGCAGGTAGCTGTCTCCGGCGTTGCCCCCGAAGTTGAACATTCCGCCGTATGCCCGGGGGTCAGAGTACTCGATGCTGTAGATGACGGCGTCGGATTTCTGCGCCGCTTCGACGGCCTGGTTAATGGTCAGGCGGCTGCCTTCATCCACCCCGTCGGTGATGACCACGATCACCTTCCGCCCTACCTCACTCTTGAGCTTATCGTTGGCCGCCAGGTAGATGGCGTCGTAGAGCACTGTTCCGCGGGGCTGGCCGACGGTCGGCACCGGACCGGGTCCCAGGCCGCCCACACCCGAGCTGGGACGCAGCCCGTTAAGGCCCTGGTTGAGCAGCCGCGGCGAGCTGGTGTAATCCTGCAACAGCTCGGCCTCTTCACCGAATTGGATCAGGAAGGCCTCGTCCTTTTTGTGCAGCACCTCGGTGAAGAACGACGAGGCCGCGTTGCGTTCGATGTCGATCAGGTTGCGCTGGCTGCCGCTGGTGTCCACCAGCATCCCGATGGTCAGCGGCAGGTCGGTTTCGCGCGAGAAATACTTGATCGTCTGGGCCTTGCCGTCCTCGAATACAGTGAAATCTTTCTGTTCCAGGTTGGGAACCAGCCCGCCGCGTTTATCGCGCACCGAGGCCAGAATGTTCACCACGTCCACGTTGACGCTGATGGAAGGCGGCAGGTCCTGGTCTGCATCCGCTTTCTTTTGAGGAGGTTGGGTTTGGGCCAGGGCAGTCGACACCGCCAGCGCGGTGGTCAGGGAAAGAACGCAGAGAATTCGCATGCCGGTACAATAGTGGTGACGTGCACAAACGTCCGATTGTTTCAGCATGAAGGAAGCCATTCAACACCTCCGCCAACGCGATCCCATATTATCGGAAATCATCGACCGGGTTGGCGAGTACCGCATCCAGTTTCGCGATCCGCACTTCGAAACACTGGTAAGGTCGATTGTGAATCAACAGCTTAGCGGCAAGGTGGCGAGCGTGATTTTCGGCCGCCTGGCGCGCGCCACGCACGGCCGGCTAACGCCCGAAAGCGTGCTCAAGCTGCGTCCGTCGCGCATGCGGGCGCTTGGCCTCTCAGCTCAGAAGACCAACTATATCCGCGACCTGGCCCGCCAAACGCGCGACGGCAGGGTGGTCTTCGAGGAATTGCTCGATCTGCCCGATGACGCCGTCATCGAGCGCCTCACCCAGGTGAAGGGGATCGGGCCCTGGACGGTCCATATGTTTCTGATCTTTGCCCTGCGCCGTCCCGATGTGCTGCCCACCGGCGACCTGGGGATTCGCAACGCCATCCGCAAGGCCTACAGCCTGGCCGACTTGCCCCAGCCCGCGGAAGTCGAAACGCTGGCCCTGAAATGGCGGCCGTACTGCTCGGTGGCAACCTGGTACCTGTGGCGCAGCCTGGAATCGGAAGCAAAACTGTAAGGGAAGTTGGCCGGGCGGGGGAGGGGTCAGACCGGGAGAGGCGCCAGTGCGGCACGCCCCTCCCCTTGGAGAACCCGGCTGGAGAGTTATTCGCCGAACTGCAAGGTTTCGTCGGAGCCGCCGAGGTTGATCGAAGTCATGTGCGAGTTGCCCGCGTCGGTCTTGGTTTCGACGGCGGTGACTTCGTGCTTCTGAGTAGTGGCGACCTTCACCGGCGCCACGAACGAATGGTTGATGTCGAGATTGGTGAAGATGGCGTTGGAACCGGACACCTGGACCTTATAGACGCCGGCGGCCAATTGGGCGGCGCCCGCCTGGGGGGCGGTGAGCAGGATCTGGTACGACTTGGGGCTCGCGAAAGCCACCGTGGAAAGCGCCAGAGCGCCGATGAACCGCAGGGATTGCTTCGTCATGGTCGGGGTTCTCCTCGTCTTAAGTTTTTGATTTTGCAAGCGTTTGTTGGCTCGCATGGGGAAAGGCGGGGGGATTTGCGGAACCCGTAACTACCGTCTTCAGGGGATATGCCGCCCTGGTGAGGCAGGAGGCGTCTGCCGTCCGTTCTGTTGGTTATCTCGCTATGGCAACGTCGCTGCTCGTGGTAAATAGAAAGGTGAGGACCGCCCATGTCAGCACGTAAACCAGCCAACCGCGCGAACCGCCCGACGGAGACCACCGAACCGACCACCGAACCGACCTCCGAACCGGCCTCCGAACTGCCGTTGTCCGACGCCGCCGGCCAATCGGGCGACCAACTGGGACTGCCGGATACCCCAGTGGTGGATTCCGAAAGCGTAGCCGAACTGGTGGAAGAAGGGCAATCGTTCGAAGCCGGCGTGATCGAGGGCGTCGAAGATGCCCCCGATCCGGACCTCTCCGAGGTGAAAACCCGCGAGGTTCCGGAAGACGACGTGCCTCCGGAGTACCTGGAAGGCGACCAGTCCTGAAGTTACCCCGGGCGGGCGCCGATGAGACCGGCGGTGTGCGGCTGGGGCGGCATCGTGGGGTCGATGGGCTGACGCCGGCTGTGGGGCTGAGCCGACGGCTGCTTCCGGTCAATGCGCTGCCGGAGCGCGTTCGATCACCATCAGGGTAAAGGTTCCCGGCAGGACCGGTCTTCTGCCCCTGGTTCCCGCCGGTAAGTCCCCGAACTTGGCGCTCACCAGGAACAGGCGGTGGTTGGTTGGGTCGAGACCCATGTTGCGCGAACCTTCGGGAGTGGGCACGCTGCCGGCCACGTGATATTGGTCCGGCGAATCCTGGTGAATCACCGTGAGCGAGCCATTGGCATTCGAGGCAAAGGCATCACCCGAGGCCGGGTCATAGCCGGCGCCATCCACGCCGGTGCCGATCGGCAGGGTGGCCACCACTTTGCCGGCTTCGTAATCCGAGACCGCCATAAGCCCGCTGCGGCAGCCGCTGAACAGCCGGTGGTGACGGGTATCGATGGCCATGGAAACCGGTTGCTTGCACGGCGCGGTCGGCCAGCGCCGCACCACCTTGGCTGCGCGGGCGTCGATCTCCACCACCTCGCTAATGTCGGTCAGGTTGGCGTACACCTTGCCATCGCCGGCGGAGACACCGTATTCCGGTTTGCCTCCCAGGGGGATGTTGGTGATGAGCGTCCCGGCTCGCGGGTCGATCACCGTGGACGAGTGCGCGTCGCCGTTCAGCGTGAACACGCGGTTGGATGCGGAGTCGTAAACGATGGCGTCGGCATCCTCAGCGGCGGGGATCCGGCCGAGCACCTTGAAGGTCTTCAGATCGAACCTGACCACTGACTGGTCGTTGCCCGAGGTGGCGAATCCATGCCCGGTGCTTTCGGCCACCGCGGTGCCGTGGGCGCCGTGGATATCGGTGACTTCGCCGAGCAGAGTGCCGCTGTTTTCATCCACCACCATCAGCCGATTCTGCCGGGCGATGAACAGGCGGTGATGCGGCGGGTCGGGGACAATGTAGTCCCAACTCCCTTCGCCGCCCAATGTGTAGGTGTGGGTGACGCGATAAGACGTGGCCGGCTGCGCGGGCAATGCCGCGGCTATTGCAAACGTGAGGATCGGCACCAGATTGCGCACAGTGACTCCTTTCGTTTGAAGTATATCTGAGCCGCGGGGGTGGGGGTTGTCAGTCGCGCACTCCGTAATGCTCCAGGAGCACCTGCGCGGCAAGGCCCGGCCCATCCCAGGGCGCAATCGCCTTGGCGAAGGCGGCGGCTTTGGCTTTGGCGCTGTCGTCGCGCAGCAGCTTCGCGATGGCCGCCTGAATCTTACGCGACGGGTCTCGCGACTTGGGAACCCGAATGGCAAAACCGAGCCGTTCGAGGCAGGCCAGATTGGCGGTCTGCTCCAACTGCATGCCAACCCCCACCACCGGTTTGCCGGCCAAAGCGGCGGTCATCACCGTGCCGATGCCCCCGTGAATGACGGCCAGATCGGCCATCCGGTTGACCTGGAGCGCGGGAACCCAGCCCGTCACCAACACATTCGTCGGAATCCGTACCCCCGGCACTTGCGCTAACTGGAATTGCACTGGCGCGATCACCCGGTAGGGTTGACCGTCGAAGCTTTCCACAATCCGCGCCACGATTTCGGGCGTGCCGGAGCTTCCCATGGCGAAGTAGACCAGCGGCTGGTCACGCGGAATGTCGCGGACCCCCGGCGGCATCGGAAATTCGTCCAACGGGATTAGCGGGCCGATGTAATGGTGGCCGGCGGGCAGTGCGACACCGGAAAATTCCGGCGGCTCGGCGACCAGAGTGGTATCGCCGCGCCAGAATTCGAAGATCGAATCGTAGCCTTTTACGCCGAAGTGGCGGGCGGCGTGGTTCACGGAATCCAGAAACCCGTGCCGGATCCAGAAGTTGATGAACCGGGTCACGGCCCAATCGGCCATGGCTTTAACCGGCGCGGGACGGAGGTGGTCCGTAAGGCCTGCTCCGTGCTCGAAGAATTCCGGCAGCCAGGTGGATTGAATGACCCACACGAGGGGGACCTGCTGCACACGGCAACTGAGCGGAAGCGAAGGATACGAGCCCGTGACGGCCGCGGCGGGCTTGAGCAGTTGGAGCATTGCGATTTCGTGCTCGACGCGCTCGATCATCTCGGCAGTGGTGAAGCCGGCGGCGAATTTTTCACCGCGGTCGACGCGCGCGATGTGCTCGATCTTTTTCGGCGTGAGGCGCGGTTCCATGCGGGTCAGCGGAAAACCATGGTTTTCGATCATGCGCTCGAACTCGCCGCCATCGGAGATGAAATGCACGTCGAACGCCTGGCTGGCCGCGGGATGGCGCACCACGCCTTTGGCGATTTCGACCATCCGGCTGGTCTCCGCCAGGTTGAAAGCGCACGGCGCGAAGAGCAGGGTCTGCCGCGGGAGTGGCCCATCCGGAATCGCGGTGCGGGTCCGGACGCGGGGATCGACGCTGCTTCCCTCGGCTGGCATGGCCACCAACTGTGATTATCGACCGGCCACCGCTCGGCTGCGGCAACCGCCCGCTCAGAAGCAAAGGGCCCGCATGCCGCGGGTCCATACGGGGAAGGAAGTCGCTCATCTTCCGCGACCTAACTGGCACGTTTTTAGTTTCTAGTAATTCATTTGTTATCAATGGGTTGCGGGTGACTTCCTCAAAAGGCAAGCCGAAGCATGCGCCACCACTGCAAGTCCTGCGCTTGCAGGGGTAGGGCACGCTTGAGCTTGCCCCGCTTCGATTTCTTGAGGGCTTCTCGCGCTCGCGGCTCTGTTTTGAAGTCCCGGTAGCCCATGGGCGTGCGCATCCACAGTCGCGGCGCTATATTTCGGGAGGAGGCGGAGGAGGCCCGGCTGTGCAGAAACGCGAAATGCAGCGCCAGATGTACGAACTGCAGGACTCTACCGTGGCGCAGCGGATCACCCTGGCGGCGGTTGCGGGCGTGTGGGTGGCGGTGGCGTGGTGGCTGCTGCTGGCGGGTGGGCTGCGGGTAGCGGGCGCGTGGTTCGGATGGACCTGGAACCCTGGCAATCCGGTTCGGCGCATATGCCTGGCGGCCGGATTTTCTATTTACTACCTGAGGATTCTGTTCACGGAGTTTGTGTTTCTGAAACGCGGCGTGAGTTGGAACGAAACGTTTAGCATCGCCGGATGGCTGTTTTGTATTGTCGGGCTGATGGGCGTGGCCGGTGGCGTGAATGCCACGGTCTTCGGCGCTGCAGGCGTGGCCGGCACAGTTTTCTTCGCCGCCGGGTCGTGGATGAACTCTTACTCCGAGTACCGGCGGCATGTCTGGAAGCAGCGGTCTGAAAATCGCGGCCGGCTCTACACCGAGGGGCTGTTCCGCTACGCCCGGCACCCGAACTACTTCGGTGATCTGCTCTCGTTTTCCGGTCTGTGCCTGATTTCCGGGGCCTGGATCACCGCCATCGTCCCGCTGCTGATGCTGGCCGGATTCGTGTTCGTCAACATTCCCGTGCTGGATTCGCATCTGCACGATCATTACGGCGCCGCCTTCGACAGCTACGCACGCAGGACTCGAAAGCTGATTCCGTTTGTGTACTGAGGCGGCCGTGTGGCAACCTACACCCATGACCCGCCGCCACCTTCTGGGAACGTTAGCGGTTTCCGCGTTTGCGCAGGATTCCTCACACCCCCCGCTGCACATCAATCCCAAGCGCCTGCGCGACCACCTGGAACACCTCAGCACCTTCGGGCGGCCGGCGGGAGCGGGCTTCGAAGGCGGCGTCAGCCGGATCGCCTATTCCTACGCCGACATCGCTGCGCGCGCGTACGTGATGAGCCTCATGGACGCCGCCGGACTGAAGCCGCGGATTGACGCGGCCGGCAATATTCTGGGCCGCCGCGCGGGCAGCGAGGCGTCGCTCGCGCCGGTGCTGTTCGGCTCGCATATCGACTCCGTGCCCAACGGCGGCAACTTCGATGGCGACCTTGGCTCGCTGGCGGCCATTGAGGTGATCGAAACGCTCAACGAATCGCACATCGCCACGCGCCATCCGCTGGAAGTGGTCATCTGGAGCAATGAAGAGGGCTACGCCTTCAACAACGGCATCACCGGCAGCCGCGCGGCGGCCGGACGCCTCGATCCGGGGGAGTTGGACGCGGTGTGGAACGGCATGAAGAAATCGGACGCCATCCGGCGCATCGGCGGCGCTCCGGAGCGGATCGCGGAAGCGCGCCGCGCGCCCGGATCGTTTGTGTGCTACCTGGAACTGCACATCGAGCAGGGCGGCACGCTCGACCGCGCCGGCATCCCTATCGGAGTGGTCGAAGGCATTGTGGCCATCGAACGGTATGACGTGGAGGTGCACGGTTTCGCCAACCACGCCGGCACCACGCCAATGCCGGAGCGCCAGGATGCGCTATTGGCGGCCTCGTACCTGACCATCGCGGTGAACGAAATTGTGCGCGCCGAGCCTGGCCGGCAGGTGGGCACTGTGGGGCAACTCGATGTCAGCCCCAACGCGCCCAACATTGTGCCGGGGCTGGTACGCCTGGTGATTGAACTGCGCGACCTTTCGGCGGCCAAGATCGATGGGATCGGCGAGCGGATTCGCGCCCGCGCCCGCGAAATCGCCGCCCGGACGAAGACCGAGATTACTTTCCGGCCGGCGTCGCATCACCAGGGCGCCATGGCCACGCCGGAAGTGCAGAAGTCCATTGAGGCCGCCTGCGCCGCGTTGGGACTGCGCAGCCAGCGGCTGCCCAGCGGCGCGGGCCACGATGCGCAGGCCATGGCGCTGCTCGGCCCCATGGGGATGATTTTCGTGCCGAGTGTGGGCGGCATCAGCCACTCGCCCAAAGAGTTGACGCGCTGGGAGGATTGCGCCCACGGCGCTGACGTGCTCTGCCGGACGGTGCAGCATTGGGCGGCGTGAGGGAGTGAGGCCGCGCCGCGTTATATACTCACTGGTGTACAAAGGAGGACCGATGAAACCACGTAGTTCGGCGGCTGCCGCGATGGCCGTGGTGTGCGTATCCCTTGTATCGATCGGCGTCATTGCGCTGGAAGCCCAGAGGGCCGGGCAATCTGGCCGGGGCGGCGGCGGGCGCGGCGGTGTGGCCGGGGCGCTGTTCACCGCCATGGATGCCAACAAGGACGGTTGGCTGACTAGCGACGAAATGAAAGCCTCGTTCGACCTGTGGTTCACCCAGGGCGATTCCGCGAGAAGCGGCACGCTGACGCAGGCGCAGCTCGTGGCCGCGCTGGATGAGGCGATGCCGGCGCCGGCGGGGCGCGGGGGCCGCGGCCCGCAGGTGCAAAACCAGATCCCCAAACCGTCGGATGTGGACGCCATGATGGCCGTGCTGCCCACCACGGCGCCGGCCAAGCCTAAGCGGCCGCGCAAGGTGCTGGTGCTGTGCAAGGCGCAGGGCTATGTGCATTCCTCGATCCCCCTGGCGGCCAAGATGGTGGAGGCCCTGGGGACTAAAACCGGCGCCTGGTCCACCGTGATTACTTATGATCCCGCCGACATCAACACCCAGAATCTGAAGCAGTACGACCTGATTTTCCTCGACAGCACCACCGGATTGTTTCTGGACGATCCGAACGATGCCGCAGCCACCGCGGCGCGCCGCAAAGCGCTTTTGGACTTCGTGCGCGGCGGCAAGGGCCTGGCCGGTGTCCACGCGGCCACGGATTCGTACCATGGGGTGCCGGGGACTACCGTGTCGGCGCCAGCCACGGGCGGACGCGGCGGCGCGAACACGCTGCTGGCCACTCAGATCATGGAGCAGGCGGACACCAGCCATACTGGGAAGATCAGCCGCCAGGAACTCGACGGCCTGGCTGGCAAATGGTTCGATACGCTCGACAGCGATAAAGCCGGTAAGCTTGCGGAGGCCGATTTCACGCGGCACTTTGCTTCGCTAATGCCGCGGCCGGCGCCGCCCGCGCCGCAGGCGAACGAGCCGCTGTGGCCGGAATTCAACCACATGATCGGCGGCTACTTTAAGTTCCACTGGGTGTATCCGCAACTGATCACGGTGAAAATCGACGATCCCAACAGCCCGCTCACGGCCATGTTCCACGGACAGGAGTATCAGATCCACGATGAGACCTACACCTTCGCGCAGGATTCCTTTTCGCGGAAGAACGTGCACGTGCTCACCAGCATCGATTACTCGAAGATGAGCGACGCGGACAAGGCCAAGGAGGTCAACAAACGGACGGATGGCGATTATGCCCTCAGCTACATCCGCCGCGAAGGCAAGGGCCGGGTCTTTTATGAGGCGCACGGCCACAGCGAAACGGTGTACGCCATCGGACCCTTCCTGGAGCACATGCTGGCCGGGATTCAGTACGCTCTGGGCGATCTGAAGGCGGACGACAGCCCCAGCGTGAAGTAGGCGGGCCGAGGTGTTCGGCCGGGTCTGCGACCGCGAGGTCCCGCTCCCTATGGTCGCGGCTCCGATTCGATGTTGATGCGCGCGCATCAGACGGCCGGCGAACCAAATCACGCGGTTGGAGATCGAGTGCGATCACGGCGAAATCCGTTTCCAGTCGCCTACGCTCGGGCTCCGATCAGAGCCGGTAGAGCCAGGCCGCCGCCGTCGGGGTCGCGGCCCAGAAGCTGTTCGCAGAGCGCCCAGACCTCGCGGAAAACCTGAATATCCCCTGAACCGGCCTCCGTCACCGTGTAACTCGCCGACGCCGATCGCTGGCCACCGTGATGGTGTAGGTCTGTGGCAGCGTATGGGTGTTGTTCAGCAGTGTGAAGCCAACCATGCGGGCGCCGGCGCCCTCGTCTCCCGACCTGTCTTGCAAGACCTCAGGATCGGAAGATGTGGCGGTCCAGGCGCCGCATCCCGCGCTGGCCACGGTTTAACCAATGGCTGCATATTGGGTGTCTGGGAAAGTGTCTGGCGGTAAGAAGACTTGTTTACCGCGGCACATTGTTGCCATCCAAGGCCCTGGTTGTTTGGTAACTTGGCTGAGTGGTTCGACCGCCGCCGCTCTTACTTTCAATCTTGTGTACAGTCTGGCTGTCAAGACAATGGACAGTTAGATAACCACTTATTGCGCATCCTCAAGAAGATACAAGAAGTTTAGCATTTGGAGACACCCGTGCTCTCGGGAGAGCTGCGGGCGAAACGGCTGGAATGCACTCATCGACGCTTCGCCGCTAGAAGCAAGAGAGGAAAATACCATGAGCAAGACAGTCTTGATCGCCGTTTTCGGCGCGTTGCCGGGATGCACTTGGCTTCACGCAGCCGAGGAAATCCTGGTGACCAGCCAAAGGAGCCACTCGCTGGAGCAGTTTACCGCCAGCGGAGTCTGGGTTCGCACTTTCGCTACCACTGGTCCGTATTCCCCGAGGGCACTGGCCCAGAGCCCAGTGACCGGAGAGATCTTCGTGACTACTGAAACGTCAGACCTCACGTCCACCATTCTGCGATATCACGCCAATGGGGACTTGGACACCAATTGGGACACTTTCAAGGTCATCTGTATTCCTTGCACAACCTTTACGCCGCAGACGCAGAGCCTGCTTTTCGACTCGTCCGGTGACCTTTGGGTGGCGACTGCCTATGGAGCGGATTTACCCGGTAGCCCCCCAATATACATCTTCAAATACCGGGCCGAGGACCTCACTCTGCCCAATCTTGTGCCCCAACCCAACCCGATCATGGCCAGCATGACCCGTGGGAATCAGATGGCGTTCAACAAGCTCGGGAATCTTTGCATCGCGGGCTTCATCGACGAGGACGTGAAGTGCTTCGATACGACGGACGGCTCGCAGACCGCCGACTACTATGCCGAGATTCACGCCAGCGGCCTGGGCATCGAGCCGGTAGGGCTGGCTTTCGACGCGGCGAACCGGATGTACCTGACCAGTGTCTTCGGCGGTCAATTGGCGAAAGAGGTGAGTCCTGGCGGCCCCATCGTGCTTCTGGCCACGCTTATCTCCTCCCCGAATCTACTGATTGGCAACCTGGTGTTAAGTGGAACTAATCTCTACACGTCCAGCTATTACAATCCTCCGCCGACAATCAGCACTCCGGACGCCGTCTACGAGGTCTCCACGGGCGGTACGGTAACCCATTTCATCCAGGGGGGTGCGGCGCCGACCCTTGGCAGCGATCACCTCTGGGGTGCTGCATGGATGATCTTCTTTGAACCTACGCCTTAAGCGGAGTTAAGCCGGGCTTCTGGCCGGGTCACCAACAGGCGGCCGGGATAGGATGGAGTCTGGCCGAGCGCAGCTTCACCAACCTTCTCCATACCGGAACGCCCAGGGTGATATTCCTCATGTGCGCAGCGGCCGCTGCAACTTATCGCATATAGAACAAGCTCAGCCGGGGCAGGCCCGATTTTTCGAGTAAGTTGCGCTCCAGGTATTGCTTCTGGAGCATGGACAACTGTCGGGGCAGTCATTTTGCCGCGGTAAGGGCGTAACTGGCGGTCGAGTTCCTGGCGCGAGGCCAGCAGGGATTCCTCGGTTTGCGCGGTGCGCGCGGCGGCGATCATCTTTTCTTCCAGCACCGTGAGGCGCTGCTCCAGGGCTTCCAGATCGTCCAGGTGCTGTTCGGCCTCTGCGGCCAGCTTGCGGAGCGCGGCGGCGATCTCCTCGTAGCCCGGCGGCAGCGCATCGGAATTGCGCATCCAGGTAGGCGCGCAACTCTTCGGCGCTGAACGGTGGGGCGGAGGTCTGCTGGCGGCGGGCGGGGATGGAGCCGGCCATGATCTGCGCTTCGGTCAGCACGGCCTGCGCGCAGAATGCCAGCGAGTTGACCATCTGCGTTTTCACCCGACGGCTACGCCATTTCTGAAAGCCGCGTCGATGCCGCGCAGCACGGCTTCCAGGGGCACCTCGGCATTCTTCCAGCTTTCGATCAGCGCCCAATCGAGCGGCGAGAGCAGAAACAGGCTGGTGCCGCGGGTGCGCCGGAAATGCTCCTCGATTTCGGTGAAGTAGTTGAAATAGTTCAGCGGAGCGGTATTGTCGCCCGCCGCTCCCGGTTGCGTTCCCATATCATTTCCAGACCTTCCAGGGTGAGATGCTCGTCCACCGTTTTCAGGTAGCGCGAGCCGCTGACGATCAGGTGGGCCTGTCCGCCGGTGGCGATGGCTTTGTCTGCGGGGCCCAATTCGGCGATCATGCGTTCGAGGATGCCGTCGATCATCCCGATGGTGCCGAAGTACAGGCCCGATTGCATGCTGGCGACGGTGTTGGTGCCCACCACGGCAGCGGGCGCGCGGAACTCCACCAGCGGCAGGCGCGCGGTCTTGCGAAAAGCGCTTCGATCGAAATCCCCATGCCCACGGCGATGGCGCCGCCCAGATACTCGGCGTCCTTCGAAATCACGTCGAAGTTGATGGTGGTGCCCAGGTCCACCACGATGCACGGGCCGCCGTATTTGTAGAAGCCGGCCACGCCGTTCACCAGGCGGTCGGCGCCCACTTCGTTGGGATTGTCGTAGCGGATGGTCAAGCCGATATCGGTGCGCGGGCCGACGAACATGGCTTCGGTATGGAAGTAGCGCTGGGCGGTGAAGGCCAGGGTGCTGTCGATGGGCGGCACCACGCTGGAGATGATCATGCCATCCACTGTGGCGATGTCCAGGCCGGCGGGTGAAAAGAGGTTGCGCAGCAGGATGCCCCATTCGTCGGCGGTCTGCTCATGGACCGTGCGCAGGCGCCACTGGCTGACCAGCTCGCGGTTGACGAACGCGCCGATGGTGATATTGCTATTGCCTGCGTCAAGAGCCAGCAGCACGGACACCTCCCGCCACAATCAGGGTAACGGTTCCATCGTCCTGGCGCACGCGCAGGTAGCCCGCGGGGTCGAGACCGGCGGTGGTTCCGGCGATGGGGCCGCCCGGCTGCTCGACCGTGACGCGCCGCCCGCAGGCGTAGCTGGAGGCATGCGTGAAGAGCCGCAGGATGGTCTCGCCGGATTCGGCGGTGAAGGCGTCGATCGCGGGGAGCAGCGCGAGCAGGATCTCTTCGCGCGCGACAGAGCGGCCGGCGGCGAGGCGCAGGGAAGTGGCTTCGGCGGCCAACTCCGGCGGGAACGCGGTGTGGTTGACGTTGATGCCGAGGCCGGCGATGGCGTGGCTATCGACAAGCTGCACCAGGATGCCGGCCACTTTGCGGCCGTTCAGCAGGAGGTCGTTGGGCCAGCGCAGATCACAGACCATGCCTGTGGCTTCCACGATGGCGTGCTGCGCGGCCAGGCCCAACGCGAGCGTGAGGAACGGCGCGGGGGCGAGAACCACCGAGCAGTAGATGCCGTTGCCGGGTTCGGAGTGCCAGGTGTGCCCGTGGCGTCCCTGCCCGGCGGTTTGCTCGTCGGCCAGCACTACGGCCCCCGGTTCCAAAGAGGCGGCGGCGCGCATGGTGGAATCGATGGCCGCATGGTACTCGATGTGGCGCCTAGGGAAGGCAGCGCGGAGGCCGGCGATGTCCATCAGCGGCGCTCCGGGGTGGAGGGGAAGACTGGACGCGGAGACGCGGAGACGCGGAGATAAGAGAGAGAAACCGAGATGATTTTCTCCGCGCTTGTTCCTCCGCGCCTCCGCGCCTCCGCGTCAGGTGTTCGTGGAGCCAGCAGAGAACATGATGGATGCGGAGGAAGAGAGCAGCGGAGGCGGGGCGTGGGTATCGTCCGCGCGGCGAAAAATGGAAACCATCGACGCGGAGACGCGGAGATGCGGAGACAGAAAAAAGAAACGCGGGTAATTTTCTGCGCGCTTGTTCCTCCGCGCCTCCGCGCCTCCGCGTCAGGTGTTCGTGGAGCCAGCGGAGAACATGATGGATGCGGAGGAAGAGAGCAGCGGAGGCGGGGCGTGGGTATCGTCCGCGCGGCGAAAGGTGGAAACCATCGACGCGGAGACGCGGAGATGCGGAGACAGAAAAAAGAAACGCGGGTAATTTTCTGCGCGCTTGTTCCTCCGCGCCTCCGCGTCTCCGCGTCAGGTGTTCGTGGAGCCAGCAGAGAACATGATGGATGCGGAGGAAGAGAGCAGCGGAGGCGGGGCGTGGGTATCGTCCGCGCGGCGAAAGGTGGAAACCATCGACGCGGAGACGCGGAGATGCGGAGACAGAAAAAAGAAACGCGGGTAATTTTCTGCGCGCTTGTTCCTCCGCGCCTCCGCGCCTCCGCGTCAGGTGTTCGTGGAGCCAGCAGAGAACATGATGGATGCGGAGGAAGAGAGCAGCGGAGGCGGGGCGTGGGTATCGTCCGCGCGGCGAAAGGTGGAAACCATCGACGCGGAGACGCGGAGATGCGGAGACAGAAAAAAGAAACGCGGGTAATTTTCTGCGCGCTTGTTCCTCCGCGCCTCCGCGCCTCCGCGTCAGGTGTTCGTGGAGCCAGCAGAGAACATGATGGATGCGGAGGAAGAGAGCAGCGGAGGCGGGGCGTGGGTATCGTCCGCGCGGCGAAAGGTGGAAACCATCGACGCGGAGACGCGGAGATGCGGAGACAGAAAAAAGAAACGCGGGTAATTTTCTGCGCGCTTGTTCCTCCGCGCCTCCGCGTCTCCGCGTCCGGTCTTCGTGGGGCCATGCGGGGGACCCTCATCACGCCCCCTCCAGGCGGAAGCTGATGTCCATGGCGCGGGCGGAGTGGGTGATGGCGCCGGCGGAGACGAAATCGGCGCCGGTGGCGGCGTAGGCGCGGACGGTGGCCAGAGT
The DNA here is from genome assembly GCA_963803725.1 of Bryobacterales bacterium. Classification (GTDB taxonomy): domain Bacteria; phylum Acidobacteriota; class Terriglobia; order Bryobacterales; family Bryobacteraceae; genus JOPF133. The sequence continues at coordinate 38,882 of CAWDOH010000042.1, read as the reverse complement.
GATGCCGCCGGAGAGTTCGACCTTGGCGCGGCCGGCGATGCGGCGCACCCACTCGCCAGCTTCGGCGGGGGTCAGGTTGTCCAGCAGCAGGTGAGCGGCGCCGGCCTCCAGCGCTTCGGCCAGTTCGGCCTCGGTCCGGACCTCCACTTCGATGGGCAAGCCACTGGAGCGGGTGCGCTCGATGGCGGCACGTACACCGCCGGCGGCGGCGATGTGGTTGTTCTTGATGAGCACGGCGTCGTAGAGCCCCATGCGATGATTGGTGACTCCTGCGGCCGCGGCGGCGGCTTTTTCCAGCGCGCGCATGCCGGGGGTGGTCTTGCGCGTATCCAGGACGCGGCAGCCGGTGCCCGCGACGGCGTCGGCGAACTGGCGGGCCAGCGTTGCCACGCCGCTCAGGCGCTGGAGGAAATTCAGAGCCACGCGCTCGCGCTCCAGCAACAGGCGCGCGGGGGCGGCCACGCGCGCCAGGATCTCGCCCGCGGCGCAGCGGTCGCCATCGCGCTTGCATAGTTCGACCGGGCGCTCGTAGATTTCATCGAGCAGTGCGAGGCCGGCGACGACCAGCGGCTCGCGGGCCAGGAAATAGCCGCGCGCAGGATGGTTTTCCGGCACGCAGGCGCGCGTGGTGACGTCGCCCGCGCCGATGTCTTCTTCCAGGGCGAGGCGGACGATGGGCGTCATAGTGCGCTGTCGAGCTTCCGCAACTGCTCCAGGTAATCGGCCAGTTTTTTCCGGAGGCTCTCGACCACCGGCGGCGGCGCCTTGCTTACGAAGACCGGATCGTTCAACTGGCGTTCGGAGTTGGCGATGTTGCGCACCACTACCTCGCGTTCCTTCTCGCGGCGCTTGCGTTGGGCCTCTTCCTGCTGTTGGGGAACGTGCAGGACCAGGTCGAACTGGGCGGTGGAACGCATGGCGGCGGCTTTGGGCGCGGCCTCGGGCAGCAATTCCAGCTTGACGTTGGCCAGCTTCTGGATGGCGTCCGCGTGACGGCGCGCCACATCCAGCGCCGAGTTGCGCGAGTAGAGCGCGCCCGAGAGCTGCTGCTTGGGGTCAAGCTTGCTTTCCGTACGCAGCGTGCGCGCCAGGGTGACGATTTCCTGCAGGATGGCGATTTCGCGCTCGGCATCGAAATCCGTGAGGTCCTGGCGGTATTGCGCGTAAGGCGCCACGGCGATGGAGATGGGGCGGATATGGCGGTCGGTAGCCAGGCGTTGCCACAGCTCTTCCGTGAGGAACGGCATGGCCGGATGCAGCAGGCGCAGGGCGGTTTCGAAGGCCGCCAGCGTGTTGCGCCATCCGGCGTCGATGCCGGACGCTTCGCGGAAGCGCAGCTTCTTCAGCTCCAGGTACCAGTCGCAGAACTCGTGCCAGAAGAAGTGCCAAAGCGTCTGGGCGGCTTCGTGGTAGCGGTAGTTTTCGATGCGCGCGGTTGCACCTGTTCGGCGCAGTTGTTCAGGCGGCTGAAGATCCAGCGGTCTTCGATGGGCACTTCGAGCGAGGCGGCGTCGGCTTCCGGCAGGAAGTTTTCGAGGGTCTCGGGAACCCATGGCTCAACCGCCGAGCGCTCCATATTCAGGAACAGGAAGCGGGCGGCGTTCCAGATCTTATTGGCGAAGGCGCGCGAGCTTTCCATGCGGTCTTCGCTGAAGCACGATATCGGTGCCCGGCGCGGCGCCCTTGCAGCAGCGCCATGCGCACGGCGTCGGTGCCGTACTTTTCGGTGACCACCAGCGGGTCGATCACGTTGCCGTTGGTCTTCGACATCTTCTGCCGCTCGGCGTCGCGCACCAGGCCGTGGATGTAGACCTGGCGGAACGGCACGTCGCCCATGAATTCGATGCCCAGCATGACCATGCGGGCCACCCAGAAGAAGAGGATGTCGAAGCCGGTGATGAGCAGCGAGGTGGGGTAGTAGACGGCCAGGTCTTCGGTCTGGTCCGGCCAGCCCAGCGTGGAGAACGGCCAGAGGCCGGAGCTGAACCAGGTGTCGAGCACGTCGGGGTCCTGCGTGAGGTGTGCGGAGCCGCAGCGCGGGCAGGTGGCGGGAGCTTCGCGCGCCACGACGATTTCGCGGCATTCGCCGCAATGCCAGGCGGGAATGCGATGGCCCCACCAGAGCTGGCGCGAGATGCACCAGTCGCGGATGTTGTACATCCACTCGTTGTAGGTCTTGACCCAGTTGGCGGGGATGATTTCGATGCGGCCGTTTTCCACCGCGTCGATGGCTTTTTCGGCCAGCGGCTTGGTGCTGACGAACCACTGTGTGGAAACGAGCGGCTCGACCACGGTCTTGCAGCGCTGGCATTTGCCGAGGTTGAGGGTGTAGTCCTCGATTTTGACCAGGGCGCCGGAGCCTCCAGGTCGGCCACCACGCGCTGGCGGGCTTCGAAGCGGTCGAGGCCGGCGTAGGGGCCGGCGGCAGCGGTCATCTGCGCCGTTCTCGTCGATGACCTGGATCTTGGGCAGGTTGTGGCGGCTGCCGGCTTCGAAATCGTTGAGGTCGTGCGCGGGGGTGATCTTGACCACGCCGGTGCCGAATTCGGGGTCGGCCATTTCGTCGAGGATGATGGGGATCTCGCGATCCATCAGCGGCAGCTGCACGGTTTTGCCGTGCAGATCGAAGGTAGCGCTCGTCGCGGGGATTGATGGCGACGGCGGTATCGCCGAGCATGGTTTCGGGGCGGGTGGTGGCGACCGTGACGAAGCTGGCCGGGCAAGCCGTTGACCGGGTAGCGGATGTGCCACAGGTGCCCTTCGATCTCGTTGTGGGCCACTTCGAGATCGGAGATGGCGGTGCTGGCAGCGCGGGCACCAGTTGACCATGTACTCGCCGCGATAGATGAGGCCTTTTTCGTAGAGGCGGACGAAGACTTCGCGGACGGCGCGGGAGAGGCCGGGGTCGAGGGTGAAGCGCTCGCGGGACCAGTCGCAGGAGGCGCCGAGCTGGATCATCTGGCGCTTGATGGTGCCGCCGGATTCGGCCTTCCACTCCCAGACGCGGGCTTCGAATTCCTCGCGGCCGAGGTCGCGGCGGTCGATGCCCTCTTCGGCGAGTTGGCGTTCCACCACCATCTGGGTGGCGATGCCGGCGTGGTCGGTACCGGGAAGCCAGAGGGTGTTGTCGCCGCGCATGCGATGCCAGCGGACGGTGACGTCGATTTCGGTGTGCTCCAGCATGTGGCCCATGTGGAGCGAGCCGGTGACGTTGGGAGGCGGGATGACGAGCGAAAACACACGCCCGGCGGCCTTGGCCGAGGCGCGGAAGATGCCGGAATCGATCCACCACTGAGCCCAGTGCGGCTCGAACCGCCGGGGCTCGTACACTTTTTCAATTTGCATGGGGAAATTACCAATATAACAAGGTAGGGAAGGGCGGAAGGCAAAGGTCCGGAGGCCCCGCAGCTCTGCTCCAGTGTTAACCTAACCTCACGGGAGGGAATATATGCGATTCCTACAATTCGCGGTTGCCGGCGCAGTGCTGTCGGTCAACCTTTTGGCTCAAAACATCCAGCCGCCGCACACCCAGTTGAAAGTGGGCGATATGGCGCCGGATTTCACTTTACCGTCCACCGCGGGCGGCAAAGTTACACTTTCCGATTTTCGGGGAAAGTCCAACGTGGTGCTGGCGTTCTTCCCCGCGGCTTTCACCGGTGGTTGAACGCGCGAACTTCTGGCATACCAGGCTGGTATTGCAAAATTCGATGCGGTAGATACAAAGGTCTTCGGAATCAGCGAGGATAATCTTCCCTCTCAAAAGGAATTCGCCACCAAAGTAAAGGCTTCCTTCCCGCTGTTGAGCGACTTCGCGAAACGGCAGGTGGCGACGGATTACGGCGTGCTGGTGCCGCAGGCGGGGGTGGCCAACCGGTCCACTTTCGTAATCGACAAACAGGGCAAAATCATCAACATAGAGGAGGGTAACGTGGCGCTGGACCCCACCGGCGCCGAAACGGCGTGCAGCCGGCTGGCCCACAAGGACCAGTGACGGCGGCTTAGCCGGGAGCGATTTCGGTCAGCTCCAGCCGCAGCAGGGTGCCGCACTGGGCGCAGACTAGCGAGCCATTGCCGGTCATGTAAACTGCGATCGAATCGCACCGCGCGCAGGCCGCGGTGGGGTCGGAGGCTTCGGGCAGCGGATCGGGCGGCATCACTCCGGTGAGTTTGCCGCCCGTGGCCTCCGTGACCGGTTCGAAGGTAGTCCCGCACGCGCCGCAGACGTGGTTGAAGCAGCAGCCCGGCGTGCACGTGTAAAAAACCTCACCCGAGCCGCAGGTGGGGCACGCCATGGTCAGCTTACGGGTCTGCACGGTTACTTTTTGGCGGTCATAAAGAACTCGGGGTCCATCACTGCGTTGGCCTGCTTGACCAATTCTTCCACGGCCTTCTGAGTCATCTGGGGCAGCATGCGGCGTTCCAGTTCCGGTTTGACTTCGCCGAAAGTCTTGGTTTCCTTCGATTCCAGCTTGATGATGTGGTAGCCGAACTGGGTCTTGACGGGCTGGCTGATCTCGCCCGGCTTCAACGCAAAAGTGGCCTGCTCGAAGGGACCCACCATCATGCCGAGGCGTACGGGACCGAGGTCACCGCCGTTGGTGGCCGTGCCGCTATCGTAGGATTCCTCCTTGGCCAGGGCGGCAAAATCGGCGCCGTCATCCAGCTTTTTGCGAATTTCCTGCGCCTTGGCCAGAGCCTCAGCGTCGGTCAGATCCTTGCGGCCCTGAGGCAGCGGCGAGGGCGACCCGTGAAAGCGGATCAGAATGTGCCGGGCGTGGGCTTGCTCGAATTCGGTCAGGTGCTCGTCGTAATACTTCTTCAAGTCGGCGTCGTCCAACTTGATTTCCTTGCTCATGGCTTCCGCGGTAACGCCGGCCAGCAGGTTGTTCTCGGCGAACTTGATCTGTGTCTGGAAGGTGGGCGTCTGGTCGAGCTTGCGCCGCCGGCCTTCATCGGAAAGAGCAATAATCCGCACCACCGCATCGCCAAACTGCTTGCGGCCGGCGCCGCGGGCGGATGCCTGGGAACTGGCCGGCAGCAGGCTGATGATGCTATCGAACTGCGCCGCGGTAATCTTCACGTCGCCCACTGTGATGACGACCCGGTCCGGCGGCACCGTGGGAGGCGGAGGGGGAGGAGCCGTAAGCCGCGGAGGCATTATATGCGGCGAGCTATTGGGCATCACGGTAGCGGGCGCCGACTGGGGCGGGGGGGTCTGAGCCAGCAGAAACACTGCCGGGCAGAGAAGCAACACACTGCTGCGAAACGTCATTTTCCTATCATACCAGCCGCGTTTCCTGAAGCTCCCGCGCGGCGGCCCTGCCCGCCTTAACCCGTCCCGGAAGCGCGATTGCGGGCAAGCAGCCGCCTTCATTCCACCGCTTCCGGTTCCTCCGCTTCCACGGCGTACAGGCGCTCTTCATCGGCGTCGTATTCGAACAGTTGGGCGTAGCGGCCCCAATCCACCACGGTTTGAAACTGGCGCTCGGCTTCGGATTCTGAAAAGTGTTCGTCCAGAATGTCCAGCAGGAAATCCTTGCCGATGCGGCCGTCGCGCTTCTGGCGGAGGGCTTCCACCACGGTGGACATAAAGGGCACGTTGCCGAGCACCTGCTCCTTGAAAATCTCGTGGCTGCGGTGTACGTTGGCGGTGGCGAACTCGCGTGCCGACGGGCGTGATCGCCACATCGCCCTCGGAGACTTCGGCGAAGCCCAGCAGCGCCGCGGCGTCCACCGCCGGCAGCAGGTCGTCCACTTCCAGGCGCAGGCTATCGGCCAGTTTGGGCAGATCTTCGCGGCCGCCGCGGTCGTGGACGATTTCCAACAGTCCGCTCATGCCGCCCACACGCGTGTGCGGCAGCATAGGGAAGCGGCGGTCGGCGGTCTTCGTCGGGCAGGCCGGTGACCGGGTGCCTGCGGGTTGGTCATCACGGTGTAGATGTAGTCCACCAGCGCCACGAAGCGCGCGTGCTTGGTGTGGCGGGGGCGCGGCAGGTCCACCTTCACCTCGCCGCGGATGGCGCCCGGGTTGGCGCCCAGCACCACCACGCGGTCAGCCAGAAGGATGGCCTCTTCGATGTTGTGAGTCACCAGCAGGATGCTTTTGGCGGGGAACTTGCCGCGCTCCCAGAGGTCGCTGATTTCACCGCGGAGGTTTTCGGCGGTCAGTACGTCGAGGGCGCTGAACGGCTCGTCCATCATCAGGACATCGGGCTTCATCACGAAGGCGCGGGCGAAACCCACGCGCTGGCGCATGCCGCCCGAAAGCTCGCGGGGATAGGCGCCTTCGAACCCCTCCAGGCCGACCATGCTGAGCGCCAGGGTGGCTTCTTCGGCGCAGGTCTTGCGGTCCACCCCGCGGGCGAAAAGGCCCAGTTCGGCGTTCTCCTGCACGGTGAGCCACGGCAGCAGGGCGAAGCTCTGAAACACCATGGCCACATCCTGGTTGGGGCCGTGGAGCGGTTGCCCGTGCATCAGGACGCGGCCCTGGCTGGGTTCGATGAGCCCCGCCAGAATACGCAACAGGGTGCTTTTGCCCGAGCCGCTGCGGCCCAGCAGCGCCACCACTTCGCCCTCTGAAAGATGCAGGGTCACCTGCTCCAGCACGGTCTGCTCGCCGCCAGCGGGGAGCGGAAACGTCTTGTCGATCCCTTCGGCCTTGAGGAGGGCTTTCACCGGTGGGATTGCGTTCATCGAATCTCTCCGTTTGGGCTCATCCGAGCCGGTATTTCGACTCCGCCAGGTCGTACAGCCGCCGCCACAGCAGGCGGTTGATGCCGACCACAAACACGCTCATCATGCCGACGCCCAGGACGATGCGCGGCCAGTCTCCTTTGGAAGTGGCCTGCGCGATGTAGGAACCCAGTCCGCTGGCCACCAGCGTGGTGTTGCCCCACGAAACCACTTCCGAGACGATGCTGGCGTTCCAGGCGCCGCCGGAAGCGGTGATGGCGCCGGTGACCCAGGCGGCGAAGATGCCCGGGCCGATCAGCACCCGCCACTCGCGGGCGCGCCGCAGGCCGATGCTGGCGGCCATCTCGCGCAGGTCGTTGGGGATGCTTTGCGCGCCGCCGATTACGTTGAACAGCAAATACCATTGCGAGCCGAGGGCCATCAGCAGCATGCTGCCCCAGTTGAGGGTAATGCCCAGCCGGATGAATCCCATGGTGGCGAAGGGGAACAGGAAATTGGCGGGGAAGGAGGCCATCACCTGCACGATGGGCTGCGAGATGCGGGCCAGCCTGGGGCTGAAGCCAATGGCGACGCCCACGGGGGTCCACACTAGGGTGGCGGCTGCGATCAGGAAAAGCACCCGCGCGAAGGTGATCAGGCCCAGCCGGGCGGCGTGGGCCACCTCCCGCGGACCCACTCCGGATAGCACGAAGCGGACCGCCGCCACCAGCAGCCCCGCCACCACCACCAGCAGAGTGACGTTGTACGCGCGGTCGGCCCATGGTGATGGCTTTTTACGCTCGGCGCTGCGGGCCGGGGCGGCCGTGAGGGAACTCAGGCGGCGGTCGATCCAGGCCAGCGGCGGACGAACCAGCGCGCCGAGGTAGCGCGGCAAACGCGCCGTGCGCCACAGATCCACCAGCCAGAAGCGGCGCTCCTCGCCGGCGGTCAACTCCAGCTTATAGCGGTCGGCCACGGTGACCAGCGGCTTCCAGAAGAACTGGTCGATGAGCACGATCAGCACCACCATAGTGAGGATGGCCCAACCCAGCGCCGGCAGGTTGCGGGCGTCTACAGCGGCGGCCACATACGACCCCAGGCCGGGCAGGGTGTACTGGCGGTTCAGCACACTGATAGCCTCGCTGGCGGCCAGGAAAAACCAGCCGCCGCCGAAGCTCATCATGGCGTTCCACAGCAGGCCGATGGTGGCCGCGGGCAGTTCCAGCCGCGTGAAGCGTTCCCAGCGCGAGAGGCGGTAGAGGGTGGCCATCTCGTCCAGCTCGTGCGGCACGGAGCGTAGCGACTGGTAGAACGAGAAGGTCATGTTCCACGCCTGGGCGGTGAAGATGGCGAAGATGGAAGCCGCCTCCAGGCCCAGCAGGCTGCCGCGAAACAGAGCGATGAACCCGGTGACAGTGACCGAGAGAAAGCCCAGCACGGGCACCGATTGCAGAATGTCGAGCAGCGGCACCAGCACCTTTTCGGCCCGGCGGCTGCGCGCGGCGGCGTATCCGTAAATGAATGTGAAGATGGTGGAGCAGAACAGCGCCACGAACATGCGCAGCGTCGAGCGGGCGGCATAATTAGGCAGGTCGGCGGGGTTGAGGCTGATGGCCGGCACCTGCTGGGGCGGCTGGAAGCGGACCAGCGATTCGGCGCCGACGCGCGCAACGCCGTAGAGCAGCACCAGGATGCCCAGCCCGACCGCCACGTCCGCCAGGCCCAGCGGCGCACGCAGAGACCCCGACGGAAAGTACGCGATCGATTTGCGCCAGTTCACGAACACCTTTTGTCATTGAACCAGACCGCGGCGGAGGAAGGCGTGAAGAATTGATAAAGATTGGGGGCGGGTGCGGGCAGCCTCGCCTGGCGCCCCATGAAGCGCTCAATGGGTCCAGCGTCTCTCCGTGCCGCAAAATTGCCAGCGGCGTACCAGACTCCAGACAGCCTGCCAGGTTCTCGCGGAACCCGCGTATGCCGACCTGACCGTCTCCCTCACCCCAGCAGCCCCAGGCGCGAGACGGCCCACAGCACCAGGGCGGCGTAGATGCCCGCCATGGCGTCGTCGGCATTGATGCCGAGTCCTCCGGGCAAAACCTCCAGTTGCCTTACGGGCGGCGGCTTCCAGATGTCGAACAGGCGGAACAGGACGAACGCCGCGAGCAAGGTTTGCCAGTTCAGGGTGCGGGCGCCGGCTAGCGAGATCCACTGGCCGATCACTTCGTCGATCACCACGCACTGGGGGTCCTTCACGCCCAGCGCCTCCGCGGTGACGCCGGCCGCCCACACGGCGGGCGCGAACAGCAGCACGGCCAGCAGGGCGAAGGCCCAGGGGCGGAAACCGGCGTACGCGGCCAGCGGCAGGGCGATCGCGATGGCCGCCGCCGATCCGGCCGTGCCCGGCGCGCGCGGGGCCAGGCCGCATCCAAACCACGTGGCAAGCAGCCTGGCCAGGCGGTTGCGCGACACGCTACTGGTCCTCGTCGGGTTCGGGCGGGGACTGGCTGGCGCCGGGAATGACATACTTCCCGGTGGCCCAGTTGGCCAGGTCGATCACGCGGCAGCGCTCGCTGCAAAAGGGGAAATCGGGATCGCCCAGGGCGACCTCCTTCTTGCAGATGGGGCACTTCATATGGCGATCTGAATGAGCGGCGCCGAAGCCGGCAGGGGGGCTTGCTTCGGTGGGGGCGAGCAGGGTGCCCACCACATCGTAATCGTGTGCCTCGGTGATGCGCAGGCGGCGGATTTCGCCGGCGCGCGGCTCGCAGCCTTCGAAGTCGTTGATCAGGGCCACGCCATCGATGCCGGGGGCCTGGGTGGCCAGGCGCGCCTGCCACAGCAGGTCGGTTTCGGCCGAAAGGCCTTCCACCAGCACGGCAGCTTCGCGGCCCACCAGGGCGCGGTTGCGCGTGCGGGCAATTTTGCGTTGCAGGGCCATCAGGCGGCGTTTGCGGTTCTGCGCCGTGCGGCCATCCACTTTGCCGTCCAGAGCGAAGCTGGCGCTGGAATCTTCATCGGAGTAGGTAAATACGCCCAGGTTGTCGAACCGGGCAGCCTCCACGAACTGGCACAGCTCTGCGAAATCCGCGGCCGTTTCCCCGGGAAACCCGGCGATGAAGCTGGTGCGGATGGCCACCCCGGGAATGGTGCGGCGGATGCGCTCCAGCAGCTTGAGAAAGATATCGCCCGAGGCGCCGCGCTTCATGCGCTTCAAGACCCGCGCGCTGGCATGCTGCAAGCGGCATATCGATGTACTTCACCAGCGCCGGATGGGCCGCCATGGTATCAAGGAGCCGCTGGGTGATTTTGTTAGGGTAAGCGTAGAGGAAGCGAATCCACTTAGCGTGCGGCGTTTCGATGCACGCCAGGCGTTCCAGCAGGTGGGCAAGGCCGTCGGTGAGGCCCAAGTCCTCGCCGTAGCAGGTGGTGTCCTGCCCGATCAGGTTGATCTCGCGCACACCGCGCTCGAACAGGCGCGTGGCTTCGGAAACCACCGATTCGAAGCGCCGGCTGCGAAACTGGCCGCGGTACTGCGGGATCACGCAGAAGGTGCAGGGATGGTCGCAGCCTTCGGCAATCTTGACGTAGGCGAAGTGGCCCGGAGTGGCCAGGACGCGCGGGGTGAGGTCGTGGTAGAGGTAGGCTTGGGGCGACGCGTCCGGTTCCAAGCCCTCGCACAAAGCCACGATGCTCTCCAGCTCGTTGGTGCCCACCAGGGCGTCTACTTCAGGCAACTCCTTGCGGATATCGCCACGGTACCGCTCCACCAGGCAGCCGGCTACGATCAGCTTCTGCGCGCGGCCGATTTTCTTGTACTCGGCCATCTCCAGAATGGTGTCCACGGACTCTTTTTTGGCGGAATCGATGAAGCTGCACGTGTTGACCACCAGCACGTCCGCCTGGTCAGGATGCGGGGTCAACTCGTGGCCCTTGGCCACAAGCTGGCCCATCATGACTTCGCTATCCACCAGGTTTTTGGGGCAGCCTAAACTGATGAAACCGACTTTCAAAGTATTCGATCCAGTAAAATGAGGGTTGCTCGTACCAGAATAGCATTGGGGGCCGTCTGCTTGACGTTGGTCCCCGCAACACGTTATGTTCGGACCACAGTCTCGGCCCAGGGAAACGATGAAACGCAGAATCGCGCTTGTAATTCTATTCCTTTTCTTCGCCGCCGCCGCATTGGCGCAGACGCCGCAATGGTCGCCCAAGGCGGCCACGGACTGGTATAACAAGCAGGCCTGGCTGGTAGGCGCCAATTACATCCCGGCCTACGCCGCCAACCAGCTCGAAATGTGGCAGCCGGAGACTTTCGATATCGACCGCATCGACATGGAACTCGGCTGGGCCGAGAGCCTGGGGATGAACACCATGCGGGTATTCCTGCATAACCTGCTATGGCAGGAGGATCCCGGCGGCCTCAACAGCTTCCACCGGCGCATCGACAAGTTTTTGGCGGTCTGCAAGCGGCACAAGATCCGACCGATTTTCGTGCTGCTGGATTCCTGCTGGGACCCGTTTCCGCGGACTGGCCGGCAGCTTCCACCGCGCCCCGGCATCCATAATTCGCGCTGGGTGCAAAGCCCCGGGGCCGCGCTGAGCGATCCGGCGGAGGAGGCGCACCTGCTGGAGTACGTGGAGGACCTGATCCTGGCCTTCAACACCGATGACCGGATCCTGGCATGGGACCTGTGGAATGAGCCGGACAACGTCAACACGGGCAACAGCTACGCGCCCACCGAGCCGGTCAACAAAGTGGCCATCGTGACGGCGCTGCTGCCCAAGATCTTTCAATACGCCCGCGCCGGGCTGCCCACGCAGCCGCTGACCAGCGGGGTGTGGCACGGCGACTGGTCGGACCCCTCGAAACTGACGCCCATTGAAAAGACCCAGCTCGAGCTTTCCGACTTGATCTCGTTCCACAATTACGGCCCGCCGGCGGATTTCGAAAAGCGCATCGCCTGGCTCCAGCAATACCACCGGCCGATTCTCTGCACCGAATATATGGCGCGCCCCATGGGCAGCACCTTCCAGGTGATTCTGCCGGTCGCCAAGAAGTACAACGTGGCGGCTTACAACTGGGGATTGGTGGCCGGTAAGACGCAGACCTATCTGCCCTGGGATTCCTGGCAGGATCCCTATATCAACCGCGCGCCCTCTCTGTGGTTCCACGATATTTTCACCACCAACGGCAAGCCGTACAGCCAGGACGAAGTGGATTTCATCCGCCAGATTACCGCCCGGCGGCCGGAGAAATCCAAGGGCAAATCCAAAGGGCACTAAAGCCCGGAATGGCGGCGGATTGGAAAGCCGGTGCGCGGCGGCTTCAGCGCACCCTTCGGCCGCGGCGGCGCGCGACTTCGCGATACACTTTGATGGCCGCAAGAAGTTGAGCGTTGTCCTCATCCAGGCGCTCGATTTCTCTTGCCATGATCCGCACCAGGCCGACCAGACGCCGGTCGCGATGTAGCGACCGCAGCACCGCATGAACCCTGAAAAGTGGAACGTGCTCTCGTGGCATGCGTCTCCCTCCGTGAAAGCTGTCAGGCGCTCTCCGCGGCAAGTGCTTTCACCGGACCCCTAGAATCGCGTCATTCCTTTGGCAATTGAATGACCACGATGTTTCCAGCCGGAAATGGGAGTAATACGGGAATAGGTTGCCAATACGGACGACGGTATCCGAATACCCTATAAAAGTTACATTCAGAGTTTTCTCCGGCTGCGTAAAAAATCGGGCTGGGGGAAACCCCGGATAGGCCGGCAGGCGCCGGCTGATACCGACGTGGGGGCCCGGCTGACGAACGGCGGCTGAACAAACCGGTCCGCTCTAGACGCGGTGGCTGGAACGCGCCGACAGGAAGCTGGAGCTGATTTCTTAGACCGCTGAATGTGGCGTCCGAGAGCTGTGGCGCAAAACGTATCTCAAGCCCCCAGAGCGCTCCCGACCGAACCCGGCCGCCGGGAGCTGGGCCGCAAACCGATTTCTCACGCCCGCTGAAGGTAACCGCTGGAATGGGGCCGCCGGGCCCGCGGCGTAAGCTGATTTCTCACGCTTGTCCAAACCTGCCCCCGCGAACTGCGGCGTGAGCCGGCTTCTCACGGTCCCAATGAAACGCGGCCCTGGAACGTGCCCGCCCGGAACCGCGCTGTAGGCCGATTTCCCCCGCCCCGCGCCGCGGCAGCCGGGGATCACCTTTGACCCGCCCGGGAAAAACCCCTGAGCCGCCGGGCGGCGCCCCTTGAGGCCGGAGAATCCCGGTAACCGCCGGAAATCGGCCTGGCAGCCCTATTCACTCACGTTGATGTAATACAGATCCGTGGCCACCGCGAACTGGTCCTTCTTCAGCGGCGTCTTCATCTCCTGCCATTCGGTGGTGGCGTGGAGGGTCTGCCAGTGATCTTTGTCGCCCGCCCGCACGGGCATGGCAAAGTCCGGCTCATCGGCTTTCCAGCGGTAAGCCACGGTGCCCTGGGAGTCGTCGAATTTCAGTTCCAGGGTGGGCAGAGCGGTGTGGCGCAGATACTGATCGAAGACCGGGGTCAGGTTCATGCCGGTCTTCTGGTTGAAGTAGGCCACCATGTCCTCGGTCATGATGGTGTGATATTTGAAATGCTGGTACAGGCCGTGGATTAGCGCAAACCAGCGCTTGTCGTCGTCCACGATGCTGCGCAGGGTGTTGATGAATAGCGCTCCCTTGAAGTACTGGTCCTCGGGCGGCTCGCGGTTGATGCCATGCGCCGGGATGATCGGCAGCCGGTTCCGCACCTTCGACTTATAGGCGTTCAGGTACTTCAGCGCATCGGGCTTGCCGTACATGTATTCCACGTACAGGCTCTCCAGGTAAGTAGCCCAGCCCTCGTGGATCCACATGTCCGATACGTCGGCCGCGGTGATGCTGTTGCCGAACCACTCGTGGGCGCTCTCGTGAATGATGATGAAATCGAAACGCGTGCTGATCCCCACCCCGGTCCAGTCGCGCCCCAGGTAGCCGTTGGTGAAATGGTTGCCATAAGTCACGGCACTCTGGTGCTCCATGCCCGAGTAAGGCGCCTCAATCAACTTATAGCCGTCCTTTTCCCAGGGGTACTCGCCGAAGTAATGCTGGTAGGCTTCCAGCATCCCTTTGGCCTGTGCGAACTGCTTCTTGGCCTGCTCCAGGTGCTCCGGCAGGGCGTAGAAATCCAGCGGCAGGTTGCCCAGCCGGTCCGAAAAATGCTCGTAATTGCCGATGTTGACCGAGACGTCGTAGTTATTGATGGGATACTCTACCAGCCAGTCCCAGCGCGTGTACCCGTCGCCCACGTCCGTCTTGCCCAGGAACTTTCCGTTCGAGACATCCACCAGGTTATTGGGGGCGGCCACGCTGATGCGCATGTTCTCCACTTCGTCGCGCCACTGGTCTTTATTGGGCCACCACATACTGGCGCCGATGCCCTCGCAGGCCGTGTTGATCCAGGGGTGGCCGCTCGGATCCTTGCGGAAAGCAAAGGCCCCGAAACGGCCCGTCTGCACCGGGTTGCCGGAGTAGTAGAAATCGATCGAATAGACCTTCCCGGCGTGCAGGGTTTCGGGGAAGTCCACAAACACCGCGCCCGAATCGCGGTCGTATTTGAGGGGTGTCTGGCCCAGCAGAATCTTGTCCACATTCAGGGCGCCGTTAAGATCGAGCTGGATGCGCGTATCGTCCTTGAGCATCTTGAAGCGGATGGTGTTTTTACCGCTGATAAACTTGCGGTCCGGATCCACGCGGATATCGAGGTAATAAGAAAGCAGGTCGTTATTGGCGCGATACGGCCCGTAGGCGCCGCGCAGGATATCGGCGTGCGTGGGCGGGGCCGGTGCGGCCGGCTGGGATTGGGAGCGGTTCTGAGCGGCCAGCCATGCGGATGTACAAACCAGGATCAGGAGAGCGCCACGCATTGCGCGGTGCGGGAAACGGAAGGGCATGATGCCAATTATAGACAGTGGCCGATCGCACTTGCGCCAGACACGCCGCCGCGCCGCTACGCCACTACTCCTCGGTCTGCTCGGGCGGCTCGATCTGGTCCAGCAACTCGGGATTGCTGGTAAACCGCTTCAGCACCTTCGAGATGGCCGCCGGCTGAAAGCCCGCGTGGAACAGGCGCCGGTAGGCGGATTGCCAGTCTTTGTTGTCCTGGAAAAGAGGGCGGTCTCCAGGTCCGCGCAGCACCGTCCGGTACTTCCGCCGGATCCAGTCTTCGATGAGCGCCTCCTCGTCCACCCCCTGATAAACCTTTTCCACGGTCTTCTGGGCCAGCGCGGGAGCCACGCGCCGCTGCCGCAGGTCGTTCACTACCCGGCGGCTCCCGATGCCGCGGCCGCTGAGCCGTGCATTGGCGAAACCTTCCGCGAAGCTCCGGTCGTCCAGGTAATGAGCGTCCTTCAACCGCGCCAGGATGCTGTCCACGTCGGCGGCCTGGGCGGCGCGGCGGCGCAGTTTGTCGCGCAGTTCGCCGGTGGAGTGTGCGCGCCCGCCCAGCACCCTAAGTGCATATCCCCACAGCTTATCGGCATCCAGCAGGCGCGATTTGCGTTCTTCCATGGTTCACAATCTCATGGGGGAGTATACTGAAAACGGACCCGGGGTGGTTTTTCCCGCTTAATACAGAATATGTCTGATTGAGGAGGAACGATGAACAAGAACGGGCTTTCCAGCTTCCTGCTGGGCTTGGGTGTGGGTGTCGGTTTGGGCATCCTGTTCGCACCCAAAGCCGGCGAGGAAACCCGCGGGCTGATCCGCGATAAGGCGGGCGAGGGTGCGGATTTTCTGAAGCAACGGGGGTCGCAGATCCAGCAGACCGCTTCGGAGTGGGTAGATAAGGGCAAGGATGCGCTGGGCCGCCAGAAGGACAATCTGGCCGATGCCGTGGAAGCCGGCAAACAGGCCTATCGCGACACCGTGAACCGCCAGCCGTCACCGGCTGAAAGCGAAGCCAGCTAACCGCGCACCGAGGGTTCTGATGGACGAAAATGCCTTTCGCATCATAATCGCGGCGGGCGTCGGATTGGTGGCGATTGCGCTTGTCGTGCAGGCCATCGCGATGTCCGCCATCTACCGCGTTGCCGTGGCGATTCATCAACGCGTCGAAGCTTTGCTGCGGCAGGCCGATCCGATACTGGGTAAGCTCGAACCGGTGGTGGAGAAGTCCGGACCGCTCATCGACCGCGTGATCCCCATGTTGGAGAAGGCCGGCGTTGCCTTTGAAAAGCTGGGTCGCGCGGCGGACGGCGCGGGATCCGTGATAGGTTCCGTCAAGCAGATTGTGGACGACAACCGGCCGCGCGTGGCGGCAGTTTGCGGGGAGGCGGTGACCATCGTCGAAACCGGCCGGCAGCAGGTGGAAAAAATCGGCGAGTTAGTCGTCGAAGCCAGCGGCATCGCGCGCAATCGCCTGGAGCAGATCGACACCGCGGTAGAAACCACAGTAGGGCACGTGGAGCACGCCGGCGATTCGATCCGCGAGGCGGTGTTGCGTCCGGTGCGTGAAGTCAACGGCCTGGCAGCGGGTATTTCCGCCGCCGTCTCGACCCTGGTGCGCGGGCCCCGCCGATCGTCGGTGGATTCCGCCACTCAGGACGAAGAGATGTTTATTTAGCCCGCCGGGTCCCGCCGCTACAAGTTTGCGGCGTAATCCACGGCTTTCGGTAACACCGGCGCCGCCTGTACCGCCAAGGTGAACGATTGCGTGGCCACGCGCCCATCGTACCCTTCCGCCATGATCATGTAGTGGGTGGTGTGCTGCGGCAGAATCTCCACGCAGCGGCTGAGCGCGGGATAGACCCCGTCGATAGACGGCGAGATGGTGATGCTGCGGGCATTCTCCACTCCGTAACACAACAGCGCCCGCTGCCCGGCGGTAAGGATTCCCACACTGGCGTAGAATTGCAGGATTCGCACCGGCGGGCGGGCGGTGCCTACCGGCCGGATCCAGGTCTGTTCACCGCTCCGCCGCACGGCGCTGAAGATCCAGATGGCCAGCAAAGCCCCCGCAATCAGCCACACGCGCGTGAAACGGAAGAGCATAATGTTGCCTGTTAGACTCCACCAGGTACCCAAAGGTTTCTAACCCGTGCCGCCGGCGCGAGTTTCTAACCCCGGCGACTTGCGCTACCCTGATGACATGGCTCCCATTCGAATCGTGCAGGTCGATGCCTTCACTCCTACACCTTTCGCCGGGAATCCGGCTGCCGTCTGTGTGCTTCCGGCTCCTCAGCCGGAGCAGTGGATGCGCCATGTGGCGCGCGAAATGAACCTCTCCGAAACCGCCTTCCTGGTGCCCCAGAATGGCGGCTACAACCTGCGTTGGCTGACCCCCGCTGTGGAAGTGGATCTCTGCGGCCACGCCACCCTCGCCAGCGCCCACGTGCTTTGGCAGGACGGTCACCTTCCGGAAGGCCAACAGGCCCGCTTCCACACACGCAGCGGATTGCTGACCGCCGATCAGCGCGGCGAATGGATCGAGATGGACTTCCCGGTCAAACGGCCGGCTCCCGCGGAAGCCCCCGCCGAGCTGCTTTCCGCACTGGGCGTGGCGGCGGCTCGCTATGTAGGCCGCAACGCTTTCGACTATTTCGTGGAAGTCGATTCCGAAGAAGTCGTGCGCGCCCTCACACCGGACCATTCGACGCTGCGCAAACTTCCGGTCCGCGGCATCATCGTCACGGCGCGCGCCGCGCAGGGAGGCTTCGATTTTGTATCCCGTTTCTTCGCCCCCGGCTCGGGAATCGACGAAGACCCCGTCACCGGGTCCTCGCACACCGCGCTGGCGCCTTACTGGGCCGCACAACTAGGTAAGTCCGAAATGATCGGCTACCAGGCTTCGCCGCGCGGCGGCGTGGTCAAGGTGCGGGTGGATGGCGATCGCGTGATGCTGGCGGGCCAGGCGGTTACGGTAATGACGGGAGAATTGCTGGCGTAGCCATCGCGGGCGGCAATTAGTGCAGCCGCCCCATCTTATCCAGCGGCCAGTAAGCAAACACGGCTTTGCCGTAGATATTAGCGCGCGGCACATAGCCCCAGGAACGGCTGTCGCTCGAAGAATTGCGGCGGTCGCCCAAAACAAAGTAGCAGTCCTTGGGGACGATCTGCTCTTCGCCGCCGCGCCACGAGTTGAAGTCGCGGTTGTCCGCCGGTACGTAGTCTTCCACCAGCGCCTTGCTGTTCACGTAGACTTGCCCGCCATCCACGCGCACGCGGTCGCCCGGCAGGCCGATCACCCGCTTGATGTACGATTTCGAATTATCCAGCGGAAACCAGAACACCACCGTGTCGCCTCGCTCAATGCTGCCGAAGCCGAACTCGTAGGTGAACTTGTTGATAAAGATGCGTTCCTGATCGCTCAGCGTGGGCATCATGCTGGTGCCCTCCACCTTCACCGGCTGGTAGATGAAGACAATCAGCACCACCGCGATCAGGACGGAAAACGCCAGGTCCCGCAGCCACCCCACCGCGCTCCACAGGCGCGCGCGCGGCGCACGCTGCGAAACCGCGGGATCGGAAACAGGTCCCGGATCGGCTCCGGGCTTGGTATCTTCGGGCATCCGGCTAACTGCCATTATAGACGCTTACCGCTTGCCTCCGGTTGCCCGAGTGTCATTTCAATAACCTTTCCATCAGCGGCAAAGGCACCGCGCCTTCCCGCAGCGCCGCGTCGTGAAAGCCTGCTAATTGAAACGCCGGGCCTTTCGCCTGGCGGTATCGCTCGCGCAGTTTCAACCAGCCCTGCCACCCTACAAAATACACCGGCAACTGGCAGTTGGTCAGCTTGGCGCGTTGCAGTTTTTCGGTGGCCTCCTCTTTTTCCTGAAAGGTCTGGTTCTGCATCAGGTTCATGGCGTCTTGGTCGGTCATATTGAGCATCTGCATGCGCACATCCAGGATGGTGTTGGCGATCACCCGCAGTTGATGTTTCAGGAAGGTGAGGGCCATCTCCGGCGAATGGTCCAGGTAGCCCTCTTCCAGCATCATCTGGGTGGCGTAAACTGCCCAGCCTTCAATGTACGGATTATTTCCCAGAATGCTGCGCAGCACGCGGCGCGTGGGCGGCTGCACATTGTTGGCGATTTCCATTTGCACGTAGTGGCCCGGAATGGCTTCGTGCAGGGTCAGCAGTTGCAGGCCGTAGAAGTTGTACTCCCGCAGCTTGGAATCGATGCGCTCCTTGGGCCAGTCGGTTGGAATCGGGGTGATCCAGTAGAACGCTCCCAGTTGTGGCTCCAACGCCGGCGCCGGATCGAAGCCGCCCACCGAGTAGACGCCTCGCATGAAATCCGGCGTGGGGATTACCTGCAAGTTGGAGCGCGACGGCAAAGTCAGCAGGTGCTTCTGCTGGACGAAAGCGCGGGCCTCCTCCAGATCTTTGCGGGCATCGTCCATGTAGCTCTCGGGCGTGCTGTGGCGCTCCGCGATTTTGTTCAGCACCTCGCCGATCACCTGGTTCTTGAGCGCGTCGCCGGTCAGCGTCAGGTGCTCCTGATGCGCCGGAAACATCTTGCTGTGCAGCGGCAGGGCCAGGTCGAACATCTGCGCGCGGACGCGGTCCAGTTCGCGCTCGGCATCGGCCAGCGTGTTATCGGCCTCCACACCGGATTCCAGCACCAGGCGAAAACGCCGCGTGTAGCGGTCCTGCCCCAGGCGCCAGTCGTCGTTGTCGCGGTTGGCCAGGCTGTTGCGCAGGTAATCCTCGAACTTATGCATGGCCGCCAGAGCCGGCCGGGCGGCGCGCGAGTAATCGTCCGCCATTTCCTGCGGCATGGCGGCGCGAATCGTCTGGTTTACCAGGTCGATGTTGCCTTGGTTCTCCTGAATCGCCACCTTAGTCCAGATATCCGGCGACGAGGTCAGGTTGAGCGCCGCCTGATCGAGATACAGCGGCACCTGCTCCAGTCGCGCCATCAGTTGCCGGTAGCGCACCGTCTTGGGCGCATACTCCAGCACAAACGGGCTGAACAGCGCGTTGCCCAACGTCTCCACGTAGATGGTCGGGTTATGCAGATACGGATGAAGTTCATCGAAATCCATGCGGGCCAAGGCGCACTGGTCTTGCAGTATGGCCATGTCGGCCTGTTCTTCGGGGGACAGTTGCTTGGCATCCAGCGCCTGCAGGCGGTTATGGAAATCGTCGTAAAACCGCTTCTGGCGATCCAGGCTCTCGGCGCCCACATCGTCCAGCATGCTGTCCAGGTTCTGCTTCTGGTATTGGTGCAGCCCCACGCTGGTTGCCAGCGAAGGGGAAAAGGAAAGCGTGGTATCGATGTATTCCTTGGAGAGCTGCGCAAAGCGTTCCGAGGGACTCTTGCGGCAGCCCACCGCCAGCGCGGCCAGCCAGACGATCATAACGATTCTCGGCATCCATGCAATTGTACAGCCGCGGGCAGTCGCAGTCGCGATTCAGACGCCGGATAGTACTTCTGGTCCATGCAGATCGAAGCCCGCAACTTATAGCCCGAGGCACGCACTTATAATGGACCTATGTGCGGAATTGTGGGCTATATCGGACAACATAAGGCGGTTCCGATTATCCTCGAAGGCCTGAAGCGCCTGGAGTACCGTGGATACGATTCGGCGGGGCTGGCGGTGTACTGCGACGGCGATCTGGAAGTCCGCCGCGCCAAGGGCAAACTGCGCAACCTGGAAGAGGCCGTCCGCCTCAATCCGGTGGAGGGCACTTTCGGCATCGGGCACACCCGCTGGGCCACGCATGGGCGGCCCACCGAGGAAAACGCTCATCCGCACCGCGACTGCCATGGCGACGTGGTGGTGGTGCACAACGGGATCGTCGAAAACTACCTGCCGCTGAAACAGCGCCTGGAATCCGAAGGCCACCAGTTCAAGACCGAGACCGACACCGAAGTCATCGCCCACCTGGTGGAGGCGCACTTCAAGGGCAACCTGGAAGAGGCCGTGCGCGCCGCTGTGCACGAGCTCGCAGGAGTGTTTGCCCTGGCCGTGATCTCGCGCACCGGACCCCAACAAAATCGTGGCCGCGCGTTCCGGGCCGCCGGTGGTGATCGGCATCGGCGACAACGAATATTTCGTGGCTTCCGACGTGCCAGCCATCCTCACCCACACCCAGGACATGTTCTTTCTGGCCGATGGCGACATGGCCATTCTCACCCCGGATGGCGTGCGGCTGAGCGATTTTTCGGGCCGGCCGGTCACCCGCCAGGTTTCGCACATCCTCTGGAATCCTATTGAAGCCGAAAAGGGCGGCTACCAGCACTTCATGCTCAAGGAGATTTACGAGCAGCCGCGAGCCGTGCGCGACACCACCCTGGGCCGCGTGGGCCAGGAAACCGGCCGCATCTTCCTGGACGAGATGGATATCGCGCCCGCCGAATTCGCCCGCTTCCGCCAGGTGCACATCATCGCCTGCGGCACCAGCTGGCACGCCGCTCTGGCGGGCAAGTTCATGATCGAGAAGCTGGCGCGCATCCCGGTGGAAGTGGATTACGGCAGCGAGTTCCGTTACCGCGACCCGATCGTCAGCGAAGACACCCTCACGGTGGTGATTTCGCAATCCGGCGAAACCGCCGATACCCTGGCGGCCCAGCGCGAGGCTAAGCAGCGCGGGTTCGAAAACGTTGGCGATCTGCAACGTGGTCGGGTCGATGATCACCCGCGAAGCCGCCGGCGCCATCTACACGCATGCCGGCCCGGAAATCGGCGTGGCCTCCACCAAGGCCTTCACCTGCCAGTTGACGGCTCTGTTTCTGCTGGCCATGTACCTGGGCCAGACCCGTAAACGCCTGGAGGAGCCGGCCTCGCGCTGCCTGGTGCAGGAGCTGCTGCGCCTTCCCGGCAAGCTCGAAACGGTGCTCTCCAACGATGCTGGTTATGAGACCCTGGCGCGCGCCCTTTCGCACAGCAAGGACGCCCTCTACCTGGGCCGCGGCGTGCATTTCCCGATCGCCCTGGAAGGCGCGCTGAAGTTGAAGGAGATTTCCTACATCCACGCGGAAGGCTATCCGGCAGGCGAGATGAAGCACGGGCCCAACGCGCTGATCGACGAAAATCTGCCGGTGGTGGTGCTGGCCACGCGCGAGCCCGGCAACGACGAGAGCCGCATTCTTTACGAGAAGACCCTGTCGAACATTCAAGAAGTGAAAGCGCGCGATGGCGTGGTGGTGGCGGTGGTGACGCACGGCGACGAGCACGTGCGCAAATCGGCCGACTACGCCATCGAGATCCCGCCGACCGCCGAGCTGCTGGCTCCCATCCTGGAGATCGTGCCCCTGCAACTGCTGGCCTACCACATCGCCGTACGGCGCGGTTGCGATGTGGACCAGCCGCGCAACCTGGCCAAGAGCGTGACCGTTGAGTAGCGAGAACGGGCTGCGCCAGTCGACGCACCGGATCCGCATGGCAACCCGGGGCAAAGGCCTCTACGAAATCACCGGGCAAGTGGCCGAATGGCTGGAGGGCGCGGGCGTTCGCGAGGGGTTACTCACGCTTTTCATCCAGCACACTTCGGCGTCGCTGACCATCCAGGAGAATGCCGACCCCGACGTGATCCACGACCTGAACGTGTTCTTCAACCGTCTGGTGGCGGAGGACAATCGCCTCTATCGCCACACCGTGGAAGGCGTCGATGACATGCCGGCGCACATCCGCAGCGCCCTCACTCTGACGCAGATTTCGATTCCGGTATCGTCCGGGCGGATGGCCCTGGGTACGTGGCAGGGCGTCTACGTGTTCGAGCACCGCGCCGCGCCGCATCAGCGCAGTGTGCTGCTGCATCTGCTGGGCGAGGCGTAACGGGCCTACGGCCGGCCCCGGCGCCCACCACTCGCCGCCGTCACGCGGCCGGGCATGTCCGCCAGCACGTAGCCCATCACCGCCAGGGCGGCCACGTTTTTGCGGAAGTCCTCGGGGTCCACTTTATCCAAGGTGTCGGCTTCGGTGTGGTGCCAATCGAAGTAGTGCGTGCCCACGGTGCGCTCGGCAAAGCCCGGCACGCCGCCGCGAACCAGCGGATCGATGTCCGACCCGCCGCCGCCCGATGTGATCTGGCTGGCGCCCACCCGCTCCAGCAGCCTGGCGGCATCGGTCAGCAGTTCGGTGGATTTCTGGTCCACGCCGGCGCCGAATCCAACCGGCGCCTCAGCCCCGCCATCCATCTCAATGGCCGCCACATGGTTGTGAATCTGGTCGCCCACGAACCGCCGGTACCCCTCGCCGCCGCGCCCTCCGTTCTCCTCGTTCACCCAAAACGCCACCCGCAGTGTGCGGCGCGGCTGCAAGCCCAGTTTCTTCATCAACGCCAGCGCCTGCAGGCAAGCCATGATCGACGCGCCATCGTCCTGCGCGCCCTGCCCCACGTCCCAGGAATCGATGTGCCCGCCCATCACCACGATCTCCTCGGGGTGCTCCTTGCCGGGAATTTCGCCGATCACATCGCCCGAATCCGCGTCCGGCTCCATGTGGGCGGTCATCTCCAGGTGCACCGTCACCGGGACGCCGCCAGCCGCCAGGCGCGCCAGCATCATCGCGTCCTCGGGAGAAATGGCCGCCGCGGGAATTTTGGGCTGGCTCTCGTCGTAGCTCATTTCGCCGGTATGCGGAATCTGCATGGCCAGCGGCGTGGCCGAGCGCACCAGCGCCGCCACCGCCCCGTAGGCCGCCGCGCGCGAGGGCCCTGACGAGCGGTACACCCGCGCAGGCCCGTAGCCGTGGTACTCGTCGTTGTAGGCCACGATCTTGCCCTGGATCTTCTCGCGCCCGAGTTTGGCCAGCTCTTCGAAATCCGAAACCGCTACCACCCCGGCGGTGATGCCTCCGGACGGCGTGCCGACGCTCATGCCCAGGCCGAGCATGTGCAGCGGTTTATCCAGCGGCGCGAGCATGCGCGCCGATTCCGCACCGCGCACCCAGTGCGGCACCTTCACCGGGATGACCCGGACGTTGCTGAGTCCCACGGCATTCATCTGTTCCACCGACCACGCGATGGCTTTGGCCAGCGACGGCGAACCGCTCAGCCGGTTGCCGATGCGGTAGCACAGGTACGTCAGGCGCTGGTAGCCTTCCCGGTCGGCCAGGGCCGCGTCAATCAAGCGGTCTGCCACCGGGCGGTAGTGGTCCGCCAGGTTGGGCGAATCGGCCGCCCGGGCCGCCGCGGCGATCAGCAGGAGGGCCAGGGCGGAAGAAACCTTTCGATGCATATTGATGCATCATCGCACGAACGGTACGTAGGCCGGAACGCGGCGGCGGTAGTCGCGAAAGGCATCGCCGAAGCGCGATTCCAGCAGGCGGTCTTCGGTGTGTACGCGGATTTCCGTACCGGCGATGAAGACGGCCACCGAGACCACCGCCCACACCCACGGGGTGAGCAGCAAAGCGGTACACAACAGCATGGCCAGCAGCGAAGCGTAGATGGGATGGCGGACCACCGCGTACGGTCCTTACCAGTTGGAGCCACCTTGAATACGACGCCGGCGGTGGCGCCATAATTAGGTCGTCCCGTACAAGTTGCCGGATGGGCCCAGGACTACGCCTCCGAAGGGCCTGCCTCCATCGGCTCCGCCGTTGAAACTGTACAACACAGTCTGGTGGCCGGTCGTGTCCAGCTTGTACACGGTACCGTTCCCTGAAGCACCGCCCCAGGTGGTGGTGCCGTAGAGGTTGCCAGACGCATCGCGGACCACTCCCGCGTTCGGGTTGGATCCGTCGGCGCAACCCGATTGTGCACAGAAGCTGTACAACACAGTCTCGGCGCCGGTCGCATCCAGCTTGAATACAACGCCTGCATCGAATACCCCACCTCTGACGGTTGTCCCGTACAGGTTGCCGGATGAGTCCCGAATGAGACCCGCTTCAGGGCTGACGCCATCAGCTCCGGAGAAATTGTGCAGTACGGTTTCCCGGCCGCTTGGGTCAACCTTGAATACGACGCCATCACCGGCGGTGCCCCCTCCCGTGGTAGTCCCGAATAGGTTGCCCGCCGAATCCTGGATCACGCCACCATAAGGGCCTGCGCCTTTCGGCGGACTCCCAAAATTGTGGAGCACGGCCTCGGCTGCGTGCGCCGGGTCAATGATCGCGGCGGCAAGCGTGAACGTGAGCCAGATCTGATTGGTTCTCTTCATTATTTTCCCCTCTTCGTTGAAAGTGGCCGCCATGCCGATCGCGGCAGGCAGGGACGATTGTGCGCCGGCACAGCCCCACCCGTCCATGCACTTCCGGTCGTCAATGAGTCATTTGCCGGTCGCCGCGTATCAACTTAGAAACAGGAGACTTGAAAGATTGAAAGAGTGAACCGTTGCTGGAGCAGGCTCGGCGTGCTAGAATCTGGTGAGCCAAATGGCCCAAATGGACGATGTCCTCCGGCGCGCACGCCCCATCCGCTTCGGACCATTTGAACTCAATCGCCGCGCGGGCGAATTGCGCAAGCACGGCATCCGGATCAAGCTTCGCGAACAGCCCTTTCGGATCCTAGCTCTTTTGACCGATCGTCCCGGTGAAATCGTGCTTCGGGAGGAGATTCGCCTCAGTCTCTGGCCGAACAACACGATAGTCGAATACGACCACAATATCAATGCCGCCATTAACAGATTGCGTGAGGTTTTGGGAGAATCGGCGGGGGAACCGCGCTACATCGAGACCGTGGGCCGCCGGGGCTACCGGTTCATCGGGCTAGTCGAGGCCGTCGAGGCACCTTCCTCGGAACCCCCCCCGGAAGCCTCGCCTGTCCCACACCCGCCTGTAACGGACGATCTCGAGGGCCAGCCCGTCTCCCACTACTTGGTCCTCGACAAATTGGGCCGGGGCGGCATGGGAGTCGTATTCCGCGCCAAGGATCTCAAGCTGAAGCGCAATGTGGCCCTGAAGTTCCTACCCGAAGAATACAGCCGCGATACGCAGCCGCTCGAGCGCTTCCAGGACGAGGCGCGCGCCGCCGCTGCGCTGAACCACCCCAACATTTGCACCATTTACGAAATAGGCGAGCATCACGGCCGGCCCTTTATCGCCATGGAGCTGCTGGAAGGGCAGACGCTCACCGACCTTCTGGCCGAGGGACCGCTGCCGCTGGAGGAGCTGCGGGAACTGGCCACGCAGATCGCCGGCGCGCTGGAAAGCTCGCATTACTAAGGCCGTCCACCCGCATTCCCTGAGACACGCCTTCGCCACGCATCTGCTCGAAGCCGGCTGCGATGTCCGCAAGATTCAAATTCTGCTGGGGCACGCCAGACTGGAGACCACCGCGCGCTATCTGCATGTGGCCGACTTGGCAGTGCGGACTACCACCAGCCCCCTGGAACTGCTGGACCCGCTCGAACTGGTCCAGACCATTCTGCCCCAGCGATGAACGAGCATCGGCTGGAATTGGCCGATGTCTTCCGCAAACATGAGACCGACTTTCTGACGGTATGGGGATCTGTCCTCTCTCCGCCTCAGAAACAGGCCCTGCGGGACATCCGCGACTGCCGTACTGCCGCGCTCGGTGGGCACGTCGAGGAGTATGATTGCGGGCATCGCGTCATCTTGTATAACTCGTGCCGAAGCCGCTCCTGCCCAAAATGCCAGGCGACAGCACGGGCCGACTGGCTGGCCGAAAGAAGAGAAGAGCTTTTGCCAGTCCCTTACTTCCATGTGGTCTTCACGCTGCCCCAGCAGATCGGTCGTCTGGCGCTCCAGAATCCCAGGCTCATCTACTCGATCCTGTTCCGTGCCGTTTCCGAAACCTTGCTGACCATTGCGGCGGACCCTAAGCGCCTGGGCGCCGCCATTGGTTTTCTGGCCGTGCTGCACACTTGGGGACAAAACCTCCATCTCCACCCGCATATTCACTGCGTAGTGCCCGGCGGCGGTATTGCTCCGGACGGCGCGCGTTGGATCGCTAGCCGGAGATCTTTTTTCCTCCCGGTACAAGTTCTCAGCGCGCGCTTCCGCAACACATTCCTGATCTTCTTGCGCGAGGCCTTCCGCAAGGGCCAACTCCACTTCCACGGGGAACTCGCACCACTGGCCCAACCGGACGCCTTCAAAGCTCTATGCGACCACAGCGGCAAGATCAAATGGGTCGTCTACGCCAAGGCACCGTTCGGCGGACCCGAACAAGTGCTCGAATATCTGCGCGGTACACCCATCGAGTAGCCATCTCCAACAGTCGTCTGCTGTCGTTGGAGGATGGCCAAGTTACTTTTCAATGGAAGGATTACGCGGACCAAAACCGGACCAAAGCAATGAAGCTGGACGCGGTCGAGTTCATGCGCCGCTTCCTGCTGCATGTCTTACCGCGGGGCTTTGTGCGCATCCGCCAATTCGGTTTCCTCGCCAATCGCGTCCGCAAGGAGAAGCTGGCACTGTGTCGCTCGTTGCTGCACGCCTCATTGCCGGTTACAGACCCGGCCATGCCTGCGGCATCCGCCACTGATTTGGAGGCGCCAGATCCGCAGTCCCATCGCTGCCCCATCTGCAAACTCGGCCGCTTAGTCCTGGCCGAGCTGATCCCGCCCGATCGAATCGCGCACCGGATGCTCAGTTTTTGCCGGATGCCTCAACTTCAAGACACGTCATGATGATCGCGCCCGTCGCTACAGCACACGCCCAACCCATTTGCGCTCCTATGCGCGACAGGAGAGCCCTGCCCCTACAAGGCACATATCTCCTTCTTTGGCCCGCAGTGTCACCTTCTCCACCCGTCTATCCGACCTTCCTGCAGCGTCCGGCGTCACCAACACTCATCTGCCCCGATTTCCGCCTCCCGCCCGCCGATCGTCGCGGACACAGAACCAACAGCTTACGATTCAAAACCCATAGTGTAGACCGGCTCAGTTCAACGCCTTGTATCCGAAGCGCTCCGGCCCGTGCGTTTCAGCGCCAACGAGCTTTTCTCGCCGGAGCGCTCCGGATACAAGCCTCTGCGTTGTTATTCGATAGTTGGTCTTTGCGCATAAGCGCATTTTAATGTGACGCTTAGATTCAATATGCAGTGGCATTTCTCCTGTTTTCTCCCTGTTTTACAGTCACTCCGTACCGCGGGCGCCCTCCTCAGACGCTCAGCCTCCATCGGCACCTTAGGACTGATCTCGGACTTCAGCCACATCTTGGCCATCCGCCAGTCGGTCTTCACCGTGGTCGGATGCACACCGAGCGCTTCCGCTGTCTCTTCCACGCTCATCCCCCCGAAGTAACGCATCTCCCGCCTCGTTTCCCCCGGCAGAGCCCGCGGGCATGGTCCACCAGGATGTGCCGCATCAGTTGCGCCGCCACCTCCAGGAAATGGGCCCGGTTTTGCCAGTTCACCTGCCCCTGATCCACCAGCTTCAGGTACGCCTCGTTCACCAGCGCGGTGGTCTGCTGGGTGTGGCCCTCGCGTTCCATCCGCATGTAGTGGCGGGCGATGCGCCGCAGTTCGCCTTCCACCTGCGGCAGCAGACGGTTCAAGCACTCCTGGTCTCCCGCCCTCCAGCGCAGCAGTAGTTCGGTAACTGCCTCGGATTCGGTCTGTCCCAAAGTTCTTTTCTCCAG
Organism: Bryobacterales bacterium; assembly: GCA_963803725.1. GTDB lineage: Bacteria > Acidobacteriota > Terriglobia > Bryobacterales > Bryobacteraceae > JOPF133. The sequence continues at coordinate 10,719 of CAWDOH010000042.1, read as the reverse complement.
CTATGTCACGGAGACCAGCGTCCAGGGCACCGAAACCCAGTTCCAATTCCAGGGAGTCATCAGCAGCCAGAAGCCGTTTCGCGACTGGATCACCGAGGTGCTCAACTGCTGCCTGGGCTTCTACACGTGGGAGTTCGGGAAGCTGAAGGTCGGCTGCCGGATCAACGCCAGCGCGGTGGATGCGTACACGCTCGCGAACTCTCTGTTTCAAACTCTGCGGCTGACGCCGATCCAGGCTGGTTTCGAGCACCTGGTGCTTTCGTTCGCCGATGTTGCCTATCAGTACCAGGCGAACACGGCTGAGTATTGCGACAAGAGCCACGCGGCTTACTACGGGCGCGCCGGATCTCCGCTCACGACTCAGATGCACTCGGTGGGCTGTTCGTCGCTCAGCCAGGCGCTGCGGATCGCGGCCACACGGACGCGCGAAGAAGTCGGCGGCGTGACTCCCGCGGAATGGCGCGACGCGCGGACGGCGGCGTGGCAGACGACATTGCTCGGCCTCGGCAACGAGGTCGGGCAAGTGGTCTCGATGACCCACCCGGACATTCCCGGCCTCCATGGCACATGCAACGTCTCCGGCAGCACTGCAACGTGGGTAAGCGGCGATCCTTGGACCTATGCCGGAACCGCGACCGGGAATTCGGAATTGGTCAACAAGGAAATCGTGATCGGCGGCGCGCAGGTGACGATCACCGCCGTCAGCAGCGACGGTTCCACGATCACCACGTCGCCAGCGCCTCCATCCGGGAGCGGCCTTTCGTTCCAGGTCATCACGATGTGCTTCCGCATTCAGCGATGGAGCCTGAAGAAGGACTGGTCGGTGCAGATCGAGGGGCAGACCGTCACCGACTCGATGTACGACCTGGACGTTGGCCCGAAGCCGATGGACGTGGTGCCCGCGCCCCTGCCGGCCCTGTATTATGCGATCCCGCTCGGCCCCGCGTGGGCACCGTACCAGGTGCAGGCGGCGGCGAATGACGCGCTGTTTCCGGGCGAGTGGACCTTCGATACCGACCAGTCCTACGCACAGATGGCCGACGGCAGCATGCTTGCGAACCTAGTGGTGACTGGGAAGCTGCCGGTGAACGAGTTCAGCGCCACCGGCGCGGGTGCGCCCGGTATCGGATCGGTCTCGCAGTCCGCGACGGGCGGAATATTGCCAGCCAACGCGACGCTGCGCGTGGCTATCTGCGCGATAGATTCAAATGGGCTTCCTTCGGCCCCGTCGAATATCGCCATCATCGGAACTTCGGCCTCTGGAACGGACACGTTCACATTGGAAGGCATCACCTGGCCGGCGGTCGCGGGTCTCGTTTCTTACGTGCTATTCGTGGCGACGCAGGACGATCTGATCTGCGCGCAGGCCACCGGAACGCTGACGGCGGGCGCGAACAACGCTTACACGCCCGGCTCGATCACGTTCGCTGGGCCGTTGGTGCGCTCGACATGGGCACTGCCATCGCCATACGTCAGCAAGGTCCGCTTGAAGGCCAAGCACCTGAGACACAGCGGAATCATCGGAGATTCCGTCTGGAGTGTTGCTCGCGCTTATGCGCAAAGACCAACTATCGAATAACAGGCGATAACAGGCCCTGTTTCTTAGCGGTATCAGGGAACTCCTGATAACCGCCGTAACAGGCCCTGTTATTCCCTGTTCCTCGGGTGTTGGTCTTCTTTGGCAAAGTTTTTAGAATGTGAAGGTTAGATCAGATAAGGCGGTCGGAATTCCCTGTTCCGTCCCTGTTTTACAGAATCCTTTCACGCCCAAGCTGCGTAGCACAAGAACCTGCCGCTTTGGCATTATCTGTTGGAAAACAGCGCGCTGGAATACCTGCGACAACAGGAGCGGCGAGTCTACGTACATACGGTAATTACAGGCGGCCAGGCGCTCATCGATACCCTGAACGGCTTTAACGAGCTGGCGCAGACGACCCAGGAGCGCAATATCGTCGTGTGGGTCAACGAATATTTCGGGCGCGTGGAAGCGGACGGGAAGAAGTTCTCGGAGATGGCCGCGTACCGCGACAACGCGGACAAGGTCTGCGGCGCTGTGATCTTCACAAAGCGGAATCAGGATACGTTCGGACGCGATGTCGAGGACATGATTTCGGCCAAGCTCACTTTTCAGGAAGCCATCACCACAGCCAGAATGCCGATCATGGCCAAGCAAAGACTGAAAGTCGTTCAGCGCGACCTCTTCGAGCAGCTCGACCAGTTGGCGTTTTGATTGGTGTCCTCTATGCGCCAACTGGACCTAAAGCAGCTCGCCGCAAAGGTCTCCGTCGAGCATGGAATCAGGGTCGACCCGGATGACCCGATTATGGCGGTGGTCACGTTGAACCGCCTCGTGCTGGAGCAGGCGGCCAACGAAATCGTCGAAGAGGTCCGATCCGCCACACGAGAATTTGAACAGGCCGCGGAGAGTGTCCAGCTTCGGGCTGGGGCCCTCGTCGCACAGAAGGTGCGCGACTGCGTTGCGGTGCTCCGGCAGGAAATAGTAAAGGACATCGGTAACGCTTCCACCCAAGCCCGAAAGAGCATCGGGGATGTAGGCCGAGCCGATGAACGCCCCGCTGTTCAACGATGGGTTGCAATAGGGCTGCTTTCGGGAGCGGTATTGTTCGGTTGCGGCGTCTGGCTGGGAACAATGTTGCGATAAACAGCCCCAGGCCATAACCACCTAGTCTGACACCTCCTCGGGTAAGCACAATTGCGGCAGCATCGAGCGAGTCGTGCGGCCGCTGCTTAGCCACGTTTACGGTTTTGGCGTTTGCCGTCAAATTGCCGCCTCTCGCCCAACTTCCGTTTGTGGGTAATCCAGGAGCAATCCGGACATATACGAGATGACGTCTCGCCTGGGTAGTTGCCTGACTACGGCTGATCCGCAGGAGAAGTGATCTGATTTTGGTTGAGTCCGATTTCGGGTGAATCATGCATTGGACGGTGCGGCGGATTACAATTGAAGCCAAACCATGTCGGTACCGGAAATCCGAATAACCTCGAGTCGTACGATCGAAGTGCAGGGCAGTGTCAACGTTCCGACATGCCTATACTACGGACCCAAGGGACCCTTCTTCGGCCTTGAGGCACTCGCCAAGACATCTAATGGCGAGGTGCTGAACGAGAACTTCAAAGTGGATCTGGGAATGCTGCCTCCGGAGCGGCAAACTGGGAGAATCCGATTTACGACAGCGGCAGGCACCTCGAAGAGCGCTGCCGAACTGACCGCGGATTTCCTTAATGGCGTTCTGACGGCGGCTGACACCTGGTTAGCCGAGAATAACGCGGAAAAGACGCCTGCCATCATGATTGCGGAGCCCGTCAGTATGGCGGGTGATCTTATTCCGCAGGACTGGCTGCAGAACTACCGCGACTATCTGCGCCGCTCGCTTCGAGGCAAGGGCTTCTCAGATATCGAGTTTTTGCCTGAGCCATTCGCCGTCTTTCAATATTATAGGTATGAAGCGAAGTATCCGAGCCTCAATGCCGCGGCGAAGCATTGTGCCCTGGTAATAGATTTTGGCGGTGGAACGTTCGACATCTGCATCATCGAGACAACCAAGGACGGCGATATCCGACGGGGCGGCAAAAATGCCCGACCTCTCGGAGCAGCCTCATCACCGATTGGCGGCTTCTTCCTGAACGCTTTGATCGCGGAAACGCTCTACCGCCAGATCGTAGCCAAAGATCAAGCTGCTAAAATCGGCAAAGGTCTGGATCTTTACCGTCGCTGGCGCAAGGAAGGTGACAACGTCCTCTCAACAGCCGGTCCGGAATACGCAAACTTCTGTTGCCTGTTTAGCCGGGCAATTCACGAAGTTGAAGATCCTAAGATCCGGCTCTGCCGACGCATCACGACCTGGGCCATAGATGCGCCGTTGGCGATTACGGATCGCGTCTCGCTGATCGCCGATCCTTTTGGCAGCTCTGAGGAGCGAGTCCTTTGCACGCTGACGGCCGAAGGCCTGCGGGATATTTTCGTCAATCAGCTGTGGCCAAAACACTTGAAGCCTGTAATCCAGAAATCCTTGACACGCGGAAAGGAAGAACTGAGAGGCCAGCCTATTTCGGTCGTGCTCCTTTCTGGTGGCTCGTGCAATATTGGCTGGCTTCGTCGCCTGTTGGAGGCGGATTTCAGCTACCAGATTTCCGGCGCGCAGATCTTTCCGATTGACGACTACCAGCAGGTAGTCGCCAAGGGCCTTGCTATCGAGTGCGCAAGACGCTTTTATACAGGCGAAGGCGACTTCTCGGCCGTCACGTACAACCCACTCTACGTGAGGCTCGACCCTGACAGCACCGGCATTCAAACGCTCTCATTCACACCGAAAGGCATGGTAGTTCCGAAGAACCAGCCGCCCGGCATGCTGTTGTCATCCGCGTTTCCGACGAACGAGCTTGAGAATCGTCCTCTGCGCTGGAAAGTGAAACTGGAACGACCCCCTCACTTCAGCCTCGCCTACTATTTCACGCGTTCTCTGGAAGAGAAGGCGGAGTCAGAAGCCCTGAACATCGACAGCCACAGTGCCTTCACACCGCCTAACGCGAAATTCGATTCCACGATCCAACTCGAATTGGCGACTACGGGCCAGAACTCGGTGAGACCACGATTCATTTACAAGACTGGGGCTGCCGGCGAGGACGCAGTCTTTGTTGATGGCCAACCGTTCTGCCTCGACATGACCGTCCGGCAGGAATCGAAATCGCAGGTCTTTATGGGACTGGATTTCGGCACCAGCAACAGCTCAGTTTCTTATGTCACGAAACAGGCGGTCGAGATCCAGAGGACCCGATCCGACGATACCCCGTGGATGGGCCTCGCAGAACTCAGTAATAAGCTGCCATATCCGATGGCCGAACCACTGAAACGCTACCTGAGTCAGACGGATCAGTCCTCGCTGAGATTCGCGGCGATAGAATTCGTTGAGTCGGTCCTCGCCGTCGGTGCTTACCTATCCTATCTTGAGTATTGCCTGACGAAGCATGGCAAATCTGCCCAATTCAGCGGATTCCGGCAGCGATCGGCAGGTCCCCTCTGGGGGCTGTTGAAGAACCTTCACCCGCAGTTGAAGTCGCGGGCGAAGATTTCGAGCGCATTCCAGGACTTGATCCGCCACGAATTCGAAGTGATCGAGAATGCAGTTAACTTCGTTTCGAACCACAAGCACCAAAAAGCCGACGACTTCAATCTGCATCCCGTTGTAGTGTTGCTTGCCAACGCGGCAGCGCGCGCCTTCGCGGACCGACGATTGGGACGTTTCGAGCACGTCCAGAAAAAGGCGTTCTCGAAGGTTAACGAAGGGCTCTTCCGCTATGCTCATGGCTCGCCGCCCTTCATGAAAATGCAGGCCTACCGCGGGAAGGAGAACTATTCTGCAGAACAGGTATTCGTTGTCGACACCGCGACGGGGCATCTGTTGCCTTTGGAGCCCCTTATTTTCATTGATCGCTGCCCGAAGCACACACTTAATGAGGGCGCCGAGCCGCATTGGTACATCTTCGATAAATTTGACGAGAAACATCGGGCGTACTCTTTCAAGGCGGTCGGTCATACCTGCAGCTTGGAGATCGGAGAATCCGACCCACGCGCTGCCATCTACAGCGCCCTTGGCGAGCTATACAAAGGCGACCCGGATATCACATTGATCGAGGAAAACGATTTCCGCGATCTTGAAGAGAGTTGATTTGGTGCGCGGAGTGGCATGTAATGTAAGGGGACCGGGCGAGGGTGAAAAACGGGTGCGGCTATGCTCTTTGCGTGCCTGGTGCGCAAAGAATAGGCAGCTAGTCGGCGGATGGGACCCATTGCCGCAAAAGGGCGCGTCGCATCTTACTCCGGCGGCACTTTCGCCTAGAGTGATCGCAAGCGATTCGGCCAGTCGGAAGCGACAGCCGTGCTCACTTCGCGCATCCCGAGCGAATCGTCAGTAAGCCGGAAGCAAATCCACATGAATGAGAAGTCGCCGATACTCTGCTCTGCTCCCGCCCGGAATTGCGCCGGACGGACTTAACGGGCGCGTGCGCGCGCACCTCGGTCAACGATGGCCGCTGCCTTTCGGAGCGTACGCTCGACGTATTCGGCTTGGCGCTTCTCAGTGCCCTTGTGCGTCAAGTCGCGGCTGTGAATGGCAGCTTCGATCTGGTCATCCGGCACTCTATGTGCTAAAGCGTAGCGTATGCGAGGTCGGTGCGGGTGCCGTCACCGGCGTATGTTGGATTCGCGCGAAAGCTGTCAATGCCTCTCAGTACGCCCGCAGTTCCGTCGCGCGCCACTGCCGTACGGCGACGTTCGCGTTCTTGGCGATCATGGTCAAGTTGCTGCTCAATCTGGGCGATGAATCGGTCTGCTTCTGGATAGGGTAACCCGTTCGCCTGGCGCAGCATGACGAAGGGGAAGAGGCCGTCAGCCTTATATTTTTCCTTCCGGTTGGTGAATCCGGCCAGACGGCCGAAATGCCGCCAGTCGGAAGCGCCAAGATCCCCGCCGTATTTCTGAGCCAATGTTCGGGCAGCGGCCGTACCCAATTCCTTCGAAAGACGCCGCGAGTGTTTGAGCCACGCCTGGAAGTTCCCTGGCGACGTTTCGACCACCAACGCCGGATGAAATCCGTCTGCTTTCATACGCTCAATCGATGCGGCTGTGAGGTCGTCAATCAAGCTCAGATTGTGTTCGCCTCTTGGGCGGACATAAATGTTTCGCCCGTTCCGATTCTGTGTCGTCGGGTCCGTCGCCGTTCATAAAGGCGATGGTCGTCTCCGCGGAAGTCGCCACGATAGTAGTGGTGTACTTCTGCCAGACTACCGAGGTCATTCCCTCCCCGGCAAAGCTAGTGACCGCGAAGGTCTGGGTGCCGTTCACGAAGACGTTCAGAGTGCTGGAGATGAGGAACGGACCGCCATAGGCATTACCTACGTAAAACGTTAGCGTGTACGCCGTACCGGCGGTTGTAGCCACGGTCTGCTGGACTCCCGTCGGGCTATTGCTTCCGTCTCCGGTCAGGTCCAGCCATTGCTGCCCAACCGCCGCTGGCCAGGTATAGCCATTCTCCAGATGGGTGGTGCTGATGATGCTCACATCGCCTGCCGCTCCAACCACTTGCCAGTCTGTCAAAGCGGTGCTGCCCGTAGCGAAGTCCGCGTAAGCTCCGGAGGGCACAAGTGGTTTTTCGAAGCTACCATTCTTAATAAGGTCGGCGCCGAACGCACCAGGGATCAAAAGCCCCGCCGCCGCCAACAGTTTAATACTGATCGTTTGTCTCATTGTTTTCGTTTCCGTTCGGATATAGTCGAACGACTATCCATCAAGGAGTTTGGCGTAGTTCCGAATCTGTGTCACCACCTACGCAGGTGGTGTCGTGACGCTACCTGAACAACCCGACCCCCAAGGGCACGAAAGGGCACCCACGATTGGGGGTGCCGGAAAATCTGCGTTCTCGCAATGACCATGCCGGCGCGCCCTGCGCCGTGTGCCATGATCGGCGTATTCGTCGCAACGACACGCCGGCACAATTGCGACGCAGGCCGCGACACCGCAAACTTTGGCGCCGGCAGGAACCACGCCCGCCGGCAAAACTTGGCCGTACAGACCGCCAGAAGCAGTTCTGGATATACAAAAGGAGAACATCAATATGAAACGAATCATCAACGCGTTTTGTGGCAAACCGAACTCGGGGAAGTGGGCCTCGATTCTTGTGCTGTGCGCTGGAATGGCCATTGCAGCGCCCGTACAAACTTTCACCACACTGCTCAGCCACGATGCGACGGATGGCGAAAGCCCCCAGGGGCGCTCGTCCAGGGCACCGATGGCAACCTCTATGGGACGACAGCCGGGGGCGGGGCTTACGGGTGGGGGACGGTTTTCAGGATCTTGGAGGTGAACCGATATGCGAACCCTGCTCATGCTCAGTTTACTGTGGATCCCGCTGGGTGCGGCGGATATGAGCGTCAAGGAGCCTTGGTGAACACCCAAAACCGGCCATAGATGATCACCTGAAAACCGGCCAACGATAGATTACAGTCCAGGACGTTAACTACGATGCGAGGGCGCTACCCTCGGTCGATGTGAGTAACGTCTTGAACGAAGAAAAGAAACAACAAGTCATCGCCCTGGGGCGGTTGGGCTGGTCGCTGCGGCGAATCCAGCAGAGTACCGGGGTCCGGCGCGAAACGGCCGGCGTTTATCTAAGGTCCGCCGGCATCTCCGTGCGGCCACCCGGCGCCTGGGGTAGACCGTCACCGGCAAAACCGGCCAACGAAGTGATCACCGACTCGACCGGCGCGAAATCGTCCCACGAGCCTGCGCCAGGGTTGGCTTTGGCAAAACCGGCCAACGAGGTGATCACCGACTCGGACGCCGCATTGGCGCCCGCGGCCAAGCCGCCGGAACCACGGCCGGGGCACAGCCCCTCGGCCAGCGCCTCCACGGCATACCGTGACGTGATCGAAGTCGGGCTATCCCGCGGCCGCAACGCCATGGCGATCTGGCAGGACCTGATCGATACGTGCGGCTTCACCGCCGGATACCAGAGCGTCCGTCGGTTTATCCGCAAGCTGCAACCCAGACCCTCGCCCGAGGCCAGGGTGGTGATCGAGACCGCTCCGGGCGAGGAACTGCAGGTCGATTACGGCACGGGCCCCATGGTGCGCGATGCGGCCACCAGCAAGTATCGGCGCACGCGGCTATTCGTGCTCACGCTGGGTTACAGCCGCAAGTGTGTGCGCCTGCTGACGTTCCGTTCCAGTTCGCAGATCTGGGCGGAGTTACACGAGAAGGCCTTCCGCCGGCTGGGTGGCGTGACCCGGGTCATCGTTATGGATAATCTGCGCGAGGGTGTGCTCGCACCTGACATCTACGATCCCACCATCAATCCCCTGTACCGTGACGTGCTGCAGCACTACCAGATAGTTCCGCTGCCGTGTCGCGTGGCCGATCCGGATCGCAAGGGGAAAGTGGAGCGAAGCGTAGGGCATGCTAAAAACACGCCACTCAAAGGCTTGCGTTTCGAGAGTCTGGAGGAAGCCCAAACTTATCTGGATCACTGGGAAACGCGTTGGGCGGATACGCGTATTCACGGCACCACCAAGCGGCAGGTCGGCGCCATGTTTGCAGAGGAGCGGCCGGCTTTGCAACCCTTGCCGGTGGAGCCGTTCCGCTACTACCAATATGGCGAGCGCACAGTTCACCTGGATGGCTGCGTGGAGATCGAGGCGGCTTACTACGGCGCGCCCCCAGGCTGGATCGGCCGCCGTGTGCAGGTGCAATGGGATGCTCATCAGGTCCGCATCCTGAGCCGGGACACCGGCCAGTTATTGCGTGAGCACCTGCGCCAGGCGCGCGGCCGGCATCGAATCCAGGACCAGGATCGCCCTAAGCAGACACCCTTGGGGACCCTGCAGTTGCTGGCCCGCGCCGACCAACTCGGATCGCAGGTCGGTGCGCTTTGCCGGGGGATGCACCATAAAGACGGTGAAACTGCCATCCGCCGCATTCTGGGTGTGCTCTCGCTGGCCAAGAAACACGGCGCCGCCACGCTGGAAGACGCTTGCACCGCTGCGCTGGAAGTCAGCGTGTACGACTACCATTTTGTGCGGCGCTATCTGGAGCGTCGGCCGCAACTGCCCTTGACCCTACGGCAAGTCGATCCACTGATCCGGCAGCTCACGCTATACCGCGACTTTATCGAAAGCAAAACTCAGCAGGAGAGTGAGACATGAACCTCATCGAATTAGAAAGTTCCTTACGGCAACTCCGGCTCGGCGGCATGGCCACGGTGCTGGAAACCCGCCTCCGCCAGGCGCAGTCCGAATCCATGGCACCTATCGATCTAATCGCCAGCTTGGTTAGCGACGAGCTCACCCGGCGCAGCGACCGGCTGCTGGAACGCCGTCGCAAACGGGCGGCTTTCCGTGATCCGCAGAAGTCGCTGGACAACTTCGATTTCACCTTCAATCCGAAGATGAACCGCAGCCTGGTCTTCGACCTGGCCACCAGCACCTTCATCGGCAAGCGGGAAGACGCTTTGTTTCTCGGCCCCGGTGGTACCGGGAAAAGCCACTTGGCCCAGGCTATCGGACAAGCCGCCATCCAACAGGGTTACCGCGTGATCTACCGCGAAACGCATGTGCTGCTGGAGGACCTGGCCGAAGCTGTGGCGGAGGGCACCCGCAAGGAGTTCATGGAGTCTTTGGCCGCGGTGTCGTTGTTGATCATCGATGATTTCGGCATGCGTAAATTGCCGCTCACGGCGGCCGAAGATCTGCTGGAGATTATTATGCGCCGTTACGAACGCGCCAGTACATTGCTCACCTCCAACCGCCCGGTGGAAGACTGGGGAAAGCTGTTAGGCGATGTAGCCGCGGTCACCGCACTGCTGGACCGCATCCTGCACCACGGGCACGTGCTGAAGTGTGGCCCACGGAGTTGGCGCACCAAGACGGCCATCAGCGGCGGGGTCACCGAATGAACCTAGCGGTTCTTCGCCACACCAAACAAATCAAAACCAAAAAACAAAAAACCTTCCTAAGAAGGAAAAACATGAACCCAAACTACTGGCAGCGTAGGCCCTCCCGTTGGTCGGGAGCGAGCGTTGCATGTCCGGCCGAGGAAGAAAATAACTTGCTCAAACTGACCACAAAGGGGTACAACAGTCTCATGTCCTGGCTGTGATCCGTTGGCCGGTTTTGAAGTGATCACGTATGGCCGGTTTTAGGGTGTTC
>CAWDOH010000041.1:0-46670 GCA_963803725.1 Bryobacterales bacterium | reverse complement strand
TAGGCGCAGGTGGTCAGCTCCAGCCAAAGCATCCTATCTCGGCTTAGTGATCGGCGTACCGGTTGGTCTTGTTAGTCTTGTTGCGCGCTCTGCTCCAACGGCCCAGCGAGAATCAATCAGGTCGCAAGCGGAGAGAATAGTCCAGCAGTCGCGAACGTCCTTAACATCGCCAGGCATTTTCTCGCCTGCTCGACGCAGCCCTTTGACCGAGACCGAATCTTGACTCCAGGTGTTCCCATCGATTCTGTCGAGGTCGATCGAGGAGCTGCGTTCATTGTTCCGTGGGGAGATGATATGGTGCCCAGCATTGCGTGGCAAAGGGAAACTGGAAAATACGGCACTCTACAAGCCGAAGTGCCGGCCGATTGCATAGAGCATTCCTTCCGGCAACCTACGGCACACGATGGGCGCGACAAGAGCCGACGCATTTACTATCATGAAACTCATGGGCCATCGCACGGTTACGGTATCGCAACGGCAGGTTCACCCCTCGCCCGAGGTCCCCCAGGAATCACCCAAAGTCACATCCGGGGATTCTGAAGACGTTACGTAAGTACAATAGAATCAATCGGCCCGGGTGGCGAAACAGGCAGACGCAACGGACTTAAAATCCGTTTCCCGGCAACGGGAGTGCGGGTTCGATTCCCGCCCCGGGCACCAGCCTAACTGTGGGCCCGACCACGCAGTCCGTCGTAATCGACCGGACGAATCAGCCAGGAACGCACCTTCGTGGCGTTGTGTACGACGTTTGCGGTGCTTGCAGGTACTCAGCGCCCGCCTATGGCTCTACGGGACGATGACCTACGCCGTGGCGCCGGACAAACGAACTGGGGCTGCGAATGGCCCTGGGGGCGCAACGGGGCAGGTTCTTGTGGATGACGATGCAGCAGGTGCTGTCCATGACCCTTATCGGGTTGGCAATCGGCGTGCCCGCTGCATGGGCCAGCGCGCCTGTAGTGGAGTCGTTCCTGTTCGGAATAAAGGCCAAGGACTCCTCTGGCCGTCTCTCTCGCGCCGGCCATCCTGCTGATGGCGGCCTTGGCGGCCGGATATATAAGCCGGCATGGCGCGCTTCGCGGATCGACCCTGGAAGGCGCAGCGCGACCAGTAGCGTCCGCCGCTCTGAGACGGGCCGCGTCGTTGTCCTAATCTTTCCATGTAACCTTTTCTGCATCCGCCAGTAATGAAAGCTGACGGCGGGTTCCGCAAAGGACGGCGGATTCCGCAAAGGAGAATTCCATGAGATCGGCACTTGCCACCGTGGCCTACATAGGTCTGTGCGTTTCCACAGGGGCTATTCCGCTATTTGCTCAGATGCAGAACAACACCGAAAAACAAATGACTTGCAACAACCGCACCTACGGTGGGGACCGTGCGCAGCATTGCGATATCCGCGAGCAGACTCTGCCCTCCATCGGGCACCTCAGCGTAGAGGGCCATAACGGATCCGCGACGATCATAGGCTGGCTGGGGAGCGATGTCCTGGTTCGCGCGCGCGTCGAATCGGCGGCCGAGTCGCAAGCCGCCGCCGATCAACTGGCGAGCCAGGTCTCGATCGATGGCGTCGGTGGACAGGTGCGCTCCATGGGGCCGGATTCCCTTGACAATGCCTGGTGGAGCGTCAGTTACGAAATATTCGTTCCGCAGGCCACCGATCTGAGTATCACGACGCACAATGGCGAAGTCGCGATCTCTGACGTGCGCGGCCAAATCCGCTTCGACGCTCACAACGGAGCTGTGTCTCTGAAGCGCGTGGCGGGAGATGTGGGCGGCGAGACTCATAATGGCGAAATTCAGGTGGAGCTGATGGGTTCGCTTTGGGAAGGACGGCAATTGGAGGTCAGTACGCACAACGGCGGCATTGTCGTGGCGATGCCGGCGGGTTATTCCGCGCACGTCCAGGCAGAAACGGAAAGGGGACGCGTCCAGTCGGATTTCCCTATTACGGTGACCGGCGAGTTGAGAACTGGGCTGGTGGACACGAATATCGGCTCCGGCGGTTCGCTGATTCATCTCACAACGCATAACGGCGAAGTCATGCTGAAGCGCGTTGGGTCGCAGTAGCTCAACATCTCCGGGCGCGGCGTGAGGCCGCATTGGAAGTTCGCATCGGAGGGCGCGCCGCACCCGCCGCAGAATGCCGCGGCGAAAAGTGTGCACGCCGCGGATGGCCGGCCGGGGCCAATTCCCGTGGCGCCCGGCGACGATTCGAGCGGCGGTATGTGGCGAGTGTCGCGGGCCAGCCTGCGGCCTTCATCGCCCACGGAACGCATATGGGCGCGGTGCGCGTGCCTGCGACGAATTCCGCGGCGGGAAGCGTCGCACGCCGCGGGCGCCGGTCCCGGCGCGCATGCCGCGGAGCGATGATCTCGTGGTCGCGACTATTGAGATCAAGGTTGAGCCGTTCATGGGTGCGCCGCACGATGTCTGATGTCTTGACTGGCGCCAAAACGGGGAAGAGACGTCTCTGATCCGTTATGTATTTCTGAGTGGCGGCTCTTACCCTCACGCCTCTGTCAATGGCCGACACCTTGCCGCCACGATGGTGCTCTTCAATCACGGAAGGTACCGCTGGTTCACGCAGGTATCCGCGGCGGTCTTCGTGGTGATGTGGGGGGGGAGTGCTCCAGTGAATTCATTAAACAATTTGCCGGTCTGTGTCGGTGATGGTGTGGCGGGCGTACACTCAGCAATCATCGAACTTCTTTCCTCGGGTGCTTGGCTTTATAAATGATTTAATGGCGGAGAGAGAGGGATTCGAACCCTCGATAGAGTTTCCCCTATACACGCTTTCCAAGCGTGCGCCTTCAACCACTCGGCCATCTCTCCGGTTCGGAAAAGCTGCGGCGGCGGTTTCGGAATCGAAAACGCGGAAGCCTCCTCTGAGGATATCATGCCCCGCAGCCGTCCTCCTCGCCCATTTCAGACCTCGACGTACAATAAAACAGTGACCGCTCCGCTCATTTCGCGCCGCGCGCTGCTGGCCGCCGCCGGCCTCACCACCGCCTGCGGACGCCCCAAAGCTACGGGCTACCGGGGATACTGTTTCGTGGCCAATTCCGGGAGCCGCTCCGTGGCCGTGGTCGATCTGACCCGCTTTCGGGTGCGCCGCCAGATTCCGCTGGATGCGGCGCCGTCGCTGGTGCTGCCGCATCCCACGGCGGCCAGGGTCTACGTGCTGGCCTCGGGAACCGGGACGGTTTACGAAATCGACGCCGTCTCACTGGCCGTCAAGCGGCGCGCCCGCGCCGGCAATACCGCGGCCGGCATGCAAGTCTCGGCGGCCAGGGACTCGCTGTGGGTGCTTTACAGCGACCCCGCGTCGCTGGTGGAAGTGCCTTTCGCATCGTTCCAGCCGCGCCGCCCCATCCGTCTACCCTCGCCGCCCGATTCGTTCGATCTCAACCGGCCCGTTAAGGGCGACCCCCAGGCGTCGCTGCCGATGGCCGCGGTGGCCAGCCGCAAGGACAGCGTGCTGCTACTGGTTTCCCTGGGCGCCGGTTCGATCCAGAACCAGGCCGCCGCCGGCGTCGAGCCTTCACTCCTGCGCTTCCGCGCTGATGGTCGCCAGTTGATCGCCGGCAGCGCTGCCGCCCGCAACGTCAGCATCTTCGATGTGCCCACACTCAAGCCGGTGGTCCGCCTGCCCCTTCCGATGTCGCCGCGGCACTTCTGCTTCAACCACGATCAGGGGCAGCTTTTTGTCAGCGGGGAAGGCGTGGACGCGGTGGCCATCGTCTACCCGTTTCGCACCGAAGTCGCCGAAACCATGCTGGCGGGGCGCGCTCCGGGCGCCATGCAGACCACCGACAACCCGGCCCTTCTGATGGTGGCCAATCCCGAGACCAGCAGCGTCACAGTGCTGGATTTCGATAACCTGGGCAAGAAACTGGTAGCGGTAGTGCAGGTAGGACAGAATCCCTGCGACATCGTCATCACACCCGACCAGCAGTACGCCCTGGTGCTCAACGGCACTTCCGGCGATATGGCGGTGCTGCGGATCTACGCTCTGACGGACCCTGATCCCTCTCGCCGTTACCGGCCCACGCCGCTTTTTACGCTGATCCCGGTGGGCGAAGGCCCGGTCAGCGCGGCGGTAGTGGGCTTCTCCAAATCCGCCTAGCCGGCAATGTCAACCGGCGGCGGCCGGCGCCCGTCAGGCTCCCGACGGCTTGAGCGGATTCCGCGATTTGGCGATGGCCGGCATCTCGGCGGATTCCGGCTGTTGGGCATACACGGTCAAATCCGCTTTCAACAGTTCGAAGGCGGTCTGGGGATCGTCCACGTACCGGAAGAGCTTCAGATCGTCGGGCGAGATCATGCCATGCCGCACCAGCGCGTCGAAATTCAGAATCTCCTTCCAATATTTGGAGCCGTACAGCAGAATGGTGATCTTCTTGGCCAGCTTCTGGGTCTGCGAGAGGGTCAGCAGTTCCATCATCTCGTCCAGCGTTCCAAAGCCGCCCGGAAACACCACCATGGCCTTGGCCAGGTACGCAAACCAGAATTTGCGCATGAAAAAGTAGTGGAACTCGAAGCTCAGCTCGGGCGTAATGTAAGGATTCGGGAACTGCTCGAAGGGTAGCCCGATGTTCAGCCCGATAGTTTTACCGCGCGCGTCGTGCGCCCCGCGGTTGGCCGCTTCCATAATTCCCGGCCCCCCTCCCGAGCACACCACGAACCGGTACGTCCCGTTGACGAACTGCTCCGACCACTCCGTCAGCAGGCGCGCGAGCGTACGGGCATCGGTGTAATATTCCGCGAGCGGGCCTTCCTCGCGCAGCCGCGCCGAACCGAAAAACACTACGGTATCGCGGATTTTCTCGCGCCGGAAATGCGCCAGCGGTTCCAGGAATTCGGCCAGGATCCGCAACGCGCGCGCGTCCGGACTGTTCAGGAATTCCTGATTCAGATACGCGGCCGGACGGCGGTCGCTATGCGGTGGTGGTGTCGTTTCTGCCATGCTGTTCTAACTCATCGACTCGTTTCTTCAATTCCCGCAGGTGCTTCAACAGTTCCGGCAGCTTGGGAAACGCCGTGACCGCTCGCAGCCATTCGTTTGCGGCGAATGCCGGAGACCCGGAGATCCGGGCATGCGCCGCCACATCGCCGCCAATTCCACTCTGTGCGTAAACCACCGCGCCTTGGTGCACGGTGAGGTGCCCGGACGAACCCACCTGGCCTGCAAGAAGCACGTCACGTTCCAGAACCGTGCTTCCCGCCAGGCCGGTTTGTGCGCAAATGATGTTGTCCTCGCCCACCACGCAGGCGTGCCCCACCTGCACCAGGCTATCGATCTTGGCGCCCCGGCGGACGCGGCTTTCGCCTACCGTGGCGCGGTCCACCGAGGTCAGGCTTTGGATTTCCACGTCATCTTCGATCACCGTGACGCCCGATTGCACAATTTTGAAATGCGTACCGTCGGCGCGCTTGGCGAAGCCGAAGCCGTCGCCGCCTACCACCACTCCGTTCTGCAAAATTACGCGGTTTCCGATGCGGCAGAACTCGCGCACCGCGGCGTGCGAATGGGCCAGGAAATCGTCGCCGATCTCGACGCCTTCGTAGATCACCACGTGAGGGTGCAGCACGGCGTTTCGTCCCAGGCGGGCCCGCGGGCCGACGACCGCGAAGGGGCCAATGGAGCAGTTCTCCCCCACCACGGCGTCGGGCCCGATAAACGCCAGCGGATGTACTCCCGGGGCCGGCCGCGGCGGTTGGTAGAACAAGGCCAGCGCGCGCGCGAAATCCAGATAGGGGTTGTCCGAGATCAGGCAGGCGATAGGCAGTCCGGTAACCGTCTCCGAAACCAGGATCGCACTGGCCTGGGTGTGCTTCACCTTGTGGGCGTACTTGGGGTTGGCCAGAAAGGTGAGCTGTCCCGGAACGGCGTGCTCCATGCCGGCCACGCCGGCGATCTCCTGTTCGCCATCGCCTTCCAGGCGGCAACCCAGAGCGGCCGCAATTTCACGCAGTTTCATAGCAGCACGGTCAAACTTCCAGCGTACCGCACCACGATGCAGGACAAGGCGGAAGAGTATCGCGATGTTCCGCTTGCCATGCCATCCCGGGTCTCACGACCGCGTGGTGTTGCTGCTCACTTGACTTCGTTCTGTACCGCCAGCAATACTACGCCTGTGATTGCTTTCCAGGCGGCTCTCCGCGCCGGTGTTGCGCTTGACGCTGCGTGTCCGGGGCAGTTGCCGGCACGCGCCCGATGAGTTGTGCCATCCGGGCATATGGTCTGGGCAGGCGTTTCCGCCGTGGGGCCGCTCTGCAATCTCTGGATCTGGAGGTGCCCGAAGGCGCCATTTACGCGCTGCTGGGGCCGCCGGGGGCGGGGAAGAGCACCTGCCTCAAGCTGCTGCTGAACCTCCTTACGCCCACCGTCGGCCGGGCCGAAATCCTCGGTGCCGATTCGCGCCGGCTTACGTCTCGCGACTTCACCCAAATCGGCTATCTCGCGGCGGCGCAGGAACTGCCGCACCTGACGATAGGCCATTTCCTCGGTTTCCTGAGAGGCTTCTATCCAGCCTGGGATGCCGCCATTGAAGCCGCCCTGGTCCGCCAGTTTCAACTGCCGCTCGACCGGTCGCTGGCGGTTCTCTCCCTCGCCACCCGCCGGAAAGCCGCATTGGTTTCGACGCTGGCCTACCGCCCCAGTCTGATTCTGCTCGACGAACCGTTTCGCGGCGTGGACCCGATCTCGCGCGACCAATTGCTGCAGGCGCTGCGGGAGCACGCCGGGGGTGCCACCATCGTGATTGCCGCCGAGGACGCCGCCGATGCCGAAACCTTCGCCACCCACATCGGCTGCCTGGAGGGCGGCCACCTGCGGCTTTCGGAAGAAGTGGCCGCCCTTCGCGCGCGATGCCGCGAGATCGTGCTCACCTTCGAGACCGCCCCGCCGCTCTCCGGCGACTGGCCGCCGGCATGGCTCGCGCCGCGGTGCGGGCCGGCTACCATCCGCTTTGTCGACACTCGCTTCCACGAGCAGGAAACGCCCGCCGAGGCGCGCCGCCGCTGCGGCGAATGGCGCTCGTTGGCGGCCAATCCCATGCCCGTGAGCGATATCGTCTCCGCGCTGGCCGGGGCCTGGCACCAGCCGTGAACGCCATGTCTGGAATCCTGCGGATTTTTCGAAAGGATCTGGTGCAGTGGCGGTCCCTCGCGGCCGGCTTTGTTGCGCTTCTGGCGGCGCTTTGCTGGTGGGATGCCGGGCTGCCGGCGGACCACTCCGGCCTCTTGCCTGGATCGGCCGAAGTGGAGATTCCCTTTCTGCTTGCCTGCGCCTTCATGGCCGCCAAGGTGATTCACGCCGAGGGCCCGGCGGGCGATTGTCCGTATTGGGTGACGCGGCCTTTCTCCGGGCGCTGCCTTCTGGCGGCCAAGTTGCTGTGGCTGGGGGCCTGCGTCAATTTGCCGGTTCTGGTGGCGCAGGCCTGCGTCTTGGCGGCCAACGGCCTGTCGCCCTTCGACCACCTCGCGCTGCTAGTCTGGCGGCAGGTCTTTTTCACCGCGAGCGTGATGTTGCCCGCCGCCGCCCTGGCAGCGGTTACCGAGTCCCTTTCGGCGTTCGCCGCCGGCGCCCTGCTGTATTTCGGGCTGTCGCGGATTCCGCAATTGTTGGCACCCGCCGCCGACCGGTGGCTCGGCTGGGAGTGGATACGGCTTTCCGCCACTGCGACCGTTTCCCTGGCCGCCGCCACGGTGGTCCTCTGGTTGCAATTCGTCCGGCGCCAGACGGAGACCTCCCGCTGGGTGCTGGGAAGCGCCGCACTAGCCATGGGACTTGTGCAGTTTCTGCCCTGGCATGACGGCTTTGCCCTGCAGAGTGCGCTCGCCCGCGCCCCCGGCAGGATGGTTCGGATTGATTTCGCACCGGGCCGCGTCCCCGCTCCAGCCGCCGCCGTGAGGCCCGATCCCCCCGCGGTGGGCCTCGAAATCCCCTTCGAGGTCTCGGGTTTCTCCGCCGACCAGGGCGTCCGCGTGGAAGGCGTCCGGACCGTAGTCGATTCGCCTTCCGGGCAGCACTGGGATTCCGGATGGGGTATCGCGGGCGAACCTTTACTTTACGGTGCGGACGGCTCTCCTCGCGCCGTGCTCACCTCCGACGGACCTTATTGGCTGCGTCTCGCCGTGGCCCCGGAGTTCTACCGCGGCGTCCAATCCAACGCCGTCCGCCTGCGCGCCAGTTTTGCCCTCATCCTGCCTGGCGACTCCACCTCTACCGGCCTGAATCTGGGCGGCGCGGACATCGCGGGCGACGCCGTGTGTTTGACTAGCGGGGCCGACGCTACTCTGTCCGTCGTTTGCTCTACGCCATTCTGGAGTCTTGCGCGCGCCACCCTGCGGGTCCGGTCGCAATCGACGGGTGAATCGATGGCCCGCGACCTGTTGGCCGACCCGGCAGGAGCCTGGACCGATGGGCCATACCCCACCGCCGGCGGCCTAAGTTTGTGGGCGAATCCTCTCTCCGCCGATTTGAACGCGCCGCCGCTGCCGATTGAAATCGTGCTGGAGACCCATCCGCCGGCCGGTTTTGCTGTGCGGACAGTGGAGATTGCCGCCATCCGGCTGTCGGCTTACCGAATTCCATAGAAACCAGGCGGCTTTGGCGGGGCGTCACGGTCCGGCAGGAAAGCCCGTCATAGCACCCTATTGTTTCCCACCCCTCCTGCCGATAAGACACTTTTAGCGTCGGAGAAACCGCCCGTGGGAGGAACGGTTCCGTTTCGCGGCTTCAGCCGGCAGCCTTATGGGGATTCACACAATCATCTACGTAGTGCCGGTTGAGGGCGCCGAGGACGGGCAATGATGCGGGCCTTTCGCCAGAGCCTGTTCGCGCGCATCCTGGCGATCAACCTCGCAATCCGGGTGCTCAGCGTGCTGGCTCTTTCTGTGGTGTTGCTGTGGGTGTTGCACCGTGAGCTAGACCGGCAGGCCGCTGCGGAAGGGGCGAATGTGGCGGCTTTCCTGGCCGCCCAAAGCCAGCCCTTCTTGGAGGCCGGCCACAGGCAGGAACTGGAAGGCATCGCCCGCAAAGCGCTGGTTATCCCAGGGGTCAGGTTGGTCGAATTCCGCCAGGGCACCGGGATCGTTCTGCGGGTAGCACGCTCGCCGGACGCCTGCCAGACAGACTGCCGGGAGACCGTTCGGCCGTTGACCGCTGGCGCTGGGCTTCGCGTGGGCTTGTCCACCGGCCCGGAGCGGGCCGCGCTCTGGCGCGCCATTTGGACCATCACCGCGCTCGATGCCGGCGGCCTGCTGGTCTCCTCGATCCTCGGCGTATACCGTTTGCGCAACCTGCTCCAGCCGCTGCTGACGCTCACCGAATTTACCCGCCGGGTGGCCGAGGGGGACCTGGCCGCCCGGGCTCCGGTGGTGGAGAGCGGTGAGGTCGGAAGTTTAACCGAATCCTTCAACGTCATGGTCGAACGGCTTGGCGCGACGCTGGTTTCCAAACAGGCCGCCGAAGCCGCGGATGCCGCCAAAAGCCGCTTCCTGGCCACCATGGGCCATGAACTGCGCACTCCGCTCAATGCCATCATCGGCTACAGCCAGTTGCTCCAGGAGGTTTGCCAGGAGCGTTCGATCCAGGGCCTCTCGCAGGATCTTTCGCGCATTGAACGTTCCGGCACTATCCTCCTCGACCTCGTCAACCACGTTCTGGAGTATTCCAAGACGGAGTCCGGCAATATCCGGCTCGATCCGCAATCGTTCGATGTCGCCGATGTAGTGGATGACGTGATGGCTACGGTCGGCCCTCTCGCGGCCGACAACCACAACCACCTCACTTTCCGCGGTTGCGCCGGCGGCGCCGCCATGCACACCGATCTGCGGCGCTTTCGCCAGAGCCTCACCAACCTGGTGGCCAATGCCTGCCGTTTTACGCACCATGGCAGCATCACCATCGAAGTCGCGCGCGAGACCCGGGACGGGCGCGATTGGATCGCCGTGGCGGTCGAGGATACCGGCATCGGGATCGCCCCCGAAGACCAGGCGCGCATCTTCCAACCCTTTACCCAGGTGGACGACTCGGCTACCCGCCCGCACGGCGGGACCGGGCTTGGCCTGGCCATCAGCCGTAGAATCTGCCGCCTTCTGGGCGGCGACATCTCACTCGAAAGCCAGCCCGGCAAAGGATCGCGGTTTACCATGCGGTTGCCCGCCTCATCCCCACCGGAAGGAGACGCGACCGCCTGAAAAACCATGATCAAACTGCTTTTGGCCGAAGACAATGAATTCAGCCGCGACATGCTCATGCGGCGTTTGCAGCGGCAGGGGTTTGAAGTGATCACGGCCGCCAACGGGCGCGAAGCCTTAGCGGCAGTCCGCCGCGACCATCCCGATCTCATCCTGATGGATCTCGATATGCCGGTGATGGATGGCTACGCCGCCATGCGCGCCCTCAAAAACGACCCGCGCACCTTCCGCATCCCCATCATTGTGGTCAGTGCGCACGCCTCGCCCGAAGATGTGGCTGAGGCGCTGGCCTCCGGCTGTCAGGCCTTCGAGGCCAAACCGGTGGTTCTGCGCCGCCTCCTCGACCGGATCGAGGAAACCTTGGCCGCCAGCCGTCCTACGCCAGCCCCGACCGCTCCAACAACGCCCGAGGATCCGGTTCCCGCCCCATGAAGCGCCGGTACAGCTCGGCCGGATCTTCGCTGTCCCCCTTGGCTAGAATTTTTTCGCGAAACTCGCGCCCCACTTCGCGGCTAAAGATCCCTTCCGCGCGGAAGCGGGTGAAGGCATCCGCGTCCAGCACTTCGGCCCACTTGTATGAGTAGTAGCCGGCTCCGTAGCCCACCGGGGCAGCGAACAGATGGCTGAACGCCGCGATCATGGCGTGGTTGGGCGGCAGCGGCGCGGGGGTAAAATCCTCCAACACCCGCCGGGTGTAGGCCACTGGTTCGCCATCCCGCTGCGGGTCATAGCGCATGTGCAGCAGCAGGTCGATAAACGCGAAACCGAGCTGCCGCATCTGCGCGTTAGCTGCCCGGAACGTGCGCGCCCGCTTCATTTTGCCGAACAGCGCGTCGGGAATCGCCGCGCCGGTTTCCCAATGCCGCGCAAACAGGTCCAGGGCCTGCCGCTCCCAGCACCAGTTTTCCATGATCTGCGAAGGCAGCTCCACGAAGTCCCAGGCCACATTGGTCCCCGCCAGCGTGCGGATCTCGACGCGGCTCAGCAGGTGGTGCAGCAGGTGACCGAACTCGTGGAAAATGGTCTCCACCTCGCGGTGAGTCAGCAGCGCTGGCTTCCCGCCCGCGGGCGGTGTCAGATTGCCGCAAATCAGGCCCAGGTGCGGCTCCCAGCCATGCCTGGTGGGGCCGCCGGTGACAAACGCATCCATCCATCCGCCGCCGCGCTTGTTCTCCCGCGGAAACCAGTCGGCGTAAAACCCGCCCAGCAGAACGCCGTCTTCGTCGTGGATGTCGTAATACCGCACGGCCGGATCCCACACCGGCACCCCGCCGCGCTCCTCCACGCGAATGCCATACAACCGCCGCGCCAGTTCAAACAACCCGGCTGTTACGCGCTCGGCCGGAAAATAGGGCCGCAGCGCCTCTTCGTCGAAATCATAGAGCGCGGCGCGCTGCTTCTCGGCGTAATAGGCCACGTCCCAGGGTTCCATTTCGCCCGCCGCCGGGCCTTCCAGAGTACGGCGGAACTCGGCCAGCTCGCGGTTCTCCTCGCGGAAGCGCTGTTCGGTTTTAGCGCGCAGGTCCTCCAGAAACTGCATGGCCCGCTCCCCGCGGTGCGCCATGCGGTCTTCGAGTGCGAAATCGGCGAAATCGGTGAACCCCAACAGTCGCGCCTTGGCCCGCCGCAGCTCCAGAATCCGCACGATCAGCGGACGGTTGTCCCAGGCCCCTTCGGTCGCGCGAACGCTGTTGGCTTCGTACACGCGCCGCCGGATGCCGCGGTCGTCCAGATAGGTCATCAGCGCGAAATAATCCGGCGCCTGCAGGGTGAACCGCCAGCCCTCTTTGCCCTTGCGCGCGGCGCTGTCGCGGGCCGCCTCGAGCGCGCTGGCAGGCAACCCCGCCAGGCTGGCTTCGTCGGTAATCACCAGATCGAAGGCGTTGGTCGAATCCAGCACGTTCTGCGCGAACCGCGTGGTGATCTGGGTCAGCTCAACGTCGATCTCTTCCAGCCGCTTCTTGCCCTCGGCATTCAGTTCCGCACCATGCCGCCGGAAGGTGTCCATGGTCTTGTGCAGGTACCGCCGCCGCTCGCCGCGCAGCTCCGCGGCTTCCTGGGTGGCCGCGTAGGTGCGGATGGCGCTCCACAGCCCCGCGTGCAGCGGAATTCCCGAATAGAAGGCGCTCACCTGCGGCTGCACCGCGTTGTAGGCCGAACGGAGTTCCGGGGTGGTGGCCACCGCCTCCAGGTGACGCACTACGCCCATGGCGTAATCGAGCGGCTGAGTCATGCGATCCAGCGGATGCATGGTATTTTCAAAGGTGCGTCCGGCTGGTTCGGCGGCGATGGCCTCCATGCGCGTGCGGGCATCCGCCAGCAGGCGGTCGACCGCCGGTTGGACGTCGGAGGCATGGATCCGATCGAACGGGATCTGAAATTGAATCTGAAGGAGCGGATTTTCCCCAATATCGATGGACATCATACTAAGGTACCAATTGTCCCAAACCGGAACCAGGTTTAGACCGCGTACACAACGTCACAAAACGAGTACCATATAGAAAATGGGTGTGGACTCTAACGGGCGCGCCGCCGCCGCCCCTCTCGAAGAACGGCTGAACGTCTTCGCGCTGGTTATTTATATACCGGGGCCGCTGGGCGCCTTTCTCGACGATTTGCGCCGGGAACTGGTGCCACACTACAACCCGCACGCCCACGTTAGCGTCCTGCCGCCCCGTCCGCTTTCGGTGGATTGGGAGACGGCCTCCGAGCAAGTGCGCGGCTTGTCGCGGGCGTGGCCGACCTTCGAAGTGGAACTTACCACCCTCGACATCTTCTGTGTCACCGAGGTGATCTACCTGGGGGTAGGCGCCGGAGCGGCCGAACTGCGCCGGATGCATGAAGAGGTGAATACTGGAGCGCTGGCGTTTCAGGACCCGTTCCCCTACCATCCCCACATCACCCTGGCCCAGGAAGTGCCCCACGAGCGCGTGTCGGAAGTCTTCGACCTCGCCCGCCGCCGCTGGGAAGAATTCCGCGGCGTCCGCTCCTTCCGCGCGGAGCGCGCCGTTTTCGTGCAGAACACCATCCGCAACGTCTGGCTCGACCTGGCGGACTTCCCGTTGCGGGCCATGGCTGTGAAGTAGCCCGGCCGGTGAATCCGGGGAGGCGGTGAGAACGGTGACCGCAAGGTGGCTCGACCCTGGGGGATTTTCCGGCTGCGGGCCATGGCTCTGAAGTGCCCGGCCGGCCGGTGAATGCGGGGAGGCGGTGAGAAGAGTGGCCGCAAGGTGGCTCGCGACCTGGGGAATTTTCCGGCTGCGGGCCATGGCTGTGAAGTACTGTAAGCGTCAGACCGACCCGCCTGGAGCTTGGTTGACCGGGGTTACTGATTCCGTCCAAACCAAGCAGCGGGAGTGAGTTCGGCCACGCGCTGGATACTGACATCGGCCAGCCCGGGCAGAACAGCGGCCAGGTTTGGCGGACCGGAATCTTCAGCCTCCGACACGTTTCGACGATCGACAGAATCGCCGCCACCTTCGGGCCCGCCTGCGGACTGCCGATGTGGATCCAGTTCTTCCGCCCCAGAGCTACCGGACGCATCGAGTTTTCCGCCAGGTTGTTGCTGAGTTCCAACTCCGGGTAATCCAGGAAACGCGTCAGCTTCGCCGGGTGTGGCTCTCATCCTGGACATTGACCTCAAGCCGCGCGAACAGCCATCCGTAGCGGACGAAGTGTCAATTCGATAGCAGGCTCCCATCGGTCACTGAGTGCAAAAGCTCGGAGCTGCACGATGTGTTGGCCCGTGTCCGGCTTCCAGCGCGCCCCACAGCGCTTCATCCGCATTTCAAACAGACTCTTACAGGTGGCCTCGACATTGCCAGTACCGAGCGCCAATCCAAGTCGGCGCGCACGGGCATAATTCATGCGATCCGTTTCGCAGCCATGGTTTTGTAGATAGGTGATCGCTTCATGGACCGGATGGTCTGTGCCTACACCTTCATCGCGTCCGGAGACGACCAGTTCCCTGAGAATGTCGGCTGCTGCGCTGCTGCGGTGGAGTAGGGCTTGCTTCCAGCCTCCCAGCCGTTCGCCGGCCGCAGCCGCCGAGTCCTCCAGGCGCATGCGCTGCTGCGCTGAGCTTTTCCGTCGTGTGATAGAAATCTACAAAACACTCGAGGTCGTTTCCGAATTTGGGCCTGAAGCCGTCCTCCAGCAGATTCCACATCTCCGGGGCCCCGTCGCACAGCAGCTCAATTTTCAGGTCTGGACGCTTACTCCGTAGCGTCGCCACATCGGCCACCATGCGGTCGCGTAAGCCCACGATATCTCCCTCCGGCATGCATCCATAACGGATCGTATATCGGCCAACTCCGGTCTTGTCATGCAGCGTCACCGTGCCGCAATAGGCCATTCGGAAATTGCGTTCCACCGGCCTCTTAGCCGCTCCCTTTTGGGGCCGCCCTACGGGTCGCGGCCGCGGTTCTTCCATCGGCACACTGACCCGGTCTAGCGACACACTCACCGAGTATGCCTCCGCCGGCACTTCCAGGGCATCGATCAAAGCGTCCTCGATATCTTGGTGATCCGCTACCGCCAGTGCGCCCACCACGTGCGCCACTCGCTCGAAGCTGGCTCGTGAATATGGCAGCCGTTTAAACTCTTGCGCCGTCTTCTCCGCTTCCCGCGAGGTGCCTTGCTGTACGGCAAAGCTCATCGCCCGCGCGGTCTGCGGCAACCACCCGTCCCCCACCACTCCCGCGCGCAAGCTAACCGCGTCCACCACCCTGCCCCCAGGCTGTCCACCGCGCTCTCCCGATTGCCGGTACAACGATCGCTCCACCGATACCGAACCCACCATCGTGTGATAGGCCCCCTCACACCGTCCCACTCGCGTGTACCGAACCCCGCCGATCACCACTGCCGGAACATCGATGTCTAGACTCTTCAAGATTGCTCCGTGGGCCGCCAATTCTGTCCTGGAAGCCCCTTCCGCTATCGCCGCTTCCACCGCTGCATAATCCACCGCCTTCCCCCCACCCAGCCGATCTACAGTTCGCTGCAGCATAGCCAGGTGTTCGGCCATCGCCTTTCCCACTTCCACAAACTGATCCGGAACTTCAATCACCATCTTGGGCATCGCATCACTCCTCGTTTTGGACAGCCTTCGACAGCTTGTTCTATCAGATTTTCGGAGATTTGTCCAGCATGAGAGCCACACCCGCTTCGCCCACAACGTCTGCGCATACCCGATCGCGTTGCCCAGCTTGCTGGAAGGCAAAGCCTGACCCCGTGCCGCTTCGATGGCTTTCTGGATCGTGTCCAGCAACGGCCGGGACTGCTGTTGGCGAAGCGCATCGCGCGCAGCCCAGTCGCAATTTTGCGCACGTGCCTCTGCATCGACCCCAAATAGTTGGTCGATGAGCAGCACAATGCCTTTAGCGACACTCTCGCCGGGACTCAGTTGATGCGCCTCGAAGAACTTGCGACGGGCATGCGCCTTATCCGGATCACCAGATAAGACGCATTATCTGGACTCTTGCATTATCCAGAGTGAATGCGAGATGGACGCCCGGGCCGAGACGGGAGTGGGGTGAGCGGGACGCTCACTCCAGATAAGGCGTCACAAGCTTTCGAGAAACGCGAGCAACTTCGGCGATGGCCGCCATTTTCGCGGCGCCGCGGGGTTGAGTCCCGCCCGCCTCCAGAATGCCTCCAGCACGTCGCGCTTCATCTGAAGATTGGTCGTAATGTATCGGCTTGTGGTGGCCACCGATGCGTGGCCAAGGTAATCTCGAATCACCGAAACATCGATCCCTGCCTGCAGAAGGGCGACGGCACAACTGTGTCGCATGACGTGTGGAGTTACTTTGCGCTTTCGTAACGCGGGAGCTTTTTGTGCCGCGAAGCGGACGTACTTGCGCAGCAGATAAGCAACGCCATCACGCGTTAGCGGCGCCCCACGGGTGTTCCTGAACAGCAAGTCCTCTCCGTTTTTTGCGCGAATGATCCGGAGTAGGGCTGACGCGGTTTCGGACCAAAGGGGACAGATCCGTTCCTTTCGGCCTTTTCCCAGCAGTCGCACTTGCCGTGGTCTCTCCAATTGAAGGTCACAGGCGCGTAACGCCAGCGCCTCACTCACGCGCGCGCCCGTGTTGTAGAGAAACAGCAGCAGGGCGTGATCGCGTTCCCCATTACGACTCCGAGGATCAACGGTGGCGATCACGGCGCGGGCCTCTTCAGGTTCCAGATAGGTGGCCGCTCGGCGTAGTGCTTTCTTGCTGCGAATCGCGAGAATACGACCGTACTGGCCAGCCCGCGTTACATCGTGTCGCAGGAGGTGTTGCACAAAACTGCGCACCGCTGCAAGACGGCAATTTCGGGTAACCGCGGAGTTCCCTCGGCGCGATTCGACATGATCTAAGAATGCGAGCACGGCGTCGGATTGGGTATCGTCCAGGGAGAGGTCAGCGACGGGCTTGCGTTTCTGATCTGCCACGAACAGGTAGAAGAGCTTCAGTGCATCGCGGTAGGCCCGCACAGTATGTCCGCTTGCTCCACGCGTATGTTGTAAATAGTTACGGAAGAAGCTCTCGGTCAGTCCCAACAACGACTCAGACTTGGATCGGCTCATACACCATCGTCCTCGGATGTCGCGTTTTTGTATCGGCGCCGCAGTCGCTTGCCAGCCAAGTCCAGAAGCTCCGGC
The DNA here is from genome assembly GCA_963803725.1 of Bryobacterales bacterium. GTDB lineage: Bacteria > Acidobacteriota > Terriglobia > Bryobacterales > Bryobacteraceae > JOPF133. Next base: position 29,818 of record CAWDOH010000041.1, on the reverse strand, counting down.
GTGGTGTGGAGGTAACTCTCTGTGCCAATGATATCGACATGCCCCATATACGCCGAGAGCCAGGGTAGGCGGGCCTGGAGGTCGACGCCCTCCCCATACCATCGGCTCAGACGGTGCCCGGCGAAGGCATGGCGCAGGTCATAGGGTCGCGGCCCGATTCGCCCCCTTTCAGGTTTCAACTCGGCCAGTTTGAACAGACCTCGGAGCGTATCACTTGCAGTTCCGACGGGAAGTCGGCTATGGTTGGCGCCAACGAAAAAACGAGCGCCCAGTTCCGAGGGCGCGTACTCCGTACGAGCGGTGAGGTATCGATCGAGTTCGCGTGATAGCGAACGATGAAACGGAACCCAGCGGGATCGTCCCTTGAAGGTGTCTACAAAGAGAACGGCGGCTCGATTATCCACGTCTCGCATTCGCAGTCGCAGCGCTTCTCCAAAACGAATCCCGGTACAGTACAGGACCAGAATCAACGCCCTGTATAGTGCGGCTCGGAACGGCGGGCGCTTGAGGTTAGCGCAGAGTGCCAGGAGGTGGAGAACGTCCTCCTCCGAAAGGGAATACGGAAGAAAGGAGGACTCGGTAGGCAGGTGTGGCCAGATCGGTTCAGCTACAGTCCCTGGTTCGGATGATCGGCGCAGGTATCGGTAGAACTGCCGCAGCACCGCGGCATCGGCCGAAACGCTGATGGGCTTTCGGCCCGGCTTGCTCGACAGCCAAGCAATCGCGGCGCGATCAAGTTTCAAGCGGCGATTGTTAGTCAGAAAACGGTCGAACTCGCGCAACGTAAACTCCGCACGAATGTAGCCATAACCGAGGCTGCGCTTAAACTGCAGAAAGGCATGCATCTCACGCGCAGTTGGGCCCTGGAAGATATTGATCATCGTGGCACCGGGAGAGCTACCGCTCGAAGACGCTCCAACGCTACCCGCACATAGACAGAGGTGGAGGACGAACTGCGGTGACCGAGAATATCGCTCACAATCTTAATATTGGCTCCGGAATCAATCTGCCTGCGCGCGTGACTGTGACGAAAAGCATGGGCCCCGATCACTTTGGTTGAGATGCGAGCCAGATGCGCATAGTGCCGGATACGGTGGCGAATGGCGCCGCTGGTTAGCGGCTCGTAGGGCATGTTTTCCCGGACAAACATATGCAGAACGGATCTGGCAGGCGGCCGTTCCCATCGCAGGTACGCAGTCATTGCCTGTGCAACCGCCGGCAACAGGGGAAGCTCGATCGACACATTGGTCTTCGGCCGACAGACCCTCAGCACTCCGCCTTGCCAGTTCACATCTTCCAATCGAATTCCAAGGACTTCGGCTGCGCCCAGACCATATGTTGCCAACAGCAACACGATCGCATAGTCACGCTTGCCCGGCGCTTCCGTTCGAGAGATCGCACGCAGGATCTTCTGCACGTCGCTCCAAGGCAAACAGCGTGGGGGCCGTTCATCTATCCGATATCGCGGTGCAACGACCTCGTTGGCCAGGTCGGTCGTCAATCTTCCAGTAATCCGCAGAAATCGGAGAAACCCTCGGAGCGAACTGCCGGTATCCGCGACGGTTCGTCTCGAAAGGCGGGTGGCAAGCTTCCGCACAAAAGCATCCACATCTGTCGATCTCGCTCTCGCAATGGTGGTCCTTCCACTGCGCAGTTGCTCGAGGAAGCCACGCGCGGTCTCGACATCGCGCACCAGCGTCCGTTCCGAGACCCCATTGTGGGCTCGACGATAATGGCAGTACTCCTCCAGTAACGGTGGGAGTGTCGGCGTATGTTTATCGCGCCACGGCGGCAACGGCGTATCCAGCGCCGCCAACGCACAAGCCCACGCATGGAGCGCATTGCTGGCGAGGTTGCGGCTTTCCTTGGAACTTTGTCGCCCTTTCAGGCGAGGTCCAGCATACGCCTTAGCGAATCGGCGCGCGCCAACCGCAGTCAGCTGTTCGGTTTCTTGTAGTTTTCGCTTGTCGCAATATGTACGGAACCGGCGAACCCACTGGAGGTAGATGACGATCGTTCCGAGTGAAAGATGACCCTTGCGCCACAACTCAACGACCGCGCGTTCGCGGCAGTCGATTACTCTCACTGGATCCTTCATGCAATATTGGACGTCTGTCACCAAAGAGAATTATCACGACGCCCACGAGCCATTCACCGCGTTCTACGCACCTTTCAGGCGATCACTCTGGATAATGCAAGAGTCCAGATAATGCGTCCAACAGCAAGCGTGCACCAGCTTCGGCCCGCCCACTTTCTCGTAAGCGGCGTAGCCGTCGGTCTGCCGCAGCCCTTCGAAATTCCCCAGGAATCCCTTGGGACCTTCACGTCCACGTCCCAACCGGAAGTCGAACACCGCACTGCCCCCCGGCCGGCTGTATTGCCATAAGTACGCTTGATGGTTCTGGCCCCGGCCGTCGTGCATCTGCACATCCACCGGCGTTTCATCGGCTTGGATGTAACTGCCGCCCACCAATTCACGGCCTATCGCGGCGGCTACCGGGATCAGCAGTTCCCCCACCCGCATCACCCACCCATCCAGCGTCGCCCGGCTGATCTCCACTCCCGTCTCCCGCTCCAGAATGACGCTCTGACGATACAGCGGAAGATGGTCGCTGTACTTGGAGATCACCGTGTCGATCACCACCCGGTCGCTGACCAGCCCTTTGTCGACGATCCGCGCCGGCGCCGCGGCCACCCCGTCTTCCTCGCGGCTTCGGCAGGCGCGTTTCTCGCGTTTGGTCACGAGCATCCAAACGGTCGAGGCTCGTTCTCACCGATGAGGAGAAAAGTCGCCTCCATCGGCTTCGCCGATCCAAGACCGCCGCCTTCCGCGATGTCCAACGCGCCCAAATCCTGTGGCGCTACCATGCTGGCGAAACCGTGAGTCAAATCGCTCGATCTCTGAAGATGACCCGCAAGAGCGTTCTGAAATGGATCGACAAGGCTCTCCAGGTCGGCGCCAATGTGGGCATTAAGGACAGCCCCCATAAACCCAGGGAAGCCGTCATCACCTACGATGCCGAAGCCTGGGTTGTGCACCTGGCGTGTAGTAAACCGAAGGAGTTCGGCTACGCGGCAGAGTTATGGACACGATCGTCGCTGGCTCGGCATGTGCGCAAGCATGCCATCCAAGCAGGCTATCCTGTTAGTGCCGACATAAAATACCCGCAGGATTGCCGGTTTTGTCGTTAGGAATGCCGCTTGGCGCGGGCGCGGGACACACGAATGCGGTGGCGCGGGACGAGTGCGAACGGAGCCCGCGTCTGGCTTGCGCGATGACGGACAGCCGAGATGGTTAACCGATACCCGACCCTCCCGCGCCGTCAGCAGGAACAGTGGCATTGGAAACCAGCGAATGCTTGGCGTCGAGCCGGACCGATTCAAGCACAAGGTAGAGTTTGTCGGCGCTATTGACCTTGCCCGCTACCGAGTAGGCCACGCCGGGCCGGAGGAGCAGAGCTTTGGTGAAGTCATAGAGTCGGTAAACGCGCTGCGTGTCGAGGTCCCGCAACAAGAACACCGCACACTTCCGGTATTCCGTCCGTGAGAGGAGGAACAGATGATTGGCGCTGAAGTTGAACATGTGAGGATGTGAAAGCGGACGAGCGGGAGCCGTAGCCCCCGCCCGCCTGGGCAGCGCCGTTGAGGGGTTACCCGGCGGACTCCTCCGGCCCGGGATATCGCCACAGCGCGGCGCTTGCTCGGAGCCAGCGCAAACTACTCGGCCGGCGGATTCGGATTCTTGGGCTTACGGAGGCTATCGCCCCCGAACATGAAGATCTCGGAGTTCTCGACGAGCCGGTCGGCGATCGCCGTGGCGATGGTGGTATTGAAGAGAATGTTGCCCCAGTCGGAGAACGCTGTGTTGGTGGTTATGATTGTGGAACGTTTCTGGCTGTGGCGGGTGGAGATAACCTGATAGAAGAGGTTCGACGACTGTTGGTCGAGGGCCAGATATCCAAGTTCGTCACAGATGAGCAGTGCGGGCTCGGTATAGGCCTTGAGCTTGCGGACGAGGGAATGATCGACCTGCGAGGCGAGCAGGTGATTGAGCATGTCCATGGCGGTGGTAAACAGGACGCGCTGATTGGCCTGGCAGCCAACGGGATCCTGCCCCCCGAGACTGCAGCGGCGGTCGCGCGCCAGCCCACGATCTTGGACAAGAAGGTCTTGCCAGCCCCAGGATTTCCGATGAGGACCAGGTTGGTGCCGTTGGCGATAAAGGTCAGGTCGAGCAGACGCAATACGCGATTCTTGTTCTGCGACCGGCTCTTGTGATGAGAGAAGTGAAACGCGTCGATGCTGGGCTGTGCCTGTAGTTTCGAGCATTTGAAACGGCGCTCGATGGCACGGCCGTGACACGCTTCCAATTCCATGTCAGCGAGCCATGCCAGAGTCGCGGCCGCACTGAGATTCTTGCTTGCAGCCTCAGAGAGGGTCGTCTCCAGACGGTGGCTCATGACCGTCAGATTCAGATCGAGGAGTTTCTGTTCCAGGGGCGTCATCGGATTCCTTTTCGGATTGCAGAATGAAGGCGTCGTAAGCCAGCAGCGATAGCGGGTCGGTGGCGAGTTCGTTCAACCGCGGATCGCGGAGGCGAAGCGGCGGCTGTTCGCGGCGTGGGCACTGCTGCTGCCGTAGAATGTTGGCGACGTAATCGGCGCCGAAAGCGCGGGCGGTGGCGGCCTTCTCGATGGCGCCGGCCACGGCGTCGGGACCATACTGGCGAATGAGTTCAAGCAGTTCCGTGATCTGGCGCGACAGTGAACGATCGCTATCGGCAATGTCGCGGAGATAGGCTTCCAGCGCCACTGGCGAACAGAGCCCGTCGAGAAAGGCGAACAGCCGGTCTTGGGCGCGCGACCGCCGGGCGGCGGGCCGGAACTCGGCCAGTTCGGCTTCGAATCGTTCGGCTCCCAAGGTCTGGCTCCGGCGCCATGAACGTGCATAGCTGACGATCTCGTACACCCGATCATAGATGGTGACCGAACTGGAGTCGGCCTTTCAGCGTGAGACGGCGGCCGGCGAAGCGATGCGGCACGCAGTAGCGATTGCCGTCGAACTGCAATCGCATGTCTTTGTGAACCAGCGCCTCGACGGTGTCGCGATAATCCGGCGGGATGACAGGCAAACATCGGAGAGCATCGGGTTGGAAACGATCGATTGGGCGCTCTCGCGTTTCGCTGTGCAATCGCCGGTTGGCGATTTGATCGAGCCACTCACGCGCCTGGCGGTTTACGTCGTGGAGGTCGAGGAAATCACGCAGCGGCCAGAAGTTTTGCCGGACGTAACCGATGCCACCGCGTTCCACTTTCCCCTTCTCCCATCCACTCCCCTGATTGCAAGCGCGCGGGCAAAGGTTGAACTCACGGGCAAAGGCCAGAAAGCGCGGATTGAAGCGAACCAATCGCCCATCATGTTCGGCGACGGCGGTGGCCAAGTTGGACAATGTTTACCAGCCCGTGACTCAATAAAGACAGGGATGTCGAAGTAAGGGGCTGGACAAATCGTTTAGCTTATGTCATCTTCAAATGGATGCAAGCGCCCAACCGCGGTGGCTCCTCAGATCGCGAGAAGGATCTCGAACGGAGAGGCGAGTCTCTGGAGACGCAGTTGAAGTGCGCGCTGGCGGAGAACGAGCGCCTGCGAAAGGAACTGGAAGAAGCGCTCCGTGCCAACAAACGAAGTGCCGCGCCGTTTTCCAAGGGGGAACCCAAGAGTAACCCCAAGCCGCCAGGACGTAAGCCTGGGGCGGCATACGGAGCGCGAGCTACGCGACCCGTCCCCAAACGGGTGGATGAGCAAATCCACGTGCCACTTCCGCCGCGCTGCCAGCACTGTCAAGGTCCGATCATCCTGAAGAACACCCAACCTCAGTACCAAGAAGACATCGTGCGGATGACCATCGTCCGCCGCTTTGATGTGGAGGTGGGGACTTGTGCCTGCTGCGGACGGCAAGCGCAAGGCCGGCATCCGTTGCAGACCTCCGATTCGCTCCGCGTTGGGGAAGTGCAAGTCGGACCAGAGGCCTTGTCGATGGCGGCAGTGCTCAACAAAGAATTGGGGTTGTCGCACGAGCGGACGGCGCGGGTGCTGGAACTGGGCTATGGGTTGAAGTGGAGCCGGAGCGGGGTCTGCCGGGCTTTGGAGCGATTGGGGAATCTGGCGGCGCCTACTTACCAGCAACTGCGAAGCGCGCTGCGGCAAAGCCCGGTGGTGTGGCTGGACGACACGGGCTGGAGAGTGGGCGCACGTCCCCAGAATCTGCGGGTTTTGTTGAGCCAGCAGGTCACCGTTTACGTGATTGAACCGCATCGCGGATATGCGGAAGCGGCGGCGATTCTGGGAGAGGACTACGCCGGTTTCCTGGTGCATGACGGAGCGCGTTGTTTCTATGGTTTTGAGCAGGCGTTTCATCAGAGTTGCCTGGAACACCTGATCCGGCGGTGTCGCGAGATGATCCAGGTGGCTTCCGTAGCGGCCGCCCAATTCCCGATGGCAGTCAAAACGCTGCTGCAGGAGAGTCTCCGGTTGCGGGATCGCTACCAAGGGGGCGCGGTTTCTCGCCATGGTTTAGCGGTGGCCACCGGGCGGCTGGAAGCCCGGATGGACCGCTTATTGGATCAGCACTTTTCTTGCCCAGACAACCAACGGTTGGCCAAACACCTATGCCACGAGCAGCCGCACTTGTTCACCTTTCTGCGCTGTCCTGGCTTGCATGCCACCAACAACTTCGCCGAGCGGGCGATCCGGCTGATGGCGATGGCACGCAAGACCTGGGGTGGTAATCGGACGGAGAACGGAGCCCGCACACAGCAGATTCTGGCCAGCGTTTTGCGTACTTGCTGGCAGCAGGGAAAAGATGCTTTTGGTCAGTTGGTGAAGTTATTACGTTCCGCTTGTCCGATCTTGCTGGAGATCGTTCCCGCCGGGCCATCACCCTGACTTGCCCTAACAACCATTCGGCTCCCTCCACTCGCTTCGGCCCCGTCGCAACCGCAAAACTTCAAAATCAATCGAACGCGACCGTCCACGCCTACGCCAACGTGTGCCTCACCGCGTGGTAAACATTCTCCCAAGTTGTCATACCAGACTTCGCGGGCAATGCCGTTCAGCTTCTGAAACGCGTGAACATGACAACGAGCGAAGGTCTCGAAACTCTGACTGTGCGTGAACTCCAGATACTGCATCCGGCTGTGCCCGTCAACCAGAGCGAAGGCGTAGAGTTTCCGCTGGTCGCCTTGGTCGTCGAGCGATTCGAAGTGTCCCCAGTCAACCTCGAAGCGTTCGCCCGCCCTTGGCTCCATACGGACGAAGGCTCGTTGCGGCTTCAGCAGGGGGCGTACTTCATGCACGTATTGGCGAAGAATGCTGCTGCCACCGGTATAGCCCAGTGAACCCAGTCGCTGCCCGATCACGGCGGCGCTGGCGGAAGGATCCTTTTCCAGCAACTCGGCGATGGTGGCTTTATACGGGTCGAGCTTACTGGATCGGGGTCGCCCCGCGGGAGTTTGGGCCGGCATATCCAGATACTTCTTGATCGTTTCCCAGCCCATGCGTAGATGGCGTTCGATCTTGCGGATCGGCCAATGCTCAGACCAATAGAGGCGATACAGGTCGTTGATCTGTTCGGTCGTCAGCATGGCTCGATCCTCATTTATACGCGCAGGGCGTCGCTGGAACCAGAGCGATGTTCTTTACAAGATTCCGGCGTGAGGGGGATAACCCTTTGAAAAACCATGACTTCGGAGAAAGCTACGTTGTTCTTTACAAGCTCGGCTTCATCCGGCCCAACCAGCCAAACCTCTGCGTCGGAACGCTTTAGGTCCAGAGCTAGTCTAGTGCGTCAGAAGTCCTGTAACGTAGGTGCCGGAGGGGGTGATCCGGCGATGAAAAGGAGGAGTCGGGTACAAGATGAGGACGGAGATCGCCACTGAGGGTACGTGGTAGGCGGACTGAAGCATCCAACGGGACGGGAATGGTTGAATTCGGGTTTGGTTCAGCCAGGACGAGTGCGGTCAGCGCGGAGGAGGGAGAGAGCTAGTGGCGAGGCGTCCGATGCGCGGTGAGGGATAGACGAGGGTAACGTGCACTTCTTAATCAAGGAGCAGCCACAGCGCCCGCGGTTGCCAGATGGCGCTCGATACTCTGCAGGGCGGCCAGTTTCTTGGGGGCATAGCCACGGGCCATTAGGGCCTTCCAGGCTCGCTTGACCTTTTCCAGGATATCGTTGGCCGCAGCGGTCCACAGGTATTGCTTGGGGTTCCGATTGTGCTGGTCAATGTAGACCCGCATGGTCTGTTGCAGTTCCTTAACCGAATGAAAGACACCGCGCCGGATACACTTATCCGTCAGGTCGCGAAAGAAGCGCTCCACCTGATTCAGCCACGAGGAACTGGTGGGAGTGAAGTGCACCTGAAACCGCGGGTGCTTCTCCAGCCAGGCTTTGACTTCAGGGGTTTTGTGGGCCGAGTAGTTATCCATGATCAGGTGCAGCACTTGGTCTTTGGGAGTCCGTCCATCGATCAGCTTGAGAAAGCGAATCCAGTCCTTATGAGTATGGGTGGGCATGCATACGTCTATCACCGTCCCATCCTGCGTATTCATGGCCGTGAACAGCGTGGTCGTCCCGTGGCGCTTGTAATCGTGCGTCATCGTCCCGCAACGGCCCTTTTTCCAGGGCAGGCCGGGTTGCGTACGCTCCAAGGCCTGGATCTGGCACTTCTCGTCCAGCGACAATACCATCGCATTCGCGGGCGGGTGGAGATACAGTCCCACCACGTCTTCCAGTTTCTCGGCAAAGCGGGGCCTCGGGGATCACCCAAAACCGGCCATAGAGGATCACTTCAAAACCGGCCAACGATAACCATCATTCAGGACGTTGATTTCGACGCGAGGACAGATACCCTCGGTCGATGTGAGCAATGTCTTGAACGAGGAAAAGAAGCAGCAAGTCATAGCATTAGGGCGACTCGGTTGGTCGCTGCGCAAAATTCAGAAGACCACCGGTGTCCGCCGAGAAACCGCCGCTGATTATCTACGAGCGGCAGGCATAGGTCTGCGTCCACCTGGTGCTTGGGGACGGAGTACGCCGGCAAAACCGGCCAACGAAGTGATCTCCGACCTCCAGGCGGCAAAACCGGCCAGTCGAGCCGAAGTGACCACCGACCCTAGCGCGGTATTGGCGCCCCAGCCGGCCACAGCCGAAGCATCCGCCGGCCGTAGAGCCTGCGAGCCACACCGGGAAACGATCGAGTTGGAACTCTCCAAGGGCCGCAACGCCAAAGGCATCTGGCAGGACCTGGTGGATCGCAGCGGCTTCGCCGGCGGCTATCAAAGTGTCAAGCGGTTTATCGTTGGTCTCCGTGGCAAGTCGTCGCAGCAAGCCTGCGCGGTGATCGAAACCGCACCCGGCGAAGAATGCCAGGTCGATTACGGATCAGGTCCCCTGGTGCGCGATGCCGATAGCGGGAAGTACCGGCGGACGCGGCTGTTTGTGCTGACCTTGGGCTACAGCCGCAAAGCGGTGCGGCTGCTGACGTTCCGTTCCAGTTCGCAGATTTGGGCGGAATTGCATGAGAAGGCTTTCCGACGCCTGGGTGGGGTGACTCGGGTAGTGGTTTTGGATAATCTGCGCGAGGGCGTCCTCAAACCTGACGTCTACGATCCCGCACTCAACCCTCTCTACTGCGACGTGCTGTCCCACTACGGCTCGGTGGCGCTGGCCTGCCGCGTGCGCGACCCGGATCGCAAGGGCAAGGTCGAGTCCGGCGTCGGCCATGCGAAGAAGACGCCCCTCAAGGGACAGCGCTTCGAAAGTCTGGATGAGGCTCAGGCCTACCTGGATCACTGGGAGGAACGCTGGGCCGACACCCGCATTCACGGCACTACCAAACGGCAAGTTGCGGCCATGTTCGCCGAAGAAAAGCCCGCCCTGCTCCCGTTGCCGATCGAACCTTTCCGCTACTACCAATATTGGCAAGCGCAAGGTCAATCTGGATGGCTGCGTGGAAGTGGATGCGGCCTACTACAGCGCGCCGCCCGGGTGGATCGGCCAGGAGGTTCCGGTGCAATGGGATCACCGCTATGTCCGCTTGCTTCACCCGCAGACCGGCGAACTGTTGCGGGAACACCTGCCGCAGGTGCGTGGCAAGCATCGGATCAAGGACGAGGACCGCCCAAAACACACACCGCCGGGGATACAACACCTGCTGCTGCGCACTGGCCGCGCCGGTCAGCAGATTGGAGTGGTGTGCCGCAGGATGTACGAGGAGGAGGGGCAAGTCGCCGTGCGTCGCATTCAGGGCGTGCTGGCGCTGGCGAAGAAGCATGGCCCGGCGATGGTGGACGAGGTCTGTGGCGTGGCGCTTGGAAACCGGCGCCACGAACTACTACCGTTTCGTGCGCCGCTATCTGGAACGGGGTCCGCAACTGCCGCTGAGCCTGCGCCAAGTCGATCCGCTCATCCGCGAACTCATCGAATACCGCGATTTCATTCAAAGCAAAACCCAGGAGAACCAACCATGAACCTCATTGAATTACAACGTGCTTTAAGACAACTCCGGCTCGGCGGCACAGCCGCCGTGCTGGAAACCAGACTGCGCCAGGCGCAGGCCGAAGCCATGGCGCCGATCGATCTGATCTCGTGTCTGGTGAGTGACGAGCTTACCCGGCGCAGCGAGAGACTCTTGGATCGCCGGCGCAAACAGGCCGCCTTCCGCGACCCGCACAAGACTCTGGACAACTTCGACTTTACTTTTAATCCGAAAATGAATCGCAGCCTGGTGTTTGACCTGGCCACCTGCGCCTTCATCGGGAAGCGGGAAGACGCCTTGTTCCTCGGCCCAGGCGGTACCGGTAAGAGCCACTTGGCCCAGGCCATCGGTCAATCCGCCATTCAGCAGAACTACCGGGTGATGTACCGGGAGACGCATGTCCTGCTTGATCATCTGGCCGAGGCCGTCGTGGAAGGTACGCGCAAGCAGTTCATGGCATCGGTGGCCAGCATGTCGCTCCTCATCATCGACGATTTCGGCATGCGCAAACTGCCGCATACCGCGGCCGAGGACCTGCTGGAAATCATCATGCGGCGGTACGAGCGGGCGAGCACGCTGCTGACATCGAACAGACCCGTTGAAGACTGGGGAAAACTGCTGGGCGATGCGGCCGCAGTCACCGCCATGCTGGACCGCCTGCTGCATCACGGGCATGTGCTCAAGTGCGGCCCGCAGAGTTGGCGCACCAAGCTGGCGGCCGCTACAGCGACGGAAAGCCAGTGATCACCCACGAAGAAAAAACGGGCAATAGGGAAGGAAAAGGTGTTTTCCGATGAGGAACCAGGATAGCGAACTCGACGCCTTCAAACGGGAGATCGATCTACGCCAATTTGCCGTGAGCCTTGGCTATGAGATCGACCGGCGCGAGAGTTGGCGCGGAAGCACGGTGCTGCGGCGCGGCGCCGACAAGATTGTCGTCAAGCGCAATGGCAATGGCCATTATGTGTTCTTTTCCGTGAGAGATGACCGGGACAACGGCACCGTTATCGATCTGCTGCAAAGGCGCCAGAATCTGAGCCTCGGCGCGGTGCGTCAGATCCTGCGGCCATGGATCGGCCAACCTGCGATCTTCTCGCTGTTTCCCAAGCTGGAGCCAGCCGGGCCGGACCGAATGGGTGTCGAAGGCGCGTACCGGCGCATGACAGACGCCCAGCGGTTTCCATACCTGGAACACGAGCGCTGTGTGCCCACGGCAGTGCTGTTATCGCCGCGGTTTGCAGGCCGCTTGCGGATCGACTCCCTCGGCAACACGGTGTTTCCACATTTCGATACTTCGGAGTTGTGCGGATACGAGATCAAGAATTGTGGATTCACAGGCTTTGCCGCCGGGGGCCAAAAGGGGTTGTGGTTGTCGCATACCCATCCGGCCGACCGGCGACTGGTCTTGACTGAGAGTGCCATTGACGCGCTCTCCTATGCCGCGCTGTTCCCGGATGCGGAGGACCAGACCCGCTATGCCAGCCTGGGCGGCAAACCAAGTTCGCGGCAAATAGCACTGGTCCAAGCGACCATCGCCAGGCTGACGGCAGGAGCCGAAATTCTAGCAGCATTCGACGCCGATGATGCAGGACGCCAATTGGTGGAGGCAATTCGTAAGGCGGTAGCGAGTGTCGCCGGTAGAACGGGAAGAAGTGACTTGATTTTCAAATCTCACCTCCCGACGCAGGAAGGGGAGGACTGGAATATGGCCCTGCAGAACGTCGGGCTGGTGTGACAGCCGGCGTCTCAGGGCTGACGATGAGGGACCGGACTGGGTCAAACTGGACTTGCCAGACCGCCAGCCGGTAAGGTAAAACAAGTTCGTCCGGGGTGATGTATCGTTGGCCGGTTTTGAAGTGATCCTCTATGGCCGGTTTTGAAGTGATCCCCGAGGAAGCGGGGATCGTTGCTGAGTTTGAAGCGACTCACCCGGTGCGGCTTCAAACCGTGCGCCCGCCAGATGCGTCCCACCGAGGACGGGCTGACGCCGGCCACCGGAGCCAGCGTGCGCGTGCTCCAGTGGGTGGCGCCAGCAGGCGTCTCCCGCGTGGTCTTCGCGACGATCTCGGCGATTTTGGAATCCGGGATGACAGGCGGACGTCCGGAGCGGGGCGCATCTTCCAGCCCCTGGATACCTTTTTCGTAACAGTTCAAGTGGCCTATTTTTGCCGAAGGAGCAGAGAGGGCGCAGACTGATGACGGCGATAGCGGATGATCGCTTCGGTCAGATACTCCAAGGCGTTGCGGCCCCGCATTTTGCAGGTTTGGGTGACGGTGAGGAGGCGGGCCGTGGCCACCTCCCCTTGGGCGCTGCGATTGCCAAAGATGATCTTGCGCAATTGCACGGCAATACGTAAGGCTTGTTCCACGCAATTGTTGGTAGGCTCCACCCCGGGACGCTCGATGAAAGTGAACAGCCGGCCACAGTGTTGGAACAAGGCGGTGGCCATGTTGCGCACTTCTTTGTCGTCACTGTCCAGGTACTGCTCGGCGAGCGCAAACCAGCGCTTTTGCAGCGGAAGGGAGCGCAGGATCAACTGCTCCCGGTCGATTAAGCTGCCCTGGAACTTGCGCCAGAGGCGGAACAAGCGGGCATATAGCGCCAACGCGTCCCGGCAAAATCGCTGCGCGTCGGTGGTCTTGGCGAACTCCTGAATGCCCAGAATATTGCGTTTCAAGTGCGCCCAGCACAACTGAGACAAGCCTTGGTGATATTTGAAATAGGCACTGAACCGGTCGCTGCACAGGATGCCCGCGAACACCGCCCCCAGCAGATGGATCAGGACGGCGGAACTGCGCGTCTTGTCCACCGTGTAGAAGACGAAGTCGCGGGCCACCAACGCCATAAATATCGTTTTTCCCCGTTGTTGCGCCAGCCGGTTTCGTCGCTGTTCAATACGGGCTCGTTTTTCAGTTGCTGTTCCAGTTCCTGGCAGGGCTGGGCCACTGCGGCGCTGGCTTGCTCCCAACACTTTTGGGTGCTGCCCAGACTCATAGAGATGCCCAGCAGGTGTTCCAGAAACGCCTCCAACACCCGCCGCGGCATGCGGCAGTAGATCGTCAGGTAGGCGATCAGCGCCATCAGTTGCGGTCCGAAGTCCCCCTGCGCCTCTTCCGGCAGGGGTGCTCGCGTGCCTTCCCCACAGGCCGGACAGACCACCTTGGGACATTGATACTCGATGACATAAGGCTGGATGGGCGGTAACTCAGTCACTTGGTGGCGCTGCACTTCTCCCACCGTCTGCATCTGCTCGGGCTGCTGCGACAACGCGTGGCCACAATGCTTGCATTCCTCCGGCAGCACCGGACGCACTTCCTGGACCTGTTCGGGGGGAGCCAGCGGGCGGTGATGGCCGGGATGGCCCTTCTGCCCGCCCGGTTTGCGCTTGCTCTTTTTCCGGCGCCCGCGCTGCCGCGAATTCCCCGCCAGTCCATCGGAGGACGGGGGTTTGGAGGAGTTGGTGGAATTCTTTTGGCGGGCCGCCAGTTGGCGCTCCAGATCAGCGATCTGCTTTTCGGCTTCGCCAATCTGCTGTTCGCGCTCGGCGATCTGCTGCTCGCGCTCAGCTACCTTCCGCCGGAGATCTTCAACCTCTCGTCGGAGTCGCTCGTTTTCGCGCTGTAGCCCTTCCCGGTTGGGCTGAGGTGCATGGCCATGGCGCTTCGCCGATACCGTTTGCCCCCGAGTTCTGCGGCGGGCCGCCCTCGCACCCATCCACCATACCTTAGCCGATCATTTCGGAAAAGCCCAGCAAAATCGCCTGGGTACTTGAACTGTTACCCTTTTTCCTCGAATCGGCCCAGCCACCGGGGGACGGTTGGCCGGGACACTCTCAGTTGGTCGGCAATTTCCCCAGCGGTATGTCCGGCCGAATACAGCACCAGCATCTTGGCCCGCTCCACCAGTCGCGCCGCCAGCGTGTGGCTTCGTGCAAAGCGCAGCAGATCATCCTCCTGCTCAGAAGTCAACCGAATTCGGTAGGCGCGCTGCATGTGGTTGGGCCGGGCTGAACACAGGGAACCGCCACGGGTCAACAGTAGCCTAACCGATCCCACACAAATTGTCCAGCAAAATCTTCGGGAAGCGCGTTACAAGACTTCTGACGCACTGGACTAGGTTGTTCTTTACCAAGCGAGGTGACGCGGCGTTGGCGATCGAGTTGGCGTTGCCGCTGGCGGTTGCGCGCGGCGGCTTCCGGATGGGTGCGCCAATAGGTCTTCTGATAATCGGCGTGCTCGGCCCGCCACTGCTTCCGGCTATCCAATACCACCTGGGCATACACCGGGTCGGATTGAATCTTGCGCCGGTGGTAATCGGCCCGTCGATGCCGCTGGCACTCTGGCTGGCTGCAAACGCGCTGCTGGAGTCGGTACGGGGATGGATGAAAACTTCGCTGGCAGTACGGACAGCAGCGGGTCTCGATCAATGCGTCTCCTCAGAAATCGAAAGGGATTCCAACTTCTGAGCAAAGCAGACAACAACACCGCCGCGCCTGCGGGAAAAGGAAGACTTTAGAGACCACTGTAGAGTACCTACCGCGTCCCCGCCCAGGTTGATGATCTTCGGCACTTGGCAAGCTTCGCCGTTGGCGCGCGAAGCGCTCATAGCAACCTGGCCGGCCCGCAGCACTGCTTCTGGCTCTGGTGGTTTCCGGCTTTGGCCGCTGGTAAGGCCTATTTCCCGGAGAAATAGGCCTGCCTCCAAATCGCAACATCGCCCAGGATTACCTATCGATCTGCTGAGTCAGTTTTGGAAAGCAGGGGTGGGTTACTTCTTGCGAGCGCCGAAGTTTGATGATCGGCAAAACCGGCAAAATTGCGGGTGTTTTATCCCGGCACTGACAGTGGTCGCAGTGCGACCCCGGTCTCCTTCAAATAAGCAGAGATGGTTTCTCGGCGGACCCCGGTTTCCCGCTGAATCCGCCGCAGCGACCATCCCAATCGCCCTAAGGCTATGACTTGCTGTTTCTGTTCCTCGCTCAAGACATTGCTCACGAGGACGGAGGATAGCCTCCTCGCGTCCCGGTCAACGTCCTAGATCACGGTTTCAACTGGCCGGTTTTGGGTGACCCCCGAGGCTACCAAGAGGTTGCATTGCAAAACTAGGCCGTCGTAAACGGCCAACCGCAGCCTATTGTGATCACCGTCTCGGTAGATGAAAAACCTGGCGTACAGGCCATTGGGAACACGGCACCGGACTTACCTCCCGTGGCAGGCCGGGTGTGGCTCTCATGCTGGACAAATCTCCGAAAATCTGATAGAACAAGCTGTCGAAGGCTGTCCAAAACGAGGAGTGATGCGATGCCCAAGATGGTGATTGAAGTTCCGGATCAGTTTGTGGAAGTGGGAAAGGCGATGGCCGAACACCTGGCTATGCTGCAGCGAACTGTAGATCGGCTGGGTAGGGGGAAGGCGGTGGATTATGCAGCGGTGGAAGCGGCGATAGCGGAAGGGGCTTCCAGGACAGAATTGGCGGCCCACGGAGCAATCTTGAAGAGTCTAGACATCGATGTTCCGGCAGTGGTGATCGGCGGGGTTCGGTACACGCGAGTGGGACGGTGTGAGGGGGCCTATCACACGATGGTGGGTTCGGTATCGGTGGAGCGATCGTTGTACCGGCAATCGGGAGAGCGCGGTGGACAGCCTGGGGGCAGGGTGGTGGACGCGGTTAGCTTGCGCGCGGGAGTGGTGGGGGACGGGTGGTTGCCGCAGACCGCGCGATGAGCTTTGCCGTACAGCAAGGCACCTCGCGGGAAGCGGAGAAGACGGCGCAAGAGTTTAAACGGCTGCCATATTCACGAGCCAGCTTCGAGCGAGTGGCGCACGTGGTGGGCGCACTGGCGGTAGCGGATCACCAAGATATCGAGGACGCTTTGATCGATGCCCTGGAAGTGCCGGCGGAGGCATACTCGGTGAGTGTGTCGCTAGACCGGGTCAGTGTGCCGATGGAAGAACCGCGGCCGCGACCCGTAGGGCGGCCCAAAAAGGGAGCGGCTAAGAGGCCGGTGGAACGCAATTTCCGAATGGCCTATTGCGGCACGGTGACGCTGCATGACAAGACCGGAGTTGGCCGATATACGATCCGTTATGGATGCATGCCGGAGGGAGATATCGTGGGCTTACGCGACCGCATGGTGGCCGATGTGGCGACGCTACGGAGTAAGCGTCCAGACCTGAAAATTGAGCTGCTGTGCGACGGGGCCCCGGAGATGTGGAATCTGCTGGAGGACGGCTTCAGGCCCAAATTCGGAAACGACCTCGAGTGTTTTGTAGATTTCTATCACACGACGGAAAAGCTCAGCGCAGCAGCGCATGCGCTGGAGGACTCGGCGGCTGCGGCCGGCGAACGGCTGGGAGGCTGGAAGCAAGCCCTACTCCACCGCAGCAGCGCAGCAGCCGACATTCTCAGGGAACTGGTCGTCTCCGGACGCGATGAAGGTGTAGGCACAGACCATCCGGTCCATGAAGCGATCACCTATCTACAAAACCATGGCTGCGAAACGGATCGCATGAATTATGCCCGTGCGCGCCGACTTGGATTGGCGCTCGGTACTGGCAATGTCGAGGCCACCTGTAAGAGTCTGTTTGAAATGCGGATGAAGCGCTGTGGGGCGCGCTGGAAGCCGGACACGGGCCAACACATCGTGCAGCTCCGAGCTTTTGCACTCAGTGACCGATGGGAGCCTGCTATCGAATTGACACTTCGTCCGCTACGGATGGCTGTTCGCGCGGCTTGAGGTCAATGTCCAGGATGAGAGCCACACCCGGCAGGCCGATATCCAACCATAGCCCGCGATCACGAGTACGTCCGCTACGGAACGTGGTCAATTATGGCGGCGCTGGACCTCCACGACGGGCACGTCACCGCAAGAGTCGAGGAGCGGCACAGGAGCGTCGAATTCATCGCGTTGCTCCAGGATCTGAATGCCTATTATCCGTCGAATTGCACGATTCGGATAGTCCTGGACATGGACAACCACTCCGCCCATCTCTCGAAGGAGACACGCAGGTACCTGACAACGCGCCCCAACCGGTTCAAGTACGTGTTGACGCCCACGCACGGTTCCTGGCTCAACATCGTGGAGACTCTATTTGGCAAGATGACCAGAACCTTCCTGCGGCAAATTCGGGTGAGATCGAGGCAAGAGTTGAAAAAGCGCATTCTCCTGGGGATCGCCGAAATCAACGAGATGCCGGTCGTTCATCGCTGGAAGGCGTTTCAAGCGCTAGACGCCACCACGGAAACGCCTTGATTCAATGGATATGTTTAAGTGAAACGACATACTAGGCATCGAAGATCGGCATTGACGCGCGCGGCTGATGGACACTCTCGGCTCTGGGAACGTGTCGCCAGGCGGGGCACCCGCGGATGTGCAAAGAGAAAGATAACGCCAGAAGAATGCGAGCGCGCCGGCGGTGAGGCGCGGGGCCGCACGCGAACACCCAGGACGACCGCGACTTGGGGCGAAGCAGCCCGCGAACATTTAGGACGAATTCACTGCGCTCTCAATCTCGCGAGCCGAAAGAGACAGCGCGGCTGGAAACCCGATAGGAGATGCGGGAGATGCCGCGGCCTCCGCGACGATGGCGAGCAGACTGACTTGCACCAGATAATGAGCGGCTGACTTGGACCAAAAAGTCGGTTAAAGAGAGGCAGCGCTTAGGTCAACAAAGACCCCTATTTTTGCTGTGCGGATAACCTCCTGAAAACAGGAAGAACCGGAAGCGGGTCTAAAGGACTTACCAATCCCGGTTTGCTGTGCGGAAAACTGAAGTTATCCGCACAGCACCGGAATTTTAACTGGCCAATTTTCAGCGGTTTGCGCGCGGCGGAATTATGCGCAATTCGCATCGTCGGGCCTATCGAGTCCCCCAGAACGGCGCTCGGAAGCTCCCGAAATGCCCCTTTTTGCTTCCGGTTTTTTCAACTTTTCAGAGCCGGCGCGAAGCGCGCTGGAGGAGGACGTCGCGGCCCGACGGCGTCCCACGCCATGGCTCGCCGACCGGCGCGCACTCCACGTGGGCGGGCGACGACCGACCAGCGGGAGACGGCGACCGTCGGCGGCGGCGAACTCCGCGGCGGGAAAGCGCCGCACGTCGGGCGTCACCTCCCTGGCGCGTATTCGACGTGGGGCCTGGCGCGACAGCGTCGCACGCCACGGGTCGCCGTCCCGGCGCGCACGCCACGCAGCGCCCAGCGACCATCGAGTAGCGGGCCCGAAAACCCCCTTTCAGCTTCTGGTTTTTTGAATTTTGCCGGCCCGCCCGCGAATGCAATCGGAGATGTAGGCGCGACCTATGTCGTAAAAGCGCCACCGACGGCTCCGTGACCTTGCCGGAGCCGGACCCAACAAAGTTGCCGTCACGTGCTCCCACGTTCTCCATCAATATCAAAGCATGACGCACGGGATATACCCAAATCGGCAGCGTCATGCTGGACCCGCAAGAACAACTACCGGCAGAAAGTCCTGAAGCTGATCTTGCCACGATTCGATTGTCCCATGCCCAAGCTGAGGTGCTCACTAACGGTGAAGGGATGAAGGCCCAATTTTTCGTGCCGACATCCTGGCCGCCGGCCACGGTTAAAGAAAACCACGGTGTCGCTTTGGGAGGGTGCCCTGGACGATGGCGTCAACGCACCTCGGTGGATAGACTCGATTTCTACGGCCAGCCGGCACAAGTATCTCGGGTCCCTGCTGTTCCGCGCATTGCCCCGTACACAATCTTTTTACAAAGCCTCCATACCTCCCGTTTTCCCCGCCCTTACTCTCAAATCGTCAGGGGAAATCATCCCCGACAAAAGCGGACCTCAAGCAACGGTTCCGATTATAAAAGGAGAAAAAAGATGAAGACCAATATCAACCACACGCTATGGACGGGGGCACTCGTCCTGTCAATCTGCAGCGCGCTCACTTCCACAGCGGCAGCCCAGAGTTTTGATCAAATCCCGGGGTCCCTGACTAAAATTGCCGTCGGTACCCAAACCGTGGCGGGGATCAATGATTCCACTCAGGTTGTCACCTGGGACACTGCTTCCAGCAAGTTTGAACCGATACCGGGCGGCAGCGGCCCGTTTATCACTGTCGCCGTTGGCGGCGGTACCCTGCTACAAGCGGATGAGGTGTGGGCACTGAACACGGACCAGCAGATTTTCCGTCTCTCCAATGGCTCCTTCACGCAGATACCCGGTCAGTTGACGCAAATCGCCATCGGCCCCGGTTTTGAGACATGCCACCCGGCGGAAGTTTGGGGCCTCAACAACGCGTCCGGCGAGGTCTTCCGATTCGACTTCTGCAGCGGCCAATTCAACCAGGCCGCGGGCCAGCTCTCTCAGATTTCGGTCGGCGAGCACGAGGTGTGGGGTCTCAACGCTGCCGGCGCGATTTTCCACTGGAACTTCACTACCTTCGTTTTTGACACCGTGCCAGGACTTCTGACCCAGATTTCGGCCGGGCCGGCCGGTGTGGTATGGGGCGTGGACAGTAATACGGGTAAGGTTTTCCGACTGAGTCGCGACAACGAAGGCGCCAAGTTCCTTGAAGTTACCGGCCAATTGGCAGTCATCTCCGTCGGTGGCAATGGCGTCTGGGGGTTGAACTTCGCGGAAGGGATCTTCCACTTCGATCAGGGCTCTCAACAATTCGTCCAGGTGACCGGCCTGCTCGATTCGATCGCTGTCGGCAACGGTGGCGGAGTCTGGGGCTTGAGCGGCGGGCAGGGTATCTTCCTGTTCAAACCGTAGCCCGTAGCCGCTCGGGCAGATCAAGACCGGCGGTGATGCACCGGGAGAGAAGCTTGCTCCTGGTCCTCCCCGCCGGCCTGAATCGTGTGGGTGCGGGTTTTATCCGTCCCCGACTCCAGCAGGTGGGTGGCGAAGCTATGGCGCAGAGCTCCCTCACGCCGATTGGATCGCAAAAACCCTTCTGGCCGCCGCGCCGCAGATGCCATAGCTTACACTCAAACTACATGCTCAACCGGGGCTATGCCTACACCACAATCATCAGCAGCAAAAACCATGGACAAACCCTGCTCTCCCACTTGGCAAGCCTTTACCTCCACTCAACCCCACAAGCCTGGCAACAAAAACTGAACAACGGCGAAGTTACCCTCAACGGCGTCACCGCCACCGGAAGCGAATCGGTGACTTTAGGCCAAACCCTTGTCTGGAACCGTCCACCCTGGATCGAACCAGACTCCCCTCAGCACTTCGAAGTCCTGTTTGAAGACCCGCATCTGTTGGCTGTCAACAAACACAGCGGGCTGCCCACCCTCCCCGGCGGCGGCTTCATGGAAAACACCCTCCTGCGCTTGGTCCAAAAGCAAACCCCCAACGCAAACCCTGTCCACCGGTTGGGTCGAGCCACCACCGGCATCGTCCTCTTCGCGAAAACACTGCAGGCGGCCTCTAATCTATTCGCAAACTGGAACACACCCAAAATTCAAAAAATCTACCGGGCGCTGGCTCAAAACATTGCACAGTACGACGCCTACGAAATCCTCACACCCATCGGCCTCGTACCGCACCCGCTCATCGGTTCCGTGTGGGCCGCGAACCCAAGTGGCAAACCGTCAAAGTCATTGGCAAAGGTGATCTCACGCACCACCAGCACCACAACATTTGAGGTAAGCCTTAATTCGGGCCGCCCTCATCAAATCAGAATCCATCTGGCATCCATCGGCCATCCCCTGGTAGGCGATCCTCTGTACGGCTTAACCGGCCAGCCTCTTGAAAATCTCCCCGGCCTCCCCGGCGATGGAGGATATTTCCTGCACGCCCAATTTCTGAAATTCCACCACCCCATCACCGGAGAACAAATCAATCTTGAGGCAGCTTTGCCGTCCGGATTCTCATTGCATCAGTAGGTTCACGGCGGGAATCAAATCGGGGTTGCCGTTGAAACCTGCGCGATCCCGCCATTCCGAATCCTAACGAAGCGAGTTTTATTAACCGCCGATAATGGTGGTTAACGGGGATCTGTACGAGTGGCGGGTTAATCCGTCCGGGAATGGCTGGGAGGTTGTTGACCATGCCTCAGCGATGGTTCGGTGGTGGGAAAGGAATTTCGCGAATGTAACCACCAAGCTACCGGTCTCGCGAGGGCCAGACGAGGTACGAGATAAATTCGCCATCCAAACGGAATAATGTTGCGACTCCATTGGGCGGCGGTTTCGTATGGCCTTAACCAGGACTGGCGTAGCGAGCGAGGAGGGACGGAACGACGCGGCATTGTGCAGTGGTAGGGCCGACCGCGCCCTTCTCGGGCATTTCCCGACCCTCGGGCCTGCCCTCTGGCCTCTCGCGTCGCGCGGCCGGCTGCCACGTGTAGGGAAAGAGGCTGCGGCCTAAGTCGCGAGGGGTACCACCAGTACAATAAGTCACTTTCGCGACTGTATTTTAACGGCTCGCTCTGTCTCCTATTAGCGTTATGCAGAGGCACCGCCAACCACAGAAGAACATGATCCAGACCAGACCAATACCCGCGAGACAGATTCGCACCATGGAAAGAATAGGTGCGAACCTGTTTTCCTACGCGCTTAATCAAGGTCTTCAGACTGACCCGCTACCGGTGGAAGTGCAAGCTGGCGTATCTGGTGGATGGGAGCGCCTGCATTGTCTTGCGCGGCACCTGGTCGGATGTTTCGGGAGGGTTCAGTCTTCCCTGCCCGCTGCACAGCTCGACCCTATTGAAGCCTGATGCCTGCCTGCTGTCCCGGATCGTCTTAGCCGCCGTTCTCTCGCTCTTTGGTGGCCGGGCTCCTTTTTACTCCCCACGCCAAACGGCCGCCAGCTCACGAATAGCCCGGTGCCGCCTGGTGGCCTTCGCCCGGGGCTTCTGCGAAGTTGACTGAGCCGTTGGTCGTCTCGGAAAGCGTGGGAGTGCCCGTCGCGCTCGCTGCCGCCTCGCGGTCCCTCGTCGAATTCTGCGGCGGGAAAGCGCCGGACGCCGTGGGCCGCCGTTCCGGCGCGGACACCACGTGGCGACCGTCGCGGACCGGATCGCCGCTTCCGCCGGCCAAGAGAACGCGGGAGGGCGCGCCGCGCTCGTCGCCGAATGCTACAGCGGGAAAGCGCCGCACGCCGTGTGTCGCCGTCCGGCGCGCACACCAGGTGGCGACGATCGAGCGGCGGGTCGCGACCGTCGCGGGCCAAGGCGTTGCATCCACGGCCCGCGAGAACGCGGGAGGGCGCGCCGCGCTCGCCGCCGAGGAATTCCGTGCGGCGGGAAAGCGTCGCGCGCCGTGACCCGCCGTCCCGCCCCGCACTCTACGTGACGCCTGGCGCCGATCGAGCGTCGGGAGGTGACAACGTCGCGCGGCCGTGCGCCGCCGGCGAATGCCGAGGCTCGACAGCGCCGCACACGCGGGGCGCCGTCCCGGCGCGCACCCCGCGTGGCGCACGCGACGATCCGGCGGCGGGAAGTGGCGTCCGGCGCGGACCGCCCGCCGCCGCGAAACGCGGGAGGGCGCGTCGCGCTCGCCGCCGGCGAATTCCGCGGCAGGGAAACGTCACACGCCGTGGGCCGCCGTCCCGGCGCGCACCCGCGGGGCGCCCGGCGGCGAATCGAGCTCACGAACTCCCCCTGCATGCGTACCATCTGGGCCATGGTTGAGCTGTCAGCGCGGCGCCGGTCCCCTTTGTTACTAATTCCTCCAATTTGTCGAGGCCGTTCTTGATCTCCCGGTAATCAGCTTTTGTCGCCGCACCACGGCTGACTAATGACTGAAGTTCATCGACTCGCCGTTCGGTCCGGGCATATTTTACTGAGAACCGCGACTCCACCCCAAACAAGTGCTCTTCGAAGAGAAGCGATCCGACTTCGGCACCGCCTAACTGCGACATCAGGCGGTGCGACAATCGCTGCGGCATCACCTCGCCGTCGATTTCGGAGAGCCGCATTACCGCAAACCTCTGGTCGATGGTCGCCTGCACCACGATGGGCGAATGCGTGGTGAGGATGACCTGGGTATTCGGAAATAGGTTCACCAATTGGGGCAGCACCGTTCTTTGCCAGCGTGGATGGAGATGGAGGTCGATTTCGTCGATACCGACCAACGCCCTGCCCTCGAGGGGGTTGCCATCAAGAAAGAGATAGGCGTAGCGGAGCATCAAGTCGAGCACGATTACCAGGATTACCTATTAGCCATCTGACAATTCCGCAATCTCCAGCGGTACCCCGTTTCGGGTGACGCGCGGGATCAGGTTGTACTCTCCCTGCTCCATGCGGATTTCGGAGAGGCTGCTGTCCATTTGGGACAGCTCCGCATTTAACCGCGACCAGAGCGTTTCCAGTCGCGGGTCGGAGGAGCGACCGAGGTTCAGCCCTCGGAGGTAGCCCGGCAAATCCTGCAGCAGGCGGTTGTCGGGACGCGTCAGCGTCAGTGTGCGCGACTGCGCCGCGTGGGAGGCTAGTTCGTCCAGGTACTGAGCGTCCGTCAGGTTGCGCGGATCTTCAGGCAAATCAGGCGGCAATACGCGCCGGTACCGTCCACACAGAAACAGGTAATCGCCAGTGGAAAGTCGTCTGCGCGCCGGCAGCCGGGAATCCCATTTGGCGGCCGCAGATCTTGAGCCGTTTTTGTAGAGCGCTACCTCTCCCCGTGCTGCCCCGCGGCGAAGAGGAAAATCCTTGAGACCCTCTTCGTCGCCGTACGCCACAGAGGCGAGGGTCTCCATAACTGTAGTCTTGCCCCATGCGTTACCGCCTACAATGACTGTTACGCGTTTGTCGAATGGAATTTGGGCATTGCGAAAGCACCGCACGTTGTGTAGCCGAAGCCGGTCGAAGTGAGCGATTGTACCCGCCATAGAAGTCGAATTCTAGCATTAAGCTACGCTGGAGGCCCCACGGTTACCGGCCGTCGATTTCACCGAGCGCGGCTACCAGTGCCTCAATGGTATAGCGCTGCCGCAACAGAGCGAGCGCATTGCCGGCGAGGCGTTGGCATAATGCGGGGTCGAAGATCAGGCGGGCACAGTGTTGGGCCAGCGCCTCGGGGGTGTCGCCGATGAGGACGTGCTCTTCGGAGCGGGTTTCGATACCGCCTACGATGCCGGCCTCAATGCCTTCCACGGCGATGGAGGTCGCCACCACCGGGCGGCCATAGCTGAAGGCTTCCAGCACCTTGATGCGCGTGCCGCCGCCGGCGCGGATGGGGGCCAGCACGGCGTGCGCCTGGGCGTAATACGGATGCAGGTCGGGCACTTCGCCGAGAAAATGCACCGGCGGCACACTGGCGGCCTCGATGAGCGATTTCGGGGCGCCCGTGCCGGCGATGTGCACGGCGAAGCGGCCGGGGGCCCGTTCGCGAAGGCGCGGAACGATTTCGGCGCACAGGTAACGGACCGCGTCCTCGTTGGGATAGTAGCCCAGGGTGCCGACGAACAGGAACGTGAAAACGCCATCGGCGGGCGGAGCGGGAACGGGCGCGGGAAGGCGGACGGCGTTGGGAAGCACGCGGAGTTCGGCACGGGCACGCCCGCGGGTTTCGAGCACGCGACGATCGCCGGCGGAACAAACATACACGCGGTCGAAGGTGCGGAGGGTCTCGGATTCCAAAGTTTCGTGGCGGAGGGCGGCGGCGGCTTCGCGATCGGCGCTGACGGCGTCGCCGTTCTGGCGGTACCGCGCGGCCAGGCGGAGCCGGGTGACGGATTCGATATCGTCCAGATCGAGATGCCGCCGCGGCCGGCGCCACCAGCCGCCGAGATACGGCTGGCTGAATGGCAGCATGGACAGGCGAAAGACGTGCACCACATCGAAGCGCGAATCGGCCCATTGGCGCGCGGGGCTGGGCAGGCGGCGCGGTTGCGAGCGAGTGGGAACGATGGCCGTGCAACGGCATAGTTTCGCGAACGGCTCAGGGACGGCGGCCAGGAACGGCGGATAGAGCGGCGCCACCAGCAAGTCCACGTCGTAGAACTGGGACAGCGCCTCCAGCACCGTGCCCGCGCGCATGGCCAGGCCGTTGCCGGTCAGCATCGGCACCACGGGGCTGATATACAACAGGCGGGGCCGGGCGGCCATCACCATTTTCCGTGAAGAATTTCCAGGTTGGGCATTCCCCAGCAGCGATGGCCCATATCTTGAGCCATGATGCCGAGGCCTTCGGTCTCCAGTTCACCGCCGCGACCCTCGCGGACCCGCGGGTTTGGCCGGCCGTAGGGGAACGGCGGGAAAATCAGGCCATCGCGATGCAGGTCGGCACGCACCAGCAGCATGGTGCCGCCCACGGCATCGAGTTCCACCAGGTCGCCTTGGGAGCGCAGATCGTCCAGGTGCAGGCGGCCCTGGCCGGCCCAGGCGTTGCAGTCGAAAGTCGGGCCGCCGTGATCCAGGACGCAATGCGGCTGCACGAGATCCTTTTCGGTCGCCAGCAGCCGCTGAATGATATCGGGCGGATACTCAACCACGTCGACATCCAGCCACAGCACCCATTCTTCGTCGTCGAGCGCGTGACTCAGCAGGTGGTTGCGGCTGCGCGCCAGGACGGCGCGGCGCTGCCTCTGAATGGGCTCGGAGCCTCGGTGGATGCCACGCGGGACGCGGTAGCCAAAATCGCGCTTCCAGAGAGCCGCGCGTCGGAATTCCTTGCGCAGGCGGCGGACCTGGCGCGAGACGGTTCGGAAGGTGGAATCGCGGCTGTCGCTTTCGAGGAAGCCGAGGGAGATCGCGTCGCGCGGGTAGGTAAGCCGGCGCAAGCGCTCGCAATAACCGTCGAATAAGGCGGCGGCATCTTTCACGGGGGTGAGGAGCAGGACCGTGCCGGGGCGCGTGGCCGGCGGAGGGACGAGATCTGCACGCGGGGTGAGCAGCAGACGAATCGCTTCCGGAATCCCGGCGCTGGGCGAAGGGTTTTGGCGTATGGTCTGCTCCATCTGGAGCCGCTGATCGAGGCGCCGCCGGGCGTCCTCGGCTTCACGCCGGACCACCTCATCGTCATCCTCCATGGCGGCGCGGATGGCGGGCAGAGCCGCCTCGCCCAGGGCCAGGGCCGACTTCCAGTCCGTTCCTTTGGGATGGCCGATGTAGAAATGGCCGAGGAGTTCGGCTTGCGGGATGGGGCCGGCATCGGGGCACTGCAGGAGGGCTTCGGCCGCCACGGCGCGCACACAGTTCCAGGAGTCGTGCAGGAGCCGCAGAAGATCGGCGGCGGTATCGGCGTGCGGGAATCCGGCGAGTGCCCCAGCGGCGGCGCGGCGGAGGTCGTGATCGCGGCTGGCGGCTACCTTGCGGAGCAGCGGGAGGAATGCGGGATCGGCGGACCTGCCGATCTCCCGCAGCAGAAGCGTGAGGACGAACTTGCGCGGTTGCTCGACCAGCGGCGGCGGGGCGGCGGGGTCGAGCGAGCCGGCAGGCGCGGGGAGGCGATGGAAACCCTGGTGGGCGGTGCGCGCGTAGGGGGACCACGGCTCGCGCTGGCAATACGGCGCCAGCAGGACGCGGTACGGTTTGCCCAGGCACCAGGCGGTGTGCACCAGCCAGCCTTCGATGGTGACGATAAGATCGGCGTAGCGGGCGAAGTAGAGGAATTGCCGCGTGACGTAATCCTGGTGAAGCAGCGGCGGAGCGCCGGGGACGTCGTTGTACACCTCCTGGGCAGCGGCGGGATCGGCGGGATCCGGGGCGGTAGCCGTGTGCAGGCGGCACTCCGGCGAAAGCCGCTTGGCCAGTTCCAGGGCGGATTGCGCGCTTCCCCAGCGAGTGCCATTAGGTAAGAGCACCACGAAATAACCCTCGGCGGTGAGGCGCTCGATTTCGGCCGCGGCGGCGGGGAGGGTCTGTTCGACAAATCCCTTCAGCTCGCGGTCGCCGCCGAAGGGGTTGAAGAGGGCCACGGGCCGAGCGCCGGTGTTGCGGTCCACCAGGGCACGCCAGGCCGAGCGCGCCGCGGGCCACTCGATTCCCGCCAGGACGAATTCGGAGCCGGGCGCATCTTCACCCGAACGGAGGGGCAGACCCAACTCGGCGATCAGGCGCGCGGCCGGCTCATAGACACTGGTGGCCCGGGTGTTAAGGCCGCGGGATTCGGCAATAGGGAGGCCATCGAGATCGGCGCGCTCGAAAAACAGGCGATCGAACCCCTTCCGCGAACTGGCGAAGAGGAAGGGCCGGCGCGCCCACACATACTCCTGGAGGCGCGACTCCAGATCGACATCGTGGTTGAGCGAGGGGACCACGGGCTCGAAGAAATCGATGACCGCGTCGAAGGGCTGGCGCAGCAGTTCAGCCACGGCCTGGCGATCGGCGATGGGCACGGCGGTCACGCGCGGGTGCGCCGCGAGATAGATGCGGCCGCTGACCACGACCGCCGTGAGCCACGGGTTGCCAGCGAGGAAGGCCTGCACCAGGGGAACCCAGCGGACGATCTCGTCGCCCTGCCCATCCTTGATGTTGTGGACGATGAG
This sequence comes from Bryobacterales bacterium, assembly GCA_963803725.1. Taxonomy (GTDB): domain Bacteria; phylum Acidobacteriota; class Terriglobia; order Bryobacterales; family Bryobacteraceae; genus JOPF133. Next base: position 1,876 of record CAWDOH010000041.1, on the reverse strand, counting down.
GATGCGGTGGCCGTCTCCGGCAAGGCGCCGGGCGGCCTCGTGGTGATACGGGAAATTCGGCGTGGCGGTTTGGGCGGCCTCGCGCACGGGGGCGGAAAACTGCTGCCACCGGGCGACGCGGTAGAGGAGATGGGGGAGGCCGGGCTGGCCGGCAAAGAGACGGCAGGCCCGTTCGAGCATGGCGGGACGGAGCGACGCGCCGGCGCAGTAGAGGGCCGGTTCGAGGACGCGGCGGCAAAGCAGGTCGCGATGCGGCAGGAGGTGTGGGGCTTCGGCCAGAGCGACGAGGGCGGCTGCATCGAGCAGGGGACAGGCCCACCAGGCGGCGTATTCCAGGAAGGCGCACAGCTCGGTGTAAGCGTGGGCGGAAAGCCCGGGCTGCGCGGCGAGCGCCACGACGCGTTCCACGACTTCAGGCGCCAGCGGCGTGGCCAGCAGGAACTCCAGGACTTCGCGAGCGAGCGTGGTAGTGCCGGGCGGCAGGCCCGGCTCGGCGAACAGGCCTGTGAGCCGCACCGGGAGATCGGGCGGCAGCAGTTGCGGGCGGGCGTAGATGGCGGCGGCGATGAGGACGAGGTCTCGGTCCAACTGGTCGCGGGCGCGGAGCACCGAGGAGAGGCAATCCGGCGGAGCGGTTTCAGGAGCCTGGAGAAGCGCCAGGGCGGTACTCATGGCGGCGCCGGGCATCAGCCAACACCCCGGCTGGCGGCGTGAAGGGATGCTAGCAAGGTGGATCTGGGGGCTGTTGGCAATCCGGCGGCGCCTCGTTTTCTGAGTATAGAACAGGCGAAAAAGCCGCCGGCCGGCGACGCGGGCGAGCGACATAAATCGTCCGCGGACCGTAACTTGTTCTGGGCATCCGGGCTACCAGACTGCCGCCGCCACAGCCGGGGTAAGCTAAAAGAAGGGAATCCGCTCAATGAGCATCGAAATTCAGAAGCCGGAGCTTGAACGGCGCGTGCGTGAAGGCATCGAGAGCGGCCGCTTCCGAGACGTGGACGATCTGCTTGGCAAAGCCCTCGACGCGCTATCGGAGTCTTCCGGGGGTCGCGTGGGAGGCCTCGATTGGTCGCAGTGCCCGGCTGTGGAAAGCGTTCCCGGAAAAGTCAGCGGCGCCTGGGTGTTCCGCAACACACGGATGCCGGTTGCGGCGGTGTTCGAAAACCTTGAGGACGGCGTTACGATTGACGAGCTGGTGGAATTGTACGATGGCCTGACGCGGGACCAGGTGAGGGCGGTCCTCGATTTCGCCGCCCGCAGCTTGGGAGCACCGGCGCACACCCGCTGATGCGCGTTCTTTTTGACCAGGGCACGCCGGTTCCGTGGAGACGCAACGGCCTTGACGAGGAAGGTTCAGATCGGCTCGATCCTTGCTCTCGTCGCCGCGGCGAGCATGTGGTTTTATGTGGATCGAATCCTCGTGGGCTTTCAGGTTGCGGATGCTGCGGCGCGCGAGCGTCCGCGCGGCAATCTGTCTGACCTTTATCCTCGCTGGCTGGGCTCGCGGGAACTGCTGCTTCACCACCGCAATCCGTACGGCGATGACATTACGATCGAAATCCAAAAAGGATATTACGGACGCGCGCTCGATGCCGCCAGGCCGAACGATCCCAAAGACCAGCAGGGTTTCGCTTATCCCGTCTATGTGGTGTTTCTGCTGGCGCCGTTTGTCAGATTTCCGTTTCACACAGTGCAGTTCGTCTTTTATTGGACGCTGATCGTGCTGACCGCGGTCAGTGTCTGGTTGTGGCTGCGTGTCCCGCGATGGCGGCTGCCGCCGCTTGCGACTGCCAGTTGCATCGCGCTCACGCTGGGAAGCTTTGCTGCGGTGCAGGGAATCAAGCTGCAGCAATTGAGCCTGCTGGTGGCGGCGCTT
>CAWDOH010000040.1:0-92690 GCA_963803725.1 Bryobacterales bacterium | reverse complement strand
AATGTATTGCTGACGGGGTGATCTTCATCCCCGCCATTCTGGCCGCGGCGGCCGTGAGTAAGGCGGAGTTCACCAATCTGCAGGACGCCTTCAATTTCGAGTTGAATTCCCAGGGCAAGAATGGGGCGGAATTTGAAGGCGGATGGACAGCGCAAAAGTACGCCGCGTTTGCCAAGTGGATTGACGCGCATCCGGAGAAGCTGAAAATGACCCGGGCCGAATTTAGCGAGCTGATCACCCAGGCGCAGGCTCCGCGCGGCCGTGGCGCGGGCGGCGGACGGCGGAATTAGCCGGACCGGTGAGGATGGTGGATCTACGGGGAATCCGGCGTCCACTACCACTCCAGTTGTTATGCTCCCCGGCGCGAGCCAGGTTCGGACAGGCAAAGCCAGGGCTGGGAGGCCGTCAAAGACCACGAGACAATTGTCAGAAGGCAGGTCGCCCAGGGTTTTCGGTGGCGCCGAAGCGGCCCGTAGAGGCTTGGCCGGAAAAGTAATTCCGGCAGGCATGGACGTATTGGACGGGTCCGCCGGAGGGAATATGGTGAGCACCAGCGACAGGAGCACGGTGGCAGGGGGTCGGCGTGCCACAGACACGCATCCCGTCCTGCGGCCAAGCTCTGGGCTTGCCGAATGGGTCGCCGAAGCGGCGATACCGCAAGGGTGGCGCGACGAGGACTCCCGCGCAGCTTCCATTTCGGCGGGTGGAGTACAGTTTCAGCGCACCTCCTCGAATTGCACGGTGTGTGGCTTATAGGGCGCCAGCCGCGGCGGGTAGGCGTCGGGTTCGAGCAGCCAGGCGGTGCGGTCGCGATAATAACGCGCCAGGTCATCGTCGCGATCGGCACCGAGATCCTGCGCCCAGACCACCGGGGCCTGGTCGATGTCGGCGGCGTTGTGGATCCATTCGTGATAGCCGTGCTGGGGCCAGTAGCGCACAAACACCAGTTGTTTGCCCGGCTGTTCAGCCAGCGTCTGGTTAATGGCGATGCGGCCCTCGGGGTCATCGGGCGGGATGGCGTCCCAGGTCTGATAACGATCCATAGCTCGCAGGACATCCGGGTCCCCGATCGCGTGGAGGCCGTACCAGAACAGGAAATGGGCCCCGCAGAGAAGCAGGAGCCATTGCGCGGCGGCGGCGCCAACCGCCAGGCCTCGAACACTCCACCGGCTCAGCCTCGTCATCCCCTCGATGGCGGCCAGCACGAACAGACAGGCGATCGCCGCGAGATAGTGCGGGAAGAAGTACGGATAGAAATTGGATCCGAGGGCAAACACCGCCACCGTAATCGCCAGCCAGGCCACGCGGGGCTGGCGTAAGCCCGCCAGAAAAGCGGGCAACGCCAGAAGTAAGGGCGGCAGCAGGAAAAACCGGAACAGCGGGATGCGGCTTACGAGCCGGTTGAGATAGCGGCGGAGGGTTTCGGGGGCGTCGCCATGCGCGGCCGCCTGACCCTGATAGTACAGCCACTGGTTCGGCAGGAGATTGCCGTGCGGTTGCGGATTGGGCTGGAAGGTGAATGTAGTGGGAACGCCGTACCGATAACGGCTGAGCATATAAGGGAGCGTTGTCCAGTTTCCGGTGACGGCGTGGTTGTGGAGCAGGATTAGCGCTAATGCTGGAGCCACGGCCAGAGCGGCTGGTTTGGCCATTCGGACCAGTTGACGGCGCTTCTCCGGTGACCAGACTGAGGGGAGCAGGAACAGGGCCACACTCAAATCCAGAAATAGGGATTCATACGGCCGCGAGAGCATTTGGAGGCCTGCTCCGGCGCCCAACAGGACCGCATCGCGGACACGGCCGTGATCGCGCAACCGTGGCAGTGCGCCGAACACAAGGCAGCCGGCAATAGCGGAAACGGCGCCGCCCCAGTAGGTGTTCATCCAGGAACTGAGTGGGCCGTAGGTACAGACTGCCAGGAGGCCCCCGACAAGGGACCAGCCGGGCGTGGTCCAGCCCCGCAGCATCCAGTAGCACAGGGCGCTGACGGCCGCGGCAGACAGCAGGACGCCGGCCCACGGCGACCCGAATAACCATTGGCCGATGGCGAGCGCCAGCGCGGGGCCGATCGGATAGATGGAACTGTACGACGGCGCTTGCAGCACGAAGTTGGTTTCGAAAAACTCATGCATCGGGTGAACCGGATTGGCGAACCGGAAATGGGCGAGCGTGTCACCCAGTAACAGGTAGCTGAAATCGTCTGCCCCGGCTGGGGTGGGAACCGGGAAATGGGGCAGGAGAGCCAGGCGTAAAGCCGCCGCCAGGCCACCCAGCAACAACATGCTCCAACCGGTTTTTTCGGCGATGCGAAGCGCGGGCGGTTCGATTGCGGTGCGGCCTAAGATCAGCGCGACCAATAACGCTGCCACGGCCAATTCCAAAAGGTCGCTCGCGCCGAAACCGATCGGATTGTGCAATGGCAGAAACCAGCGAAACAGGTGGAACAGATACATGGACTACGTTCATTCTCCCAAAAGCTTCCCGAAAGCGCAGACGGCCGTTGCGCCAGTCGGCGGGATCAGGCATCGATTTTAGAGGCTGGAACGGAAACTGTAGGATCCCGATTCCACCTCGAACAGCACCCCATCGTGCTCCGCGCGCACAAACTTGACCCCTGGTGCACTGGCGGGTTTATGGCCGGATTCGGTCACCGCCGAGGGGTCCTTGGCCGGCAGCCAGACCGCCGCGGTGGTATTGGGCGGCACCGTGACCTCCAAACTGAAAGTGCTTCCGGACCGTTTCCACGAACTGGCGATAGTCCCGTACATGGATTTATGGGATGCCTTAACAAAGGTCAGGTCACCGACAGGATAAGGCCGGATGATGATGTGCTGAAAGCCCGGTTTTTCGGGGTCGGACCGGATCCCGGCCAGGTATTCGTACATCCACACCGCCAGATCGCCGATCTGCATGACGTGGTTGCCGGAGTTCATGGCCGGATCGGCCGTGTCGCCGTTCCATAGCTCCCAAATCGTAGTGGCGCCTTTCTCCACCATGTAGCCCCAGCCGGGATAAGTCTCTTGCGTGGCGATCTGATAGGCTGTGTCGGCATGGCCATTCTCGGTCAGCGTGCGCATCAGCCACTGCGCCCCCACCAATCCCGTACCTACGTGCCCGTGGCTTTCCTCCTCAATCCGCCGGATGAGGGTGTCAATAAGCGCCGCGCGGCTTTCGGGAGGCACCATCCCGAAATACAGAGGCAATACGCTGGACGTCTGGGTTCCATTGTCGTACATGGCCGCCAGAGGCTTGAAGAAGCGCCTTTGAAACGCGGCGTCGACGTGCTCGGCCTGCGCCTCGAACTCGGCCGCGTCCGGCGGCTTATCGAGCAGCCTGGCGTAACGGGCCATGGTGCGCAGCAGATAGTAATAATAGGTAGTGCCTAAGAGCGTCTTGTCGGTGATGCGGGCGGGGTCCTGGGAATGAATCAGCTTGGGGTCTTCGGGCGGCACACACCAATCGCCATACTGGTCCTTGGGCATAAGTCCATCCTGAAGGTAGGATCGCTCGTGTTCGATCCATTTCTTCATGGCGGGATAATCGCGCTCGATTACGCGCTTGTCGCCGTACTGGTCGTACAGCATGCCATGGACAAAGATGAAAGTGCTCGGCCATGTCAGGTCGTCGTAGTAGAGCGGCCAATAGTTTGGCGAGACTACGGGGATGCTGCCATCGGGCTTCTGGGAATCCGCCAGGTCTTGCATCCACTTGGTGTAGAAGGCCGCCACGTCGAACAGATAACTCTCGCTGCGGCTTACCTGGGAGCGGTCACCCAACCAGCCCTGACGCTCGTCGCGCTGGGGACAATCGGTGGGGATACTGCGATAATTGCCGCGCACCCCCCAAAACACGTTGTGGTGAATGCGGTTGAGCAACTCGTTAGAACTGGTGAAGTCCGCGGTTTTTTCCATGTCGTCGTGGACCACACGGCCTTCGAGGGTCGATAAGTTCGGCTCGCCGGGGAATCCGGTCATTTCGACGAATCGGAAGCCGTGATAAGTGAAGCGCGGCTCCCACACTTCGGTGCCCTGGCCCTTGAGCGTGTAAAGGTCGGTAGCACGCGCCGTGCGCAAGTTGGCGACGTACAGCGATCCATCCGGATTGAGAGTTTCGGCATGGCGCATTTGCACCTGGGTGCCCTTCGGGCCGGACACTTTCAGGCGGCACCATCCGACCATGTTCTGGCCCATGTCGAAAATATATACACCCGGCCTCAATTGTTTGACGCTCACTGGCCGGATGATCTCGGTAACCCGCAGAGGCTCAGCCATTTGAGCGGCTAAGACGCCAGATGGCGCATCTACTGTCTGGGCCGCCTCCCAATCGGCGTCGTCGAACCCCGGTCGGCTCCAGCCGGCCAATTCCATGCGGGCGTCATATTCCTCACCGTCGTACTCATTGTTGGCACGGATGGGTCCCTGAGTCGTCAATTTCCAGGTTGTATCGGAGACCACGCTCGCACGGCTGCCGTCTTCGAATTCGAGATTGAGCTGCACCAATGCCTTAGGGAAGCCGAAGTTACGTGCCGATCCGTCGCCCCGCGGAGCATAAAACCGCCCGTTGCCCAATACCAGGCCGATCGCATTCCGACCTTGGACAAGTTGTCCGGTCACGTCGAAGGCTTCGTACAAGATACGTTTGTCATAGTCGGTGAGGCCCGGCGATAACACGTGGTTACCCACCTTCTGGCCGTTCAGGTATAGCTCCGAGAGGCCCAGTCCCGACCAGTAGACCACCGCTCGGCGCACCTTCTTTTCCACCGTGAACTCCTGGCGCAGCCAGCGTGCTGGCAAGCGATGCTCCGCGGCGAAGGCCGACGGCCCCCAAGGCGCCATGCCGTAATTCCCCAACTCTTTGGCTGCCGGCCAGGCAATATCCAGAAAATCGGGCATTTCCCAGCCGCTTTCCGGCTTAGCGGTGGTCTTCCAATGACTACTGGAGAGGACCAAGAGGGGATCACCCGATTCGAACTCCACGCGCACTGCACCGATCAGGCCGGCTGTGCGGTCTGGCCTGGTATGCGAGGCCCGCGCGGCTACGACATTGTCGCCTGATCGAATCAAGTGGGTAACATCGGCCGGGAAAGGCAAAATCGAATTGGACGCTACAGCAATCTCCCGGCCATTGAAAAAGACTTGCGCCTGATCGGCGGCGCCCACGATACATATGGCCCGCTTGACTTTACGTCCCGCGGGGAGGGTGAACGCCTCGCGGAAGTAGCGTTCGCCCACGGGAGCGCTGGTTTCGGCCGGCACGTCCCAAACCCACCGTGCCTGTTGCAGATCGCGGTAAGGGCTCGCCTGATCGTGGACTAAAGCCGGTTCGTCATGGCCGATCCATCGGCCATGCCAGTCCTCGGCTCGCAAGAGTCCCATCGACCACTCGGCCGCAGCGCTCCAGTCGCTGGCGCGGCCTTCCTGGTCCCAAACCTGCACCTTCCAAAAGGCCGCCATGCCTGAAGTGAGGAGCTTTCCCCTGTATACCACCTGAATGGATTGATCCGAGTCCACTCTGCCGGAGTCCCAGAGATCACCCGAGTTCGCGTGCAACGATTGGAGTGTCGAAGCTACCAACACCCGGTACGCGCTCTGGTGGAGACTGCGCGCCTTGGGGTTGGCTGGGATCAACACCCAACTCAGCGACGGTTCAGGGACGTCGATGCCTTCCGGATTAACTCGGTACTCGCAACGGAGCCGTTCCGGCCGTACCGATGCGGAGCCAAAGAGCATCGTAGCAGCCGAAAGAATTAATAGGACCTGCTTCATAGAGTTTACAAAGTATCACACGGTGAACCTTGTTGAGGATATCGGCAGAACGGCAAACTTCCATTAGACCCTCATTGCCAAAAAAATCTTGCGTATGCCCCTACAGGAAATTGGGATACCGCCGATAGTTTGGTTTGAGACCAAGCCGCCGGGTACTGGAGGGAGCCGACTCAAGCAAACTCCTGACTGCCGACCTGGGGCACAGTCCACGATCGCCAAAAACTGCCATGCGACTAGTCACACTCATTCTGCTGTTGGTTGGCCTGGCCGAAGCCCAGGTACAAGCATTGCCCGCGGAAACAACCGCCAATCTTCCCGCCCAGAAGATCGGACCGCGAGACTTGATTGCTATTCAAGTTTATGATTCTCCTGAACTTACCCGCACCGTGAGGGTTGGAGCCGACGGACTGATGCGGCTGCCGATGCTTAAAGAGAAAATACCCGCATCCGGCCTAATGCCCAATGAGATCGAAACATCCGTGGCGGAAGCCCTGGCTCGCGAGGGCCTCATTGTAGACCCGTTTGTTACGGTTACGGTAGTCGAGTATAGCAGCCGCCCGGTCAGCGTGGCGGGTGCGGTCAGGACCCCCCTGACCTTTCAGGCCAGTGCCCCAGTGACCCTGCTGGAGGCCATCACCCGCGCTGGCGGTTTGACGCCTGAAGCGGGATCGGAGATTCTCATCAGCAAAATGCAGACCGGACCGGATGGCGAACCCGCCTCATTGATCCAGCGCATCCCCATTAAGGCGCTGATCGATTCGGCCGACCCGGAGGCCAATTTGAAACTGACCGGTGGCGAAGAGGTGCGGGTACCCGAAGCCGGTAAGGTCTTTGTGGTCGGGAACGTGAAGAAGCCCGGGGCATTCGTGGTGCACGATGGGTCAGAAACCAGCGTGCTCAAAATGCTCGCTCTGGCGGAAGGGTTGACGCCTTATGCCAGTAAGTACGCCTATATCTACCGGCGTGAAGCATCGGGATCCAAGAACGAGATTCCCATCGAGTTGAGCAAGATTATGGATCGCAAGGCGCCTGACGCTCCGCTATTGCCAAACGACATTCTGTATGTCCCGGACAATCATGGCAAGCGGGTGGGCATGGCAGCGCTTGAGAAATTGCTTCTGTTTGGTTCTACAGCGGGCGCTACGGCGCTCATTTATGGTCGGTGAAAACAAAATGGCAGATAACGAATTCCCTTCTAAATTACCGGCGCCGGTCGAGGATTCGCCGCAGCGTAACCTCCCGGTCGGCATGGGGGCCTATCACACGCCTAATTTCGTGCCGGAGCTTGACGCCGCGACTGATGCTGTGCCGCTTTCGCATTACCTCTGGATCCTGAAGCGAAACTGGTGGCGAATCATGCTGTTCGTGGTCTGCTCGGTAGCCGGCACGCTGGTGTTGTCCAGCCGCCTGGTACCTCTGTACGAGTCCACCGCAACAGTAGATATTGATCGCCAAATGCCTAGCGGCGTCATCGGGCAGGAATCCATGCGCACTATGGTCAATGACTCCGACCAGTTTCTGGCTACCCAGGCGAAACTCATTCAGTCGGATTCCGTGCTGCGGCCCGTTGCGGAGCAATATCAGTTGGCGCGCTTCGATTCGGGTCTGGCGGACTCGAACCAAGGCAAATCAGGCCTTGAAGATGCGCCCGTGCTGCTGAAGAACATGAAGGTCACACGCCCCCCCAATACCTACCTGTTGCTGATCAGCTACCGCTCGATGAATCCGCGGCTTGCGGCCGATGTTGCGAACGCGGTAGCCAGGTCCTATCTGGAACATACCTATAACATCCGATTCAAGTCGTCGGCCAGTCTGTCTGCCTTTATGGAAAAACAGCTCGAAGAGCTGAAGGCAAAGATGGAGCAGTCCAGTGCGGCGTTGGTTCAGTTTGAACGCGAACTCAACGTGATCAGCCCCGAAGAGAAAACCAGTATCCTAACCGCTCGCCTGCTCCAGTTGAACACCGAATACACGAGCGCTCAGGCCGACAGAGTGCGCAAGGAAGCGGCTTACCACTCCGTTTCGGATGGGTCCCTCGAGGCTGCCCAGGTGTCCAGCCAGGGTGATGCTCTTAAGAAGCTATCGGACCGCATTGACGAAGAACAGCAGAAATTCGCAGAGATCAAGGCCCATTATGGCCCCAATCACCCGGAGTATCGGAAGGCCGCTCTTGAGGTTGCGGAATTGCAGCGAGAAATGACTCTTGCCAAGGAAAACATCGGTCAGCGTGTGGAAGTCGAATACCGCGAGGCAGTCAACCGCGAATCGATGCTGTCTAAAGCGGTGACCGAAACGAAGGCGGAGTTCGACCGGCTTAACGCCCGTTCGTTCGAATATCAGTCGCTGAAACGGGAAGCTGAAGCCGACAAGGGCCTCTACGAGGAACTCGTTCGCAAGATCAAAGAAGCCAGCATCAATGCGGGATTTCAGAACAGCGCGATCCGCATCGCCGATTCGGCCCGTCCAGCCAGCAAGCCGGTATTTCCCAACGTCACGCTAAACGCTCTGCTTGCATTTCTCTTTTCTTTACTGCTGTCAGTGGCGGTTGCCATCGTGGCGGACATCTTGAATAATGCAGTCCGGGATCCGGAGCAGATCGCGCGCACGCTTTCGACGGAGGTAATCGGGTCGCTGCCGGCCGTGAAGGAGTGGCAAGGCCGAGCGATCATCGGTGGTACGCCCAATACCGCTCTAGTCCCGAGAGATCCGTTCAATAACTCGGGACTTAGCACCTTCCAGGAGGCCATCAGAACGCTGAGGAACTCGATCCTCTTAACGGACTTCGACCGCCGCATTCGCACTTTGATGGTCACCAGTTCCGGTCCCGCCGAAGGCAAATCAACTACTGCCGCTCACCTGGCACTGGCACATGCCCAACAGGGCCGCCGAACTCTTCTGATCGATGGCGACCTGCGGCGTCCCAGCATTCACCGCCGGTTCGATGTCGCAAGCACCCCAGGCTTGTCGAACGTGCTCACCACAGACGTACCGTGGCGCACTGTGATTGTTCGCCGGGAAGGTTTGCCCACCCTGGACATTCTACCCGCCGGTCCTCCATCCCGTCGCGCAGCCGATATGGTGGGCGCGGAATTGACGGCCCTGCTGGAGTCCGCCTCGGCCGAGTATGATCTGGTAGTTTTGGATTCGCCACCGCTGTTGGGCTTCCCCGAACCCCTGCAGATGGCGGCCTCAGTCGACGGCGTGCTCGTGGTTGCACTTGCAGGCCGCACCAATCGTAAGGCACTTGCCTCGGCCGTGACCACCCTCAAAAGGTTGCGAGCTAACATTGTCGGAATCGTGCTCAATGAAGTTCGAGCCGACAGCAGCGACAACTATTATTACTACCACTATCATCCAAAGTATTACAGGCACTATCGCGCGGAAGTAGAGACGGAAGGATGATAAGGCGGCTCTCCGAACAACTCTGCGGGAATGCATCTATGGAGCGCACTTTCCGATATCGCGATCTTGGCTTGGCGGAATTTGGTTCGCCATCCCTGAAAAAGACGCCCAGGGAACTGGGTGCCAACCTGCTTAGCCTGTTCCAGTCGCGCCTTGCTCGCAGTGTCGGTTGGAGCGTGATCGGCAGCGGTTTTGCGCAAGGCGGATCATTCATCAGTTCCCTCGTCCTGGCGCGCATACTCGGCAAGGAGTCCTTCGGCCAATTCGCGCTGATCCAAAGCACTGTAACGGCCGTCACTTGCGTGGCTAGCCTGGGTCTAGGCTTGACCGCCACGAAGTACATCTCGGAGTACCGCGCGAGCCAACCCGAGAAAATCGGCAGACTGCTGGGATTCTCATCAATGTTGGTAGTCCTGACAGGTTTATTCTTCTCAATCGCCTTGGTCGCATGCGCTCCGATGCTGGCTGTGCGAGCGGATCATGCCGGTCTCGCCACGGGCTTCCGCCTTAGTGCGATTTACGTCTTCTTTCAGACCCTTACTGGTTACCAACTTGGTATTCTCGCCGGCTTCGAGGCTTTTCGCAGCATCGGCCGAATAGGCATAGCCTGCGGTCTTGTAAGTCCGCTCTTGAGTTGGTGGGGTGCATTAAAGTACGGGATACCGGGCGCCGTCATAGCGCAGTGCGCCGGGGCAACCCTCCTTTGGTCACTTTACGAGGTCGCGGTGCGGGCGGCCTGCCGCGAGAAAGGTATCGTTGTTCAACTTCGAGGGGCTTGGGAGCAGCGCTCGATTCTAACTCAGGTTTCAGTCCCCGCAGCTGCTTGCGGAATGGTCTGGTCCTTGGCGGCATGGGGATCCAACAACATTCTGGTCAAAACCTGCGGCTATGGTGAGTTGGCTATTTTCACCGCGGTCTACAATTTGCGGTCAGTCGTTATGTTCTTTCCGTCGTTGATATTCAGGGTCGCTGCACCGCGCCTGAATTATATGTTCGCCGTCGGCGACCTTACCGGCTACATACGAGCTTTCTGGAGGACCGTGGGAATGAACGCCGTCCTGGCAATCTTCTGGGCGGCACTCGCATTCCTCGGAGGGCACCTGTTCGTTGGCCTGTTCGGTAAGCAGTTCGCAGGTTCGAATAGTCTGCTTGGCTTATTTCTCGGTTCGGTTGTGATTGAAGTTACCGCCGGTAATCTCTACATGGCGCTAATCGCAAGCTGCCGGTTCTGGTGGAATCTGGTGATCATCAGCCTGTGGGCACTTGTTCTGCTGGCGGCTTCGGCTCTCGCGGCGCCGCGGTATGGCGCCACCGGTCTAGCGATTGCTTATCTAGCCGCCTGGTCGCTCGCGGCAACTTTCTATGCCGCCTCAGCGCGCAAGCAGATCCACGAAGCGGAGCACTCATGAGCACAAGGTCTCATTTCAGAGGGGGGTTCCCCGTCGTGAGTTGTGGACTAGTCCACACCCTCGAACATTGCCTGGTGCGCGACTTCGTTGCCACAGAGATTGTGACGATTGGCGCCGGCTCTCGCGATGACAGCGTGGAAACCGCAGCTCACCGTTCCGGCCAGGATGTCCGGTTGGTTGTCAGCAAAATCGCTTCACCCACGTTTGGGCGGCCGGATGTCCGACACTGCGGGCCATCGCATTGGAAAACGTCTTCAGATCCACCCGCGCATCGGAAACCACTTCCGGGTAGCCTATTCGTCTGTGCGGCAGCCAGTGCAGGACGAGCACGATTCGACGGATGCGGGACAGGCCCGAGTCCCGCACGGCGGAACGGTCTGTCAGGGGCCGGGACGATGATCGGCGGACCAAAGCGAGTACTTCAGATTGGGCGTGCCATGAATCGCGCTGAAGTCGAAACGTGGCTAATGCGCGTCTTGAGGCGGTCGAATCCTCGCGTGTTGCAAATGGACTTCTTGGTCCACACCGACACTCCCTCTTCGTACGACCAAGAGATTGCCGGCAGTGGATCCCGTTCGATCCGGTGCACAGCGTCATGGCGATCGCCAGCCTATGGACTAACAGTACAATCTCTGCTACGGCAATTCGGCCCATACGATGTTGTAGATAGCCACGTTCATTACTTCAGCGGGTTTCTGCTCGGCTTGGTTCGAGGCTTGGGAGTACCTCTGCGGATCGCTCATAGCCACGTGGACACGTCCCGCGAGGATTGTGCGGCGGGTTGGCCGCGCCGTCGGTATCTTCAATGCGCAAGAGCAGGCATCGGACAATATCCCACACACTGGCTCGTCACCAGCCAAGAGGCAGGCCGCGCTCTTTTCGGCCCAAAGTGGGAGGTGGACCGGCGATCCCAGGTGCTGCACTGCGGCATCGATCTTCAACCATTCCGGCATCCGGAGGCACGGGACCAGGTTCGAGCCAGCCTCCAGATTGGCGCCGATGAGGTGGTCATCGGCCACTTGGGCCGATTGGATCCCCAGAAGAATCATCCTTTCACTGTAGAGATCGCTGCTGAAGCCGGCCGGCCGGAACCTCGACTGCGACTGCTTCTTGTCGGCGAGGGACCGAGTCGGCCGTTCATCGAGGAGCGGTTGCGCGCTCTTGGCATCGCTTCGATAGCAACGTTACTCGGATCGCGCGCGGATGTCTCGCGTCTCTTAATGGCGATGGATCGGTTTCTGTTCCCGTCGCTTTGGGAGGGGCTGGGGCTTGCACTAGTAGAAGCACAGGCTGCGGGGCTACATTGCCTGATTTCCGATTGCGCCCCCGCGGGAGCTGACTTGTTGCCGGAACTGGTGCGTCGCCTGCCCCTGGCGGCCGCCGCATCGACGTGCGCGGAGGCGCTGCTTGCCGTTATGTGCGAACGGCATGTCCAGCGAGCCACCGCTCCGGCTTCGGTGGAAAACAGCGATTTCAACATCCAAAGATCTTTGGAGGGACTGTATGCACTCTATCGCGCTTGATCCCTCTCTGCCGGTCCCGGTAGAAGGCTTCGTGATGTCCGGCCGAATCAGCCGTTCGAAGGCAGTCCTGCTGGTTCATATCATCCTGACCAGCATCGTCGCCGGGGCTGGCGTCCTTCTTCCGGTCGCGCAACTGGATCCGGAGCGGCTGGTATACCCGGCTTGCCTTCTGGTCACGGGATCCTTCGTCTGGATTCTCTGGAGTTGGTATGCACTCCGCAAGACGTTGTTCGATCCGTACGCGCTCTTCATCCTCTCAGCCGGCCTGTTCAACGGAGGGCTGGCACTGCTGGAGATCTTTGGGATGAACTCCGGTGGGATTTTGTCAGGTGAAGTGCAGGCGGATGTTCTGACCAAGGCGCTCTTCCTGGTCGCCATTAGCGCGTTGTGTCTTCACACCGGCGCGTTGCTCGCGTTAGGCCGCAAATCGCGGGGCAAACCGATCGAAGACTCCAGTGCCCGGGAGCAGGCCACGCGGTTGGTGGGCTGGTTGCTTCTCGCCATCGCTTTTGTCCCCACGCTGAATCTGTTGCGGGGATCCTTTGCGCTGGTTTTGGATTACGGATATATGGGCCTTTATTCGCACAGCATTGCGGCGCCGCTGTCGTTTGCCCTCTCTGGATATCTGGTGCCAGGCACGATCTTCTTGTTGGCTGGTTCAAAAAAGGAGCCGATGGACCCGGGTGTTCTGCGTGGCGTTCATTTCCGGTTACGCCGGGGCCTGTCTTTTCCTGGGTTCGCGGGGGACAGCCACCATGAGTTGTGTGGCCGTCGCCTGGGTTTTTGACGGCATCCGCCGCATTCCGCGATCCCTGATTTGTCTTTGCGCCATCGGGGCACTCCTGGTTTTCCCGCTCATCCGGGAGACCCGCAACACTAGTGGGAGAGACAGGCTGTCCTGGGAGAGCCAGTTAGAGAGCGCAAGCAACCTGGAAAGCCCAATCTCCTCCTGCATCTCGGAGATGGGCCATTCGCTTACGACCGTAACCCATACCATGGCGTTGGTGCCGGACATCCGCCCATTCGACCTGGGCGCCAGTTATCTCTACGCAGCCACAGCGATCATTCCCAACCTCGGTTGGGACGTGCATCCCAGCGTAGCCCATGGTCTTCTAGCCGATTGGCTGATCTCCACCGTCAATCCGGAGACCGCCTATTCGGGGGGTGGCTTAGGGTTTTCGTTTATCGCCGAGTCCTACTTGAACTTCGGATGGTTTGGGGGTCCGCTTTGGCTGGGTTTCGTAGGGTTCTGTATCACCACTTTGTTTCTGAAGGCCGACGGAGCCGACCCTGCCAAGCAGGCGCTAGTCGGCAGTTTTCTCGCTTTCTTCTTCATCTTCGCGCGCGGGGAGTCGGCGGTTGTAACCCGAGGCTTGATCTGGTACGCGGTTGTGCCGTACCTGCTGGTTACCGCCATAACATTGCGCGGGCACGCGAAGAAGGCTCGCTTATGAATGTCGTTGTCACCCTCGATCACCATTACTTCCGCACGCCGGACGGTGCCGTTTGGACCCATGGAGTGCATGCATACCCCTTCTGGAGCCGCTACCTTTCGGCCTTCGACGGAGTCAAGGTGGTGGCACGGGTCCAGGATGTACCCCGGCCGGAGCCAATTGGCGCACCGCCAACGGGCCCGGGGTCAGGTTCTTTGGAGTACCCGAGCATCTGGGGCCCTGGCAGTACCTGGCAAAATCAGTTCGGATCCGCCGCGCGATTCGCGAGGCGGTAGCTCCCCAAGACGCCGTCATCATGCGGGTGAGTTCCCACATTGCCGGATGTCTGGAACCGATCCTGGTCCGCCGCGGCCAGCCCTACGGCCTCGAAGTGATCAACGATCCCTTCGACGTGTTCGCGCCCGGGGCGGTGGACTACCGCTTGCGCCCGCTGTTCCGCTGGCGCATTACGCGTCAGTTGCGCCGCCAGTGTGCACATGCCGGCGCCGCGGCTTATGTCACTGAGAGCGCTCTGCAGTCACGGTATCCATGCGCCCGGTTCGCGGTGGGCATCTCGGATGTCGAGATCCCCGCCGAAGCCATCCGGGAGGTGCCCAGGTCATTCTCGCGCGCAACCAATCCGCCTCAGGAATTCCGGCTTATCACGGTAGCTTCGCTGGCGCAGATGTATAAGGCGCCGGACGTGTTGATTCGCGCCCTGGCGAAAGGGGTTCGAGCCGGCCTGAACCTTAAACTTCGAATAGCTGGCGACGGTAAGCACCGCGCCGCGATGGAGCGCTTAGCCACCGATCTGGGACTGGCGGACCGTGTACATTTTCTCGGGCACTTGCCGGCTGGAGCGAGGGTGCGGGAGGAACTGGATTCTGCCGATCTGTTCCTGCTGCCTTCGCGCCATGAAGGTCTGCCCCGCGCCCTCGTGGAGGCCATGGCCCGATCTCTACCCTGTATTGCTTCGAATGTAGGCGGAATTCCGGAATTGCTGCCGCCGGAGGATCTAGTGCCTCCTGGCGACGTTGACGGATTGGCCGGAAAGCTGGTCGAAGTACTCGGTGACCCAATCCGGATGGAGGCCATGTCAGCCCGCAATCTCCGCAGATCCGGCGATTTCCGCGAAGACCTCCTGGTCGACCGGCGCAATGCATTCTTTCGCGAAGTGCGCCGGTTTACGAGCCTGCACCTCGAAGGTTTCGCCCAAGATCAACTGCTGAAACAGGAAGAGGCAGAGTGTTAACAATGGGCACTTCGCAGCTCAGTCCTTCCGCCTCGGAGTCCTGGGACTCCCAGCCTCACCGGTCGCGACTGCGCAAACTGATCGACTCACAGGCGAGGCTGACCGTCTGGTTCGACCGGTGGTTCCCGGATGAGTTTCAAATTGACGGCAACCGCCACTTTCTGGACGATCTGGTACCGAGCTATCTGGAGCCAGGCGCACTTGTCTACGACGTCGGGGGCGGCAAGAATCCCGTGATAAGCCGGCGGATTAAGGCCGACCTTGGATTGAGTATCGTCGGCTTGGATATCGACAACGCGGAGCTGGCCGCCGCGCCGCCGGGACTATACGACCAAACTGTCTGCGCCGATATTGTCACTTATCCCGGCCGTGGCGACGCGGACCTGGTGATTTGTCAAGCCCTTCTGGAGCATGTCCGGGACACCGGTCGGGCCATCAGCGCCATCTCCCGCATTCTCAAACCGGGCGGAAGAGCGCTGATCTTCGTGCCCAGCCGGAACGCGGCCTACGCCAGGCTGAATCTGATTTTGCCGGAAGCGATCAAACGCCGAATTCTTTATAGTGTCTTTCCTGAGATGCGAAAGGATCATGGCTTTCGAGCCTACTACGACCAATGCACTCCAAGCAGTTTCGACCGTCTGGCAAGCCGGCATGGCTTGATCCGGGAATCGCGCCGGCTGTATTTCACAAGCGGCTACTTTAGGTTCTGCCTGCCGCTACACGCGATGTGGCGCTTGTGGCTTCTGCTGTTCCGGCGGTTGGCCGGTCCCGAAGCGGCCGAGACCTTCGCGGTGGTTTTACGAAAGGAGCAATGAAACGGTATGGCTACGCCGGCTATTGTGTTTGGCATGAATAGCATCTTCGCTGTCCGGCACCTGCTTCCCGAAGTCCTGTCGCTAGTCCAGGAGATGGGCATGGAGGCAACCGTCGTCGCTCCGGCGGGGCCAGGCGAAGATCCAGGGCTGATCTGCCCGAAGATCCGCTTTCGCACCGTAACCATGAAGCGGGAGATTTCCCTGCTCAGCGACATAAGGGCCCTTTGGCAGCTCTGGCACATACTCCACTCCATACGGCCCGCGGTTACCAATATGAGCACACCGAAGATGGGCTTTCTAGGCGGCATCGCCGCTTGGCTGGCGGGCGTGCCCCACCGTATCTATACTCTACGCGGATTGCGGTATGAGACTACACTCTCCTGGAAGCGAGTGTTGCTGATGGCATGTGAGAAGATCGCCTGTCTTTCAGCACATCAGGTCATATGCATCAGCCGCAGCGTAAAGGACACGGTTTTGCGCGACGGGATCACCGACGCCAGTAAAGCAGTATTGTTAGGTGAGCGCGCCAGCGAAGGTATCCGCCTCTTGGACCATCCGGTCCCCGATGCTGGTTCGGAAATCGCGATGCGTCGCCTTCTAGGCATCCCTGAAGGCAGCCAAGTTCTCGGTTTCGTAGGCCGGCTCACCAGGGATAAGGGCTTGCAACAATTGGCGGAATGCTGCCAGTGCCTGCGGGCCGAGGGACGAGACGTGCATCTGTTAGTACTCGGCGCATTCGAATCAGGTGATCCCGTGGACGCCGCGACTGTTGACTGGATTCGCAGTTGCCCGCAAGTGCATTGGCCTGGTTATGTTGCGGACCCAGTACCTTATTATCCGTTGATGGATGTGTTTGTCTTTCCTACCCATCGCGAGGGCCTCGGAAAAGTCCTGTTGGAGGCGGCGGCGGCAGCAAGGCCGGTCGTGTCCACCCGTACCACCGGTGTTGTCGATGTGGTCTTGGACGGTGTGACCGGGATCTTGGTGCCTACGGGTGACTCGCGGGCTCTGGCCAAGGCCGTCGGCCGTATTCTGGATGACAAGGGCTTGGCCGCTCGGATGGGTGAGGCCGCGCGTCACCTGGTACGAGAACAGTTCGACAATACGATCTACCTGAACCGCTTGGGAAACATGCTGCGGTCCCTGGTATCGGCTGAGCCAATCGCAACCGGCCGTGGAGAATAGGAACAGATTATGTACGCGCTCTGTCTGCTCAGTTTCGTCTCCCTGCTGCTGAGTCTGATCTTGACCCCGGCTATCCGGAACTGGTCGATCTGTCTCGGTCTGGTGGATCGTCCGGACTACCGCCGGAAGATTCACAAAGTGGCCACGCCTCGCACTGGGGGCGTCGCCATCATGGCATCTTATGCGGGCGCCTATGGCCTGCTGTTGTTGCTCCCGCTCCGAGCCGGCGGAGTCATTCAGCATAACTTCGGGATGGTGTGGCGGCTGCTGCCAGCGGTGGCGATTATTTTTTGCACCGGGCTGCTGGACGATTGGTTTGATCTCAAACCGTGGCAGAAGCTGCTCGGGGAGTTGGCCGGGGCCGTCTGGGCGTACATAGCCGGAGTTCGGATTGTGGGAGTCACAGGGTATGCCACTTCGCCCTGGATAAGCTTTACGCTTACGGTCGCCTGGCTCATTCTATGCGCCAACGCGTTCAACCTGATCGACGGAATCGACGGCTTGGCCACAGGAGTGGGAATAACTGCCACTTTGACTATATTCATCGCCGGAATGCTTCATGGAGACCTCAATCTGGGGTTAGCCACTGCTCCGTTGGCCGCTTGTCTGCTTGGGTTCCTGCGCTACAACTTCAACCCTGCATCCATCTTCCTTGGAGATTCGGGGAGTTTGGTGCTCGGATTCCTGCTCGGTGCGTACGGCGTCATCTGGTCCCAAAAAACTGCCACCATGTTGGGACTGGCTGCTCCGGCCATGGCGCTAGCTCTTCCGCTACTGGAAGTGGCGCTGTCTGTCGTGCGACGCTTCCTTAGGAACGAACCCATTTTTCTGGGGGATCGGGGGCATATCCATCACCGTCTCCTGGATCGCGGACTTACTCCACGGCGAGCGGCGCTGTTGCTCTATGGCGCCGGGACCGTGGGCGCCGTACTCTCCTTGCTGGAAAGCGTTATTCAGAAGCGCTATGCCGGTCTGGTAATTCTGCTGTTTGCTGGCGTCGCCTGGATTGGAGTGCATCAATTGGGATACGTGGAGTTCGACGTGGCAAGGCGGTTTCTGTGGACCGGATTTCGTCCGTTGCTCAGTGCCCATGTGAAACTACGAGCCTTGGAGCGCGCTCTGCAATCGGCTGCCAGTGTGCACCAATGCTGGCAAGCGCTCGATCAGGGAGCGCAAGCGTTGGGGTATAGCAGTATAACGGCACAGTTGAAAGGCGTTCGGTATGCAGCGGGGCCGTCCCAGTGTCCAGCGGTCGCGCATTGGCAGATGAGGCTCAATTTACCTGATCGGGATTTTGTAAATATCACACAACGTGATACCAGCCCCGCTCAGCCGGTGTTGGTAATGCCCTTTATCGAGGTGGTCCGCAGGGTCTTGCCGGCCAAACTTGCGGAATTCGAGATCCGCCCCCACGACAGTGGAATGGATTCGGCGCTGGCCAATCTGGCCGCGGCCATCGGCTGGCGTTGCGCTGGCGGGCCGCGGAACTCCCACGCGGCTGCGTCGTCCGATTTCGGACAGGGGAGCGAAGCGGATACTCAAGCGGACTCGGTTCTATGAGTTTGAGTCAGAGATGATATCGATGCCCCACCAATCGCCCGCCCGCCGCGACACCATTCGTGCTTTGACCGGAATACGCTTTTTCGCCGCCTTTCACGTGGTCTGTTTCCACTACGTTTCCGGCCCCATAAGCTTGCCGGTTGCGCGCCATATTGTCGAAAACGGCTGGCTGGCAGTGAACCTGTTCTTCATTCTCTCCGGCTTCGTCCTGACTTATAACTACGCTGAGCGGCCCTTGGCGGCCCGGACGTTTTGGGCAGCCCGTTTCGCGCGGATTTACCCGGCTTATCTCCTGGGTTTTGTTCTGATCGCGCCAGCCGTGGCCTTTCGTCTCAAATCGCAACCGTGGAAACTGCTTGGCTGCGCCGCGGCCACCGGTAGCCTCGTCCAGGGATGGTTCCCGCACATCGCCCTGACTTGGAATGGACCGGGGTGGTCACTAAGTAGCGAGGCATTTTTTTACTTGCTATTTCCATTCCTCCTGCCGGTCTTTGCCCGCTTGTCCGACAGAAAGTTGCTATTGGCGGCGATCCTTTCGTGCGGCGTCGAGATCGCCGTTCCCGCTATAAATACCCTCGCCTACGGAGCCAAATACGGCGACGCCATACTCTATATGCCGATATTTCGTTTGCCTGACTTCATCCTCGGAATAATAGCAGCGCAGGTGTATCTGCGGGGCCGGCGGAGCTTCCCCTCGCGGGGGATGCTCTTCGCAGTCTCAATGGCGTTAGCCGTGTTCACCGCGGTTCTTTTTCCGGTCGTACGAGCGGATTTCCGTGCGCCATTAGCCATCCCACTTTTTGCTGTGCTGGTGTACTCGCTGGCTGGTGATCGCGGTCTCCTGGCTCGTTTTCTCGCTTGGCGGCCGATCTACGATCTCGGCGATGCGAGCTACTCGGTGTATATTCTACAATCGCCGATTATGGGGTACTTCCTCTATTTCACACAACGATCCGCCGCGGCCCAATCCGTATCACGGGCGCCCCTGAGCTGGAGCGGCTTTATCCTCTACAGCGCCATTCTGATCGGCCTTTCGCTCGGCTGCTATACCTATATCGAAAGGCCCGCCAGGAAGCGGATATTAGCTCTGTGGAGTAGTCATATTTGGACACAGCCAGCGAGGTTGGATGCTGTCACAGTCGGGGATAAGGGCCACGGTATGGATGAGTTGAATCTGCTTGCTGCGGGAGCGTGCAACTGCACCCCGAAAACTCTTAGCCAAACCGGCCCGATAGGAGACGCCACTCTCCCGGGGTGGCAGTAGGGGTTTGCCGATTTCACACACTTTGGGCAACTCATCCGCACGGACTGCGTTAGGTTAGCCGCCGCCGAGGCGTTTCAGCGGCGGCCGCAAGAGCTGCCGGCAGTGCAGGGGGTACTTAGCCGTCATGGCTGACGGCACAAACCCCGGCAAATCAGCCCAGTCCTGAAGATCCCTACGGACCGGCGTCCGGATCGCGCAAAGGCTCTTGGCCGCGCGGCTCTGGAGTGGAACTACCCCTCCGGCCCGCGGAACTCCAGCACCAGTACCGTAATATCGTCCGATTGTGGAGACCCTTCGGTGAAGGCTGCGACCGCATCGTGAATGGCATCGTGAACCACGGAACATGTGCTTGCCGCATGAGCCGCGACAATCTCACGCAGACGTCTCTTTTCGAAGAACTCGGCCTTGCCATTCTGAGCCTCAGTGACGCCATCGCTGTAGATGACGAGTTTGTCTCCTGGAGCCAGCGTCAGTTCCGATACGGGAAACTCAGCCGATTCCAGCAAACCAACCGGAACGCTAGTCGCCGGAAGACTCTGCAAACCGCCCGTGGCGCGCACCACGATCGGTGGACAATGCGCCGCGTTCACGTAACTCAGCCGGCCGTCCAGGTCGAGCAGCGCAAAGAAAACCGTGGCATACTTCTCGCCGCCCGTACGGTCGAAGAGAAAACGGTTCAGCCGGTCCAGACGATGCCCCAGCGCCTCCGGGTGATCGGTTGCCGCGATCAACGCTCCCTGCATCAGTGAAGCCAGCAGAGCGGAACTCACCCCTTTGCCGGAAACATCGGCCACTACGGCCGACCAGCACCGTTGATTCACCGGATTCACATCGAAGTAATCGCCGCCCACTTCGTGCGATGCCACACTGCTGCCGCATGCCGCCATCCACCCGGATGAGGGCAGTGCTCCCGGCAGAAGGCTCTGCTGGATGGCGCGCGCCAGCTTCAATTCCTCTTCCATCTGGCGCTTGGTGCGTTCTTCTTCCAACAGGCGAGCGTTCTCGAGCACCGTGGAAGCCTCAATCGCCAGCGTCTGAAGCAGTTCGCGGTTTCCGCCGGCCATGTCCGCGGCAGTGAGCCGGGAGTCCATGTACAAAACTCCGACCGTTTCGCTCCCGGCGGTGAGCACGCTGGTTGCGTCCCCCTGTCCCGTGCGGATGCGTACGAGGGGTACGCAGATGGCGCTGCGCAATTCCAGGTCGGCGATGCTGTTTTGAGGCCGGGTATCGTCTACGCTGGCCGGGTCGAAGTTCATAAACAGCAGTTCCCGCCGGTGCCGCAGCGCGCGGTGAATCATTTCGCGTGGAACCCGAAGGTCGCTCTCCAACAAGTGATGGCCCTGGCGATGGCGCGCCACCCGCGTCTGCAAGCCATCGCCGGCGCGAAGCAGCATGAAGCCTCTTTCCGCGCCGGTAATAGCCAGTCCGGTATCGACCACCGACGTCAACACATCATCCACCGAGAACGAACTCTGGACTGTCCGGGCCAAATCTAAGATGGCCCTAAGTTTGGCCAGATTCCCGCCGGTCCCCAGCGCCGCAGGGGCCTTTTCGGAAGCCGCCATCTGTTCCATCAGTTTCTTGAGCTCGGCGCCGTCGAGAAGAAAGATCAGCTGGTAGGCATCCTGCGCGCCGAATTCGATCTTGTCCGATCCGCGGAGTTCGTACCTGGAAATTCGCTGACCGTTGACGTAGGTTCCATGCCGGCTGCCGCAGTCTTCCAACACATATTGGGCGTCCTCCACCAGAATCCGGGCATGTGTGCGGGAAACCCGGCTATCGCGAATAATCAGTTCATTTTCCGGCTGCCGTCCGATGCGAAACGGCAAGGGTTCGATGGGCACGCGCGTGCGATGGCCGTGGGGATCCACTACCACGAGTGAGGCCGCATGGGTCGGGCGGGCGGCAACCGGGTTGGTGTCCATTCGCCTAGGCCCTCAACTGCGGCCCGCGCGTGGTTGGCGTGCCCGTGCCGCGCCTCTTGCCGGACGGCGAGGGGGCGGAGCCGCCGGACGGTTGCGTAACTCCTCCACCTCTCGCGCTCGCAGGGTCTGACAATGGGCGCAGTAGCCGCCCACCTCGGTCCGTGCCAGCAGGACCTGGAAACCGAAGTGCCCTTCGATCTGCTTCCGCAAGCGCTGCAACGGCTCCCCGAAGAACTCTTCCACCTTGCCGCACCGCAAGCAGATCACATGCGCGTGCTCCTGTTTGAGCCGCGTTTCGTAGTAGTGCTGATCGCCTCCATAGTGCATCAAGTCGAGTTCGTCCACCAGCCCGCCGGCCTTGAGCATTTTGAGCGTGCGATATACCGTGACGCGGTTGAGCTTCGGATCTTTCTCTTTAGCCAGCTGATAGAGCCGCTCGGCATCCAGATGATCGCCTGTCTTATCGATTAGTTCCAGCAGGATCTGCCGTTGTCGGGTGAGGCGAACGCCCCGCTCTTTCAGCGATCCTTCTATCGAGTCGAGAGGCATGAAGAGTCCCTTCAATTCTACCAGTACTTTTCACGCCCAGACGGCTAATCCTGTTCGGGGCCCGCGAGAGGGAAGCCCCACCCCGCCGGGACAGCCGAAATTGGCGCCTGCTTACCGGCAGCGTGGGTTTCGAGGACGGATTGGCAGCCCCGAAGGATGAGGCAACCTTAACTCGGTTTACGGTAGCGGGCTGCTTCAAACGCACAATCACCGGCCAAAGCCGGCTCATCTGGACAGGCGCAGTCCTCGACGCGGCGGCCCGGCGGTAAGCTGAAATTATGGTCCTCCCCGGCCGGCGCAAGTCGATCGCCTTTTTTATTGCCATGGGTGCGGGCCTGGTCCTCGTCCTCCTGCTCCTGTATATCGGATGGGTTCTGCTAAGCTGGCGCACCGGCATCCTGCTTTTCCTGGGGATCCTGCTGCTGTCGCTGGTGATCGCCGGGGTGGTCGTGAACACCACGTTCCTGGTCCGCGAGATCCGCCGCAACGAACAGCACGATGCCTTCATCAACGCCGTCACCCACGAGCTGAAAACTCCCGTTGCCTCGGTCAAACTGTACCTGGAGACGCTACAGAAGCGCCCCGTGGACGAAGCCAAGCGCAAGGAATTCTATCGCATGATGCTGGAGGATTGCGATCGCCTGCTGGCTACCATTGAGCAGGTTCTGCGTACCGGCCGCGCGGGCGCCTCGTCGCGGCGGCTGAATGTGGCGCGCTTCGAACTGGGAGAACTGGTGGCCGGCTGTGTGACGCGCGCGCGAACCCTGCACAGCGTCTCGGAGGACGCCCTGCGCTACCGGCCCGCCGCGCCGCTCACGATCCTGGCCGATCCGGACGAAGTTCGCGCTGCTGTGGCCAACCTCATCGATAACGCCGTGAAGTATTCTGGAAATAAGGTTATGGTTCTTGTGCAGACCGCCGCGGAGCAGGGCCGTTACGTCTCGGTGCGCGTCACCGACCACGGCGCGGGCATCCCCAAACAGGAATTGACGCGTGTGTTTAAGCGCTTCTACCGCGTGCCGGGGCCGCTGGCTTCGCGCGTGAAAGGCACCGGGCTGGGTCTGTACATCGTACGCGCCGTGGCCAAGCGGCACGGCGGCCGGGTATGGGCCGAAAGCGAGGGTCTCGGCCAGGGGAGCACTTTCGTCCTGCAGCTTCCCGTAGCGCAATGAGCCGCATTCTGGTGGTGGAAGACGAGCAACATCTGGCCGAAGGGCTGCGTTTCAACCTTGAGGCAGAGGGCTACCAGGTGGAGCTCGTGGAGAACGGGGAGGCCGCACTGGAGGCGCTGGGGCGCGAGCCGGTGGGCTTCGACGTGGTGGTGCTGGACGTGATGCTTCCAGGCAAGGACGGCTTCGAGGTCATCTCCGAACTGCGCGGCGCCGGCCAGTTCATCCCCACCCTGATGCTGACGGCGCGCGGCCACGCCGACGATATCCTGCGCGGCTTCGCGGCGGGCGCCGACGATTACCTCACCAAACCCTTCGACCTTTCCATCCTGATCGCGCGCTTGCGCGGATTGTTGCGGCGGCGTGCGTGGCTACAGGCAGCGCCTAACCATGCGCCCCCTCCCGAACCGCCCAACACTGTCTACGAGTTCGCCGGCAAATCGGTGCACTTCGATTTACTGGAATTGCACGTGGGCGATAAGGTTTTCCCGCTCACCCTGATGGAGGCAAACCTGTTGCGTTACCTCATCCAGCATGAGGGCAAGCCGGTATCGCGCCGCAGCATGCTGGAGGACGTCTGGAGCCTGCACGAAGATACCGACACGCGCGCTATCGACAATTTCATCGTGCGGCTTCGCCGTTATGTGGAAGACGAGCCCACCAAGCCTAAACACCTGTTGACCGTGCGCGGGGTGGGATACCGTTTCGTGGCGCAGGCAGAGGAGAAATGAAGACGCGCCAGACGGAGGTGAAGGTGGTGCAGGTGCCCGCGTTGGAGGCGCTGCGGATGACCGTGCGCACCGTGGAGTCGCGCACGCCCGCCCGGTACGGCGAAGCCTGGTGGGATGCGTCTGGCAGCGCGAGCGGCTGGTGGCGAGGGGCCGATTCAGCCGAAACGCACCCCGCCGATCGGTGGAAACCGGTTCCGCCCACGCCGCGCCGTCTCGCCAACAGAAGGGCAGTGTGCCAAGCGGCTGCTTGGGACCTCCGCGTGTAGCCGCCATGAAACTGCCGCGCGTCTATCCGATCCTCGATACGGCCTCTCTCACCCGCCGCGCGATTTCACTCGAGGCCGCCTCAGCCGCGCTCTTGGAAGGCGGTGCGGGCATTCTGCAACTCCGGCACAAAGACCACTGGAGTCGCGGTTTTTTCGCCGCCTGCCGCCAGGTGGCGCGCTTGTGCCAGGAAACCGGTGTGGACCTGATCGTCAACGACCGCGCCGATTGTGCGCTGCTGCTGGGCGCCGGTCTGCACATAGGCCAGGATGACCTGCCGCCGCGCGAGGCCCGCAAACTGATGGGTCCCGATGCGCCCATCGGCTTCTCCAGCCACAGTCTCGATCAGCTCTCGGCCGCGGGCGGCGAACCGGTGGATTACGTGGCCCTGGGCCCGATTTTCCAGACGGTATCCAAGCAGAATCCCGATCCCGCGGTCGGCGTGGAAGAACTGCGCCGTCTGCGGCCTTTGATGGAAAAGCCGCTCGTGGCGATCGGCGGAATTACGCTAGCAACCGCGCTGGACGTGCTGGGGGCCGGCGCCGATTCGCTGGCGGTGATTGGCGGGCTGTTGCCTCCGCTCGACGAACCAGCGCCCGTGCGCGGGTTGCGGCAGCGCATGGAGGAATGGCAGCGGCTGGTGGGAAAATGGCAACCGGCGACGGGACCCAAAGGCGGCCGGTCGAAAGCCGGTCGCTGAAAGGTGCGCCGTCCGCGGATGATGATTCGGTAATGCCCAGGAGGGTGAGTTTGCGGGCCAGCCCCATAACGAGACCGCGCACGCCCTGGCGACCTCCTGACGCTCGCATCCGGGCGATTGGGCTTTGGAGCGGGGAGCCAGTTCCTCAGCGGCACGGACTCGCAAAGCACTATCGCGAATTCGGCGGGATCTGCTGGCGGCGCTTGAACGCTTCGCCCTGACAACGGGCCAGCGACAGCCCCGTGGCATGACGCGGTACCACGGCCCCTGGTTGGGCCACATGGCGGACCTTGCGCTCACCTTCTGCCCGATCCGGCCCGGCTGTCGGCTCCCTCCGCCCCGTCCCTAATTCCGATCTCGGCCCGAGAAAGTGTTCTCACTGATGGTTCACGGGAAGAGCAGCCGTGAGATGGCCAATTCGCTGCGTCGCGCAGATTAAGGGATGGTCTGCGCCCGAAAACCCTTTGGCGGTTCTGGCCGGGCGCTGGAACGACGCTAAAATGAGTGATGCCTCGCAACCGTTGCCTGTTCCTTCTTGCCGTGGCCCTTCTCAGCAGTCCTCGCCTGGGTGCGCAGGCCAAAGCGCCAGCGGCGATGGACCGCGACCTGCTCGAAATTACCATTCCGCAGCTCGAAAAGCTGTACGCGGAACACCGCTACACGGTTACTCAAGTCGTCGAATGGTATGCGGCGCGCATTGCGAAATACGATCTGATTTACCGCGCGGTGCCAACGGTGGATCTCCCCGGCGCGCTGGCCACGGCGGCGCGCGAAGACTCGGAGGCTGCCGGGAATGGACGTGGCTTCGAGCGCGGTCCCATGTGGGGTGTGCCGGTAGTGATCAAGGCGAACACGAGCATCCGGGGAATGATTACCTCCGATGGCTGGGAGGGCTTCGTCATTCCCGGGCATGAGCTGGTGGCTCCGGCCGACGCGACGGCGGTCGCCAGACTGCGCGCCGCGGGCGCCGTAATCATGGGACATACAAATATGCCGGATTTCGCTGCCAGCGACACGTGCCGAAGCACCGCATCCGGCCGCACCGGGAACGCCTACGACGTCCGGTTCAGCCCGGGCGGATCTTCCGGCGGCACCGTCACGGCGGTCACGGCGAACTTCGCGGTGCTGGGAACCGGGACCGATACCGCCAACTCGATCCGCATGCCTTCCGGGACCAGCGCGGTGGTGGGCGTACTGCCGACGCGGGGCTTGGTGAGCATCGCCGGAATTGCACCGCTCGACTGGCTGCTGGACAACACCGGTCCGATCGCCCGCGACGTTACCGATGCCGCGATCGCACTGGGCGTGATGGCCGGCGAAGATCCGCTGGATTTCCGCACCAAAGGTTCGGCTGAGAAGGCCCAACCGGGCCCCTACGCGCGGTATCTGAAAAAAGACGCGCTGCGGGGAAAACGTTTCGGCGTACCCGCCTTCGTGCTGGCCGAGGCCGGTCCCCGCCAAAGGCCGACAACCCCATCCTTGCAGCCGGCGACGCGCGAGATGTTCCTGAAGGCCATTGAAGAGCTGCGCGCCGCCGGGGCTACGGTGGTGTTCGACGACTCCATTTTGGCCGGCGGCTTTCTCGAAGCCATCGGAGATATCAAGACCCGGCAGTACCGCTTCGAGGGCCTGGAGGGCTTTCTGCAGCGCTACGGTCCGGCGCAATACAAGTCCGCGGCGGAGTACGAGAAAGCCGTTGGCTCGGCGTTGCCGGCAACCATTACCGGGGCTCCGCGCCCGCAGCCCTCCAATTCGGGCAATGGCCGATCCTCCGCGCCGAGCGAGCCTGTTCCGCCACAAACGGCGTTGGAAACCGACCCGGATGCGAATGCCATGTACTTCGAGCCGCAACGCAAGGCATTGGCGGAATATGACGAAACCCTCGATCGCCTTCACCTGGATGGCTTGGTTTACCCGTCAGCCCAGATGGCCCCGCCGGATGAAACCATGCCGCAGGACGGGCGGCTGAGCAGTGGGCCGCACAGCGCCACGGGCTGGGTCAACCGGATTGGCGTTCCGGCGGTGGTGGTGGTGGGAGGCTTCTATGCCAGCGGCCTTCCCTTTGGGCTGGAGCTTTCCGCGCGGCAGTGGAAGGACGGCGACCTGCTTGGCTGGGCCTACGCTTACGAACAGGCCACCAGGCATCGGCGGCCGCCCGTGCTGGTGGAAAAGGGGCTTCTCCCGAACGCCCGCTAAGGGACGCCCGGCAGTGACGAGCGCCGGGCAGGAGTTTCTGACCGCGTCGGGGCCCGCGCGGATTGTTTCCCCTGGTGTTGGCTGCGATAGCGGTCTTACGGAAAACTAACCTCTGGCTTAGGATTCTCTCGCCACCCCAGCTCTATGCCGGTTTCGTGATCGCTGGACGCGGCCGGATTGGCGGCTGGCGAGGTGAAGCATGGCCCTTAACGAAGATATTGCAAAAAAAACAAGGAAATTCAGATCTCGAGGCGCTCTGCACGGCCAATGAAGGCCTGCGGGCGCGGCTGGAACGCGAAGTCGAGCCGATGAAGAAGGAACTGGCGAAACAGGAACGGCTGCTCGCGATTCGCCAAACGCAGCTCAAGGTGACCACGACCGAAATAACCCGGCTCAAGAAGGATCTCACCGGTAAGGCGGATGAAAAAACCAAGCCGGATCTGGCGCTGAAGGCGGAGGAGAAGAAGCTCAAGCCACTCCGCGGAGAAGATCCCAACCTGAAGAGGCTGATCGAGCAGCTTCAGAAAACAGCCCCGCCCAACCACATCGCCTGGACCAAGGCCGCCGGCGAGGTGCGGGGACTCACGGCCCGAAAGAAACGCACGGGCCGCCGAGATGGCCGCGCTACGGGCCAAGAAGCGGGAAGCGGACGCCATCGGACCGCTTCGAGATTCCGATCCCCCGGCCAGTACGGCATGGCTTACCGCTGCCCGATTCCTGGCCCATTCACCAGGAACGCGACTCCGAAGGCAACCTGGGTGACGGCCGAGGTGGCGCCGCCACAGCCGTTCTACTCGAACTCCGCCCACACCACAGCGTGGTCGGAGGCTCCCGGCGCGCGCCGTGTTTCCACGTCCACGTCGCTGGCGCGGCACCTGGCGGCCAATGGCGCAGTGGCCATAATGTGGTCGATGCGCCATCCCCAATTGTGCACAAAGGCGTTGCGGAAGTAGTCCCAATAGGTGTACTGCACGCGGTCGGGATGAAGCCGGCGAAACACGTCCGTGAATCCCCAGCCGGCGGCGTGCCGGTAGGCCTCGCGCGCGTCGATGTGGAAATCCGGATCGTTCACGCGGCGGTCGGCGTGGTACACGTCGATCGGCTCGGGCGCCACGTTCAAATCGCCGAGCCAGATGGCCGGCTGGTTCGCATCCAGCCGCTCGCCGAAATACCTCCGCACGCGGTGGAACCATTCCAGCTTGAACACGTAGTTATCGGTGCCGATCTGGTGCCCCTGAGGAACGTAGGTATTGACGATGGGAATCCCGTCAACCACCGTTTTCAGTATGCGGACGTCTTCGTTGTCGGGGCCTTCGGTCAACCCGTGCAGCACCGATTCCGGCTCGCGCCGCGTGAGCGTGGCCACGCCGTTGTAGCCCTTCATGCCTCGGAAAGCCGCGTGGTATCCGGCATCGCGGAAAGCCGCGGCGGGGAAGTCGCTATCCTGCACCTTGGTTTCCTGCAGGCACAGGACGTCGGGTTGGTTGGCCGCCAGCCAGTCCACCACCAGCGCCAGGCGGCGGCGCACCGAGTTGATGTTCCATGAGGCGATCTTCATCGTCCATTGCGCCTCACCGCCCCGCGCTGAACTTCCAGAGGGTGGCGCGCCAGCCCGCCGCGACGGCCATGATGTTGCCGTCGGGGGTCCACGCCATGTGGTGGAAGTCGCCGCGGTAATCCAGGGGCACGCGGGTGGATTCGCCGGTTGCCAGGTCGAAGAGGCCGGGAGGGTCAAACCAGTACGGCGACGCCATGGGCGCCACCAGTTTGGCGCCGGCGATGCTGCCCGGGTCGATGCCCAGGCCCAGGTGGAACGAACCGGCGATGGCCTGCTCCGGGCCGCCGCCCAGCGGAATGCGGACCAGGCGGGTATCGGGCGGCGTCAGCATTTCGATCAGCAGGCTTTGGGTGGCAGGGTCCACGGACACGCTGTCGCCATTGGCGATTTTCCGCGCCATCTCGCCGGTCAGCGAGACGGCCCAGATGGCGCCGGCAGCGGCACAGTACAGCGTCTTGCCGTCCGGCGCGGACGCCATGGCGCTCACGGCTCCTTTATCGAAGGGGATCTGCCGCGTGATGCGGCCGTTTGAAAGAGCCGCCAGGGCGATGGTCTGGCGCTCGCGCCCCAGCATGAAGGCCACCTCGCCCGGCCCGGCAGCCGTCATAGGCCAGGAAGTCTCCTGGCGGGTGTTGACCAGCGGAACCGGATCTTTCCCTGGCTCCACCAGGATCAAGCGGCGGCGCCCTCCGGCCTGCTCCATCCAGACCGCCCGCCCATCCGGCAGGACAGCGAAATTATCGTCGCCCATCTCGCTCGAAACCGTGGCGATCCTTTCCACGTGGCCACCGGCAGGGGGAAACCGAAGCAGGTCCTTCGCGCGGTCACTTTGGTCCAGGTAGATGTTGCCGTCCGGGCCGATATCGAGTGAATACACCGCCTGCGTCAGGCTGAGCAGGGTGCGCGGGGCTGCTCCAAAGGCCCGCTCATCGAAGGGGATGGACGTCACCCGGTAGGTGTTCCCGTGCCGGCTGATGGCCAGCGCGTTCTTGCCATCGCGCGCGAAGGCTGCGCCCGCCGGGGCGTCGCTGAACTCGCCGGGCGATTCCTCCGGAAGCTGGGTCATCTTTCCTGATGCCAGGTCGATTACGAACACATGGATGCCAGGCGCCGCCCCCGGCCCTATGGCGCTGCCCAGCACCATCGCCCGATGCCCCGCCGGGCCCGCCCGGATGGCGGAATAAAAGTTGGATACCTCGACGGCATACGCTTGCAGCTTGCCGGAATCCGGCCAATACCGAAACACCTGGTAGCGGTGCTCCGGATTAATCCGGACCATCAGCAGGCTGCCGTCCGCCAGCGCTTCCGGCATCATGGCGTCTTCCAAGACCAACTGCTCGTCACCGCCCAAAGCCGGAACGCTGAAGACGCCCTTGGGCTGGTCATACCAGCGGTCGTAATAAATCCGGTTGCCGTCCGCCGACCAGGAGCAGGTTTGCACCGCACCTCGCTCGCGATTGTGGCTCAGCATCATGCGATTGTCGGGCTTCATTACCCAGACCTGCATCACATCGTCCGGGTCGTTGCCCACGAAGGCCACCAGGTGGCCGTCCGGCGAAGGCCGCGGGAAATAGGCCACCTCCGGGCCGCCCAACATCACTCCGGTCCAAACCGCAGGGGCAGGCAGGCGCCACAGGAAACGGCCCACCAGTGCCCCCGCCGCCAGCAGGACCACTGCGGCGATGGGCAGCAGCGCGCGGCGCGCGCGCGAGGGGGGCGGCGGCAGCGCGGCCTGCTTGCCACTCGGGCTGCCGGAATGGGCCAGCGCGAACGACAGGTCCTTGGCCGATTGAAAACGGCCGGCGGGGTCCTTTTCGAGGCAGTGCCCCACGATTTCCCGCACCGTCGGCGGCACGCTTTCGGGCAACTCGGGCGGATCGTGCTTGAGGATGGCGGTCATGGTCTCGGCCGCTGTCTCCGCCTGGAAGGTGCGCTTACCGGCCAGCAGCTCGTGCAGGATCACGCCGAAGCTGAAAATGTCCGAGCGGTAATCGGCCAAGCCGCCTTTCACCTGCTCGGGCGACATGTAGCCGATGGTGCCCATCACCACGCCCGGCTCGGTGATGGCCTCGGTGGGTCTGTCCGCTCCGGCGGCCGCGGATTGGGCGGTTTGGATTTTGGCCAGTCCGAAATCCAGAATCTTCGCCCGGCCGTCGCGGGTGACCAGGATATTGGAGGGCTTGAGGTCGCGGTGAACCACCCCGGCCTGGTGCGCCGCCGCCAGCCCTTCGGCAATCTGCACCGCCAGATCGAGCATCTTGCGCAGCCCCAGACTCCCCCCGCGCAACGGTTCGCCATCCACCAACTCGGTGACCATGTAAGCCACGTCGCCCTGAGTGCCCACGTCGTACATGGCCACAATGTTGGGATGATTGAGGGCTGCCACCGCGCGGGCCTCCTGCGCGAAGCGCTGGCGGAAGGCGGGGTCGCGGGCGTACTCCGGCGGCAGGGTCTTCAAGGCCACATCGCGCGCCAGGCGCGAGTCGCGGGCGCGATACACTTCGCCCATGCCTCCGGCGCCCAGCGGCCCCACGATGCGGTAAGGGCCGAGGATGGTACCAGAAGCGAAGGACATGTTCCGACCAATTCTAACCTATTGAGAAGGCAACGGTAGCGGCGGCCTGCGGGTTTCGAGTCCTATTGGTTCCAGTGGCTCCAGTGGCTCCGCCAGTCGACTGCGAGTTCATGCCCCCTGCGCTTTGGCCAGCCGCAGGGATTCCTCCAGCCCGCGGATTCGCGCTTCAAGCTGCACCACGGTGGCGCCCAACCGCTCGGCTTCGCGGCGCGCCTCGTCGCGAATCCGCTTCTTCTCAATCGACGCGGTCAGCCGCGCGCGCAGCAAACTGGGGTCGAACGGCTTGGTGATGAAGCCCTCCGCGCCCAGCTCGATACAGCGCGCCACCCCGAGGACGTCGTCCATCCCGGTCATCATGATCACCGGCAGGCGCGTGAGCCAGCCGGTTTCCTTGAGGCGCTGCAACACCGCGTAACCATCCAGCTCCGGCAGAATCACGTCCAGCAGCACCAGGTCGATGTCGCCCGCTTCGATGAGCACCAGCGCCTGCCTTCCGCCGGCCGCGGACGAAACCCGGTAGCCATCGCGCTCCAGCTTGCGGCACAGCAGCTCGCGGCCGTCGTCGTTATCGTCCACCACCAGAACGTGGCCGCTGGATGGCGCGGGCGCGGCGCCCTGGCCGGTAAGGACGACGCGCATCTCCTCCGCTTGCGCCAGAATCTCCGACAGCCGCCGGCGAATCAGCTCCGGCATCCAGGCGGCCGCGTGAAATTCCGCCGCCGTGCGGATCAACCCTCCGAGCGACGCTTCGGTCCAAGCTTCCTCCGCCGGGGCGGCATCGCGAATCCTGCGCGCGGCTGCCATCGCGTCCGGCGTCCCAACGGCCTCCAGTTCCTGTGCCACTGCGTCGGCCGCTGCGCCAACCCGGCCGATGGCATGCAGCAGCTCCTGGCGCAGGGGAGCCGCGGCCGGCGCGGCGGCGTCCCGTTCCACCTCGGTGCGGAAATGGGCGATGGAGGCCTCCTCCCGCAATTGCCAGCGCAGCGAGGGCACCCGCTCCATCAAGGCCAGAAAGCGCGTCCGCGAAAGCACCAGCACGGTACACTCCGCCATGGTCCTGACGGAGGCATTGCGCGGCGCATTGAGGATCAGCGCCGTGTCTCCAAAATGGTCGCCGTCTTCCAGGATGGCCAGCCGTTCCAGGCCTCCGTCTGCCAGGTTCTTCAGCACTTCCACGGTGCCGCGCACCAGGATATAGAACCGGTCGCCGATATCGCCCTCGTGGAACAGAAACTGATCTTTCGCATATCGCTCGGTGGTGAACGCGCGCGACAGATCGGCCAGCACCCGATCATCCAGCCCCGAAAGCACCGGCATTTCGCGCAGCCGCTCGGGCGTGACCTGCACGCTTTCGCCATCCGTGCCCGCCACAAACCCGCTCTGCTTCTTCCACATGGCCGCGTACTTGCCGTCGCACGCCACCAGCTCGGCGTGGCATCCCTCTTCCACCACCTTGCCCTTCTCGATATAGAAGATGCGGTCCGAGCGCGTGGCCGCGGCCAGCCGGTGGGTCACCGAAACCACCGTGCGCCCCTTCGCCACGTGGGCGATGGTTTCGTTAATCAGCGCCTCGCTGGTGGTGTCGAGTGCCGAGGTCACCTCGTCCAGCACCAGGATTTCCGGGTTTCGCAGCAGCGCGCGGGCAATTGCCAGCCGCTGGCGCTGTCCACCGGAAAGGCGCAGGCCGCCGGTTCCCGTGACGGTGTCGTAGCGGTTGGGCAGCGTGCAGATGAAGTCGTGGATTTCGGCGCGGCGCGCGGCCTCCTCCACTTCCGCCGCGGCGGCCTCCGGGCGTGCTACCTGGATGTTTTCACGGATCGTGGAGCTGAACAGAAAATTGTCCTGGAACACGATCGAGGTGTGTGTGCGCAGCGATTCTTGCGTGACGCTGCGCAAGTCGTGGCCGTCGATGCGCACCTCCCCGGACGCCGGATCGTAGAAACGCATCAGCAGCATCAGCACGGTGCTCTTTCCCGAACCGCTGGGGCCGACCAGCGCCGCCGACGTGCCCTGCGGAATCCGCAGGCTCAGCCCATCAAGGCTCTTCTGATCCGGGCCGTAAGCGAAGCTGACGTTGTGGAACTCGATGGCCTCGCGAAATGGCGGCAGCGGACCGGCCTTGGGAGCGTCGCTCACCTGCGGCCGCTCGGCAAACAGCTCTTCCACGCGCATCAGGCCGCCGGCGGCCCGCACCACGCACGGCAAATATTCGGCGATGCAGTTGAGCGATTCCGCCAGGCGCGTGAACAGCGATTGGAAGGCCACCAGGGTGCCGATGCTCATCTGCCCCTTGAAGGCCAGGTATCCGCCCGCGCCGAGCACCGCGACTTGCAAAAGTTGGGTGCTGAAAGCGGCCGAGCGCTCCATCAGTTGGGTGAGAAACCCCAGGCCGGAGGCGGCCTGTTCCAGCGCCTGGTTACGCGCGTGGAAGGTCACCCGCGACCACCCTTCCAGGCTGAAGGCCCTCACCAGGGCGTGCGCCTCCAGGCTCTCCTGCACGTGGGCCGAAAGCTGGCCCTGCAGCCGCTTGCACTGGTAGGCCGCGGCGGCGGTTCGCGGCGAGAGCCAGCGCGGTCCGGCCATCGCCAGGGCGAACGCCAGCACCGCCGGCAGTGCCAACCGCCAGTCCAGCGCCAGGATCAGCCCCAGGCTGGTCAGCACATCGAGGCCCGGCAGAATGCCGTATGGCACTCCGCTGATGAAAGCATCTTCGATTTCCGCCCGGTCGGCGGCAAAGCGCGCCACGATATCCGCCGGCTGCACCCGTGAGAAGAAGTTGGCCGAGAGCCTTTGCAGATGGCGGAACAGCCGCGAGCGCAGCTCCCCGGCCAGTTCCGCCCCGGTGCGCGCATACAGCCGGTCGCGCCACACATCCACCGCCGTGACCAGCACCACCGACACCGCCAGCCCGATGGTGATCAGTTCCAGGGCGTGGCCGTCTCTGCGGCCGATGGCGTCGTCGATCAGGTATTTGAAGCTCAGCGAGATCTGCGCGCCCAGGGCCGCATCCAGCAGCGACGCCGCCACAATCGCGTAGAACGCCCGCCGCCGCGGCGCCACGTAGCGCGCCAGCAGCCCCAGCGAACCTGCCAGGCCGAGGGGTTTCGCGGCAGGCGTCAAACCCGGTGCCTCGCGGCGCGACGAGCGTTAGGTTCCATCCCCACCGTGGCCTCGTAAGGAAATATAACCTTCTTAGAGTAACCAAATCGCGCCCGCCCGGGGTTCGACGGGACCCAGTATCCCCCAGCCGCCCGCTACCCTACGGCCGGTTGCCGCCGGTTATGAAACCCCCCTTACGCCCGATGGTTGCAAACCGTACACCCCGGATGGACAATACGTCATATGTCTCCTCAGAGTGCGGGGTCTGCAACGGCGCATTACGATTTCGATGGCAGTGCCTACCTGGTAGCGCCGCGCCCTGCCAATGAATCCGATCGGCTCGACTCGCTCCGGTCCCTCGAATTGCTTGATACCCCGGCCGAGGAGCGTTTCGACGTGCTCACCCGGCTGGCCTCCAGGCTCTTTCAAGTGCCGATTTCTTACGTTGCGCTGGTGGAAGACGAGCGCCAGTGGTTCAAGTCCCGGGTCGGTCTGCAGGAGTGCCAAACCGCCCGCCAGGTGGCCTTTTGCAGCCACACCATTCTGCGCACTGAGCCACTCATTATTCCCGACACCTTCGAGGACCCGCGCTTTGCCAACAATCCCCTGGTGACGGGCGAGCCGCACGTGCGCGCCTACGCCGGCGTTCCCCTGCGCGGACCGGGCGGCCACAATGTGGGGACCCTGTGCCTGGCCGATCACCAGCCGCGCCAGTTCACCACCCACGATGTGGAGGTGCTCAAAGAGATGGGCCTGCTGGTGGAGCGCGAGTTCCAGTCCCAAACGGTCATCCGCCAGCAGAAGGAGAAACTGCGCCTGCAGGAAATGCTCATCGAGAGCCAGCGCGAGAAGGACCGCCTGAATAGCGAACTGCGCCGCGAAAAAGAGCGCGCGGAATCGTTCCTCTACAGCCTCATGCCTGCGGAGATTGCCGAGGAATGGCAACTGAACGGCCGTATCGAGCCGCGCTACTTCCCCGACGTCACCGTGCTGTTTACCGACTTCGTAGGCTTCAGCGCGATCGCCGAGCGCCTGGCCGCCGAAGAGCTGGTCAGCATGCTGAACGGCTATTTCACGGCCTTCGATCAGTTGGCCACCGTCTACGGCATGGAAAAATTGAAGACCATCGGCGACAGCTATATGTGCGTGGGCGGTTTGCCGGCGGTGAATTGCTCGCACCCGGTGGACGCCGTCCTTACCGCCATCTCTATGCGCCAGGCCATCCGTGCTTTCCTGGAAGACAACGCACTGGCGCTCAGCATCCGCATCGGCATCCATACCGGCCCGGTGGTCGCCGGCGTGGTGGGCGTGCACAAGTTCGCCTACGATGTGTGGGGCGATACCGTCAATTGCGCCTCGCGCATGGAATCCTGCGGCGCGCCCGATTGCATCAACATCTCCGAACGGACCTTCGCCCGTGTGAAGGACTTCTTCGCCTGCGAATCCCGCGGCAGGGTCACCACCAAGGAAGGCAAGGAAGTGGAGATGTACTTTGTCCAGGACGTGCAGCCGTCACTGCTGGGCCAGATGGAAAATGGTGTGCCACGCGGTTTCCAACGGCGCTACCGGACGTACTTCCGCAAAGACCTCAAAAGCTTCCCCATGCTGGGCGATGCCGGCATCGGCACCCCTAAAACCGGGCTGATGTGACCAGAGTTCCGCATTGACGCGGGCACCCAGGGAGTTCCCACCGGTAGCCTGAGCATCGGCGGGCCCCGGCGCAGAGCAACTCAGGGGGCAGTGCGAAAACCGGTGTTGGCAGCGCTGCCGGCGCGTCGGGCTGACGGCATGCGAAGCGCCACCCGGACCGTCATCCGTCCACGGATGCCTTTGGGTAGGGAGGACTGGGTTTCGCGCCGCTCCGAATTTTCCGGTCCAGGAACCTCGCGGAGGGCGCAGGCCAGCCGCTGGCGCGCCCGAAAGTGAGTCGACTTGGCCGCCGCCTCGGACCGTTCGAGCGCCTCCGC
Organism: Bryobacterales bacterium; assembly: GCA_963803725.1. Taxonomy (GTDB): domain Bacteria; phylum Acidobacteriota; class Terriglobia; order Bryobacterales; family Bryobacteraceae; genus JOPF133. Next base: position 56,349 of record CAWDOH010000040.1, on the reverse strand, counting down.
CGTCTCGGTCAGCGAGAGGCTCGTCGAGGTCGCGCAACCGGATCGCCGCACGATCGCGCTCGGAGAGTTTCGCCATAGCGGCTTGCAGCCAATCCCGCCTTTCGATCTCTTCGAATCGCGCCAGAGGTGACAGTCCCCGATCCCGCGAATCGATCTGGGGGAATTCTTCGAGCGAGACGGTGCCCCGGTCACGGCGGAAGAACATGCGAATTTCGTTCAATGCGATCGACCAAAGCCAACTTTTGAACTTAGCCCGAACGCGTAACTGGTCCCTCCGGGCAAAAGCGCGCAGAAGAGTCTGTTGAATAATGTCATCCGCGTGATCCGGCATCCTCAAGCGCGTATGAACCAGCTTCCGCACCGCCGGCAGGTTGGTGGCCAGTAAAGCCTCGAAGGTTTCTCCCGACATGATTAGCTTTCCTCCGTGAGTATTCCCGGTAAATGGCTGCGTTCCCGGTATAAGAGCGCTGGCAGGCCGTATTTTGCAAATGCCACCGCGACTACGGCCATCAAAAGACCGGCGGTGGCGTCGGCGAGATAGTGGTAGCGTCCGTAAACCGTCGCGACCGCAATCAATACGGCAATTATGAATAGCAGGCGGACCGGCCATTGGCGGCGCGGCATCGCCTGGCGCAGGCCAAAGGCGGCAGCAAAGGCGCCGGCAACATGAGCGCTGGGAAACACACTGGTGTGAATGCCGCAACTGCCCAGCATCCACCAGTTGAAGCGCCTGAAAACCGTATCGTACGACGGAAAGTCCTGTCCGAAGAACAACAGCCGTGGCGGTTCCGACGGCCAGAACGGGAATTGCGCATAGCACAGCAGCACTCCCAGCACGAACACGAACAAGAAGCGATCCACGAATTCCCGGCGGCCATAAATATAAAGAATTGCAACGGAGAACGGCGCCAGTGTGTAGACCAGAGCGTAAGCAATTTCCAGGATTGACGGTAAGACAGGTCCGAATGCCTCAATGGCTGCCTTGGCGCCGCCGCGTAGAACCAGGCGGTCCCAAGTCACCCAGTGAGACTCCAACGCCGCAGTAGCATGAGGCAGAGCGAACCAACCCATTTCGCGATAGGCCAGCAGGACCAGGCCCAACGCTAACCAATCTCGGATCACGCTCAAGGCCAACCGCGGGGTGCGCGAGTCGAAATAAATCAGAAGGAGATAGGACAGGATGATTAAGGGATTCAGCAAACACAATCGATATGTGACGGACGGTGCGGCCGGCAACAGAGACGCCAGAAAAGGGGCATAGATGAGGAAGGCCAGGATTACCCACTCCGACCGGCGGACACGCATCGAAACGCGGGCGCGGGCGCGCGCGCCATCCTCCACAATCGTAATGTCCGGTGCGACCGGTGCGGCCAAAGTATCCTGCATGGAACTTTCCCTAATTTCCGCCGGCTGCCTTCGCATCGGCAGAAATCGGGACGCGATTAGGACACAAGGCAATCACGTCCGCCGCCGGAGGCAAAGATGTGACCGCATCGCGAGTCTGGCGAAGTGTTGCGGTCAGCGAATTGGTGGATAGCCGGTTAACCACCGGACCTACCAGCCATCGGAGCGACGCTGGGATATCGCGCGTCAGGGCAACCACCTCCAACTCCAGGTACACTCCGCCATCCCGCTCTGCGTATCTCGCAATGCTACGGAGCCGCCAGATGAGGCCGGTTCCGGTGTCCGGCGGGAGCAGATGCTGCCCGGTGCGTCCATAGTCTTCGACTTCCTGCACTTTGACCGTCTCGGCGACAGTGTAGCCGCGCCGCGCATCCACCACGACATCGTGAGACTGGTAGCGGCCTTCCAAAGCCGCGTTCAGAAAGAGGACCCGGCGCTGCCAAAGCATGAAGAATTCCTGGTCCTCAGCGGAGCAGGCAAGAGTTTTCGAGTCCGCCACCACCGGTTTGTAGAAATCCTTATACCGGTTGTAATCATGCACCACGCGAAATAACCTTTGGATGGTGGCGTTGGGGATGAACGCCGCCCCGATCCAGTCGTGAATCAACCCGTTCGGCACGGGCTGGGCCCCCGGCCCGTGACTGGCGCAACCACGATCTCCCCGTGCAGGACACGCATTTTGCGGTCGGGAGACTCATCGGTCCACAGAAATGGCTGTCGCCCGTCTGCTCGCGCCTGTATGCGCAGGTCGGTGGCCTGGTTGTAGGCGTCCCAAGCCCGCACCGTGCCGGGTTGCAAATCCGCAGCCTGTATCTGCCCGGCAGCGCTTCCAACCACCAAGGTCACACTAACTAATAGGTTCACGAGTTTCATTGCCTGGCTCCTATATTGCGAAGTTCTGCGAGATAAGAGGCATTCCACCTGCCATAGCTCGTGACCTGCATGTGCCTGAAACGAAATCGACTGGGAACTGGCCGGAGACGAATGCCGAAGCACGCCTGTCGGGCTTTCGGCAAATACCTATAAGCCGGCAGTAGGACGCTGGCGTGCGAAGGGCGCCACTCAGCAGCGAAACGGAGCCGCGACCGAAAGGGGGCGGACCCCGCGGCCGTAGCACCAGGTTCCTCACCGCCAGATGTTGTGCGGCTGCGCGACAGACGCTCCCTGACGGCCGCGGCTCGGACCGGGGCCACGGGTGTGAGCGAGAGTGGTCGCTAATGGGGACGAATTTCGCGGCCGTAGCACCAGACGTGTCTCAGGATCAGGAGTCAGGCCGGTTACCTATGACCGCAGATCGGTCCATCCAGTGCCCACACAGAAGCCACGTGGGCAATGCTCCCGGCCATTTTGGCCGAGTCGCTTGAATCGGGATTTCCCGCGTCGTGCGGATATCGCCGATCGGCGTGCTGAGGTAAGCCTCGGGACCGATCCGCAGTGTTTGTAATAATTCCCGTCATAGCCCTCTCGCTTTGCGTTCTTTGCGACTTGGCGAGAGATCTACGAAGGCCGCGTCTACATGCGTCGCCGGTTTGAGGTCGAAGACCTCGCTAGCGGGAGTTTGGGGATGACGCAGCCGCACGGGCGCGCCGGATTCCCAGTTTCTCCATGCGCGCCTGCAGCGTGCTTCGTTTCAAACCTAGCGAAGACGCTGCGCCCTTCGGTCCGCTGATGACCCAATCCGCGGCATCGAGCGCCTCGAGGATGAGCCGCCGTTCGGCAGTCTCCAGGGTCTCCGCTTTTCTGGAGGCGCCCGGGGCGGGCTGAATCTGTAAATCGTTCAGAGGCACCTTGAGGGTGGTGCCGGAAGAAAGGATTACGGCACGCTCCATCAGGTTTTGCAGTTCCCGGATGTTCCCCGGCCAATGGTAGTGCACCAGGGCGTTCATGGTTTCGGTGGGAATGGTATCCAGGGCTTTGCCCATGCGGCGCGCAAACTGCTGCACAAAGTGCCGGACGAGCAGCGGAATATCATCCTGCCGCTCCCGCAAGGGAGGAATCTGAATCGGGAAAACATTTAACCGGTAGAAGAGGTCGGCGCGGAACTTCTGCTCCTCCACCATGGCGCCGAGATCGCGATTGGTGGCGGCGATCAGGCGGGCATCCGTGTGGAGAGTGCGGGAGCTTCCCAACCGTTCGAACTCGCGCTCCTGGAGCACCCGAAGCAGCTTGGGTTGCAGCTCCAGAGGGATTTCGCCGATTTCGTCGAGGAACACGGTGCCGCGATTGGCCAGCTCAAAGCGCCCAATGCGCTGCGCCACGGCGCCCGTGAAGGCCCCTCTTTCATGGCCGAACATCTCGCTCTCCAGAAGTCCGGTGGGGATCGCGGCGCAGTTCAGCTTGACGAAAGCGCTGGCGCCGCGGGAGCTGAGGTTATGGATGGCGCGGGCGATCAGTTCTTTGCCCGTCCCGGTCTCACCGCAGATCAGGACGGTCGAATCCGTTGGCGCTACGGTCTCAATCTCCTGCAGGACCTTGCGCAATGCTGAACTTCGGCCCACGATCTCCTCGAAGTTCAATTCGCTGCGGATCTCATCTTCGAGGTAGACCTTTTCCTGTGCGAGGCGGTCCTTCAGTTCGGCGATCTCCTGATAAGCCAGCGCATTCTCCACCGCGATGGCAACCTGGTTGGCAACCAGGGTGAGAAACTCAATGTCCTTCGCAGAGAAGGGAATGGGAGCCAGGCGGGCCAGGCTCATCAGGCCCAGGGTCCGATTGCGGGCGATCAGCGGAATATGGCACATCGACTGGACGCCTTCCGCCTCCGCAACCGGGTCGATGCGATCGGGCCCGCAGCACACCACACTTTCCGGGGTGCCGGTGCGAAACGCGCGGGCACCCGAGGAGTCGCCGTCGGCGTCGAAGACGATCTCTTCGCGCGACAATACCTTGCTTTTCGGAAAATCCAGCGCGTACAGCCTTAGTTGCTTGCGATCGCGATCGGGAAGCGCGACGCCCACACCATCGCAATGCATAACCGGGCGAAGACTTACGGAGACCGCTCGCAAGACATCACGCAGATCCAGGTTGGAGACGATGGTGTTATTGACCTGGAGAAGAAGTTTCAATCGCTCATTCTTGTGCTGCAAGGCGCTCTGCGCGGCTTGGGAGGCCTGGAAATTGAGCGCATCGTCAATGGCCAATGCCATCTGGCCGGCCACTAAGGTGAGAAAGCGAACCTCGTCCCCGGAGTAGGCCTCCACAAGTTTGCTGGCCACGGCGAAACTGCCGATGCGCCGATGGACGGTGGTCAAAGGAACGGCGCAAACTGAGCGAAATCCCTTCCCCCGCAGGAAGGCCACCAGTTTCGGGAAGCGGGTTTCCCGCTCTAACGCGGGAATCACCAGCGATTCCTGCCGCTCGTAAACCCACTTCGTGATGGTTTCATCAACCGGTCCTTCAGGAAGCGAAACCGGACCCTCATGCTCGCAGACTTCGCAGGCGTTCCACAGAATCTCATTGGAAGCTTCGTCGTAATGCGCAACCACGATTCCGTCAAACTGCACCACGCGGTGGAGTTCCGCGACCATCACCTTGAAAAGCTCCTTGAGATCGCGGTTTGCGCCGATGGCTTGAGAGACACGGATAAGTGCTTCGTAGCGGTCGGATAACAGGTACTCTGAAGGGTTCACCCACGGTGACGTCATGCGTACGCTCCCAGTAGCTACCATTATCGCCCTCCCCAGGGTTCGCCCGTAAACCGGGCGCTCTAAACTGGAACTGGTCCAAAGGCAGCACACCGGCAGCCAACCCGTGCGAATGTCGATTTGGTTGATTCCGATAGTCCTGTAAGCATCATAGATCGGCACATGGTGCCGACATGTGGGCAAAAGCCCGAATGCCGTCACGTGAATCGTGGCAACCGGTACCGGGCACCCCGACTCCGGCCAACCAGCGACTGCACAACGCCTGTGCTGGGCCATCACGGTCCCACCGGCCGGAATGGCCCAGCCCCTCGTGCACTGACCAATCGGTCAGAAGCGGTAGCCGAAGCCGACGGACGGCTCGGCACGATGGGTGACGCGGTCGAGGCCGGCGGCCGCCAAAAGGTCGAACGTCGGGCTGTTATACACCAGGCCGCGGTATTCCGCGCGGACGAACACTCGCCGGGTCACGTTGAAATCTGCGCCAGCGCCATAAATGAAAGCAGCGCGGGCCTGAGTGGAGGCGAAAGCCGCTCCGCCGGTCGGGTTGAAGACCAGACCGCCGACGCCTGCCTCAACGAACGGCGTAAAGTGCCGCATCGGCCGGCGGTAGACATAGGCAGCAGTTACTTCGTGCTGGTCCGATTTCACGCCCAGGGGGCCCGTCGCCAACCCGTAGGATTGGGTATTGAGCGAATACCCGTAGTTGACCTCGACTCCCTGGTTGGAACTGAAAAAATACCGGTAGCTGGCTAGGACGCCGCCGCTATCGGTGGCGCTCTGTGGGACTCCGTTGTCAGTAGTGCTCTTGACGAAGCTGCCGAACGCCTGAACACTGATTTCCGACTTGGCGTATTCCCCCTGTTGCTGTGAAAACGCGGGCGCAGCGGCCAACGCTCCCCCCAGGATAACGATCGCGAGACGATTTAGTTTGAGCATCCTGTCACTCCCTTTTTATCCTCACCGTGAGTGTGCCGGGTAACCTCCGGCTCCTTATCACCCACGGCCGTCATTATGCAAGCCGGCAGCCGTAACTTGAGCCAGGCGCAATTACTCCAGATAAACCACTTAGGCTAACATCGAAGGCCCGATTGACAATCTGCCTGATGCCGAAGGCCCGGCAAGTGTCGGTATCCGGGCATGGCCATTAATTGCAGAGTATAAGTAGAGTGCAGGCGGCGCAGTTATGCCGCGGTGTAGGAACTCTTGGACCAATGGATCAGTCAGGGTGAGTCAGCAAGACGTCAGACAGACGGCGCGCCGTGTTGGCTCAGTCCGTAATCGAACCGCGTCGACAAAGGGGCAAATCATGCGTTGCGCGGCGGGCTTGCAACCGTGTTCCAGGCAAGAGACGAACGCCCGCGCTGAGCTGACCGGCATCCAGCTATGGTTACCTTGCAGGCGATGCGGGAGTAAGGGATCCACTACGTCAGCGGCAGGATTCGGGGTCTGTAGCGGGCGCGCAATCGACAGTACTGACGGGGTGCTCCTTAACGACGATCTCCGCCCGCCCCACCAGCCGCAGATCCAAAGACAAATGCGTAATGCGTGCCTCGATTACTCCGCCCGAAAGCGAAATCTCGCGGGTAACATTGATGCGCTTGACAAAAAACGACGGTCTCTTGACCAGCCATCCGGATTGGCGCACGGCAAGACCAGTCTGGCCGTCCAGCCACAGTTCGCCTTTGATCAGGCCCTCGCGCTTCTTCCGGGGAGTGATCAGGAACGCATAGGCAAGGCCACTACCTTCCATCACTGTACCGTTGTAGCGAAACTTATAATTGGCTGGGCTAATTGCAACCGACGAAGCGGGAATATCGGCTACGTGTGCTTCTGTGGAAAGATAGCGTTCAATCACCTGCTGCTTGATGGTCTGGTCGCCGTCTATCTCCAGAACCTGGTATTGCGGGCGCCCGAAAGGCAAGAGTCGGCGAATCGCCCGGAAGCGTCCTTGCTTGGCAAGTTTTGGCAGGGAAGCATCGATCTCAATGGTCTCCAGCCGCCATGGGCCGGCCTCTTGCTCCGCGGCGGTATAGCGGGCGAAGGCCATAGCAGGTCCCGAGTTAGAGTTCATCATTTCATCGGCAGCCCTGGCGGGCGATGAAGTCGCGGCCGCAACCACCAGCAGCAGCAGCGGCAGCAGGGCCGCTCCAAGAGAAGCAAGCGTGGCTTGCCGGCCCTGGCGGGACACCGCCGCTGCCGGCTCGGCCCACGGCACTCGATATTGCCTGCCGCAGGTTGCGCACCTGTAGTGGCCGTGAATAGGCCACATGGTCGCACCGTGTGCAAGGCCGCACCAAATGGATCCGAGTATTTCAGCCGCCTCCGAAGCGCGGTACATTCTTTGAAACATGTCTCACCTCCGGCAGTCGGCGCGCAGCGTAAGCTGATCGAGGATGTCCTGAGTCGCCATCCCCGCGCCGACGAAGTTGACTCCGGCGTCATGCATGCACTGCAACAGGCGCCTGCCTGCTAAATCCACGCAGAGGACGCTCTTCAGGTCTAACGAGATCTTACGGTCCGGCTGTTTGGCGCGAGCGCCCAGCCAGCAGCGTTCCAACTCCGGAACACAGGCCCCCGCCAATCGCCCTTCCACCTGAAGGATCAACTGGCCGCGGTCATCCTTGGTTTCGATTTTCATCATTGCTTAGCGTCCGCCCGTTTGCCCACGTAGAATGCACGCGGGAGACCACATTAGGTAGGTTGCACAAGTTGCAGGAAAGCTATAGAAACTGCTTGAGCTATCTCCTTTAAGGACGGATGCCTCTGACCGAATTCCGGCAAGTGCCGACCCGCCGTCATCGCGATTCGTAAATCGGTCAGCGGGGGTACGGCCCGGTCGCAACAATTAGAGAACTACCGCCAGATCCAGTTGATTGTATTTTTTATCACCGTTGCAGCAGAGCAGGGTTGCCACGAAAATTACAATCGAGGGAATGCCTTCAGCGGGGATTTCGGCTGAGCGATTACCGGCGTCCCCGCTTCGTAGCATTTTCCGGCTTAGGTCTCCGCGATCAAGCGCTAAATCAAGTTTCACTCGACATCCTGGGCTAACATAGTTTTAAAGCCATTTCATTGGGCCACAGTGGCGGCAGCCGTAAGCTCCATGCCTCCATGGCCCACACCGCGAGGGTTATGGGAGGAGTTCTATTCACGCCCGGACAGAGGCTTCCAGCGCCAGGTTGCAACCACGACCACGCTTGTCATCGACCCATAAACCGGCGAACCCTCCTCGGGGCGCTTCCCGCCCTGTTGGCTGGCTGCCGCTCCCGGCAGGATGCGGCTGGCCCTTCGATTGAGTTCACCAGGATTCCTCAATCGGACCCGGGCGGACAGGAGAAAAACGACATCATCGAGGGATTGGTAAAAGGCGGCCGGCCCGGCCAGCAGATTGTACTCTTTGCCCGCAGCGGCAATTGGTGGGTGCAGCCGCTGCGAAGCAATCCATTCACCAGGATTCAAGCAGATTCAAAGTGGACCAACGCCACGCACTTGGGAACGGAATACGCGGCCCTGCTGGTAGACCCTGAGTTTCAGCCGGCCTTTACCTACGATGCGCTGCCGTCTCGTGGTGGCAACGTGGCAGCGGTTGCGGTGGTCCGAGGTCAAAAGAAGCCGCCTTCGCCGACGGTTTCTTTCAGTGGCCATGAATGGCGGGTACGGGACGCGCCGAGCAGCCGCGGCGGAATGAACCTCTATCATCCTTCCAATGTCACTGTCGACGCCGGAGGGGCCATGCACCTGCAGATCAGCAAGGGGGAAAGCGGTTGGATCTGCGCTGAAGTCAGCCTCACCCGCAGTCTGGGATATGGAACCTACCGGTTCGAAATTCGCGACATCTCTCACCTCGATCCGGCATTGGTTTTCACGATGTTTACCTGGGATTACTCCGGAGGGTCCCAGGGTAATCGCGAAATGGACATCGAGATCTCGCGCTGGGGCGATCCGTTGAACCAGAACGCCCAATACGTGGTGCAGCCTTATTATGTGGCGGCCAACGTGGCACGCTTCGCGGCACCTGACGGGAGACTGGCGCATTTGTTCCGTTGGGATCCTGGCCGGGTGTTGTTCCAAACGGTCCGAGCGACGGGATCTGGCGAGCATCCGCCGGTGGTGTCGGAACATGTGTTTACTTCGGGAGTGCCGTCCCCTGGAATCGAATCGGTCCGCATGAACCATTACGTGTTCCATAGCGGCCGGCAGTTTCAAGGAACTGCCAGCGAGGTGGTGGTTGAGAAATTCGAATACCTGCCGTGAGGGAACCGTACCGCGTGCCGCACTCCGCTGGCTGGTGGCCGTTTCTGCCGCCGCCTGGCTGGTCCCGGCGGCCTGCGCTCTCGATCCACACCGGCTGGTTCAGCAATACATTCGCGACTACTGGAACGACGAGCAGGGCTATCCCGGCGGTTCAGTCAACGCGTTTGCCCAAACCCCCGATGGATATCTCTGGATCGGCGGCGAGAACGGCCTGGTCCGGTTCGACGGCTTGAGTTTCCGCCTTTTCGACCACGCCAACACCACCGGGTTTCCCGCCAGTTCGGTGCTCGGTTTGGCCACGGATTCCGAGGGAGACCTGTTCATCCGCCTCTTGAGCCGGGAGGTTCTGCGCTACCACAATGGGATATTTGAGCCGGTTTCCGCGCTGAATGAGATCACTGCGATGGCCCCGGGAATCCAGGGTGACATCCTGCTGTTTCGCCCAACCGCTCCGATGCGTTACCTGGACCGGAAACTCGTGCGCATTCCCAGCGCCAAAGGCTACACCGGCCGCCTGGCGATTTCGATTGCCGAGACTCACGATGGAACGGTTTGGATTGGCACGCGCGACTACGGATTGATTGGGCTGCGCGACGGGCGGAGCTTTGTACCGCGCGGCCTGCCGGACCCAAAAGTCAACTCTCTGCTCCCCGCGAATGGCGACACATTATGGGTAGGCACAGACCACGGCCTGGCTCTTTGGAACGGCAAGAAACTGGACGCCACTGCCCTCCCGGCGCCGCTGCGACGGGTTCAAGTGATGGCGATGGCGCGCGATCGGGATTCCAATATCTGGTTGGGCACAGCCCAGGGCCTGATTCGGATGACCGCCGCCGGCGAATTTTCGCAGGATCACCGCGAGACGGGTCCGGCCGAAGCCGTGAGCTCGTTATTCGAAGATCGCGAGGGAAATCTTTGGATCGGACGGGGCGACGGAATCGAGCGGTATCGCGACACCGTATTTCTCACCTACGCTTCAGCCGCAACTGGAAGTTCAGGGGACAACGGACCTGTTTATGTGGATCCATCCGGCCGAACCTGGCACGGCCCATCCACCGGGGGGTTGTTCTACCTCCAGGACGGCCAGCGGTTCCAGGTTACTGATGCGGGGATCGGTGACGATGTGGTCTACTCCATCGATGGCGGTCCGGGCGAAGTTTGGATTGGCAGACAGCGCGGTGGGCTGACCCGCCTGCTTACGGAAGGCGGGTCGATTAAGGCCGACGCCTTCACCGCGGCGAACGGCCTCGCGCCTGGGCCCGTCTACGCGGTCCACCGGAGCCGCGATGGAACCGTTTGGGCGGGGACTCTGGGGGGCGGCGTGAGCCGCCTTGATGGCGGCCGCATCACCACCTTTACGACTGCCAATGGGCTGGCTTCCAATACCATCTCGGCAATCGCAGAGGGGACTGGAGGAATACTCTGGGTAGCCACGGCGAACGGCTTGAACTCCTTTGACCACGGCCATTGGGCTGCTTATACAAACATGCCTCCGGGGCGCATTAACTGCCTGTTTGCAGACCCGGCGGGCGTTTTATGGATCGGCACGGATGCAGGTCTGGCATTCCTGCGCAACGGCCGGGTTCAGCTTCCAGCCGAGGCGCCCGATCCGCTGCTCGATGCGATTTTGGGCCTGGTGGACGACGGCCGCGGATGGCTTTGGATCGCCACTTCTAAACACGTGGTGCGGGTTTCGCGAGATCGCCTCCTGGGAGATGCGCCGGACGCCGCCTTGCCTCGTGAGTTCGGTCCGGCGGATGGAATTCCGGCTCCGGAAGGTGTCCGGCGGGACCGGTCGGTAGTGAAAGATGCGGCTGGGCGCATCTGGCTTTCCCTGCGGTGGGGCATTTCCGTGGTCGACCCGGCCGCTGCCGGCGCCGGCTCAGTGCCTGCAATTGTGCAAATTCAATCGGTTTCGGCCGACGGCAGTCCGCTGAATGCCGCCGTTCCATTCAGGATTCCGCTCAGCCGCAAGAGAATACGCTTTGACTACCTGGCGTTGAGCCTGTCGGTACCGGAGCGCGTGCGCTACCGCTATCGCCTGGACGGCTTCGATCGCGACTGGAGCGAGCCGCTGTCCGCGCGCGAAGCGGTGTATATGAATTTGCCCGCGGGATCCTACCGGTTTCGCGTCATCGCCAGCAACAGCGAAGGCCTTTGGAATAGCGTGGAGGCGTCGGCTGGCATCCAAATGGTGCCGGCTTTTTGGCAAACCTCCTGGTTCCGTCTATTGCTGTTGGCGGCCTGCGGGTTAGGGGCAACGGGTATTTATCGCATGCGGCTGCGCCGGCTCACCAGGCAGCTCAATATGCGATTTGAAGAGCGCCTGGCCGAACGCACCGTGATCGCCCAGGAACTGCACGATACCTTGCTCCAGGGTCTCCTTTCCGCGTCGATGCAACTGCACGTGGCGGTAGGGCAGTTGCCTGGCGATTCACCCGCGCGGCCGCAGTTCACGCGGATTATGGAGCTGATGCGACAGGTGGTGAACGAGAGCCGGAATGCGGTGCGGGGACTTCGATCCCCCTCCTGCAGCCTTGACGATTTGGAAACCGCCCTATCCAAGGTACGGGACGAATACGCGGAAGCGGGGCCCGAATTTCGCATCATCGTGGATGGACAAAGCCGGCCCCTGAATCCGCTGATTCGCGATGAAGTCTACCGGATCGGACGCGAGGCCCTGACCAATGCGTTCCGCCATTCGGGAGCGTCCAGGGTAGAAATGCAAATCCATTACCAGGAAGCCGATCTTCGCCTGGCCGTTCGAGACAGCGGCTGCGGGATCGACGAGAAAGTTCTCCAGTCGGGCCGCGAGGGCCACTGGGGGCTGGTGGGAATGCGCGAGCGGGCTGAAAAAATCGGCGCCCATCTGAAGGTCTGGAGCCGTGCCGCGGCGGGAACCGAACTGGAGTTGACCGTTCCCGGCCAAATCGCCTTCCCTGCCCCGGACGGCGCCGCGAAGCGTTCACGGTTCTTACTCTGGCGGCGTGGGGAAGCGGCGGCGGAGAGCCGCACGGCAGTACGAAGGGAGAAGCAGTGAGTCAACAAGCTATGAGTCAGCCCGCAATCATCAAGGTGATGAGCGTGGACGACCATCCTCTTATGCGCGAAGGCGTGGGGACCATCATCAATAGCCAGCCGGACATGTCTCTGGCTGCCGAGGCGGCTGGCGGCCATGAGGCGGTCGCCGTCTACCGGAAGGCCCGGCCCGACGTGGTTCTGATGGATCTGCGCCTGCCGGACAGGAGCGGCATCGATACCCTGATTGCCATTCGGAATGAATTTCCGGAGGCCCGGATCATCATGCTGACGACGTTCGAGGGCGACGTGGACATTAAGCGGGCGCTGGCCGCCGGTGCCCGAGGTTACATGTTGAAGAGCACTCACCCGGACGAATTGTTGGCCGCCATTCGCCAAGTCCATGCCGGGAAGAAACGGCTCCCGCCCGAAGTGGCGGCCCAACTTGCTGAGCATATGGGCGATGAAAGCCTCACCAGCCGCGAAGTTGAAGTGCTGGGCCAGCTTTCCGGCGGAAACCGGAATCGCGATATCGCGGAACACCTCTTTATTTCCGAAGAGACGGTCAAAGTTCACATCAAGCACATTATGGAAAAACTCGGCGCCAAGGACCGTACGGAAGCGATTGCCATCGCGGTCCGCCGCGGAATCATCCAGCTCTGAATCCGATCCCGCCAACCAATACGCAGCCCGACGTACCAAACCATACAGTCCGGCCGCCTGGAGTACCACGAAAGGGGGAGCCAAAGATGCCAATCCAGAGGGATTCATTTTTCGATTGAAACCCGTAAAGTGGGCTACATAGGCTCTAATCAGGACCACTGGGCCAAAGGAGACAGAAGCTGCAACGGCTATTCTCCACCTTCCCGGGCGGGGGCCCGGGCATAGGTTTGTTGCTGTTACGGGCAGCGATTGGCATAACGGCGGGGGTCGAGGGGGCATTCTATGTGATCGGGCCGGCCAGCCCGGTACTGGAAAGCTGGGTTGTGGGCCTGGCGCTGGCGGGAAGTGGATTCACCCTCTTGATTGGGTTCCTGACTCCTTTCGCCAGTGCGGCTATCGCGCTAATTACCACGGCCGTAGCGGTGGCGTTAGTGCCTCCTCCCGCAAGAGACCTCTTCCATCCGTCGCTGGCGGAAGCCCTGGTGGTGGTGGTTGCGGCCTCACTCGCCTTTCTCGGACCCGGATCCCTGTCGGTCGATTGCCGCCTGTATGGCCGGCGCGAAATCATTATTCCCCAGACGCGACCTTCTCAAAAAGGCCACTAATCCCCGTCCGGATGGCGGTATGCTAACTACGAGCCTGGCTTATGCCCACCATTAGTCTGACCAACAACACCGGCGTCAACCTTACCGCCTCGTCTGCCGACGATAACGCGACCCTCAACCGGTACTTGCAAACCCTCCTCACTTTCCAAACGCCGCCCAGCTTCGATACAGTTTCCAACCTGCTGGTGAAGGATCAGCAGGAGCTGGACTTCCCGATCACCCTCTCGGCCACCGGCGAGGGGACCTTCGCCGTGGAAAAGACTGCTCTCAGTGTTCAGCTCGGGGCATCCGCCTGCCTGGGGCTGTTGCAGGGCAAAGACGAATCAGAGTTTCTTTCGTGCGTGAATGTCACTGGCAATCCCTCCAGTTCGGGGCTGGTTTCGTTTGCACTGAAGGCAACGCTTAGCGTAGGTGACTCCGCGACCATCAGCGACTTCACTTTTGGAATCGCCAATAACACCGCCGTGACCCTGACCAGCTACTATGCGGCGGCCGCGGACGATAAGCTTGGCGAAGCAGTGGAAAAAGCGGTGGCGGCGCTGACGATCCCTCACGACGTTGACGACCTCACAAGCCTGACACCCGGCGCCATTTGCCGGCTCGACGGAGCCAGCTCGCTGCAATTCACCGCCAGCGTCACCTACAATTTCCTGAACGACCCACTGGCCGCCGCTTCTATCGCCGACTTGCCCTCTCTGGCCATCGACGCGACGTCCCTGGCAACCGTGGAGGGCACGGCCACGCATACTTCCGGCCACACCATCACCGTCGCCAAACTTCCCAACGGCCTGCTCCATCTGGCCGTCAGCCTGACGAACACCGACGACTTCGAAACCAGCCTGACGGTATCGGCCGGTATTGCCGCCAATATCGGAACTCAGGATGCCCTTGCTTTTCTGCTCGACCGCATCAACCCCAATTCCGCGGCGGAGGCGGATTCCATTGCACAGCAGATGAAAGACGCTGCGCAGTTCAAGTCGGATATCAAATCGGCCATCGACAAAGCGCTATCGGCTTCGCTGGGCGCGTCCTTGAAGGCGGCTTTGGAAAAGAATGTTGTCCGAAACCGCGCGTTTGTCTATGAGATCGATCTCAAGGGATTGGACGAAACGAGTAAATCAGCCCTGCAGGCGGCTTTGACCGGCGACTTTACCGCGGTCACCAAACCGGGATCTCAGTTCAACGGGATCAAGCCTCTCGATTCCGCACTGACCGTCGCCGCAAAAGATACCCACACACTCGCGCTGCATTTCCTGGGAATCTTCAATGCGGCGAGCATCAACCAGTTCATCGCCACATCGAAAATCGATTTCACCAGCGATACCCACGAAATCGTCTTATCGGATGAGACGCTTCAGGTGGTGGACAACAATCTTACTGCCGAAAAACTGCGCCAACTCGTGCTCAAAGATATCACCCTGACGCTGCCCGCCTCCGCCAATACCAAGGATGTGAAGACTCCCATCACGCTGGCTTTTCTGGATCGCGAGGCATCCACCGGCCCCGCCACCATGCGCCAGTTCGTCAACGTGTTGCAGGCGGTGCACGCGTCCAATGCCGGAGCCGCTCAGACGCTGCTCGGGCGGGATCTGCCAAACTACGGGCTGTGCGCGCTATCCCTGGGCCTCTGTCTGGACCCTGGCCAGTGCCGGCAGCTTTATATCGGCAACAACGGCCAACCTTACCAATGGGCCTCCTACATCCTGCAGGTATGCGAAGCCGAGAGGACTATATTTTCCGGGCTGGACGAAGATCCGGAGAGCGCCTGGCGGTTGAAACTGTTCAACGCCGATCTGGGCGCCTGGCAAGGCCTGCGAGACGCCGGTGACGCCGCCAACATGACGCCCATCTTACAGAGCCTCGGCATGTCGGACGCGGAGGTGGAACTGGCGGTCACCGAAGCGATGACGGCCGTTTGGTGGGCCGGGGCCATGGCGAGTTACGCCGCGGCTCTCTCAAAAGGTCAATCGCTGGAAGCGGTCGGAAAGGATGTCGTGAAGGATGCCAACCGGGGCTATAACGAGCCGTGGCTCGTCCTCGCCGCCTGGAATCTGGCAGGACAACCCTCGCTCAAAGCGGAGTTTGTTTCGCCGCTTCTGGAGACGGCCGTGGCGGCGCACTAATTTTGGCGATCCGGCATTCGCCATCGGTTTGTAACGAAGCGTGCCAGTAGATCACTACACAGAGTCAGGTGGGGCCGGTTGTAACGGGATTCGGCCTCACGTTAATCCGGGGAAAAGGGAGGGTACCTTTTGATGGGCGCAACAGTGATCACCAATTGGTTTGGGGACCTGGTGTCCCACCCGCAGGCGGTGGCCGAGGCGTCTTCCGCGGCTGATGTGGTCAACGTCTTGAAGAACCCTGCGCAATATCCGTCGCCGGTACGCGCGGTTGGCTCGAACCATTCCACCGCCGCCTGCGCCGTGGTCAACGGCGGAACCATCCTCAAGATGTCCGGCATGAACCGGATTCTGGATATTTCGAATGGCACCGTGACGGCCGAGGCGGGAGCGCTCTACATCGACGTGGCCCAGCAACTCGAAAAGCAGAATCTGCAATTTTACGTCAACACCGAGATTGGCAATCTCTCGGTTGGCAGCGCGGCCTGCTGCGGGACCAAAGATTCCTCCATGCCCGGCGAATACGGTCAGGTCGGCTCGTACGTCAGCCGCATCAAAATGGCGCTTCCTTCCGGGGACTTCCTGGAAGTTACCGACGACCAGACCGACCTGATGCAGAAGGTCCGGTCCAGCTACGGTACCTTCGGAGTGGTCTGCGAAGCCACCTTCCGCGTGCGCCCAATCCAACCCATGGCGGTGCGCCACCAGACTTTCAATCTCGACGATTTCATCCAGAAGCTGCCCTCTCTCAAAGCCGGCGGCGAATCGCTGATGTTCTATATTTTCCCTTTCGACAACCTGATCACCGTGGAATTCCGCAAATACGACCCGACGGCTTCCGGCGACCCCAATCGCGCCATCTGGCCGCTGCGGAACTACCTGTGGGCCAGCGCCGGGCCGCTGGTTTGCGCCAATGCCGAAAACGACATTGCGGACAAGACTGTGCGGTACCAGGTGATCGACGGTTTCAACAAATTATGGCGCTGGAAGCTGGAGAACCTGATCCAGAGCGGCAATACCGTAGCTACCGACCAGATGATCCGCTACCCGCCGGTGGGGGGCGCCAGCAAGTACACATTCAGCCTTTGGGCGTTTCCCGAGCAACTCTATCCGGCAGTCCTGCGCACCACCTTTCAGTTTTGCCACCAGTATTACACGCAGAACGGGTACCGCGTCAACATGCTCTTCGTCGGCTACTATGTCGCCAAGGACCAGAACTCGCTGCTGTCTTATTCGTATGACGGCAACGTGATGACCATCGACCCGGTTTCTACCGCCAATCCGGGATGGGACCAGTTTCTGGCGGCTTACAACCAGTTCTCCAGCGGCCAGGGAGGCATTCCGCTATTTAACCAGACTTACGGCATCACGCCGGCACAGGCGCAAAAGGCGTGGGGCGACCGGTTAAAAGCGTTCGCCGCCGCGCGCCAGACCTACGATCCGGAGGGCCGGCTTCTCAACGATTATTTTCGGGACCTGCTCGGCAACTGAAGCGGAGGATTTCTATGTTATCCATTCCTTGGGAACAGCGCAAAAGCGCGTACGACTTCGTGGTAATCGGGTCCGGCTACGGAGGCGCCATCACCGCCGCGCGCCTGGCCACGGCCGATCTCAACCCCAAGCCCTCCATCTGCATCTTAGAGCGCGGCAAGGAGTGGCAGCCCGGCGAATATCCGGAAGCGCCGCTCGAGGTGGCGGCGCAATTGCGCAGCGACCTGAATCCGCTGGGTCTGTATGAGCTGCTCAATCACCCCGATATTTCCGTGATCAAAGGCTCCGGTCTGGGCGGAACCTCGCTGATCAATGCCAACGTGGCGATCGTCCCGGACGAGGATGTCTTCGCACAGTTCAACTGGCCCTCGGCCATCCAGTACCAGGCGCTGATGCCGTATTACCAGCGTGCCGCCGCCGTTCTGGCTGCCAATCCGCATCCCGATGCCCTCTCGCTGGCCAAGGTCCAGGCTCTCAACCGGCGGGCGGTGGAGGTCGGAACCACCGCGCAGGCGCTCAACATCGTCGTCAATTTCACCATCGACGGCGCGAACCCTTACGGCGTGCAGCAAAAGCCATGCGTCAACTGCGGCAACTGCGTCACCGGCTGCAACGTGGGCGCGAAGAATACCCTCTACATGAACTATCTCCCCATGGCGCAGCGAGCCGGAGCGACCATTCTCACGCAGGCCAAGGTGGAGTGGCTGGAAGGGGGCGCTTCGGGCGGCTGGATCATTCACGGCAGCTACGTAAAGACCGGCGGCGGCAGCGAGAATTTCACTCTGAACGCGGGCGAGGTGGTCCTTTCGGCCGGTTCTCTGAATTCCACCGAGATCCTGCTACGTTCGGAAATGCACGGCCTCTCCGTGGCGCCCGCGCTGGGAACCAAGTTCAGCAGCAACGGCGATTTCTTCGGCCTGGCCTATAACGGCGGATACGAGACCGACGTCCTCGGTTACAACGCTGCGCAAAATCCGGCGGCGGGCGATTCGCCGTCGCCGGGGCCGAACATTGTGGGCATAGTTCGCTATGACGGTACGCTGCCTGAAGCCAAACGCATCGCGGTTGAGGATTTTTCCTTCCCGATTGCCTCGGTTGCCGCCGCCAAGGCGGTCTTCGGCGTGATCCAGGGCCAGGATACGGTCACCGGAAACGAGGCCGATCAACGGGCGCGCCTGCTTCGCGACCTGGACCTCACCGATCGCCTGCGCGACCCCAACGGCGCGCTGAACCACACCATGCTCTACCTGGTAATGGGCCAGGACAACGCGCGCGGCCTCATCCTGTTCGAGAAGCCGCTCACCGAGCCCGATGGCCGCATTCAGATTTCGTGGGACCAGGCCGGCCAGCAGCAGATCTTCACCCGGATGAACGAGGAACTGCGGCGCCATGCGCACGCGCTGAGCGCCAGCTTCATTTCAAATCCAACGTGGAGTTTTTTCAAACTGCGGCATTTGATCACGGCTCACCCCTTGGGCGGATGCCCCATGGGCGACGATTACCTGCAAGGCGCTGTAGACGTCTTCGGACGGGTGTTCGCCGGCGATGGCAGCGTGCACCTGGGCCTTTATGTCACCGATGGCTCCATCATTCCGAGTGCCCTCGGCGTCAATCCCTTCCTGACGATCTCGGCCCTCACCGAGCGCTTCGTCGAGCGCAAAATCCAGCAACTGCAGGGCGCAGCCTACCCGCAGCCGCCGAAACTGGTCAGCATGGCGGGCATTAGCGCCCTCGATGCCTCCGGCTACAACGAGGGCCAACTCGAAGCGCTGTTCCGCCGCTGCCCGACCATGGGCATCGACACGCTGGTGAACCAGGGCGGCAATCCGGTCATCGACATTCAGAAGCAAACCATTCGCAACGACCGCTATTGGAAGGGATTCTTCCCGCAGGGAAACGTGCTCAACGCCATGTCCTCGGCGCTGTTCACGGGGTTCAAGAAAGAATTCCAAAAACAGCCGAACGGACAGTACACGGGCGTCACCAGCGATACCGATGGCCACATCCAGGCGCGCAATAGCCTGGAGCCGGTCAGCATCGAGGTGGGAAAGGCGGACGGCACCCTGGAACCGGGTAATTACGTTCTTCTCCGCTACCTGGATCCGCCGTGGCAGGGCTTTTACGATGTCTTCAAAATCGTCAATGAAGATCTCCTGATTGGACGGGTCTATCTGGGCAAGTATCCGAACGGCGCACGGGTGCTTACTTTTCCCATGACGCGCCTCTACAGCTTCGACCAGATGACCGTGGACGATCATGACGCCCTCTACGCGGCCGGCGCCGCACCGGACGCTGCCGATCTGAACGGCGTGTGGCGCATGGACGTCATTTCCAATGCCAATCATGCGGGCGGCATCGCCTATCTGCAATTCAGTAACCTGCCGGATGGCCGCTTCGAGGCGCGCTACCAACTGATGGGCTTATTCGAGGGTCTGGTAACTCCCAGCTTTCTGCAGGACCATTTCCAGTTGAACGACTTCACCCCGTTCCATGACGAGATCCGCAAGGTGTCGGCGGATTTTCTGGTCGGTAAGTATATGACCGCGCTGCCGGCGGCCACCGCGCAGATGGTCTCGAACTCGTCGTTCGGCCTGTTCCATACCGAAGCCGGCGGGCAATTCGGGTTCTACTATATGCTGACGCGCGTGGCGGGGAAGCAATTGCCTACCAATACGCTATGGCGTCCCTTCCTGGACACGCAACTGCCCGATGGTGTCGGCATGACCTTCAATGAGCAGATGGTGGGCTGGTATTTCCCCGGAGAAGGCACTCCCGCGCCAGGCCGCGCCGGGGACCTGACCATCGCTCAGCGCATTCCGGCCAGCGGTAACCCGCCCGGCGCGGTGACCTGCAGCTTCCAGGCCACCATGACGATTCGGGACGTCAACGAGTTTGTGGATGGCTATGAGCATGAGGCGCAGCTCAGCGGCACGATCTCCTTCGGTCAATTCGAAAATCAAGCTCCGGCCACTTTCCCCATCGACCCGGCCGCAAGCCAATTCCATTACCTGCGCGTGAACCTCGCCACCGGCGAAGCCGAGATGAACTACCACATCGAATTCCTGGTCGGAGGTGGCCGCCGCTTCACCTTCGAGGGAGTGAAGTACATGGAGAAGGATGTGGGCGATCTTCTCACGGATTACACCACCCTCTATTGCCACGTTTCTGAACAACAGTCCGGCGGCACAACCGTGGAAACGGGCACGGCCCTGCTGAGATTCAAGACGTTCGAAGACTGGGCCGCCGTGGAAAATCTGGCGGGCTTCCTGGGGTCGTTTCAAATCACCGGAACCAGCGACCCGGCGATTCAACTCCAGGCGCGCATGCGGTTTATTGCCTTCACCGCCCAGTTTGTCCAGCGCGAATTCGATCCGCTGGGGCCGGCTGCCGGCTGAGCGCTGATCCAAGCCCTCCACCCGGCCACCACTCCAGGCCCGCCTCCCTTTCGCGCACGGCTCAGCAACCGAAATCGAGCCGCGACCGGAGGGCGCGGACCCCAAGCCCTCCACCGGCACGTCTTACCACCCCAGGCCCGCGACCGCGCGATTCGCTTCGCCCGCCTCCTCTTGCGCGCGGCTCAGCAACCGAAACCGAGCCGCGACCGAAGGGAGCGGACCCCAAGCCCTCCACCGGCACGTCTTACCACCCCAGGCCCGCGACCGCGCGATTCGCTTCGCCCGCCTCCTCTTACGCGCGGCTCAGCAACCGAAACCGAGCCGCGACCGAAGGGCGCGGACCCCAAGCCCTCCACTGGCACGTTTTACCACCCCAGGCCCGCGACCGCGCGATTCGCTTCGCCCGCCTCCTCTTGCGCGGCTCAGCAACCGAAACCGAGCCGCGACCGAAGGGAGTGGATCCCGCGGTCGAAGCCAGCTTTCACAAAAGCCTTAGAGCCGAACAGTAATACGTTCGCCGGAACGCCGCGTGGCTGCTGCGCGGACATGGTTCCGAAACCGTCCGCTCTGGGCACGGTGCCCGTTTGGAACGATCCGCCGGTGCAATCCGCCTGCCCCCTACCCTCCCATGCCGGCGTGGGCCAAGGCGGCTGTGGACGGCTAGACCGCCGCCGCCGGATCACCGAAGGAAACTCAAGGCGACCTCACCCAAAAAAGGCGACCTCACCGATAACCTGAACGCGCAAGCCACCTACCTGGCGGTTCGCGGCCATGCCGGGGCAACTGGGAATCCCGCGC
Organism: Bryobacterales bacterium; assembly: GCA_963803725.1. Lineage (GTDB taxonomy): Bacteria > Acidobacteriota > Terriglobia > Bryobacterales > Bryobacteraceae > JOPF133. Next base: position 34,957 of record CAWDOH010000040.1, on the reverse strand, counting down.
GCCCCCACGACCTCCGCCCGCCCCTTCCGGCCGGGAAAATGTACACCGCGGCCATCCTGCGGACCCGGCATTCCTCCAGCCCCGGTCCGCTGCCCGCCGCCGCCTCTGCTGAATCGCTTTGCGTGTCCCCCGATGTCCCGGTGTTTGCGACCTGCCATAATGATCTTGACCGGAGGCAAGAAACATTGGCCACGTTGACCCAACCTGTTTCCATTTCGCACGAAAACGAGACGAATCCCTGGCTGGCCGCCGCCGCGCGGTTCGATGAAGCCGCCGCCCGCCTGGGCCTGGATGACGGCATGCGCAAGGTGCTCGGCACCTCAACCAAGGAAATCACCGTCCACATCCCCGTGCAGCTCGACGACGGCCGCCTGGAAGTCTTCACCGGCTACCGCGTCCAGCACTCTCTGGCGCGCGGCCCGGCCAAGGGCGGCATCCGCTTCGCCCCCGATGTCACGCTCGACGAAGTCCGCGCGCTGGCCTCCTGGATGACCTGGAAGTGCGCCGTGGTCAACATCCCCTTCGGCGGCGGCAAGGGCGGCGTGATCTGCGACCCCAACCTGCTCTCCGACACCGAACTCGAAAAGCTCACCCGCCGCTACACCGCTGAGATCATCGACTTCCTCGGCCCCGAGCGCGACGTGCCCGCTCCCGACGTCAACACCAATGAAAAAGTGATGGCGTGGATCATGGACACCTATTCAATGCACGTCCGCCATACCACCACCGCGGTGGTAACTGGCAAGCCAATGTCACTGGGCGGATCGCGCGGGCGCCCCGAAGCCACCGGCCGCGGCTGCATGATCGTCACCCTTCAGGCCTTGCAACTTTTGGGCCTGCGCCCCGAATCCACCCGCGTGGTGATCCAGGGGTTCGGCAACGTGGGCGGCATGGCGGCCAAGCTCATGGCGCAGCTCGGCTTCAAAATCGTCTGCATCATTGAATATGATGGCGCGGTGTATAACTCCGCCGGCCTGGATATCATAGCCCTGCAGCGCCACCGTCACGAGACCGGCTCGATCACCGGTTTCTCCGAGGGCGAGGACATCGACAAGTCCGAGGCCCTCTTTCTTCCCTGCGACGTGCTGCTGCCCGCCGCCACCGAGAACGTCATCCACTCCGGCAATGCCGCCCGCCTGCGCTGTAAGATTCTGTGCGAAGGCGCCAACGGCCCCACCACCCCTCTGGCCGACCTGATCCTGGCGGAAGAGAACGTCTTCGTCATTCCGGACATCCTGGCCAACGCCGGCGGGGTGACGGTCTCGTATTTCGAGTGGGTCCAGGACCGCCAGGGCTTTTTCTGGAACGAGCAACTGGTCAACACGCGCCTGGAAGAGATCATGGTGGAAAGCTTCGCCGCCGTGGTGGAGTACGCCAAAAACCACAAGGTCAACAATCGCATTGCCGCCTACATGCTGGCCCTCGACCGGGTGTGCGACGCCATCAAGCTGCGGGGGATTTACGCTTAGGAGGCCGGCGGTCCGGTAGAATGTCCACCGACGCCTCCACGCCGCTCATGCGGCAGTACAACGCTATCAAGCAGCAGGTTCCGCACGCCCTGCTGATGTTCCGCCTGGGCGATTTCTACGAGCTGTTTTTCGAAGACGCGGTGATTGCCGCGCGCGACCTGGAAATCACCCTCACCTCCCGCAACAAGGAAAAGGGCGCGGCCATTCCCATGTGCGGCGTGCCCTACCACGCGGCCGAAGGCTACATCGCGCGGCTGATCCAGAAGGGCCGGCGCGTGGCCATCTGCGACCAGATGGAAGACCCTCGCTTAACCAAGAAGCTGGTCAAGCGCGAACTGACCCGAATCGTCACGCCGGGAACGGCCATGGACGACAACCTGGTGCGCTCGCGCGAGAACAACTACCTGGCCGCCGTGGCGCGCGGCGTCCGCTTCGGCCTGGCGCATGTGGACATTTCCACGGGCGAATTCCGCGTCACCGAAATGGAGCCGGGCGAGGTGCCGGGCGCTCTCGAAAGCCTGGGCGCGCGCGAAGTGCTGCTGCCGGCCGATCTCTCCCTGCCCGCCCCCGAGGGCAGCCCCGCCCCGCGCTTTGTGCGCAGCGACCTGGAAGACTGGATTTTCACCGCGGATTACGCCGCGCGCGCCCTCTGTGAACACTTCAAGCTGCTCTCGCTCGATGGCTGCGGCCTGGCCAACCGCCCCGGCGCGGTGGGTGCCGCGGGCGCTATCCTGCACTATTTGCGCGACACCCAGCGCGGGGCGCTCGACCATCTGGACCGGCCGGCCTTCTACGATCGTGCCGATTCCATGGCCCTGGACGCCGTCACCGTGCGCAACCTGGAGCTGGTCGAGCCGCTCTTCGCCGCCGATGCCGGCCCCGGTCCCGGCCAAGCCACCGTGCTGGCGGTGCTCGACCAGACCCTCACCGGCATGGGCGGCCGGCTGCTGCGCCAGCGCCTGCTGCGGCCTTCCATGGATACCGCTGAGATTTGCGAGCGGTTGGACGCCGTGGGCGAGCTGCTGCAACAGACCATCCTGCGCGCCGAGCTGCGCAAACAGCTTGGCGGGATTCTGGACATCGAGCGGCTGCTGGCCAAAGTCACCCTGGGAACCGCCGGGCCGCGCGATCTGCTCGCTCTGGGCCGCTCCATCGAGCGCATTCCCGCGCTTAAGCGCTGCTTCGAAACCCAGCAGGCGGCGCGGCTGCGCTCCCTCTACGACCGGTTGGACGAGCTGCCCGATGTAGCCAACCTCATCCTGGAGGCCATCGCCGACGAGCCGCCGCTGAACCTTGCCGATGGCGGCACCATCCGCGCGGGCTTTCACGCCGGCCTCGACGAGCTTCGCGACCTGCGCCAGAACGGGCAGCAGTACATCGCCCAGATCGAAACGCGCGAGCGCCAGCGCACCGGAATTCAGTCGCTCAAAGTGCGCTTCAACAACGTCTTCGGCTATTACATCGAGATCACCCGGGCCAATATGCACCTGGCCCCCGCCGATTACGAGCGCAAGCAGACCCTCGCCAACGCCGAGCGCTTCACCACGCCAGAACTGAAGGATTACGAGCGCAAGGTGCTGGACGCCGAGGAGCGCATCCTCAGCCTGGAGAAGGAGTTGTTCGCCGAGGTGCGCCAGCGCGCCGCCGCCCAGGCCCAACGCATCCGCGCCACCGCCGCCGCCGTGGCTGAAGTGGATGTGACCGCGTCGCTGGCCCAGGTGGCCGCCGAGAATCGCTACCACCGGCCGGCCTTTTCCGGGGATGGCGAGATGCGCATCGTGGCGGGCCGCCACCCCGTGATTGAGCGCCTGGCGCAGGATGGCGGCCGTTTCACCCCTAACGATCTGTCGCTGGGCGGTGCGGGCGGTCCGATCGCCATCATTACCGGCCCGAACATGGGCGGCAAGTCGACTTACCTGCGGCAGGCCGCGCTGGTTGCCGTCCTGGCGCAAATGGGTTCGTTCGTGCCGGCGGAATCGGCCAGCCTGCCGGTCGTCGACCGCATTTTTACCCGCATCGGCGCCTCCGACAACCTGGCCCGCGGCCGTTCCACGTTTATGGTGGAGATGACCGAGACGGCCGTCATCCTGAACACGGCCACGCCGCGCAGCTTCATCGTGCTGGACGAAATCGGCCGCGGTACGGCCACCTACGACGGCCTGGCGCTGGCGTGGGCGGTGGTGGAATACATCCATTCGCGGACTCGCGCTAAGACTCTGTTTGCGACGCATTATCATGAGCTTACGGAGCTGGCCGACCAGCTTACCGGCGTGCGCAATCTGAAAGTTTCGGTGAAGGAGGCGGGCGACCAGATTATCTTTCTGCGCAAGGTTGAGCCGGGCCGCGCCGACCGCAGCTACGGCATCGAGGTGGCCCGCCTGGCCGGCTTGCCGATGGCCGTAATCGAGCGGGCTCGCGAAGTGTTGCAGTTCCACGAACGCACCGAACACGAGGTCACCGAGGAACTGGCCGGCGCCGGACCGGAAGGGCCCCCCGCAGCCCCGTCCAAATCCAGCTTTTCGAGCCGGTAGGCTACGGCATGGCCGAGCGCATCCGCTCGCTCGACCTGGACCGCATCCGCCCCATCGAGGCCCTGCACCTTCTGGCCGAGTTGCAGCAGGAGCTGAAGCGCCCGTGAGCCTGGGATCCCTGGCGACATTCTCCGAGCCTCCGTGGCGCTTGGCGAATCCGAGCCGCGACCGTCAGGGAGTGCCCTATGGCCCGCGGCGGGCCACCAAAAGCGATGAAGACGCGAGTGGCCGGCCTAATAGAATCAATGGTTTGCGGCGCGTCTTCAAAGGAGTGCCCGATGGCCCTGCGGGCCACCAAAAACGATGCAGACGTGCAATGCGCCGATGCAATGGAATCAATGGCTTGCGGCGTGTCTTCAAAGGAGCGGTGTCTTCACCTCAGGATCCCCGCCCAGTAGCCCCCGGCAACGGCCCAGCCAGGCGCATCGCGGCGAGCCGGCCGGCACGAAGCAGCATGCTGCCCGGCTCAGGCCGCACTCCGCAGCTTTTCAATCACCCGGCAACCGCCGTCCCGGCGCACAGGTCGCGAACCGGCCCGCACGAAGCAGCGTGCGCGGCCCGGCACAGCCCCCCAGCTTTTCGATCTCCCGGCAACAGCCCAGCCATGCACATCGGTGGCGAGCCGGCCGAAGCGACGATCGCGGCCCGGCGCAGACCCCACCCGCCAGCCTTCGATTCCTGGCAATCGCCACCCCGGCGCATCCGGTCGCGAACCGGACGCAGCGAAGCAGCGCGCCCCGGCACGAACCGCCCCCAGCTTTTCAATCCTGCCGCCGCGGCGCACCGGTCGGCACGAAGCAGCATGGCCCGGCACAGACCCACCCCCCAGCTTTTCGGTCCCCCGGCAACCGCCACCCCGGCGCATCCTGGGGCGAGCCGGCCGGAGCGACGATCGCGGCCCGGCGCAGACCCACCCCCCAGCTTTACGGTCCCCGGCAACCGCCACCCCGGCGCATCCGGTCGCGAGCCGACCGGCGCCGGAGCGCGGGGGAATCGCATAAGGAATTGAAGTACTTATGAGAGTGGCGGGGGTGATGAGCGGCACATCGCTCGACGGCATCGACGTGGCGGTGGTGGAAATCCGCGCGCGGGGCGTGGAAATGGTCGGCTTCCAGACTATGCCCTACCCGCCGGCGGTGCGCGAAGCCATTCTGGAGGTCTCCAACACCGTCACCACCACTGCCGCCATCTCGCGACTGAACTACCGGCTGGCCGAGTTGTATGCCCGGGCGGTGCAGCGGGCCCTCCGGCGATTCGGGCCGGTAAAACTGATCGGCTGCCACGGGCAGACGGTGTACCACGAGGGCGCCAGGAACACTCTGCAACTGGGCGAGGCCGCCGTCCTGGCCGAACGGACCGGGCTGCCGGTGGTGTCGAATTTTCGGGCCCGCGACATCGCCGCAGGCGGCCAGGGCGCACCGCTTGTGCCGTTTACCGACTACCTGCTGTTCCGCGACCGCCGCAGGATGCGCATCGCGTTGAACATCGGCGGCATCGCCAACATCACCGCCATCCCGCCGCACGCGGGGCCGAACGACGTGGTGGCCTTCGATACCGGCCCGGGCAACATGGTGATCGACGCACTGGCGCGCGAATACTCACGCGGCAAGCTGACTTGCGACCGCGGCGGCCGGATTGCCGCGGCGGCGAGCGTGAACCGGCCGCTGCTGCAGGGCTTGGTGCGCGACCCGTACTACCGGCGAAAGCCGCCCAAGAGCGCCGGCCGGGAGCAGTTCGGGGCGGAATTTGTCGACCGCCTGAAGGCCTCGGGCCTGCCGCTCGAAGACCTGATCGCGACGGCTACGGTGCTGACCGCCCTGACGGTGTCGATGGGTGTGCGGCAGGTAGCCGAAACCGGCCAACCGGCCGACCTGATCGTCTCCGGAGGCGGCGTTCACAATCCCCAAATTATGGCCCACTTGGCGAGTCTGCTTCCAGGGATAACGGTGGCCAGCTCGGCGGATTATGGGATCGACCCGGACGCGAAGGAGGCCATCGCCTTCGCCATCCTGGCGTATGAGACGTGGCGGGGCCGCCCGTCTAATCTACCCTCGGCCACCGGGGCCCGGCGGCCGGTGCCCCTGGGCACGATCACGCCGAAATGAGGCTTCCCGATCGGTACGGTCGCGGTCCCGTTCGATACGTCGATCCCACGTGCAACACAGCCGAACGAGTTGCGGTCCCAGACCGCGCCGTAACCCGTAGCCGGCGGTCGAACGGGTTAGCGGCGGTGGAAACGGGTTGGCCCATCAGTCGGCCCTGGCGCGGAAGCCGGCTTTGGGAGGGCACGGCGCCGGACCGGTCAGGCGGTCCCGCCGGCCTTCCGCGCGGCGGTCCGCGCTGCCCGGAAAACGTCTGCCAGCATCTTTTCGGTCAGTTTCCCGGTAGAAGTATTCTGCTGGCTAGGGTGGTAGGAACTGATTAACAGCGGATAGCCGGGCGCGGTCTGAAACCGGCGGTTGTGTCCGAACACAAACGCAGCCCGGCTGGCAATCGCGCCAGCCGACTTCAACACGTCCAGATAGCTGTCGAACGCGATCTTACCCAGCGCCACCACCACCTTCACATTCGGCAGCAGCGCCAGTTCGCGCTCCAGAAAGGGCCGGCAGTTGCGGATCTCCTCGGGCGCCGGCTTATTGCCCGGCGGAGCACAATGGGCCGCAGCCGTAATGTAAGCGTCGTGCAAAATCAGCCCGTCGCCGCGCGAGGAGCTCACCGGCTGGGAGGCGAAGCCGGTCCGGTGCAGCACCCGGTACAGGATGTCGCCCGACCGGTCGCCGGTAAACATCCTTCCGGTTCGATTGGAACCGTGTGCCCCCGGCGCGAGTCCCACTATTAGAACGCGCGCCAACGGATCGCCGAACGCGGGAACCGGCTTGCCCCAATACTCCCATTCGAGGTACGCGCGGCGCTTACTTTGGGCAATCGCGGTGCAGTGCTCCCGGAGACGTGGGCACCGGCGGCAATCGATGATCTCGTTCTGGAGAATTTCCAGGGCGGTTTGCAAGGTTTACTTACCAATTTTTTATACTAACGAACCTGAGTACGAGTTGAGAGGCGAATGTTTGTGGTAAGCTGACGAAGGTATTGTTTACAGCCCCTGTGGGTAGTACTCAATGCCGTATAAGTCCGGTTGCTCCGGCCGGACATGCTGACTCGGGCTTTGGCTCCAGCGCCACTGGACGATCCCTCCTATGGCGCGGTGTGTCGCATTTGAATTATGAACAGGTCCCTTTTCTTTAAGCCTTTCGGTTTTCTTCTGGTTCTACTGCTAGGCGGTATCCTCGCTTTCGCAACCACCCCGGTAAAAAGACACCACCATTACACCAGCCATGCCGTCATACAAGCGGCAGCGGCACACCCGGCTCTGCACCCAGCGCTCGTCACCCGAGTGTCCGCCGTGCAGGTGCGCAGAACTGTAGCGCGGGCCGCCGTGCCCGCCGGACCCATAATTGCCGGCGGACCTTGGACCGAGCCGACCTATGCCGATTCCACGTTGGGCGACCACGTGGATGGCGAGGATCCGGACATCCGCCGGGCGGCGGTTGAGGCGCTCGGCCAATTTAATGGTTCGGTGGTGGTTGTGGACCCCGCCAACGGCCGGATTTTGACCATGGTCAACCAGCGGGTCGCACTGGGTTCCGGGTTCCAGCCCTGTTCCACCATCAAGGTTTCCGTGGCGCTGGCAGGTCTCAGCGAGAAGGTCATCCAACCCGCCAACAAGTTTCGATTCGCCGGGATGCGCATGGACCTGACTTATGCCTTAGCCCATTCCAATAATTACTATTTCGCCTCGCTGGGCGAGAAACTGGGCTTCGAAAAGGTAAGCTATTACGCTCACCTGTTCGGCTATGGGGAAGATGCCGGTCTGAACATCGCCGGCGAGCAGCCGGGCCGTTATCCTTCGGCGCCTCCTCAAAACGGCGGCGTTGGCATGCTCACCAGCTTCGGGGAGGGGATCTCCCAGACGCCATTGCAGTTGGCCGCCTTGATGACCGCCGTAGCCAACGGCGGAACTCTTTATTACTTGCAGTACCCGCGCAACCAGGAGGAAGTGAAGAACTTTATCCCACGGGTGAAGCGCCGGCTGGACATCGGCAGTCTGATCCCGCTGGTAGAGCCGGGGATGCGGGGTGCCGTGGAGTTCGGCACGGCGCATCGGGCGCGTGAAGATGGGCCAATTGCCGGCAAGACAGGCACCTGCACCGACAACCACACCCACCTGGGCTGGTTCGGTTCCTTTAATGACTTGGGCAACCGCAAACTGGTCGCGGTGGTGCTGCTCACCGGCGGCCGTCCGGCGATCGGTCCACTGGCGGCCGGAATTGCGGGCGATTTCTACCGCCGGTTGAACGAGCGGAACTATTTTGGCGGCACCCAGGCGTTCACGCCCGCATCGCTGATTTCCAGCCACATTTGCTGCTCCAAGTAGCGGCCTCCGGCTGAACCGGCTGCGCCGGTCACGCAATCATAGCGGGGTTCCCAGGCAGGTGAAGATCTCCCGGTAAAAATCCGCCATGTAGCGCCAACTCTGCGCCGTAACCAGCCTGCCATCGCGCACGGCCGGCTTCGGGCTGTAAATCGCACCGGCGCGGTCCACCTCGACCCGCACGTGGGGGTGGCAGGTGACGGTGCGTCCTTTGGTAATGCCCGCCGCGATCAGGATCTGCAGACCATGTCCAATCGCGCAGACGCATTTCTCCTGGTTCGAGAACTCCCGCACCAGGGAAAGCAGGCTGGCGTCATTACGCAAGTACTCTGGGGCTCGGCCGCCCAACGTCACCATGCCAGCGAATTCCTTGGCTGCGACGGCCGTGATGGCAATGTCGGCGTCGATCGAGTGGCCAGGCCGTTCGACATACGTCTCCCAGCCGGGCTCGGCGTCGTGAATCACCATGTGCAAGCGTCGCCGCGACGGGGCGGCGACGATCGGCTCCCAGCGCGCCTCCTGAAACCGGTGATAGGCATACAGAGCCTCATAGCTGTCGCCGCCATCCCCCGTGACGATCAAGATTTTCTTGCTCATCGGAGCGCCCCGCTTTCTTCGTAAGGATAGCGCGCTACCTCATCGAAGGAAACCACCGGCAAGGCGGCACTTCGGGTCGGCCGAAAGCGGGCCGTGACGAGCCCAAATGGAAACATCGCCGTACGACAGGAAGAGGCTGCGTCCGCCCAAAACGGCCGGTTTCAGTTCTTCACCGGCTTGGGTATCGGGGACTGCGGCGGCGCCGGATCCTTGGCTTTCAGCTTCCTTAGGATCGACTCAACATAGTCGCGGGTCTCCGGAATATCCGGAATGCCCCCCGATTCGTCCACCCGTGCCGGGCCGGCGTTATAAGCCGCCAACGCCTGCGGCAGATCTCCGTTGTAGCGGTCCAGGAGTTGCTTCAGGTATTTGGTTCCGGCGTCAATGTTCTCCCTTGGGCTAAACGGGTCGCGCACGCTGAATTGGCTCGCGGTCTCGGGCATGAGTTGCATCAACCCCTCGGCGCCCCTGGATGAGGTCGCACAGGGATGGAATCCCGATTCCTGGTCGATCACGGCCCGTAACAGTTTGGGATCGACTTTCTGCGATTGGGCGGCGCTGTCGATGATCGGCGTCACTACGGTATCCGCGATGGGGTCGCACGGCGTGTCGACGTACAGCGGGCCGTCGAAGGGAAGCATCCAGGTTCCAGCCAGTTCGGCCTGCCGCCGGACGGCCCGCCTTTGCCTGGCGAGCGAGTCGCGCATGCCGGTAGCCGACGGAGGTGTGGGGGTGGGCGCAGGCTGCTCCCTCGGCAAAGGGGCGGAAGCCGAAGGCGACGTATTGCCAGGAGGAGCACTCCTGGCGGCGGAGTAGTCTGCCGTCTGCCCCATAGCGGACACGGCCAGCAGAATCCACATCCATATGTAGATCCAAGTCATCACCGGATGGATCGGCAGAATTCGAAAAAACTTTAGCCCCCCGGCAAATTAGCCCGAACCGAAGTCGTGGTGGCACCACACGGCCGTCCCGCGGGGATTGGCATCCCGTTGCCCGAATCGGGTAGCCAGGCCCATGCTTGGCCGCCGGTGCCCGACCCCTGATCGTCGCCCGGCAACCCCGCGCAGCTCGGCAGCCCGGAGGTAAAATCGATGAGGACCACGAAACTCCAAGTCGAAGTCCTGGCTGAAAGGTGTTCCTGTAAGGTGCTATGCGCTCACTGAAATGCGGAAGCTTCTGTCTGATTGCGATCTCGCTCGGCGCGGTTTTGCCTGGAGCGGCCCTGGCTGGCGACCGCGTCAAGATCGCCAATGGCTACATCGAGACCACCACCCCACCGGATTCCGGCGTTCGCGCCTTTAAGGGAATCCCGTTTGCACAGCCGCCGGTCGGCGATCTGCGCTGGAGAGAACCACTGCCGGTGCAAAACTGGAAGGGTGTCCGCAGCGCCGACAAGTTCGGCCCACGCTGCATGCAGCATACCTCGCCCACCGCCGATTATTGGTTTCGCAGCGACGGAATGAGCGAGGATTGCCTCTATCTGAACGTCTGGACGCCGGCCAAATTGGACCGCGAGCGCTTGCCCGTCCTGGTCTACATTTTTGGCGGCGGGTTTCAGAACGGCGATGGATCCGAGCCGCGCTACGACGGCGCCAGCATGGCCCGCAAGGGCATGGTGGCAGTCACGGTCAACTACCGGACCAATATCTTCGGCTTCTTCTCCCATCCGGAACTGACGAAGGAGTCGCCCCATCACGCGTCCGGCAACTACGGCCTGCTGGACCAGGTTGCCGCTCTCGAGTGGGTGCAGCGCAACATCGCGGCATTCGGCGGAGACCCCAAACGGGTCACCGTCGCCGGCGAATCTGCCGGTTCGATTTCGGTGAGTGCGCTCATGGCCTCTCCGCTTTCCAGGGATCTGATGGCGGGCGCCATCGGCGAGAGCGGCGCCATGATCTCGAGCCTGCCGGCGCGCCCCCTTGCCGAAGCCGAGGAGGTGGGGGTGAAGTTTGCCGCGTCCGCCGGAGCATCCTCTCTGGCTGCCCTCCGCGCCATGACGGCGGAACAGATTCAGGAGGCCGTGGCCAAGAGCACCGGGATGCGTTTCAGCACGGACCTGGACGGCTACTTTCTGCCGAAACCTCTGGCGGACATCTACGCCGCCGGGGAGCAGGCCAAGGTTCCCCTGCTGGCCGGATCCAACTCCGAGGAGCAGGGGCCGCGAAGCGTGCTGGCGCAAAGCGAGCCCACGCCCGAGAATTTCGCCAATGCCGTCCGAAGGCTTTACGGCGACCGCGCCGGCGAGTTGCTGAAGGTGTACGCGCCTTCCACCCCAGAGGAAGTCACCGAGGCCGCCACCCACCTTGCCAGCGCCCGGTTCATCGCCTACGGCACCTGGAAGTGGGCCATCCTGCAGGCGAAGACCGGCGGCCATCCGGTTTACCGCTACTTTTATACGCATCCCCGGCCGAGGTTTCTGCCGTCAGCCGCCCGCGGCGGCGGCCAGGCCCCCGCTGCCCTTGGCGCCGTGCATTCCGCCGAAATTCAATATGTTATGGGAAACATCCCGCTCGACCCCCGATACGCCTGGGTACCACAGGACTATAAGGTTTCCGAAGCCGCACAGGCGTACTTCGCAAACTTCATCAAGACCGGCAATCCGAATGGCCCCGGTTTGCCGAAGTGGCCCGTCTATTCCGGCGACACTCATTACCAGCTCATGCGGCTGGATGTGAACTCCCACGCCGAGCCGGAGCCCCACCTGGACCGCTACCTGGCCCTCGATGCGGTCAACACCGAACCGCAGAGCACCGGCCGCTGAAAATTGCTTCGGGGTGCCCTCAAGCCGATTCGCTGCCCACGGCCGGCTCGCCCGGCACTTCCGCGGGTGGGAGCGGGGGCGGCACCGTGGGCGGTGGTGGCGGCGGAGGGATCTCCGCTTGCGCGTGCGGCAGGTAGAGCGGATAACGCGCCAACACGGTGCCGTAAACCAGATGCCCCAGCACGTTGGCCCGCTGGACGTGCAGCAGCGCGATCAGCGGAGCCACGGCCCTCCAGAGTACCCGGTACGAAAAGTAGTACCAAAGCATCGCGAACACCACGCTGAGCAGCAGCACGCGCAGGCGCTCCACGCGGTCGCGGATGGCGAATGCCAGCAGGCCGCCCAACAGGCTGTAGAGAGCCAGGTAGACCGCCAGGCCCGAAATCGTGCTGGCGGCGAATCCTGAGTGGATGGCGCGGTTGCCGTAGAACATGCTGGCCATCAGGTTTTCGGAGGTCCAGAAGCTGCGCTGCTGCCACGCCGCGCTTACCCCGAGCCACGCCAGCATGGCCACAACGCCCAGCATGCCCGCCTGTAAACCGGCCAGAAAGCTCGAAAGATCCCCGGCTCGGCGAGTCTGCGTGGCACCGTCCATAAGATTCAGCCTATACTGACGGTTGGAACAAAAGCAAAGAGACATGCGACGAGTCGTGATTACGGGTATCGGTGCGATCAGTCCCAACGGCATTGGTCGGGAGAATTTCTGGAAGGCCACGCGCGACGGCGTGAGCGGGGTGAAACGCATCACCCGCTTCGATCCGTCGGGTTTCGCCGTGCAAGTTGCAGGCGAAGTGCCGCCGGAATTCGATGAGAGGAAGTGGGTGGAGGTGAAGGACCGCCCGCATGTATCGCGCGCGGTTCCGCTGGCGGTGGCCAGCGTCGCCGAAGCGATGGAGGACGCCGGACTGGACGCCCACGCCATGTCGCGTGAAGAACTGCGCGGGATCGGAGTGATCGTCGGATCGGGCGGCGGCAGCCAGGAATTCACCGAGGAGCAATACCGCCTCTACTACACCGGCCACCTGAAGCAGTGCAGTGTATACACCATTCCCACCGGGACGATTGGAACGCTGGCCAGCGAGGTCTCCATGCGCTTCGGCTTCCGCGGGCTGAGCCATATCATCTCCACGGGGTGCACGTCGTCCACCGACGCGCTGGGTTACGCGTTCCTGAACATCGGCCACGGGGCGCTGGATACTATGATCGCGGGCGGCGTGGATGCACCCATCGCCCCACTGATCCTGCGCGGATTCCAGCTCATGCGCATCATGAGCACGCGTTGGAACCACGAGCCGGAGCGGGCCTCGCGGCCGTTTTCGCGCGACCGCGACGGGTTTGTAATCGCGGAGGGCGCATGGTTCTTCGTGGTGGAGGAACTGGAGCGGGCGCGGGCCCGCGGGGCGCATATTTATGGCGAGATCGCGGGCTACGGCTCCACCTGTGAAGCCTACCACCGGGTGCGCCTCGAAGAATGCGGCGAGGAGCCGGCACGGGCCATCGGGATGGCTCTAAAGGAAGCCGGCGTAGCGCCCGAAGCCGTGCAGTACATCAATTACCACGGCACTTCGACCGAGCTGAACGACCGCATTGAGACCCGCGCGGTGAAGCTGGCCTTCAACGGCCACGCGTACCACCTCGCCGGGTCATCGCTGAAGAGCCTGATCGGACATCCCCAGGGGGCCTGCGGCGCAGCCGGAGTGGCGGCCACGCTGCTGGCGATGCGCGATGGGGTGGTGCCGCCCACCATCAATGTGGACGAGCCCGACCCGGATTGCGACCTGGACTACGTAACCACCGGCGGCCGGCGCCTGGACGTGGAGAATGCGGTGGCCAACTGCATCGCGTTCGGCAGCAAGAATTCGGCGGTAGTGCTGCGGCGGGTGTAAGGGCGCACCGCGTAGCCCCGCCGGCGGGCGTCGTTCGAAGTGCCTTCACCGCGAATTTCTCCGCGCGTCCACGCCTCCGCGTCAGGTTTTTGGGTCGGCTGGAGATCTCACTCGTATCGCAACACCCCCGCCGGCGCAATGCGGGTTGTCACTTTCTGAATGGTTTTGGAGCCATTGGTGCTGACTGGCGTGCCTTCCGAGTAGATCGAGCAGCAGCAGTCTTTGACCGAGGTCTTGCCCTTCTGGGTTTCGGTCATCCATTCATAGATGCGGTACTCCTTGGGGTACGCGCCGCTACATTGCTTCTCGTGCCGGCGGAAGAGCTTGAGGCATGGAGATATGTTACCCACAATGGCACCTGAAATCAAAGGATGTGATATATAGCTGTCATATCATGTATTTCCTTTGGGGGTGCGGCGGGCGGGTGGAGCGAGCGGCGTTGGCGCGGTTGGCAGCGAGCTGGAGAGTTGGCGGTTGGACATGAATGGCTCCTCAACTAACGTTTAGCCTAACTTTCGCACTTCGAGGGTTCCGGGGCAGTTAAGTCTTTCAGAATCAGTGAGGGCTACCCAGGAGTCTTCACCACAAAGTAGGGACGGCGACCTACTGTGTCGTGATTTGCGAGGCCTTGATCCGCGGCGGCGGTTGAGCGGGAAGCGTGATCCGAATCTGGTTCAATAATGCCTGTACGTCCGGCTCCGGCTGCGTGTGCCGCGGCATTACCAGCCAACGGCCGTCGACTATAGGAATCCAAACTTCGACCATCTGGATCGTCGCCAGCTTTTCGAATACGGCTGCCGGCGTCAACCCCGGCGCGTGAGTCATCAGACGGTTCTTCAATGTGACTTGCAGACAGTAAGCCAGGAACGCAATCAGAATATGCGCGTCCGCCCGATGTTCCAGTTGATGATCAATGGGCCGGATGCTCAGTTCGCTTTTCAGACGAGCGGAACACACTCTCGATCTGGGTCAGTTGTATGTAGCGCGTCCATAACACCGCGGGGTCTTCGCCGGTGAGATTGCTACGCAGCAAATAGTGGCCATCGCGTTGTTGCGCGGCTTTCAGCTTGGCCTTGTCCACCTGAAAGGAGAACGTTTCGCGAGTGACCACCTGGTCCTTCTGCCGGCATTTGAATCTTCACGAACCCGAAAGCCCGCCCGGCTTCTTTCCTGGCGGCGCCGATGCGCATCAGAAGTTGATCGCGCTTGGGCAGGCTCTTGCGCATCGCCCGCAGTTTGCGCAACAAGCGAGCCAATCGCTTGCGCCGCATGGCGATCTCTTTGGCCTGCCGGCCTCCGCTCTTGGCCAGCACATAAAATTCGCCCTCGTGCTCATACAACCATACACCTTCACCTCCACCGAGTCGCGCACCTTTTGCCAAGGCAAATCCAGCCACTTCTTTTCATGCTGGTTGATCTTGCTTTTGGGCGTGCCCACCAAGTAGAACGTCTGCCGTTCCGGATCGCGCATGTCTTTCAGAATGGCTTCGCTGGGAATGCCACGATCCATTACCCATACCCGCCGCGCTTTCCCATAGGTGTCCTCAATCTTCTTGAGAAAGCCTGGCAGCGTGGTGCGATCCGACGTGTTGCCCTTCATCACCTCATAGGCCAGCGGAAACCCATCGGTGGTCACCACCAAGGCGATCACCAATTGCAGACAGTCCGGCCTGCCATCGCGGCTGTAGCCGCGCTTGGCTTTTGGGTTCTGCTCCATCTCGCCTTCGAAGTATGTGCTGGTCAGATCGTATAGCAGCACTTCGAAATCCGCAGTGGAATAAGTCCGCCCACTTCTGCTTCAACCAGACGAACAACTCCTGTTTGTGCGGCAGTACCCGATCCAGACAGCGATACAGTCGATCCTTCGCGGCCACCGCGAAGTCCGTCTCCAGCAACTCGTCCATCGCGGTATCGACATACCACTGCCGATGCAAGTGATAATCACTGCCAGGGTCGAGCGGACAGTTCACGGCCCCATTTGCGCCTTGGGGGTGCATGGCCTACAATCTCTACTGGACCAGAGGTGATTGGCCCGGGCAACCATGCAGACATCCGTGAAAGGTGAATACGCGCTGCAGGCAATCTTCGACCTCGCCGCGCAGACCCAGGGCGAGCCGGTGAAGATTGCCGATATTGCGCGGCGGCAGAAAATCCCCCAGAAGTTTCTGGAACTCATTCTGGCGGGACTGAAGCAAAGCGGCTTTGTGGAATCGCGGCGTGGCGCCGAGGGTGGTTACCTGTTGGCGCGCCCGGCTTCGGCGATTTCGGTGGGCGACGTGCTGCGCTCGGTAGATGGCGCCCAGCAGCACGGTAAGGCGCGAACGCGGCGCAAAACCGAGACGCCCTTCACCGAAATGTGGCAGCAGGTGGATGGCGCGGTTTCGGAGATCATCGACAAGACCACTTTTGCCGATCTGTTGCGGCGCTGGACTGAGAAGCAGAACAAGTTTGTCCTCAATTGGGAGATTTGAGTTGAGCACTTTCGACGACAATTCGCTGAGCATCGGGCGGACCCCGCTGGTGCGGCTGAACCGGGTGAGTGCGGGGGCCAAATGCACGCTGCTGGCTAAAATCGAAGGCCGCAACCCGGCCTATTCGGTGAAATGCCGCATCGGCGCGTCGATGGTGTGGGACGCCGAGAAGCGCGGGGTGTTAGGCACCGGCAAAGCGCTCATTGAGCCGACCAGCGGCAATACCGGCATCGCGCTAGCATTTGTGGCGGCGGCGCGCGGCTACCCGATTACGCTCACCATGCCGGAGACGATGTCGCTGGAGCGGCGCAAGGTGTTGAAACTCCTGGGCGCCAACCTGGTGCTGACGGAGGGTTCGCAGGGTATGGCCGGCTCCATCTCCAAGGCGGAGGAGATTGTGGCCTCCGACCCCGGCCGTTACGTCATGCTGCAGCAGTTCAAAAATCCTGCCAACCCGGAGATCCACTTCCGCACCACGGGCCCGGAGATTTGGGAGGATACCGGCGGCGGGGTGGATGTGCTGGTTTCGGGGGTCGGGACGGGGGGCACCATCACCGGAGTTTCGCGCTTCATTAAGAAGGAGATGCGGAAGAAGATTCTATCGGTGGGCGTGGAGCCGACGGGCAGTCCGGTAATCACCCAGACGCTGGCGGGACAGCCGCTGCGGCCAGGGCCTCACAAAATCCAGGGGATCGGAGCGGGGTTTGTGCCGGATATCCTGGATCTTTCAATGGTGGACCAGGTAGAACTGGCGGGCAACGAGGAATCCATCGAGATGGCGCGGCGTCTGGCCCGCGAGGAGGGTATCCTGTCGGGCATTTCGAGCGGGGCGGCGGTGGCGGTGGCGGTGCGATTGGCCGCGCGGCCGGAGTTCGCAGGCAAAACGATGGTGGTGGTGTTGCCGGATGCAGCCGAACGCTACATCAGCACGGGCTTATTTGAAGGTTTGGCGGAAGACTGAAGGAAACGGCCTGTTTCCGGAATCACCCCAAAAAAATTAAAGCGGGCGCGGTTTGGGTGATAGGGGTGAGTGCGCCCGCTGTCGTAACGGGGATTTAATTAAAAGACGCAAATGCCCCCGCTCGAAGTTACCGATTTCCTCGTCAGTTTCTTTATACCAAAGAGTCATTTTGTACTGGCCCCTTAGAGCTATCTCCGTGCGGAGCTATAATTTAGAAACCATGAAGTCTTGGGCACCGGGCGTGATTCTTATGCTGCTGGCCCTGAGTGGGTGGGCGCAGGAACTGCCGCCCACGGCTCCGCCGATCCCGCCGGCCCCGCCAAGTTTGCCGGTCCCGACGGTTTTGGAGAACAACGGCAAGCCGATAGTCCTGCCGTTTCAGTGCACGGACGACGACATCCAGTGGGCCGGACTCACCTGTACGGTGGACGATCCCTGTCCGATCTACCTGGAACTGACTACCGTAGCGGCGAAGGGTGAAAAAATTGTTACCGCCGGGAACCTGCATTCGGCGGCGGTAACTTTGTATACCGTGGTGCTGGTAAGCGGCGATGGGGGCCGCACCTGGACGCAACCGTACAAGGGGATCCGCGGCTCCGGGCTGGACCATATCCAGTTTCTGGACAGCGAGACGGCCTGGATCAGCGGGTTGACCCTCTTTCCCCTCCCCCAGGACCCGTTTCTGCTGCTCACCACAGACGGAGGCCAGACATGGCGCCAGCGGCCGGTCTCCAGCGAATACCATCCCGGCTCCATTCAGCAGTTCTTTTTCAGCAACCGGTCGGACGGCGCCCTGCTCGTCGACCGCGGACCGGCCGAAACGGGCGACCGCTACGAGCGCTTCGCCTCCTCCGATGGCGGCGAAAGCTGGACCATCCAGGAGGAGAACACCAAGCCGCTGAGGCTGCGAGAAACCGACAGCCCGCCGACGGATTGGCGCCTGCGGGTGGACACTGGCACGCAATCCTACCGGGTAGAACGGCGGCAGGGGACGCGCTGGATCGACGTGGCCGCCTTCGCGGTGAAGGTTGGCGGATGCCGGCCTGGAGCCGGGGAACCCGCACCGGTGCCGGCCGCCGGGCACTGAGGCTGCCACCATGTGGACACAGCGTGTGTCCAAACGGTGTACACGATCGGCGTCGGGAGGCTGCCAAGTTACGTCTTTTCAGAAAAAACCTCCGCTGCAGACCTACGGCAAACGAATTGCTCTGCCGATATGTAGAGGTGAGGATTCATATGGTAGTCGCAGCGGGGCTTGGCCTATTAGTGGTTTTTTGTTTATTGCTTTCGTGCATTCAGACGCCTCCGGCGATTGGCCGGTAGGATTCCGTCAAACGCAGGCTGGCCGCGGCCACAGCGCTCTGGCGCGGCCATCCTGCAACTTTCTGGTTGCGCTTTTGGTGTGGATGCTCTAATATGCAACTGAGGAGTTGCGAATGACGGCATCCGAGCTCAGTAGAATTGAAAAGCAGATCCTGATCCGCGCGCCCCGCCACAAGGTGTGGCACGCCCTCACCAATCTTGAGGAGTTTGCACGCTGGTTCCGAGTGCAAGCTCAAGGTTCCTTTGCACCCGGCGCACGGCTGGACATGATCTCCACACACCCCTGCGGCGAGGGTGCAGAATTCTCCGTGACCGTGGAAACGATGGAACCGGAGCGGCTTTTCTCCTGGCGCTGGCATCCGGGATCGAATCCATCGGGAGGGGACTCGGGCACCGAGCCCACCACCCTGGTGGAATTCCGGCTGGAGGATGCCGAAGGCGGCACACTGGTGACGGTAGTGGAGTCGGGTTTCGACCGTCTGTCGCTAGCTCGCCGCGCCAAGGCTTTCGAGGACAACACCAAAGGCTGGGAGATTCAACTGGCCGCGCTCAACGAATATGCCGGAGAATCCGCCTAGCGCCGAATGGCGGACTGCCGTGCCGGTGTTTGCTGCGCTGGGGGACGGCACGCGCCTGGAGCTGGTGGCCCGCTTGTGCGGCGGCGAGCCGCTCTCCATCACGCAACTGGCTTCGGGCGCCAGCATGACGCGGCAGGCCATTACCAAGCACCTGCATGTACTAGCGGAGGCCGGCGTGGTGCGGAGCGCCCGCCGCGGCCGGGAGCAACTCTGGGAACTGGATCCCGAACAGTTACAGCAGGCTCGCCGCTGCCTGGAGCAGATCTCCGGCCAGTGGGAGAGCGCTCTGGGCCGGCTCAAAGATTTCGTCGAAGGGGAAACCGGCTGACGGGTGGGTCTTACCGCCGAACAGGTCTTCATCGCGGAGCACACGTATCGACTACTGTCGATGTCCTCGGGGCGAGGAACAGGCCACCGGCGTGGCCCATTCGACGCGGGGGGGTGCCCTCTGGCCCGGAGACGCGGAGGAATCGCGCAGAAGACCCAAGGTGAGGAAAGGTCGCAGAGGGAACGGAGTTTCCGCGGCGCCGCGGAGGGATCGAAGGCAACGCGGAGAAACCAAAGGCGAGAGACCGGAGGAAGCGGTACCGCGGGGTTCGAGGGAGCGCGGAGGAACGGCTACCCCAGTTCCAGTTCGATGCGCTTGGCGGCGGCGTCCAGTTTGGCGATACGGAAGCTGCGGATCTGGCCGGCGCGGGCGGGTTCGCGCTTCGCCGGGGCGTTCTGACCTCCGCCCTTCCACTTGGCCTCCAGCATGGAGGTCAACGAAGAAAGGTCACTCTTGGACGCGGGCACAGTGGCCGGCTCCAGAGCCGGAGCTTCGCTGTCGGTCATCCGGCAGCTTCCGTGGACGCCTTCGCCCAATTCCACACGGGCGCGTCCGCTGGCCATTTCGCTGATGCGGCCGGTCACCAGATCGCCCTCTTTGTGCTCGGCGATGTATTCGTCCAGGCTGGTGGGAATCAGTTGCTTCATGCCCAGGCGCAGGCGGCGCTTTTCGACATCCGCCTCCAGCACCAGGGCCTTCACCACCTGCCCGATCTTGACGAGTTCCTGCGGATGGTTGAGTCGCTTGTCGGCGCTCATATCGCCGATGTGGATCATGCCTTCCACGCCTTCGGTAAGCTGCACAAACAAGCCGAACTTCTGGATGCTGGTGACGGTACCCTCTACCACCGCACCCACCGGAAACTTCTGCGGCACTTCGGCCCACGGATCGCCGAGCGCCTGCTTCAAGCCGAGTGAGATGCGGCGCTCGCCGGGGTTGACGGCCAGGATCACCACGTCCACCTGTTCGCCGGGTTTAACCACGTCGGAGGGCTTGCGGACCTTCTTCGACCAGGACATTTCGGAAAGGTGGATCAGCCCTTCCACGCCCTTTTCCAACTCCACGAAGGCGCCGAAATCGGCCACCCGGGTGACCGACCCGTGCACCCGATCGCCTACCTTATACTTGTCTGCGACCAGCTCCCAGGGGTGCGGCTGAAGCTGTTTCATGCCCAGCGAGATGCGCCGCTTGGCGGGGTCGACTTTGAGGACCTTGGCTTCCACTTCCTGGCCCACTGTGAGCACGATCGGCGGGCTTGTTCACCCGGCCCCAGGAAATGTCCGCCACATACAGCAGCGCGTCCACGCCGCCGATATCGACGAAGGCGCCGTATTCGGTGAGGCTGCGCACGGTGCCGTGGACGATCTCGCCTTCCTTGATCTCGGAGTAACGGCGTTCCTTGGCGGCGCGCTCCTCTTCTTCGAGCACGGCGCGGCGGTCCACCACGACGTCCTCATCGGCCACGTCCAGCTTGATGATGCGGCAACTGATCTCCTGCCCGACCAGTTTTTCCATTTCGGCGGGGTCTTTGGCGCCGCTGCGCGAGGCGGGCATGAAGGCGCGTACACCGACATCCACGCTCAAGCCGCCCTTGACCACTCCCGAGACGACGCCGCTGATGGCCGTCTTGTCCGCAAACGCCTTCTCCAGGGCGGACCAATCCTTGGGCCGCTCCACCTTGATGCGGGAGAGTTCGTAATAGCCCTCGGGGTCGCGGCCTTTGATGGTGACAAAGATTTGTCGCCGGCCTTGACCGGCTCCCCGGCGCTCTGGAAATCCGCGAGCGGGAGGATTCCTTCGGTCTTGAAGCCGATATCGACCAATACCGACTCGCCGGAAACCGCTACAACGGTGCCTTCCAGACTCCCCTCATCGGGCTTTGTGGGAGTGAGACTGTTCGTATTGGGAGAGAATGTCGCCGAAAGACTCATCCGGTTCGTTGGTGGGTTGGGACACCGAAGGGACACGCCTTCCGGCATCCAGAGCGCTTGGATTGGGCATGGGACGTTACGCTTATATTGTGGCATAATCCGGGGCCGCAGGTGCCCAGCCGAGGTGCGGTGCGGAATCGGGCAATGCGGTCTGGTTCGGCCGCAACCGAAGAGGTGCGCGGTAACCACTTTGCTGGATGTGGCATAATCCGGTCGGAGGAATGAGTGCCCGCATCTAGCGCGTTCCGTTGGCTCCGGCTAATTCCCCTGCACGACTTGGTGTGGCTGCTCCTATTCGGCGCGCTGGCCGCCACCACCGAACGGGGTGACCCGTGGGTGATCGCGATGCTGGCGTCGCTGGCCATCGCGCAGGTGTTGGAGACCAAGCTGGCGGTGCTCTCGAGCGAGAGCGGGCGGATCTACTGGAATCTGCTGAAGCTGGTCCTGGGAGTGGTATTGATCGCCTACACGGGAAGCCACAGCTACACGGAAAGCGGCATCCCCATAGGCGGCATCGAGAGCCGCTATTGGATGGTGCTGGCGCTGCCGATGATCTCCGCGGCGACGGCGCTAGGGGTGGGTGGCACGCTGGTGTTCAGCCTGCTGGCGGCGGGATCGTACCTGATGTTCCTGCTGCCGCCCTTTTTCGACTGGAAACGGTTGCAACTGGACCCAGCAGCGTTACGGATGTGGTGTTGCGGGCGGCCTTTCTGGCAATGGTGGGCAACCTGGCCAACATTCTGGCCGAGGACCTGCGCCAGCAGAACCAGAAATTCCGCCGCACCGCCGAAGCACCTGGCCGAGGCCAACGCAGCACATCCAGGAGGCCGAGGAGGCGGTGCGGCGCTCCGACCGCCTGGCCGCGCTGGGGCAGCTTTCGGCGGGCCTGGCGCACGAGCTGCGCAATCCGCTGGGCACCATCAAGGCGTCCGCGGAAATGCTGGGCCGCATCGTCGGCGGCCGAAAACGAAGTAGCGCGCGAAGTGGCCGGCTTCATCGCCACCGAAGTGGACCGCGCGCAATTCAGCCTGATCACGCGGTTCCTGCAATTCGCGCGGCCGCTGCAATTGCAGTCCGGAGAATGCCGACCTGGCGCAGATGCTGGACCGCGCCATTGCTCAGGTCGAGCGGGAGGCGCCGGGCATCGCCATCTACAAGAACTACGCGCCCGAAATTCCGCCCTTCCCGTTGGACGCCGAGTTGCTGGAACGGGTCTTCTACAACCTGATGCTGAACGCGGCGCAGGCCACCCCGCCGGGCGGCGCGGTGACCGTGAAGACCCGCGCGGCGGGCGGCACGGCGGAAATCGCGGTGATCGACCGCGGCGCCGGAATCGACCCGAAACACTGGAGACCATCTTCAACCCGTTCTTCACCACCAAGCCGGAGGGCGTAGGGCTGGGGCTGGCGATTGTTTCCAAGATCGTCGACGAACACGGCGGTAAGATAACAGTGGAAAGCGAACCCGGCAAAGGCAGCGTGTTTCGCGTGCTGCTTCCCATCGAGCGCCCCGAAGTGAACGAGCCGGCCGGACCTCCGCATGAAGAAGCGCATTCTGGTAGTCGAAGACGAAGACAAGCTGCGCCGCGTGATCGAGCTGCAACTGGCGTCGGCGGGCTTCGACGTGGACAAAGCCGCGACCGCCGAAGAAGGCCTGCAGCTGGTGGATCGCGCCGACCTGGTGCTCACCGATCTCAAGCTGCCGAACATGGACGGCCTGCATTCCTGGCGCATGATCCGCCGGCAGAATGCGCAGGTGCCGGTGGTCATGATGACGGCTTTCGGCAGCGTGGAAACCGCCGTGGAGGCGATGAAGGCCGGCGCCACCGATTTTCTGCTGAAGCCGTTTTCGCTCGATCACCTGATGCAGGTGGTCCACAAGGCGCTCGAAATGCGCGCGCTGCGCGACGAGAACCGCCAGCTGAAGGAAGAGCTGGGGCGGCGCTACGAGTTCGACAACATCATCGGGCGCAGTCCGGCGATGCAGGAGATTTTCGCCACCATCGAGCGCGTGGCGCCCACGCGCGCCACCGTGCTGCTGGCGGGCGAGAGCGGCGTGGGCAAGGACCTGATCGCGCGCGCCATCCATTTCCATTCGCCGCGGCAAGCGACCGGCCGCTGGTGAAGATCAACTGCACCGCGATCCCCGAGAACCTGATGGAGAGCGAGCTGTTCGGCTACGAGAAAGGCGCATTCACCGGCGCGCAACACCTCGCAAGCCGGGCAAGTTCGAGCAGGCCGATACGGGCACGGTGTTTCTGGATGAAATCGGCGACGTGCCGGCGGCCATCCAGGTGAAGCTGCTGCGCGTTCTGCAGGAGCGCGAATTCGAGCGGCTGGGCAGCAACGTGACGCGGCACATCGACGTGCGCGTGATCGCCGCCACCAACCAGGATCTGCGCGCGGCGCTCGAGCAGGGCACGTTCCGCGAAGACCTCTACTACCGCCTGAACGTGGTGCCGCTGAACATTCCGCCGCTGCGCGAGCGCAAGGAGGACATTCCGTTTCTGGCCAACCATTTCGTGCACAAGCTGGCGCCCGATACCGGCTGCGACGTGGAATCGATCACCGATGCCGGCCATGGAAAAGCTGATGGCGTATCACTGGCCGGGCAATGTGCGCGAACTGGAGAACGTGATCGAGCGCAGCCTGGTGATGGCCACGGGCAACGGAACTGGACGCGGCCGATATCAAGCTGGAGAGCGCGCCGCGCGCGCGCGCAGCAGCGGCGGAGCGGATTCGCGGCACTTCCTGCCGGAGGGCATGAGCCTCGATCAGTACGAGCAGGAGATGATCCGCGAAGCGCTGCGCCGCGCCGACGGCAACAAGAGCCAGGCCGCGCGGCTGCTGGGGCTGACGCGCAATGCGCTGCGCTACCGGCTGACGCAGATGGGGCTGGAAGCGTAGGGACCTCAAGTGCGGCAGGCGGCCTGGATCTGCTGGATGAGGCGGTGTACGCCGGTGGAAGGATTGCCGCCAGTGTTGTTGCGGGTTGCTTGCCAGTTTTCCAATTGAATGGCCCTTTCGGTGGCCTCGGGTTGATGAGGCGCAACGTGTCGCAGGGAGGATCTTTTTGGTAGCCAGGCATATACTTGCGGCAGAGGTGGTGCACTTTGTCCCGCTCGATGTGCGCGGTCTGGTCCTGGAAGTGGAGCAGAAACCATAATTCGAAGCAGGGATTGGAGACGGCGAGCTCAATTGAGTTCGACATAGCCTGCTGCTTAGCTTCGGCGACAAACGGGTGCACGTCGACATCGAATACGCACCAGACGTGGTCATAGCGGAGATTCTCATCCTTGCGGCGCTTGGCTTCAAGTTCGGAGTCCTTCTTCATTCCGGCGGCCCGCTCAACGACGGACTTGGGAACGCCGGCAGGGACAATCTTCAGGTCGATGAGGCCGCGTTCGGTCTGACGAATATCGCGGAAGTACTCTGGTTCGGTTACTTCTCCTTCGCACACGATGAGGAAACGGGCGCGAGGCTCGCGGAACGCGCGACGGCGGCGGAGGCTGTCACTTTTCTTCATGGATGGTGGCGAGGAAGCGGTCGCTGTTCAGGAACGGAATAGCGCCGTAGCGGCCTTGCAGGTATCCGTTTTCGAGATTCTCTTCCTTGCGCGGTTTGAAGTCAGTCAACGGATAGAGCTTGCTGGCGCCGTCGCGCTGTTTTTCAGTGAACCAGATTTGATCGCGGCGGAGAACGCCGGCGCTGAGGATGTTGGTATCGTGCGTATTGAAGATGAGCTGAGCGGACAAGGGATTGTTATTGGGGGCAATGAACATTCGAATGATGTCGAGGGCGAGGAGTGGGTGAAGGCTGCGGTCCAGTTCGTCGGCCCAGACCACCGCTCGGACGGCGAGGGCGGCTAAGACCGGCAGTAACAAGCAGAAGAAAGCGATCGTACCCTTCGACTCCTGGTCTACCCGGAACGCCGCAGTTGAATCGCCGATCCGGTGGAGGAAGCGAACCTCTTGCGGCCCCTCTTCGACGTGAGACGTGATCTCGGGATCCTTCAGTATCCCCGCAAGTTTCGCGAGAGCCTCCTTAACCGGCGTGGGCACTGCCGATGTCTGGACGTCCATGTCTGTTATGCCGAGATCAGCCAGCGAGAGCATTCGGGCGAGATCTCGTTGCCAGTCGGAGTGGCCTTGAAGGAAGCTTGCGCTCAGGGTGAGCGCATGTTGTGGATCTTCAGGGAGCGACCGCCACTGCGAAAACCACTTGTAAATCCGTGAGAGCATCTCGTGATTATTCTGCGCGGCGGCTGAAAGGAACAGGCTGTTGGGGCGCGTCAACCGCTCAATCGTTCGATTCTCGCCCGGCAGTTTTTGGCTGAACGAGGTTGGCTTGTTGCGTTCTCTCAAGAACCAGCTCTGTTTCTTGCCTGAGGGATACGCGTACAACCACTCCTTAACGATAGCCTCCGGTAACGCCGTGAATCCATACTGATAACGAACGTTGTCGAGGAGGAAATCCACCGAGAAGCTCGACGGTAAGTCAGACTTCCCGGCGAATGGTTCGAGGGCGATTGGGTGATCGGGATTCCAATGTGCGTGAGAGTCACGAACCGCTGTCTGCATGAATTGCATCGCACGGAGAACGTTCGTTTTGCCCGAAGCATTTGCGCCGTAGATTGCCGCAACCGGCAGGACGCCTTCATCGATCCCCGTGGGATGGCGCACGATTTCCGGTGATCCGTGACGGGACCGGCGATCATGGACAGCTCCTGCTCGTCGAGAAACGACCGAAAGTTCGAGAATCGGAATCGTAACAGCATAGAGTGCGGTCAACCTGATTATAGGGCAAAAAACGCGGAGATTCCGCGCAGATCGCCACAAGAAGATGCCACGGGCTTAGGATGAGATGTGGGCGGGTGGAGTCAGGCTCAGCGCATGGCCGGTTTCGACGGGCTATAGTGTCTGGTATGAACATGCGATACCTGCTTGCGATTGCGCCGGTGCTTCTGGCGTTGGCCCTGGCGGCGGAAGGGCCGCTGGTCGAGCCTAAGGACGTGGCGGCGCAACTGACGGCTGGGGCGGCGCGGCCGGTTATCTTTCAGGTGGGGCCGAATGTGCTCTACCGCAGCAAGCACATTCCGGGAGCGATCTATGCGGGGCCGGGGTCGAAGGCTGAGGGGCTGGACTTGCTGAAGGCCGCGGTGGAGAAACTGGCGCGCGATCGCGACCTGGTGATTTACTGCGGGTGCTGCCCGTGGGAGAGATGCCCCAACATCAAGCCGGCGCTGGAACTGCTGCAGAAGATGGGATTCACGCACGTGCGCGCGATGCACGTGGCGACCAACTTCAAGACCGACTGGATCGACCACGGATACCCGGTGGAATCGGCGTTGCAGTAGGCTACTTCTCGGGTGCTTCGCCGTTTGTGGTGAGCGTGGCGGGAGTACACCGGGCGCGCAAGGTAGTGCAGTAAAAGCCCGTTCGGCGCTTACTTCTTGCCCGACCCATCCAGCGACATGGCCGGCGGCGGGATCGGTTTGTCATTGCCGTAGTTGGCCACCAGGTATTCGAGCAGCGCTTCGCGGTCGTGGATTACGGTGCCCCAGCCGGTCATCTTATCGAGTTCTTTGTTCCAGGTGGCCTGGCTGAGGCGCTGGGAATGGATCAGGCGGAGGCTGTGGCAGGGCACGCAGCTCTGCTGTTCCTCTTTTTTTCCGCGGTCGAGCGTGGCCTGGTCGGCGGACCATGCGGCGGCGGCCAGGAGGGACGCGAGGGTTATGGGAATCAGGGATTTCATCAGGATTTCTCCACCAACACGCCTACGCGGTCGATGGCGTTCCAAAGGTAACCGGAGGGGTTCCATTCGGCCACGATGGGCTGTACGCGGCCGGCGGAATCGGTGGCGCGTGAAAGGATGGTGTAATAGCCGGGATCGGAGGGCTGCCATTGGATCTGCCACAGCCGCCAGGCAAACGGCAGCTTGGGGCCGGTGAGGTTGGCCTCGCGCCAGCGGCTGCCGCCATCGGTGGAAACGTCGACGCGCTCGATGGAATGCTCGCCTGCCCAGGCGAAGCCGCGGATGGCGACCGCGCCGAGCGGGGCCTTGCTCTCGTCTTCGGGTGCCGTGATGGTGGACTTCACCGGCATAGCTTCGATCACCTCCAGCTCGGCCGGGCGGGCCGGTGTTCCGGGCGGGAGGGCGTACTTGGGATAGCGGTAGCCGGGGTTCATGAAGAAGCCCTTGTTGGCCTCGGCGGCGGCGGTCAGGCTGATCACCCATTTCACCGAGCTGGTGCCATCCCAGCCGGGCACCAACAAACGCGCGGGGAAGCCGTGGAGGTTGGGTATCGGCTGACCGTTCATGGTCAAAGCCAGGAGAGTCGCTGGATGCAGGGCTTTTGACATGGGCAGGGAGCGGATGAAGTCGGGTGTTTTGGCAAGGCCCTTATCGGCGCCATTGGTCTCCAAAAAGGCGGCGCCGGAGGAGGCGCCGGCCAGTTTTAAAATGTCGGAGATGCGCGGGCCGCGCCACTCCGCATTGCCGATGGCGCCGCGTCCCCACTGGATGCCGGGCACCTTGGGGCTGTAGAAGCCGCGCCCGTTGCCGGTGCATTCGAGCACCGCGGGAACGGTATATTGGGGCAGCTTTTTGAGGTCGGCGAGCGTGAGGGAGAGCGGCTTGGAGACCATGCCGTTGACGGTGAGGCGATAGGTTTCCGGGTCGATGGGGCCGGGCCGGGGGATGTGCTGCCGCACGAAGAAGACATCCAGCGGAGTGAGGTAGGAATCGAAATAGCGGACGGGGGTTTCGAGATCCTCAGGGCGGTCGTTGTGGAGGATCATGGGGCGCTTGCCGGGGATGGCGATGGAATCGTCGGCGGCGGTGGCAAAGCGGGCGGCGGCGCCTGCGGCAAGGGCGGTGAAAATCTGACGGCGATCAAGGAGCACGTTTTTGAGACTAAAACAGCCGGAGGGGGCAGCGCAAGCGCGAGGGGCGGCGGCAGGTAGCGGCGTGGATTCACCGCGGAGCACAGGCATCGACTGATGTCGATGTTCTCGGGGCGAGGAAACTCCCGACAGGCCAGAGTCGGGCGTGGGGCCCATTCGACGCGGAGCATGCGCATCGACTGCTGCTGTCGATGTTCCTGGGGCGGGGAAACTCCCGAGAGGCCAGCGGCGGGGCCGATTCGACGCGGGGGGTGCCCTCTGGGCCCGGAGACGCGGAGAAGGCGCGGAGAAGGCCCAGAGGGGGAAAGGTCGCAGAGGGAGCGGAGTTTCCGGAGAGAGGCGGAGGGAACGCGGAGAAAACCATTTTGTCTGTTTTAGCTCGCTGCAAGAGGTGCCGTGTTGCGGCATCGGCGCGGTTTGCGGAGGGCGCGGACTGTGAGATTCACCCATTCAGGTCTCAAATAGGCTAAACTACGTTCATGCGGCGCTTTCATTGGACCCCGGGAAACACCGTTTTCCAACCGGAGTTTGACGCGGAACACCGCGAATTGTTCCGCTTGGGAGACGAACTGCAACGGGCTGTGCAGGCCAGGGCAGAGCCTCGGGCCATCGACGAAGCAATTCGCCGGCTGGCGGCGGAAGTGGAATCTCATTTCGCGCACGAAGAGCGGCTGATGCGCTCATCCGGCTATTCGGCTTATGAGTGGCACAAACGCCAGCATGACAGCGCGCGGCAACGTATCCAGTCGCTGGCCGGAGAGCCGGGGGAACTGCTGCGGTACCTGGCGGGCTGGTTTCGCGATCACACCGGCGTGGCCGACCGCATGATGACGGCCTCGCTGCGCAACGCCAGCCGGGTGCGCGAGATGGCGGCGTCTTAAGCGGGGATGGCGCTATAGTGAGATCGTGTGGCGGGCCGCGGTCATCGTCATCGGCGCCGGCGCTGCGGGTCTGACGGCGGCGCGAGCGCTTTCCCGAAGCGGCGTGGCGGTGCAGATTCTGGAAGCGCGCCAGCGCATCGGTGGGCGCATCTACACGTTGCACGATCCGCTGTCCCCGGTGCCGGTCGAGCTGGGCGCGGAATTTATCCACGGCAAACCGGCGGAAATTTTTGAAGAGGTCGCGGGCGGACGCCTGGCAGTGCTGGAAGTCGAAGGCGAGGCGCATTGGGCCGGAGAGGAGCAGGCGCAAGACGGCGGCGAGGATCCGCTGGCCGCGCTGATGCCGGCACTGGAGGCCGCGCCCGAGCAATCCTTCGCCGAATTCATCGCGCATGCGGACATCCCCGCGGACGCGCGCAGTTGGGTCACCCGTTACGTGGAAGGCTTCAACGCGGCGCGCGCGGAGCGGATCAGCGTACGAGGCCTGGTGCGCATGGAGAAGGCCGCCGATGCGATTGAAGGCCACCGCTCCTTCCGCCTGAGCCGCGGCTACGGCGCGCTGGCGGAATGGCTGTGGAACGGCATGGACCACGCGCTGGTGCGGGCGCGTTTTGGCGCCGCGGCGGAGCGGGTGATGTGGCGGCGCGGCCGGGTGGAGATTCAATGCAGCGCCGGGAATTTCGAAGCGCCGCGCGCGGTGGTGACCGTGCCGCTGGGCGTCCTGAAAGCGAGCGCGGTGGTGTTCGATCCGTGGCCCGAGGTGCTGGGGGACGCGCTGGCGGGCATTGAGATGGGGCACGCTATCCGCATGGTGCTACGCTTCCGGCGTCCGATGTGGGAGGACCGCGCGGAATTCTCGAACCTGGGCTTCCTGTTTTCGAGGGACTGCTGGATGCCGACTTGGTGGACCACTCTGCCGGTGCGCAGTCCGGTGATCACAGGGTGGATGGCCGGGCGGCGCGCCGAGGAGCGCGAGGATTGCGAGCCTTCGCAGTGGCTGGCGGAGGCGCTGAGCACGCTCGGCCGGCTGCTGGGAACTTCGGCCGCGGAACTGGCCGGCGAGCTGGAAGGCTGGCACACTTACAACTGGCGCGACGATCCTTTTGCGCGCGGGGCGTACAGTTACCCGCGCGCCGGCGGCCTGGAAGCGCGGCGCCGGTTGGGCGAGCCGGTGGAGGAGACGCTGTATTTCGCCGGCGAGGCGACGAATTCCGACGGGCACGAAGGCACGGTGCACGGCGCCATGGCGACCGGTGCACGCGCGGCGCGGCAGATCCTGCAAGCCGGGTAGGCGCTACTCGCTGTGAAGCGCGACCCGTTATACGATTTCCCAGTACACCGAGTAGCGCTTGCCGAAGATGGTATTGAGCGGCGCCATGGTGACGTCGGTTGTCTGGCCCGAAGTGTGGAAGGTCAGCGGCTTATCCGCGGGCTTGATCCAGGAGGCGGGGTCGCCATCCACGGCGGCACGGAAGGTGGGGACCTCCACGGGCGTGACCGGCGGCAGGTCGGCGCGCTGCTGCTGCGGGTTGCGCGGCGGGCGGACCCGTGGGGCGCTGGGGCCGATCAGCATCCGCTCGGTTAGGCCGTCGGACCCCAGGTCGCCGGCCAGCACCAGCGGGCCGTACAGATAGGCTTGCAGGCGCGGATTGCCGGAGGCGGCCTCCATGGTGAGCTGCATGGGAAGCTGCAGATCCACGCGGTCGCCCTTTTTCCA
Organism: Bryobacterales bacterium; assembly: GCA_963803725.1. Classification (GTDB taxonomy): domain Bacteria; phylum Acidobacteriota; class Terriglobia; order Bryobacterales; family Bryobacteraceae; genus JOPF133. The sequence goes on along the minus strand of CAWDOH010000040.1, from coordinate 4,190 downwards.
GACGCGCGAAAGTGTCAGGTAGCTGCCGGGGGCGGCCGAAGCTTCGAGGGGCTTGCCGTTCAGCTTCACGGTGGGTTCGGATTTCAGCCACCCGGGAATGCGCAGGCGGAGCGACATCTTCACGGGCTTACTTTCGGTCACGATCAGAGCGGTTTCCTGCTGTTCCGGAAACTGATTCTCCTGGCGCAGTTTGAAGCCTTTCTCGGACCAGTCCAACTCCGAGGGGATGAATAAGTTGACATACACGCCCTCGGAGTCGCGCCAGTAAATGCTGTCGGTAAGCTTGGAGTATTCCTCCACACCGGTGCCGGTGCAGCACCAGAAAGAATGGTCCTGAGTGCAGAACGTCTTATAAGCCCCGGGATAGAGTGAGAGGTAGTATTGCGTGTAACCTTTATCGGGCAGGATAGTGCCGAGGCGGTGATTGAGTAACGAGCGCTCGTAGTAATCGAAGTAATGCGGCTGCGGGTCCCAGGAATAGAGATGCCGCGTGAGCTTCAGCATGTTATAGGCGCAGCAGCACTCGGCGGTGGACTCGTACATTTTGAGCTCCTGCGCAATGTGGCCGGCGGGCTGCTGCCAGTCCTCGCCATTGCTGGTGCCCATGGTGACATAGCTGTGGCCGCTGACCACGGCATCCCAGAAGAAATGGGCCACTTCGTGGAAGCGCTGGTCGCTCGAAAGCTCATAGCGGCGGGCGGCGCCGATCATCTGCGGCACGTGAGTGTTGACGTGGATGGGACGGCCGTTGGGGTCGCGGTTGAGGGAGTCGCGATGCAAGGCCAGCGGGTTGAAGAACCATTTCTTGGTGTACGGTCGCCGGCCTTGCCCCATTGGTCGTTGTTAGTGGCGGCGGATAAGTTATAGAGCACTTCGGCCATGCCGCCGTTCCGTTTGGGTCTGCTGCTGTGCTCAGGCGACTTACTGGCGGTCCCCGTCGGCACCACGTCCCGGCGGCCCGCAGCTTCCCGCCCCTTTCTCACACTTCTTCTGTACCGCCTACCGGCCCCAGGCGCTGCAGGTAGTGGGCAGCCGGCGGCGACGTTGGACCGCCGTTCGCCCTGGCACATGCAGCAGATCCTCTACGATTCGCGCTGCCGAGTGCTCTTACTTTCCGCCGCCACTCAGACTCAGCGCCGCCCGTTACACCTGTTCTTCCCCGCTGCCTTGCGCACCTCCTTCCCGCCCCCACCCGTCCCCTCCACTCCACTCACTCCGCGATATCGCCCCTGCGCTTAGCTTCCCCACCGCTTCCCACCCGCATTCCCCTACGCCCTTCAGCGCTACAGCCTCATGTCACCATGCACCAGCATGCAGACTGCAGCAGCGCCCCACTCGGCGTACTCGTACATTTTAGCTCCTGCGCAATGTGGCCGGCGGGCTGCTGCCAGTCCTCGCCATTGCTGGTGCCCATGGTGACATAGCTGTGGCCGCTGACCACGGCATCCCAGAAGAAATGGGCCACTTCGTGGAAGCGCTGGTCGCTCGAAAGCTCATAGCGGCGGGCGGCGCCGATCATCTGCGGCACGTGAGTGTTGACGTGGATGGGACGGCCGTTGGGGTCGCGGTTGAGGGAGTCGCGATGCAAGGCCAGCGGGTTGAAGAACCATTTCTTGGTGTAACGGTCGCCGGCCTTGCCCCATTGGTCGTTGTTAGTGGCGGCGGATAAGTTATAGAGCACTTCGGCCATGCCGCCGAATTCCGTATTGAGGATCTGCTGCATGTGCTCAGGCGACTTACTGGCGGTCCAACCGTCGGCCCAGCCGGCCATGCCTTCCACTACCTGCAGCGCCTGTTGGTTGCCGGTCAGGCGGTACATATCGAACAGCCCGGCCATGATCTTATGAATGGTGTAGAAAGGGGCCCAGGGAAGCTGCGGGCCGCCGGGACCGTGGTAGGGCTGGCCGGCAAGCGCATCCAGACGGTCGAACAATTCCGTGGGAAAGGCGCTCAGATAGCCGCCGCCGAGTTTAGCCTGGCACTTGGCCAGCCCATCCACCAGCTCATCGCCCTTGGCCTTGGCACCCTTGTCGCCGGTGGAAGCGTAGAGTTGCGCGCTGGCGGAAAGGAAGTGGCCGGTGAAATGGCCGCGCAACTCGGTGCCGCGCTTGCCATCGGCCGGCGCCTCCCAGCCGCCGAAGGGATCGGCCACCGCTCCGGTCTCCAGGCCGGCGTTCTGGCGGAAATTGTAGAGCAGGTGGGGCACGTCGAGGCGCGCCATGAAGCCGCGGTTCCACTCCTGAGCGTCGTGGAAAGGGCCGGCCAACAGGCGCACCTGGGTCATGGGGAACGGCTCCACTTTGATGCGCGCGGCCTGTTTGGTGAATTCGATGGGGTCGTCGAAAGGAACCGGCTCGGGCGGAGGTGTAAAGCGCCGCCGCTCCGCCTGCGCGCTGGTGTTGGGGTTGGGTGCGGGTGTGGCAGCCGGGGCGGCGCTCTGCGGCGGATTCTGCTGGGCGAGCAGCGCCGGCGCAGCGGTGGACGCGGTCAACACGGCGGCAAAACGGCGGCGGTTCAATGCGGACGGATTGCTGGTTTGGCTCATGGACGGCTCCTTCCTTCAGTATCCCCTGGTCCTTCTCCATTCCAAGGGGGGACAGCGGGATTCACCGGATTCCCTTCGGCGGCGTGCAGGGCGGAGCGCCTGATTGCCGATGCCGGCGAGGCCGAGGGAGGACGCTGCAACCGCTTTCACGGAGCCATTGTACTATGCACCGTACTGGCCGAATGGATTGGGCGGGGGCGGGTCCGTGTAACGCGGAATCCCATGGACACCCGACGGTCGAGGTAAGTCGTGGGTGATAGTGGGGAACGGCAGTCCCATTTGCACGTCGAGCGCGATGCTCGGCTGCCGATCGGGGCGGTACAGGCGCAGGCCGGAAGGCCGGGCGCGGCCCGCTTCTAAATCCCAACTCGTGCCGATTCGATATTGGCCCTTGGCAAAGTCGGCCGATCCCTCGATTGAGGCTTCCGAGCGGACTCGCCACTCGATCTCCGAACGGAAGGTTAGCCACTGCCCCAGATTGGCCCGCAGGTACGCACATTCCGATTGCCAGTCCCGCCGGGATTCCCGATCGCGGAAGACGGCCGAAGCATCCTCGACTTCCTGCGCCCGGCCCACGCATGCGGTCATCGGCAAATGGAAGCCGGCCTTCGCGATCCCGGATTGAGCGGGAAGTAAGGTTCCGATCCGTTTGTCGACGGCGGTGGCGATGCCGACAGGAGGTCACGGCTAAAAGCCGCGGGGAGTGATTTTCCATGAGCCGTCTTCTTTGATCGTTTGTAAGAAGTCAGCCCGGCTGGACTTGTCTTTGAAGCGAATCAAAACGACAACAGTGGCCCCCTCCCCGCGGATTGTTTCACTCTTGATTTCAACGCTGTCTATGGTGCCATCACGGCTGGCCTCTTCGCACATCCCCCGCAGACCACCACTAACCAATCCTCCATGTATCAGTTTCTTCGCATCAGTAGCCAGTGTCTCTTCAGCTTTGGAATACTCGTCGCTGTTGCAAGAGGCGAAGTACTTCTTGACCAAGTCCGAAGGGCTGTTTTTAAATCGATTCATATTGCCACACCCGCCCGTCAGCAACACGGCGTATATGAGAACTGGTATAGCCACCTGTTTCATTTCTTATGCCTCCTAATCTTGATGACTCGGACCGGCCTGGGAACCGATACAGCGTTCGGAGCGGAAGCCGCGCCGTGCACCACTTGCAGCGGTGCCTCACTCGGCACAGCTTCAGCCGGTTTTCGGCACCTTCGATCCGTTCGCTTGCCTTGCATTCTATCTCCTTGTGGTATAGCTCAGTTTGGAATCAGAATTATAGCAAAGAATAGGAGTTGGTAGAGCCGAAGTCAAGGCCCTGCGGTCGTCCTGGGTAAATCCCCCCCCGCGGTCGCGGATCTCCCTGTTGGGCAGCGAATGCTACACATGTAGAGGCCAGCAGCCCGCAGATGTACTGGCGTGGCGCGTCCCGGAAGATCAATCGGTTAGCGCATCCTGGCGTACACTCAAAGCGTCGAACCTCGCCGTTTTCCTGCCGGAAGTCGCCACTTGACCCTGTCAGCTATTCGTCAAAGTAAATTAAGCGCCGGTCATTGGCAACCGAAGCGGCTGGACTCTACTTCGGTCGTGGGGATCTAATTGTTGTCGGCGCCGCTTCCGGATTGGGATGAACCGTGGTCACCAG
>CAWDOH010000039.1:0-47971 GCA_963803725.1 Bryobacterales bacterium | reverse complement strand
GCGGCCCCGCTGCGCAAGGCCCTGGAGGAAGTGGACTACCCGGCGCTCCGCCAGGAGCAGGCGCAGGCGCGTGAGGCGGGCCGGCTGATGGGCATCGGCGTTTCCACCTACGGCGAAATCTGCGCCATGGGCCCTTCGCCCGCCATGCCCGCCGGCGGCTGGGAGAGCGCTACGGTGAAGATCGAGCCCAGCGGCAAGGTCACCGTCCTGACCGGCGCTTCGCCGCATGGCCAGGGTGAGGAAACCACTTTCGCGCAGGTGGTGGCCGACGAGCTGGGCGTGCCCATGGACGACGTGCTGGTGATTCACGGCGATACTTCGGTGGTGCAGTACGGCATCGGCACCTTCGGCAGCCGCGGCACGGCGGTGGGTGGGGCGGCGCTCTTCTACGCCTTGCAGGATCTCAAGACCAAGCTGAAGAAATTCGGCGCCATGCTGCTGGACGCCTCCAACGTCACTCTCTCGGGCGGCCAGTGCGTGGACGAGCAGACCGGCAAATCCGTCTCGTTTGCCGAGATGGTGGGCGCGGCTTATAACGCCAAACGCCTGCCGCCGGCCACCGAGCCGGGCCTGATGGCCACCCATTTCTGGGAACCGCCCAATTTCACCTTCCCGTTCGGCGCCCACGTGGTGGTCTCGGAAGTGGACCGCGAAACCGGCGACATCCAGATCCGCCGCTACGTGGCGGTGGACGATTGCGGCAAAATCATCAACCCGCTGCTGGTGGATGGGCAGGTGCACGGCGGCGTGGCGCAGGGCCTGGGCCAGGCGCTCTGGGAGCAGGCCGTCTACGACGAAAATGGCCAGTTGATTACCGGCGAGCTGACCGATTACGCGCTGCCGAAGGCGCACCTGATGCCGTGGATCGAAAGCAGTCACACCGAAACGCCCTCGCCCGTGAATCCTCTGGGCGTCAAAGGCGTGGGCGAGGCAGGCACCATCGGCTGTTCGCCGGCGGTGGTGAATTCGGTGGTGGACGCGCTTGCGCCGCTGGGCGTGCGGCACATCGATATGCCGCTCACACCCGAGAAGATCTGGAAAGTCATCCAGGGAGGCCAGGCATGATTCCCCAGGAATTCGATTATTCCGCTCCGCAATCGCTCGGCGAGGCCCTGGCGCTGGTCGCTTCGGGCGAGCGCAAAATCCTGGCCGGCGGCATGAGCCTCATCCCCATGATGAAGCTCCGCCTCGCCACGCCCGCCGAAGTGGTGGACCTGGGCCGCATCGCGGGCCTCAACGCCATTGGCGAGGCCGGCGGCTTCGTGCAGATCGGCGCCATGGCCACGCATCATGCGGTGGAGACGTCGCCGGTGGTGCGCGCGCGCTGCCCGCTGCTTTCCGAAACCGCCAGCCACATCGGCGACGTCCAGGTGCGCAACATGGGCACCCTCGGCGGCAGCATCGCGCATGCCGATCCGGCGGCCGATTATCCCGCCGCCCTGGTGGCTCTCGAAGCCCGGATCCACCTGGTCGCGGCGCATTCCGACCGCACCGTGGAAGCCGGCGATTTCTTTCTGGACGCCTTCACCACGGCGCTGGAACCCGGCGAGCTGGTGTTGGTTGTGCGCGTCCCCGTGGAGCAAGCCAGCGAGGGCTATTGCTACGAAAAGGTCGCCCATCCGGCTTCCGGCTTTGCCGTAGTAGGCGTCGCCGTGCGGGTCAAGCGCGAGGGTGCGGCGGATCGCCATGGCGCGCATCGGCGTGACGGGCATGGGGCCGCACGCCTTCCGCGCGCGTGCCGCGGAAAAGCTGCTGGAAGAAGGCGGCTCGGCGGAGCAGGCCGCGGCCCTGGTGGGCGAGGGCGAAGAGGCCAATTCCGACCTGTATGCATCCGCCGATTACCGCCGCCACCTGGCCCGCGTTCACACCCGCCGGGCGCTGGCCGTGGCGCTTTCGAGGGCGGCATGAAAATCGCCGGCGAATACCTGATGGCGGTTTCGCAGGAGCGGACTTTCGCGCTGCTGCAGAACCCGGAGGTGCTGGCGCGGGCCATGCCGGGCTGCGAATCGCTGGAGCCCGTGGGCGAAAACGAATACGCCATGCGCATGAAGATGGTGCTGGCCAGCATGTCGGGGCTGTTCCAGGGCAAAGTGCGGATCGCCGATTCCAACCCTCCCGCGAGCTTCCGGCTGATCGTGGAAGGCCAAGGCAAAATCGGCTTCATGAAAGGCGAGGGCCTGCTCACGTTGAGCGCCGTGGACGCGCCGGCCGGTGCTGCCGCCGGATCGCCCTCTGGTCCGGGTGCCGCATAAAATATGAGGGAGACGTGCAGGTGGGTGGCACCATAGCTGCGGTAGGCCAGCGTTTGCTCGATACGACGGCCCGGCTCTTGATCAAGCGGTTCTTCGAGAAACTGAGCAGTGAAGCGGCGTCCGTGTCCCATCTCGTGGCGTAGCACACTCGCGGCCCTTCTGGCGGCGGGCGCACTCGCTTGTCCTTGTGCCCTGGCGGCCCGTGACGACCGTTGGACCGAGATTCGCTCGGCCCATTTCGACCTCTTTACCGAAGGCGGCGAGCCGGCCGGCAGCGACTTGCTGCACTATTTCGAGCAGGTGCGCAGCTTCTTCCAGCAGGCCTACGCGCTGAATGGCCGCGGGCGGGTGGTGCGCATCGTCTGTTTCCGTTCTTCCAAGCAATTCCAGTACTACGAAACCAGCAAGATTGCCGACGCGGCCTTTCACCCCGGATCGCGGCACGATTACATCCTCATGAAGAACGACGAGGCCGACCGCTACCCCATGGCCGTGCACGAATACACGCACCTCATCCTGCGGTCCACCAATCACGACCTTCCCGTGTGGCTGGATGAAGGCCTGGCGGAGGTGTATTCCAACCTGGAGCCGCATGGCGCTTTCGTGGTGGTGGGCCGCGTGATTCCCGCCCGCGTCCAGGCCCTGGCGGAGGGCCGCTGGATCGACCTGCGCACGCTGGTTTCGGCCAGCCGATCCTCCGAAGTGTACAACAAACAGGCCGATGCCGAAATGTTTTACGCCGAAAGCTGGGCGCTGGTCCACATGCTCGCGCTCGACAACACCTACAGCCCGCGGCTGAGGAGCCTCCTGGACGCTCTGCAGCATGACGGCAGCGTGGAGGCGTTTCAAAAAGCCTACGGAAAGCCGATCGAGCAGGTGGAGGCGGACCTGCGGGCGTACCTGGACAACAGCCGCCTGAACGCCGCCGTTTTTCAAGTCCACCTGCCGCAATCCGAACCCGCGCCGAAAGTCACTCTGCATGCCGGCCTGGAAGCGCGGCTGGCCCTGGCGGAGATGCTGCTGGATTATCCCGGCCGCACCGCCGAGGCCCACGCCGCTTTCGACCGGGCACTGCACGACTATCCCGATCGCCCCGAGGCCGAGCAGGGGATGGGTGAATATCTGGCGCACGAACGCCGCGGCCCGGAAGCCGCCGCGCATTTCGCGCGCGCCGAGAGCCTGGGCGGCCAGGATGCCACCATGTACCTGGATTACGGCCGCGTCCTGGCGGGTGCCGATCGCGCGGATGACGCCATCACCGCCCTGCGGAAGGCCATCGCGCTGGCCCCGGTCCTGGATGCGGCGCATCACGAGCTGGCCATCCTGCTGGTGAAGACCGGAGCGTTCCGCGAAGCGCTGGAGCAATTTCGCGCGGTGAAGCACCTGCCCCCGATGGAGGCGCCCCGCTACTACTACAATCTGGCGTACGCCCACTTCAAGTTAGGCGAAGTGGACCGCGCGCGCACGCTGGCCGAAAGAGCACGCGAGGTCTCGCACAGGCCGGACGAGATGGAGAGGGTGGACCGGTTGTTGAAGGAAATCCACGGGGATCAGTAAACGGCTTGGTGGTATCCCCTCATAGGCCTGTCCGCCGGGGTTAGAAGAACGTCAGTTCCTTCATGGGGTAGAGCTTCCGGTTTCGGGTCCAGAGCATGGCGCCCCACATCGCAGCGCTGGCGGCAATCAGGGCATCGCCAAGTTCCACCCCATGGCTCTTTCGGTAGATCCGGAGGTAATCTCCTGCCTGACGCCCCGTCTTCCTGTCGATCGGAATACAAGTCAGCGCGGCGAACAGGTTCTCGATCGCGTCGTGTTCCGCCGGGCGCGCCCCGGCCCAAAGTTCGCCGACGCTGACGGGAGAATATAGGACCGCTTGGTCGGAGCGGCTCAATTCGATCCAGCGCGAAATCAGGTCGCTGTCTTTTCGGCGGGACACCTCGATCAGGATATCGGAATCGACCAGGACACTCATTTTGCGGCAAGCCGGCCGAGCCGGTCACCGCGCCGGAGACGGCGCACCACCTCCACGGCATCCGGCGCTTCGGCGGCTTGCCTGCGGATACCCACGAACGCCTGCATGGCCGCGATTCGCCGCTCACGATTGCCGAGGTAGCGCTCCCGCGTAGCCTCACGGACCAACTCGGAAACGGTGATTCGTTCGCTCCGCGCTCGCGCGTGCAGCACATTCCAGAGTTCCTCGTCGAGGTAAAGTTGTGTCCGCCTCATGATGTATATTGTACATCGTTCGCAGTTCCAGACGGAGAGCATGAAAAAGTGGACGCTTCGTCGTCACCCCTGGGACGAAGCGCCCGTGAGACAGCACCCAGAACCCTGGTGGGGCGGCCGTCCCCCGGTCACTTGGAAGCGCCCGCCCCACAACCAACTAACTGCGAACCTGTTACCTCTTGTCTATCGCCTTTACCCCATGATCTTAGTGACCGCGGCGGTAAACTTATTCATCTCCTCCTGCGTGCCCACGGTGACCCGAACCTTGGTGGGCCATACCGGCCAGATGCGTCCGATGATCACCTTGTTTTCGGCCATGGCCTTTGCAAACTCCTGGCCGGGCCGCTTCACTTCCATCATGAAGAAGTTGGCCTGGCTGGGAATGAACGAGATGCCTTTCTTTTCCAGATACTCGAAGGTGTTTTCGCGGACCCGCTTGAGCTGGGCGCGCCGCTCGGCCACCAGGTTTTTCACCCGCAGGCTGGCGGTGGCGCAGGCCGTGCCCGTAACGGGCAGGAAGCCGCTGGAGCTGTACGGCCGCATCTTGGCCAGCAGATCCGGCCGGCCCAGTGCGAAGCCGGCGCGCAGGCCGGCCATGCCATAGATCTTCGAGAAAGTCCGCAGAACGATCACGTCCTTGTCGGCGGCCACCAGGTCGGCAGCCGACTGCGCATCGTCGGAGAAGTGAATATATGCCTCGTCCACCACCACCACGGCGTCCTTGCGCTTATTCGCCAGCAAATATTCGATGCCCTCGCGGCGGGTCAGCGTACCGGTCGGATTGTTGGGATTGCACACATAGTAAGCGCCCGCGTCGGGGTCGGCCTTGATCATGGCCTCCACGTCGTGCGAGTAATCGTCTTTCAACGCCACCGTGACCAGTTTGGACCCGATAAATGCCGGCGCGCCGCCGCCGTAGCCGGGGGTGGCCATGCACCAGCTTCGGGTGGGCGAAGTGAAGGCGCAGGTGGACCGGTGCAGCGGGTCGCTCGAACCGGCCGTGGCCAGCACATAGTTCTCCTTCACCCCGGTGGTTTCGGCGATGGCTTTGACGATCTCGCCATTTTCGTTGTGCGGTGAATACCGCCAGCCCATCGGCGCAACCTTGATGAGCGCTTCCAGGCCTTCCTTGCAGGGGCCTTGCGGATTTTCGTTGGAGCTGATCCGCACCACGTCCGGGCCATAAACCGGGCGCATTCCGCCGCCCATCCTTCGCTGGGCGTCCTGCGCCATCGCGTATTCGTTGTAGAACGGCAGGGCAGCGCCGGCCGCCAGCAGGCTGGCCATCCGGCCAATGTGGCGGCGCGTGAAACCCCGCTGTCCCAGTTGTTCCATCGTTGCGTTCGTCAGACTCATCCCAAGACCTCCCTAATCAAACTCGCTTTGCCGGCAGAGGCGGCGTGTCCCCGGCCGCCTCCGGTTCTCCCCGGCGCCTTCCGCACCCACCTGCGCGAACCGGCAATAGATGGCGTGCACTACATGCACCCCGATCTGCCAGGCTCATACTGTCGAGCCGGCGCCAGGTTCTCCACTCCAGCACGCACAGCCCGGTCCAGGCGGTGACGCCGGCCAGCGCGGGAACCGGAATGTGCCACACGAAACCCGAGCCGAATTCCAGGAACACGACCAGAAACAGGCCTGCATCGGATGGGGAACGCGGGTAGTGCCTCAGCGAACGATGGCGATGCCGCGCGCCGGAATCTCTACCGGCTCCGGGCCCTGGTTTCGGAGCAGCGCGCGCAGGCAAGCGGTAAGCGGGACCGCACACTAGGTCTGCGACCGCGTGATTAGGTTCGCCAGCCCGCCAACATGCGCGGCTCAACATCGAATCGGAGCCGCGACCATAGGGAGCGGAATCTCGCGGTCGCGGACCTAGATGTACCGCCCCAATCGCATGATGCCGAACGCCATCATTATGGCGGCGGCCAGCAGCGAGATTTTGGCGGCGCCCCCCAATCCCTGTTGCCGGACTGCCGCTGCGATGACCGGAACCGTCGCACTGGCGGTCCCACTCACGAGCACCGGATTCCGGCCCAGGATGGCGGTCAATGGCGCCGTTAAAATCGATGGAAACACCTCCAGAACCGGGGGCACGCCCACGAGTTGCGCCATCGGCCAAGCCATACGGCATCGCAATCAGGGCGGCGATGATGCCACCGAAGCAATCGCCCGGAAACAGACACACGCTATAATTGCCGCGTAGGAAGCTCATCGCAAGGAAAAGGGAATTCGCGAATGACCAGGGCGACCACCACTCACGGCGTGGAGCGTTGCGCCGCGTGGCGCAAGAGGCACGGGCGTGCGCAACTGGCACGCCCCGTTTTTAATATTGCTGTTGGGTTAACATAACCCATTTGCCAAGCGGGGGTCGAATAGAAATTTTCGATGGGGCCGATAAATCGTGGCACGCGGCGCAATCGCTCGGAATTGCCGCGTGCCGGCGCCGCTACGGGTGTGGCCGCTGGGATTCCGCGATGCCCCGCAATCCCCGTAACCGGCTGATCTGTCAGTCCGTCCCAAATGGTTACCATCTTGCTAGGATGTAGGTTTATCCACGCCGCCGTGGCGTTGGGAATATACGGGAGACAAATTCAAAGTGAATCGCTACAGGTGGCATCCCAGGGTACTGGTCTTTTGGGCTGGTTTGGCCTTATTTTTGGCAGCGCCCGCTGGCGCCCAGACCGTTGGCGGATACACCATTAAAACGGTCGCCGGAATTCTGGGGTTCAGCTTCGGCTATGCGGGAGACGGCGGTCCCGCCACCCAGGCCCAGTTTTGGGGCCTGTTCAACCTCACCGTGGATTCCGCCGGCAACATCTATATTGCCGACCAGCTCAACGACCGGATCCGCAAAGTCAGCGGCGGCACCATCAATACCATCGTGGGCGACGGACTCGCGGGATATTACGGCGATAATGGCGCGGCCACCAGCGCGGAGGCCGACGAGCCCACCGGCGTGGCGATTGATTCCGGCGGAAACCTCTACATCGCCGACTACAACAACCAGGTCATCCGCAAGGTGACCAGCGGCGGCACCATCACCACGGTGGCCGGCGATAATGGCGCGGGCGCGGGATATTCGGGCGATAATGCTGCCGCCATCTCCGCCCAACTGGACCAGCCGATTACGGTGGTGCTCGATTCGGCGGGCAACATGTACATCGCCGACACCACCAACAACCGCATTCGCAAAGTGACCGCCGTCGACGGCGCCATTTTGTCGACCTGCTCGACGACGACGGGTGGCGTCACAAGCTTCACGAATTGCCCCGTGATTACGACGCTCGCGGGTTCGGACCTCGAGGGCTACCAGGGCGATGGCGGCGAAGCCATCGACGCGCTGCTCGACACGCCCGTGGGAATTGCCGTGGATTCGGCCGGCAACGTCTACTTTTCCGATAGCGAAAACCACGTCATCCGCAAGATCGCCACCAACGGGATCATCACCACCATCGCGGGCGACGGGGCGCCCACCGGCTCCACCAACCCCTTGGGCGATGGCGGTCCGGCAACCCATGCATCCCTCTTTTATCCCAAGGGGATCACCCTCGATCAGCAGGGCAACCTCTACATTGCCGATTACACCAACCAGCGCATTCGCAAGGTTCTTCCCAACGGCATCATCCAGACCATTGCGGGCGTCGGCCTGGCCGGATCGTACGGGGATGGCGGCTATGCCAACCAGGCGGAGTCCAACTTCCCCACCGGCGTGGCGGTGGATAACGCCGGCAACGTGTACATCGCGGACAGCGCGAACTACGTGGTTCGGGAGCTGAACCCGATCACCCCAAGCATCAATACCGGCGGCGTGGTGACGGCCTCGGCATTCGGCGGCTTCGGGTCGGTGGCGCCGGGGAGCTGGATTGAAATCTACGGCTCCGCGCTGGCCATCGATACGCGATCGTGGGAGACCAAAGATTTTAACGGTGTGAACGCGCCCATCTCGCTCGATGGAACCTCCGTCACCATCGGCGGGCAGTCGGCTTTTGTGGAATATATCAGCCCGGGGCAGGTGAACGTTCAAGTGCCGTTCGCGGTGGCCACCGGATCGCAGCCGCTGGTGGTGACCACACCTTCCGGCGTCACCAGCGCTTATACCGTCACGGTGAATGCGCTGCAGCCGGGGCTGGTCGCGCCGTCCTCTTTCGTGATCGGTGGCAAGCAGTATGTGGTGGCCACCTTCCCCGGCCAGACCGACTCGTCGGGCAATCCAGTCTACGTATTGCCGCCGAATACCATCCCCGGAGTCACCTCGAAGTTGGCCCAACCGGGAGACATCATCGTGATGTACGGCGTCGGCTTCGGCCCGGTCACGCCCAGCATTCCGGCGGGCACGATCGTGCAGCAGAACAACACCCTGGCCACGCCGGTCGCCTTCTCCTTCGGTGGGACGCCGGCCGCGGCGCCGCAATACCAGGGGCTGGCGCAAACCTACGTAGGCTTATACCAGTTCAACGTGGTGGTTCCCACGGCGGCCGCCAACTCTCTGACGCCCCTCACCTTTACCCAGGGCAGCACCAACAGCTCGCAGACGCTGTATATTGCCATCGGGAACTGAGCGCGGGCCGATCTGCGGAGCGTGGGCCGATCTAGGCCGCGCGAGAAGAAAACGGCCCCCTGCGGCGTCCAAAGGAGTAGCGTTTTGCGCATGGTGCTCGAACGGTCGGAATCCGAACTGGTGGCGGCCTGCCGCCGCGGCGAGCGGGACGGGTTCCGCGAACTGTTCGAACTGTACAAGGATAAAGTCTACTCGGTGGCGCTGCGCTTCGCCGGCCAGCCGGCGGAGGCCATGGACATTGCGCAGGACACCTTTCTCAAGCTGTTCTCCTCGCTGACCGATTTTCGCGGCGATTCCCGCCTGGAGACCTGGATCTACCGCCTGGTGGTGAACCGCTGCCTCGACCAGCGGCGCCGTGCGCGGCGCTGGCTGCCGCTCGGGGAAGGCTTCCGCAGCACCCTCCGCGCCCCCGGCGATAGCCTGGCAGACGTGCTCCGCGAGGAGCGCAACGGCCGCGTGCAGGAGGCGGTGGATCGCCTGGCGCCAGACCTGCGCATCGTAGTGGTGCTGCGCTACACCGAAGGAATGTCCTACGACCAGATCGCCGAGGTGCTGGGATGCGCGGCCGGAACGGTGGCCTCGCGGCTGCATCGCGCGCATAAGTTGCTGGAGCGAAGCCTGTCGAACCTGGATGGGAAGGGAGGCGAACATGTCTGATTGGCTGGAACTGGAGTTGGCCCATCGGCTGCCGCCCGTGGAGGCGCCCGAGGAGCTGTGGGAACGTGTGGAGAGCGGGCTGGCGGCCGGGGCGGCGGTGCGCTGCGCCCCCGGGGGCAGCAGGCGGACGCCCACCCGGCGCAGTTCCCTGTGGATGGCCTGGCCGGTAGCGGCCATGGCGACCGTGGCCCTGGCAGCCGGCGCCCTCTGGCTGGCGGACCTCCGCGACCCCGCCCTGGACCTCCGCCAACTGGCTGCCCGCGAATCCGGACAATCCGCCCCGCTGGAGCTGCATACCCATGACCCGCGCGAGATCCGCCGCTGGCTACGCGACCACGCCGGGCTGGATGTGCCCCTGCCACCGGCCAGCTCCGTGAAGCTGGAAGGCGCCCGCATGGTGCAGCACGGCAAACACCCGGTGGCCGCGGTGCAGTATCGTGTGGGCCAGGATACCGTCACCCTGCTGGTGGCCCGCGCCGATCCGCGCCATCCTTTTCCGCCCCATGGAGCGCGCGCCGCAGCCTGGCAGGCGCGCGATCAGGTCTATGCGCTGGCAGGCGCCAGCCCCGACCACGCAGAAGCGGCCTGCCAGTTGTGCCACGCCACCCTGTAACAGGGTGGGGCATGCTTTAGCTTTCTGCTTTAGCTTGCTTTAGCTTGCCCGCCGGCGGGGCCGGTTTGAACGAAAGTGTGACCCGCCGCCGGCCGCGGCGCCAACCAACTCGGCTATAAACTCGAGCCACAAACGGCCGCGCGAAGAGCCGCTAACTTGATTGAGCGCCAATGCGGTCACAGATGAGCTTGCCCTGCTTAAATTTCTTCACGGCCTCTCCCAGTCGCGGCTCCGGCACTGGTTTTTGGAGCCGCGCTCGGGCACAAGTTTCAGATCCGCGACCGTAAGCAAGCGCTAAACGCGACCGCGTCCCCCCGCCCCTACGTCCCTTTCAACAGCCGCTGCACCATTCCCGCCGCCAGCAGCGCGCCGCCGAAGGCCACGGCCCAGATCGGCACACCCAATACGCGCCCACTCGTCGGTTTGCGCGCCGCGGCAGGCACCGGCGCTTGCGTCGGCTGCGGCACGGGCGCTTGCACCGGCGCTTGCGCCGGCTGCGACGGCTGCAGTGCCGGCGTCCCGGCGCTCGCCGCCGCGGGCATCTCCTGCTGGAACTGAGTAACCAGCGGCACCCAGTTATCGCACCCGCTGGTACAGTACTTTTTGCCGATCAGTGATACCGTCGTGTAGCCCTTATTCAGATAACTGCGCCGCATGAACTTAGTAACATGCTCCAACCCCTCCTCATACGAAACAAACGTCGAGGGCGGGCACGACCCCTTGTGGAACCAGTTCCAGGCATTATTCATCGCGCAAACATGTTTGCCGAAAGTCGTTTCGGCGCCCGAAATCGCCACCACCAGCCGCGGATCGAGGTTATACTGCCGCGCCAGGCTCTCCAGCGCCGCGCCCACCCCAGCCATAGCCGAATTCTTCTGCCGCAGATACGCGTCGATCTGCGCCGCGCCCGGCGACGTGGCGTCCCACTCCAGCGGGACCTGCGCCGCCACCGGCCAGGCGGCCGCCACCATCAGCAGCAGCCGTCTCATTCGAATTTCGCCTGCTGCGCCAACCCGTGGAAGAGCGCCCCATAGTCCGCCGCGTGCGCGTCCCCGGTGTGGAACGTGAGGTACAGCTTGTAAAGCCGCGATCCGTGCAGCACGTACAGCGCGCGCGTGGAAAGCTTCAGGTCGCCATAGCTATCCGTGAACGACACCTCCACCGCCGGGTTCTTCTGCACCGCCGATTCTACCGGCGCTTCCGCCTGCGATCCCGCCGTTTCGCGCTGGATATACTCCTGCAAATTGCGCGGCGCGGGCACCTGCGTAATGTCGATCTCCGCTCCGCCCGCCGGGGGAATGCCGCCCGATTCCCAGTGCTCGAAGCTGATCAGCGAAAGCGGCCCGCCCGCCTGCGCGATCCCCTGGTTCCAATGCCACCCCGCCGGGATCGCCACCTGCACTCCTTCGGCCGCCGCCGTTCCCGCGGGCTGCGCCCAGAGCACGCCGGCGCCCGCCATCACCACCAGCCAGACGATCCGTTGGGACATTTCGGAACCCAGTATAGTCAGCCGCCCCTCTAAATACAACCGCCGCGCCTGGCCGGTCCGGCGCCCCGCTTCAGCCCTTCACCAAAACCGCCACGTCGCCTTCCACCGTCTCAAGCACCCCCAACGCGCTTTCGAGGATCTTGTCCGCCTCCCCAAGGTTCGTTCCCAGCGTGATTGCCAGCGAGGTCGCCAGTTGAACATAACCCAGCCACGCCGGAATCCCCTTCATCATCGCATCGATGGTTTTCTCGAACAGCACCTGGCGCTCCTCCGCCTTTGGGATCGATTCATTCACCGTCACGGTCGCGTCGATCATCTTCTGCAGCGCCTTCTCGGCCTTTTCCTTCTGCTGGACGATCTTCCCCACTTTTTCCGCCGGCAGGGTGGCCTTGCCACTCTCGAATTTCTTGCGCCATTTCTCTTCCACATCCATCGCGTCGTAAATGCCCTTGGAAAGGCCTTTCGATTTCGCGTCGAGCTTGGCGATGGCCACCTTGTGAACGGCGATGTGCGTCTTGCAGTTTTTCAGGCTGGGGGATTCGGCGCCCAGGGCCCCGCTGAGCATGTTGAGGCCAACCTCTTTCGCCCCCTGCGCGATCTTGCCCAGGGTCTGGGCTTTGGCCAGGTCCTCGGTCATCACTTTCTTCAGAATCAGCAGTTCCCCTTGAATCAGCTTGGCAACCTGATCGGCCGAGAGCGCCAGTTTCACGCACTCCTGCGAAATCGCGATCGAACTCTTGGCGATTCCCACAATCGCGATGGGAGCCAGCACGCCATGACTCGCGCCGCCAGCCGCCGTCGCGCCCACAATCTTAAGCACGTTGAAGGTGATCTTGCCGCCGCACTTGAGGCGAAAGGTCCGCAGATCCGCTTGCCCTTTCTTATAGTCTTCGAAGAGCTTCTCCATCTCCTTGGCCATGTCCTGGCCGGCCGCATCCAACCGTTGTTTGGTGAATGTGCTAATGTCCTTGGAAAAGATTTCGGCAGTCTTGGGATCGAACCCGCCGGCCTTGCCATCCATCTCCACAACCTTCTTCTTGACGCTGTCCAGAATCGGGACGCCCTTGGCGTTGGCCTTCTCCTGCATCTTCTGGAGCCAGGTGGAATTCCGGGACAGGCGCCCGTAGGCGGCGTCCTCGAGTTCAATTTCCAGTTGTAGTTTCAGCCCGGGTGGGATCTGGATATGCTTGACAGACAACCCGGACAGGACCTTGGTAACGTCGTATTCCACCGCCATCCACTTTTTCATGCCGTCTCCTATGAATGCTTACAGAAGACCGTCAGAGCTACAGAAATCGCCCATTCTGTGTCCCGTCCCGAGCGGCCATTGCATCATTATAAGGGGATTCCAACCAAAATAGGTTAGTTGGCGCCGCGGATCGAGCACGCCCTGGTTCGGGTCTACGGATGGGCCGGCCCATACAGCACGCGCCCGGGCCGCTCGCCGGTCACCACGCCCTCGCGCAAAGCGAATTTCCCGTTCACGATCACGTCGCGGAACCCCACCGAATACTGGTGCGGCTTGTCGTACTGCGCGCGGTCGGCCACCGTCGCCGCGTCGAAGATCGCCACGTCGGCTTTCATGCCCGGGCGCAGCAGGCCGCGGTCCCAGATCTTCAGCCGCTGGGCAGGATAGCCCGACATCTTGCGAATGGCGTCCTCCAGGGTCAGCACGTGCTGCTCGCGCACATATACTCCCAGCACGCGCGCAAACGTGCCGTAGCTGCGCGGGTGCGGCGAAGCCTGCCCGAAGATCGGAATCTCGCCATCGGAGGCGATCATGGTGTACGGCGCGCGCATAATCCGCACCACGTCCTCCTCGCTGATGGCGTGGTAAATGGCCGAGCAGCCGCCCTTGCTTTGCAGTTCGATGGCGGTCTCGGCGGCGTTCTCGAAAGTCGGATACGACCCCGCCGCGAGCGTGATTTCGGCGAGATTCTTGCCGGCCAGCGTGCGGTCGAAGGAACAATTCGCGATCTGAATGTTTTTCGGGTCGCCCGCCCCTCGGTCCACCTTGATCTTCTGCACGATCACGGCCTTGATGCGCGCGCGCTGCTCCGGCGCGCCCAGCCGCTCCATCAGCGCCTTCTGCCCGCCCTCCAGCGCCCATTGCGGAAACAGCGCCGAGATGCCCGTGCTGGAGGCCGTGTACGGATACTGGTCGATGGTGACATCCACGCCGCGCGCCCGCGCCTCCTCCACCAGCTTCAGCGATTGGACGCTCAGCCCCCAACTGGCCTGGCCGATCATCTTGTGATGCGTGATCTGCGTGGGCAGCCCGCCCTCCTCGCCGATCCGGATGGTCTCGCGGACGCTGTCCAGCACGTGCGCCGCTTCGTCGCGCATGTGCGAGATGTGAATGCCGCCCATGCGCCCCACCACTTTGGCGATCTCGATGACTTCCTCGGTGGGCGTGAAATTACCCGGCACGTAAAACAGCCCCGTCGAAAGGCCGAACGCGCCATCCCGCATGGCCTGCGCGGCCAGCGCCTTCATCTTCTCGATCTCTTCCGGCGTCGCCTTGCGGTTGGCCAGCCCGATCACCGCCTGGCGGATGCTTCCCTGCCCCACCATGGTGGCGAAATTGATCGAGATCGGCGTGTGCGCGATGCGGTCGAGAAAAGGCGCAATCGGCAGCGGCGAGTTGCCATCCGGCCCTTCGATGATCGTGGTGACGCCCTCGCGCAGATAATTCTCCGCCGTGGGCACCTGGAAGATGGCCCGCCGCCCGTGCGAGTGGATGTCGATGAATCCCGGCGCCGCCACCAGGCCGTGGGCGTCCACGCGCGCGCCCGCCGCCGCGCCCGCAAGATTCCCCACCGCGGCAATGCTGTCTCCGCGGATGCCGATATCCGCGTAATACCAGGGGTTGCCGGAGCCATCGATCACCCTGGCTCCGGTGATCAGCAAATCGAAGGAGGCCGCCTGCCCGAACAGGCCGCCGGCCGCCAGCAGAAACACGAAGAAAGCCGCGCGCATGGCGGCTATTGTATCCCATGGTCCTTCGCCCGGCTTCCCGATCCACAACCATTTGCCCGAGGGCGTCGTCCATACCAGTCATGCGCGTGCCCATCACCGTGGCTGGCGTCAGCGCTTCGGTCGGAGCGAATCTGGCGATCGCGCATAACGAGGGCAACCAATATTGAGTTGTTTTTGCGCATTACCTGAGTGGCGGGTAAACACCGCCGATCTGTACCGAATCCGAGAAAGGACAATACGAAGAATGCAGTTTCCAACCAAGAAAATCCTCGCGGGCGTCGCGCTACTCGTGGCGCTGGCCGTCACCGCCCCCAAAGTAAAGGCCGTCAACCCCGTTCTCGTGCAAGTGGCGAACACCCTGGCACAGTGGGTACCAACGGGGAGCGTCGACGAAGCCGGAAGAAATCCAGTTCAGTTTACCGCCACGGTCTCAGAGAATGGCACGGCTGTTAACCCGTACATACCACCCGCGAACTTTCGCTTAGTGATCAAGAATATCTCAGCCCGCTGCTACACCCAGACCCCCGTCGTATGGGGCAGCCTGCAGGTCATCATGAACGGCACTGCATTCGGTCCAGTCTTCGCGATGACTCCGACCACATATACCAGTAATGGCCTTCTGCTATCGGTTACTTCGGTGCCCGTTCAATACTATGCCGATCCGGGGACGGACGTATATGTTGGCTTCATCGGCAATGGTGCCTGGGGCGCGGGCGGCGATTGCAAAGCGTTCATCTCGGGTTATCTGGTCTCTCTCACCGCGCCGGCATCGTAGGGGCTTCCTGGAAATGCATCCGGCGATTGCTGTTATACCCTTCCCCCTCGTTTGTCGCCATGCATGGCGGAAAGCGGCGGTTTGGAGCATCGCCGGGCTAGGCGCCGCCGGGTTCCGCAACAGTCAACCATCATCCTGGACACTTAGGATGCGTTTGTCAACGCATGGCGGAATCTGTCTGGTCCGAAGTGGTCCCGACCAAAAAACAAAGTCAAACCAAACCCCGGGGCGGGAGCCGTGCCGCCTCCCGTCGGTCGGTTCCGATCCCAGGTAGAAGAACGCGTCGGGAGGGCCTCGCTCTCGCTCATCGTCCGCAGATGAGTTCCGGCCGGCTGTTCCCCGATCGGGTTGGTCGCCACCAGAGCCGTCTCCGCTTCGCCGGCACGCTCAGCCTGCCACGGACTTTCCACGTGGCGGAACTCTTTACTTTGCCTTGAGACATCGATCCCCGGCAGTCGCACCCAAGCCGCGCTGTGCTACACTCGATCCCCAAATGCGCTTTCGGCTTTTCCTGGCCCTGCTCTCCGCCGGCTCCCTGTGGCTGGCACTCCCCAGGCAGGCCATGGCCCAGGCACCCGCCGAATCGCCCGACCTTGCCGTCGGCCGGAAGATCTTCGAATCGCAGTGCGCCCTGTGCCACGGCCAAACCGGCGGCGGCGGACGCGGCCCCAGCCTGAACCGGCCCAAGCTCAATAAGGCCCCCGACGACGACACTCTGCGCAAAGTGATTTCCGAGGGCCTCGATCCCGAAATGCCCGGCGCCTGGCAGTTGCATCCGCACGAGGTAGCATCGGTGGCGGCCTACGTCCGGTCGCTCGGCACCATTCCACCCGAACATCTGCCGGGCGATCCCGCACGCGGCCAAACGCTCTACGCAAGTCACGGCTGCGCGGCCTGCCACATGATCTCCGGGCAGGGCGAAGGCTACGGTCCCGAGCTGACCAGTATCGGCGCGCGGCGCAACGGCGCCTACTTGCGCCAGGCGCTGCTCCGCCCGGCCGCGGCCCTTCCGGACGATTTCCTGTACGTCTCGCTCAAGACCGCGGCGGGTGAAACCGTCTCCGGTATTCGCGTCAACGAAGACTCGTTCACCATCCAGATCAAAGATGCCGCCGGACGTTTTCACAGCTTTCGCAAAGCCGAGCTCGCCGAATTGCGCCGCCTCCCCCAGGAGACTCCCATGCCCTCCTTCGAGCGCGTTCTAAGTTCTAGCGATCTGGATGACCTGATTGCCTATCTCGCCACCTTGCGGGGAAAACCATGAAGTGGATGTTACTGCTGCTTACGACCTCGGCCTGCGCCCTGGCCCAGGTCGAGGTCCCGTTCGACCGCATCGTGAATGCCTCCGGCGATCCCGGCAACTGGCTCACTTACTCGGGCAATTACTCCGGCCAGCGTTTCTCGCCCCTCGACCAACTTACTCCCGCCAACATTGCCGGCCTGCGCGTCAAATGGGCTTACCAGTTCGCTGCCGCGCGCACGGAGGTCTCCCCGCTGGTGGTGGATGGCGTCATGTACATCACCGCGCCGAATGCCGCCGCTGCCTTGGATGTACACACCGGCCGTGAGCTGTGGAAGTGGGAGCGCCCCATTCCGAAAGACTATCAGTCCATCGGGTTCGGCCACGTCAACCGCGGCGCCGCGATTCTCGATAACCAGCTCTTCGTAGCCACCCTGGATTGCTACCTGGTGGCCCTGGATCTCAAGAGCGGCCTGGAGCGCTGGTCCGTGCGCGTCGAAGATTACAAGCCCGGCTATAGCCTGACCATGGCGCCGCTGGCCATCCGCGGCAAAGTGGTGGTGGGGGTCAGTGGCGCCGAGGCCGGCATTCGCGGCTTCGTGGATGCCTACGACGCCCGCACCGGCCGCCGTGCCTGGCGCTTCTGGACCATCCCCGGCCCCGGCGAACCCGGCCACCAAACCTGGCCCGGCGACACCTGGAAAACCGGCGGCGGCTCCACCTGGGTCACCGGCTCCTACGACCCGGAGTTGAACCTGGTGTATTGGGGCGTTGGCAATCCCGGTCCGGACTGGAACCCGGATTCGCGGCCCGGCGATAACCTGTATACCTGCTCGCTGGTAGCCCTCGATGGCGATACCGGCGCCTTGCGCTGGTACCGTCAGTTCACGCCTCACGATTCGCACGATTGGGATTCCACCCACGTGCCGGTGCAGTTCGAGGCCGACGTGCGCGGCACGCGCCGCAAGTTGATTGCGATCGCCAATCGCAACGCCTTCTATTACGTGCTCGACCGCGCCACCGGGGAGTTCGTGGCCGGCCGCGCCTACGCCAAACAGACCTGGAGCAAAGGATTGGACGATCAGGGCCGCGCGGTGCCCCTGCCGAACATCGAGCCGACCGAACAGGGAACCCCGCTGTGGCCCAACCTGAACGGCGGCACCGTGTGGTTCAGCCCTTCGTACAGCCCGCGCACCGGCCTGTTCTACGTCGCCGTGCGCGAAATCGGATCCATCTACTACAAGCGCGAGGCCGATTACAAGCCCGGCACGTTCTTCGCCGGGGGCGGCGAGAGCGATATTCCGCATGCCCCGAAATCCGGCGCCATTCGGGCGCTCGAAGCCACCACCGGCGCGATGCGCTGGGAGTTCCGCATGTACTCGGCCCCGTGGGCCGGCGTGCTCTCCACCGCCGGCGGCCTGGTCTTCTCCGGTTCCGATGAGGGCAACTTCTTCGCCCTCGACGCCGCCACCGGCAAGCCGCTTTGGGATTTCCAAACCGGCGGTCCCATCGCCGCCAACCCCGTTTCCTTCACCATCGATGGCCGCCAATGCGTGGCCATCGCCGCCGACCGCGTGCTCTACGTCTTCGGGCTGTAATCGCGACAGCCGCGCTCGACACCGGATCTCACCGCGCCCCCGCCCCCGCCGCAGTTCCCCTGCCCCCGCCTCGTCATTCCTTCTTCCGCAAGGCGCCCCTGGCTAAAATCGGCTTTTCAGATGACCTACTCCCTTTTGCGTCCTCCGGCCGGCAGGGCCAGTGCCGCGTGCCCGCGCTGCTTATCCTTATATATAGTCCGCTGGCGGGGCGTTCGTACTGCAGTGAAGCTTTAATGGGGCCGGGAGTGATCGCTCCCGGAAAGTCGGGTACCTCAGTAACGCGGCCCCGGTCGCAGTCGCTTCAATGGGGCCGGGAGTGATCGCTCCCGGAAAGGAACGGCACTTACACCTGTTCCTCGGGCAACTACATGCTTCAATGGGGCCGGGAGTGATCGCTCCCGGAAAGTCAGCGTAATCGATTGGGTTCGCTTTCCGGTTGAGGCTTCAATGGGGCCGGGAGTGATCGCTCCCGGAAAGAAACTTCAGCGGTAGCAGCCAAGACATCAGCTTCACCGCTTCAATGGGGCCGGGAGTGATCGCTCCCGGAAAGGTGTACATCGCCGGGACGCCGATTCTGGTGGGCACCGCTTCAATGGGGCCGGGAGTGATCGCTCCCGGAAAGCGGGACTCCGGTCTCGGACGCACTGGCGGCAGTAGCGCTTCAATGGGGCCGGGAGTGATCGCTCCCGGAAAGACGGCAGCCACGCTCGGCATCACGAACATTGCCGGGCTTCAATGGGGCCGGGAGTGATCGCTCCCGGAAAGTCAATACCTGGGTGTCTCCGTCCTCCCCTGGATATTGCTTCAATGGGGCCGGGAGTGATCGCTCCCGGAAAGGAACTTGGCGAGGCCAGTGTCCTTCATCTCGTTCAGGCTTCAATGGGGCCGGGAGTGATCGCTCCCGGAAAGGAGCTGAAGATCGCAGAGAAGGACGCGGACCTGCAGCTTCAATGGGGCCGGGAGTGATCGCTCCCGGAAAGGAGCCAATCAGGATGCTTGGCAAGAAGCATCGTCTTTGGCTTCAATGGGGCCGGGAGTGATCGCTCCCGGAAAGCCAGCGTACCGGTTGAACAACAGCCGGCCTACCTGGCTTCAATGGGGCCGGGAGTGATCGCTCCCGGAAAGCGCTTCAGCAGCCGCCTCTACCGCCGATACACCCATGCTTCAATGGGGCCGGGAGTGATCGCTCCCGGAAAGCGTCAGGCGGCGCTGGCAACCGTCCCCACCTCGGAAGCTTCAATGGGGCCGGGAGTGATCGCTCCCGGAAAGCCGGCAGACCACCGGGTTTTGCGATGTCAAGCAAGCCGCTTCAATGGGGCCGGGAGTGATCGCTCCCGGAAAGTTGAGTTCCCCACCATCATCCCCTTTATGTTTTCCCAGCTTCAATGGGGCCGGGAGTGATCGCTCCCGGAAAGCAGTTGGACTGGTTACGCCCGGCAGGCGGTCACCAAGCTTCAATGGGGCCGGGAGTGATCGCTCCCGGAAAGTCACCGAAGCCACCGGCTACGCCACTGGGGTGACCGCTTCAATGGGGCCGGGAGTGATCGCTCCCGGAAAGAAAGCTGCCGCGCTTGACGCCAGCGGATTTGGGGTTGCTTCAATGGGGCCGGGAGTGATCGCTCCCGGAAAGGCTGCCTCCGGGGGTGGGACGGGCCGTAGGGTGTCGAGGCTTCAATGGGGCCGGGAGTGATCGCTCCCGGAAAGGTGTGGCGCGCGCATAAGCGGGCCAAGAACCCGCCCGCTTCAATGGGGCCGGGAGTGATCGCTCCCGGAAAGCTGAAGACCGTGGACATATCCACTCGCGGTTTCCGGGGCTTCAATGGGGCCGGGAGTGATCGCTCCCGGAAAGGCGATGCACCGGCCCGTAGCGCAGACGGCGTGGTCGCTTCAATGGGGCCGGGAGTGATCGCTCCCGGAAAGCACTGGGCAGAACCTCGCCGGGTTTTTGTGTGCTCTCGCTTCAATGGGGCCGGGAGTGATCGCTCCCGGAAAGCTTCGGCTTCCGTGGTCTACATCTGCGGGCAGGACTAGCTTCAATGGGGCCGGGAGTGATCGCTCCCGGAAAGCGGTGGGGAAGCGAACGTGCCTGGAGAGCACACCAATGCTTCAATGGGGCCGGGAGTGATCGCTCCCGGAAAGCAGGCATCGGGCCCTGGCACAACGAGCGTAACCAGCTTCAATGGGGCCGGGAGTGATCGCTCCCGGAAAGTGTCAGAACTGCGCAGCGCTCGACCAGCGGCTCAACGCTTCAATGGGGCCGGGAGTGATCGCTCCCGGAAAGCACAAATCCGCGCCGTAACAACATCGCCCGCAAAGTGCTTCAATGGGGCCGGGAGTGATCGCTCCCGGAAAGTGACATAGCTGCCGAAATGCTCAACAAAACTGCTGAGCTTCAATGGGGCCGGGAGTGATCGCTCCCGGAAAGGCCCAGCAGACCCAGCAGGAAATCCAAGCCGAGATGGCTTCAATGGGGCCGGGAGTGATCGCTCCCGGAAAGATTTCGGTGCCGGTGACGGCTGGGACCGCTTTCTCGGCTTCAATGGGGCCGGGAGTGATCGCTCCCGGAAAGTTCGGGGGATTCTTCACCACAAGAGCAGACTCTCTTGCTTCAATGGGGCCGGGAGTGATCGCTCCCGGAAAGGCGCTCGAAATTGCAGGCGCGTTGGTCGCTTTCGCCGCTTCAATGGGGCCGGGAGTGATCGCTCCCGGAAAGGGCAGGGTGGGGCTCGAGAGAAAGTCCAAGTCCGGCAAGCTTCAATGGGGCCGGGAGTGATCGCTCCCGGAAAGGGTCTTTTCAATTTCCACAGGCTTGACGGCAGGCACGGCTTCAATGGGGCCGGGAGTGATCGCTCCCGGAAAGGGCCCGCGCCTTGTCTTTATCGCCGCCGGCCTTCTGGCTTCAATGGGGCCGGGAGTGATCGCTCCCGGAAAGGATGATCACAGTCACTCTTGAGACGCTCTGGGCAACGCTTCAATGGGGCCGGGAGTGATCGCTCCCGGAAAGGCAGAGACCGCGCCGAAGAAGCCCTGACCGGACTCGCTTCAATGGGGCCGGGAGTGATCGCTCCCGGAAAGGACGGTGGGTTTCGAGATCCAGGCCCAGGCTGGCCAGCTTCAATGGGGCCGGGAGTGATCGCTCCCGGAAAGCGATCAAAGTTTGCTGAGAGTCGCAAAGACCCTCCGGCTTCAATGGGGCCGGGAGTGATCGCTCCCGGAAAGGCTCGTTGTAGGCGTAGACATGCAGCCATTCTATACTGCTTCAATGGGGCCGGGAGTGATCGCTCCCGGAAAGCAAGTGGACCGCCGAAATCCTGCAAGGGCTGATCCGGCTTCAATGGGGCCGGGAGTGATCGCTCCCGGAAAGATCCTCGACCTAAAGGGTTTTTCGACGCAAGCGATGCTTCAATGGGGCCGGGAGTGATCGCTCCCGGAAAGTTGGGTACGCCAGTTATACGGCTCCCATCTCCATCGGCTTCAATGGGGCCGGGAGTGATCGCTCCCGGAAAGTATACAGGCATTGCGGCTCCTTGTCTGTACAGTAGTGCTTCAATGGGGCCGGGAGTGATCGCTCCCGGAAAGAGTGTTCTGCGCCCTTGAACATATCTGCGAAAGGCTTTAGCTTCAATGGGGCCGGGAGTGATCGCTCCCGGAAAGATCCAAAGCGCCTGGCGCATCTCTCCGTCCTGGGCCGCTTCAATGGGGCCGGGAGTGATCGCTCCCGGAAAGGCGTTCAGGAGTTGGGCTGGGCCAGACGGGAAGGTAGCTTCAATGGGGCCGGGAGTGATCGCTCCCGGAAAGGGAGGACGCCCGCCAGCTCGTCGGCGCCGTCCATCGGCTTCAATGGGGCCGGGAGTGATCGCTCCCGGAAAGCAAGCAGTGGTTGATACAGCGCGGAAAAGTTTACGTGCTTCAATGGGGCCGGGAGTGATCGCTCCCGGAAAGCACAGGCACAGTGGCTAGTTGATCGTCGAGGTTTGGCTTCAATGGGGCCGGGAGTGATCGCTCCCGGAAAGTCCGAGATCCGGCGCGTCTGGCGCGGAGGGGTAGCGCTTCAATGGGGCCGGGAGTGATCGCTCCCGGAAAGCGAGCAGATCCGGATGGCGGTCATCCTCCAAGGTTGCTTCAATGGGGCCGGGAGTGATCGCTCCCGAAAAGAAACCTTGACGCCCACCGTCTCCACCACCTACGCCGGCTTCAATGGGGCCGGGAGTGATCGCTCCCGGAAAGAGGTCAGCGTCCCGTGGGCGGGAGAGATCCCGTATTGCTTCAATGGGGCCGGGAGTGATCGCTCCCGGAAAGTGAACGTGACGGACGGACGATTTTCAATCCAGACCGCTTCAATGGGGCCGGGAGTGATCGCTCCCGGAAAGGTGCCTTTGTGATCGCATCGCCTTTCGTCGATCCTGGCTTCAATGGGGCCGGGAGTGATCGCTCCCGGAAAGTCCTGAGCAATCTGACGTTCCGCAATCTGTTTACCGAGCTTCAATGGGGCCGGGAGTGATCGCTCCCGGAAAGGTGACGGTAGCGTCGGGGAATACCCTGACGATTAAGCTTCAATGGGGCCGGGAGTGATCGCTCCCGGAAAGGCAGGCATCGGGCCCTGGCACAACGAGCGTAACCAGCTTCAATGGGGCCGGGAGTGATCGCTCCCGGAAAGACTATTGGGGTGATCGATAACTCTATGAATGCCATTGCTTCAATGGGGCCGGGAGTGATCGCTCCCGGAAAGTATTCTGGAATTGTGACACCGGCCTACGTAGTATTTGCTTCAATGGGGCCGGGAGTGATCGCTCCCGGAAAGCTGATCGATCCCCTCACCATCCCGCTCAGTGGCGAGCTTCAATGGGGCCGGGAGTGATCGCTCCCGGAAAGGCATCCGTTACATTATGATATGGCGTTGAAGGATCATGCTTCAATGGGGCCGGGAGTGATCGCTCCCGGAAAGAGTGAAATTCTCGGTGGGAAGCCGGAAAAATTCGTAAGTGCTTCAATGGGGCCGGGAGTGATCGCTCCCGGAAAGTCACCGTCACGCGCCGGTCTGAGAGCCAGATGTCCGGCTTCAATGGGGCCGGGAGTGATCGCTCCCGGAAAGTGCACCAACGTCGCGACGCCAATCTTCGTATTACCGGCTTCAATGGGGCCGGGAGTGATCGCTCCCGGAAAGTCGGTATTGACTGTGAAACTCGGAGTGTCCTCATGATGGCTTCAATGGGGCCGGGAGTGATCGCTCCCGGAAAGTTCGTTCGCCTTGCCGATTTCCGCCGCGTCCGTCTCGCTTCAATGGGGCCGGGAGTGATCGCTCCCGGAAAGGGAAACTTCGATACCAGCCCGCCCGCGCCCAACTGGCTTCAATGGGGCCGGGAGTGATCGCTCCCGGAAAGGGTATCAACCGGCGCCGTCAAAGATCCTGACGACTTGCTTCAATGGGGCCGGGAGTGATCGCTCCCGGAAAGTTGAGAAGCCCCATCCGCGTCCGCATCATCGAGATCGCTTCAATGGGGCCGGGAGTGATCGCTCCCGGAAAGCGAGACGGCGGTTGTGACGCGGTACTCGGCGCTGTGCTTCAATGGGGCCGGGAGTGATCGCTCCCGGAAAGTCTACCAACGGCCGCCACGCAGTTGCGCATTAGCGAGCTTCAATGGGGCCGGGAGTGATCGCTCCCGGAAAGGGCACCGGAACCTCTGGCTTCCGATCCGTAGCCTCGCTTCAATGGGGCCGGGAGTGATCGCTCCCGGAAAGACTGGCGAGGTAGACCATGCTTACAAAATTGTGCTGTGCTTCAATGGGGCCGGGAGTGATCGCTCCCGGAAAGGGACGTGGTTTTCGACGCAAGTGATAAATAAATAGGCTTCAATGGGGCCGGGAGTGATCGCTCCCGGAAAGGAAGATCTCCGCCCGCATTCCGCCAAGGCCCGTCCGCTTCAATGGGGCCGGGAGTGATCGCTCCCGGAAAGACGCGCGAATTTCAACAGATGCTTAGTCTGTGGTCATGCTTCAATGGGGCCGGGAGTGATCGCTCCCGGAAAGCGGGTATACCGATGGATTGGTGGGTATGGCCGGCTGGCTTCAATGGGGCCGGGAGTGATCGCTCCCGGAAAGCTCCTCGGCTACCGTCAAAGATCCGGAGGACGTTCGGCTTCAATGGGGCCGGGAGTGATCGCTCCCGGAAAGGGGAGATCACCGGCACAGCGCCTCCATCTGCTCGGCGCTTCAATGGGGCCGGGAGTGATCGCTCCCGGAAAGTGCCCGTGGTTGTGGAGACCACCGGGCGCGTCTGGCTTCAATGGGGCCGGGAGTGATCGCTCCCGGAAAGCGCCGAGCACGATAGCGCAACGCCTCGTAGATGCGATGCTTCAATGGGGCCGGGAGTGATCGCTCCCGGAAAGCCAATATGGTACCCACCTGCCAAAGGAAATCTCAACGCTTCAATGGGGCCGGGAGTGATCGCTCCCGGAAAGGAGCACGGGAATGTCGAGCGTCATGGTCTATCAGAAGGCTTCAATGGGGCCGGGAGTGATCGCTCCCGGAAAGATCGCGGTTCCGGCGGCGCTCGAAACCACGGCACTGGCTTCAATGGGGCCGGGAGTGATCGCTCCCGGAAAGGAGTTACCCCCCTTTTGGGGCGTCACCCGAACTTTTGCTTCAATGGGGCCGGGAGTGATCGCTCCCGGAAAGTCGGGATCACCGGGAATTGTCCTTGCGCTCATCTCGCTTCAATGGGGCCGGGAGTGATCGCTCCCGGAAAGCCCATCAGGGCCTGTTGACCGCTCGGCAAATCTTCCAGGCTTCAATGGGGCCGGGAGTGATCGCTCCCCCAGCGGCGGTGGCCCCGCATGGTCTCAAACGTCTCACATACCTTGCGCAGGGCTTGTCGCCGAAGATATCGTAACAAACCGGGTAAGAAGTTCGCACAACTAAACCAGCGCCTTTGCGCGGCTGAAATTCCGATACTTGCCCTCGGTGAACCGGCGCGCCCGGAACACCTGCGCAATTCCCCTGCGGGCCAGCACACGCGCCAACCTGGCGGGATCGGCTTCCTGCAGTTCCTCGAGCGCGATCAGCGATTGCGCCGTTCGCAAATCGAGCGCGCAGGTCCAGACGGGCCACGTAACTTCCGTCAGGCCATCCCTGTATCGAAAAGCCAGCGATCGCACGCGTTTATCGGTGGCAATCGCAGGAAACAGCGGTAGAGCTTCCACAGCGAGTCGATTGGCGCCCTTCATTGTCCGTATCGGGTCGGTGGAAGGATCGTCCGCCCGCAGCGCGTGAGGCCGGTAATCTGTCCATGACCAACGCATCGAGGGCCGTCCGTCCGCGTAGTCCCACGGCGCCACGAGCGCCCGCCCGATACATTGGCTGTCCGCCGTTACGGCGAGTTCCCGCATGAAGCCAAGAAAATGCTGGTGTCCCGCCCCGCTCATCGTGCGAAACTCCGTATCCTTTATCTGGTCTTTCTTGGGACCGCTCCCGTACGCCTCCGAACCGAATGCAGCCAGGAAATCCACGGCAGCGCGCCGGTTCGCCGTCGCCCTCCCCGCGTGCTCCTCCAGATGCTTCCGAAAGGCGCTTCGCTCCAACGTCAAATCGTCGCCGATCCGCCAAGCCTCATTGATCGTCGATTCGCCGCATACCAGCTCCGCTACCTTTTGCACCAACTCCTCGCCCGTAGCCATTTGGGGATGCTGCACAACCGGCCGCCACGCCTCGCCCGCATCCTTCCAACGCATCCGCACCCGGCCCTCTTCCAAGCTCAGCACCCGCAGCGTTCCTAGCGCGGCCAGGAATCCGAGCAGGTCGCCGCCGTCCAATCCGCATAGCTCGATCTCAGGCATGCGCCGCCTCCGCCCCGTCGCTGTTCTGTTGCTCCTGCTCGCTCTGCCTCTGGTCGGCCAGCCGCACCAGCGTCTCCAGAAACGCCACGCCGTACCAACCATACCGCCCCACCAGCCGCCAGTAGCGCTCGCTGATTCCGGAACCGGCGAGCTCCAGCCGATGATCGCTGGTTCCGCGCCACTCGCCGTAAGCCACCGCCACCGCCGCCTCCTCTTCCACCACCGGAGCAAACGGCCGGCACCGGCCATGGTGGCTCGCAATCAGGTGCAGCAGCAACTCGAAATCGACGCCGCCGAATTCCCCGGAGTGTGGTGCCAGAAGCGCCACTGAAGTGAGTTCGTGCCGTCCTCCCTTGGGATATCCGGCGAGCCGGCGCGCCCTCTCAATGGCCGCCGGGTTTTGCCCGTTTTTGCCCGATTTGGCAAGCAGCTCATGCGGCCGGATTGGGTTCCCTCCGCGCAGCCATGCCTGAAATCTCGGGTCCGCCTTCCCGATATCATGCAGGGCCGCGGCCCGGATCACCGTCTCCCGCAACCGCTCCGGCAAATCGCAGGCAAACCGCGTGGCCCAATTCGCGCATCCCTCCAGATGCCGGTCCAGCGGCACTTCCCCCGTGTACGAGGCGCGCCGGCTATCCTGCTCGAACACGCCCCTGCCAATGGCCGCCGCCCACGAGTCTCCGTCGTCCGCCGGGTTTTCCACAAACTGCGTCCGCCTGCGGCGCAACTCAGCCACAACCTGCTTTACCCAGTCTTCCGATTCCGCGTCCAGCTCGCCCCGCAGTGCCTCCCTCGCGTCCGCTTCCAACTCGGGCTCGCGGATTCCCTTGGCGAATCCGGCGTATCGCCATCGCTCCACCAGCTTCGGATGGAGCCGCAGCATGGGGTGGCCCAGTTGCGCTTTGACCGCATCGCCGATATCGCTAACCTCAGCCGTTGACTCCGGGTTCCAACCCCATTCGTCGCAGCCTCCGTAGCCCGCGGGCACCACCATCGTCATCCCCGGACGAATCTCTTCCGGCTGCCGGAGAACCTTGCTCTCTTCCTCCCCGCGCCACGCCAAAACCGGACCTTTTTCATTCCGTCCGGAAGCCACTGTGCCCGGCACGCCCTCCAGGTCCGCAAGGCCGCCCGTCTCCTGGTTTGCCAGCCATTTCCGTACCGCCCACACGGGCAAGGCGATCGCTTCCGCCGCGCTCGGTGGGCATATGGAAGCCAGTTCGCTCCAAATCTCCTCTTCGCCGCTCTCCAGGTCCTGCCGCCAAATCACCTGAACGTCCGCCGGCTCGGTCTCCGGGCCGTGCAGGAAGACCGCCGGTTCCGGCAGCATCGCTGGTTCGGGTGAAGTCTGGCTCAGCAGGTCCAAATGCGAGGGCATCAAGACCGGCGCGCTGGAGCGAGGCATCGCCAGCGGCGCCCGGTCCGCGGTAGCGCGCAGCGCCGTCCGTAAAGCCGCCACTCCCATCGGAATGAACTCGGCCTTCGTCCGTTTCGTTCGCGCTTTCTTCCTGCCTTCGGCGGGAACAACCTCGACCCTCTCTTCGCTCGCCGTGCGCTCTTTCAACCATCGCCACACCGCGGGCAGCGTGCCGCCATACACCGGGTCGTGGCAGTTGCGCGCAGTCTGAGATTTTAACGCCACAATCGCAGCATACGCCGGCCGCTCGCGTCCGTTCCTCGCCAGTCTCCCGAAGCGTTGTTCTAAAGCGTCGATACTGGCGATCTCGGTTACCAGGCCGTCGAAATCGATGTTCGCACCCACTTCAATACACTGTGTCGCTACCACGAAAATCGAATCGTCGGGATCGGCCTCCCGCCCCAAGCCGATCCGCCCTTTCCATTGCTGCCATAGCCGGTCCCGGTCGTAGGGGCGTGCGCGTCCCGTCAGCAAAAACGCCGTCGATCCTTCCTCGCCCTTGAGCTGCTCGTGTACCCGCCGCGCCGTCTCTACCCGATTCGCGATCACTCCGATTACCTTGGCGCCGCGTCCATTTCTTAAGGCGCGGGCTTCGCGTGCCAGAGCTTCGGCCAGCTTCCTCCGGTCCTCTTTGCCCTCGGTCCCGTCCTCTTCCAACACCAGCCTGGCTCTCTTCTCTGTCTCCCATCGCTTTTTTAAAATCGGCTGTTGGCGGTCGGCTTCGGTTTCTTCAAAGGCGTGTCCCTCGCGCGGAGTGGCGCTCATCTCGATCACTGTAAGTGGCAACTCCAACGGCTCTTCCGCCCACCCGCGATAGTGCCTGATCCAGCGAAGCGTTTCCGCGAAAGGCTGGCTGGTGTGCGCTTCATCGAGGATGATTAGGGAATCGTATGCCGCCAGTCCGGCCCGAATCGGCCGGGAGTAAGGGCTCACGCCGTAAGCCTGGAATAGCAGGCTCGAACCGATCTGATCCACCGTCGAACAGACAATCGTGGGCTGAAGAGGGGACTCCGTCCACCAGTTTTCTCTGGGAATTCCGCCGCGCAAGGTTGCCGTCACAAGCGGCCGGTCGCAGCCTCCCAGGTCGCGCAACCGTCGCGCCACCATCCCCAGTTCCGACGCCGGTCGAGCGTTCTCAAGCGCCGCTTGGAGCTTGTCCGCGCGCTCCGCGGCCTCATCCACCACTACCCGCCGGTCCACTACGAAAAAGATGCGCCGCGGCGCGTTGGGGGCGCGCATCGCCAAAGCGTACACGGCAATATCCAGCACCGCCGTTTTGCACGCCGCCGTCGGAAGTCCGATCGATTCGGGCCAACGCCCATCCAACGCGCGCTCGGCCAATTCCTCCTGCCAGGGAAAAGGAGATGCGCCGGCTCCCCAGATCGCGGCGAAGAACTCGCGGAACGTCATGGACGCCTCGTGGATTCGAAGAGCGGAGCGAAGAATCCGTATCCGTAGTAGCGCCCCGCGCCCGCTGCCACTGGACCTGCAATAGGCTCTTCAAACCTCACCCGCACATGGCAGTGATACCGCTGCGGTTTGCCCGGCCTCGCAGCCGCCGCCGGGAACAGCCCCGCCTTCGGAACTCCGGGATGCCATGGATTGTAGTGCAGGTCGATTTCGCACGGCGCGGGCAGTCCGATCCGGCCGAACGCCACTCGCACCACTTCCTCCGCCTCCTCACCAAACGGATCCTTCGGGTAGCGGTCAAACACGAAGGGCGTCACCGTGGACCACACCGTATGCGGCCGCGTCCAAGTCCTGGTTTCCAGCGAATGCCGCCTTTCCTCCGCATCCGCCAGCGAAACGGTCCAGTGCCCCCAAGGCATCTGCAATTCGTTGATCGAACCGATTACCTTCCAGCACTCCGCGCGCTCGAAATCGCTCAGCGTTTTCGGAACCAGCACCGCCACGCCCAGGATGTCTCCGGTGGCATGCGGCGACCCTATAAAAGGTAGCGGCGCCAGCGCAATGTGCGGCCGCTCGCTGCGCGCCGGATTCTCCGCAGTGCTTCCGGGCGCATGTCCGCTCAAGCATTCGGGGACCGGATCGGGCGCCAGTTTTTGGATCGCTCCGCGCAGCGCAGTCAACACACTCAGGGTGGAGCGCAGCGATCCTCTCGGCCCGTCGTCCCGCCGCAGGACGATCATTTGATCGAAGATTCCTTGTACGCACGGCGGCCGTGGCGCGGCCGCCGTGGCATATCGCGTCGTCCTGCCCGGCGGCGGCCGGTTGGTCTTGACCGGGTCCTTCTGAAATCGCTGGTATCGTTCTTCCAAGTCGCGAAGCCGCCCCGGATAGGCGACGCGCATGCGTGCGCCTTCCGCCGCCCCCGGATTCCAGACCGTAACACCGGCAACCGGCAACTGATCCGCGATCTCGACTGCCACCAGGCTCGAAGAATGCCCCAGCGCACTGGTCCTTCTGAGAATCCGGTCCAGTGCCGCGGCGGTCTCGTGGGGAGGTTCCGCTTCCCAGACAAAATAAACGTCGGGATGAGACAGCCACGCCGAAGGAAAAGTGCGAGGCTTGCGTGGGCGGTCTTCCGGCAACGTTCGCGAATCGTTTACCGGGACAAAGGCCTGCACCAGTTTCCGCGGGCTGTGTTTCCCGGCATAGATTCTCGGAGCTGGCTGTTCTTCGATCCACGCCAGCGCCGGACGCAACTCCTCCTCCGCACCGCCTTCTCCCCAGGCTGAGACCAGCGCGGAAAACAGCCGCGAAGGATGAGGAGGCCACTCCGGCTCCAATTTCTCATCGCCGTCCTCGAAGATGGCGGAATACACCCGCCCGGTGAGATAAGTAACCCGTAGGGCGAGCACGGTTACGCTCCCGCGCTGGCGCTCATGGATCGCTTGCGGCTTTCCACCACCAGCTTGCTCAGGTCGGGGGATGGCCGCAGAATAACCGGTTGTTCAGGCCAAGGTAAACCCAGGTCCTTCGCCGCCTCGGCAGCTTGCGCCAGGATCTCAGAAGCGCAGGGGGCATCCAATTCGAAAGGCTTCTTCTCCCCGCGCCCGACGAATTCCATGGTGCCCGGCTTGCCGTCCAGCAGGCAGCGCGAGCGCAGATCGTATCCGTCCACATCCAGCAGACGGATCGCAGCCAGACCAAGCGCCGCCAGCACCGTCCGGGCGGCGTCATCCAGAGCCGCGCTGTATTGGCCTTTCAGAGGAAAGCGCAATCGCCGAAGCGCGGCCAGAGAAAGCACCGTGTGCTGCACGGCGTAAGCGATGGTCACGCCGCCGTGGTTGAGAACGGTCTTCCGCGTGGTCTTGTCTTCATGCCGAAAGGAAGGCACGATATTGCCGTGATTGATCTCGGACGGCTTCAGCTTGATTGGTTTGCCATTACTGTCTTTTTGAGCTTCTCCTTGCTCAAAAGTCCAACCGCTGTTCGGCCCGCTATAGATATCCACGTTATTCTCAATTTGCAGTGGATCGATGCGGCTGGACGTGCGTTTGCCATTTACCTTTTCATACCCTACGATCTCCGATACAATCGCACGCTGAACTTTTGCGCCCATTCCTCCTCGTGGCCCGGTCGAATCCCAGAAGCCGAACAGCAGGGCGGTCGGACACAGTTCGAAAATCGGGGTCGCCGCCGCCGCTTTCGCAGTGTTAATCGCCGCCCCTGGTCCCGCTTTGCGGAACGGCTCGCCGGTGGCGTAGACCGAATCGCGGAAGATCGCGTCGCAAACCCGGTGCGGCGCTTCCAGTGCGGTGATTCGCCCAATCTCGGCCAGGATCGGATCGCTGTCGCCCCCCGCAAAGTCCACCTGGAGCATCGGCATCTTGATCCTTCCACCGTCGTAAGCGCGTAGCAGCGCCAATTCCATGCGATTTGCCTGCGACTGCACCGAGTCGAGCAAAACTGTTTCAACCGTACTTACCTTGGGCCCGTCCTGACCCTCGACCACGACCTGTCGAGGCTCTTCCGCGTACTCGCCGCCTTCATAAGTAGGAGGAAATATCTTGTCCCCTTGTGGTTCCAGACGAGTGATGCGCCGAATGGCCGCATATTCGCCCGCAACTGCTTTTTTGAGCGCATTGATATCCAGCATTTTTCACCGTTCTCCCAATAGACGCGCAAAGAACAAGCTCAAATGTAACTCAAATTCAAATCAGGCGCTTCTAACTGAGGTCCGATCTCTCTCGCATTCTTATCGGCAGACACGATCGGCCTTATGGCAGACATGATCGGCGAATTGCAGCCGCCGCGCCGCTTCCGCCTCACGAAGCGCTAAGAAGCCCGGCGAAGAAACGCGTCAGGCGCTGCCAGCCATCCTCGGCCGAAGCCGCGTGGTAACTGGGCCGGTAGTCGGCGTGGAAGGCGTGTCCCGCATCGGGATACACCACGATCTCCACCGGCCTCCCGGCAGCAGCGGCCGCGGTGCGCATCTGCTCGATGGTCTCCAGCGGAATGGATGCATCCTTGCCGCCGTACAAGCCGAGCACCGGGCAATGCAGCGCCGCGGCCACATCCAGGGGGTGGCGCGGATGCAGCGGATCGGTAGGTCCCACCAGCCGGCCGTACCACGCCACCGCGGCGCGCAACCGCGGGTTGTGCGCGGCGTAGAGCCAGGCGATGCGTCCGCCCCAGCAGAAACCGGTGATACCCACCCGCGCGGGGTCGCCCTTGCCTTCGGCCACCGCGTACTCCACTGCGGCGTCCAGGTCGGACATCACCTGGCCATCCGGCACCCGCGGGACCACCTTGGTTAAAAGCTCCTGGATATCGGTCATCGCCGAGACATCCGCCTGCCGCGCGTACAACTCCGGAGCGATCGCCAGGTACCCCAGCTTGGCCAGCCGCCGGCAGACGTCGCGGATATATTCGTGGACCCCGAAGATCTCCTGCACCACCAGAACCACCGGGAACCGCTCGCCCTTGGACGGCCGCGCGCAGTACGCCGGCAGTTCGCCATCGGAGACCGGTATCTTTACTTCGCTCGCATCCAATCCTTCCGTATCCGTATGGATGGCCTGCTCGCGCCGCGGCGCGGCGGCCGGCGCAAAGCCCGCTGTCAGGGTGGTGCCTGGAAAAGTCATTCGCGTTTCGCTCCTCCCAGCCGATTCTACCGTGGCCGGCCCCGCGGCGGACGATGGGACGGCCCAGCACGCTCATCGCGGCGAGGCCAGGCAATATTTAACGTACAGCACCGAATGGAATGCGCCTCATTCCGGTTGCGGCAGTGGCTCTTCTCGCGACTGTCGCTTCGGTCCCCTCTCGGGAACAGTCCCAGCCTCCTTCATCCTAAATCCGGCAGTTAGCCTTCCACCCGCCTCGTAGGGTCATTAGCGCCACCAATTTCCAACTGCGGCGCAGATCACCTTCCCGGTGACAACCGGTTTACCTGCAACTGGTTGCAGCGCACGACCGCTGCCCGCTCCGGGGGGCCGCAACCGCCGGATTTAGGTTCATCTTCGGTAAGGTCGATACCCATCCCGGCTCGGTCGAACACGGCCGGGCGACGCTGGACGACCGGGTGGCCCGATTCGCGCCCGGCGCCAGTTCGGATGCTGGTCTTCATCCGGGGCAGCGGCGCTAGCGGTTGGCGCGCAGCTTGCGGCAATCCCTGCTGGACGTGCCTCTCCCCGCACCACCGCCGAAACATTGAATGCGCCTCAGGCCAGCGCGGCCAATTCCTCCAGGCTCAGGTGGCCGGTGTAGATGGCCATGCCGAGGGCGGCATGGACGCCCATGTCACGCAGGGCGCGGACGTCGTCCAGGGTGGTGATGCCGCCGGCGGCGGTGAGTTCCAGCGGGGTCGCGGCGCGCAGGCGGCGGAACCAGTCCAGGTCGGTGCCGCGCAACATGCCCTCCTGGTCGACGTAGGTACAGAGGAAACCGGCGCAGTAGGGTTCCAACTCCGCCACCACCGCTTCGGCGGCCAGTCCGGTGGATTCGCGCCAGCCCTTCACCACGATGCGGCCGGCTTTGGAATCGAGCGCCACAACCAGCCGCTCGCGGCCGACGGCATCGCGCAGCGTGGCCAGAAACTCGCGGCGGATGCCGGCTGGGTCGAACGCCGCGGTGCCTACGATGACCTTGCGGGCGCCCTGCCCGATGACGGCCTGCGCGCGTTCCACCGAGCGCACACCACCGCCCACGCGCGCGGCGGCACGCGAGGCCAGCAGGCGCACCAGGGCGTCGTTCGACCCGCGGTCCATGGCGGCATCCAGGTCGATCACCTGGATTTCCGGGAAGGCCGCGAAACGCCGCAGCATTTCTTCGGGAGAGCCGCCCTCCAAGGCCTTTTCCCGGCCCTGGATGAGCTGCACCACTTTGCCCTCCATCAGGTCGATGCAGGGGAAAATCATGGCGTCATCCGCACCGGAACGCCGTGGCGGTCGAGTTCTTCCTTGAGCTGATGCACGGTATAGGTGCCGTAGTGGAAGATAGAGGCGGCCAGGGCTGCATCGGCGGCGCCCTCGGTGAGCACGCGGACGAAATGCTCGGGCTTGCCCGCGCCGCCCGATGCGATCACGGGGATGTGGGTGGCCTCGGAGACGGCGCGGGTCAGGCGGCAATCGAAGCCTTCCTGCACGCCATCGGTGTCCATGGAAGTGAGCAGGATTTCGCCGGCGCCGAGCGCCTCGCCGCGGGCGGCCCATTCGACAGCATCGAGCGGTTCGGGATCGCGGCCGCCGCGGGTGAAGACGCGCCAGGGGCCCGCGGGACCGGCTTCGCGGCGTCGGGCGTCGATGGCCAGCACCACGGCTTGGGCGCCGAATTCGCGGGAGAGTTCGGCAATCAGCTCGGGACGGCGCACGGCGGCGGTGTTCACCGAGACCTTGTCGGCGCCCGAAAGCAGGATGCGGCGGGCGTCCGCCACGGAGCGGATTCCACCGCCCACGGCCAGCGGGATAAAGACCTGCCGGGCGGTGCGGGCGACCACCCCGGCCATGATGTCGCGAGCGTCGCTGGAGGCGGTGATATCGAGGAAGACCAGTTCATCGGCGCCCTGGGTGTTGTAGCGCGCGGCCAGTTCCACTGGGTCGCCGGCATCGCGCAGGTTGACGAAGTGGACGCCTTTGACTACGCGGCCGGCGGTGACATCCAGGCAGGGAATGATGCGCTTGGCTAGCATACCGGTTCCTGCGCGTGCGCCGCGCCGGCAGGGCGGAGATCCGGCGCGGCCGGCGCGGCGGTCGCGCAGCTGCCCGATCGCCGCCGGCCGGATTCGACCGCCAGGTGGCTGGAAACGGCTGGCACAGCGCGTGCGGCGTCGGTCGGAATTCGCGCCGCGGCTGGCACGGCGGTCCCGCAGCTCCCCGATCGCCGACGGCCCGATTCGACCGCCAGGTGGCTGGAAACGGCTGCCACAGTAGGTGCGGCGCCGGTCGGAATTCGCGGCGGGGCTGGCGCGGCGGTCGCGCAGCTCCCCGATCGCCGACGGCCCGATTCGACCGCCAGGTGGCTGGAAGCGGCTGCCACAGCGCGTGCGGCGCCGGTCGGAATTCGCGCCGCGGCGGGCACGGCGGTCCCGCGGCTGCCCGATCGCCGCCGGCCGGATTCGACCGCCAGGTGGCTAGAAACGGCTGGCACAGCACGTGCGGCGTCGGTCGGATTTCGCGCCGCGGCCGGCGCGACGGTCGCGCAGCTGCCCGGTCGCCGCCGGCCGGATTCGATCGCCAGGTGGCTAGTTGCGGCTGGCACAACGCGTGCGGCGCCGGTCGGAATTCGCGCCGCGGCTGGCACGGCGGTCCCGCAGCTCCCCGATCGCCGCCGGCCGGATTCGACCGCCAGGTGGCTGGAAACGGCTGCCACAGCAGGTGCGGCGCCGGTCGGAATTCGCGGCGGGGCTGGCGCGGCGGTCGCGCAGCTCCCCGATCGCCGACGGCCCGATTCGACCGCCAGGTGGCTAGAAGCGGCTGCCACAGCGCGTGCGGCGCCGGTCGGAATTCGCGGCGGGGCTGGCGCGGCGGTCGCGCAGCTCCCCGATCGCCGACGGCCCGATTCGACCGCCAGGTGGCTGGAAGCGGCTGCCACAGCGCGCGCGGCGCCGGTCGGAATTCGCGCCGCGGCTGGCGCCGTGGGTGGCGCGACGGCCGCGCGGCTGCCCGGTCGCCGACGGCCCGATTCGACAGCCAGGTGGCTAGAAACGGCTGGCACAGCAGGTGCGGCGCCGGTCGGAATTCGCGCCGCGGCCGCCCCGCCGGCCGTGGGAGATGGCGGCAAAGTTAGCACGGCAGCTCCACGAAGTTGCGAACGACCCGCAGGCCGGCGGCGGCGGATTTCTCGGGGTGGAATTGCACGCCGAAGACATTGGCGCATTCGAGGGCCGCGGTGTAGGGCAACTCATAGATGCAGAGCGCGGAGGCGCGCTCTGACGGTGGGACGTAGAAGCTGTGCGCGAAATAGACGAAGGGCGCTCGCGGCACTCCGCGGAACAGCCGCGACTCGGGACGGACCTCCAGTTGGTTCCAGCCCATGTGCGGCACACGGGCGTTCGGCGGGAAGCGGCGCACCGTGCCCGGATAGAGCGCCAGGCCGCTGACTTCGGGAGCTTCTTCGCTGCACTCGTAGAGCGCCTGCAATCCGAGGCAGATTCCCAGGAACGGGACGCCGGCGGCGATCCGCTCCAGCAGGGCGCCGCGCAGCCCACGGGCATCGTTCAACGCATGCATCATCTGCCCGAAATGGCCCACGCCGGGCAGCAGGATTTTGGATGCGCCGCGCAGGGCTTCGGCATCGTGCGCCAGCGTGTACGAGCAGCCGATTTCGGCCAGGGCGTTTTCCACCGACCGCAGATTGCCAGCGCCGTAATCCAGGATGGCGATCATAGCAGCCCCTTGGTAGAGGGCAACTGGTCCTTGAGCCGCGCGTCTTTCGAGCAGGCATACTTCATGGCCCGCGCGAAGCACTTGAAGAGGGCCTCGATCTTATGATGGCTCGACCGGCCGTACAGCACCTTGGCGTGCAGATTGGCGCCCGCGTGGTTGACGAAGCCGCCGAAGAAATCCTCCACCAGCTCGGTTTGCAGATCGCCGACGAGGCGCACGCGAACCAGGTCCTTGTAGACCAGCGCGGGCCGGCCGCCCAGATCGAGCGCCACCACGGCCAGGGTCTCGTCCATGGGAAGGACGAAATAGCCGGCGCGGTTGATGCCGCGGCGATCGCCGAGGGCCTGGGAGAACAACTGGCCGAGCACGATGCCGGTGTCTTCCACGGTGTGGTGTTGGTCCACGTCCAGGTCGCCATCGGCGGCGAGTTTCAGATCGAAGCCGCCGTGCTTCGCGAACAACTCCAGCATGTGATCCAGGAAGCGGATGCCGGTGGAGATTTCGTAACGGCCACGGCCTTCGATGCGCAGAGATCCGGCGATGCGGGTTTCCTTGGTATCGCGGCGGACCTGGGCGCTTCTCATTCGCCAAAGACCTCGGGAAGGTAATTGATGTCGCCGAGAATGGCGCGGGCGCCCTGATCCTGGAAGATCGAGACCAGCTCCTGGTGAAGGGGGCTATCGGGCGCGGCGATGCCGATGAAAGGGACCACCGCGGCACGGGCGGCGCGGGCATCGTCGATGGTGTCGCCGATGTAATAGGCGGCTGAATCGGGATACGAGCGGAGAATGCGCAGCAGGCCATCGGGGGCGGGCTTGTGGTTTTCGATTTCGTACATGCCGACGATGGGATCGAAGGTCAGCTCGGGGGCGAAGCGGTCGAGGGTGAGTTGGGCTTCCTCCTTCGGGCGGCCGGTGAAGAGAGCGAAACGGAAACGCCGGCTGAGCTGTTCGAGCATGCCAGGGTAGGCGACCCAGCGCTCGCGAAGTATCAGGCCGGGGATTCCGTTGACGCCGTGGAAGAGAGTTTGGAAATGGGTCTTGACGCTCTCGAACGGGACATCCAGGCCGGCGCTGCTGACGATGTGGTGGGAGAGCTGCCAATCGTCATTCCAGCCGCCCACATTCTTAAACTCCTGAATGGCCTGGCGGCTGACGTTGTGGCCGGTGAAATGCTCCACGGTGCGTGCGATGGTTTCGCGATAGGATTCAGTGACATCGACCAGCACACCATCCATGTCGAAGATGAGAAGGGGTTGCTGGGAAGGGTTGGCTTGTTTCATGAGGTCCAGATTTCTTCGAGCGCGTCCAGCAGGCGGCGCGTTTGCTCCCGTGTGCCCACGGTCATGCGGACGGCGCCGGGGATTTCGTAGCTGCGGTCGCGAACCAGGATGCCGCGCGCGCGCAAGGCGTCGCGCACTTCGATGGCGCGGGTGCCGACGCGGGCCAGCACGAAATTGGCGGAGCTGGGCACGAAGGGGATGCCGAGGCGCTCCAGGCCGACGCATAGCAGTTCGCGGGCGGCCAGCACCTCGGTGACGTAGCTTTCGACGTAAGCGGTGTCTTCGACGGCCGCCTGGGCCGCCAGGATGGCCAGCGAGTTGACGCTGTAGGGCGACTGCACTTTGTGCAGCAGGGCGATATTGGCAGCGTGGGAAAACAGGCAGCCCAGACGCATGGC
The DNA here is from genome assembly GCA_963803725.1 of Bryobacterales bacterium. Taxonomy (GTDB): domain Bacteria; phylum Acidobacteriota; class Terriglobia; order Bryobacterales; family Bryobacteraceae; genus JOPF133. Next base: position 9,866 of record CAWDOH010000039.1, on the reverse strand, counting down.
GGCCATGCCGAAGACTTTGGAAAACGTGCGGCAGACGAACAGGTTGGGCACGCGCTCGATTTCGGTGAGCGCGGTGATGCCTGAGAATTCGTAATAAGCCTCGTCCACCAGGACCGCGGCGCGGCGGGCGCGGTGCAGGATGCGTTCGATGCCCACCAGCGATAGACCGGTACCGGTGGGATTGCTGGGGTTGGCCAGGAGCACGGCGCGGGTGGCGGGGGTGATGGCGTCGAGCACGGCCTGCAGCGGGAAATCCATTTCCGGCGGCGGGTACTCGACCTCGGTGAGGACCGCGCCGGCCGACTCGGCGTAGAAGCGGTACATAGCGTAGGCCGGCTTGAGGAGCAGGACTTCCTGGCCGGCATCCACGTAGGTGTTGATGAAGACCTGGATGGCCTCGTCAGTGCCGTTGGTGAAGAGGAACTGCTCGGGCGCGACTTGGAAGTATTGGGCGATGGTTTCTTTGGCGGAGAGGTACTCGGGGTAGATGGTGAGGCCGGAGGCGGCCTCGGTGGCTTCGCCGAGACACTCGCGCAGGCGGGCGATGACGCGGGGGGAACAGCCGACGGTGTTCTCGTTGAAATCGAGGCGGAGCTTGCCGGCGCGTCCGCCGGTGGGTGGGGAGTAGGGCGCCATGGCGATAACGGCCGGGCGCGGCTTGATGGCGCCTTTGGGGGGCTTCATGGGAGCACCTCTGCCGGCGTCGTCCACACCGCGGAGACGCGGAGGGGGCGGAGAAAGCGCGGAGAAGACCAAGAGGGAGGGATCGGGGCAAGGGGACAGACGTGGGTGCGGGCAGTCCTTGACGCGGAGACGCGGAGGGGCGGAGGAAGAAGCGGAGAAAACCAAAATCGAGGGCCTGGGGCAGGGGGACGCACACGGGCGGGCGTGGTTTTCACCACGGAGCACAGGCATCGACTGGTGTCGATGTTCTCGGGGCGAGGAAACTCCCGACAGGCCAAGGGCGGGGCCCATTCGACGCGGGGGGTGCCCTCGGCCGGAGACGCGGAGCAAACGCGGAGAAGACCCAAGGTAAGGACAGGTCGCAGAGGGAGCGGAGTTTCCGGAGAGACGCGGAGGGCGCGGCCAAGGCGCGGAGAAAACCAGAGTCGAGGGCGCGGGGCAGGAGGACGGACGAGGGTGGGCGTAGCTTTCACCGCGGATGTCTTCTCCGCGCCTTCGGTCCCAGAGGGCATCACCTCCTGCGTCAGGCTTTTGGGGTTGGTGGGGGATATGAGTCGAGGGCGTGGGGTGTGGGGACAGACGCGGGCGGGCGTCTTCCTTGATGCGGGTCTCGGCGTCTCCGCGTCGGGGTTGGTTGGCCGCCTCATGCGAGGCGCACCTCGATGGAGCGGGCGTGGGCTTCCAGGCCTTCGGCGCGGGCCAGGGTGGTGATGGCTGGGGCTGAGCGGGCCAGGGCGGCGGGGGACAGTTCCTGGAAAGAGATCACCTTCAGGAAATCAGCGACGCTCAGGCCGCCACGGATGCGTGCGGCGCCGGCGGTGGGGAGGACGTGGTTGGGGCCTGCGGCGTAGTCGCCCGCGGCTTCGGGGCTGTAGGGACCGATGAAGACGCTGCCGGCGTGCCTCACGGCGGGAAGCAGGGAGCGGTCCGGAATGCTGAGGTGCTCGGGGGCGAACTGGTTGGCGGCCTCGATGGCGTCGGCCAGCGAGCGCACCATAATGATGGCGGAGTTGCGGGCGATGGATTTACGAGCCACTGCGGCGGTAGGCAGGGAGGCCAGTTGACGATCGACCTCCTTGGCGACTGCGGCGGCCAGGCGTTTGGAGGTGGTCAGCAGGATGGCGGAGGCGTCCACATCGTGTTCGGCCTGTGCCAGCATGTCGGCGGCGATCTGGCACGGGTCGCCGGTGGCGGCGATGATCAGGATTTCGGTGGGGCCGGCGACGAAATCGATGCCAACTTCGCCGGCCAGGATCTTCTTGGCCGCGGCGACGTAGATGTTGCCGGGGCCGACGATGCGGTCCGCGCGCGGGACCGTCGCGGTGCCGAAGGCGAAGGCGGCGATGGCTTGCGCGCCGCCCATTTGGAAGAACTGGCTCACGCCGAGCAGGGACGCGGTGCCGTGGACTTCGGGGACGGGCTTGGGACAGGCCACGCAGATGTGGGGAACGCCGGCGACCTGCGCGGGGATGACGGTCATCATCAGCGTAGAGGGCAGCGGGTAGCGGCCGGCGGGGATGTAGGCGCCGACGGTATCGAGCGGACGGACGATCTGGCCGGTGCGGAGGCCGGGCTGCAGCTCGCGCGCCCATTCCCTGGGCGTCTGGCGTTCGGCGAAGGCGCGGATGTTGCGGGCGGCGGTTTCGACGGCGGCGCGGAATTCGGGGGTGAGGGAGCGCTGGGCGGCGCGCAGGTCTTTTTCGGGGACGCGCACGGACCGGCCGGTGAAGCCATCGAAGCGGCGGGCGTATTCGAGGAGCGCGCGATCGCCGCGACGGCGCACGGCATCGAGGATCGGACGGACCACGGCTTCGGCCTCCGCCATGCGGGCGCCGCGGCGGGCCAGCAAGCGGCTAACGGATTGGCGGTCGAGAATGCGCATCACAGAACGATTTTGTTGAGCGGGTATTCGACGATGCCCTCTCCGCCCGCCTGTTTGAGACGCGGGATGATGTCCCGCACGGTGGACTCATCGAGGATGGTGTTGACGGCGAACCACTCTTCGTCGCTGAGGTGCGAGATGGTGGGGCGCTTGAGCGCGGGCAGCACGGCGAGAACGGGCTGCAGGCAATCGCGGTGCACATTGAGCATCAGGCCGACCTTGCCGAGGGCGTTGATGGCGCCCTGGAGCAGCATGCGCATGTCTTCCAGCTTGCGGCGCTTGGCAGGGTCCTCCCAGGAGCGCGGGTTGGCGATCAACTGGGTGTTGGACTCGAGCACCGTGTCGATGATTTTGAGCTTGTTGGCGCGCAGGGAAGAGCCGGTTTCGGTGACTTCGACGATGGCGTCGGCCAGGACGGGCGGCTTGACTTCGGTGGCGCCCCAACTGAACTCGACTTTGGCGGAGACGCCGTGGGCGGCCAGGTAGCGGCGAGTGGTGGCGACGAGTTCGGTGGCGATGATTTTGCCTTCCAGGTCGTGGACCGAGCGGAAGGCGGAGGATTCGGGGACGGCCAGGACCCAGCGGACTTTGCCGAAGCTTTGCTTGGCGTAGATGAGGTCGGCGACGGCGATGACGCTGGCTTCCATTTCCTCGATCCAGTCGCGGCCGGTGAGGCCGGCATCGAGGATGCCGTCCTCGACGTAGCGGGCCATTTCCTGGGCGCGGATGAGCATGCACTCGATTTCGGGATCGTCGATGTGCGGGGAAATAAGAGCGGGTGGAGGTGGTGATGGTGAAGCCGGCGCGGCGGAAGAGGTCGATGGTGGCGTTTTCGAGGCTGCCTTTGGGGATGCCGAGCTTGAGGTTCACGGGCGGCTCCCGTAGACCGCCGCGGGATCGTAGGCGCGCGGCTCGGAAACCTGCCAGGCGCCGTTTTCGAGTTTGCGGAAGAAGCAACTCTGGTAGCCCTCGTGGCAAACGCCGGGGCCGAGGGGGTCGACCTTGAGGAGGACGGTGTCGAGGTCGCAATCGGCGGAGATCTCCTTGACGACCAGGCGGTGTCCGGAGCTTTCGCCTTTGAGCCAGAGCTTCTGGCGGGAGCGGCTATAGAAGGTAGCGAAGCCGGTTTCGACGGTGAGGCGGAAGGCCGCTTCGTTCATGTAGCCGACCATGAGGACGCGGCTGGTGGCGTGGTCCTGGATGACGGCGGTGACCAGGCCGCCGGACTTTTGAAAATCGAGGTTCATCGCGCGCGCAATAAAAAAGCCCGCCGGGCCCAAAGTTGGGCACCCCGCAGCGGGCGTCCTTTCCAATTCCTGGCTGGAAGTACGAATTACGCCGCCGCTCGAAAGTGGGCGTGGCGATGATGACGATGCCCGGCAAAGGCGGATGATTGCATAAAGCAATATTGTACTACGCGGCGGGGGTGGGTTTCGGTGGGTCATTGCGGGTTCGTTGGGAGAGGAGCCAAGTGGCGGATTTGATTGCGGTTGGGGCGCGGAATGGGTTCGTTCGGTAATTTGGCGGCTGGGGGCCGGAGGCGCGCTGGCGGGCGGTCTGCGGTGGGTTCGTGCGGAACGAGGGTAAGTGGCGGATTTGGTTGCGGTTGAGGCGCGCAAATGGGTTCGTTCGGCAATTTGCTGGTTGCGGGCCGAGTCGCGCTGGCGGGCGGCTGCGGTGGGTTCGTGCGGAGCGACGGTAAGTGGCCGATTTGATTGCAGTTGAGGCGCCGAATGGGTTCGTTCGGTAATTTGCTGGCCGCGGGCCGGAGGCGCGCTGGCGGGCGGCTGCGGTGGGTTCGTGCGGAACGAGGGTAAGTGGCGGATTTGATTGCGGTTGGGGCGCGGAATGGGTTCGTTCGGTAATTTGGCGGCTGGGGGCCGGAGGCGCGCTGGCGGGCGGTCTGCGGTGGGTTCGTGCGGGGCGAGGGTAAGTGGCGGACTTGATTGCGGTTGAGGGGTCCGGATGGGTTCGTTCGGTAAATTGCCGCCCGCGGGCCTGGAAACGGGCAGGCGGCCTGCGGTGGGTTCGGGCGGAACGACGGTAAGTGGCGGATTTGGTTGCGGTTGAGGCGCGCAAATGGGTTCGTTCGGTAATTTGCCGGCTGCGGGCCGGAAGCGCTTCGGGGCGGCGGCTGGGGCGGGTTTGTGCGGAGTGAGGGTAAGTGGCGGATTTGATTGCGGCTGAGCCGCACAAATGGGTTCGTTCGGTAAATGTTGCGGCTGCTGGTCGGAGCCGCAGGGGGCGGATATGATTGCGGGTGGGACGCCGAATGGGTTCGTTCGGTAATTTTGGGGCTGCGGGTTGGAAGCGCGCTGGCGGGCGGCTTGGGGCGGGTTCGCTCGCGGCGGAGCCAAAGCGGCGGCCTGATTTCGGTTGAGCGTCGTAAATGGGTTCGATCGGTAATTTGCGCAGTCTGGGCCGGAGCCGCACGAGCGCGAGCGGCTGGGTGGCGGATTTGATTGCGGCTGGGATACCAAATGGGTTCGTCCGGTAATTTTGGTGGCTGCTGGGCTGGAAGCGGAGGAGACGGGTGGCTCGGGAAGGATGCGCCGGGATTGGGTTGCGATAGGCACATGGCTTCACTCATCCAAGGTGTACCATGGCATACCGGGCCGGACGCGGCCTGTTTCCGCTAAGCGTCGGGAAGCAAAGGCAATCGAGGCCCGTGGGTTTTGCGAATGCTTTAGGTTTGCTCGGTTCCGCGGCGCGAGTCGGGCCAGGGCGATGGGAGGGGGGCTGCAAATGCATAAGGCTCACATTCTGCGGGACTAAGTGGCGCCGATTTTCAAGGGCCTCAGCGGGACTACCTTGCGGGCTGGCGGCCGAAATAGAATTGAGGCGGGTTGTACTCCGATGCCATTTGCGCTGGTGAAACGGGCCGTTGAATTGGCGAGAGACCGCGAAGCGCTGGTCCGGGCCATGGCTTTGCTGCATGCGGCGCGGGTGCTCGCGGCGATGGATATCGAGGCCGCCCGTCAGGTGTTTGGCGAAGGGGTGGCGGCGGCCGACGGTCTGAATCTGCCAGCTCACGAGACGGAGTATGTGCTGCACGAAGCAGTACGGCTGGGGGCATATGCCGATCCGTTGGCGGCGGTCGCCCTGTTCCGCAAGTTGCCGCCGGGCGGCCATGGCTGGTCGCGCCGTATGGCCGGCACGACGCTGGTGAGATCCCTGGCGTGGAGCGGAGACTTCGAAAATGCATTGGGCTTGCTGGAGGATCTGCATTACGAGATGGGCGGGGCGCAAGCCGTGGTGGATTGGGCGCCCGATCCGGCGGTGCAGCGGCGCGCTATGGCGGCCGCACGCGAACGCTGGCGGGCGCTTCGAAAGAGCGTAGATCCCCACCAGGGCCACCGCGCCGAAAACGACTTTTTCCGGTTGTTTTCCCGGCATTGGCGAAAGCTGGAGGCCGCCGAGCAGGAAATCTGGCTGGATGAGATTCTGCACGCCCTCGAAACCGACCCCGACCGGCCGACGAATGCCAGCTTCGGTCACGATGTGAAACTGCATTCGACACGGGACTCGCATCTGTTCGAGATCCTGAGCGTGCTGCGCGCGCTCAAGCCGGCGGACCAGGTGGAGGCGATCCTGCGCGAGCGCCCGGACGTGGCGGAGGGCGCCAGGATCTATCCTCTGGGCATCGAGAGCCTCTTTGCAGAGCGGCGTCCCGCTCCACAGGCTCCAGAGGGCGGCCCGGGCGGGTGGGGCTTCGGCAGCTCCGGTTCGCTGAGCGCCAACCGGTTGCTGGCGGCCACGATGGCGGCCCGCCAGGGCGATCCTTCCGGTGTCCGGGATCTGCTGGCCGAAACGCACCGGCTGTACCGGGAAGACACGGACGCGAGCGATCCGAATGTGGCGCCGCTGGTGTTCTGGCCTTCGTGCCACGCCTACCGTTCGGCCCTTTACTGGGCAGGCGACCGTTCGGGGCAAGCCGCTGAGCCGTTGCTGGCGGAGATTCCAGACGCGGATCTCGCCCTGCTCGCGAGCATTGAGCTGGCGGCCGGCACTTTGGGCTTGCCCGAGCATTCGGGAGTGCGGATGGAGAATCACCCGCGGCGCCGGCGCCAGGGCTGAGCGGGCGCTACCTCACCTCGACCAGGGCGAGACTGAGGGTTGGCATCGACGCGGCCGAGAGCTGCACTTGGGGAGCGGCGGCTAAGGCCTGTTCGAGCTTGCCCGGAGGTTGATCCGAAAACGGCCGCGGGCGTCGGCAGTTGAGGACCGTACGGCCGGTTGGAAGAACCGGTTCGTGGGCAGCGGCCAGGGCGCGGCGACGACGTACGCGGCAGCGGCGGGTTGGCCGCCATCAGTGACGGTGCCGGTTACGGTGGCGGGGTGGCCGCCCAGGAGCAAGGTCAGGGAGTGAGATGGGGACGGTTGCTCCATGGGGAGGATGGCATCGCGAACGAGCGCGCCGTTGCAACGGATTTCCTTGATGTAGAAGCGGTCATCGGGCAGCGATGGATCGACGTGGTGGTCCAGGGCGGGCAGACCCACAATGCGAAAGCGGCCATCGGCATCGACTTGGCCGGACATAGCGACGTCGGCGAAGGGGATGCCTCCGATCGGGTGCAGGCCGGGAACGGGGAAGGTTGGGAAATCGGGGTGGGCGGGGGCGCCGTGATCCAGGACGAACTGGCCTTCGAGGGTAATGGCGGGCTGGAGCGCGGCGGTAATCTCTACGTTCTGGCCCGCGATGACGAAGGGCACGGACGCAGTACGGCGGCTCGCCGGGCGCTGGTGGTTATGGACGATCAGGCGATAGGCTCCGGGGGCGAAGCCGGTGACCAGCAGGTCTGTGCCACAGGGGATTTGGGAGGCCAGGTGCGTGGTGTTCCGGTGGCCTTCGGGGCCGATCCAATACTCGTGGAGGGTGAGCGTGTCACCGGGGTCACAACCGGCTGAGGGAACTTGCACGAGCAGACGGTAGTAGGGGACCTTGCGTACGGGGACCAGACCGATATCGAGGGTTTGGCCGGCTGGGGCGGCGACGGGAAGGGCGGCTGGCCGGTCGCCACCGCCGGGCCAGAAGGTGTGCTCGTAGTCGTAATCCACGGTGTCCAGGCTGGCGCTGCTGAAGGTGGTGTGGACGCGGTCGCGGCCGGCAATCTGCGGGCCGATTTCGACCACGCAATTGCCGGCGGTACAGGAGATAAAGAAGCGGCCCTCGGCATTGGTGACGCCGGTGACGCCGAAGAAGGCGCGGTGGCCGTGGACGTGGGCGGCGCGGGAGGCGCGCAGGCGCAGGTTGGCGATGGGCTGATGAGTGGCGGCGTCCACCACTCGGCCGGTAATTATGGCGGGGCGAGCGAGGAGGAATTGCAGTTCGCGGAGCGGATCGCCAGGGGTGAGAGTAAAGGCGCGATTCGGGATGGGAAGCGCGTCGGTGGGCCCGGCGGCGGTGTAGCCTTCTTTTCTCACGCGGACATTGAAGAAGCCGAAAGTCTCGGGGTGGACCGTAAACCGGCCGTCTTCACCGGTCTTGACGGCGACGGTGGTATTGGGGGGAGACGGCATCAGCCGAGGGCGCGCGGGGCCGTGGTAGTCGACGGTAACTTCGGCGCCGGCCATGGGAGCATCAATGTCCGGTTCGAGGACGATGCCGCGAATTTCGGGACGGGCCATGGGCTGCCTCCTGCGTCCAGGATATCCTGATGGATTCAGATGCTCAGAATTGGGTATGAGGAACTGCACCGAACCGTGGGCGGAGCGCTGCGCAGGCTGGGCTTCGAAGAGGAACGCGCATTGCTCTGCGCACGGCTGTTTGTGGACACCACGCGGGACGGCGTCTACACGCACGGGCTGAATCGATTCCCGCGATTCGTGCGCATGATTCGCGCGGGGCGCATCGACATTCACGCCGCGCCGGAACGGGTGGCGGGCCATGGCGGGCTGGAGCGCTGGGACGGCCGGAGCGGTCCGGGCAACCTGAACGCGCACCACAGTATGGAACGGGCGCTGGCGCTGGCGCGGCAGCACGGCGTGGGCGCGGTGGCGCTGGCGAACACCACCCACTGGATGCGCGGCGGCAGCTACGGATGGCAGGCTGCCGAAGCGGGCTGCATCGGCGTGTGTTGGACCAATACCCTGCCAAATATGCCGCAGTGGGGGTCGGCGGAGGCGCGGTTGGGCAACAATCCGCTGGTGGTGGCGGTGCCGCGGGACGGCGGGCCGGTGGTGCTGGACATGGCGATGTCGCAGTTTTCGTACGGCGCGCTGGCGGCCTATCGCGAACGCGGCGAACGGCTGCCGGTGGATGGCGGCTACGATTCGGAGGGGCGCCTAACGAGGGACGCCGCGGCCATCGAGGCTTCGCAGCGGCCTTTGCCGGCCGGTTACTGGAAAGGCTCGGGGCTGGCGCTGGTGCTGGATATGATTGCGGCGATGCTCTCGGGCGGGCTGGCGACGCACCAGATCCCCAAGGACCCGGAACGCGAGGCCGGCATTTCGCAATTCTTCCTGGCGCTGGACCCGGACGGGCTGGGAGCGGCGGGCGCGGCGCGGGAGATGTCCGACAGAATCGTGGCTTCGGTGGATTGCCGGTATCCGGGGCAGCGCACGCTCGAAATTCGAGCCGAGAATCTGGCGCTGGGAGTGCCCGTCGATCCGGCGGTCTGGCAGGCCGTGCAGGAGATGAACCGCGAAGGCCCGGCCGCCGGGCCGGCATCGTAATGGGATAAAATCGGTGGACAGGCACTGGGCGCGCCGGCTGGCAGCACTGCCGGGCAGCGGCCCTCAGGAGGGAACCATGAGAACGCAGAACCGTCTCTTTTCCCGCAGGGAATTATTCCGGAAAGCGGGCGAGGCCGCCACAGTGGCGGCGCTGACAGCCACATTCCGCGGCGCTTATCCGCAAACCCGGTATTCTATGCCGGGCCTCTATCCAGGTTCGGTGATCGGCATCAAACATAGCGCAGCCAGCGTCAAGATGGCGTACCAGACTGAGCCGATCCAGAATATGGTGCAGGCCGGGTTGAAGGAACTGACCGGTGCTCCCGATCCGGCGACGGGCTGGAAGCAGTTGTTCGGGCCGGACGATGTGGTGGGCATCAAAGTCAATCCTAACGGGATTGAGCAGATAGTCAGTTCTCCGGCAGCATTCAATGAAATTCTGCGCGGTTTGCTGTCGGCGGGCGTCTCGCCTGGTAACATCATTGCCTACGAACGCTACCGCAACTTACTCAACCGGATCTCGGGATGGCTGCCGGATTCGGTGCGGCAGGAAACGGCGGCCTGGGACTACAGCGCCGACCAGACGGGGCTAACACGCAACTGAACGAAGCAACAGGACATAACA
>CAWDOH010000038.1:0-26145 GCA_963803725.1 Bryobacterales bacterium | reverse complement strand
GGCCAGCGCGGGAGTCATCTGCAGGTAAGCGCCCATTTCCAAAATGCGGTCGCACGGGCCGCCGGGCGGAATCATTTCCAGCGTCTTCACCAGCCGCGTCTGGTGCGTTTCCAGATAGGCGCGCGATTCCGGGTTGACGGCCCAGGTTTCAAGATATGGCAGCAGCGGTTCCGCGTCAGCGTGCGGAGCAGCGCCGGCCGCGGTCTCCGCCTCCGGTTGCACATCCTGCTCAACTTCCTTCGCCGCCTCCCGCGCACCCTCCGGCGGCCAATCCCGCCCCTCCACCACGGCCTCCAGAAAATCCGCGTACCGCCGCGCCACCGACGCCCAGTTGCACTCCCGCGCCACATATTCCCGCGCGCGGTTGCCCAGCGCCTGGCAGACTTCGGGCCGCGACACCAGCAGGTTCAGGTACTCGAAAATCAAGTCTTCTTCGCCCTGCCCCGGGGGAACTTTGAGGCACACATCGTCGGGAAATTCCTGGAAAGAACCAATCTCCGATACCAGCACCGCCTTGCCTAGCCCCAGCGACCGCAGCAGCGTGCCGGAGCTTTCCCCCACCGTCGGGAACCGCAGGTTGAGCACGATATCGCAAGCCGCCAGGTAGCCCACAAAATCCGCAATCGGCGTGAAGCCCAACAGGCGCACGCTGGCCGAAAGTCCCATCGACCGGATCATCGGCTCGATCGGAAAATCGGGGTGCGGCTCGCCCACCAGAATCATCTTCACGTTGGGAGCCAGCCGCAGCAGCCGCCGGAAAGCGCGCAGGGATTCGGCAATCCGCTTGTAAGGCTTCAGAAACCCGAAGATGCCGACCAGAGGCGTCAGCTCATCCAGGCCCAGCTTGTGGCGAAAAGCGTGCCGGTCGGCCTGCGGAATCCAGGCCCCGTGCGGGATCACCGCCGCCGGACCCTCGAAGCCCGCCTCCCGCAGCTCCGCCTGCATGAACCGGCTGTGTACCACCGCGCCGCGTGCGGATTCCAGCAGGCGGCGGGTCATCGGCACCGCCTCGTAATCCGGACCCACTTCCAGCCGCCGCACCCGCTCGGCGAACGCGCGCGCCTCCGGTCCGCCCTGGTATGCGCACTCGTTCACGTAGCCGTCCCAATCGCCGCGCTTAATCGTGATGCCGGCGATCAGGTGATGCAGGTTGGATTCGTGCATCACCACCACGCCGGGATGGCGCAGCGCGGTCTCGTAGACGAATTCGTGGTACGGGTTGTTGCCCACGTGGTACAGCGCGATATCGAAGCGCGCCGGATCGAAGGTCTGCTCCGCGCCGGAGAAAACTTCCAGGTCCACCAGCGGCCCAAGCGCCCCAATCAGCGCTTCGGAATAGTCGGCGATCCCGCTGCGCGCCGGCGGCAGCGGCGAAAAAAATGCTACGCGCATTCCAGCCCCCCGGCCGCGTGATTCGGTCCGCCCGCCTGCTTACGCGCGCGGCTTAGCATCGAAATGAAGCCACGGCTCAGCATCGACACGGAGCCGCGACCGTAAGGGAGCGGACGCCGCTGTGGAAGACCTGGTGTGGTGTCCCTGCCAGGAATTGACAACCGCTCCTTCGCGGTCGCGGCCCCGTGCAAAAGTTTCGGAGCCGCGCGCGTGAGCAAGCGGTAAGCGGGGCAGCACCGTCGTGTCCCAGCCAGGAATTGGCGTTCCACGGTCGCGGCTCCGGGCACCAATTTGGGAGCCGCGCGCGTGAGCAAGCGGTAAGCGGGGCACCACAAGTTTCGTGTCCCAGCCGGGAATCGGCGTTCCACGATCGCGGCTCCGGGCACTAATTTCGGAACCGCGCGCGTGAGCAAGCGGTAAGCGGGGCACCACAAGTTTCGTGTCCCAGCCGGGAATCGGCGTTCCACGATCGCGGCTCCGGGCACTAATTTCGGAACCGCGCGCGTGAGCAAGCGGTAAGCGGGGCACCACCACCGTCGTGTCCCAGCCAGGAATTGGCGCTCCTTCATGGTCGCGGTTCGCGGCCGCAATTGCAGACCCGCGCGCGCCAGCGGTCGGTACGCGGGACGGCACCCTAACGCTCCCCACCCCACATTCAACGCACCAGCTCCAAAGCGATGGTTCCCAGATTCGTCGGAATACGGACGGCCAGCGGCGTGCGCTGCGGATCGCGGGCGAAGTAGATCTCGAAGTGGAACGTCGACTGCGGCCCCTTCACCGACCCCGCCACTTTGTCGGTAACGGTGGTCTTGCCACCGGTCCCCGGCGATTTCAGATCCTCCTCGCCGGTATATTGCAGGCTCACCGAATAGGACGATCCGAAGTACACCGGCTGGCCCGCCGGCATGCGGCCCTGCCCCATTTCCAGGCGCGTTAGACACACGAACGCCACGGCGTCGTGGGCGCACGAGGGGGTATCGAAATCGGTCTTGCCGCCGCCCTCCGGCAGCGTGGTGGTGCGTTTGGCGGTGTGCTGCTCCTGGTCGAACGTGACTTTATCGATAGTATGTTTGCCGCCGTGCGTCAGGTCGCGCTCGAATTCCGTGGAGCACAGTTCGTTGCCGGTCACCTTGGAGTGGAACAAATCGGAAATCGAGAACCCAGGTAACCCCGCCTGCACCGAAGCCGTGAAGCTCCAACCGTCGCCCGCTTTGGTCGCGGACAAAGCCGCCTCGCCAAGGCTTAGTCCGCTGGGCCAGTTGATGGAATAGTGCAACATCTCCGAGGCCGAGAACGGAAACCCGGTCTGCGCGTGCGACGGGTAAACAGCCTGGGCGAACAGGACCAGGAGCACCGGCTTGAAGTGGCGCAAGCTCATCGATGCACAGTAGTCCGTGAACGAACCGGGGCGCGTTGCGCGGTGTCGCGCTCCGCCACATCGTAGAAAACTTCCAGGGTCCGCTGGGCAGTCCTCTGCCAACTGAAGTGCGCCGCGCGCTGCAATCCCAGCCGCTCCATGCGGGTGCGCAGCTCGGCATCCAACAGCAGGTCCGCCAGCGCACGCACCATCTGGTCCACCGCATACGGGTCGAACAGAATCGCGGCGCCATCCACCACTTCCGGCAGCGCCGAGGCATTCGAACACACTACCGCACGGCCGCACGCCATGGCCTCCAGCGCGGGCAATCCGAAACCTTCGTAAAAAGACGGAAACACGAACAGGTCGCAGGCGTTGTACAGGTGCAGCAGGTCGGGGTCGGAGACAAAACCAATGAACTGGATGCGCTCGGCCACGCCCGATTCTCCGGCCGCCTCACGCACCCGGTCGGTAAACCAGGTACCTTTCCCGGCCAGCACCAGGTTGTGCTTAAGCTGCGGATACGCCCGCACCAGCCGTGCAAAGGCGCGGATTAAACCGATCTGGTTCTTGCGCGGTTGTAGGTCCCCTACCGAAAGCAGAAACGGCGTCCGCAGCTTGAAGCGTTCGCGCACCGTGGCCGTCGCCGTCTCCCGCGAAATCGGCCGGAACTGCGGGGCCGCCGCGTTAGGCACCACCACCACTTTGTGCTCTTCCAGGTCGCCATACACCTTCAAGATCGAGGCGCGCGAAAACTCGCTGCCGGTCAGCACCCGCGCCGCCCGCTGCACCGTGCGGCGCACCGTCCACTGCAACTGCAGCGCCCGGTCGCGCTTGAAGTATTCCGGATGTTCCAGGAAGCTGACGTCGTGAACGCTCACTACCACCGGTACATTGCAGCCCACCGGCGCGGTGTATTGCACGTGCAGCAGGTCCGGCCGGTCCTGCCGCACCCGCATTGCCAGTTGCACGCCCAGGCGCAGAAACGGATTCGCCGAGATGCGCCGAGTCCGGATCGACGCCGGAATACACGCCGGCGCTTCCGGCGCGGAAATGTAAGCCACAAATTCGCAATCCCGGCTGTGAGCGGCGAATGCGTCCAGAAGGCTGCGCACATAGACCTCATTGCCAGTGAGGTGGCGGCCGATGGCATGAGCATCAACGGCAAAGCGCATTAACGTGTACCAGTATAGCGGACGTACACGCCCTAAGCGTGCTGTCAAAAATCCAACAACTTCCACGCGGCTTCCCATGTAAACTGTTGTTCTACCAACCTTCTGCCCCGTGCGCCAAGCGTCCGCCGCAGCTCCGGCGAGGCCAGCAGCCGCGACACTCCGGCGGCCAGAGCCGGGCCGCTATCGGCCAGCAGCAGACTCTCGCCATCGCACGCCGGAAGGCCCTCCGCGCCGAGGGTGGTGGAAACCACCGGCAGCCCGGCGGCCCACGCTTCAATGATTTTCAACCGCGTCCCGCTCCCCGAAAGCAGCGGCACCACCGCCACGTGGGCGCGCGCCAGTTCGCGCACCGCATCCTCCACCGGACCGGTCACCTCAATGCGCGGATCGCCACACGTAAAATCTTTCACCGCGTGCGGATTTTTACCGATCAGCCGCCACACCAGCCCCGGCCAGCGGCGGCGCAGGTGCGGCCACACCTCGCGCCGGAAAAATCGCACCGCCGATTGATTGGGGTGGTATTCGAAGTTGCCCGAAAAGGCCACCGCCGGCGGTTCCGCAGGGTCGGCGCCGGCCGGCTGCGGTGTGAACGGAATCGCATTGGGATACACCGATACGCGGGTCCCCGGCGCGATGGCGCGGGCCCGTGTAGCGTCGCTTTCCGAGGCCGCCAGGATCTGCCAGTAGCGCGGCAGCCACTGCCGCTCCAGCTCCAGGCAGGCCCTGCGGAAAACGCTGTGGGCGAACGCCGCCGCCCCGCCATCGGCGCCCGCGCAACTGCCATGCAGCTCGGATTCGATGTTGTGCAGGTTCAGCACAGTTTGATCGCATCGGGGCCCGACTTGCTCCCAGTAAGGTGCGCACCAGAAGTGCTCCACCACACCGATCTCGTAGCTGCGGCCCTCCAAGTGTCGGCCGATCTCGCCCGCGAAGCCCGAAAAACGGTCCACCAGCGGCGGCGCCATCCGCGCCAGGCGCCCGGCGTTGCGCACCGCCCGCGCCGCCAGGCCGCGTCCGTGCGCCGGCAACTCCACAACGAACAGCCGGCGCACCAGGCCGCCCGGCAGGGACGCTTCCGGATGCGGCGCGCCCGGCTGCCGGAACACCAGCAGATCCACCTCGTGGCTCTGCGCCAGGTAGTGCAGCAGCGAGGCCGTCCGCAAAGCGCCTCCGCCGGCCAGCGGATACGGCGCTTCGGGCGCCACTACCAGGGCCGATCTCCGCGCTTCAGGTGGCAAAACGCCTCCGAGCCTCTTCGTAGACTTCGTGGGTGAGCCGCGCCGTACGTTCCCACGAAAATTCGCTCGCGCGCCGCAGCGAACGCGCCCGCCATTCCGCCCGCCACTCCGGCCGCTCCACGGCCTGCAGCATCGCCTCCACCAGCCGCGGCGCACTGGAAACCAACACCGCGGCGTCACCGGCCGCTTCGGCCACCGCCGGCGAGGCAATCACGCACGCGCCGCATTGCATGGCTTCCAACACCGGCAGCCCGAAACCCTCGTAATGCGAAGGGTAGACGAAGGCTAGCGCAGCCGAGTACAGCGCCGGAAGCGCATCGTCGGGAACCTCGCCCAGCCAATGCAGCCCCGGCTCAGGCGCCGGCTCCGCGAAATCGGCGCGGCGGCGTCCCACCACCGCCAGGTCCACCGCATGGCGGCGACGCACTTCCCGCCACGCCTCCACCAGCAACGGCAGGTTCTTGCGCGGCTCCAGCGTGCCCGCGAACAGAAAATACGGCGCAGCCGTGGGCCGCGGACCCTCCGGCGCCGGCCGCATCCACGAGGGCGCCGCTTCCGGCACCGCCACCACCCGGCTCGGGTGCAATCCGAAGCGGTCTATCGCCGCCGCCCGCACCGATTCGCTGGGCGTCACAATCATGGTCGCCAGTCCCAGTTTCAGTAACACGGGAGTTCGCCGTTTCACGCGGTCGGCCGCATGGTGCCAGTGTGGATCCATCCACGGAGACAAATCGTGCACTGTCATCACGCTCGGCCTACGGTAAAGGTACGGCACCGCAAAATCGGGGCCGTGCACCAGGCCCGCGTCCAGCCGCCGCTAATTCCCGTGGCAGCCCGTACAGCCACCACCGCCGCTCCAGAAAATTGCGCGGACCCCCACCGCGCCGCAGGTTGCCGGGCGCCCCCACAGGCACGCGGAAAGGCTGGTCGGAAACCAGCACATACTCCTCCTCCGGGAACCCGCGCGCCAAGGCCACGCTCAGCTCGGCCGTGTAGCGCTGCAATCCGCCGCTAGAAAGCGACAGCGCAGTAGCTTCTATAGCGACCCGCATCGGTAGGGCATGCTTCAGCTGTGCTTCAGCTTGCCCGTCCCCCCAGGCCGCTACCGTTAGACAGTCCCCCGGGCGCCATAATTCCGCTCGTAATAGTCGCGATAGGCGCCGCTTCGTACGCGCTCCACCCACGCCGCATTCGAGCGATACCAGTCGATCGTCCGCGCCAGTCCGCTCTCGAAATCCACCTGCGGCCGCCAGCCCGTTGCGCCCATCAGTTTCTCGCTCGAAAGTGCGTACCGGCGGTCATGCCCCGGCCGGTCGGGAACGTATTGGATGAGGCTCTCGGGCTTGCCGGCCAGCGCGAGCAACTGCCGGATCACCTCCCGGTTGGGCAGGCTCCGGTTGCCGCCGATATTGTAGATCTCCCCGTCGCGGCCCTTCTCCAGCGCCGCGCGAATCGCCCTGCAGTGGTCTTCCACATACAGCCAGTCGCGCACCTGCAGCCCGTCGCCGTATACCGGCAGCGGCCGGTCCTCCAGCGCATTGGCGATCATCAACGGAATCAGTTTCTCCGGGAACTGATACGGGCCCGTAGTTATTCGACGCCCTGGTAATCAGCACCGGCAGCTTATAAGTCACGAAGTAAGAGCGCACCAGCAGGTCCGACGCAGCCTTGGACGCCGAGTAAGGGCTGCTGGGGTTCAGCGGCGAAGTTTCCACTGCCTCCAGGGGCGGCTCCAGGCTGCCGTAGACCTCATCCGTCGAAACGTGCAGAAACCTTCCCGGCCCCTGCGACCCCGCCCGCCGCGCCGCCTCCAGCAGCGTGAATGTCCCCTGGAAATTGGTCCGGATCACCGGCTCTGGCGACAAAATGCTGCGGTCCACGTGCGATTCGGCCGCGAAATGCACAATCGCGTCGGGCTTCCACCCGCTTACCACTGCTTCCACGGCCCCCGCGTCGCAGATATCTCCCTGGATAAAGCGGTAGTTGGGCTGATGCTCTATAGGCGCCAGGCTCTCCAGGTTGCCGGCATAAGTCAGCTTGTCGAAGTTAGTCACGCTCCAGCCGGTTTCCCCAACCATCATGCGGACAAACGCCGAGCCGATGAATCCCGCGCCGCCGGTTACCAGGATTCGCATGGGCGCCGCCTATTTGTTCTGCGTCTCCCAATCGTATTGGATCGCGGCATCGTTATACGGAATCCGGCCTTCGTCGCGCGGGTTATAGAACCGGTCCGTCATGTAGACCAGCATGGCCTCTTCCCGCCCGATGATTTTATAACCGTGCCCCACTCCCGGCGGAATCAGCACCTGCCACGGACGCAACGCGCCCACATACAAAGTGTTGCGTTTTCCGAAGGTGGGTGAACCGGATCGCAGGTCCACCAGGGCCACCTGAAACATGCCCTGGGCGGGGGTCCAGCAATCCGTCTGGTGGAGATGAAAATGAAACGCCTTGATAGTGCCCGGAAAACTGAGCGCGGCCGAAACTTGCGTGGTCTCCGCGGGGAAGCCGGCCGCCAGCCCGCGCCCCATCCGGTGTACCTCCAAAAAGTACCCGCGGTCGTCCGGAAACAAAGCGAAGGGCTGCACCCGGACTCCCTCGATCAGCAGGGCCGAATCCGGCGCCCCGATCAGGTCTCCGATGCCGCGCGGGCACTCCGGCACCCGCAGTTGCAGGTCGCCCAACTCCGCCAGGTACCGGCCGGCCGGTTGCGTGCTGGCTTCGGCGGACATCAGGCCGCTCCTTCCGCAGAAGTTCCTTCCTCGGGTGCCGGTTTGCGGTGGCACGACTGCGCCACCAGGTTGGTGGCCCGCAGCAGCGAATCGAACGTGCCGGCGTCCGTCCACCAGCCCTCCAGAAACGAAAACGTCATGCTGCCCTCCCGCAGGTAAGCATTGTTGACGTCCGTAATTTCCAGCTCTCCGCGGTGCGACGGCACCAGCGTCTTGATCTTGTCGAACACCGTCGCATCGTACATGTAGATACCGGTGACGGCGTAATTCGATTTGGGATGTTTCGGCTTTTCTTCGATCCCCGTAATCGTGCCGCCGGAAACCTCCGCCACCCCGAAGCGCTCCGCATCGGCGACTTCCTTCAGCAGGATGTGCGCCCCGGCGGGCTGCTCGCGAAAGTACGCCGCGGCCTTCGCGATGCTCCCCTCGATGATGTTGTCCCCCAGCACCACGCAGATTTTCTGCTGGTCGGCGAAATGTTCGGCCAGGGCCAGCGCATCCGCGATGCCGCCCTCGCCCTCCTGGTAGGTGTAGTTGATGTGATTGAGGCCGAATTGCTTGCCATTGGCCAGCAGCCGCAGGAAATCTCCCGAATTCCTTCCCCCCGTCACAATCAGGATGTCCCGGATGCCCGCATCCACCAGCGTCTGGATGGGGAAATAAATCATCGGCCGGTCATAGATGGGCAGCAGGTGTTTGTTAGTGATTTTGGTCAGGGGAAACAGACGGCTCCCGGTTCCCCCGGCGAGGACGATACCCTTCATAGGCAAACCCCATCATACCGCAGGGCATTGAGAGCGACCCTCGCCCCAAAAAGCGACCGCACGCGGTACGCAGAGCTGCCCGCAGCCGCCCCCCGGGCAGATGTTGTACTCTGAATCCCGGCCCCACCGCCCTCCGGGCAGATGTTGTACTCTGAATCCCGGCCCCACCGCCCTCCGGGCAGATGTTGTACTCTGAGTCCCGGCTCCCCACGCAGGCCAGGGTACTTCCGAATGAAAGAGCCTTCCATCGGCCGGCAATTCGGCCGCCGAGCCTTCGGAGTCGACCCGGCTGGCTATCACGCCGCACGGCCGGCCTATCCCGGCTGGGTGTTTGACGTTCTTTGCGAACGATGCGGTCTGGCGCCCAATGTGGTTACTTTCGAGATTGGACCCGGCACGGGAACCGCGACTCGCCGGTTACTCGCACTGGGTGCCAACCCTTTGGTTGCGGTCGAGCCCGATGACCGACTGGCGGCCTTCCTTCGGGAAACCGTCCCGGACAAGGCGCTCACAGTGGTCCCCTCAACGTTTGAGGAAGCCGTATTACGCGAGACCAGCTTTGATCTCGGTTTCAGCGCCACCGCTTTCCATTGGCTGGACCAAGACCTCGCCTTGAATAAGGTGGCCACGCTGCTCCGCCCGGGCGGCTGGTGGGCCATGGTCTGGAATACATTCGGCGACCCGAATCGCCCCGATCCTTTCCACGAAGCGACGAAGACTCTGCTCAACGGTCCTTCGATCCCTCTTGTAGGTGCCGGCGATATGCCGTTCGCACTCGATGTCAAGGCTCGCCTGGCGGCGCTGGAACGGGCCCACGCATTCGACAGCATCGAGCACCGAGCCAGCGCATGGTCGCTCATCCTCGATCCCGATCAAACCGTAGCCCTCTATGCGACCTATTCCAATATCAACATCCGCCCCGACCGCGAGGCCGTTCTTGCCGAGTTGGGTCGGGTGGCACGCGACGAATTCCACAGCCGCGTGACCCGCAATATGGTCACAAGCCTATACGTTGCGCGACGCCGGCCTTAATCTCTCACCTGGCTCGCCGAATGTGGGCCGGCCCGTTTCCACACCGTGAATCCCGCTATACTGTCGCTTTGATCGGCCATGAACCGGATCGTGCGGCGCTTCATTTATCTGCTGGCCGCCGTGGGCGTCACCCTCGCCACGGGCACGGTGGGGTTTGTCCTCATCGACCACTACCCTCCCTTTGACGCCTTTTACATGACCCTCATTACCATGACCACGGTCGGGTATGGGGAGGTGCATCCGCTCTCGCATGCCGGACGCGTCTTCAATTCCTTTCTCATCGCATTCGGCGTCACCACGATTTTCATCGCCATCGGCGCCATGACCCAGACCATCATCGAACGCGAGTTCGGGGAGGCCATCGGCAAACGGCGGAACAAACGCATGATCGACAAGCTGAAGGATCACTACATCATCTGCGGCTTTGGGCGCGTGGGACGCGGCGCCGCGGCCGAGCTGCTCCATTCCGGCGCGGCCTTCGTGGTGGTGGATACCAACCCCGACCGCGTGGAGCGCGCCATCTTCGCCGGCATGCTGGCCGTGGCAGCCGATGCCACCAACGACGATACCTTACGCCAGGTGGGCATTGAACGCGCGCGCGGACTGGTGGCGGCGCTGGCCACCGATGCCGACAACCTCTTCGTGCTGCTCTCCGCCAAGGGCCTGAACCCGCGCATCTACGTAGCGGCCCGCGCGGCCGAAGAGGGCGCCGAAGCCAAGATGCGCCGGGCTGGCGCCGACGCCGTCTTCGCACCCTACTCGCTGACCGGCCACCGCCTGGCGCAATCGCTGCTGCGCCCGCACGTGGTGCAGTTTCTGGATTTCACCACCAAAGACATCGGCATGGACATCGCCATCGAGCAGGTCCGCGTGGCCGAAAACAGCGAAATGGTGGGCAAGAGCATTCAGGAAATGCAGCTCGGCCGGAACTTCGGCGTCACTGTAATGGCCATTCGGCGCGCCGACGGCCACATGCTGTTCAACCCCGCTGCCGATACGGCCGTCGAAGGCGGGGATTTCCTGATCGTCATGGGAAAACCGGAGAACCTGGGCACCGTGGAAACCCTGGTAGCGGAGAGCAAGGGCGCGCGCAAACACTGAAGCCTGGGGCGCATGGCGCCGGCGGCCCGCCGCACGTCTTCGACCGCTTGATTCGGTTCGCCCGCTCGCCGACGCACGCGGCTCAGCATCTAAACTGAGCCGCAAGCATCGAAACTGAGCCGCGACCGAGCATCTTAAACTGAGCCGCGACTCAGCATCTTACGGGCCGCGTCTCAGCATTGAAACTGAGCCGCAAGCTGCAAGTAAACCGAGCTATAATCCAGTACACTAGTGTCCGGTAAAGTACTTTGCGAATTCCGCTAACCAGCTTGCCGTCAATGGCATAGCGGGCATTTTGGCAAAAAACGATTTGAACTGAGAACGGACGGAATCGACGACTTAAATCACATTGCACCCCGCCGGCAGAACGGCGGAATACTGGTGGATGAATATTGGCCGAACAGTTTTCGCGGAATTGATTGCCCACCTCTCGCACATCGAATTCCAGAAGTGTGTGACCCGCTATGATGGCGATCGTCACCACAGAAGCTTGTCTTGTTGGGATCGGTATCTGGCGATGGCTTTCGCTCAGTTCACTTATCGCGAGAGCCTTCGAGACATCGAGGCCTGCTTGCATTCAATGAGTGGCAAGCTCTACCACATGGGATTCCGTAGCCGGATTGCGCGCTCGACATTGGCGGACGCCAACGAGACCCATGACTGGCGCATCTTCGCCGACTTCGCACAGCACTTGATCGCCACAGCCCGGCCGTTGTATGCCGGCGATCCGATTGGCATCGACTTGGATGCAAGTTTGTACGCGTTGGACTCCACCACCATCGACCTGTGTCTTTCGCTGTTTCCCTGGGCTCGCTTCCGGCGGCACAAGGCGGCCGTCAAAATGCATACGCTGCTGGACTTGCACGGCAATATCCCAACGTTTATTGGTATTACAGACGGCAAAGTGCACGACGTCAATATGCTCGATGCGATTCTGCCGGAGGCCGGCGCGTTCTACGTGATGGACCGCGGCTACGTGGATTTCGAGCGCCTCTACGTCTTCACTCTCAGCGCAGCCTTCTTCGTCGTTCGCACCAAATCCAATGTCTTGCTCCAGCGCCGCTACTCGCATCCGATAGACAAGACAGCCGGGGTCCGCTCCGACCACACCGTCGTGCTGACCGCAATCAACTCGGCGGAAGCGTACCCGGAGTCATTGCGGCGCGTGAGCTATCTCGATGTGGCAACCAGGAAGCGGTTCAAGTTTCTGACCAATAACTTGACGCTTCCGGCTCTTACCATCGCCCAGATCTACAAGTCGCGCTGGCAAGTGGAATTGTTCTTCAAATGGATCAAGCAGCACCTGAGGATCAAGGCATTCTACGGCACCAGCGAGAACGCCGTGAAGACCCAAATCTGGATTGCAGTCTCGGTCTACGTGCTGGTTGCTATCGTCCGCAGGAGGATGGGCCTGGAAGCCAGCCTTTACCAGATTCTACAGATTCTCAGCCTCACGCTTTTTGAGAAAACGCCCATTTTGCAGGCACTCCAGGCATCGGACTCCCAAGAAACATTATCCGACTCTGGCAACCAATTGATTCTATTCGACTTGTAGCCGGACAGCAGTGAATCCAGTATCTAAACTGAGTCATAAGCCGCAAGCAAACTGAGCTGTAATCCAGCATCAAAACTAGGTTGCAAACCGCAAGCATGCTGAGCTGTAACCCAGCATCAAAACTGAATCGCATGCTGTAAGCAAACTGAGCCGCAATCGAGCATCGAAACTGAGCCGATACCGTACAGGGCGTCCTCGCGGCCGCCCCAGCCGCCGCGATCCCCCTGAACCGAATCGATTCGTACTGAATCCGCCGCGCCAGCCTCGGGGGAATATAATGGCACTGTGGCACTCCCCTTCGTCAGGCGGATTCGCGAGATCTTCGAGAGAATCGCTTACGCTGGTCTGAAACCGGGCGCCCGGGCCGCGGGACCCAGGCGGATGAAGTGGCTAGGACCGCTCAGCGGCCCCATCGAGCGTCTCCTCGCGGGCGGACCCGCGCCCTCCGATCCGCTGTACCTAACCAACCGTACCCTCAGTCAGAAGGTCAAGCTGGGTCTCTTGATTGGCGTTCCGTGCCTGGTCCTGGCTGTGGTGGTGGTGGGCATGCTCACCAACAGCTTCGATTTCGCCGAGCCGGCGCCGGCGCACGAAGCCACCGCCGCCGAGGTAGCCGCCAAGCTGCTGCCGAAAATGGACCCCAACATGCGCATCCAGACCGATAAGGAAGTCGAGGTGGTCGAGGTGCGGGTCGAGCATGGTACGCAAACCTCGCTGGTGGGCAGCTTGAAAAACACCACCAATCACGATATCAACGTTGCGGAGGCGATCTTCGACCTGACCGACAATGGCGGTTCGCAGTTGGGCGGCGTCAGCGCCACAGTGGAGAACCTCAAGCCTGGGGCAACGGGCAGTTTTCGGGTCCCGATCCAGCAGGCGGCGGCCAATTTCGCCTTGGTCCGGGAGATTCACACGCATTAGCGCGCATGGAATGGATGCAGACGAATGCCGCGTCCGGCGGCAGGCACTGGAAGAGTTGCGGGCGAACCCGGAGCGGTATCTGGCCTCCTACACAGCGCGTTTCGGCAATCTGCTGAACGCTGACGACGCGGCCACTCTGTTTGAGGAATACAACCGCGACCCGGTGAAGTACCGCGTAGCGGTTCATCCGGCGGCGACATGGATACGGGACGAGCTGTTCGGCCGGGCGCTGTTGGTGACCGATCCCCGGGAAGAAAGGAACCGCGTCGCGTTCACCGCCGGAAGCAACGCCGCCGGAAAGAGCACGGCGTTGACATTTACCCGCGAGCAAGCTCGTGCCCAGGTTGTCTTCGATTTCACCTTTAGCAATCCGGAACACGCTGGCAGGCTGGTAGACTCCGTCCTGGCGGTGTTCAAACCCATCACCATCCTCTACGTGAACCGTCCGCTGGAGGATGCTTTCCGTGGGATGCTGGAGCGGGCGGCGCAGCAGGGGCGCGTGGTCAGGATCAGCCAGCTTATCGGCTCGCACCAGGGCGCTGTCCAGACCATGCGGCTCCTGTGGGGGAAATATCAGGACGACCCCCGTTTCGAGTTCCGGTTTGTCGACAACTCCTCCGGATCCCCGCGGCTCGGCACTATTGAGCTGGCTGTGCCGCAAGAGTACACTGGAATAGGACAGCGCCTTCATGAACTCCTCGACCGAGAGTACCAAGCCGGCAGAATCACCGAAGCAGCCTACCGCCGAATCCGAGGAAGCTAGGAATCGGGCCAACCGGATCGCCGCCGACCTGATGGCGCAGGAAGTCCTGGAGGGCTTCCGTCAATTGGCTAAACAGAAGGGCGGCCCCAAGGCGCCACCTCAGGCCGCGTAACTTCTCTATTCCCTTACTCCGTCAAATCCTTGCGCGGGATGGTCGGCCGTTGGTCGCCGTCCGGGTCGCCCTGGCCCGAACCGGCGGCGCGCCGCAGGGTCGGCCCGTTCCTGTCGCTCTTGGGACGGGCGCCCTGGTTGATCAGCCGCTCGCGAATGTCGTGGTACTCCGAGGTGGTCACCACGTACTCGGCCTTGGAAGGTAGAATGCGCTGAATCTCCTGCTGGGTCTTGTCGATGCGCGTCGAATCCAGCGGGTGGGCGGCGAACAGGCGCGACAGCGTGCCGGGCTGCTGCCGCTCCAGCATCTCCAGCTTTTCGAAGATGCTCACCGCCCCATTGGGGTCGTAGCCCGCCGCATACATATACTGCACGCCCAGGTAGTCGGCTTCGGTTTCGTTGGCGCGGGTGAACTTCATAAACGCCATCGGCATTCCCACGCCCATCCCCTGGCGCGCCAGCACGCCGCCCCATCCTCCCAGTACCGCTCCCGCCGGCAGGGCCAGCATGGTGAGAAGCTGCTCTTTGGTGGCTTGGCAGGTCAGGTGGCGCGCGGCCACGTGGGCGATCTCGTGCGCCAGCGCGGCAGCGAATTCGTCCTCTTCGTCGGCGATCTTGATCAGACCGGTGTTCACGAAAATGAAACCGCCGGGCAGCGCGAAGGCGTTGGGGGTCTCATCCTCGATCACCTGGAAGGTGAACGGCACCTTGGCGTCCGAGTTGCGTGCCAGGTTTTGCCCCACCCGGTTGACGTACTCGGAAATCAGCGGGTCGTCATTCAGACGCGCCTGCCGTTTGACCTCTTCGGACAACTGCTTCCCCAGCGCGATCTCCTTTTCGAGGGAGAACATGTTCAGGCATTTTCCCACGTCCCGGTTGCCGATCTGGTTGGGGTCGTCCTTGGGCTTTTTGGCATCGGAAGCGCTTACCGGCAATACGGCCAGCGACGCCACCAGGATGGCTGCGGAAAGAGGTCGCATAGTGCCCCTCCAGGGCTTCATAACGTATTGTAGAGGGAATGGCTCCGGAAAAACATGTGGGATTACCCCGGATGGGGCTGTTCCTCGCGTGCTGCGCCGGAACGGCCTGGGGCCAATCGGCCGCCCCTGTGGAATTCGAGGTAGTTTCCATCAAGCCGTCGGCGCCGGGTGACGTCCCGGGCCGGGGCTTGCATGGCTGTCGCGGTGGACCGGGGAGCAGCGACCCGGGCCAGCTCGCCTGCAGCCACATGGTGATTGGAAACCTGGTTCCCTTGGCCTACGGAATGGGTTTCCTGCGGGTTTCGTACGAGAAATTGACCGGTCTTGACCAGTCCAAGTTCGAAATCGTCGCCAAGGTTCCGCATGGGGCCACCAAAGAGCAGGTCCGACTGATGTGGCAGAATCTGCTCCGCGAGCGCTGCAGGCTGGCGGTGCACCGCGAAATCCGCGAAATGCCTGTTTACGAGCTGATCGTGGCTAAGGGCGGTTTCAAGGCCAAAGAGTGGGTGGAACGGGCGCCCGGCAATACTCCCGAGCCCTGGGAGCCGGGCACGATGCCCAAGCGAGATAAGGACGGCTTCCCGGTGTTCGCACCCGGCCAGAGCTGGAACTTTTTCACCGAAGGCAACGCTTGGTACACCGCTCCCGCCGGAACCACGAAGGGCCTGGCGCGCATGCTGGAAGGGCGGCTTTCGCTTAACCCTGGCCCTCCAAGGCCAGTGATCGACGCCACCGGCCTGGCGGGCAAATACGATCTCAAGTTCTGGTGGTCGCCCCCCGCGGACAACAACGACTCGGCTGAAGGACCCTCCATGCTCAGCGCGTTGGAAAGCCAGCTCGGTCTCAAACTGCGTCCGAAGAAAGCCGCGCCTGTGGAAATGCTCATCATCGACCACCTCGAACCTCCCACGGAGAATTAAATGGTCCTGGACACCACCCTCGCAGAACGCTACGCCCACCAGTTTCCGGTGCGCGAGCAACTCATCTATCTGAATCACGCGGCCGTCTCGCCGCTCTGCCGTCCAGCCGCTGAGGCCATGAAGGGGCTGGCCGACGACTGCCTGCATTTCGGCAGCCTGCACTACGACCAGTGGCTGGCAGCCTACGAGCGCGTGCGGGTTGCGGCCGCCCGGCTGATCGGCGCGGACCGCTCGGAGATCGCCCTGGCCAAGAACACTTCCGAGGGCATCTCCACGGTGGCCGAGGGAATCGACTGGCGGCCCGGTGACCGGGTGGTGGCTTTCCACGAGGAGTTTCCGGCTAACCTTTATCCCTGGAAGCTGCTGGAGCAGCGGGGAGTCTCGGTCACCTGGCTTTCAGTGGAAGACCCGCTCGACCGGATCGACCAGGCCGCCCGCGGCGCGCGCCTGCTCTCCATCAGCTTCGTGCAGTTTCTTAGTGGGTACCGCGCGCCAATTCCAGCGATCGGTGAGATTTGCCATCGTAACCACTGCATTTTTATGGTAGATGCGATTCAGGGCCTGGGCGCGTTTCCGCTCGACGTGCGGGCCTGCCACGTGGAAGCCCTGGCGGCCGACGGGCACAAGTGGCTCATGGGTCCGGAAGGCTGCGGGATCCTCTACATATCCCAGGAACTCCAAAGCCAGGTGCGGCCGATCGAATTCGGCTGGACCAACGTGGCCGGATACAACGATTACGCCTCCCGCGACATGACCCTGCGTCCGGATGCAGGCCGCTACGAGTGCGGAACGCTAAATACCATTGGCTGCTTCGGCCTGGCGGCAGCTCTTGAATTTTTACTTGAGGTGGAAATCGGAGAAATCGCCCCGCTTGTGCAGAGTCTCGGAGACCGCATCGCCCAGGGCGTTCAGTCCAAAGGATACGAGCTGCTTGGGTCACCGCACCCCCGAAAACGGCGCGGGAATCGTCAGCTTCCGCCAACCCGGCGGGGATGCCGCCGCAATTGTGGGCCACCTGCGGTCCCGGCGGATCACCGCCGCCGCGCGGGCCGGTTGGGTGCGCACTTCACCCCATTTCTACATCCAGCCTTCGGAAATCGATCAAATGTTGGAGCTATTGCCATGAAACAACGACTCTTGCCGATATTTGCATGCATGGTTTCGGCGTCCCTGTACGCCGCCGTTCCCACGCCACAGAGCTACTTCGGCCATCCCATCGGCGCGGACCGTACGGTGCTGGACTGGGCCAAAGTGGTCGGTTACTTCAACCTGCTGGCGCAATCCAGCGACCGCATCCGCGTGGAGGAATTGGGCAAGACCGCCGAAGGCCGGCCGTTCATCGCCGCCACCATCGCCGAGCCGGAAACCCTGCTGCTGCTGGACCGCTACAAACGGATCCAGCAGCAACTGGCCGATCCCCGCAAGACCACCCCGGCGGAAGCGGAAGATCTCTTCGCTCAAGGGAAAACAGTCGTTTTGTTAACCTGCTCCATTCATGCGACGGAAATCGCGTCCACCCACACGGCGGTGGAATATGCCTACCGCCTGCTCACCGAGGATTCCCCCCACAACCGCGCCATCCTGCACAACGACATCCTGATCCTGGTGCCCTCGCTCAACCCCGATGGCGTGGACATCGTCACCCAGTGGTACCGCCGCACGCTCGGCACGCCCTACGAGGGCACCAATCCGCCGTGGCTCTACCACAAATACGTGGGTCACGATAACAATCGCGACTGGTACATCTTTTCGCAGCCCGAGACGCGGCTGACCATTTCCAAGCTGCACAACGTGTGGCACCCCGAGATCGTCTACGACGTCCACCAGATGGCCGCCAACGGGGCGCGTATGTTCATCCCGCCGTGGCTCGACCCCACCGAGCCGAACATCGACCCCATCCTGATGCAGGAAATGAACATGATGGGGACGGCCATGGCTTCGGCCGAAACCGCGGACGGGAAGACCGGCATTGCCATCCACGGGGTCTACGATTTCTGGACGCCGTCGCGCCACTACCAGGCGTTCCACGCGGGGCTGCGGCTCCTCACCGAATCGGCCGGCGCGCGGATCGCCTCGCCTATTACTTTAACTCCCGATCAGATCGCGCAGACAGCATTGGGGTATAACCCGCGGGAGCGCTCCTGGAATTACCTCGAGCCATGGCTCGGTGGAACGTGGCATCTGCGGGACATCGTCGACTACCAGGAGATCGCCTGGGATGCCTGCCTCTACAACGCCGCCATCCACCGCGATGAACTGCTGCGCAACTTCTATAAGGTGGGCGAGCGCCAGACCGCCCGTACCGAGCCGTGGGGATTCGTGATTTCGTCCAACCAGCGCGACCCCGGCGCCACGCGCAAAATGCTGGAGACCCTGCGCTTCGGCCAGGTGGAAATCGACCGGGCTCCGGATGGCAGCGCCGTCATCCCCATGCACCAACCCTACAGCGGATGGGCCAAGTCGCTGCTGGAACGCCAGGAGTATCCCAACGACCGTCTCTACCCAGGGGGTCCGCCCAAGCGTCCGTACGATGTCACCGCCAACACCCTCCCGCTGCTGATGGGGGTGGATTCGAAAGCCGTAGAGCAAGAGGTGGCCTTTTCGGGCGTCTGGGAACCGGCCCCGCCCGTAACCGGTCCCCTGCTGCGAGCCGCCGACACGGATTCCTGGATGGCGGTGAACCATGCCTGGGCAGGCAGCCATTCGGTGTGGCGCGACCCGGCAACGGGCGACTTTTCGCTCGCCGCGCGGGCCGGCTGGAAGGAGATCCATCGGCCGCGTCTGGCGCTCTATCAGTCCTGGACCGCGAATATGGATGAAGGTTGGACCCGTTGGCTGTTGGAACAATTCGGTTTCGCCTACAGCACCGTACATAATAAGGATGTCCAGGCCGGCGGGCTGCGCCAGAAATTCGACGTGGTGGTGATCCCCGACCAATCCTCTGCCAGCCTCGAAAACGGTATCCGCAATCTGCCGGCCGAATACGCCGGAGGCCTCGGTCCGAAGGGCGCGGATGCACTGAAGCAGTTCGCCGAGGGTGGGGGCACCCTGGTGTTTCTGAACAACGCCAGCGAATACGCCATCGCCCACCTGGGCCTGGCGGCGAAAACCATGACCCCGCGTGGCGGCCGCGATTTCGAAGGCGGCGGCGACCGGCCCACCAGCGGCTCCAGCGAATTCTATTCGCCCGGATCGCTGCTAAACGCCCGGATCGACACCCACAGCCCGCTCGCGTACGGGGTGCCGGCGGAGATCGCTATCTGGAGCGAGCAGAGTCCCGCATGGGACACCCAACTGCCGGTGGTGGCGCGCTATCCCGATTCCGGCGTGCTGGCGTCGGGCTGGCTGGTGGGCGAAAAAGTGATCGCCGGGAAGGCCGCGGTGATCGACGCCCCGGTTGGCAGCGGACGGGCCATCTTGTTCGGGATGCGCCCGCAGTACCGCGCACAAAGCTACCTTACTTTCAAGATGTTTTTTAACGCGATCCTGGAGTGAGGGACCTCAGGTGGGGTCGGGCTGCGGGGACCTTGGGAACCCCAGCGCCAAGTCTGCGCCGCCGCCCGGTCGGGCCGAAGGCTTTGGTTGGTGCCTCTCGCGACGGGCCGGCCGTTCGGTTCGGAGTTGTTGCGGCTACCGGTTTTGCCCGGCGCGCCGTCTGCAAGCGGTGGCCGCGCGGGAGACCCCGGCGCCAAGTCTGCGGCGGCGCCCGGCCGGGCCGACGGGCGTTGACTGGCCGCGCTCGCGACGGACCGGACGCCGGGTTCGGTGCTGCTGCGGCATGCCGGTTCTGCCCGGCGCCAGGTCGGTCGGCGGTCGGAGCGAGCGTCTGGCTGCGGGAGAGGCCGGGGGATTCCCAACGCCAAGTCTGCGGCGGCGCCGGGCTGGGCCGGCGGGCATTAACTGGCGGCGCTCGCGACGGACCGGACGTCGGGTTCGGCGCTGCTTCATCCTAAATCCGGCAGTTAGCCAGCCGCCCCGCCTCGTAGGGCCATTGGGGCCACCAATTTCCAACTGCGGCGCAGATCACCTTCCGGGTCACAAGTGGTTTATCTGCAACTGGTTGCAGCGCATGGCCGCTGCCCGCTCCGCGGGGCCGCGACCGCCGGATTTAGGTTCATGCCGGTTCTGCCCGGCGCCAGGTCGGCCGGAAGGCGGAGCGCTGCTATGGCTGGCCCGGTATATCCCCTTCGGGCGGATGCAGTTTGGCGGTGGCCGCCTGGATGCCCTGCACCAGTTCCTCGGCGGCGCTGGCGGGAGAACCGGCGAGGTAAGCAGCCAGGTACGGCAGCCATGCCTGCTGATCGGGTGGCAGCCGGGCGGCGAGTTCCTGCACCGCCACTTCCAGTTCTGCGGGTTTGCGAAGTTCGAGAATCTGCTGCAGGGCAGCCACCGGAATACTGGCTCGTTCGGCCGCGGCTTCGGCAATTTCGGCTGCGGTCACCGTTTGGCCGCCATGCAATTTGGCGTGCGCGCCGGCATCGTCCAGCAAGTCCAGGGCGCGGTCCGGCAGGGAGCGCTGCGGCAGAACGCGGCCCGAGATATACACCGCCGCGGGGATGGCGCTTTCCTCGATGGCCACGTTGTGAAATTTCTCGTACCGCTCCTTGAGGCTGCTCAGAATTTCGATGGACTCTGCCGGCGAGTGGGGAGCCAGTTCCACCAGTTCAAAGCGGCTGGCCAACCCCGCGAAGCGCCTGGCGAAGCGGCGGTAGCCGGCTGGCGTTCCGGTGGCAATGCACTGGAACTGGCCGTTGGCGAGGCCCGTTTCCAGCAGCAGGAACCCCTCGGCGGATTCCATGTCGAGCAGACCTTCGACGCACAGGATTGCCTCGCGCCAGTCGTGCAGCCGGGATCGATGGCGCGAACCGGTATCGCTGAGCAATCCCGGATCGACAGAGACCAGGCGCCGTTCCAGCAGCATCGGCAGCGTACCCGAGGCGAGGCGCGCCGCCAAGCCTTCCAGCAGGGCCGTCTTCCCTACGCCGGGTTCCCCCCACCAGAAGCACGTTGTTCCGCGTGCGGCGGACGAGAATGTGGACCATCCGGTCGAATTCCCGGTCGCGGCCGATAAGCGGGGCCAGTTTGCCTTCGGCTGCCGCCGCCGTCAAATCGCGCGTGGGGTCGGGGTCGTCGGAAGCCGGCCGGGCGCCGATATCAGGTTGCCCGGGAGGAGGCGCGCCGGTGAAGATGGGGTTCCTGAGGCGTCCCTCGATTTCCCGGCGGTTCGAGGCCATTTCGGCGGCAAGCACCAGCATGCCTATGGTGGCCCCCAGCTCCCGCAGGGTGACGGCAGCGTAACTGGACTCGTCCCGGAAGATGCCGATCAGGAGATGCGCTGTGTCCAATTCGGGGTGGTGCATCCGCTGCGATTCTTCGTGCGTATAGGTCAAGGCGCGCCGGCATGCTGCGCTCAGAGCGAGGTCGCCGCCGTGAGCAGAGGCCGGTTCCCTCCCTTTGGATTGGCAATGCGCCTTCAGTTGGGACCGCAGTTGAGAGACCGCGTCGGGACGGCGGAGACAACGGAGAAGCAGAGGCTCATCGACCACCAGAATGCCGAGCAGCAGGTGCTCCGGTTCAATTTCCGGATTGCCGTGCCGCTTGGCCGCCTGCCTGGCGTGCAACAACGCCTTGCGAGCGGTGTCGGTAAGGTTTTCGAGCATTTACTCACCCCTGAGGGCAGGATAGCGCGGAACCGCCGTTCAGGCCTCCTCGCGCCAGCCGCTACGCACGCGAAGAGCACGAACCTGAGCCACGTGATGCCGGCCATGCCAGGCATAGAGAGCGGCGAGCTGCTGCAGAGTGACCGGGCCGCGCTTCGGATGGTAGAAGGTGCGCAGCCAGTCCGGTTCCGCGAGGGACCTCCAGGCCGCCATCCAGCGCTGGTGCAGTGCGGCCAAGAGGGTAAGCGAAGGCTCGATGGGTCCCTTCCGCGCGTCAGGCAACTCGGCCCACAGCGGCTCGCTGTACGGCTTGATCGCGGGCGCGTCTTCCGTCAGCGCCAGCTTGAACCGGCAGTAGGAATTCAGGTGATCGTCCGCGTAATGGTGTACCACCTGACGGACGGTCCAGCCATCCGGGCGATAGGGCGTGTCGAGCTGTTCTTCGGTGAGGCCGGCGACGACGCGCCGCACCTCGGCGGGCGTTTCTTCGATGGCTCGCAGCCATTCGGCGCGGTGTTCGGAACCGTTCGCCGAGTCCCAACGAAAGCGCCCGATGGGATACTGTAAAGCCTCCAGGTCCACGTGCATTCCCTCTCGACTGAGATGCCATGGAGTGCAGCGACGATCCACAATTCCGGGCCACCGTCGCCGCGCCTCGTCGGCTCGTGAGTAACGATCCTCCGGCCGAGCCGGAAGCCTTTCGGTTGCCTGGCCTCGAGGCGGCCTGGTCGCAACCGTCCAAAACCGCGAGCGCCGACCGCCCAGCGCTGATTCTCACGCGCCGTCTTCGAGCGCGACGGAAGGCATCCTGCCGGATCGTCAAGCTTCTACTGCGTCCCAGGCAGAGGGGGGATCTCCCGGCTGATTAGTAGGTCGGACGCGGCATAGCCGCCGGCCGCAGAGACTGCGCACGCTACCTCGCGCCTGCTGCCGGGGCTGATCGCCCGGTGCCCTCGCGCAAGTGGCGCGTTGGCTGAATCGTAAGGGGATCCCCGCCCGGTAGTGTAAATTGCGCGCATCCACCGCCCTCGCCACATCGTCTATAGGTATAGTAGGCACTAGGATGCTGATCAAAAAAGCCGCCGACCTCCGCTACTCGGATGTCACTCCCAAGTCTGTTTACTTGAACCGCCGCAAATTCCTGGCCGCGGCTCCGGCCGCCCTTCTGGCTGTCCGCGAGGCCTTTTCGCCCTCGGGCCGCGCGGCCGCCGCCACGCTGACCGGTTTGGCGAAGAGCCCTTTTAGCACCACAGAGCCGGTCACCTCCAAAGAAATCGTCACCCACTACAACAACTTCTACGAGTTCGGTACCAGCAAAGACGAACCGGCGAAGTATGCGCAACATTTCAAAACCTCGCCGTGGACCGTCTCCGTGGAAGGCGACGTGGCCAAGCCGCGCAAATTCTCCATGGACGAGATCCTCAAAATAGCCCCGCTCGAAGAGCGCATCTACCGGCACCGCTGTGTGGAGGCGTGGTCGATCGTGGTGCCCTGGGTAGGTTACTCGCTGAGCGCGCTGCTGAAACAGGTCGAACCCACGCCCAAAGCCAAGTTCGTGGCTTTTGAGAGTTACTTCAGCACCAGCCAGATGCCGCATGCCGATGGCATTCCGTTTCCTTATGTAGAGGGCCTGCGCCTGGATGAGGCCATGCACCCGCTGGCGCTGCTCTGCGTCGGCATGTACGGCGATGCTCTGCCGCCGCAGGATGGCGCGCCCGTCCGCATGGTGATTCCGTGGAAGTACGGATTCAAGAGCATCAAGTCTCTGGTGAAAATCAAGCTTGTGGGTAGCCAGCCACCCACCACCTGGAATATCGCCAACGCGCACGAGTACGGCTTTTACTCCAACGTCAATCCCAACGTCGACCATCCCCGCTGGAGCCAGGCTCGCGAGCAGCGTCTGCCCTCGCCCTTCAAGAACCACCCCACCCTGATGTTCAACGGGTACAAAGA
This sequence comes from Bryobacterales bacterium, assembly GCA_963803725.1. Taxonomy (GTDB): domain Bacteria; phylum Acidobacteriota; class Terriglobia; order Bryobacterales; family Bryobacteraceae; genus JOPF133. The sequence continues at coordinate 2,491 of CAWDOH010000038.1, read as the reverse complement.
GGTGGCCTCCCTCTACACAGGCATGGACCTCAAAAAATACTACTGACATGCTGCGCAAGCGATGGATCAAACCACTGGTCTGGCTGCTCTGCCTGGCCCCGTTCGTATGGCTCGCCGGGCGGGCCAGCGTGGTCTTCGGTCTGCTCCAGCCCGAGGCGCTGGGCGGCTTTTTCAGCCGCGGCGAAATCATTGCCAATCCTCTGGAATACATCACCCACTTCACCGGCGATTGGACCATTCGCTTCCTGGTCATCACCTTGGCCGTCACGCCGCTGCGCCAGCTTCTGCACCTGCCGGACTTGATCCGCTTTCGCCGCATGTTCGGCCTGTTCGCCTTCTTCTACGGGTGCTGCCATTTCCTCACCTGGCTCTGGCTGGATAAGCTGTTCGATATTCACGAAATGCTGAAAGATGTGGCCAAGCGTCCGTTCATCACCGCCGGTTTCACCGCGCTGGTGCTGATGCTGCCCCTGGCCGTCACCTCAACCGCGGGATGGATCCGCCGCTTGGGAGGCCGGCGCTGGCGAGCCCTGCATCGCCTGGTATATCTGAGCGCCGTTGCCGGCGTGGTGCATTATTACTGGCTGGTGAAGTCCGATATCCGCTTGCCGGTGTTCTACGGCACTTTGGTCGGCCTGCTTCTGCTGTACCGCGCGGTGGTCTGGCTGCTGCCGAAACGGGAACGCCGGGTGACCGCGGTGAAAGAGCGCACAGTGGCGATGAGCTAGTGTCGTGTCCCAGCCAAGAATTTGACCGCTCCTTCACGGTCGCGGCTCCGAGTACTAATTTCGGAGCCGCGCGCGTAAGCAAGCGCTAAGCAGGACAGCATACCAGCGAGGTCCGCGACCGCAAGGTCCGCTCCTTTGAAGACGCGCCGCAAGCCATTGATTCCATTGCATCGGCGCATTGCGCGTCTGAATCGTTTTTGGTGGCCCGCAGGGCCATCGGGCACTCCTTTGAAGACGCGCCGCAAGCCACTGATTCCATTGCATCGGCGCATTGCGCGTCTGAATCGTTTTTGGTGGCCCGCAGGGCCATCGGGCACTCCCGCACGGTCGCGGCTCCGATTCGGTGTTGAGCCGCGCATGTTGGCAGGCGGGCGAACCTAATCACGCGGTCGCAGACCTGGCGGGTTCATGTTCCTCGCGGCGCGGCCCATCGCCGGCTCCGGTGTTACCCTCGAAGAAGGTATTCACCCGGAGTTCCGCTATGCATCGCCTGCCGTTCCCAGCCATCGCTGCGCTCGCCTCCGTGCTCGCCTTCCGGCCGATCGTTGTGGCCGCCGCCGATGCCCCGCCGCGCACCTGGATTGACCCTGATACCGGCCACCGCATCGTCCGCCTTACCGACGAACCGGGCAGCGCCAGCCTGTACTTCAACCAGAACGGCTACACCGCCAATGGCAAGGAGATGGTCTACACTACCCCCGAGGGCATCTCGGTGCTTGACCTCGCCACGCATGCCACTCATCCGGTGGTCAAAGGCCGCGTGCGCATCATCGTCACCGGCCACAAGACGCAGAACGTGTATTACATAAAGGACAACACGGTCTGCGCAACCGATGTGGATTCCCTCGTCACCCGTGAGATCGCCAAGTTACCGCCGCGCGGCACGGTGGCCACAGTCAATGCCGATGAGACCCTGCTGGCCGGCACTTACATCGCCGGCGATGGACCGGACTATAATCCCAATCGCCCGCCCGGCCCGCAGACTCTGGAACAGCCGCGCAACAAGGGGGAGATGATGGAGGAGCGGCTGGCTGCGCACCTCCTGATGGGCCTCTTCACCATTAATATAAACACCGGCGAAATGAAAACCATCCACGGCAGCACCGATTGGCTCAACCACCTGGAATTCTCGCCCACCGATCCCACCCTGCTGATGTTCTGCCACGAAGGCCCCTGGCACAAAGTCGACCGCATCTGGACCATGCGCACCGATGGCTCGGCCGCATGCGGGCGCCCCCACTAAAATCCACACCCGCACGATGGCCATGGAAATTTTCGGCCACGAATTCTGGGCGCCCGACGGCAAAACCATCTGGTACGATCTGCAAACCCCGCGCGGCGAAGTCTTCTGGCTGGCCGGCTACAACGTCGCGACCGGCGCGCGCACCTGGTATCACCTGGAGCGCAACGAATGGTCCATCCACTTTAATGTCACCCGCGATGGCAAGCTGTTCTGCGGCGACGGCGGCGACCCCGGCCAGGTGGCCCACGCCCCCGATGGCGAGTGGATCTATCTCTTCCGCCCCGAATTGATCCCCAACCGCGGACTGGAAGACAAGAGCTTCGTCAATCCGGGCGTTCTTCATGCCGAGCGCCTGGTGAATATGTCGAAGCACAATTACCGGCTGGAGCCCAACGTCAGCTTCACTCCCGACGCTAAGTGGATCGTATTCCGGTCCAACATGTTCGGCCCCACTTATGCATTCGCTGTCGAGGTAGCCAAAGCGCAATGAACGTGCACACCTATCAGAACTTCATCAACG
>CAWDOH010000037.1:0-72763 GCA_963803725.1 Bryobacterales bacterium | reverse complement strand
GCTCGCCTTTGCAGGTAGCCGCTACGGAGCACCTTGCGCCCATCGGAGGGATCGGGACGCCGCTCGACGAGGCCCTCCTTGACCAGTACGGCGATGATCTCCCCATGGACCGCGGGCGGATGTGCTCGGCTTGGGCGAGCGCTGCCCCGGCCACGGGCCCGTTGTCGATCACGCGCTGGAGCGTGGACAACTGGGTGATCGTCAGGCCCGTTTGGAAGGTCCCGCCCTCTAGCCGCAGCCGGAGCGCAGCCGGCCAGGGCCGTGCTCAGGGCGACGGCCGTACGGATGGGGTCGAGCTCGGGTGGGGTAGCCATGGACCCCACGATAGCATTTCATCAGGTGGCCTGATAAAATTTTCTCAGGCAACCTGACGAACAACCTTGTGGGAGGAAGGCTCAGGCCCCTGGGCGCGGGGCTGCTACCTCCTGGAAAGGGACCGAAGTCGTGAACAAAGCCATGAACGGAACGATCCCAGCCCTCTGCGTCCCGCGGAGCTGGTCATGAGCCGGGGTGGACGAGGGGCCGCCCGGCGACGTACGGACGGGCTACCGCCGGAGCGTGAGACCCGGATCAATGGCTGGCCTGCACCGGACCCCCGGCCGCCGGTGGCCGCCGCGCGGCAGAATGTCGTTTCATGGCGCACCTGCTGATCACCGATGACGCGGTCACGATCGATATGTCACGTGGTGAAAGATTCGAGGCGGCGCACGGAGATCAGACATTCCCCCGGAGCGCGATCAGCGGCGTGCGGGCCGTACCGGACTGCATTGCCGAAGTCCACGGCCTGAAGTGGGCAGGCACGGAGCTTCCTGGCATCCGGGTTGGGAGCTTTCATCAGGACGAGCGCGTCACCTTCGCCGTATGCCACGGCCACAACCCCGGGATTGTCATCGACCTGGCCAGCACCAGGTACGACAGCGTCGTACTGACCGTCGAGAACCCGGAGGATATAGTGGCCCGCCTGTCCGCGCCGCCGGGCTAGTGTCGCGTCAACCGACGTTTACGCTGCAAGATCATCGAACTGCGTTCGCTCAACCCGTTCATCGCCCCAACGGCCGGCAAAACCGTGGACGCCGCGCGTGCGCAGACGGCCGATATAGAGAGCTTGACGGTCCCCGGATCATCGCCCAGCGGCCACCCCACGAGATTTCCGAATATGGCTCGAACGCACGGAGCGTACGCCGAGTACACCGCAGTCGCGCCGGGGATGAAGACAGAACCGCTGGCCCGCATCCCCGATGGTGTCACAGACGAACAGGCAGCCGTGCTGCCAATCGCGGGTATAACCGCGCTTAGGTCACTCGAGTTGCTGGCGCTACGGCGGGCCAGCGACTTGTCGTCATGGGCGCGACCGGCGGGGTCGGCGGCTATACGGTGCAAATGGCGCGGGACCGGGGCGTGCACGTCATCGCAACAGTTCGCGGAGACGCTGACGAAGCTCGCCGCATTGGTTCAGAAGAGGTCTACGACGCCAAGGCTGTCGACGTGTTCGACGCGCTGCGCATAATTATTTCGCGGTGCTGGGCGTGCAGCCGGCGCTGGGCCGCACCTTCCAGCCGTCCATTGATAACGAAATCGGCCGCCACCTGGAGGCCGTCATCAGCTACGGCTATTGGCAGCGGCGCTTCAACCGCGATCCGGCGGTCATCGGCCGCACCATCCGCTTCGGCGATACACCCTTTCAGATTATCGGCGTGGCCGAGCCGGGGTTTTTCGGATTGGTGGTGGGTGTCATGACGGACGTCTGGACGCCCGTCATTATGAGTCCCCCGAGGCAGTTGCAATTTCGCGGCATGACGATTCTGCGGGTGGTCGGACGCCTGAAACCGGGCGCGACGGCGGCGCAGGCGCTGGCGCCGCTGCAGGTCTGGTATCACCGCGTGGAAATCGAAGGGCTGCGCGCCGCGCCACCGGGAACACCGGCCTCGCTGTTCGAACGGGTGGCGCAGCTCAAGCTCAAGATCGAGCCGGCGGCCAAAGGCATCTCTCGCCTGCGCGAGCAGTACGGCGAGCCCATCGAAATCGTCTTCGCGGTGGTGGCGCTGGTGCTGCTGCTGGCGTGCGGCAACGTCGCCAACCTGCTGCTGGCGCGGGCCGGTGCGCGGCAGCGGGAAATGGCGGTGCGGATTTCCCTCGGCGCCGGACGCTGGCGGCTCATCCGCCAACTGCTCACCGAAAGCCTGCTGCTGGCCCTCGCCGCGGCCGCTCTGGGCGTGTTGGCGGCGCGCTGGACGGCGCCGGCGCTGGTGGCCATGCTGGCTCCGTCGGATGCGCCGGTCCATCTGGCCGTCGGGTTGGATGCGCGGGTGCTGGCGTTCACCGTGCTGGTATCCATCGCCACAGCCATCGCGTTCGGCGTCTCGCCGGCGCTACGCGCATCCAAAGTCGATACCCATTCGGCCCTCAAGAGCGGCGCGCGCCTCGCCGGCAGGGGACCAGCCTGGCAGGCGCGTTGGCTGGTGGCGTTGCAGATGGCCCTGTCCCTGGTGTTGCTCGTGGCGTCGGGCCTGTTCGTCCGCACCCTGATCAACCTGAAGACGCTCGACCCCGGCTTCGACCAGCACAACATCCTGCTGGCGGGCGTCCATACCGATAGTCCCGTTTCGGCCGACGACCTCGCCCGCGCCTGGTTCGAATTGCTCAGGCGTGCGGTGACGATTCCCGGCGTAGAATCGGTGAGCGTCTCGATTGGCGGACCGTTCGGCGGAGCCAGCATGAACGGGGCGGTGCGTGTCCAGGACGCCACCAGTCCAGCCAACCTGGAAGTCAACTGGTTCATTCCGATCTCCGCGAACTTTTTCCGCACGCTGGGCGGCCGCCTGGTGGCGGGGCGCGATTTTGAGCCGCGCGATTTTGAGCCGCGCGATTTTGAACCGGCGGCGCCGCGCGTCACGATCGTCAGCCAGACCATGGCGGGGCGTTATTTCGGCAGCGACAACCCGCTGGGCCGCAAGATTGAGAACTTCGAAGCGGATCCGCCGCATTGGATGGAGATCGTGGGAGTGGCAGCCGATATGAAATTCGACAGTCTGCGCACGGCGCCGCCCGCGATGGTCTATGAGCCGTTCACCCAGTTCGGCCGCGGCGCTACGCCTCGGATCATGGTGATGGAAATTCGCGCGCGCCGGGACACCCTCTCACTGGCTCCGGCGCTGCGGCGGGAGGTCGCGGCCTCCGGCGGCGGCCTGGCGCTGAACGACATCCTTACCGAAACCAAACTGAGCGACGATACGCTCATCCGCGAGCGCCTGCTGGCCACCGTGGGGAGCTTCTTCGGATTGGTGGCCCTGCTGCTGGCTGCCTTGGGTCTATACGGAACCGTGGGCTACGCGGTTTCGCGGCGCACCCAGGAAATCGGCATTCGCATGGCGCTGGGCGCGCGTCAGGGGCAGGTGGTGCGCATGATCCTGGCAGAGTCGCTGGCGCCGGTGGCGCTGGGCGGGCTGGCGGGAGCGGCTGCCGCCATCTGGTCCGGACGCCTTGTGGCCAGCCTGCTGTTCGGCATCCGGCCCCAGGACCCCGGCGCAATCCTGCTTTCCGCCACCACGCTGGCCGCCGTCTCGCTGGCAGCCGCCTTCATCCCCGCCCTACGCGCCAGCCGCACCGCCCCCGTCGAGGCTCTGCGCAACGAATAGCGCAGACACGTCCGCAGTGCGGCGCTGTTGAAACCCTTTGATCCCGCGCTCTGTTTCGCGCTGGTCTTGAGGCTTCTTCTTAGGACTGTTCTTGAGGGTGTTGAACACCGTCGGGTTCAGCCGGGCCCCTTTTTCTGGAACTCTCCGACCGTGTCTTCCGTACAGTTCAGCGCCCCTCTAAATGCCGCGGAACCAACAGCAGGCGGCCACCTCGGGCCCTCCAATGGGACCACCTCCCGCACTCCCCACCTCCCCTAATCCTGGCATACTGGAAGAGGTCAGCGAGGAGGAACCGTCACGACGGTCAACGCACATTTCGATGGCAAGGCCATCATCCCCGATGAGCCACTCGATCTCCCGCCGAATCAAGCCCTGATCGTGCAGATCGAGCGTGCAGCAAGCCACGAGACAGAGGAGGTATCGGCTTTAGCCTGGCTCGCTGCAAACGCGCTTGAGAGTGACGAGCTACCCGCGGATCTAGCCGATCGACACGACCATTATCTCTACGGCTCTCCCATAGAGGACAAGCAGCCGTAGTGCCAGCGTACTTCGCCGATACTTGGTTTTGGATAGCGCTTTCGCGCAGGCGGGATCAATATCACCCCACGCAGTCGCATGGAACCAGTGGGTGATTCGGACCAGCAGTATGATCGTGACGACCGAGGCCGTTCTTTGGGAATGGCTGAACGCCTTCTCCGGCCCGAGCACTCGCAGCGTTGCATCCGAGGGGCTACCGCCGGGCCCATGCGGACGGGCGTATCGAGGTGGTGCATTCCAACACGAACTGGTCGACTCGGCCGTGCAACTTTACCGGACCAGGCCCGACAAAAGTTGGAGCCTCACCGACTGCCTGTCCTTTTTGGTTATGGAACGGCGCCAGCTAACCCAGGCGCTAACCACGGATCGTCACTTTGAGCAGGCCGGGCTGAAAGCGTTGATGCTCCAGCAGCCGGCGCCCTGAGGCTTCAGCGGTTTTTGGCGGGGCGTCCCTGCCCGCCATGGGCGGCGGCTCATCAGGCCGAAGGGTACCCGCCGAAGCGCCTGCCCCACATCAATAAAGCAAATCGCGCTCATAAATAGTTTCGTCTTGGCGTTATGGCGGCGTTTGCGCAAACTGGTATAGTTTCGGCGGAGGAAACTTGCGGTTCGCCTCATACGATACCGAGGGCTTTTACGACGAAATGTTCGAGCCCGGCGGCCGGCCCCGCGCGCACGCCCGGCTCCTGCTGGAGACCATCGAGTCGCTTTCCGACGGGCCAGCTTCTCCGCTACAAGCACGCCGCCGAGCGCATGCTGCTGCAGATGGGCATCACCTTCAACGTCTACGGCGATTCGGCCGGCACCGAGCGCATCTTCCCCTTCGACCTGATTCCGCGCATCGTCCCGGCCGACGAGTGGGACCGCATCGAGCGCGGCCTCAAGCAGCGCATCCACGCCCTGAACCTGTTCATCGACGACATCTATCACGATCAGAAAATCCTGAAGGACGGCGTCATCCCGCGAGAGGTGATTCGACTCGGCCACTTCCTACCGCCCGCAGTGCCACGGGCTGAACCCGCCCGCGCGGCATCTGGTGCCACATCACCGGCACCGATCTGGTGCGCGACCGCGACGGCCAGATCTACGTGCTGGAAGACAATCTGCGCGTGCCCTCCGGGCGTTTCCTACGTGCTGGAAAACCGCGAGGTGATGAAGCGCATCTTTCCCGCAGGTGTTCGAAGGCCTGCGGTGCGGCCGGTGGACGATTACCCCAGCCGCCTGCTCGAGATGCTGGAATCCATCGCGCCCGCGCGGCGCGGACGAGCCCGACCGTGGTGCTGCTCACGCCCGGCATCTACAACTCGGCCTACTTCGAGCACAGCTTTCTGGCGCAGCAGATGGGCGTGCAGCTGGTGGAAGGCCGCGACCTGGTGGTGCGGCGACGAGACGTCTGCATGCGCACCACCAAGGGCCTGGAGCGCGTGGACGTGATCTACCGCCGCATCGACGACGATTTTCTGGACCCGCAGGCCTTCCGCGCCGATTCGCTGCTGGGCGTGCCCGGGCTGATGGACGCCTATCGCGCCGGCCGCGTGGCGCTGGCCAACGCTCCCGGCAACGGCGTGGCCGACGATAAAGTGATCTATGCCTATGTCCCGGACATGATCCGCTATTACGAAGGCGAAGATCCGATTCTGCCCAACGTGCCCACCTACCTCTGCTGGCGCGACGCAGACCGCCGCTACGTGCTCGAACACCTCGACAAGCTGGTGGTGAAGGCGGCCAACGAATCCGGCGGCTACGGCATGCTGGTGGGGCCGCATTCCACGGCCGCACAGCGCCAGGAATTCGCCGCCAGCGATCGCAGGCCAACCCGCGCAATTACATCGCCCAGCCGACGCTGGCGCTCTCGCGCGTGCCCACCATCGTCGACGACCACTTCGAAGGCCGCCACGTGGATCTGCGCCCCTACGTGCTCTACGGCAAGGACATCTACGTGCTGCCCGGCGGGCTGACGCGCGTGGCGCTGCGCAAGGGCTCGCTGGTGGTGAATTCCTCGCAGGGCGGCGGCAGCAAAGATACCTGGGTGCTGGCGGCGCAGCCGGCGTCCGCCGGAGGTATTGAGCAGTGACCATCGTACAGGCCAAGCCCTTGCTCAGCCGCGTGGCCGACTCCGTCTACTGGATGGCGCGCTACATCGAGCGCGCCGAAAACGTGGCCCGCTTCATCGGATGTGAACCTGCACCTGACGCTGGATGCTGGCACGGGCTACCACGGCTACGTCAACCAGTGGCAGCCCATTGTCGACACCAGCGGCGACCGCGCCGTCTTTCTGGAACGCTACGGCGAGGCCAGCCGCGATAACGTGATCCAGTTCCTGGCCTTCGACGACGGACAATCCGAATTCCATCTTTTCCTGCGTGCGGTCCGCGCGGGAAAACGCGCGCTCGGTGCGCGAAACCATTTCCTCGGAAATGTGGGAGCAGGTCAACAGCCTGTACCTGCTGATGACGGGGGCTGCCGGCAACGCTTCGCCGGATGAACTGCCGGATTTCTTCCGCAGCGTGCGGATGGCCTGCCACCTGTTTCAGGGCATCACGGACCGCCACCATGAGCCACAACGAGGCCTGGCACTTCAGCCGCCTGGCGCGCAGCCTGGAGCGGGCCGATAAGACCACGCGCATCCTCGACGTGAAGTATTTCATGCTGCTGCCTTCGGTGAGCGATGTGGGCACGCCTTATGACGATATCCAATGGGCGGCGGTGCTGAAATCGGTCAGCGGCTTCGAAATGTACCGCAAGCGCCACGGGCGGATTCTGCCCGATACGATCGTCGATTTTCTGCTCCTCGACAGCGAATTCCCGCGCGCGGTGCGTCATTCGGTGGGGTGCGCCGACGAATCCCTGCACGCCATCACCGGCACGCCGCTGGGAAGGTTTTCGTGCAATTCCGAGCAGCGGCTCGGGCAGTTGCGCTCGGAGCTGGATTTCGCCGATGTCGCCTCCATCCTGCTGGAGGGCCTGCACGAATTCCTCGACGGGCTGCAAACAAAAATGAATACAATTGATGAATGCGTGCTCGGAGACTTCTTCGCCCATTCCCCGGCCATCGCCGCGGCGGGGTAACGGCGCGGCCATGACATTCTGCGTAGGAATCACCGTGGAAGAGGGCCTGGTCGGGATCGCCGATACGCGCGTGCTCTCGGGCAACGAATGCATCGTGGCCCGCAAGACCGCCACCTACCAGGGGCCGGGGTTCTCGTTCTTCGTGATGAACTCCGGCCTGCGCTCGCTGCGCGACAAGATTCTGCTGTACTTCGAGGAAGCCTTCGCCCGCGACACGCAGTCGCGCGACCGCCTCTTCAAAGTTGTGAACCTGTACGCCCAGCAGGTGCGGCGGGTAGCCCAGGAGGATGGCTCGGCGCTCAGTCAGTCGGAGCTGTCGTTCAACGCCTTTTCGCTCATCGGCGGCCAGATGTCTAACGACTCCGCGCACCGCCTGTTCCTGGTCTATCCGGAAGCCAACTGGGTGGAAGTGGGTCCCGACACGCCCTACCAGATCATCGGCGCCACGGGCTTCGGCAAACCTATTCTGGAGCGCTCGCTGACCCGCACCGACTCCATGCTGTACGCCTTCAAAGTGGGGATTCTGGCCTTCGACGCCACCCGGCTGTGCGTTGCCGACGTGGACTTTCCGATGGACGTGCTACTCTATTCGCGCGGCAGCTTCGAGCTGGTGGAACACCGCTACCAGCGCGAAGACCTGCGCGAGATTTCCGCCTGGTGGCAGGAGCGCATGCGGCGCAGCGTGGAAGACCTGCCCTCGGAGTGGGTGGAAGATGCCTTCTCGCGCCTCACCCGGCAGACGGCGGCGCTGTAGCCAGGATGCGCATCGCGGTCACCCATTCCACCCGTTTCCTTTACGATGCGCCGGTGTATCTGGGGCCGCACACCATCCGCCTGCAACCGCGTGAGGATGGGTCGCAGCGGCTGCGGCAGCAGCAGTTGAGCATTTCGCCCATGCCCGCCGGGCAGGCGCAGCAACTGGATGCGGAGGGCAACGTGGCGCTGCAGGTCTGGTTCAATGCGCCCACCACGGAACTGGCGGTGCTGAGTTCCTTCCAGGTAGAGACGCAGCGCGAGAATCCCTTCGATTTTCTGCTGCCGCCCGCCGCGGAAATGGCGCTTCCGATGAAATATCCGCAGGCCGTGGCGACCGCGCTGGCGCATTACACCAACGGCACGCCCGCGGATGCCGCCGTGCGGGAGTTCGCCGAAACGCTGGCCGCCGCGGCCGGACACCAGACGATGCCCTTCCTCATGAACCTGACCGAAACGCTATGCCGGGACTGGAACCAGGTGCTGCGTCCGGAAGGCGCCAGCCACCCGCCGGCGACCACGCTCGAATTAGGAGAAGGATCTTGCCGCGACCTGGCGGCGTTGTTCGCCGAAGCCGCCCGGGCGCAGGGACTGGCGGCCCGCTTCGTGAGCGGCTACGAACGGGCGGCGGCCATGGAGGAGGACGCCTACATGCACGCCTGGGCGGAGGTCTACATCCCCGGCGGCGGCTGGCGCGCCTACGACCCTTCCCGCGGCGTAGCCGTCTCCACCATGCACGTAGCCGTAGCCGCGGCAGTCAACCCGGAAATGGCCGCGCCGATCTCCGGATTGTACATGGGCAAAGCACGAGCCACGATGCAGGTGGCGATCTCTATGCAAGTGGGGGAGTAGGAGTAAGGGTGGGCGGCTCAGCCCACACTTCGGCCGTCCGGTGTTCGGATGCCGCTCCTCAGGGCCACTTTCGTCATCTCCGGCCGTGGCGATTGGCGCAAATACCATGCGGAGGCCAAACGCGTTCAACGCTGCCGTCAGGCTGCTAAATGCGGGGTATCCGATCTTCGAAAGCATACGCCACACTTACAGTGGCGTAACAGGCCCTGGCCGTGACCGTGAGCCGGTTAAGCTGTTTTGTGCGCGGCCCGCTTCTTCTCCCGCCGTCTCTTCAATTTCGTTTTCTGCTTCAGGAATGCCTGCTTCGGGGCGTTCAGGAGCATCCTGCGGCATTATCGAAGCGTTCCCATTTCTTGCTGCGGGAAACCGGCGGGGCGGTAGTGGCTTCATGCTCTGATGAACCTCCGGCGCTTTAGCATCACAGTAGGTCGTCCGTATTCTACACCTTTCAACCCAGTCAGCGTCTCGTGTTCAATATCTTCCAATTTGCCGATCTTGCTTGTCCATTTGCCAGATTCTAGTTGCCGTGCGACATGCTCTGGAGAGCCTGCGGCATTTACATAAATGCAGACTTTCTCGAAACCATCCTCTAAATCCCAATTGTCGGTAGGTTCAAAGTTATTAAGTCCTAACGCTCTGACCCAGTCCTCAAGCCGGTCATCCCTCTCCAAAGGCCAATAATATCCATTCACGGATAACTTCTGCCAATACTGTCCGGTATCGTGAACCGCGAAGGCAAAGCAGTTATAACACGGATTCTGTTCGCTGGATTTAGAGTACCCAGCTTCCGCTAGCGCGGGGAAAAGCTTCTCGATGTGAGGGAGTGATCCAGACATCGTAAACTTAACAGTACCCTTCTGATTCTCCCCATTTTATCCAAGCCCGCACCGCTTCTTGAAAATTAGCACCAGCCGGGACTGGATCTTCACCGGTTATGGCATTCAGTGCTACCAGCCAGTGATCTGGGCGCGCCTTAAGTTCTCTTAGGATCAGAGGCACACCTTCTCGACCAAGCCCGATTATACGAAGATACGAGGGATGCAGGATCATTTTTGCCACCGATGACATGTGGCCAGTTTCACTCCTCCATCGATCTGCGTGCTCGCGAAATACCTTTTCTATGCCGGTTCTCTCGAACGACTGGCGGCGGGAAGCAATTTCCTTGACGAAGTGAATGGCTACATCATACCCACGCTCCAGCCGCGAATTTTCCTTCAGCTTTGTAGACCTACTCCGTGCATAAGTATAATCGCTATTTCTCCGCGTCTCTCGGTAGCGCCAAATACGGTTTTCGCAGTTAGTGGAGGCTTGTGGCATATCTTAACCTAGTCATCAAGATCCGGCAAATTAGCACTTTTTAACAGATCACGCAAAGTTTGGTCCTTAATTTCTGCCCGTTTAACGACCTCGGCGAGAGCCAGCAAATCGGCAGAATCCAAAACAACATGAAATTCTACATGGCCGCTACCCTCATGGTAACCGATTTTTAAAGTATGCGTTATAACAGCCCCGTTAGGGCGAGCCGCTGGGTCTTGACCGAATACTGGCCGAATGTCAGACAGGATTTTGCCACTACAGTAAAGGCGCTCGCCGTCGCGCAATAGCCGAGCAGCCTTTGCAATTGTATTGAGTGTTTCGATGTTTAGGAGTCTATCAAGCATGGGGCTGATCTTGGTCATTTCCTTGGGCCCTGCCTGAAATTGGGGATGCTTCTCAATGGCCTCCATCAGATCCGCTTTAAATCGAGATGGTTTGACTCCAGAAAGTTCACGAATTTGATACATGGTATAGAGTGTTTCCATCATCGGCGTAAGCCGATCAGCGGGAATTGATGGAATCTGTTTCGTTAAGTACTCCGCCATGTTCTTGGGGTTTGAAATAAGAGGCGCTTCCGCCAGCGCCGCAATAAGCGCGTCCAGCGTCGCCGAAGGCAACGCCTGAAGGGTTGTAATGGCCCCAGCATCTTCTTTTGGAATTTCAAGTGCCATTTGCGCTTGACGATATCCCTTATCGTGCTCTCTTGTCAACCTTCCGTTTGCGCTTGCCCGTATTGGTTCCCGGAGGGAAGCCTCTCCAGCGATCCTACTTCACCCCCGACATCAGCCGCACCGTCGGGCGGATCAGCAGCACCAGCAGCACCGTGGCTCCAAAGGTGAACGCGGCCACGCTGCCGAACAGCGTGGGCAGAGGCATGGCGCTGTAGAGCGAGGCCGCCTTTCCCGCCAGCCAGTTGCCGATGCTGGTGGAGAGAAACCAGATGCCCATCACGAATCCCGCCGCGCGGTCGGGCGCCAGTTTGGTCATGGCGCTCAGGCCCACCGGACTCAGCGACAGCTCACCCAGCGTCTGCAGGAAATACGTGCCGATCAGCCACCACAGCGCCACCTGCGTGGCCGAGTGCCCGTGCGGCTCCGCAATCATCGCGGCGGGCACCAGAATGGCGAAGGCCGAGGCGGCGAAGAACAGGCCGTACGAGAATTTCGCGGGGCTGGAAGGCTCCCGCCCGCGGCGTCCCAGCGCCAGCCACAGCCAGGCGAACACCGGCGCCAGCACCACCACGAAGATCGGCTGCACAAACTGAAACCAGCTCGCCGGAAAAACGAAACCGAAGATATTGCGATCAGTGGAGCGCTCGGCGAACAGGCTCAGCGACGACCCGGCCTGCTCAAACGACGCCCAGAACAGCGCCGAGGCCACGAACAGCACCAGAATGGCGGCCGAGCGTTTGCGCTCTTCGAGGGTCCAGCCGCGGGAGAAAATCATCCACGAGAACACCGCCACCGAAATGCCCAGCAGCGCCCATCCCTCCAGGTCCGCAATCGAAGTGGCGGTGAACTGAATGATCCCGGCGACCCCGGCCAGCGCCAGCAACGCGAACACAGCCAGGCCGCTGCCCACCGCGAAGATGGCGTTGCGCTTCTGCCGGCGGTCCTTCCCGGCATCCCCGGTGGAGGGCGGATGCAGACCCGCGTCGCCCAGGTATTTGCCGCCAAGCACGTATTGCACCAGCCCCAGCAACATGCCCAGGCCCGCCACACCGAAGCCCATCCGCCAACTGATCCGCTCGCCTACGTAGCCGCAGATCAGCGGCGAAATCAGCGCCCCGAGATTGATGCCCATGTAAAACAGCGAGAAGCCCGAGTCGCGGCGCGGGTCGCCCTTGGGATAAATCTGCCCCACAATCGTGCTGACGTTGCCCTTCAGCATCCCGGTGCCCATCATCAGCAGCACCAGCCCTATATAAAAGGATGTCTCGGAGGGAACCACCAGGCAGAACTCGCCCGCGGCGATGAACACGCCGCCGATCAGAACCGCGCGGCGCTGGCCGGTGATGCGGTCGGCCACCCACCCGCCGCCCAGGCACAGCAGGTAGACCATGGAGGCGTACAGCCCGTAAATCGCGCCGGCCTTCTCGTCGCTGAAGCCCAGGCCGCCCTCAGTGATCTTGTGGGTCAGGTAAAAGATAAGGATGGCGCGCATCCCGTAATAGCTGAAGCGCTCCCACATCTCGGTAAAAAACAGCGTCGCCAGGCCGCGCGGGTGGCCGAAGAAACGCGTGTCGGCGGGCGTGGACAAATCGGTGCGGGATGCCATGTACTGGCAATTGTAACCCGCCCGGATTCCGTGGGGTGTATACTGAGGGCCAAGCCAAAATCCAAGGAGAACGATGATGCGACAATTTTGCCTGATGGTGACGGCCGCCCTACTGGCCGCCGCGCTGCCTGGTTTCGCCCAGGAGTCCGGCCCTTACAAGATCCTCGAAAGCGCCAAGGTGGGCGGCGAGGGCGGCTTCGACTACGTGACGGCGGATTCGGCCGAGCGCCGGCTGTACGTCGGGCGCAGCGGCAATCCGGGGCGGGTGATGGTGTACAACCTCGACACGCTCGAAAAGGTGGGCGAAGTCCCCAACGCCATGCGAGTGCACGGCGCCACCGCGTCGCCCAAATCGCATCACGGCTTTGCCAGCGCCAACCCGGTGATCATGTTCGATACCAAGACCTTTGCCACTATCAAAACCATCGACGTGAAGGGCAACCCGGATGGCTACATGTACGATCCGTTCAACGACCGCGTCTGGATTCTGAGCCACAGCAAGCCCAACGCCACCCTGATCAACGCGTCCGACGGCTCCATCGCCGGGGTGATTGACGACTTGGGTGGTGCCCCGGAAGAGGCCGCCACCGATGGCAAGGGCACCGTCTACGTGGACATCGAGAACATGGACAATGTCGCCGCGGTAGACGCCAAGACGCTCACCGTAAAGGCCCACTACGACGTCACCGGCAAAGGCGGCGGCTGCGCCGGCCTGGCGCTGGATGCCAAAAACGGGATCCTCTTCGCGGCCTGCCGCAATCCGCAGAATATGGTGATCCTGAGCGCCAAGGACGGCAAGATTCTGGACACCGTTCCGCTGGCGGGGTCGAGCGACGGCGCGGTCTTCAATCCCAAGACCATGGAAGCCTTCAGCTCCCACGGCAACGGCACCCTTACCATCGTCAAGGAGAACAGCCCGACCAGTTTCACGGTGGAAGAGACCTTGAAGACCATGACCGGAGGCAAGACGTGCACGCTGGACGCCAAGACCGGCCATCTGTTGCTGATCGCCGCCGAGTACACTCCGCCGCCGGCGGCTGCCGCCACCCCGACTCCGCCCTCACCGGATGGCCGCGGGCGCGGGGGGCGTGGACGCGGCGGACGCGGGCAGATGGTGCCGGATTCGTTCACCATCCTCGAAGTCGGGAAATAATCAGTTTTCCGAAGGCCTCGCGGCGTGGTCAATCGCGAGGACTTGCATCGATTCCTTGTCCGGCTCCAGCTTCAGCCCGAGCTGCTGCTGGAGCGCGCCGAATAACGAGGGACCCGAAAGCGCATCGGCCGGTGGGGTGTCCGTGCCGTCCGGGGGACGTGCGGTATCGGGGGTCCATTCCAGGGTAAAGCTATAAAAGCCGCGGGCGACGGTTTGGTCGGTGACCGGGCTGGCCAGTATGCCAGAGATCCCCTCTGCCAGCCTGGGCATGGAGATACCCCACGCCACGAATTTCCCCTGCCCCGACATGCTGCCTCTGCCTTGCTTTGCATCCGGCCGGATCTTCAGCCCGCTTTTGGCCGCGACCAGCGCGTAGCCGGTGACGGTTTTCGTTTCCCGGTGAAAGGCAAGCTGGAACCGCTCGGCCAACAGGGTCTGGAGCATCTCCAGAAGCTCGGGACCTTTGGCCGGCCCGGCCGATCGTGCGCCCACATCGAAGCGGTCGCTATCGGTCCATTTGGGTCCCCCCGTAATCTGGTCGTCCCGCACTCCGTAGGCGATGCGGATCAGGGCCTTCAGCGACTGGTTCCGCAGCCTCAGGTACCCGGTGCTGCTATTCCACGAGGCGCTGTTGTCCCTGGCCTGGCTGGGCTTCACGGAGGCGGCTTCGAAGGCCGGACGCGCGGGCCGGCCGAAAGCCGCCAGCGGAAGCCACAGGCTGAAGGCCAACCCGGCTTTGCCTAACCCTCGCATTCTCCCCGTTTCGACGCCCGCGGTGCGCCAAAGGTTGGCAAGCGGCCGCTATTTATCGGGGCTGAGCTGCTTCTCCAGACGCTTGAGCCGCAGCTCCCGTTCCAGCTGGTCGCGCAGGTAGTGAATTTCCTTGTCCTGCTTTTTGGTCTTGTCGCGCTCCTTCGCAAGCGCCGTCTGGAGCTGCTCGTTCTGGTCGCGCAAGTCGTCGCGCTCCTTCATGGCATCGCCTTCGGTGTCCGGCGCCGGCGCCGGGGCGCCCATAAAGGTAGTCTGCTCGCGGATGGCCTCTCCGTTGCTTTCGGTGATGGCCAGGGCCACATCCACCCTTTCGGTCTGCCGCGCGTAGGTGAAGATGCCGCTGCCCAGGTGGGCCATGTCCAGCGGAATGGCGCGCAGCCGGGTGCCGTCGGCGATGATCAGGCGCGCGCCGTGCGGCTTGCGTAGCGCCGGCGACTGGGCGTCCCACCGGATCTGCAACTGGCCGTTGGAATCCAGGGTGCGCAGCCCCAGGGGCGGGACACGGCCGTTCCCAAAAAGCGCCTGGATACTGCCCACCGTCTCCTCCCACCACAGCCCGCGCGTCAGATATCCGCCGGTGACCAGCGCCGCCGCGGCAATCACCACCCCGACCCACCGCCGCCGGGGCTTGGGCAGTGGCGTTTCCACCGAGAGGAACTTGGGCAGCGACGCCAGACCCGCCGGATCGGGGAGAGCCTCCGCTTCCTCCTCCACTGTGTCCGGACCTGCTACCGCCGGTGACGCCGGTTCGGCGGCCGCGGGCAGCATGGTGGGCACGCGCGGCAGAGGTGCGGGCGGTGACGCCGGTTCGGCGGCCGCGGGCAGCATGGTGGGCACGCGCGGCAGAGGTGCGGGCGGTGACGCCGGTTCGGCGGCCGCGGGCAGCATGGTGGGCACGCGCGGCAGAGGTGCGGGCGGTGACGCCGGTTCGGCGGCCGCGGGCAACATCCTGGGCGCGCGCGGCAGGGGCGCGGAAGGCGCCTGCAGAGGCGCCGATTCGGCATCGGCGGGCAACATCCTGGCCGCACGCGGCAGTGCCGCCGGTGCGGGTGGTGACGCCGATTCCGCAGCGGGTATGCGTGGAAGTCCGCTGGCGACCGGCGGGACCAACGGAGGGGCCAGCCCTGATTCTTTGGCAGGCACTCGTGGAAGTGTTGCCGCTTTTGGCAGGGCTGGCGCAGGCGGCAGACTCTTGGGCGGGGGCGGCACCGTTTCCACAGCCGGTACATCGAACACCGCGCCCACGGCGTCCAGCGTGATCCTGGGCCGCTTGGGCTCGTAACGCGGACCGGCCATCGGCGGCGCGGGTATCGGCTGCGGGGAAGCGGCAGGCACCACCACAGGTGCCGGTGGTTTCGCCACGGGCGGGGGCGGCGCCAAAACCGCAGCCGGCGGGGGGACCGGCTTAGGCTTCGGCGGGGGCACCACGGTGGGCCGCGCCGGCGGGAGCACCACCGGGGCCGCCGGCTCGGGAGCTGCCTTGGGAGCCTGCCCCGATGGCGCCAGCGGCAACGGGTTCAATAGAATTTCCAGGTAGCTTTGCTCCGCGTGGATCTGGCCGTCCCGTTCACGGAAGAAAAAACCCGCCCGTGTCGGCTGGAACGTGTGCGGCTTGAGCACCAGCGCCACCTGCCACGGCTGGCTGAAAAACCGGTCGTGGATGCCACGGTCGGCGTCGGTGAGGAATAATTCGCTGCGCGTGTGCGAGTGGTACCAGCCCACCGGCTGCGCCTCCCCCGGCTTGGCCTCGGCCGCCGCCAGCAACTCCTGGAGCCGCCCGAAATCGTTCTCGGAAAGCGTGAACGACGGGCCGAAAGCGTGCTCGCACTCAAGCGCCCGGTAACCCTGGATCGAGAGCCGCCCGCTCGCAAAGTGGCCCAGCAGGACGCCGCCGATCTCCGCCCCCCCGCGCGGCAGCGAGAAAAAGGCGTCCATGATCTCCAGCCGGATCTCGTCCAGCACCCGCGCTGAGGACTCAATGGTGAAAGGACACTGCGGAACGCTCCAGGTCACGAGGCTGCTTTCCGGGCCCTGATTCATGGCGGTCCCTGTCCGTTACATACGACGGTAACATATGCGGCGCTATAGGTCGCGCAGCTCCCTTCGCTCCCTGGCGACCAACCGCCACGGCCGAAGTTGGGGAATCTGTCATAATCCAGACTGGAAAGGAATTTGCTGTCATGCCCGGTGAGGAGATCTACGAACTCTACATCGATGCGTTCACGCCCCAGACGATACCGATGGCGCGTCTTGCCGGCTACATGATCAGCTTTGCCGAACTCCTCGGGCACCGCGAGCACGTTCACTTTGGAGATCTGAAGGAGGGCAGCCTGGCGGTGGCCGCCCGCGTGGATGAGGTCGCCCAGCGCAAGGTGGAGAAGCGCGTCGAGGAAATCCGGTACGGCGTGGGACCGGAGATCGCGCGGAAGGCGCTTCGGGAAATTGACGATAAGCTCGCCGAAGATCACGCGGTTGGCTGCGTCCTCCGGGGCAAGGCAAAACTCATCGAGTTCCCCGGCCGGACCCGCCCCGTGGAAGCAAAGCTTGGACCGGTTGAACAGCCAGGCGCGTTGGATGGCGAAATCATCCAGGTTGGCGGCCGTGACGAGACCATCAACGTCCACTTGAAGGCCGGCGACCAGATCCATTTCTGCGTGACTTCGAAGGAGCTCGCGCGGCGGTTGGCCCAACACATCTTTGGCGCCCCGGTGCGCGTGCACGGAAGAGGGATCTGGGCTCGAATGGCATCGGGCGCCTGGATTCTGAAGAAATTCGAGATCGCCGGATTCGAAACGCTCGAAGAGACGTCTCTGTCGAAGATGTTCGAGGGTTTGCGAGCGCGCCTCGTGCCGCCCGAAGGCGGCCGGACGAATCCGGCCGATCTGATGCGCCAGTTGCGCGAAGAGTGACGCCCGGATGGTAGCGTTCGATAACACCATCCTATCGCTCTTGATTTTCCCCGATGCCGAGCTTCGGCAGGGAGTCGAAGGCCGGAAAGTGGAACACGCGCGCGAGCGCGTTCTGGGGCTCGTTCATCAGATTGAGGAGGCACGGGATCAGGTGATCGTGCCGGCGCCGGCGTTATCGGAATTGCTGGTGACGGAAGGCGTGGACGTCCAGGACGTCCTGACCACCCTGCGCAGTTCTGGGTTTATCCGCATCGCGAGTTTCGATACGCGGGCCGCGGTGGAACTGGCCCTGCGCTTGCGCGACGCGCGAAGGGCTGGTGACCAGCGGGAAGGCCTGCCGATCACCAAGACCGCCATGAAGTTCGACCGGCAGATCGTGGCGATTGCGCTGGTCAACGGCGCAACCGTCCTCTACTCCGACGACGACGGCGTCGCTAGGTTCGCGGCTGGATGCGGCCTCCCAGTGAAGCGGGTCGTGGATCTGCCTGTCCCGGCTTCGCAGGAATCCTTCCGGTTTCCGGAGGACACCGGCTCGCCGGCGGCGGGGGACACGGAAGATCAGCCGGACGCTGGCAGCTCCGGCGAGCCAAAGCCGTCGTAGTGGCGCAACCCGGCGCTAGCCGCGGCGCCCCCATCCCCCCGGCGGCCGGTTCGGTTGCCCGCCGCCACTTATAATAAAGCTGATGCCGAAAGCCAAAGATCTCGAGGGCCGGCTCCAAAGAACCGAGCAGCAGTTACAGCTCTTTCAGAAGATCAGCCGGTTCATGGTCCGCGAAATGAGCCTCCAGGAAGTGCTGCAAGGCATTGTGACGCTGATCGTGGAGTTCACCGCCTGCGACGCCTGCCTGGTCTACCTGCTGGACAACGAAGAACTGGTGCTATGCGCCAGCAACCGCCCGCACCCTTCCACCATCGGCAAGCTGCGCATGCGTGGCAGCGAGGGCCTTACCGGCTGGGTGGCCCGCGAGCGGCGCCTCCTGGCAATTTCCCGCGAGGCCTACAAGGACCCGCGCTTCAAGAAGTTCGGCGAACTGGAAGAAGACACCTACGAAGCCTTTCTTTCCGCCCCCGTGATCGCCCGCAACCGCGTGGTGGGGGTAATCAACGTGCAGCACAAGACGCCCCACCAGCATACTGGCAGCGAGATGGAAGTGCTGACGACCGTCGGCGAGCAGGTGGGATGCGTGCTGGTGCTGGCCCGCATGGCCCCCGCCGCCCTGGCAAGCGCCAATCATGTGGAACTGGTGCTTTCCTCGGGACCCGTCCAGATGAAACAATAGAACAGGGTGAGATGGCGGTGAACCTGCGATTGATTGGGCTGTTCGGCGGTTTGCTGGCGCTTTCGGCGGCAGCTCCGTCCCAGAACGCGCCGCGCTGGCGCGTACAATATTTCTACGACGAAGACAAATCCACGCTGGTCATCGATGACCTGCAATTCGCCTCGCCCACCCGCGGTGTGGCGGTGGGCGCCATCGTGGAAGGCAGAAGCCGCAAGCCGGTCTCGCTGGTGACGGCCGATGGCGGCGCCCACTGGACCAAGATCGACCTCCAGGAGAACCCCATCTCGCTGTGCTTTCTCAACGAATCGCTGGGCTGGATGGTCACCGAAAAAGGCTTGTGGGCGACCACCGAAATGGGACGCAACTGGCGCAAGCTGGCCAAGCCGCCGGCCGACCTGCTGCGCGTCCTGTTCCTCGATGAAAAGCACGGGTTCGGCGTCGGCTTTAAGAAAAGGGTGCTGGAAACCAAAGACGGCGGCGAGCATTGGACCCCCGTGGATGCTGCCGCCGAACCGCCCGGCGATGCCGACGTGAGCGTCTATAACTGGATCGCCTTTCCCACCGCCCGCGACGGCATCATCTCCGGGCTGAATCTGCCGCCGGACCGGAACGAGCAGCAGTACCCCGATTGGATGGACCCCGAAGAGGCCCTCCGCCACCGCTCCACGCCGCACCTCTCGTATTCGCTCTCCACCCACAACGGCGGAGAGACTTGGAACACCGGGGCCACCTCTTTGTTCGGGGAAATCGCGCGTGTCCGCCTGCTCCCGGACGGCAAAGGACTGGGCCTGATCGAATTCTCCAACTCGTTCGCTTACCCGTCCGAGGTCAAGCAGATTAACTGGCATTCGGGCAAGAGCCAAACCGTCTACCGCGACAAGCATTTCGACGTCAGCGACGTCTGGCTCACGCCCGATGGCACCGCCTACCTGGCCGGCACACAGGTGACCGGCCAGATCCACGACGTGATTCCCGGCAAGGTGCAGGTGCTGCGCAGCACCGATATGTCAGTGTGGACGGAGATGAACGTGGACTACCGCGCCGTCGCCGGCCGCGCCATCCTGGCGGCCAGCGGCGACAAAGACCTGTGGATGGCCACCGATTCGGGCATGATCCTGAAGCTGGAGCAGTAGGTTTCCCGCCCCAGCCTCCGTTATCCTAAAATCCGGCTGTTGCAGCCCCGCGGAATGGGCTGCGGGCGTGCGCTGCAACCAGTTGCAGATAAGGCGGTTGTCACCCGGAAGGTGATTTGTGCCGCAGTGGAGAACTGGTGGCGCCAATAGCCCTACCAGGCGGGGCGGCAGGCTAACGGCCGGATTTAGGCTTACTGCAATTGGAACGGCACGGTCACGGTAGTGGATACCTCCACCGGGTCGCCGTTCAAGAGCGTTGGCTTGTACATCCATTGCTGCACGGCGGCCTGTGCGGCGGCGATCAGCAGCGGATGGCCGTCCACCGGAGTGGTGCTTTCCACTGTCCCGTCTTTGGCGATGACGATGGCGAGCGTGACTGAGCCTTGGATGCCAGCCTGTTGGGCCAGGGCCGGATATTCGGGATCGATTTTCTTCACCAGCATGGCGGCCTGCACATTGCCGCCGACTTTGATCCGCTGCGGAACGGGCGGCTTTGTTTCGCCATCGGCGGCGGCCGCTGGGGGCGGCGGAGGCGGCGGCGCGGAGGCGGCGCCGGGCGGCAGGCTGAAAGTCACCTGCTGCTCAAAGGCGCTGGCTTGCGAAACCGGCGGGTAGACCCATTGCTTGACGGCCTCGATCGCCGCCTGGATCAGCAAAGGATGTCCGCGCAGCACGGTGAGATTGGTGATGTGGCCATCGGGGGATATGGCCACCGCCAGGCTGACGGTTCCCTGAATCCGCGCCATTTTGGCCAGCGGCGGATAAGTGGGAGGCACGCTCGATACCGCCGTGGGCGCCGACGGCATGACGGGCAATTGCGGATAGGCCTCCTGCACGGAGGAATACCGCGGCGTAGGTCGATTTGGGCTGGGCGCGGGGGTTCCTTGCATGGCCATCATCGATAACAACTGGGCGCGTTGCGCAGCCGCGGCATTCTGCGGGCCGCGTCTGCAGCGCCAGGAATTTGGGGGCCAGTTCCATCAGGCGCTTTCCCAAATCGCGGGCGGGCGCGAGAAGAGGATGCTCGTCGTAGTTGACCGCTCCGGAGTGGAACGTCGCTCCCTCGCGGGTCCGCAGGGTTACGCCACCTCCCGCAAGGGTCGCCCCGGTCAGTTCCAGAAGCATGCCGTCGGTGCTGCTCTCAATCTGCGACCGCACGCGGTTGCCGAAGTCCGGGTTGTCGTCGGGATACTTGGGGTCGCCAAACGTACCCAGAATGGCGGTGGCGTATAGTTTGGCCAGGGGGCCTTCGCCCTCCAGGGGATCTATGGCATGCACCTGCAGGAACAGCCGCTCGGCTTCATTGGGGTCGCCGCCGGGCTGGGCGAAGAACGTGCCCGCGTGGGTGAGCACGGCCGCATCGTTCGGATGCGCCGCGGCCTGTTGCTGCCACAGCGCAGCGGCCCGCTCGTAATCCGCCGTGGTATTGAACTGGGTGGCGCGCGGGGTGATGCCCTGCGAGGTGATGGCGGCCTCATTGGACTCCGGATGGTTGGCGATCAGCCAATAGATGTGCGACAGGCGCGGCTCGCGCACGCCGGTCGAAAAGTAGTACAGGACGAGCTTCTCGCGGGCCGCGAGGTCGTTGGGATCGGTGATCAGGTATTGCTCGAGCTGCGCCGCATCGCCGGCCGTGAGGGTGGGGTGGTGTTGCAGCAGGCCGGCAATCGCCGCGGGCGTCTGGTCCCGCGCCGCGGCAGGTACCGGCCGCAAAGCGGCGCTGAGATAAATCAGCGGCAGGCTCGCCGCCACCAGCATCAGCCAGCGCGAACGCGTCAGTCCTCGGGGAATCTGCCGGCTGTCGTCCAGAATTCGTTCGATTCGCATACGCACTTCCTTTCCTTTGGCCATCGCCATGGCGTCCCACACCAGGCGCCCCTGGCCCGTCTTGACCGCCGCGGCCATATCCAACAAAGCCTGCGCATAGGATTCGCGCTGCCCTAGCGCCAGCAGGGCGGCATCGTCGCAAGCCTCCTCCGCCAGGGCCGCGAGCCGACGCTCCAACCACCACGCCAGCGGGTTGAACCAGTACAGCGAGCGGTTCACCGCCGCCAGCAGCGCGATGGCCCAATCGCCGCGGCGGATGTGGTTCCGCTCGTGCACCAGCACGGCCTGGAGCTTGATCGGCTCCCACTCCTGCCAGCCCACCGGCAGCAGGATGCGCGGATGGAACCATCCCACGGTGAGCGGTACGGAGATCCACGAGGATTCGTAAACCGGCGCGCCCCAATCGCTTTCGATGGGCCGTGCGCCGCGAATCAGCCGGCGGGTGAAGAGCGACCCGAACAGCAGCCGCATCAGCCCGAAGCCCAAACCGGCCAGATAGAGGGCGGCCAGCAGGCGCGGCCCCAGCGGCGCGGGCGGTGCGGGCACGGAAACCGGAACCGCCGCGGCGTCCCCTACCAGGCCCGCCGGAATGGCAAGCGAGGGCAGCGGAGGCGCCGGCGCCGCGGCGTGCAGCACCGGCACCGGAAGGGCCGGCAGCAAGGGCGTGAGGGCCACCAGCGCCAGCATTCCGGCAGTCACCAGGAACAGCACCGCATGGCGCGCCGCGGCCGACTTCATCCGCCATGCCATCAGCGCCAGCGGCAACACAGCCAGGGCAAGCGAGCGCACGGTGGCGCCGGCCAGAAACGAGAGCAGAGCGGACGAAAGGTCCATATCATTTCTCCTCGCGGTTTTTGCGCCGCGCGATGCGCTGCGCCAGCCGCTGCAGTTCGCGCTCATCCACCACGTCGTTATCCACCATTCCCAAGAGCAGGGCCTCCACCGAGCCGCCGCAGAAACGCTCGATGATCTGGCGGACCGCCCGGGCGGCTACATTTTCCTGCGCCACAGTGGGGGTGTAGACGTTCGTACGCCCGTCCACGCGGTGCCGCACGTAGCGCTTTTCTTCCAGGCGTTTGAGAATCGTCCGGGCGGTGGATTCCTTCATTGGATGGCGGTCGGCCAGGGCGGCCCGGACATCTTCGCCGGTGGCCGAGCCGCGCTCCCATACGATCTCCATGACCAGGTGTTCGAGGGAGCTGAGAGGTTTGCGGGCGCTAAACATTGTAGCGCTACGAAGTGTAGCGATAACAGCCGCCGGTGTCAAGCGGGAAATAGCCCCATAGCGCCACAAAGCGTAGCTGATTAGACGGGGGATCCCCCGGCTGGCGCAGGGAGGCATGTAGGAGCCGCGCCAGGAGACGGCATCGTGCGGGCGGAGCGGGCGGAGCAGTTTCCGGCCCTGGCTTCCCGAGCAGGCGCCCGCGGCGCGGCAAGCAGGGCAAACTAACGTATGCCCCACGCAGTGGTGGCGCACGCTTTAGTTTACTTTAGCTTAACGCTTTAGCTTGCGCGTGTTAGATTATTCTCGGCATCTCACGGTCGCGGCTCGGATTCGATGTTGAGCCGCACGCTGGCAGGTGGGTGAACCCATCGGGCCCTGCGACGGCGGAGAGCCAGCAACCCGGCAGGCACGAGGAGCAGCGAGGCAGGCTCGGGCACGGAGGATCCGATCGGCACCTGCGCGCTCTGCAGGCTATCGATGTTGATGGCATTGGCGTCCGGATCCGACAGGCTATTGTCGCCGGGGTCGGTGGTGAACGTGATGGTAAACGAGCCCAATGCGGCCCCCGGCGCGACGTCATAAAGCACTCGCCCGAGCGACACCGTCTGATCGGTGCCGACGGTGACCCCCAAGACCGGGAAGGAGGCGTCATCCGCCTCCAGCGACGAACCGGAAGTCGCATTCAACGGCACCGAGAAGTCATCGTCCAGAGAGTAGCCCGCAAAGATGTACGGATCGGCGGTGGTGGACGTATCCGCGGAGACAAAGGTGATGTCGGTATCGGTCGTGGTGACTCCGAAGGTGAACGCCCCCACGGAGATACTCGGGCCGGTGTTGTTGAGAAGCACCTCGAAGACATCGCCCACGTCGCCTGGTTGGGCGACTGGGGTGACCGGCTCGATCGAATAAATCACTGACGCGGATGCGGCGGGCATCACTGCCGCGGCGGCCAGGATGAGCCAAATGCCTTTGTAGTGCATATTCCTCCTCAAACGCTGTACGGCACCGCCCGGTCGCGATGCCGCCATCATTATACGCATGACGGACTGTGGATTAGTTCGACGTGGGCGTCTTGCTGGCCTGGTCGACCACCACCGTGTCTACGGTTATTTTGCGCGGCTCCAGCTTCAGGCCGAGTTTCTCGACGGCGTCGAAAATCGTCTCCCCGGTCTCATCCGGTGTGCCTTGCGAAGTCTCCACCTCAACGTCGTATTTGCCGGTCAGTCCGCGCTCGGTGAAACGGGTCAGGTTCGTAGCTAATTGCCCGGTGGTAATCCCGGGCCACCACGCCGAACGGCTGGACCCGGCATGGGAAGCGCCGTTTTGCCGGTTCTCCTGCATGCGCTTTATCATGGCCGCGGCCTGTTCTCTCAGCCGGGCTTGCCGCTCCTCCGGGCTGAGGTCCTTCGGCAACTCGGCCGCGGCCTTCAGCTTCGGCCCGTTCTTTCCCACCAGCAGCGCGAATCCCGATTCGGTCCGGCTTTCGCGATGCACTTTCAGCGCGAACCTTTCCTCCAGCAGCGCCCGCAGCATCTCGTTGACCTGCTCCTTGGGTGTGCCGTCCGGAACCTTGGCCTCGATATCGAAGCCCTGGCCGGAGAGCCACTCCGGCCCAGATACCTGGCTCGTACGGACACTGTAAGCAGCCGCGATCAGGTCGAGCAGGGGCCAGTCTGTAAGGCGCACCCGCCCTGGGTCCGGCATCGGAATGGCGCCGGGCGCCCGCATGTTCCGGGTCATTTCCCGCAGGTGCTGCGGCATCTGCGGAAATCGGGATGTGGGTCCGTCTTTGGGAGCCGCGGGTTTCACCGAAGCCACCTCGAACTCCGCTCGCGGAGGCAGCGTTTGCGCCGGGGCCGTTGCCAAAACCCCGGCGACTGCCATCCACACGCCAGATCCCATCGCCATCCCCGGACCCTCCTGCGATCCAAGAACCAAGGTTCGCCCGGTTCGCCTACGCGGGTTTGCGGATCAGCACCACGGTGATATTATCGGGACCGCCGGCCTCTTTGGCGGCTTCAATCAGTTGCCGGCAAGCCTCTTCCAGGGAGGTCCCATTCAGGCCGCCGCGCAAAATGCGCTCCAGCACCGCGCCATCGATCACGCCGTGCAGCCCGTCGCTGCAGATCATCACCAGGGCGCAGGATTTCAAGGGCACCGAATAGTAATTCACGGTGAGCGGCGCGCTGGCTCCAATGGCCATGGTGAGCACATGGCGCATGGGGTGGTTGCGCAGGCTCTCCTCGTCCAGCCCCAGCGGACGCCCCACTTCGTTCACCCAGGTCTGGTCGTCGGTAATCACCCGGAAGCCATCGTCATCCAGCAGATAGGCGCGGCTGTCGCCGACACTGGCGATGGACAGGCCGGGGTCCACTTCGAGCGCCGCTACCAGGGTGGTGCCCATGCCCTCCAGGCTGGGATCGCTGTGGGCCGCCTGCAGCACCCGCCGGTTGGCCGCTTCCACAGCCGACAGAAGCACCTGGGAATCGCGCCGCTGCGTCTCCAGAACCGTCTCGGCCACCGTATCGACCGCCAGCCGCGAAGCGTGCTCGCCCGCCTTGGCCCCGCCCATGCCGTCGGCGAGCACGAAGAGGCCGTGATCGGGATCAATGCGGCAGTAGTCTTCGTTGTTGGAACGGACGCAACCCTTGTCCGTCATTGCGCTTGCTTCCAGCATTCTCCCGGCTCCTTCGAACTTGCGCCTTGCCGTAGGCGATTCCCATTGTAACCAAAGGCGGGCGCTAAAATGGATAGAAACCCCCATGATCTGGAAACGGCTACGGCTGACCCTGGAGATGATCAAGTTCGAGCACTCGGTCTTCGCCCTGCCGTTCGCCCTCACCGGCGCCCTGCTGGCCATGCGCCAGGGCGGCATGGGGTGGCGCGAGGCGGCCTGGAAGGCTGCTCTGGATCGTGGTGGCCATGGTGGCGGCGCGCTCGGCGGCGATGGCCTTCAACCGCCTGGTGGATGCCTCCATCGACGGGCGCAATCCGCGCACCCGCATGCGCCACCTGCCCGCCGGCCTGCTGACGCGCGGCGTTTGCCTGGGGCTTCGTGGTGGCTGCCATGGTGGTGTTCTTTGCCGCTGCCTGGCGAGCTGAATCCGCTCTGCCTGCGCCTGGCGCCGGTGGCCCTGGGAATTGTACTCTTCTACTCCTTCACCAAGCGATTTACCTCGTTTTCGCACCTGGTGCTGGGATTCAGCCTGGGCATCGCCCCGGCCGCTGCCTGGATCGCCGTGCGCGGGTCGCTGGACCCGCGAATCCTGTGGCTGACCGCCGCCGTCACCCTGTGGACCGCCGGTTTCGACATCATCTACGCCTGCCAGGATTACGATTTCGATGGCGCCGAGGGCCTGTTCAGCTTGCCGCGCGCGCTGGGTATCGCCGGGGCCCTGCGGGTGGCGCAGGTCCTGCACGTTCTGATGATTGTCTGCCTGGCTCGCGCTGGCCGCGTCGCTCGACTTGGGCGCGCTGGCGGTTACCGGCATCGCCGCGGTGGCCGCGCTGCTGATCTATGAGCATAGCCTGGTGAAACCCCACGACCTCTCGCGCGTGAATGCGGCGTTCTTCACCATGAACGGCTACGTGAGCGTGCTATTCTTTTTGTTCTGGGCAGCCGATATTTTCCTGATCAAGCGGGGCGCGTAAGAGTTTGTTCATGCCAATAGCCATCGAAGACCCGCGTCTGAACCCGATCCGCGACAAAGTGGAAGCCGGCGAGCGCCTCTCCTTCGACGACGGCGTGGCGCTCTACCGCACCCACGATCTGCTGGCGGTGGGCTACCTGGCCAACCTGGTGCGCGAGCGCCTGCACGGCGACAAAACCTATTTCAACGTAAACCGCCACATCAACCCCACCGACGTCTGCGTGGCCAGTTGCCGCCTGTGCGCTTTCGGCAAGCGTGTCCGCGACCCCAAGGCGTACACCATGTCGCTGGAGGAGGTCTGGCACCGTGCCGGCGAAGGCTGGAGCGAAGCGGTCACCGAATTCCACATCGTAGGCGGGCTGCATCCCGAACTTACCCTGGACTGGTATTGCGAGATGCTGCGCGGCCTCAAGCAGCGCTTCCCGCAGGTGCATCTGAAGGCTTTCACGATGGTGGAGATCGGCTACCTGGCGCGGCGCACCAAAATCACCGTCCGCGAGACGCTGGAGCGCCTGCACGCCGCGGGCATGGATTCGCTGCCTGGCGGAGGCGCCGAGATCTTCAACGAGCGCGTGCGGCGGATCATCTGCGATCACAAGATTGACGGCCGCGAATGGATCGAAACCGCCCGCGAGGCGCACCGGCTGGGCCTGCGGTCCAACTGCACGATGCTCTACGGGCACATTGAAAATGACGAAGACCGCGCCGACCACCTGGTGCGCCTGCGCGAGCTTCAGGATGAGACCCATGGCTTCGTCACCTTCATCCCGCTGGCCTTCCATCCCGACAACACGGCGCTCCAGCATATTGGCAAGACCACCGGATTCGCGGATATCCAGAACATCGCCGTGGCGCGGCTGATGCTGGACAACATTCCGCACATCAAGGCCTACTGGGTGATGCTGACCCCGCGGATCGCGCAAATCGCCCTGCGTTTCGGCGCCGACGATATTGACGGCACGATTGTGGAAGAACACATCTACCACGACGCGGGCGCCACCACCTCGCAGGGCCTGCGCCGCGCCGAACTGCTGCAACTGATCCGCAAAGCCGGCCGGGAGCCGGTGGAGCGCGACACGCTGTACCGGCCGGTGGAGCGGACTGAGTCGACGTTCACCGTGCTGGTGTAGCGGCCGGCGTGGGGCCAGTTCACCGCTGGGTCCGTTCACCGCGGAGAAGCGGAGGAAGCGGAGGAAGCGCGGAGAAAACCAAGGAAAAAAACGGAGAAAAGCAACAGAAAACCGGCTGCAGTCACACTGGGCCGAC
Organism: Bryobacterales bacterium; assembly: GCA_963803725.1. Classification (GTDB taxonomy): domain Bacteria; phylum Acidobacteriota; class Terriglobia; order Bryobacterales; family Bryobacteraceae; genus JOPF133. The sequence goes on along the minus strand of CAWDOH010000037.1, from coordinate 45,109 downwards.
TCGCAGTAGCGCTCAGCAGGGCCGTTCGCGGCGGCTTAGGCGTTAGACTGAGCACCCCGAAGATGACCCGATTGTAGCGGCCGGCGTGGGCCCGTTCACCTCTGAGCACACGCATCGACTGATGCCGATGTTCTTGGGGCGAGGAAACTCCCGACAGGCCAGCGGCGAGGCCCATTCGACGCGGAGACGCGGAGAAAAAGCGGAGAAGAGCCAGAGGGGGGAAAGGTAGTAGAGGGAGCGGAGTTTTCGGGGAGATGCGGAGGAAGCGGGGGAAGCGCGGAGAAAACCAAGAAAAAAAACGGAGAAAACCAAGAGAAAACCGGCTGCAAGTCACACTGGGCCGACTCGCAGCAGCGCTCAGGAGGGCCGTTCGCGGCGGCTTAGGCGTTGGACTGAGCACTCCGAAGATGACTCGAAGGCCGAGCGATTCGGCCATGCAAAGCCTTCGAGTGCGACCTCCCGGAACGCGACTTCCGGCCACCTGGCCGGCAGAGGGACCAAATGTCCGAGCGGCGCGTTACACGCCCGGAGTGGCGGCACATCTGCGATACGCCGACTTTCCCGCTCGGGTTCAGGCAGGCCGATCGGACCTTGGTCAACCGCGTCATGGATATTCGTGAGCGTTTCGCTGGTGTTGCGCCCACGTGCGGTCCGCGCCCGCAAGGACGTACCCTGTTAGATCGGCTGAACCGCCGTTATTCGTGGCGCAATGCCACAAGGGGATCTACGCAGCTGGCTTTCCGCGCGGGGATGTAGCAAGCCGCCATCGCCACCAGCATCAGTAGAAGACTCACCCCGATCAACGTAACCGGATCGCCCGGCTTTACCTCGAAAAGCATGCTGCCTAGCAGTCGCGTTACTACCAGCGATCCCGCCGCGCCGATCGCCAGCCCGACCGCGGCCAGCCCGGCGCCCTGCCGTACCACCCGTCCGAGCACCTGTCCGGTGGGTGCGCCCAGCGACATGCGAATGCCGATTTCCCGCGTGCCCCGCGTCACCTCGTGCGCCAGCAAGCCGTACAGCCCAATGGCCGCCAGCAGCAGCGCCACCACCCCAAACAGGCTCGCAAGGCGCGCCACCAGCCGCTCCTGGAAAAGCTGCCTTTCGATCGTCTCCGCCTGTGTCCGTATATTCACCACCGGTATGTCGCTGCCCGCCTGCCGCACGACATCGCGCACATCCGGCGCCACCGTCATGGGATCCCGCGAAGTCCGCAACTCGAACGAGCCGCCCTCCGAGGCCGGCACATAGATCGTCGGAGCGATGGAACTCCGCAGGCTCTCATATTTGGCATCGCGCACCACACCCACAATCTGCCACCCGGCGCTCGCCGTTTCATCCGGCGATGGATCGCCATTCACGCCCGGCACATAAGCGCCGAACGGCTGCCCCAGCGGGTTCACATTCGGAAAATAGGCGCGTACAAAAGCTTCATTCACGATCACTGGCTCCGCTACGTTCGCGCGCGCCTGCTTGTCAGCCTCTAGCGAAGCTGTCAGCTCGTACTCCTCCGGTTTGAACTTGCGGCCTCGTAGCAAGGGGATTTTCAGGGTTTCAAAGAACTGCGGGCCTACTGGCATATAATCCGCAGTCTTCGTCGATTTCGGCGGCGTTCCTGGCAAGTGAAAGTCGGTACTCCACAGGCTGCCGCTCAGCAGAATCGAACTGGAGTAGCTCACCGCGGCCACGCCGGGAATAGCGGCGAACCGGTCTCGCAGATCGCGATAGAAAGCGGCCATGCGCTCGCCCTTGTATCCCGTGAGCATGGCGTCCACATCGAATGTCAGCAGATTGCCGGTGGCGAACCCAGGATCGAGACTCCGCAGGTTCTGCAGTGTATGTACCACCAGCCCCGCGCCCACCATCACGACGACAGTCAGCGCCACTTGCGCAACCACCAGAATATTTCCCAGGCGGAATCGACCCTGCCGGCCGCCCAGACCGCCCACGCTATCTTTTAAAGCCGGCGTCAAGTCGATGCGCATCGACCGCATAGCGGGAGCAATTCCAAACAGTAGGCCCGTTAAAAGGGTAGCCGCCAGTGTGAAGCCCAGGACGCGCGCATCGATGTCAGCGGAAAATCGAAACCACGAGTCTGCTTGGTTGAGGGCAAAATCGACCAGCCCGTGCGCGCCCCAATAAGCCAGCAGGATTCCCAGTGCTCCTCCCATCATCGACAGCGTGATGCTTTCGGTCAGCAACTGGCGCACCAGCCGTGCACGTGCCGCGCCCAAAGCCAGCCGTACCGCGATCTCCTTCTGCCGCGCTGCCGCCCGCGCCAGCAGCAGCCCCGCAACGTTCGCGCAGCCGATCAGCAGCACGATCGCCACCGCGATCATCAGCACGTTGAGCATCGTGGAGATGCGTCCGCGCAGCCCCGTCAAACCGGTCTGCGCGGGCAGCAGTTTGATGGCCGGCTGATCCTCGGCCTTGGCGATAGGCTTTTCCGCATGCAGCAGGTTATACGCGAACATGCTGGTGAGCTGGCTTTCCGCGGCAGCCACGGAGATTCCCGGCTTCAACCTCCCCGCACTCACAATCCACCACGAACCTGCATCCTCCTGGCTGGTCGTCCACTTCCGGCCAACCTGCAGATTGCGCCGTTGCCACAGCACCACCGAAAAATCGCGCACATTGCCAGGCGTGAGATAAGCAAACCCCGCGTCGGCCACGCCCACCACCGTGAACGGCACCCCGTTCAGGTCCAGCGTCTTTCCAACTATCGAAGGATCCGCGCCGAACTGCCGTTGCCAATAGCCATATGTCAGCACCACCACGGCCGGCGCGCCTGGTTTATCATCCGTGGGAATGAGCACACGCCCCAGCGCCGCTCCCACGCCCAGCGCTCGAAAATAGTCACCCGAAACAAATTGCGGGCTGGCGCGATGAACCCTGCCGATTCCGCTCACCGTCATCGGTCCACCACCCGCGAATTCCGCCAGGCTCGAAAACGGGCCGTGCTCGCGCACTTCGTCGAGGAACGGTTTCGATAACGAGCAGCCGTGCTGGCCGGCGCCCTGTCTCTGGTTGTCGCAATCACCGTACGAGCTGTGGCTGTGCAGTTTCGGGCCTGACCGCATGGTCCACTCAAGCAGCATGAGGTGGTTCGGATCACGCACCGGCAGCGACTTGAACATAACCGTGTTGATGACGCTGAAAATCGCGGTATTGGCGCCGATGCAAAGCGCCAGCGTGAGTACGGCAACGGCGGCGAATCCGGGATTTTTCGCCAGCAGGCGCAGGCCGTAGATTACGTCCCGCCGCCAGCCGGTGAACCACGATAGTTTTCCGCGAGTGTCGAATTCGCGGTCTTCGGTCTGCTGCTGCCAGGCTGCCATAATCGGTTCCTTTCCGTGTTGCGCATCCGCCAGTGCAATTGCCAGTGCCCGCCAATCACGAATGTGCCGCCGCGCGATTTCGGCCGCCTGCGCTTCGCTCGCGCCCATGCGCAGCGCCTCGCAGCAGGCATCCTCCATCTGGCGCGCCAATTCTTCGATGATTTCGGCTTCGCGCTCTGGACGGAAGCCGCTGAGGCGCAGGCGCTGCCGTACGTACTCGGGCCAGTCAGGCATGGCTCGGCCGCACAATCTGGTTGATGGTGGCCACGAACTCGTCCCAGGCGCTGCGCTGGTCCTTCAAAACCTTGCGTCCCGCCGGCGTCAGCCGGTACAGGCGCCGCCGCCGCTCGCCCGATTTCTCCAGCCAGCGGCCCGCAATCAGGCCGCGATCCTCTAGCCGAAACAGAATGGGGTAGAGCGAACCGATGCGAAAGCGGATTTGCCCCTTGGTACGCTCTTCGATCAGCTTGCCGAGATCGTATCCGTGGCGCGGACGCGCTTCGAGAAGGGTGAGAACGAGAAGCTCGGCACTGCCTTTGCTGAGGTCGCGATTGAACATTATGCTTTACAGAAGTATACTTCTGCGGCGCATAGGTTGGCAACCCGTGAGGCGCCGCGCCAGGACGGTAACCCACCCATCTGCGGGACATGTATCAGGCAAAGGACTCATTCAGGCCGAAACTGGAAACCCGGCGCGTAATCGGGGACGCCGCTTGAGAACGGCTTCAATATTGGGCTGGTATTGCTGGTTGCAAGATAACGCGGAGGCCCTCGGAGTGCCTCTGTGGCGATCTCCGGGAGGATCGTCGGCAATTCGTACGGAGATTGGATAGGCCGAGGTTCGTACGAGTTGCACGTGATACGCCCGGAGCAAGACCGATCAACGGCTACAAGCCGCCTTCTCGTTCCCACTCCCAAGCCAGCACTTCTCACACTAGCCGACTATGCGTCAATTTGGGAGCGCCCAATGTTGTACTAAATGCGTTCTTGTCACTTTCCTTGAAAAGGCCGTTCTTCTCGCCGGAGGAAAGGATTCACGCATTCCCGCGTTGTCGTCCTCAACCGGCGATCCAGTTACCATGGAATCCGTATGGCACGCGTCGTGGAAGTTGCACACGGGCTACGGGCTTGCTTTGGAAGTTCGACGCATCGATGATTACAAGATCGCTGCCGCCCCGGACCGGGTCGTAGACGTAGGACAGGTACCATCCGGAGAGTTCGTTCCCGTTCGAACCGGCGGGAGCGAACACAGCCTCAGCAGGTCCACCGGGCGCGCCAGCGGTACCGAACGAATGTTCCTCGGCAGTGCCGGCTTCGAGGTCGTAGCGCACGAGTTTACCCGTACCCACGGTAACGCCGTACCGCGCCGGCATACCGACCAGCCGATCGTCGATACGCGGGAACTCGATAGCGCGCTCGTCGATCTGCTGTTCTATGACGGTGCCACGGCTCAGATTGATCGTCCAGGACCACATCACAGCGTCGGAACCAGGCGCACTATCATCGCGCCACAACTCAGCGTAACGAGCCGCTTGCAGCACGATAAGTTTGCCATCATCGGTGGTCTTATCGAAGGCGTTGAGCACGTGAAAGACGTAGCACGGGTCGATGTCAAACCAACGAATCGGACCATACGGATCGTCGCGGCGCAATACTCCGAGCCGCGCGCCGTAATCGCTGCTCCAGCGGTACGGCATGTCGCGCGGACTATTGCGCGCGATTTCGAGCCGAAACACAAGCGGTAGGTCCATAAACACGATGTGTTCGGCACTCATGGCGAAGTCGTGCATCATGGTCAAGCCGGGAACATCGACGCCGCGGTTAATGATCAGCTCTCCCGCCGCGTTCGCGCGGTGGTAAGTGACATATGGGCTAGTCAGGCTGCCATAGCCAAAAAAATGTAGCTCGCCGGTTCTCGGGCAGATCTTCGGATGTGCAGTCATCGAGTCGGCGAGCTTGCCGGCGAAGTCGTAGACGCCCAGCGTTTCCAACTCGTTCGTGATCTGATACGGCAGCGATGACTCGACAAGCGCCAGCGTTTTGCCAGCGTGATTTATAACGTTCGTATTGGCCACGCTGGCGTGAAGGTTGCGCGTGCCATCCGCGTTATAGACCAGAGCAGGTTTATCAAAGCTCTCGGTCCGTACCCATCGATTGCGGTACCAGGAGGCGTGTCCGTTTTCTAACCGCACACCGTGGATCATGCCGTCACCCGTGAACCAATGCGGTGTCTCCTGTCGCGGGTTGGGTCCGTTTTTCAAATACCAGCCGTTGAGTTCCCGCGGGATCGCTCCCTCAACCGGCAGATCGAACGTCGTCAACTCGTCGGAGACCGGTGCGTAATTTCCGACCCGGAAGAACCCAATTGGCGACTCCGTCGACCAGGCGTTGACGATCGGGGCCTCTGCTGCTTGTGGTCCCATATTTTCTTCCTCCTTGACCATTATATGGGCCTTGTCCGCGGGCAAATCGTATTGAAGTTCTCGAAAACGGCCAAACTCACATTCGGCCGTGTAACGCCCAAACTGCCGATGTGAAGGCATTAACAACAAACGCGGATCAGTCCCGATAAACGCGTTGTATCCGTATATGAACCACTCCGTCTGAATTGTCGGCCAATCTCTGCCGGTATTTATGGCGTGGTGAGTTTGCGCGCCTCCGTGATGATTTTGGTGAGCCGATTGGTCAGCCGGTCGAGACATCTGCGGGAGATGCCGTCGCGCAGTTCACGGCGGAACATTTCGAGAACATGTTGAGCGGTGGACAAGGAATCGATGACGCCGTCGAGACCAGATCGAAGGATAGTAGGTGGCGTGTTCGGTCGTGGAACAAGATGCCGCGGGTGCGAACGAGCGAACTCGAACTCTTTTTGGAGATCCGATAAGGTTACTTCGAGATAGCGCATTGTCATCTCGGGAGAGGCGTGACCGAGTAATTGCATCACGGTGGGGAGGCCAACACCAGATCGAAGCATTTCCGAGGCATACGTATGCCTGAGCTGATGGGGCACGATGTTTGTTGAGAGGTCGAGTGAGTGACACGCCTGGTGGAAGTAATCGCGTAGCTCGCGAACCAGCGCTTCTTTGGCGTGCGGTCGAGCCAGGAGCCTTCCATCTGGAGGCAGCGGGTCGAGGGAACGAAAGAATCGCAGACGCTGCACGATTCCACAGACAAACGAATCTACCGGAACCATGCGTTCGGTCTTAAGCTTGCCGAGCGGCACATGAACTGCCCATTGATCCTGGCCCGTAGCGTGGAGACAGTCGAACGCCAGATCGGCACATTCACCGATGCGCATGCCGGTGTGACGAACCAATAAAAAGGCATTACTGCCCACATCGTTGCGGCGGAGAAATTCCTGTTGAAGGAGCTGGTCCTGCTGTGCCGAGAGCGGGCGCGGTAGCTTTCTGGGGCGACGTGGAATGTCGTCACGCCGGAACAGATGCGCAAGTTCAGGACGCTGTTGCGTCCAAGCCAGCTCATCGAAAATGCAACGCAGGTGGACCAGAAGGTTGACACAGGATGCTGCCACTAATGGCGGCGTTTGCGAGCGCAGGCGAGAGATCCAGCCGAGCACGTGTGGATCGCGTCGTAGTTGGTCAAGAGAGCACACGTTCGGATAACTGGCACCCAGATAGGTCAGGAAGTTGCGGGCAGTCCCACGATAATGGCGAGTAGTAGACGGATTGAGTGAGGCGCTGAGGGATTCCACAGCGTGATCGAAGACGGGAGCCAGTCGATGTTGGAGCGGGGGGCGTCTCGCGCGATTCATGACGACTGCACCGGAATCGGGCGGATGTGCTGAGCCACGGCGCGCGCATACTGAAGATAAACCTCTTGCGGAGTGACCTGAACATAGAGCATCGTGGTCTGGATGTCGGCATGCCCCATCAACTGCATGAGAGCGGGCAGGCTGACGCCGGCACGCAACATGTCTGAGGCAAATGTGTGTCGAAACCGATGGGGGTTGGCGATTTTGATGCCGGTGGTCTGGCGATGGTGGCGGAACAAGGAACGTAATCCCGCGGCCGTCATACGTGCTCCCCGTGCGTGTCCTTTGAGGGAGACGAACAGCGCGGCGCTACAAGGATGGGGCCGCTCCAGCCGCAGGTAGTGATCGAGGAGTTGAATGGTCTCCGGAGCCAGCGGGAGAAAGCGAAGTTTGCTGCCCTTTCCGTTCACGCGGAGTTGTGCTTCGGAAAGTAACAAGTCTTCCGGATTCAGAGCCAGCACCTCGGCGGACCGCAGTCCTTGCAGGAGCATTAAGCCCACGATGGCCAGGTCGCGCGCAGTGCGGAAACTGGACCAGAAACGCGCGACCTCATCCACGGAGAGCGGCACGACCTTGTGTTTGGGTGTTTTAACGCGCAACCGGCTCATCGCCACCCGCGACCGGCCAAGACCCATCGGTCCACGCCTCAGAAAAGCGTGATGAAAGCCGGGAGCGATCTGGCAGGGGGAGTTAGGGAACTCGTTACGGAGGGCGCGATCCACGACCGCCACGCGGGCATTGATAGTGGACCCGCAAGGCCGCGGTTGCCGGTCGGATTGAAACCTCACGTAATCCAGGAGCGTAGATTCTGTAAGGTCGCCTTCCACAACGTCGCAGGTATGATGAACACTTTCCCACCAGCGGACAAAGTCGAGCAAGTGGTAGCCATAATTAAGCAGGCTCTTGTCGGACACGCGGCGGACGTACTCCCGATTCAGATAACGATTGATCCAGCCAACCTCCCGGCCCTTATCCTTTTCGACAACGCGCACTGGACTTTGTCCGTTGGTCTGCTGATTGATCAGGTGGAACTTCATGGCTCAGCGACCTCCAGGAGAGATTCGAACTGACGCGCGTCACCGCCCTGGACGAAGAAAGAGTTCGGATCGTGGCTATCAGGTAACGAGACGCGCAGGGCCGCTACTCCTTGCCCGCTCAGCCGCTCTGACAAGGCTCGCGCCGCGCGCTGTCCACTGCCATTGGCGTCGGCATCCAAAGCGAGATAGATGGTTCGCCTACCATCGCACAGTTGACGAAACTGGTACGCGTTGAGCTGAGTTCCCATCGCGCAGGTAACGTTACGAAAGCCGGCTTGCCACAACGCGGCATAGTCGAACAGCCCTTCGACCAGAATCACTTTTGGATATCGACAGACGTGCTCCCATGAATACAGGCCACCCTTGGCGCCTGGCAGGAAGCGGTGAGGCGGCGCCGTTGCCGCGATGCTACGGCCATAGAGATTGCCTTCCAGCGGAAACACAAGGCGATGTTTGTAAGCGTCATAGCCGGCAGTAGTAACCAGACCGGCTTGATGCAGGGTGTGGAGTGAATAGCCCAACTGCGTCAACCAACCTCGCAGGCAACCACCGGGTGCGTAACCGATCCGCATGTGCTCGATCAGTTCCGGCGACCGGACTCCGCGTTGCTGCAGATAGGCGCCTGCTTCGGCGTGGCGTTGCAACTGCATGCCGTAGAAACGGGTTGTTTCGTCGAGCAGAGGATCCCTACCACGCCATTGGCACAGCAAACCCAAAGCTTGAGGGAACCTCACTTGGTGATAGAGTTCGGCGAAGCGAATCACATCGCCGCCGCGGCCACAGCCGTAGCAGTAGAAAAGATTCTTACAGGTGTCCACCACGAAGCTCGGCTTGCGATCTTGGTGAAGAGGGCATAGCCCCATCCATCGACCACGGCTGAGTCGTCCAGTGGACTGCCAATGATGAGACTGCAAATAGTCCAGCAACGGAATCTGGTGTTTTAGCTCGTCGAGAGCCTGGCGGATCACGGACTTTCTGCCTCCAACGGCAGAATATTGCAAAGCGCGCCAAGATCCCAGGCAAGGATGGTGGGTGGCCGAAAGAAGACCCTAGTTTGAGCGCTAGCCTTCACCCAAGACCATACGCTGCGCAGTCGACGGTGGGCCCATCGGCGCACGGTGGATGGATCAGGCAAGCGGGACGGATCCTTGCAGTGCGGTGCTGCCTGCTCGACAGAATCGCCAGAGGCAATCCGCTCGCAAGCCTGCCGTCGACAATGCAAACTGTAATGTGTCGACGGCGTTAACCAGTCGGGCAAAATCGTGAAGGTCTTTTTGCACGGCCGACAGATTCCGCGCCGCACCCAGAAGACTCGGCGCTGATCGTCGTGGCACTGACGGAGTCGCTGTCCGTGGCCGATGATCGTATCGTTGCGGCAGACAGGACATCGCCGCGGCAGAAGGACCAACGGGATCAACCCGGGGTCGATGTTGTCTTTCGCCTCTGGCAGTGCGATAAACAGAATCAGGCTGGCGTGAAGGCCCGCCGCTGACCGTCCCCTGCCAAAGTTTCGATCTGCTGCTGGGCCTTCACCCTCCGGTAAAGTCAGCTTCGAACGAAAAAAGAATATCGCGTTCCATCGGTTCGAAGCCAGCCGTCAGCTATCCTGATTCACAGTATTGGCCGGTTAACTTCGGCATAACCGGCCACTCGTACAGAGGTCGAGCCGGATGGCCGGGAGACCTCGTTGTCCAAATAGGGCGTGATCCACCCCAGGCCACGACCGTGGCGGGCGCACTGCCGTAGTACCATCACGGACCGCAATGCGGCAGGGCAAATACGGTTACGATGCACCTTACGCGCTGGTGAGCTTCGGATTTTTGGCGGTATTCAGCGGCCTTGGAGCGGCGATCGCCTGGTTGAGGACGCTAGCCCAGGCCGCGCCCATAACACTGTGTTTTCTGAGTCTAGCGTGCTATCCCACTTACCGCTTGTTTACCGCGCGCGGCTCCGAACTAGTGCATAGAGCCGCGACCCTAGACCGCGTGCCGTACCAGGCGGCTGCTGGATCTGCGTCCGGGGCCAAACGACCTCACATGGCGCCGGGGTTCCGGTGAAACGAAAGGAATGACCACCGGGGCGGAGGTTCCCTTCTGCTCTCCGGGAACGTCCGACGGCACCGCCCGGCGTTCCAGTTTGGTTTCGATGGTCCTCTCGATCTGGGCCACATCGGCGCGTTCGGAGCGCATGGCGAAGGTCGATGCCGTCCCACTCGTGCCGGCGCGGCCCGTCCGGCCAACCCGGTGAATGAAATCCGTGGGCGCTTGCGGCAGGTCATAGTTCACCACGTGAGAGATACCCTCCACGTGAATCCCGCGGGCCGCCACGTCGGTGGCCACCAGAACGCGATATTGGCCCTCCTGAAATCCGCGGAGCGCCTGGTTACGCTGGTTCTGGCTTCGGTCTCCGTGGATGGCCGCGGTCTTCACCCCTTCGCGTGCGAGCTTGCTCGATAGCCGCTCCGCGCCACGCTTCGTGCGGGCGAATACCAGGAACGAACCCTCTTCCTGGCGCAGCATGCTTTCCAGAAGGCCAAGTTTTCGATCCTGCTCGACTTCATACAGATGCAGCGCTACCTTCCCGATGGGCCGGGTGGTGGAACCGATTTCGATACGCACGGCGTTGCGCACATGCGTCTCTACGAGGTGCTTGACGGAACTTTCGATGGTAGCGGAAAAGAACAACGTCTGGCGCTCCGGAGGCATGGCTGCCATGATTCGCTCGACCGTGGGCAGGAAGCCCATGTCCAGCATGCGATCAGCCTCGTCCAGGACCAGCATCAGGACACCGTCCAGTCGAATGAGGTGCCGGCTCAGGAAATCGTACAGTCTTCCCGGGGTGGCAATGAGCACTTGCGCGCCCTTCCGGATGGCTTCGAGCTGCGACCGCTCGCTGAGCCCGCCGACCGCGACGGCAGCCCGAATCCGGGTGCCCGCCGCCATAGCGGCAAAGGTCTCGTGAATTTGCAGCGCCAACTCGCGGGTGGGAGTGAGGATGAGGGCGCGGACGCCGGAGGCCGGCGGTTGTTGCGGTTGTTGCTCAAGCCGGTGAATGATGGGGAGGACAAACGCCAATGTTTTGCCGGTACCCGTTTGGGCGGTGGCCACGAGGTCGCGGCCGGCCAGAGCAGGCGCAATGGCTTGCGCCTGCACGGGCGTTGGTTGGACAAAGCCCTGCTTTGCCAGATTGCTCTGTAGCAGAGCAGAGAGTGAGAGTTCTGAGAAATTCGTCATTTAGATTTTGAGGAGGAAAATCGGCGAGCCAACTACCGGGTAGGGGAGAGGGGTTTGCGGATCAACGTCCAGTAGACTTCAGTATAGCGCGTTGGGGCGCGTGTTGCCTGGGGATCCTGGCTTTCGACGGCTTTCCACCCCGGGCGCCTGCAAATTGTCGACCTGGAGCTGGACGTCCTGCATCTGGTAAGCCGCCGCCAGCCTCCGATGCCGGCCCAATCGCGCTGCGCCAGGAGAAAGAGGGCCGGCATGTCAGGAATCCCGTCGCGCGGCAGCGTTGGGGGGCCGGCCCTGGTCCCCCCGGGGGTTGGTCGGGTCGCGCTACGAGAGTTTTATGTCGCTGGCGACTTCTTTCATGAGTTTGCGGAACTCGGCCGCTTTGGCGGCGTTCTTTTTTTCCATCTCCTTTGCGTGTTTCGTCGCATCGGCGAGGCTTGATGACTTAATCAAGCCGTTGATGTCGGAATCGTTATACCCCAGGTTCTTGAGGCGATCTTTAACTTTAGTCGGCCATACCTTTGTCCAGCCACCCATAAGTGCTTCTCCTTTCTGATTGGTTACTACGGAACGCCTGACTGAAAGTTACGCCCGGCTGGCGGAAAAAACTTCGATCGGATTCGTGACCCGCGATGGGGGCGCGCGAACCGGACGGCGATGGGCGGCGCGATTGCTGGCGACGTTGACTGCGGTCCGGGGCGGCCGGCGTGCGTGGGGCGCGCCCGTGAGCCGTCGAAGAAAACGCACGGGATGATCTCCGGCGCGCCGGTAGGGGATTTGCGTGCGGACTGCCGCTCCGCTTGACATACGAACATGCTCGTAGTAATCTCTTCGTATATGGCGAGCGACCTACCCCGGCCCACCGATGCGGAGCTGGAAATCCTGACGGTTCTGTGGAGCCGCGGACCCTCCACCGTGCGCGATGTTCATGAGGCCATCGCGGTACGCAAACCCACCCAGTACACCACCGTGCTCAAGATGCTGCAGATCATGGCGGAAAAGGGCCTCGTGCGGCGCAACGAGAAACAGCGGGCCCATATTTACGAAGCCGCGCGGCCGCGGGAGTGGACCCAGCGCCAACTGGCGGGCGACCTGCTGCAGCGCGCCTTCAACGGCTCGGCGAAGAGCCTCATGATGGGGGCGCTCTCAGCGCGCAAGGCGTCCGAAGAGGAACTCTCGGAGCTGCGCCGGCTGCTCGAGGAATACGAAAAGGGGACGCGATGAGCCTGCTACAAGCGTGGGTGGCAACCCCGGGCGCCACGGCGCTCGGCTGGACGCTGGTGCATTCCTTGTGGGAAGGCGCCCTCATGGCGCTTGTCCTGGCGGCGGCGCTGCGGGCTGTGCGGTCCGCGCAGGCGCGGTACGCGGCAAGCTGCGTGGCGCTGGTGCTGCTGGCCGCCGGCTTCGCCCTCACCTTCGCGCGCGAAATGCCCGCGCCGTCGCACGTCGCCGTGCAGCCCATCGGCGATCACCGGATTCCCGGTCCGCCCGCAGGTCTGGTTCAGCCCAGCGAGGCAGCGCCGCCCGGTTCGTTGGGCTATCTGCCGTGGCTTGCGCCCCTGTGGATGGCGGGTGTGCTGGCCTTTCAATTACGGGGCGTGGCGGCCTGGATAGGCGCGCGGCGCTTGCGAAGGGCGGGCGTGTGCGTCCCGCCGGGCATATGGCGCGCGCGCCTGGATCAGCTAGTGCGGCGGGCGCGCATCTCGCGGCGGGTCGTGCTGCTGGAATCCTGCCTGGCGGAGGTGCCTGTGGTGATCGGCTACCTGCGCCCCGTGATCCTGCTTCCGGTGGGATTGCTGGCGGGACTGCCGGCCGCGCAGGTGGAGGCCCTGCTGCTGCACGAGCTGGCGCACATCCGCCGTCACGATTACCTGGTCAACCTGGTGCAGATGTTCGTGGAGGGCTTGTTGTTCTATCATCCCGCGGTCTGGTGGATGTCGGCCGTCATTCGCGCCGAGCGCGAAAACTGCTGTGACGATGTGGTGGTGGCCACGCAGGGCGATGCCTACGGGTACGCCTCGGCCCTGGCCGCCTTGGAAGAGAGGCGCGCGGTGGCAGGAGACGCCGTGCTGGCCTCTACAGGAGGGAGCCTCGTGAAACGTATGCGCCGATTGCTCGCACAACCGGAGGGACCGCGCGCCGGTCTGACTCCCGTTTTTTCCGCGGTCCTTCTGACCGTCACCCTGGTAGGCGCCATGGCCGCCTACCAAACCCGGCCGCCCGCCGCCGCGCCGCAACCTGCGCCAGTAACGGTGGCGCAACCCGCGCCCGCTCCGCCGGTGGCTGCCCCGGTGCAAATGGCGCAAGCCCAGGTGGTGCCGCCGCGCCAGGCATCGCCGGCCCAGGCACCCGCGGCCGAGGCGTCCCAGGCCAGTCCGATGGGAACCCCGTACAACAAGTGGCTCCATGAAGACGTCGCCTATATCATCATGGATGCCGAGCGCGCCGCATTCAAAGCTCTGCAAACCGATGCCGAGCGGGAAAAGTTCATCGAGCAATTCTGGGTGCGGCGTGACCCCACCCCGGGCACCGTAGAGAACGAGTTCAAGGAAGAGCATTACCGGCGCATCGCTTACGCCAACGAGCACTTCTCCCCCGCCGGCGGTGCCCTTGGCGGCCTGCCTGGCTGGAAGACCGATCGCGGCCGCATCTATATTACTTACGGCCCGCCGGATGAAATCGATTCGCATCCCTCCGGCGGCGCGTACCAGCGGTCCCCCGCAGAGGGCGGCGGCACCACGACCACATTTCCCTTCGAACAATGGCGCTACCGTTACATTCAGGGCGTGGGAAGCAACATCATCATCGAATTCGTGGACCCGAACGGCACCGGCGAATACCGCATGACTTCGGACCCCATGGAAAAAGATGCCCTGGCCGGCGGCGCCAACGCCATGAGAACCGGCGCCACCGTGCAGATGGTGGGGAGCAACGGGGTGCAGCTCTCGGTGCCGCTGGACCGGTATAGCAATCATCAGCTCAGTGTAACCGTGAGAATCGTCGCCGCCGGCGGCCGCGTGGTGAACGAGTTCGAAAACCCTGTTCAGGGGCAGATGGCCTTCACCCGGTTTCTGGCGGTGGCCCCCGGATCGTACCGCCTGAACGTGGCGGTCAAAGACATGACCGCTGGAACCATGGCGTACGATGTGATTCCTCTCGAAGTGAAGTAGCTGCCGCCCGCCCAAACCGGCCCCCTACCGCCCACTTGACATCCAAGTGAACCTGCCGCATACTCGTCGCAGAGGTTCACTGGGATGCCAAGTGAAGGCCGGGATCGCATCGCTGTCCTGCAGGGCACGCTTGATCTAATCGTCCTGCGCACCCTTCAAACCATGGGGTCGCAGCACGCTTACGCCATCGCCACGCGGCTCCAGCAGATTTCCGCGGATCTGCTCCAGCTTAACCAGGGCACCCTCTACCCGGCCCTGGTGCGGCTGGAGCAGCAGGGCCGCATCAAGGGCGTGTGGGGCAAGACCGAAAGCCACCGCGAGGCCAAATTCTACTCCATCACCAAGGGCGGCCAAAAGGCGCTGGCGGAAGAGACCGCGCGCTGGCGCAAGATGTCCGACCTGGTCGAAAAGCTGCTCTCGGAGGGCGCCTGAGCCATGCGCCGATTCCTGGCCCGCTGCGCCAACCTGTTCCGCCGCCGCGGCGCGGAGCGGGAGATGAACCGCGAAATCGAATCCCACCTGGCGCTGTTGCGGGAAGGCTTCGAGCGGCAAGGCATGCCGCCGGCCGAGGCCGCTCTGGCCGCCCGCCGCGCCTATGGCGGCGTGGAGCAATCCAAGGAACTGCATCGCGAGGCGCGCTCCTTCCTATGGATTGAGGAATTGGCCCGCGATGTGCGCTACGGCTGGCACAACCTGGCGCGCAATCCCGGGTTTACCGCCGTAGCGGTGGCCGCGCTGGCTCTGGGAATCGGCGTCAATGCCGCCATATTTGGCTTCTTCAATGCCATCGCCTTCAAGCAGCTCCCGTTGACCGATTCCAGCCGCGTGGTGCGGCTGAAGCGCTGGTACGCGAAGCAGCGCAGCGGCCAGTTCTACTTCACCGTAGCCGAATATCGCTATCTGCGCGAGCACAGCACGGCATTCGCCTCGCTGGCCGCCTCCGATATCGGGGATGATGGCGACGGCATTTCCGCGCTGGCCACGGCGCCCGCCTGGGGCGTTCGCGAGCAATTGCCCGGTGGCCACGCCGTCTCGGCCAACTATTTCGCCGCCCTGGGAGTGAAGCCGCGCCTGGGCCGCACCTTCCTGCCCGATGAAGACCGCGCGCCGGGCGCCAACCCGGTCGTCGTGCTCGACTACCGCCTCTGGCAGCGCAGTTTTCACGGCGATCCGCGAGTGGTCGGCCAGACGCTCCGCTTGAACGACGCGGTCTACACCATCATCGGCGTGGCCCCCCAAAACTTCAGCGGCAGCGATATGTCGATCATCCAGTCGGATTTCTGGGTCCCGCTTTCGATGAGCCCGCAGGTCAATCCTTTGGGCTGGTCCCGAGGAGCGCAAGGGCAGCCGCAGCCGCCGCTCGTGTTTGTGCTCGGGCGGCTGAAGAATGGCGTGTCGCGCCAGCAGGCCCAGGCGGAAACCGCTCTTCTGGTCCGCCGCTTCGTGGCGTCGGAACGCGAGCCCATCCGCACGGTTGGGATCACCCTGCAGGATGTCTCCTATTTCAATTTCGACGACCTGATGGGTTTCCGCTCCATCGCCGCCGCGGTGGCCGGCCTGGTGGGCCTGGTGCTGCTGGTCGCCTGCGCCAACGTGACCAACATGCTGCTGGCCCGCGGCGCCGTGCGCCAGCGCGAAATCGCCGTGCGGCTGGCGCTGGGAGCCGGCCGCGGCCGCGTCATTCGCCAGTTGCTGACGGAGAGCGTTCTGCTCGCCTGCCTGGCCGGCGCCGCCGCCATTCCGCTATCCGCGTGGGCCGGCAAGGTGCTCTACGTGGCCTTGATCAGCGTGCTGCGAGGCTTCCATGTCAACCTTATCGAAGTGGATGTCAGCCCCGATGCGCACGTATTCGTCTACGGCATGGCGGTCTCGCTCACGGCCGGCATCCTGTTCGGGCTCGCGCCGGCGCTGCGCTTCACTGGCCTGGACCTGAGCGTGGCCATGAAGGACGAAGGCTGGGTGTTCGGCGCGCGTCTCAGCCACTCGCGATTGCGCGGCCTGCTGCTGGGGTCGCAAGTGGCTGTGTCGGTCCTGTTGCTGATGACCAGCGCCGTGTTCATGGCCGAGGTGCGGCAGGCCCAGGTCACCGATCTGGGCTACGACACGCGCCATACCTATATGATGATGACCGCCGACACCGGAGGAACCGGCAACGATACCTCGCCCATGGCGGCCAGGCCGTTGCGGGAGAAGCTGCGCGCCTTGCCGGAGATCGCCGGCGCGGCCATTGGCGACGTCCCGCTGGCCGGCGACACGTTTTCCGCAATCATGTCCGCCGGTAAGCGCATCAAGGTCACCGTGGCCGATCACCAGACCGATGGCTACTTCCAAACCATGGGCATCCGTCTGCTGCGCGGGCGCGATTTCACTCCCGCGGAGGCCGCCCGCCGCGCGCCGGTAGCCGTCGTCAGCGAGGCCGCCGCAAAGTTCTTCTGGCCCGGCGAAGACCCGCTGGGCAAGCGCTTCTCGTTCGCCGTCTCGCCCAATGCTTTTAAGGACGCCGCCGAGCTCGAAGTAATCGGCGTGGCGAACGATATCCGCGACGGCCGCATCGACCAGGCCGATGCCGCCCACGTTCACCTGCCGACCGATGGCTCCCCTGGAACCTACGATGGCGGGGTGTTGTTCCGCATTCGCGGCAATCGCGAAAAGGCGCTGGCCGCCGTGCAATCCGCCGTGGAAGCAGTGGACCGCAATCTGCTGCCGGGCCTGAACCTGATCAATATCGAGGAGGGCCCCGTGGCCATGTATCGCAACCTGTTTCGCGTGCTGGCTGCTTTTTCAGTCGTGCTCACGCTGCTGGCGCTCACCCTTGCCGCCGTGGGCATCTACGGCGTAATGGCCTTCCTGGTCAGCCAGAGGACCCGCGAGATCGGCCTCCGCATGGCGCTGGGCGCGAACTCGGCGGCTCTCCTCCGCCGATTCTCGCTCGAGGGATTGCGGCCGGTGCTCATCGGAATTGCCATAGGCTTTCCGGCGGCTTCCGGGCTCGAAATGGCGATCGATTCGAATGGCATTCGCGACAGCCTGTTCCTCGATCCCACGGCCTGCGCCCTGGTGGCGGCGGTGCTGGGGATTGCCGCGGCCGCCAGCGTGATTCCGGCACGCCGCGCCATCCGCGTGGATCCGGCGGAGGCGCTGTGGCATGAGTAACCGGCTGGTGCTGTGGGCGGCAGTGGGTGTGGGCGCGTGCATGGCAGCCACGGATCAAACGCCGCCGCCGGATGCCGCCGCGATTCTGCGGCAGTCCCTGGAGCATGAATCCTTCGACATGGACCCTCCGCTTCAGCCCGACTACACCTACACCGTGGAGGACGAGGAGAAGAAGTTGAATGCCGATGGCAGCGTGAAGAGCACCAGCTCGGAAACGCGCGAAGTGATGAACCTGTACGGCGGCCATTTCGAGCGCGTGGTCCGCAAAAACGGGCAGGAGCTTGCGCCGGCGAAAGCCAGCGCGGAACAGACGCGCTTCGATAAGGCCGTAGAGAAGCAGAAGCGCGCACTGGAGCAGTGGCGGGCGCGGCAGACCCCGGAGAACCAGGCCTAGCGCGACGAGGCCATCAAAAAGGCGCGGGCGCGCAAGTTGCGATGCAATGAGGAATTCCTCAAAATGTACGATCTGGCGGTGGCCGGTTCAGAAGCGCTGAACGGGCGGCCGGCCTGGATTGTCCGGATGAATCCGCGGCCGAACGCCAATCCGCCGGCGGAATGCGGCGGCGATCTGAAGGTGATGGCCAAGTTTCGCCTGAACCTCTGGATCGACCAGGAGGAATACCGCTGGGCGCGCCTGGAAGGTGACAACGTCGCGCCGGTCGTGTTTGGGAAAATCCTGTTTCGCGTGCCCGCCGGCGCGGCTTACGTGCTGTACGAACAGGTGCGCCACAAGGACGGGGCCTGGCTGGTGTCGCGCGACCGCGTCCGGGCTTATGCCAAAGTAATGCTGGCGGCGCCCTTTCGTATCGATGAAACGGAGACCTATCGTGCCTATCGCAAATACCAGGCCGAGTCGCGGATCGTGACGGAGGACGAAGGCAAGTAGCCCGTCAGGCAGCCCAGTTCCCCGCCGCCGTTCTTCAAGGTCTGCTATTGCCAACCTGAGCGGAGCACCGTAGAATGGGACCGTGCGCCGGGCGTCCGCGATCACGATGTTGACAGCAATCGGTTTTTCGCTGATTGCGCCGGCCGTGCTGCTCGATACGGAATCTATCCTGCCCGCCTGCTGCCGGCGCAATGGGGCGCACCACTGCGTGATGAGCGATGGCGCGCAGCCGGCCTCCGGGATATCGCTGGTGGCGGTACCGACGCCGTGCTCCTCGTATCCCGGCGACATCACACTGCCCACCTATCCAAAAGTCTGGTTGCCCGGGCCGGCGTCCGCGATCTTCGCGGCGATGGTAAGCCACCCTTCGATTTTCTTTCAGACCGAATCGCACTATCGCGTTTCCTTTAGCCGCTGCCGCCAGAAGCGCGGCCCTCCGGATCCACTCGCCTAACCCATATTGAGTTGTTTCGAGATGCCGCACGGTCAGGCCGCGCCTGTTCGTGCGCTGTGATTGCCGAACAGGAGAGGGGAAATGCAAGTAAGTTCAACCCGAAGTGCCGTATTGTTGTGCCCGCCGCGGGACGCCCGCCGGACGGTCAGTGGCCGGGCGGGGCGCCTTAGTATGCTGTCCCGCTTACCGCTTGCTTTCGTGCGCGGCTCTGAAACCAGGTCGCCGACCGCGAGCTCCGCGCCCTCACGGCCGCGGCTCCGATTCGATGTTGAGCCGCGCGCACAAGCGGGCGGGCGAACCGAATCACGCGGTCGCGGACCTGGTGCCCGGAACCGCGACCGCGAGAGACACGACATTAGTTCCACAACCGGAAGCTATTTGGAAAGCCGCATGCGAAAGCTGCTACTTTGTGGGTGTCTGGTCGTTCTGCTATCCGGCACCGCACTCCGCGCCACAATATTCGGAAGAATACAAGGAATCGTGCACGACCCAATGCATCGGCCGGTGCCTGGAGCTTCGGTTAAGCTGCAGGCCCTGACTTCAGATTGGTCCCAAAGTACGCAAGCGAACGATGACGGTGAGTTTTCGTTTAGCACCGTGCCCGTCGGCGATTACAAAATCACCGTCACTCAGCCTAAGTTCGAGACATCCGAACTGACCATCACAGTCAGTTCCGGGTCATCGCCGGTTCTTCATATTCCACTGGCGATCGCTACCTTGAACCAGACTACCGTGGTCGTCGGCCAGACGGAAGTGGTCAATACGGATTCGGTAACCCCCACCACGATGGTGGACCGCGAGGACATCGCCCAAACCCCCGGCGCCGACCGCACCAACAGTATGGCGATGATCACCGACTACGTGCCCGGCGCATATGTAACCCACGATATGCTGCACATGCGCGGAGGCCACCAGGTGGATTGGCTGATTGACGGCGTACCCATACCCAATACCAATATCGCCACCAATCTGGGCCCGCAGATCGACCCCAAAGACATCGACTATCTCGAAGTTCAGCGCGGCAGCTACGATGCGGAATACGGAGACCGTACCTATGGGATCTTCAACATCGTGCCGCGAACCGGGTTCGAGCGGGACAATGAGGCGGAACTGGTAACCTCGTTCGGCAATTGGTACCAGACCAACGATCAAATCAATTTCGGAGGGCACACCCAGAAGTTCGCTTATTACGCGAGTCTCAACGGAAATCGCAGCAACTACGGTCTGCAGGCCCCCATCGGGCAAGTCGTACACGATGCGGTTAACGGATATGGCGGATTCGCGTCGCTCATCTTTAACGCCGACGCCGCTAACCAATTCCGGCTGACTGCCTCGTTACGCCAGGATTATTACCAGATCCCCATCGACCCGGACCCCAACTCAGCCGGAAATCAGATTTATCCCAGTTACGGCCTGCGCGATAGCGAACGGGAACCCGACGGCTATGTTACTTTCTCCTGGGTGCACACCTTCAGTTCGAACCTGATGACCACGGTTTCGCCCTTCTATCATTACAACCAGGCCAGCTATAACGGCGGGCCGGACGATGTGCCCGTGATCTCGACGGTGGACCAGACCGCCAATTATGCGGGTTTGCAATCCACCGTCAACGCCACCATCGGAAAGAACAGCCTGGAAGCGGGAGTATATGGATTCGCCCAGCACCAAAGCAACTTTTTTAATAATGTTTTTACGGATTGCGCGCCGGACTGCCAGAACTACGGCGCGTCTTCGGCCGCGGTAACCGGCGGACTGGCCGAATTGTTCCTCAGCGACCGGTTCAAGGCCACCTCGTGGCTGACCTTGATCGCCGGCGTCCGCTATTCACACTTCAACTCCGGATCGGTCAGCGGGGGAACCCAGCCGGCAGTCGTGGAGAGCGCCACGGATCCGCGCTTCGGCGTGGCCGTCCGGGTCCCGCGCCTGAACTGGGTGTTTCATGGCTTCTACGGCCACTTCTATCAAGCGCCTCCGCTCCTGACTGCGACTGGACCATTACTCAATTTAGCCACCAGCCAGACTCTGAGTTTCGCCCCCCTGCACGGAGAGCGTGATGAAGAATACCAATTCGGAGTCTCGATTCCTTTTCGCGGCTGGGTGCTGGCGGAAGACACCTTTCAAACCCGCGCGCAGAATTGGCTGGACCACAACAATATCGGCGAATCGAACATCTTCTGGCCCATCACTTGGACCGCCGCCCTGATTCAGGGTTGGGAAACCACCCTGCGTTCCCCGCGCATCTGGCGCCGTGCTCAGGTCCACCTGGCCTATTCGAACCAGATTGCGCAGGCGGAAGGGCCGATCACCGGAGGCGTGATCTGCCCCGTTCCCGTGACGTCGGCATGCCCCTTGGCCGTCCCGCCGGGATACGCACCGGTAGACCACGACCAGAGAAACACGTTGAACCTGGGGGCCAATGCAACCCTTCCCTGGCAGGCGTTCGCTTCGACGAACGTCTACTACGGCTCGGGATTCACCAACGGGAACCCGGACGCGCAATATCCCGGCGATTATCTGCCCCAGCACACTACGTTTGACATTTCGCTCGGAAAAAGTTTTGGCGAGAGCGAGCGCTACAGGCTCTCGGTGACCGCTGTGAATGTGGGGAACCGCCGCGTGTTACTGGACAACAGCCTGACCTTCGGAGGATTCCACTATAACGATCCGCGGCAGATCTACGCCGAATTCCGGTGGAAGTTCCACTATTGAAGAAGAATTCGAGAGCAGGTGGCCGCCTTCTCGCGCCCGCGGCGGGGTCAGCCGGTGCCCAGGGCGGCCCACCGGCCGCTGGCGTTTTGCCCTGCAATCGGCGTACACTGGTGCGTCGATGGCGATGGACTTGGTGTTCGAAGAGGTGGCCCCGGGGACGGTGGTGCTACCGCTCTCCGGCAAGCTGATGCTGGGCCAGGGCGGCGGGCAGATTGTCGGCAACGTGGAAGAACTGCTGCGCCAGGGCAAGCGCACTTTCATCTTCGACCTGAGCGCGGTATCGGCCATCGACAGCACCGGCATCGGCCACTTCATCGCCAGCTTCAACAAAATCATGGCCGCCGGCGGCGAAATGCGCATGGCAGGCGCGACCGGCCACGTGCTGGAGTCCTTCCGGGTCAGCCTGCTGGATACCGTTTTCCGGTTCTTCCCGAACGTGGAAGCAGCCAAGGCGTAAGTCAGCGTACCCGTGCCACCTCGGATTGTCGTTCTTTCAAAGCCGCCGTAGATTCAGATTCGGGATCAACTGAAAGTGCCTTGTGTTGGCTGTGGCCACAGAATGGCCCAGCTCGAGGGAGGTGGCTCCAATCAGCAGATCCGCCAGAGCGATGCGCGTCCCTGAGGCTTGCATTTGTCCGTCCATCTGGCCCGCGCGCAGAGCGATTGGCACGGTGACGGGATGAACCGGCATTCCCGCCAGCAGGTCGTCGAGGAACTGCTGCCGCCGAAACCGCCGTTGTGGCGTATCCGCGCGAGCGATACCATGCGCGAGTTCCAACACGGTCACAACCGAGATGACGATTTCGGGATCGTTGGCTTGGAGACCGATATTTTCAAGCATCTGGTATGCCGTTTCTCCCAGACGCTCCGCGGCGATGACGACGGATGAATCGAGGATCAATCCCACGCCGGCGGTTCCAGGGCCTCGCGATGGCTCTCGATGGCGGCCAGGACGTCGCGGGCGAAATCGGCATCCATGATAGCCTGCGACTCCCTTTGCATGAGCGCCAACACCTCTGAGACTTTGCGGCGGGGCGGAAGTGCCGGGCGCAACACCGCAACCGGCTGGCATTCGTGCTCCACTATCACATCAACGCCCTGGCGGATTACTTTTTCCAGCACTGCCGCGAAGTCTTTCGCGACTTCATCTGCGCTCATGTGCAATTCAGCCATCTCTTTGATAGTACAACTTCCCCGGCATAGCCTTGCTCCGGCATCGACCGTGCTGGGAGATTGGGACCCCGGCCTGCGGCAGGTCTCAGAAGGCGCGAACAAACCAAAGAGCAGACTCGGGATTTGCATTCTCCGCGTCTGCTTCTCCGGCGTCCGCGCCTCCGGGATAGCCTCGCCTAATCGTTGAAACTGCCGGTAGTGCCCTGAAAGCCGTGCGCGGCCTGCTTGCCCATCCACTTCACCACGCGCATGGCATCGTAGCAATACGCCAGGTTGTGATTCAGCGTCGAGAAGCAGTGCGGCTCGCAGGACTTTTTCATCTCGTTGAGCTGCCCGGCCTCGAATTTGTGGCTGCCCACCACACCCCAGTCGTAGGTGGCCGTGTACATCGGGAAGCACGGCGCCAGCGTGCCGTCCGTCCGGATGATGACGTTGTTGTGGCCTGCCCGGCAGCTCCACTCCTGCAGCTTGCCGCGCATGAAATCGCGCATGTCGTTGAGGCGCTGCACCGAGTTCACCATCTTGTAGCCGGACTGGTTTTTCTCGATCAGCCAATCCACCAGCTCGTCCACTTGCGGCCAGTCTTCGGGATGGATGTAGGTGACGTTTTCGTTGAGGTGCTGGAAGTGGCCGGCTTCCAGCATGGGGGTTTCGTTGATGTGGTAGTCGGTGGCGATGCGGTGCTCGCGGGCGATCTCGGTCAACTGGCGCACGTCGTCCAGGTTGTTGCGGCAGATGTTCATATTGAAGAACACCGTGTACCCGTAGCGGTACTGGCGCTTCACCAGGTGCTCGAAGTAGCTGCGGATGGGCACCAGCGCTTTAGGCAGGCCCGGCTTTTCGTCCACCGCATCCACGGCCAGGTTAAAAGTAGCCACGCCGGCATCGCCCAGGCGGTCGATGACATCCGGCCGCAACAGCCGCCCGTTGGTGGGAACGTACACCCAGAAGCCCTTTTTCGCGGCGTAGGAAACCACTTTGTGCACGAAGCTGGGGGCGCAGCAGAGGCTCGCCGCCCATCAGCGCCAGCACGCGGCAGCCATGGTCGTGCAGCCAGTCGATGGAGCGGCGCGCGACGTCTTCGGTCATGCCCTTTACGCGGTTGTCGAAGGCCCAGCAGTAGTGGCAATCCAGATTGCATTTCCACTCCGTGAAGAGATACGCGATGATGGGGTGGAAATCGCCCGGCATGACGCGCGAGCGCATATACGGAAAGAGCCAGCCGCGCATGGCGCGGTACACATACGGCGCTCCCCAGGTTCGTTTTTCGGGGGTGGTTTCCGGATCGGGTATGGCCTGCAATTCAGGCCGTTCCGGGTATACGGGGTCGGGTAGAGTGAGCGGCTGCCCGGGAGTGGGGAGCAGGCTCTTGGCGTGGTTCTTAACCAGCAGATCGTGAAGCTGGACGTCGACACGAAAAGTGGGATGGGGATGTTCGGCTGTAACAGGTTTTTGAGATTCGGATAGCATCCTCTTCCTCGCGGTATACCTTTCAGGTTGGCTTAAAGCTCCGCTGCCGTCAACCTGAAATGTGTATAAAATTGAACACTCCACCGGCTTGCGCGGTCATGTATTGTGAGGGAATGAAGGACTTTGACGCGCGGCTTCTGGATTCCGGTGATGCCACGCTCTATCGCGTGGACTCCACCGCTCCCGGGCCGGCGGGATCTTTGCCCATTACCCCGGAAATGCTGCTGGCGCGCCCCTCGGGGGATTTGTTCGGATGGTCGCAGGACGCCGGAATGGGCTGGGACCCGGCTTTGCTGGGCGGCAAAGAGTTCCTGATCCTGAGCACCCACGGCGGGATTCGCGCCGCCGACGGCACTCCCGTAGCGCTGGGCTACCACACCGGCCACTGGGAAGTCGGGCTGCTGATGGATGCCGCGGCCAAGGAACTGAAGGGCCAGGGGGCCATTCCCTTCGCCGCCTATTGCACCGATCCCTGCGACGGCCGCACCCAGGGCACCGTGGGGATGTTCGATTCGCTGCCCTACCGAAACGACGCGGCTTCGGTCTTCGGGCGCCTGATCCGCTCGCTGCCCACCCGCAGCGGCGTTCTGGGCGTGGCCACCTGCGACAAGGGCTTGCCCGCCATGATGATGGCGCTGGCGGCGGCGCGCGATTTGCCGTGTGTGCTGATTCCCGGCGGCGTCACGCTTTTGGCGCAAGAGGGTGAGGACGCCGGCAAGATCCAATCCGCCGGGGCCCGCTTCGCGCGGGGCCAGATGACCCTGGAAGCCGCTGCCCAAGGTCTCTGCCGCGCCTGCGCCACGCCCGGAGGCGGATGCCAGTTTCTGGGCACCGCGGCCACCTCGCAAGTAGTCGGGGAAGCCCTGGGCATGGCGCTGCCGCATTCGGCGCTAGCCCCTTCGGGCCATCCCATCTGGCTCGATATGGCCCGCCGCTCGGCGCGCGCGGTGCTGGCAATGGAAGCCCGCGGACTGACTATGAGCGGAGTCTTGACGCAGGCTTCGGTGCGCAACGCCATGGTGGTCCACGCGGCTTTCGGAGGTTCGACCAATCTGATTCTGCACCTGCCGGCCATCGCCCACGCAGGCGGACTGACGCGCCCCACGGTGGAAGACTGGACGCGTGTGAACCGGCAGACCCCGCGATTGGTGGACGCGCTGCCCAATGGGCCGGTGGGGCATCCCACGGTGCGTGTGTTCCTGGCCGGCGGAGTGCCCGAGGCCATGCTGCACCTGCGCAAGGCCGGCCTGCTGGAAACCGACGCCCTCACCGTCAGCGGCCGAAGCTTGGGCGAGGTGCTCGACTGGTGGGAACAATCCGAGCGCCGCCAGGCCCTGCGCCGCGTGCTGCGCGAGCGCGATGGCATCGACCCGGACCGCGTCATCATGGACCCGGATAGCGCCAGGCGCCGCGGACTCACCTCCACGGTGACTTTTCCAACCGGCAACCTGGCGCCCGGCGGGTCGGTGATCAAGAGCACCTCCATCGACCCCACCGTGGTGGATGCCGATGGAGTCTACCGCAAGACCGGGCCGGCGCGCGTGTTCCGCACCGAGCGCGAGGCTGTGGCGGCCCTCAAGAGCGGCGCGGTCGGTCCAGGCGACGTGATGATCCTGATGTGCCGCGGGCCGATGGGATCGGGCATGGAAGAAATCTTTCAGGTGACCTCGGCGCTGCGCTACCTGGATTACGGCAAGCACATCGCGGTGGTGACGGACGCGCGCTTCAGCGGTGTTTCCACCGGCGCGTGCATCGGCCACGTGACGCCCGAAGCGCTGGCCGGCGGTCCATTGGGAAAACTGCGCGACGGCGACCAGATCGAGATCGCCATCGACCGCCTGCGCCTGGATGGAGCGGTGAACCTGGTGGTGAACGGGAGCGCCGAAGAGGGCACCCGCGAACTGGCCGCGCGGGCGGTGCGTGAGGACCTGGCGCCCGATCCGGCCCTGCCTCCGGCCACCCGCCTGTGGGCTGCCTTGCAGCAAGCCAGCGGCGGAACCTGGGGTGGCTGCGTTTTCGACGTCGAAACCATCGTGGGGCGGCTGGCGGGCGGCGATACGTCAGGATTTTAACGGCTGGCGCCGGCCAACGGGCCGGTTTGATTGGAAACATTACCTTTGGTCGGTGATCCGCAGCACCAGCGGCACGGCTGCTGGTCAGGCTGCTTTGCTAGCCTGAAGGCGGGTGCCGTCGGTGAACCGTCAAATCACGTTGGCGCATCGTCCTGTGGGCCTGCCCAAGGAGTCCGATTTCCGCGTTGTGGAATCGCCTGTCCCGCACGCCGGCCCCGGCGAAGCCCTGGTTCGGGTGCTGTACCTCTCGCTCGATCCGTATATGCGCGCCCGCATGAACGACGCCAACTCCAACTCCTACGCCCGCGGCGTGCAACTGGGAGAAGTGATGGTGGGCGGCGCGGTGGGCCGGGTGCTCGAATCCAACGACCCGCGCGTGCAGCCCGACGACATCGTGGAAGGCATGCTGGGGTGGCAGGATTATGCCACCGCGCCGGCCAAGGGTTTGCACAAAATCGACGCGCAGTCCTTTCCTATCACTACGGCGCTCTACGCCCTCGGAATTCCGGGCTTGACGGCGTATTTCGGGTTGCTCGACATCTGCCACCCGTCGCCGGGCGAGACCGTGGTGATTTCGGGAGCGGCCGGCGCGGTCGGCTCGCTGGTGGGGCAGATCGCCCGGATCAAGCGCTGCCGCGCGGTGGGAATTGCCGGCAGCGACGAAAAAGTCCGCTATCTCACCGGCGACTTGGGTTTCGAGGGCGGCGTCAACTACAAGCAGGGCCCCGATCTTTACAGTCGCCTGAAGGAGGCCTGCCCCAACGGGATCGATATCTATTTCGACAACGTAGGCGGACCGATCACCGATACAGTGATCCGCCTCATTAACACGCATGCGCGCATCGCGGTGTGCGGGCAGAGTTCTCAGTACAACACCGAGCAGCCCCAAATGGGACCGCGGTGGCTGGGGCAATTGATCGTCCGGCAGGCCCGCATGGAGGGCTTCCAGGTGACCCAGTTTTCGGCCCGCTACGAGGAAGGCCTGCGCCACCTGGCCACCTGGATCCGCGAAAACCGCCTCCACTACCGGGAAGAGATTGTAGAAGGACTGGACCACGCGCCGGAAGCCTTTCTGTCCCTGCTACAGGGGCGCCATACCGGGAAAGTCATGATCAAGTTAGACGGCGAATAACGGCCCCGGCTGCCCGGCCGGCCGTTACGCGGCGGCCGGAGGAGATCCACTTGGGGTTGGGCGGAGGTCCGTTGGCCCGCAGCAGACGGAGTAGCCGCTCGGCCAGATCCTGCGAGTAGACACAATCGGCGCGCTCCGGCATGTTGCGTTGCGCCGCGCGCTGCCACTCCAGGTCAATCTGCACCGGCTCCTGGGATTCGGCGACCCAGCCGCCGCTCACACGCTGAAACTCCAAGGCATCGTTGACGCCTTTCGCGGCCACGCGCAACACGCCATCGCCCTGGGAAAGCAACAGTCCTTCCAGCTTGGTTCCATTGGAGTAGTGTATGAGCATCGGAATTGGTTTCCCTTCATATAGTGACGCCAACCGTAAGTTTGTACCAGAGGTTATGTACCATACCGGCCGGGTTGCCCTTAGCGGATGATATCCAGGACTAACCCCTGAGAACGGAAGTTAGGAGTAGAGCGAACAGGAGGGCTTTGACGCGGAGACGCGGAGTCGCGGAGAAGCCGGAATGAAAAGCGCATCTCCGTCAATCGCAGCTCCACGATGATGAAAAATGCCTTCTCCGCGTTTGGCTCCGCGCCTCCGCGTCTCCGCGTCAAGGGATCTCCCCTCTATTTGCACTGCGCCACACCGAGAACCAGGGCAACTGAAGATGACTGCTCCGCTCTTTGCTCCGCGCCTCCGCGTCTCCGCGTCAAGGGATCTCCCCTCTATTTGCACTGCGCCACACCGAGAACCAGGGCAACTGAAGATGACTGCTCCGCTCTTTGCTCCGCGCCTCCGCGTCTCCGCGTCAGGCGTTTCTCCGCTTACCCTGCGCCGCCACTTGCAGGCCGCCGCGCCATACGCGTAACATCGGATGCGTGACCGACAGCCATCCCTTGCGCGACCTTCCCGCGGTGCACGAAGTGCTCGGGCGCCTGCCCGGCGAACTGCTGGCGCACTTTCCGCGGCATGTGGTGGTGGCGGAAGTCCGGCGGGCGGTGGAGGCGGAGCGGGCCGCGATCCGGGCGGGCGAGCCGCCGGGAACCAGACTCGAAGCGCGCGTCGAAGAGGCCCTGGCGGCGCTGGAGCGTCCGTCGCTGCGGCCCGTCATCAACGCCACCGGTGTGGTGCTGCACACCAATTTGGGACGCGCGCCGGCCGGCCCCAACGCGGGCATCGCGGGCTATTCCAACCTGGAGTACGATCTGGCGGCCGGCCGCCGGGGCAAACGCGACGTGCATGCGGCGGCTCTGCTGGAACGGCTGCTGGGCGCCGCCGCCATCGCCGTGAATAACAATGCCGCGGCGGTCTTTCTGGCGCTCCACGAACTGGCGGCCGGCGCCGAAGTGGTGGTCTCGCGCGGCGAGCTGATCGAGATCGGCGACGGCTTCCGCATCCCCGAAATCATGGCCCAGTCCGGCGCCATCCTGCGCGAGGTGGGCACCACCAACCGGACGCGCATCGAAGATTACCGCGCCGCCATCACCGAGCGCACCCGCTTGCTGCTGCGCGTGCACCCCAGCAATTTCCGCATCCAGGGCTTCACCGCACGACCGGCGCTCGAAGAACTTGCCGCGCTCGGCCGCGAACGGAATATCCCGGTTTATGAGGACCTGGGCAGCGGCTGTCTGGCCGATCTGCGCGCTTTCGGCATCCAGGAACCGCTGGTGGCGGAGAGCCTGGCGGCGGGCGTGGACTTAGTCTCCTTCAGCGGCGATAAGCTGCTGGGCGGCCCGCAGGCCGGCATCCTGGCGGGACGCGCCGATTTAGTCGCACGCCTGCGCCGCAACCCGCTGTTTCGCGCGCTGCGGGTGGATAAGCTGATCTACCAGGCGCTGGAAAACACCCTGCGCCGCCTGCTGTTGGAACGCTGGGAGGAGATTCCCGCGCTGGCCATGATCCGCCAGCCGGCCGAAACCGTGCGCGCGCGGGCCGAGGCGCTGCTGGCCGGAATTCCCGGCGTGCGCGCGGAAGTCGTCGCCGGCCAGTCGGTGATTGGCGGCGGCGCCACGCCCGAGCAGTCGATCCCCACCTGGCTGATCGCCATCCAATGCACCAGCGCCACGGCTGCCGAGCGCGGCCTGCGGCTGGGCGACCCGGCGGTGGTGGCGCGGATCGAAAACCAGCGCCTGGTGCTGGATCTGCGCACGGTATTCCCCGCGGAAGAGGCGGCCCTGGCGGCGGCGCTCCGGCGAGAGTGCGGCGGCTGACCAACCGCGCCGCGCGCTATGGCGCTATGCCCCCACGCGCTCGCGCACGTTGAACTCCAGCTTCCAGCGGCGCCCGTCGCGGGCCACGCACCAGAGCTGCAGCACGCCGGTTTCGGTGACCACGGTTTCAAACGATACCGGCACCACTTCGGCGGAGGCTTCAGCGCTCGCGAAGCTGACTTCCATGGGCGACAGCTCGGCCAGTTCTTCGCCGAAGTCCTCAATCAGGTCGCCGGGCTGGTCGTTCTTGCGCGCCGCCGAAGTGAAGAAGCGGAACTCGGCTGGCTGACCCACGATGAGGCCGAACTCGCGCCCCGGAATGCGCACCTGGGTGCCTTCCTCCATTCCGAACGCCACCACCGTCAGCGCCTTCAGCGGGGCGGGGAAGCCGGGGATCGACGGCATGGAGCTTTCCACTCCCACGTAGTAGGTGCGCGGCACGCCGCCGCGGATGCGCACGCCCCGGCCGTGGCGCGTCAGGCCATAATAGGCGGCGCCGCGCGAAACCGCGTGCATCAGGTCCTCACCCGCGAGCGGCGCCACTGGCGGCAGTCCCTCTTCCGCCAGCCAGGAATCCAAGGTTCCCAGAATCCGCTCGCGGACCATCGCAGCGTTCAGCACGCCGCCGTTGAACAAGATGTGCGTGGGGCAGGCCAGGCCGCTCGGCCCGCGGCGCACCGAGCCGTGCTCGGCACTGGCCGCCTGCTGCCGCAGAAAGCGCGCCATGTGGCGGGTGATGGCGGCATCGGCGGCGTAGGGCAGGCCGAGTTCCTGCAAGCCCACGCGGCGCTGCGCGCTGGGCAAATCGCTGCTGCCCACCGCCGGCAGAAAGCCATCGCCCAACACCTGTTCGATATCCTCGCGCAGCAGCTTGGCTTTGATGGTGCCGCCGACCAGCCCCGAGCCGCGGCCGAGAATCGTCACCGGCTGTTCTTTGTCAGTGGAGGCAGGGTCGAGCAGCCGCTCTTTGGCCACCCGGCAATTGGCCCACAGCGCCTGGTGCTGGCGGCCATCCAGGCGCGTGCCCTTTTCCGCCAGGCGGCGCGCCACTACGCCGGCCAGCGCCAGGTCGATATTATCGCCGCCTAGCAGGATGTGCTCGCCCACCGCCACGCGGTTAAGCGAAAGCTCGCCGGCCCGTTCGGTCACCGCGATGAGCGTGAAATCGGTGGTGCCGCCGCCGATATCCACCACCAGGATCAGGTCGCCCACGTGCACGCGCTCGCGCCAATCGGGGTGCCGCTCGATCCAGGCATAGAAGGCCGCCTGCGGCTCCTCCAACAGGGTGATGTCCTGGTAGCCGGCCTGTTTAGCGGCCTCCAGGGTGAGTTCGCGTGCCACCGCGTCGAAGGACGCCGGCACCGTCACCAGCACCTGCTGCGCGGCGAACGGCGCATCCGCCATGGTAGAGTCCCACGCCTGGCGGAGGTGTTCCAAATAGCGCCGGCTGGCCTCCACCGGCGAGATTTTGTCCACGCCCTCCGGCGCGCGGAAAGGCAGCAGCGGAGAGGTGCGGTCTACGCCCGAGTGCGACAGCCAGGACTTGGCCGAAGAGACCAACCGCCCGGCGTTTTCCACGCCGCGTTTCTGCGCCAGTTGGCCCACCACCAAGGCGTTGGCGCCGTCCCACGGCAACGCCAGCGAGCCGTCCGGAAAATCGCTCGCGCCGGGCAGGTAGAGGAACGACGGCAGCAGATCCTCAGGGCGCGTTTCGCCCGGATTGACGAGCTGCGGAATGGGCGCCAACTGCACATTGGCCGGGGCAAACGGATCGGCATCCGGCTGGACCTCCGCGTAGGCCAGCGCGCAGTTGGTGGTGCCCAGATCGATTCCGATAACGTATTTTGGCGGCAACGTGGTTACTCGATTTCAATTTCAGCCGGAGCGATGATGCTGACGTCCTGGCGTCCGGCAGCGGGAAGATCGATTTTGGCGGCGCGCCAGCCTTTGTGGCGCAGCAGACCGCCGGAGGGTGGCTTGGCGGGGACATTCCCCACGAACTTGACCACTCCCGGGTCCGTGGAGGGCGCCTTGGCGAAGGTGCCTTCTACGCCGTCGATCACCGGCTCCAGGGTGACGTAGCGGGTGATCGAATCGCGGCACTGGTCGTGCAGCTCGCGGACGGCGGCGCCAATCTGGTCGTCGGAATAGCTGGCGATGTCTTCCATGAGGAAGTCCAGCAGGCGCGAATCGCGCTGCAGGATGGCCAGGATCTGGAGCGCTCCATCCGAAGCGCGGACGGCCGGCGGCGGCGGGGCGGCCGGCGCCGCTGGTTTGCTGGGCGCGGCATCGCGCGGCGCGAGGCGCAGGGCGGCCAGAGTCTCCCGGGATAGCGTGCCCTGGAACAGCAGGTTAAAGAAACAGCGGAAAGCAAGGACGATTCGATTCAAATAGTTGGCTCCAACTATTCAGGATAGCGGAAAGGCGGCAGCCGGGCAGGCGCGGAGTGGGCGAATGCGGGGTTCATCGTTGGGGCCGGCGGGGATGGACTGGGGTTCGGGCCCTGCGGGCCGTTGGAACCAGCGCGGGTCCGCGACAGTGGTCCGACGCGGCCGAACGTGCGCCAGCCGACCCGGTGTGATCACGCGGCCCAGTAGGATCGGCGCGGGTCCGCAACAGCGGTCCGGCCGGGGTCCGAACGTGCGCCAGCCGACCCGGTGTGATCCCGCGGGCCACTGGGATCGGCCCCGTCCGCGACAGTGGTCCGACGCGGCCGAAGGTGCGCCTCTACCCTACAGGTATGTGCCGGGAGCCGGTGGGGCCGGCGCGAAGATATATTGCTGCCGGATTCGGTTCGAGGCACACCGGCGACGCCTGGTGCCGGCAGCCGGTATGCGCCGCCGGCCGGTAGGGGCGGGTGCTGTCCCCCCAACAAAAAATCGCGGCGCCGTGGGAGCGGCGCCGCAATGGGGTTCATGTCAGCCCTCAGGGGAGATAGAGCTTGCGGCATTCAATCGACCTTGATCAGCGGAACATTGACCTCCGCCCGATTGGTCTCCGATGCAGGCAACTTGTGGCTGGGGAATGCGTAGGTGTAAGGCTTATTGCCATCCCATAACTGGCGCAGGGTGCAGACCCGGCCGAAGCATTCGAAGCTGATCACCGCGGTGCCGGCCTTCTTCCACGCGGCCGGTGCGTCGTCGCCCTGAATCGGCATCAGCAGGGCCATGCGATTGGTGGCGCGGCTACTGACCATCAGGATCTCCTGGCCGCCGCCTTTCAGGGTCACGCTGAAATCGTAGGCGCCCGCTTCCATCACCTTGTTTCCGGCGCGGAAGGCCATCGGGATTTCCGCTCTGTACGTCTGTGCCGAAGCACTTCCAGCAGCAACCGCTAGAGCAGCCACCGCGATCATCGAACGCATCGTCAAAGTTTTCATCGTCTTACCCTCCTTCGGGCGGCCCCTTGGGGTCCCGATTCACGGGCGCTATAAAAGCACGCCCGTCGCCAAATCGTAAGCTATTGCAAACAAAGGTATTCGGCTTCCGCCGCCAGGCGCAGATGAACCTTGCCGTTCAGCCCGTGAACCGGCGGGTTCATGGCTGCCGCGAACTGATAAACTGACACTCGGCCATGCCGTCGGATCCCAATACGCCACCGGAAACCACGCTGCTGCAGGCCTGCGCGCTGCTGTTCCTGTTTCGGGCGCTGGCGCGGACGCGGGACGAGGGCCAGCGGATCATCTGGGAAGAGCAGATCGTGCGGCTCATCGCCGACCTGGTGCCGTGCGTCGGAGGCGCGGTGGTGCTGGGCGCCGCTGCCGACGAGGAGATTCCCGAGGACTGTGTAGCGCTCCCGCTCTATGTGCGAGGCGAGCGCGGCGGGCTGCTGGCGGTGTGGTT
Source organism: Bryobacterales bacterium (assembly GCA_963803725.1). Classification (GTDB taxonomy): domain Bacteria; phylum Acidobacteriota; class Terriglobia; order Bryobacterales; family Bryobacteraceae; genus JOPF133. Next base: position 11,469 of record CAWDOH010000037.1, on the reverse strand, counting down.
TCCACCCGAGGAAGCCGGGCGCCTGGCGAGCCACCGGGAGGTTTTGAGCGCCGTGGCGACCCTGGCGGGGGCGGCCCTGGATAACATCCGCGATGTGGAGCGGCTGCGCACCGAAAATACCCTGCTGCGCGACCGCATCGAGAGCATCGACGTCGGCATTATCGGGGAAAGCCCGGCCATTCGCAAGCTGCTCCAGATGGTGTCGCGGGTTGCCCCGCGGGACACTTCGGTGCTGGTGCTGGGCGAGAGCGGCACCGGCAAGGAACTGGTGGCCCGCGCGCTGCACCACCTCAGCCCCCGGACGGAAAAACCATTCATCGCCATCAATTGCGCGGCGCTCACCGACAGCTTGCTGGAGAGCGAATTATTCGGCCACGAAAAGGGCGCGTTCACGGGGGCGGTGGCGCAGAAGAAGGGCAAGCTGGAGATGGCCGAAGGCGGCACGGTCTTCCTGGATGAGATTGGCGAACTGGCCCCCCTGCTCCAGGCTAAGCTGCTGCGCGTGCTGCAGCAGAGAGAGTTCGAGCGCGTGGGGGGCACGCGCACGTTGAAGCTGGACGTGCGGGTGGTGGTGGCTACCAACCGCGACCTGGCCGCCGAGGCGCGCCGGGGGGCGTTCCGCGAGGACCTCTATCACCGGCTGAATGTGGTGGCGCTGCGCGTGCCGCCGCTGCGCGAACGGCCGCAGGATGTTCTGCTGCTGGCGCGCCACTTTCTGGACCGGTCCACCGACCGCTGCGGGCGCGCGGTCTCGGGGATTTCCCAGGAGGCGGAGCGATGCCTGACGGCGTACGGATGGCCGGGCAACGTGCGGGAGCTCGAAAACGCGATCGAGCGCGCGGTGGTACTGGGACAATCCGAGGAACTGCTGGCGGAGGATTTGCCGGAGACGATTGTGGAAACCCGGGCCGCCGCGGCGGCTGCCGGACCGGGCGCCTTGCGGACGTCCGTCAGCCAGACCAAGCGCGAACTCATTCTGACCGCCTGGCGGGAAAGCGGCGGCGATCACAACCAGGCGGCCGCCCGGCTGAACATTCATCCCAACTCGCTGCGCCGGTTGATCCGCCTGCTGAACCTGCGCGACAGCCTGCCTGACGCTTGAGGGACCAGGGGATGGGCGGACGAGCGGCGCACCAACCCGCCCCCGGCTGCCAGCCGCGCGCTATACTATGGATTCACACTCAAAGGAATAGAGGAGTTTCATGATTTCAGCAACACAGTTGCGCCCGGGCATGGTGATCAAGTTCAACAACGACCTGTTCTCGGTTTTCAGCATGACCCACCGGACGCCGGGCAACCTGCGCGGCTTTGTCCAGGTCCGCATGCGCAATCTGCGCAGCTCGACAATGATCGAGCATCGCTTCTCCTCCGAAGACCGTGTAGAGAAGGCTAACCTCGAAGAGCAGGAGATGGAGTACCTCTACGACGACGGGGAGTACTTCTACTTCATGAACATCGAGACTTACGAGCAGATGCACTTGATGAAGGACCTGCTGGGCGATGCCACGCAATACCTGATTCCCCAGTTACACGTCACGGTGGAGTTCTACGAAGGCAAACCGATGAGCGTCGAGCTGCCCGCCACGGTGGATATGACGGTGGTGGAGACCGAGCCTGGATTGAAGGGCGCCACGGTCTCTAACGTTACCAAGCCGGCCAAGCTGGAAACGGGCCTGGTAGTGCAGGTGCCGCCATTCATCACCGAAGGCGAGAAGATCCGCGTGAATACGGCCGAAGGAACTTACCAGGAGCGGGCCTGATCGCCTGGTGTCGTGTCCGAGCCAGGAATTGACAAGGCTCCTTCAAAAGCGTGAAGAAACCGAGGCAGGGCAAGCTGAAGCTTACCCCACACATGGTTTTCTGGGCCGCGCGTAAGCAATCGCTAGGGGGCCGCTGTTAGCTGGGTAAATAGCGGCTCACTGCTGGGGTTCTGGAGCGGGTGGTCTTTTCGGGCGGCGCCCTGGGTCAGGCGCCGGCGCGAAAGGTAAACGGCGCGCGCGCCGATGCCGAGAGCGTCCCACGCTGGTCGGCCGATATCCCCGCGGTGCGGAATTCATGCTGGATAATCTCGATCGCGGCCCGCTGGTTGTCCGAGCGCACGATCCGGCCAGACGCCGTCAACTGCAGCGGGGAGGCGTTGTGGAGCAGCACGGGCCAGGAGATCGACAATTGCACCTTCAGCCCCACCGGTAGCTTCCGGCCAGTCTCAAAGAGAATCCCCCCGCTGGAAATATCGATGGTACGGCCCATGCCGGAGTCCAGAGTCCTCTTACGGCGTAGTACTTTCCAGCGCATATCCAGGGAGATCTCATAGCGCCGGTCGGACCGCCGCTCACCGCCGATTTGCTCATTCGGTTGCTGTGGTTTCCGCCAACTCATATCCATTTAGTCCGTTTCTTCACGTTCCCCGCGAACCGATCTAAGTTCATTATGCATGTCATCGAAACCAGCTAAAAGGCATCGTGGTACTTGATAGGTACCGTCCGTTCTAGTGTTGAAGTTCTAATCGCGCTTCAGAAAAATCGGGTGAATGCTGTAGGGGATTGCCGGGAGGAGTTATCCCCACCTAACCTGAATCGGGGACATTCCCCCAAGGTCATTCGAGGGTAAGCCGGGTTTCGTCGGGTAATACCCTGCCGAGCGGCGAAATCGTTCCGTGGGGCATCCGCAAAGTTCCGATTTCCTGGTGCGTCTTCGTTCGAAAAGCCCTCGGCCAGTACCACGGTACTCGGCGGGCGCTATCATTGACTCGTGCGCTGGACGCTGACCTTCCTGTGTGCTTCCGAACTGCTGGCGCAGAGCGGCACCGACCCGAAGCCCAAGCCGGAAGATTACGAAGTACACGGCCAGTCCCGTAGCGCCGCGCTCGGAGCGGAGTTCATGATTCACAGCTTCGAGGGCCACGGAGTGACCTATGTCGCCCCGGACTACCTGGTGGTGGAGGTGGTGCTGTATCCGCCGAAGGGCGCGCAGATGGATGTCCAGCCGCTGGCCTTTACCCTGCGGTTGAACGGCAAGAGGACGCTCGCTCCGGCTTCCATCAGCCTGGTGACGTCTTCGCTGCAGCACCCCGAATGGCGCCAGGCGCCCCACTTGGAAGCCGGCGCCGGAATGGGAGACGGCGGCGTGGTTCTGGGAGCGCCGCGCCCCAATCCCATTCCGGGCCAACCGCGTGGCGCCAGCACCCCGCAGCCGCTACCGGGCCCGGACGAGGATCCCATTAAGGGCGGGGTTACCCCCACGCCCCGGATTAGCGCCGAAGAACTGCTGACCGAGACCGCGCTGCCTGAAGGCAAATCTCCCGCGGCCGTCAGCGGCTACCTGTATTTTCCCTATCGGGGCAAGGCCGGTTCGCTGAAGACCGTGGAACTGCTGTTTGAGGACGCGGTACTAAAGTTGCGCTGAGGCTGCGACAGGGCCTTCCCATTCTCCGAAGATTGCGTAAAATAGGGCGGGGTGAGAATGACATGGCTTTTTGTACCAATTGCGGCGCTAACGTAACGGGCGCCTTCTGCAACCAGTGCGGGACGCGGATGAATTCCGGCGCCGCCGCTTCTTCCGGAGCGGATCCCGCCGCAGCGGCCGCACCGCCATCCGCGGCGCCTGCGCCAACCGGCTTCACGCCGGGTCAACCCGCCGCACCAACCTATGCCGCGCAACCGGGGTTCACGCCGGTCCAGCCTTCCGCGGCGACCTACACCCCACAACCCGCCCCGCGCAGGACCAGTCCGCTGGTCTGGGTGCTGGTGATTCTGCTAGGCCTGTTCATGCTTTTTGGAATCGGCATCTTCGGCGCCGGCTGGTTCGTGGTGCATAAACTGCATCAGGCCGGAGTCGATCCCGAACTTTTGCGGCGCAATCCGGGGATGGCCGTGGGCAAGATGCTAGCCGCCAGCAATCCGAACCTGGACGTGGTGCGCACTGACGATAACGCCGGCACCATCACGCTGCGCGACCGCCGGACGGGGAAAGAAACCACCATCACGTTCGACCAGGCGCGCCAGGGCAAGATCACCTTCAGCGCGGAAGATGAGAACGGCAAGAGGGCCACCGTGGAATTCGGCGCCACCGGCAAACCGCCCGGGTGGGTGCCGGAGTATCCGGGTTCGCACCCGACCTACTCGATCAAAGGATCGGCGGATGGGGGCGAAGAAGGCGGCAATTTCACGTACACTACCGACGACCCGGCCGCCAAGGTGATGTCCTTCTACCAGGACAAGGCCAAGGACCTCGGGATGGAAGCCAAGGTGACCACCACCACGCCGGATGGCGGCATGCTGGTGGCCAGCCGCGAAGGCGACGAGCGCTCGCTAACGGTGGTGGTCGGAAGCAGCAGCGAGCACACTACCGTCAACGTGACCTACGCCCGCAAGAGGTGAAGAAAGCGAACGGATTTGGGCGGCCGGCGTTTCGGCCCGGGCGGTGGAACCCTGAATCGCCGGTCGCCGCTGGCCGCACCTACTTTTTCTTGCCCTGCGCCGCCACCGCCTCCATGGCCGCCTTTACCTTTTCGGGATCGCCCAGGTAGTAGCGGTTGAGCGGCTTCAGGTCGTCGTCCAGTTCGTACACCAGCGGCATCCCGGTCGGAATATTCAGCTCCACGATCTCCTCTTCGGGGATGTTGTCCAGGTACTTCACCAGCGCGCGCAGGCTGTTGCCGTGGGCCGCGATCAGCACCTTGCGTCCCTCGCGGATGGCCGGGGCGATGGTTTCGTGCCAGAGAGGCAGGAAGCGCGCCACGGTGTCCTTCAGGCACTCGGTGAGCGGCAGATCGGCCGGGCTGAGGCTGGCGTAGCGCGGATCGCGGCCGGGGTAGCGCTCGTCGTCCGGCGTCAGCGCCGGCGGACGGATGTCGTAGCTCCGCCGCCAGATCTTCACCTGCGCCTCGCCGAACTTCTCCGCCGTCTCGGCTTTATTCAGTCCCTGCAGCGCGCCGTAGTGGCGCTCGTTCAGACGCCACGAGCGATCCACCGGAATCCACGCCAGGTCCATTTCGTCCAGCACCGTCCACAGCGTGTGGATGGCGCGCTTCAGCACCGAGGTGTAGGCGACGTCGAAGTGTAGCCCTCCCGCCGCAACACCTGCCCGGCCTCCTTGGCCTCCGCGCGGCCTTTCTCCGAGAGTTCCACATCGGTCCACCCGGTGAAGCGGTTTTCCTTGTTCCAGGCGCTTTCGCCGTGGCGCAACAGCACCAGTTTGGTCATTGCCGCAGACGCCTTTCTGCCCAGGAACTGCGCCGCCGCGCCGAGCTTCTCTTCGATGCGCAGCAACTGGTTGTACTTGGCGATGCGGTCGGTGCGGCTGGCCGACCCGGTCTTGATCTGCCCGGCGCCCGGTGGCCACCACAAAGTCGGCGATGAACGGGTCCTCGGTCTCGCCCGAGCGGTGCGAAACCACCGCGGTGTAGCCCGCCGCGCGACGCCATATCCATGCACGTCCAGCGTCTCCGTGACGCGTGCCGATCTGGTTCAGCTTGATCAGAATCGAATTGGCGATGCCCTGCTCGATGCCGCGCTGGAAAATCGCGGGGTTGGTAACGAAAATGTCGTCGCCAACCAACTGGATTTTCGCCGAGCGTCCGCGGTCAGCAGTTTCCAGCCGGCCCAGTCCTCTTCGGACATGCCGTCTTCGAGCGACAGAATCGCAGGATACTGCCGCACCCAGTTGGCCCAGAATTCCACCATCTGCTCCGGGCTGCGCTGGCTCTTATCGGACTTCTTGAAAACGTACTTGCCGTCCTGGTAGAACTCGCTGGCGGCCGGGTCAAGGCAGACGCCGATCTGCTCGCCGGGCTTGTAACCCGCCTGCGTGATGGCCTCCAGCACGCGATCTCGATGGCCTCCTCGTTGGATTTCAGCATGGGCGCGAAACCGCCTTCGTCGCCTACGGCCGTCGAATAGCCCTTCTTGTGAAGCACCTTCTTCAGGGTGTGGAAAACTTCTACGCCCATGCGCAGCGCCTCGGAGAATTTCGTCGCGCCGAACGGGAAGATCATGAACTCCTGCACGTCCACGGAATTGTCCGCATGCGCGCCGCCGTTGATGATGTTCATCATCGGCACCGGCAGGGTGGATGCGCCGACGCCGCCCAGGTAGCGATAGAGCGGCGTACGCCCGCGATACCGCCGCGGCCGCGCGCGCCGCCGCCATGGAAACCGCCAGAATGGCATTGGCGCCCAGCCGTCCCTTGTTGTCCGTCCCATCCAGGGCGATCATGATCCGGTCGATCTCGGCCTGCTGCGTAGCATCCTTGCCGTGCAGCGCCGCGGCGATCTCGCCGTTGATGTGGCCCACCGCCTTCTGCGTGCCTTTGCCGAGATAACGCGACTTATCGCCGTCTCTCAGTTCCACCGCTTCATGCTCGCCGGTGGAAGCGCCCGACGGCACCGCCGCCCGCCCCATACTGCCGTCCGCGAGATAAACATCCGCTTCCACCGTAGGATTCCCGCGCGAGTCGAGAATCTCCCGTCCATTGATTCGTACGATCGTAGTCATAAGTCGTTAAAAAACCTGAATCCGTGGCCTTATCCCACCACCACCACGCCGCCTTCGGTGACGGTATAACCTTTCGCCCTGTCGGCATCGGCGTCGAAGCCGATCACCGACGAATCCCCAATCTTCCCTCCGGTATTCACAATAGTGCGGCGGATGCGGCTGTACCGCCCGATCTCCACCCCGGGCATCAGAATCGAATACTCCACTTCGCAATAACTGTTCACCCGCACGCCCGGGGAAAGCACGCTGTGCAGCACCCGGCCGCCGGAAACGATGCATCCCGCGCTGACACGATGGAATCCACCGCAATGCCCATGCGCCGACCTTCCTGGGCGAAAACGAACTTGGCCGGCGGCTGCTGGGTCACCTTGGTGCGGATCGGCCAGTTACGGTCGTACAGGTTGAATTCCGGGGCCACCGCGACCAGGTCCATATTGGCCTCGTAATAGGCGTCCAGGGTGCCTACATCCCGCCAGTAACGCACCTGCTTGGCGTTGATGTCGCGGAAATCGTACGCCACCACGCGCGATTTCTCCAGGTTGCGGGGAATCACGTCCTTGCCGAAATCGTGGCTCGATTCCGGAGTCGCGGGCGTCTTCGTGCAGCGCCTCGCAGCAGGACGTCGGTCTCAAACAGGTAAATCCCCATCGATGCGCTGACCATCGACGGATCGAAGCGCGAGCGGGTGGGATGGCCGTGCTGCGGCTTTTCCTCGAACCCCACCACCCGGTAATCCGCACCGATCTCCGCCACGCCGAAGCGGTCCGCCTGCTCCGGTGCCACCTGAATGGTGGCGATGGTGATATCCGCGCGGTGGTGGCGGTGCCAGTCCAACATCTCCCAGTAGTTCATCTTGTAGATGTGGTCGGCCGAAAGGATCAGGGTCTGTTCGGGCCGCTTCCGCTTCGATGCTCTGGAAATTCTGGAAGACCGCGTCGGCGGTTCCCTGGTACCAATCCTCGCTCACGCGCTTCATGGGGGGAATGGTCTCGATGTACTCACCCAGCTCCGCCGGCAGTATGTTCCAACCATCACGGACATGCCGGATCAGTTCCAGAGATTTATACTGTGTTAGGATGAAAATTCGACGGACGTCGGAATTGATACAGTTGGATAAGGTGAAATCGATGATGCGGTAAGCCCCGCCGAACGGAACCGCGGGCTTGGCGGTATCTCGTGTCAGCGGAAACAGACGCTCGCCCGGCACCGCCCGCCAGCAGTATCGCCAGAACATTTTCCATTTCAGCGCAAGTTCCTGAAAAGAAAGTGAATTGAGCCACTGCTGCGGGGTTCCGCCAGGCGGCCGCCTGAAAATTAGGTCTTGACTTTATCTGTCAACCACTTATGATATCAGGTACCTTCTGTGCGAAGTGCAGGAAATTTTCGGGGAAACGCCTCTCGGTCCATGTAGGGCAGGAAGCAGGTCCGGTCTCTGGAATAATCCCTAACACGCATGGGAATTTAGGTCCAGTTGGGAGGTGTAATTCGTTTGGCTGAAGTGAAGCTTCAAGAGGGCGAAACGTTAGAAAACGCCCTTCGCCGCTTCAAGCGAAAGTCCAGCAGGAGGACATCATCAAGGAAGTCAAACGACATTCCTTCTACTTGAAGCCAGGCGAGAAGCTAAGGGCCAAGCAGGCGCTGGCTCGCAAACGAAACCGGAAGAAGAATCGCCGGGAAATCGAGTAAAACCGAGTGGCGGGGGCGGGCGGTCTGAAACTTCCGCTCGCCCCGCCATCTTAAGTCCGACCGGGTACGGTACAGGTTGATAACGGGGCACAGTTGATATGGCGGAGTTTCAGGACCGCGTCCTCAAGTGCGTAGATTGCGGAGCAGACTTCGTATTTACAGCGGGAGAACAACACTTCTTCCACGACAAAAACTTCAAAAACGAACCTAAGCGCTGCAAGAATTGTAAAACCAAGCGTGCAGGTTCTTCGACCTCGGGTTTTGCCAAAACGGAAACCATGACCACCTGCTCGCAATGCGGCCGGGAAACCACGGTACCCTTTAAGCCAACCCAAGGCCGGCCAGTATATTGCCGCGAATGCTTCCTCAGCCGGAAGGCGTCTTCGGCAGCCGTAGGGGGCAATCGATAGGCCTTTCGCCACCTTCCCTTCCGTGGTGGCACGGAACGGGCCGATTGGGCCGGCCGTGCCACCTCTGCGCAAGCTATACGCGGTGCGGAAGCAAATACCATCCCAACAGCAGCCAGCCGGCAATCATCGATAGTCCACCTATGGGCGTAATGGCGCCCAGGATGCGGTTCCCGCTGATGGCCAAGGCGTAAAGACTGCCCGAAAAGATCGCGATTCCCAGCGCCAGCAGCAGGCACACCCACCCTGCGGCGGTCTCCGAAAACGTCCCCGTCTTCGGAAGAATCGAAACGATCAAAATGCCCAGGGCGTGGATGAAATGGTAGAAGACCGCCTTTTCGTAGACGCTCATGGAATAGGCGTCCAGACGCCCGCGCAATCCGTGCGCGCCAAACGCCCCCATAATCACCGCCAGCGCCATCAGGAACGCTCCGGCCGAACTCCAAGTCATCGGTCAGTTCTCCGTGGTCTCATTTTCATCGCAGGGCCGCGGCCCGGCGGGAATCTTCCCGTGCAGCCTCGGCAAGCACTGGACGCGGAGACGCGGAGACGCGGAGAAAAAAGGGAGAAGTCAAAATGTCTTCTCCGCGAATTTCTCCGCGTCTCCGCGCCTCCGCGTCCGGTGCTTGCCTTCTTAATGCGACATCGCATATACCAGGTAATTCAGCCCGATTCGCAGCCCCAATGCCGAAAAGTGCTCCGGATACTGCGGGTTATCGGCGTGCTCCCAGGAATCGCCCAGGTCCATGTTGTGGCACATGGCGACCATCATCCGGCCCTGGTCGTCGTAGATGCCGCGCCAGTGCGGGGTCTTCCCGGTTTCGCCTTTCTCGTAGGTCAGGCCGGTTTCCAGAAACAGCGTCGCCGGGCACCTGGTAGCGGTGCATCCAGATCGTAGATGGTGTGGAAGATCGGGTCGTCGTTCGGGATCTCGACAATCGGCCGGTCGGGAAAGACCTTGCGCATGCTGGCTGCGAAGACATCCCACTCGATGGCGCCGTGGAAATCGTCGCACATGAAAAAGCCGCCGCGCAGCAGATACTCGCGCATAGCTCGGGCCTGGTAGTCGGTGAGATTCCAGTGGCCCACTTCCACGCCGTAGAGCCAGGGCCAGTCGTAGACGTCGTCGTCGTCCAGGTCCACCGGCTCCTCGGCGGAGCGCGCGTGAATCCGCGTCAGCCGCCGGACGGCCGCCGAAAGATGGCGGTCGGAGCGCGGATAATCCATGGTCCAGTTGGATCCGCCGTTCTTTCCAATTGCCGAGAAATTCGAACCGCCGTAATAGCGGCCCACGGGCGGATACATGAGGCGCGCGAAGACCCATTCGGTCTTCTCCTGGTAATCGGCGGCAGAGGGATATTCCTGGTGATATTCGACGCCGGGGTACTCGCGGAACGGCCGCTGCGCCCAAAGCACGGTGATCACGGCGCAAATTCCGAGGGTCACGGCTCCGGCGCGGCGGAGTTGGGTTAGCGCAATCACTGGTAGTCACCCTCAGGATACCATCCGTATTGCCGCTAACCGGCGCACCACCCTGATGGCCGAGGCGATCCCACCATCCAAACCCGGCTGGTTGGTTCTATCGGCTATCTGCGGGCTCCGCCTTCTAAACCGACCCGGGCTTTGCGCGTGGGCGAGCCGGTCTCGCTCTTGGCCGGCTTGCGATCCGCCGCCGCCGCCAGACGCTTCACCTGATCGCTGACACACACCAAGAACATCGGCTGCTTGGCGTTCTTCAGCAGGTCGATGATCCGGTCGGGCGTCTCTTCTAGGTAAATGGACTTGCCATCGGTGAGCAGATGGACATCGCCAGTCGAGGCGCATCGCATCGCTCAGCCGCTTTCCCATCTCCTTTTGCAGGAAACGCAGCACGCGCCGGATCTTCTGCAGCGAAAATCCTTTGCGCCGCAACTCCGCGATCACCGAGATTTCCACCACCTCTTCGCGCTGGTAGATCCGCTTGTGGCCATCCTGCCGCGGCGAAACGACGTTGCGCTCATCCCACCACTGCAATTGCCGCAGACTCACGCTGCAGATACGCGCGACGTCGCTGCTGTTGAATCCTTCGCCTTCCGCCGCGGGAGCGCCGGGGCGGGATTTCCTGCCTTTGAACATTTTGTGCCACTTCCGTTTCTGAAATAGGGGACTCAATTTGGATTGTACATGGGCCACCGCCAGTGTCAATAGGCTCCCGTATTCCCATTTGCAAATCCGCAACTCTCTTTATGGCGATACGGCCGATCAGACCCGCCAACAGCATCATCCCACACCCTGGCACCCGAAGAGGAACACCGGCGCCGTCCTGCACGTACTGAAACCGGATCTCGCGCAGGACCAACCTTGCCGGAATCGCCCGTATGGCTGCGATAAAGACTAACTCCAAACCTGATTTCAATGCAAGACCCCAGAAGGCGAAAACGCCGGGAGCGAGGCGGCGGCAGCGCCTTGCATCGGCGACTTTCTGCCGCATGCCGCGTACGGCAAACCAGCTTTGCTAACTTGGTAAGAGGATGCTCACCGACCTGGTGCAGATACGGCTGCTGGGCGAGAAGAAGCGCGACGAGAACCTGCGCTTCCGCCGCTTCATGAAGTCGCGCGACCACTCCGACCGCATCCTGCGCCGTATCGGCGAGCAGATCGAAGAGCAGATCGATTGCACCCAGTGCGCCAGTTGCTGCAAGGTGGCCACCACCGCCGTCAGCGACCGCGATGTGGAACGGCTGGCGCGCCACCTGCGCATTTCGCGCGAAAAGTTTGTGGCGGAATACACCATGCACGACGCCGAGGAACCCCTGCATGGCGGGCGCATCCTGCGGCGCACGGAGGAGGCTGGCTGCGTTTTTCTGGATGGCAAGCTCTGCTCGGTCTATGAGGCCCGCCCG
>CAWDOH010000036.1:0-75778 GCA_963803725.1 Bryobacterales bacterium | reverse complement strand
CTTCAAGGGCTACCGGCCGCAGTTCTACTTCCGGACGACGGACGTGACGGGAGTGGCGCAGTTGCCGGAGGGCACCGAGATGGTGATGCCGGGCGACAACGTGAGCCTGACGGTGGAGCTGATTACGCCCATCGCCATGGACAAGGGGCTGCGCTTCGCGATTCGCGAAGGCGGCCGCACGGTGGGCGCCGGCACGGTGACGGAGATCATAAAGTAGCACGGCAGTCGGCCTTCCGCCGCCGGACCGTCCGGCTGGCGGCAACTGGCTGAAAGTAAAGGGAGTGGAAGCATTATGCCTCGCGAGATTATTACGTTTCAGTGCTCCGAATGCAAGAACCGGAACTACTCTTCGACCAAGAACAAGAAGACTAAGACCGAGCGGCTGGAATTGAGCAAATTCTGCCGCCATTGCCGCAAGCACCAGCCGCATAAGGAAATCAAGTAGAATGGGGGTAGCCCCCGCCTAGGGGGCGGGACTACAGGGGCGTAGGTTTAACGGCAGACCAGCGGTCTCCAAAACCGCGAGTGGGGGTTCGAATCCCTCCGCCCCTGCCATTCACCCCGCATACAAGTTCGGGAGTTTGAATTTATGGCCGATGCGAAGAATTGGATTGAGAGCACGCGCGATTACATCAACGAACTCAAGCTGGAGATGCGCCGCGTGTCCTGGCCGAACCGCAAACAGGTGGAAGGCACCACCGCTGTGGTAATTTTCTCGGTGTTCGCTTTTGCTGCGTACTTTTTCGTTGTGGACTCCATTCTCTCGAGGGCCGTAGCCGGGGTTCTGGATCTCTTTACCAAGTAGGCGGTATATGGAAGCGGAAGAAAACCTGCATTTCGACCAGGAGCCGGACGCGGAATCCGCGGACCAGCCCGAGGATCTCGCGGAGCCGGCCCACGAGGATGCCGGGTTTGAGGAAAGCCACGCGCAATTTGAGGAGGCCGCCCCGGAATCCGCCGGCGAACCCGCCCCTCCTGCCGCTCCGGAAGCGGGCCCTCCGCCCAAGAACTGGTACATCATCCACACCTATTCGGGCTTTGAAGGCAAAGTCGCCGAATCGCTGCGGACCCGCTCGGAAGCCTTCGGTTTCGCCGACAAGATCGGGCAGATCCTGATCCCCACCGAAGAGGTTGTCGAGCTCCGCAATGGGAAGAAGGTCACCAGCAAGCGCCTGGTCTATCCCGGCTACGTGCTGGTGGAAATGGAAATGAACGATGAACTCTGGCACGCGGTGAAGAACACCCCGCGGGTTACCGGGTTCGTGGGCGGCGGCAATGCTCCGGTGCCCCTCAGCCCCGATGAAGTCAACGCGATCCAGTTCCGCCAGGCCTCCTCGGCGGAGCGCCCGCGCCCCAAGATGACCTTCGAGAAAAACGATTCCGTCCGCATCGTCGATGGTCCTTTTGCGAATTTCTCCGGCAAAGTGGATGAGGTCAATACCGAGCGCGGCACGCTCCGCGTGATGGTCACCATTTTCGGCCGCGCAACTCCGGTCGAGCTGGAATTTTTACAGGTAGAAAAGGTTTAGCCGATGGCGAAGAAAGTTACCGCTCAAGTCAAGTTACAGATCCCGGCCGGCAAGGCCACTCCCGCGCCGCCCGTGGGCACCGCCCTCGGTCCCCAGGGCGTCAATATCATGGACTTCTGCAAGTCCTTCAACGCCAAGACGTCCGCCAAGGACCAGGAAGGCCTGATCATCCCCGTGGTGATCACCATCTTCTCCGACCGCTCATTCACCTTCATCACCAAGACGCCCCCGGTCCCGGTGCTGATTAAGCGCGCGGTCAACCTGGCCAAAGGCTCGGCCGAGCCGCACAAAACCAAGGTCGGTAAGATCACCCAGGAGCAGATCGAAGAGATCGCCAAAATCAAAATGCCCGATCTGAACTGTTTCGATCTGGCGGCCGCCATGCGCTCCGTCGCCGGTACCGCCCGCAGCATGGGCGTGGACGTCGTTTAGCGATTCCGGCGGCCTCACCCGCGGACCCGAAACCCTGATCGCCGCGCGCCACCTTCACCGGTCCTTCGCCCGCGGCTTGATCGCCGAGGCCTTGTCCCGCCGATATAGCGTCTGATCAGGCACCCGCGCTGACCCACTCGTTCGTGTACTCGCCCGGGTTCGGGTATTCCTGACCCACTTGAGCAGGTATGAGACCAAACCGGGCTACCCAGTCAGTACGCGATCTTCTTGCGGATCTCCGGCCCAAAGGACGATCTGCCGGCGGAAGTGGAAGCACAGCCTGGCCTCAAATTGGAGTTGCGGAAGTTGCCGGCCGACATTCTCGTAATCGATGGAGCGGCAAAGCCCTTGGGCAATTAAGCGGCACGGCTGACGGCTTCAGTGCAGCGGGATGCGGAACAGATTCCCCTGAAACGCCTGGCGCGCGAAGGCATACGTTTGAGGATCCGGTCCGGGCGACATATCGGCTTCCGGAATCGATTGGATCCCGGCAAGCTGCTCCTTGGTGGCGAGGTCGATTCCGTCTGCCGGCAAATCCAAAAGCCGGACTCCATGCGGCATCGGAAGGATGTATGTGCGTGCGGTGGATCCCGGCGCCGAATAGCGGCTGGCGAGGCTGACGTACAGGTACTTTCCGTCGCCGGACCATTGCACATAGCAGGCTCCGGCGCAGATTTTCCGTTGAGCGTGGTCCCGCACCGCCACGGCAAAGCCGCCATCCACCGGTCCGAGGCCGGCGACGGAGAGCCATTCTCCGTCCGGGGAAACGCCGCCGATTTCGGCAGCCCCACTCTCCAGAATGCGGGTCAGCCCACTCCCATCCTCCTGAACCCGCGCCGGGTAGTTCGCCTTGCGCCCCAACTGCCGGAAGAACAGTTGCCCGCCGCCGAAAGTTACCATGTCTCCCTCTCGAACCACCAGGCGCGGAGGCGAGCTTCGATCCGCCGCCGCCAGGAAGATCTGCGATTCGCCTCCCCGCAGGACCGTAAATGCGACGCGTTTCTCGTCGGGCGAAATATCATAGTCCACGATCCGCTGGCCCGTGATCACCGGCTCGGATTCGTCCGATGACTGATCCCTACGCCACAGTTCGCGCAGGTCGGACGAAGTATTTTTCCGCAGCAGATAGTACAGCCGTTTGCCATCCCGTGAAAGCCTGGGCGCTTCGGCCGACCCCTCCACCGAAACCGCATGATCCCCCGAGGCATCGTGGGTCCAGACAGAACTCTGCCGCACGCCGACCGAGGCGATCAGCGATTTCCCGTCCGCCGCCACGGCCAGACCTTCCTCTTCTGTGGGGCCAAAGGTGATCTGCTCCGGATTTCCCCGCGGAGCGCGCCCGTCCCACCGTTGCCGCCACAGGTGCGAGCTTCCGTTCACCTCCGCGTTGAGATAGATCCAATGTCCGTCCGGCGACCACGCCCCAGCGGTGCACCCGCCCTGCGGTCCCACCTGAACACCCGTCGAGTTTCCCTCCCATGGGACCACCCGGCAGCGCTGCCAGTCCGTGGCGCTGTTCATCTCCACGATCAGTACGCAATGGCGGTCGGGCGACAGCCAGGAGTAATGCGCCATGGCGCGTTCGTGCGGCGGGAAGTAGATGGTGCGCTCCTCGGCCCGGCTCTCCGTCGCCGTCACAATTCCCATGTGCAGGAGGGTTCCGGCCTGAATCTTGGAAAACAGGACACGGTCCGGCCCGATCCAACTGAGGCCCGCGGCGTTCACCATCAGGCGCGTGGGCGGCCCTCCCAGGACGGGGACGGTCCAGGTATCCCAGGTAGGTCCATTGAAGGACAGGCCAGTATATGCTATGCGGGATCCGTCGGCCGTGAATACCGGATCGTACTTGGCCTTCGAATCGAAAGTCAGTTGCTTCGATTCTCCGTCCGGCAGCAGCCTCACGTAAATCTGCCCACTGCCAAGGAAATACCCTCCACCGCGGAAGAAGGTCAACATGCGTCCGTCCGGCGAAAGCGCGGGAGCTGTGGCCCCATCGTTGAAGTTGGTGAGTTGGATGTACTCGTTCGCGGAGGTCACCGGCTGCCGCGGACCGCCGAAGCGCCACGCCAGGAACGCGCCGGCCAATAGCGCGGCCACCGTCGCGGCAGCGTATAGCGCCCGCCGTCGAATGGCAGGAGCGGCAGGCACGGCCACGCGCCCGCTGCCCGTATCGTAGCCCAGCGCTGCCGAGAGATCGCTCGCCATATCTGCGGCCGATTGGTAGCGCCGCGCGGGATCCTTCTGCAAAGCGCGCGCGACAATCGCCTGGATTTCCGGGGCGAGGCCCGGCCGCAGTGTGGCCAACGCGGGCGGCTCGTCCTGCGCCACCGCGCGCATCACCTGAAGCTGCGTCTCTCCCTGGAACGGCGGCCGGCCCGCCAGCATCTCGAAGAGCACCGCTCCCAGGCTCCACAGATCCGTGCGGAAATCTACCGGCTTTCCGGAGGCCTGCTCGGGGGACATGTAGAGCGGAGTCCCTTTGGTCGTGCCGTCCAGCGTGGCGGTGGCGTCGTGCGATTTCGCCAGGCCGAAATCGATAATCCGCGCCACTCCATCCTTGGCCACGATCACGTTTCCAGGCTTGATGTCGCGGTGCAGGATGCCGTTTCCGTGCGCTTTGGCAAGCCCCAAGGCAATCTGGCGCGCGATTTGCAGGGCCTCGGCAACCGGCAGTCCGTTGGGCTTGTCCCGCTCGATCCGCTCGCGCAGCGTGATCCCGTCGTGAAACGCCATGGCGATGAACAGGTCGCCGCCGGGAGTTTCGTCGATATCGTGGATCACCACGATGTTGGGATGGTCCAGCGTGGAGGCGGCGCGGGCCTCTTCTTTCAGCCGCTGCTTCAACTCCTGGTTGTGGCGCAGATGCGGGGGCAGGAACTTCAGGGCCACGGACCGCTCCAGCTTGGTGTCGTAAGCCTTGTACACGACCCCCATACCGCCGGCGCCGAGCATTTCCAGAATCCGGTAATGGGAAATGGTCTGGCCGGCAAGATGCGTGACGGTGGACTCTTTAAGCAGCTCTGCCGGCAGTTTCACCGGGTGATCCAGAAAACTGCCCGCCTCCCGGTCGGAAGCAATCAGCGACCGCACCTCGCGCTCCAGCGCCTCGTCGCCCGCGCAGGCGTCCCGCAGGAACGCTTCACGCTCGGCAGCCGGACGGTCCAGCGCCGCGTGCAACAGATTATCGATCTGCTTCCACCGTTCGGAATCCATCGTCCGTACCGCCGGTCAATTCGCGATAGAGCCAGGCTCGGCCGTGCGCAAATTGCGCTTCACCGGGACCGCCGAGACCTGGAGCACATTGGCCGTTTCCTCCAGGCTGAGCCCGCCGAAGAAGCGCATCTCGACCGCGCGCACTTGGCGAAAGGTCCGCCGGCTGATTTCGGCTGACCATTGCCGCTTCGTCCAGGGAGACGTGCGCCACTCCGCCGCCGCGCTTCCGATTGCGCCGCGCGTGGTCGACCTGTAGGCGGCGCATCAACTGCGCCGAAACGGCGAAAAAATGGGCCCGGTTCTGCGTCCATGCGGCTGTAGTTCACCAGCCGCACATAGGCTTCGTTGATCAGAGCCGTGGTTTGCAAGCTGTGGCCGGCGCGCTCGCGAGCCATGTAGTGGTGCGCCAGGCGATGAAGCTCCTTATAAACCAGAGGGGTCATCCGTTCGAGCGCATTCCGGTCTCCCTCGCTCCAGGCCCGCAGCAACAGGTTCACGCCGACCGCAGCCGCATCGTCGGGTTGTGCCTCACCCCCCATCGTCAACGGGCCTAATTATACCGCCGTGTGATCCTTTCGTGGCGCGTTCTGCGCCTACCTGGACAGGAGGAACACATGAAACCGATCGTGACTTCGATCGCCGCGGGCAGCTTGCTCGCGGCTCTTGCCATAGCACAGCCGCTATCACGCTACACAGTCACCGACCTCGGCACCCTGGGCGGGACGTACAGCAATGCTTATGGTCCCAACGCTGCGGGATGGGTGGCCGGGAATTCGAACCTGGTGCTCAACGGCCCCCAACACGCCTTCCTTTGGTATGGCTTTGGCCAGTTGCACGACCTCGGCACGCTGGACGGATCAAAATGCCCCACCTGCAACAGCGTAGCGTACTGGCCGAACGCATTGGGCGAGGCGGCCATTGGTTCCGAAACTTCCAAGACAGATCCGAAGGGCGAAGACTTCTGTGGCTACGGCACTCACCATCAATGCCTGGGAGCAATCTGGAGAAATGGGTTCATGACGGCGCTTCCCACTTTGCCAGGCGGCAATAACGCCACTGCTCTTGATCTCAACGATCAAGGCCAGGTAATCGGGTACTCGGAGAATGGCACTCCCGATGCAACCTGCATAACCGGCGGCACGCCTTTTCAAGTTCTCCGTTTTGAAGCTGTGACGTGGGGACCATTCGGCGAGATCCAGGAATTGCATCCGCTCCCCGGCGACACCGTCGGATTCGCCGTCGGAGCCAACAACAGCGGCCAGGTCGTCGGCGCGTCGGGTTTGTGTTCGAACACCTCTGAAATAGGCGTCGCTTCGCCGCACGCTGTGCTCTGGGAAAGCGACGGCTCGCCCACTGACCTCGGCCACCTGGAGGGCACGCCACCGGGCGTGTATAACCTTGCTACCAGCGTCAATAACCAAGGTGAAGTCGTCGGGGCGGCGCTATCTACAGATGGCACCGTTCACGCCTTCCTGTGGACCAGGGAAACAGGGATGCAGGACTACGGCGCGTTTCCCGGGGCCTTCGTGACCGTGCCCCCTCCGGTAAACACCATCAGCAACAAAGGCGAGATGGTTGGCCTTGCGATAGATGGGACCGGTGCCGAAACTGCCCTCATCTGGCAAGGCAAGGTGCCGGTGGCCCTTAACACCCTCATCCCGGCGAACTCCGGTTGGTATCTGCAGTGCGCTCAAGGGGTCAACGATGCGGGGCAGATATCGGGCTTTGGCCTGATCAACGGCGAGGTGCACGCATACGTGGCAACCCCCAGGTGACCTGAATCGCGCGGGTCGCGACTCCGCGTTAGTGCGCGGCGGAGCGGGACATTACCCAGATGTTGCCCGTGTCCTCGACGAGCAGCATGGCGATTCGCCCGCCCGCCGCCGAAAAGCCAAATCCTGGCGTATAGGACACCCGTCCGTGAAGATGTTGCACGGCGAAGGGATCGCCCACCGGGTGGTGGGAGCCTGGTTCGATCCGTTGCCCCCACAGGCAGTTGTGTCCATCTCTTGGAGAGGGAAAGTATAGCGTATGGCCATCCGGCGACCAGTTGGCCCAGTCGTTGGCGCCCGCCTCCGCGATCGCGATCCAGGCGCTTTCGGGAATCGGTTTGGGTCCGTCGAGGGGCGCGATCATAATGCGCCCGAGATTTGGCTCGGTGCGGAATGTGAAACTGACCCAGCGATTATCGGGCGAGAACCGGCCGTGGAGCACAGGGTGATCGGGATGCTTCAGCAGTGGCGTCTGCCGATGCGAAGCCAGGTCGAGAAGATCGATTTGGTAGGGATTGCCGTCGAACAGCAGGAGCGTCTTCTCGTCGCGCGACCAGTCCGTGGCTCTCAGGCACGCTTCACAGAGCTTCTCGGGGGTCCCGCCGGGCGAGGACACGTACACCGGGACCTTGTCGCCTTTTTCGAACATCGAAAACGCGACCCGGCTGGCAGACGGACTGATGATCGGAAACCGTTGCACGAACGACGATCCGGCCACACTCGACTCTTTTCCGGTTGCCAGGTCCCGCACCCAGATGTTTCTTTGCCCCGACTGGTCGGAAGCAAATGCTACGTACCGCCCGTCATTTGAGAGCGACGGGCGCTCACGCCAGGCTGGATTCTCTGTGACACGCTCCAGCGCGCCCTTGGGCGTTCCGCGGTCCAAATCGAAAGGCAGCAACCAGACGTCTCTTCGGGGCCGGTTATTGGTGAACGCCAGGGAGCCGCCGGACGTGCAGGATGGATCCACTTCCTTCCCGGCGCCGGTTGTTAATCTCCGAAGCACGCGAGTCACTTTACCCGTTTGCGGCGATAATCCAATTTCCCAGAGGTTCTGGTTGTCGCCGCTAGCCATTGAGAACATAACTGTGTTGCCGGCCGTCGGCCAACACCCAGGCCCTGGGCTAGCAGTGCCTGGGCTACCGGTGGTGTCGCGTGCGTCGCCTGCTCGCAATCCTGCGTGCACCAGCGCTTCGTATGCGCCTGTCTTTACCGCCTCCGCCCCATTGGTGGCGACCAGCCACCAGTCGAGGGTGGAGCTTTCATAGGCTTTCGCCGATGTGTACCCGATGACCAGCAGGTGCTGCCCGTCCGGAGACCAGATTGGATAGCGCGCGGCCGTGAAATTCCGCCCCACCCGCCGCGGCGGGCCCCCGGCCACCGGGACCACCCAAACCGTACCGCTTCCGGGCACCGATGTGGCTATGAAATCCGTGCCAACCCAATAGGCCACCTGCGAGCCGTCCGGGGAAAACTTGGGATTCAAGCCTTCCCGCGCCAATAACCGGACCTCTCCACCAAACGCCGGAATCTCGTAGATGCCGCCGCCATCCCGGTTCGACCGGAATACGATCTTCGTGCCATCCGGCGAAAAATCCGGCATGGTGTTGCCGGCGCCATCCGATGTCAGGCGGATCGGCTGGCCCCCCGCAACCTGCTTGATATAGAGATCCCGCTCGCCATCCAGGCCGCGATCGGAAGAGTAAGCTACCAGCTTGCCATCGGGCGATAGGGCCGGCGACCCCGAGAGCCCCGCGTCGTTGGAGAGCTGTGTCAGTTTCCAAAAAGGCAACGTGGCCGAAGGAACATGGATTCGCCACCACACCCCTAACGAAACCGCCACGCACGCGGCGGCAGCCGCCAGCCACCACCAACGGCGCAGGCTCAGCCTCGGCGACGCCTCTTGGCGGATCTCGGATCCGCCGGCAGCGAGTTCCTGGCTTACCTGCTGCAAGTCGATCTTCAAGTCGCCCGCGTGTTGATACCGGCAATCCGGGTCTTTTTGCAGGCACCGGGTAACGATCCTGTCGAGACCGCGCGGAAGACCAGGTTTGATTTCCGCCGCCGGCATCGGCTCACCGCGCAGAATAGCAGCCAGGATCGAAACCATGGAATTCCCGCCGAAAGCCCGTTGGCCCGTGATCATCTCGTAGAGCACGGCGCCGAAACTGAAAATGTCGGTCCGTGCATCCACCTTCCTCCCCTCGGCCTGTTCGGGCGACATGTACGAGAACGTTCCGACAATCGTGCCCTCAGCGGTCCTGGGCGCCTGTCCCATCGTCTCGGTGCGTGCGAATTCGCTGGCCCCGCACTGGTCGGTCAGCTTGGCCAAACCGAAATCCAGGACTTTCGCACTCCCGTTCTCGTTCACCATGATGTTGCCGGGCTTCAGGTCGCGATGCACGATCCCCGCCGCGTGCGCCGCCGCCAGCGCGTCGGCCACCTCGATGGCATAGTTGAGCGCCTCTCTCAGGCGCAGTCCTTTGCGGTGGATCAACTGGTTCAGCGCCTTGCCGGGCACGAACTCCATGGCAATGAAATCGGCGGCGTCCCCGGCGGTCCCGGCCTGGTCGATCTCGTAGATAGTGATGATGTTCGGATGGTTGAGCGCGGAGGCGGTCTTGGCTTCCTGGACGAAGCGCCGCTTGCGCTCGGGATCGCGCACTTTTTCGGCGGGCAGAACCTTGAGCGCCACGAAGCGGTCCAGGCGCGTATCGCGGGCTTTCCAGACGACTCCCATTCCGCCATCGCCGAGCTTTTCGATGACCCGGTAGTGGGAGATGGTTTGGCCGGCGAGGGAAACGGCGGTCTCCCTGGTGTCCTGGCTCTGCTGGCTGGCCAGGGCCCGGCAGCCACTTCCAACGCTGGATTCTCCAGAAACTTTGCAGCCTTCTGCTCGGACGTCAGCAGGGAACGGACTTCGCGCTCCAGCGCTCCGTCGCCCCCGCATGCCTGCCGCAGAAACGCGTCGCGCTCTTCGGGCGCGCGATCCATCGCCGACTGCAGCACCTCATCCACCTGTTTCCATCGTTCCGGGTCCATCACGCGGTCCCGCCGGCCAGTTCGCGGTAGAGCCAGGCCTTGGCTGCCCTCCAGTCGCGTTTCACGGTGACAGCGGATACCTTGAGCACCTCGGCGGTCTCTTCGATGTTGAGCCCGCCGAAGAAACGCATTTCGACAACC
This sequence comes from Bryobacterales bacterium, assembly GCA_963803725.1. Classification (GTDB taxonomy): domain Bacteria; phylum Acidobacteriota; class Terriglobia; order Bryobacterales; family Bryobacteraceae; genus JOPF133. The sequence goes on along the minus strand of CAWDOH010000036.1, from coordinate 65,649 downwards.
TGCACCTTGCGCGGATCGATCCGCGCCAAGGCATTCATGGCGTCATCGAGCGCTACCAGGTCCGTCTCATCGCCGCCCACTGCGGCAGCCTCCTCCAGGGATACGTGCGGCAAACCGCCTCCGCGTTTCACGTTGTGGCGCCGCGCGTGCTCCACCAGGATGCGGCGCATTACCTGGGCCGAAACGGCGAAGAAATGGGCCCGATCCTGCCACGCCATGCGCTTGTAATCCGCCAGGCGGGTATAGGCCTCATTCACCAACGCCGTGGTTTGCAAGCTGTGACCGGGGCGCTCGCGTTTCATGTAGCGGCGTGCCAAGCGGTGAAGCTCGTCATAAACCATGGGGGTCAGTCTTTCGAGCGCGCCCTGGTCTCCGCCGCTCCAGGCGCGCAGAAGCCCGCTAATGTCGCCCGAATCCGCATCGCCTTGTGGTCCCTCCCCCCGCATCGTCAGTGCGGCAATTATACCGCCGAATGATCCTTTCATGGCGCGTTCCGCGCCTACCGGGATAGGCGCGCCTCCGCGTCAGCGCGCGGCGGAGCGCGACATCATCCAAATGTTTCCCGTCTCTTCGACGAGCAACATGGCGATTCGCCCGCCCGCCGCCGACCAACCTCCTAACGGCCGATAGGACACCCGTCCATGAAAATGTTGCACCGCGAAAGGTTCACCCACCGGCCGGTGAGAGCGGGCGTCGATCCGCTGCCCCCACAGGCAGTTATTTCCGTCTCTTGGCGAGGCAAAGTATAGAGTCTTCCCGTCCGGCGACCAATCGGCCCAATCCTCAGCCCCCGCCTCCGCGATCGGGATCCAGGCGCTTTCGGGAACCGGCTTCGGCCCATCGATGGGCGCGATCGCGATGCGCCCGCGATTCGGCTGAATCCGAGCCGTAAAACTGACCCAGCGATTATCGGGCGAGAACCGGCCGTACAGCACGTTGTAAGTGGGATGCTTCAACAGCAGGGTCCGCCGATGCGAAGCCACATCGAGAAGATCGATCTGATAGGGAGCGCCGCCGAACACCAACAGCGTCTTCTCGTCCTTCGACCAGTCGGTAGCCCGCAGGCACCCCTCACATAGCTTCTCGGGCGCGCCTCCGGGAGCGGAGACGTACACCACCCGCTTGTCTTTTTCGTATACCGAATACGCGATTCTGGAGCCGGACGCATTCATCACGGGAAACCGCTGCACATAAGATGAGCGAGCCACACTCGACTCTTTCCCGGTTGCCAGCTCCCGCACCCAGATGTTTCGTTGCCCCGACTGATCGGAAGAAAACGCTACGTAGCGCCCATCGCTCGAAAGGGATGCATGCTCCCGGTTCGCTGGATTCTCCGTGACACGCTGCAGCGCGCCTTTTGGCGTTCCACGGTCCAAATCGAAAGGCAGCAACCAGACGTCTCTTCTGGTCTGGGTGTTGGTGAATGCCAGGGAGCCGCCGGACGCGCAGGACGGATCTACTTCGTTCCCGGCACCGGTCGTCAATCTCCGGAGCACGCCAGTCGCTTTGCCGGTTCGCGGCGATACACCCATTTCCCATAGGCTTTGCGCGTCGCCGCTGGCGATTGAGAACACAACTGTGTTGCCAGCCGCCAGCAAGCACCCTGGCCTTGGGCCATTGAGGGTACTGCCGCTTGCTCGCAGCCCTGCGTGGGCCAGCGCTTCGTACGTGCCTGTCTCTACCGCCTCCGCCCCGTTTGTGGCGACCAGCCACCAGTCGAGAGTCGCGCTTTCATAGGCTTTCGCCGAGGTGTACCCGATCGAGAGCAGGTGCTTCCCGTCCGGGGACCAGATCGGATAGCGGGCAGCCGTAAAATTCGGCCCTACCCGCTGGGGCGGGCCCCCGGCCGCATTGACCACCCAGAGCGCACCGCCTCCGGGCACCGCGGCGGCTATCGTTTCCGCTCCCACCCAATAGGCCACTTGCGAGCCGTCGGGCGAGTACTTGGGATTCAGACCGTCCCGCGCTAATAGGCGGGCCTCTCCACCGAACGCCGGAATCTCGTAGATGCCGCCGCTCTGCCGGTTCGAGCGGAATACGATCTTCGTGCCATCGGGCGAAAAATTCGGGGTGGTGTTGCCCGCGCCATCCGATGTCAGGCGGATCGGCTGGCCCCCCGCAACTTGCTTGATATAGAGATCCCGCTCGCCATCCAGGCCGCGATCGGAAGAGTAAGCCACCAGCTTGCCATCGGGCGACAGGGCCGGCGACCCCGAAAGTCCGGCGTCGTTGGTGAGCTGGGTCAGGTTCCAAAAAGGCGGTGCGGGCGGAAGAACATGGAGCCGCCACCACACCCCGAGCGCAATAGCCAGGAGCGCGGCGGCGGCGGCCAGCCACCACCAACGACCCAGGCTCCGCCTTCCCTGCCTCTCTTGGGGGACAGCCGAATCACCGGCAGCGAGTTCTTCCCGGGCCTGCTCCAAGTCGATCTTCAAGTCGTCGGCGTGCTGGTACCGCCGGTTGGGGTCCTTCCGCAGGCAGCGCGTAACGATCCTGTCGATCTCGCGTGGAAGACCATTTACGAACTCCGCCGCAGGCTTCGGCTCACCACGCACGATGGCCGCCAGGATCGAAACCATGGAATCCCCATCGAAAGCGCGCCTGCCCGTGATCATCTCGTAGAGCACCGCGCCGAAACTGAAAATGTCGGCGCGCGCATCCACCTTTTTCCCCTCGGCCTGTTCGGGGGACATGTATGAGAACGTTCCGACAATCGTGCCCTCAGCGGTCTGGGGCGCCTGCCCCATCGTCTCGGTGCGCGCGAATCCGCAGTCCCCGGCTTGCTCGGTCAGCTTGGCCAAACCGAAATCCAGGACTTTGACGCACCCGATCTCGTTCACCATGATGTTGCCCGGTTTGAGGTCACGATGCACGATGCCCGCTGCGTGCGCCGCCGCCAGCGCGTCGGCCACCTCGATGGCGTACTGGAGAGCCTCGGTCAGCCGCAGTCCTTTGCGGGGGATCAACTGGTCCAGTGCCTTGCCGGGCACGAACTCCATGGCAATGAAATCGGCGGCGTCCCCTAGGGTCCCGGCCTGGTCGATCTCGTAGATGGTGATGATGTTGGGATGGTTGAGCGCGGAGGCGGTCTTGGCTTCCTGGACGAAGCGCCGCTTGCGCTCGGGATCGCGCACCTTTTCGGCGGGCAGAACCTTGAGCGCCACGAAGCGGTCCAGGCGCGTGTCGCGGGCCTTCCAGACTACCCCCATTCCGCCAGCGCCCAGCTTCTCGATGACGCGGTAGTGCGAGATGGTTTGGCCGGCGAGGGAATTGGCGGTCTCCGGGGTGTCCTGGGTCTGCCGGCGCGCCAGGGCCCTCGCGGCCACTTCTACCGCCGGATTCTCCAGGAAACTGGCCGCCTTCTGGTTCGACGTCAGCAGGGAGCGGACTTCGCGCTCCAGAGACTCGTCGCCCGCGCAAGCGTCCCGCAAAAACGCCTCGCGCTCTTCGGGCGCACGGTCCATGGCCGATTGCAACAGGTCGTCGACCTGTTTCCATCGTTGCGGGTCCATCACGCGGTCCCCCGCGCCAGTTCGCGGTAGAGCCAGGCTTTGGCCGCCCTCCAGTCGCGTTTCACGGTGACAGCCGACACCTTGAGCACCTCGGCGGTCTCTTCTATATTCAGCCCGCCGAAGAAACGCATTTCGACAACGTGGACTTTGCGCGGATCGATGCGCGCCAAGGCGTTCATGGCATCGTCGAGCGCAACCAGGCCGGTATCCTCATCGCCCCTCACAGCGGCTGCCTCATCCAGAGATAGGTGCTGCACGCCGCGTCCGCGTTTCAAGTTGTGGCGCCGCGCATGTTCCACCAGAATGCGCGGCATCACCTGGGCCGACACCGCGAAGAGATGCGCGCGGTCCTGCCACGCCATCCACTCCATGCGCTTGTAATCCACCAGGCAGGTGTAGGCCTCATTCACCAAAGCTGTGGTTTGCAGGCTGTGGCCGGGGCGCTCGCGTCGCATGTGCCGTCGCGCCAGCCGGTGGAGCTCGCCGTAAACGATGGGCGTCAGTCTTTCGAGCGCACCCCGGTCTCCGTCGCTCCAGGCGCGCAGGAACCCGCTGATGTCGCCCGCCGCATCGCCGGGTTGTCCCTCATCCGCATTCCTCAGTGGGGCCAATTATACCGCCGAATGATCCTTTCATGGCACGCTCTGCGCCTACCTGGACAGGAGGAACACATGAAACCGATCCTGATTTCGACTGCCGCAGGCTGCTTACTGGCCGCGCTGGCAATGGCACAATCGCCCCGTTACACCGTCACCGACCTCGGCACCCTCGGTGGAACTGGGACGAATAGCAACGCTTTTCAACTGAACAATACGGGCTGGACCGCCGGGAATGCAAGCCTGGTTTCCGGAGGTCCCCAACACGCCTTCCTTTGGTATGGCGCCGGCCACCTGGCCGACCTCGGCACGCTGGGCGGCGCAAATTGCCCTACCTGCAACAGCGGCGCGAACGGGCTGAACGCGAGCGGCCAGGCGGCGGTTAGTTCGGAGACTGCCCAGACCGATCCGAATGGGGAAGACTTTTGCGGGCTTGGCACTCACGCTCAATGCCTGGGGGCCATTTGGAAAAATGGGTCTCTGACCGCGCTTCCCACCTTGCCGGGCGGCAACAACACCACCGCTTTCGATGTGAACAATGCCGGCCAGGTAGTCGGGTTTGCGGAGAACGGCACTGCCGATCCCACCTGCGCGGGCAACACGCCGTTTCAAGCTCTACGTTTTGAAGCGGCGATCTGGGGCGCAAACGGCCAGATCCGGCAACTCAATCCGCTGGCGGGCGACACCGTCGGACTCGCCATCGGGATCAATGACAACGGCCAGGCCATCGGCACGTCCGGCTTGTGCTCGAACGCCGGTCCCGTGCTGGGCGGCAATGGGCCGCACGCCGTGCTCTGGGACGCGGATGGCACACCCACCGACCTCGGCCACCTGGAGGGCACGCCGGCGGGCATTCTCAACGTGGCTACCAGCATCAACAACCAAGGGGCAGTCGTCGGATTTGCGCAATTCGGCCCGTTGCCGCCCGGCGTGCCCGCCTTCGCCGGCCTCGAACACGGTTTCCTGTGGACCAAGGAAACCGGTATGCAGGACCTGGGCGGATTCCCCGGGGCCATCGCGACCGGGTCCCCCTGCTGCCACACCATTAACAACAGCGGCCAGATCGTGGGCGTGTCCATCGACGCCACCACCTTCAACGAAACCGCCATCCTCTGGCAAGGCACGACACCAGTGGACCTCAATACCCTCATTTCCGCGAACTCGGCTTGGTATCTGCAGTGTGCTCAATCGATCAACGACGCGGGGCAGATCTCGGGCTTTGGCACGATCAACGGCGTGGTGCACGCTTTCCTGGCGACCCCCATACCGTACTACACCATCACCGACCTCGGCACCTTCGGCGGGACGTCCGCTGACGCTTATGGCATTAATGCGGTGGGCCGCATAGCCGGAGCGGCCGCTCTCGCCAACGGGGACCAACGAGCTTACATTTCCGGGATCGGAGGCACCAAGTATGACCTCGGCACACTGGGTGGACCCAACAGCGAAGCCAGCGGACCGAACGCGAGCAACACGCTGGCGATTCTGGCCGAGAGTTCCAAGAAGGATCCGTTCGGCAACGATTTTTGCGGCTTCGGCACGAACTTGATTTGCCTCCCGGCTGTGTGGAACGGGACCATGACGGCGCTTGCCACCCTGGGCGGTAATAACGGCCAGGCTCTGGCCATCAATAATCAAGGCCAGATCGCCGGGTTCGCGGAGAATAGCACCAAGGACCCCACCTGCCCGGCGCCGCAGACTCTCGATTATGAGGCCGTGCTGTGGGGGCCAAACGGCCAGGCGCAGGAACTCCCTCCGCTGGCTGGCGACACGGTGGGATTCACCTTCGCGCTGAACAACAACGGCCAGGTGGTCGGCTCGTCGGGCAATTGCGCGAATACCCCGCTGCTTCCGGTGCCGTTTGGGCCGCACGCCGTAATCTGGAACAACGGCACGCCTACCGCTCTCGCCAACCTGGGCGGCTCGATGCTCGGCGTGGGCGCCGCGATCAACGATTTCGGTATGATAGTGGGCGGCTCGGACATGCCCAGCGAGCTGCCCGGCTTTCCGTTCGTCCAGGTGCATAGCACCCTGTGGACCCCAAATGGCCCCGTGGACCTGGGAACGGTGGGTAAGGACTTTTCGACCTTGCCGACCTGGATTAACAACAGCGGACAGATGACCGGCGCATCCTGCGACGACCAGGGGAACTGCCGCGGCTTCCTGTGGCAGGGCAACACGATGACGGACCTCAACACCCTGATCCCGGCCAACTCGCCGTTGTACCTTGTATTTCCGGAATCCATCAACGATGCCGGGGAGATCGTGGGCATGGCCATCCAGACCAGTACTGGCGACGCGCACGCCTTCCTGGCGACGCCGAGCCAGGCGCCAGCCGCCACCCAGGCCGTGGCTGCTGACTTGCAACGCTTGACCACCCCGATGCCTCTTCCCGAAAGTGCCCGCAAGCTGCTGCGGCGGGGGCTGTGGATACCGAGACAATAAGGTTGTGCAAACTGGCGGGCTAGCCTGACGATCACCGGCGAAGAGCCGTGGGAATGCGGCGTGCGCCTGGCCGGAAGCGTGCTAAACTCGGAGGTGCCAAACACCTGCGGATGTGGCGGAATTGGCAGACGCGCATGGTTCAGGTCCATGTGCCCGCAAGGGCGTGGGGGTTCAAGTCCCTTCATCCGCACCAATAACCAAAACAAACAGCTTCAACAGTTTCCTGGGCCGTCCGGCGATGGGCGGCCCGGCTACTGCCACGCGGGCTTCAACTCCCACAAATCCACGCGGATGTTCGCCGTCTTTGCTTCGTCCGCGGAGAACTCCATCCCCTGGGCATCGGGCGGCGGGTAGACCAGGTTGGTCATCGCCACCTGGCCGCCCTGCGCGAAAACCTCTATCGTGGAGCGGTCTACCAGGATCGTCAAATCCAGAGGCGCATTCCCAAGCGGCAGCGGTGCTGCCGTGCGCGCCGGGAAGTCCTTGCTGAAATCGGTGATACCGGATTGCGTGCGGTCGACGAATAGCTGGCCGCCGGCGTATCCCACGGTGGTGTACTTGCCGCGGCCGGTTAACAACCTCCACTGAAGCGCGCCGGCCACACCTGGTGAAGCCGTGCTGCGCAATTCAAAACTGCGCCAGGGCGCCTTTTCCTTCAGTGCCCGGTTGAGTTCCGCGACGTCTTGTCCGTGCCACGTGAAGTGGCCGCCACGAAGGCGTTGGATTGCTTCGGCAGGTTGCTGCAGCAGCCGCAGGCCCTGCGGCAGCCTGCGCAGTTGCAGCCGTCTGGGGATGGTCATCTGTCCCCTCCAGGGCGCGGTGGGCACCTTGGCGGCATACTGCCAGTTGCTCATCCAGCCGATCATGACCGGTAGTTGGCCAGGCAGCATTCCATTGAACGTCAGGGCGCAATAGCAGTCTTTCCCATAGTCGGTCCACAGGGTTGTCGAAGACGGGTTATCGTTGGTGAACAGCGTGCCGTCGAAGGTCCCCACGAAGTACTGCTCACCCGATCCACCTTGCAGCCCTCCCGGATTGAGCCCCACCTTGAGCACCCACCGCGACTGCGAACTGCCCGCCACCGGAACCTCCGTCAGGGTCGGGCATTCCCATTGGCCTCCGGTCGCGCCGGCCGGCCCGAACTCGCTGAGACGCTCCCAGGCTTTCAGATCCCGCGATCCGTAGAAGAGCACCTTGTGTTCATTGGGGAGTGCCACGGCCATCACCCATCGCGCGGCGCGGCCGGACCAGAACACGTGCGGGTCCCGGAAATCGGACAGATTCAGGTTCAGCACCGGGTTGCCCGGATACTTGGTCCAGGTTCGCCCGTGGTCATTACTGTAAGCCAGGTTCTGCGTCTGGAGGGCGGGATGCGCTGCGCTGCGCTGCGTCTGTCCGGTGTAGACGGCAACCATGCACGGTTGTCCACCGGTGCAGAAGCCGCTGCTGTTGTGGGTGTCCACAACCGTGCTGCCGGTGAAGATCATGACACCGTTCTCCTCGGGCAGCGCGACCGGCAGCTCCTGCCAATGCACCATGTCACGGCTGACGGCGTGGCCCCAGCTCATGTGTCCCCAGACGTCGCCGAAGGGATTGTACTGGTAGAAAAGGTGGTACTCGCCATCGAAGTAGACGAGCCCGTTGGGGTCGTTGGTCCAGTGCTGGCGAGGGGAGAAGTGGTATTGGGGACGGTACGGCTGGTTGTATGCGGCAGGCTGGCCGAAGGCCATGGCGCAGATGAAAAGAGCTGCTGCAAAACGGTGCATGCCATCAGCAAGTTTGCCATAAGCCAGCCCGCGGCAGCCATTGAAGGCGACGGAGCGATGGGCGCGCGGTTTCGCGCAAAGTGGTGCCGTGGCAGACCGCGCGCCTGGGTTCCTGAATGTTTTAGCGGCTCACATAGCGGCCCAGTTCGGCGTAGAGGCGCGCGGCGCCGGGGGGCGGGGCGACTTCGCCATACAGGATTTGGCGTTGGGTCACGGGACGGCCGTAGACGTCTCGATTGGCATCGTTGTCTGGGCGCAGCGTGGCTCCGCCCAAATCGATTCCGGCGAAGAGGCCACGGGAGCGTGAGTAGGCAAGAATCTCGGCGTGCATCTGCGCGTCGGTTTCGGCTTGCGCGGTCCGGCCGACCGGACCCGCCATGGCTCCGGCGCTGGCGCCAAGGGTGAATTTGTCCTGCATCAACTTCTGTTCGCCGTCGCGGTTCTGAACCACCAGCACGACGTCGGTTTCGCCGGCGCCGAGCTGCAGGCCGACGCTGCCACCTTCGATGATGACCGTGGACGGCGCGCTCCAGCCGTTGCCGTTACGGCAGACCAGGATGCCTTTGCCGTACTTGGCGCCCACAATAAATCCGACCTTTTTAACGCCGGGGATAATGCCCACGCATTGGGCGTTGCCCAGGATGTCTTGCGGGATGCCGCGATCGGGCGCGCTCATGATCTCATGCAGAACCGCGGTGGCGTCCGAGATCCGCTCCATGTCATCGCTGCGCGTGTCGGCGAACAAGGGCGCCAGTGTAATTACCAGCACCAATACTACTGCTTTCATAGTGTATTTACTCCTTTTATAGACTTATGCCGCGCCGGGGGGCTTGTACGCCACGGTGCGGGATACCTCTTTTAGAGCACGTAACGATCCACAATTGGCGACGGCGCGGTTTTACCGATCGCGGCGGGCGAACGGACGCATGATAATGAGTAGTGATGAATAACCAGGCAGGCAACCGCAAAGAGCAGCTTCTGGAGATGCTCGTATTCCTGTTCCTGATTGTCCCTTCGATGATTCTGTCGTTCTTTGTGGTGCAGCAGGGCGGGGGCTTCGATCTGATCGCTTCGGCGACTATTTTGCGCGATTTCTCGCTGGTGGGCCTGATCGCCTTCTTCCTGTGGCGGAATAATCGAGCCCCTGATGCAGATCGGCTGGACGTTGCGGAATGCCTGGACCGAGGTCGGAATCGGAGCGGCGGTGTACATTCCCGTGCTAGTGGTGACCACTTATCTGGAACAGGTGCTGCGGCTGCTGGGCTTCTCCGGGACACCCAAGAACTTACAGGGACTGCTGACTCCCAAGCGGCCGGCGGACTTTGCGCTCGCCTTCTTTCTGGTGGTGGTAGTTGCGGTGGCCGAAGAGACGATGTTTCGCGGATACCTGATATTACGTTTGAAGACTCTTACCGGAAGCAGCGCGGCAGCCGCGATGCTCTCCGCGATTATCTTCTCGGTAGGTCACGGGTATGAGGGAACGGCCGGAGTAGTTACCGTGGGAGTGCTGGGCCTGGCGTTCGCTTTGGTGTATCTTTGGAGGCGGAGCTTAGTGGCGCCGATCGTGATGCACTTCTTACAGGACTTTCTGGGTATTATTCTGGTGCCGCTGCTCAACCATAAGTAAGGGCCGGTGAGGCCCTTGCCGAGGCTGCGCGTCTGAGTGCCGTGGCTAGCCATCGTTCACCTGGGTGGGTGCGGGTTATTGCGGCGCGATTACCAGGAACCGGGTAGTGCCGCGGTGGTTGACCAGCAGGACGATGGATCGCTGGCCGGCGGCGCGGACGGCATTGCGAAGCTCCAACATGCCGGCGATGGGGGTTCGATTCACCTGTTCAATCACGTCGCCTTCCTCCAGGCCGGCGGCGGCGGCCAGGCTGGCGGAATCCACGCCGGCGACCACGACGCCGTGGATGGTTGGCGGTAAACCCAAGCCGGCGGCGATATCGGGGGTAAGGTTCTCGACCCGCACGCCATCGAGCAAAGGGGCTGGCTGCTCCGGCTCGGCGGGCGCAGTTTGGCGGGACTGTGGCGCGGCAGGTTCCTCACCCAGGCTGACGGGCATCGCCTGCTCGGCTCCGTTGCGCGGCACCAGGAAGCGGACGGCGGTTCCAGGGGCCATCATGGCGACCGACAGGTTGGGGTTGGTGCTGTCCGGTACCCGGCGGCCGTTGATCTCCAGAATGATATCTCCGGTTGCCAGGCCCGCCCGAGCCGCGGGGCTGTTCGCGGTGACATCTCCCACCAGCGCGCCATAAGGCTGGCCGGATAAGCCGAAGGCTTGGGAATTCTGGGGCGTTACGGGTTGCGTGGTGACGCCCAGCCAGGCCCGGATTACATGGCCGCTCCTGACGATCTGGTCCATTACCTGACGCGCCATGTCGATGGGGATGGCGAAACCGACACCCTGATTCCCGCCGCTATCTCCGGAGAGGATGGCGGTGTTGATGCCAATGAGCTGGCCATTCCCATTGATGAGGGCGCCGCCGGAGTTGCCGGGATTGATGGCGGCGTCGGTTTGGATGAAGTCCTCGTAATCCTCGATCCCGAGGTTGCCGCGGCCGACGGCGCTGACGATTCCCATGGTGACGGTTTGGCTGAGGCCGAAGGGGTTGCCGATGGCCAGCACGAAGTCGCCGGGCTGCATGCGGGCGGAATCTCCGAAGGGGATAGCAGGCAAATTCTGCGCATCTACTTTCAGCACGGCAATATCGGTTTCGGCATCCTTGCCAACGACGCGGGCCTCGAATTCGCGCTGATCGGCCAGGGCGACCTTCACGTGGGTAGCTCCGGCGATGACGTGGTTATTGGTCAGAGTGTATCCATCCGGAGTGACTATCACGCCGGAGCCAAGGCTCAGCTCGCGCTCTTCACTAGGCACCTGGAATTGGCGCAGAAACTGGTCGCCGAAGAACTGCTGGAAGAACGGGTCAGACAGGAACGGCGAAGCGCTGGCCTGGGTACGGACGATTTTAGAAGACGATACATTGACCACGGCGGGCAGGCAGCGCTTGACGACCGGGGCGAATCCGCCCTGGAGCGAGATCCGATAGGGCGGCCCGCCGTCTGCCGCGGGCGCTGCGGCAACCGCCAACGGCGCCTGGGCCAGCAGCACTGCCATTGCAAACAATTTCCCTCGCATGGGTTCTCCAGAAAAGATGGGTTATCACTCAGGGTCGGGCAATTTGGGGACCGCCGCGGCAGGGCGGGCGGCGCGAGGGTGCGCTGCTCTACGGTTTCCAGCCGCCGCCGAGGTGCCCGATAGGCCCTGCACCAGCGTGGCCACCCAATCACCGTAGACGGGAGTTCTCGCAGTGACGGTGATGAATCCGACATCGGGCGGGCACAGTTTGGGGACCCCAGCGGCAGGGCGGGCGGCGCGAGGGTGCGCTGCTCTACGGTTTCCAGCCGCCGCCGAGGTGCCCGATAGGCCCTGCACTAGCGTGGCCACCCCAATCACCGTAGAGGGGAGGTTCTCGCAGTGACGGTGATGAATCCGACATCGGGCAGACGGCAGGCCGCCAGCGCAAGCATGGCACCCAGAAAGACTCCGGCGGACCCAACTTTCGTGCAATACCGCTTAAGGGAGCCGGCGCCCGGCCCAACGCGCGGCTCCGGGCGCAAAGTGATGGCCAATGTAAATCCGATAACTAAATAGGCGCGTAATCTACCCTGACGAAGGGAATTACCAGGAAGACGGCTGCTGCATCCAATTAAGTAATAGAGGATGGAACAAGGCCGGGCCCTGTCGGCCCCGGCCACAAGTCCACATAAGGAGAATCAACATGAAAAAGGTGATTTTGGCGGCGGGAGCGCTGCTATTGGCAAGCTTCCCGGCGGCCTATGCTAAGTCGTACGAAGTGATACTCGGGAACGCCATGAAAGCGGGGAACGTGGAACTGGCTCCCGGAACATACCGGATTAAACACAGAGGATACCGGGCTATTTTCGCAAACCTGAACAACCATAGGACCTATCGGGTGCCGGCCACCGTGGAGTATATGGCAGAGAAGAATCCGGCTACGCACGTGGTGACGGTGAATGACCAGTACGGAAACCCACAGATTCAGTCGGTGGCGCTGGGCGGCCACGCGATCGACCTGCAGTTCGGTGAATAGCGGGGTGTGGAGCGATCTGGGCCCACAGTTTGGCGTCCGGTATATCCCTTAAGGCTGGGAGGCTGCTGGAAGATGTTTTCGAGGTCCGAAAGCTGCACTTACTCCGGATGTGTTTGGGGTATGACACGTTTGGTTCGGGAAAGAACGATTTCGGCAGCCTCCGCAGAGTAAGTGGCGGTATTGTATTGGTAACGGTTCGCGTTTGACGGTTACTATGAGTTTGAGAGCCATGCGGGGCCTGTACACCTTGTAGTGGATTGGGAAGCAGGTGCGGCCGCGTGCGCGCGGGGCTTGTCTCAACTGGACCCGAAAATGCTAATGGATAAACTGAAAACAAAAAGGGAACTGTATCGGAAAGGACGCCCTTGGCCTGTACTGTAGCGGAGCAAAGAGCAGATGTGGACGCTGGTGGTGTACTTCGTGTTCGTAGTGCTGCTGGTTGCAGGAATTCTGACGGTCTCGTACTTATTGGGACAACACCATTCCGATCCGGCGACAGGCGCACCCTATGAATCCGGCATTCTTTCGGAGGGGTCGGCGCAGGTGCGCCTGTCGGCGAAGTTCTATCTGATCGCCATGTTCTTTGTGATCTTCGACCTGGAGGCGGTGTTCCTGTTCGCCTGGGCGGTGGCGGCGCGCAGCCTGGGGTGGGCGGCGTTCTGGGAGGTGGTGGTGTTTGTGGGCATCCTGGTGGCGGCGCTGGTGTACCTCTGGCGGGTGGGCGCGCTGGATTGGAACGTGGTTCAGAAACCAACGGAATAAAGATGCAATTTTCCATTGTGAGACCAGAAAGACGGCCGACGGACCGTGCGGAGCAGAGCACGCTCGAAGAAGCCAGCAAGCGCAACGTGATCCTCTCGCGGCTGCAGGACCTGGTGGCGTGGGGTCGCAAGAATTCGATCTGGCCCTTCAATTTCGGGCTTTCCTGCTGCTACGTCGAGATGGCCACCAGCCTTACCAGCAAGTACGATGTGGCGCGTTTCGGAGCGGAGGTCATTCGCGGCACGCCGCGCGAGGCGGATTTGATGGTAATCGCCGGCACGGTTTTCATCAAGATGGCTCCGGTGGTGCAGCGGCTGTATGAGCAGATGATGGAGCCGCGCTGGGTGATTTCGATGGGATCGTGCGCCAATTCGGGCGGTATGTACGACATCTACAGCGTGGTGCAGGGGGTGGACAAGTTTCTGCCGGTGGATGTGTATGTGCCCGGCTGCCCGCCGCGGCCGGATGCGTTTACGGAAGGCCTGGTGCTGTTGCAGAAGGCCGTAGGCAGCGAGCGTCGTCCTTTGAGCTGGGTGGTGGGGCCGCAGGGTGTGGAGCGGGCGGCCATGCCTTCGATGCGCGACTTGGCGCGGCCCGGGCGGCAGCAGCTCACAAACCTGCGTCCGATCGACGAAGTTTAAACTTATGACGGCTGCCGGCACCGCGATCGAGGAGCTTCAGAATCAGTTCGGTTCTGCGATCCAAACGCAGACCACGGTTGACGAAATACCGACAGTCTGGACAGACCGCGGGCGGACTTCTGACATCCTGGCGCATTTGAAAAACGGAATTCCCGGCGGCTACCAGATGCTGTACGACCTGACCGCCATCGACGAGAGCGTGCGCGTACACCGCGACGGGCAGCCGGCGGCCGATTTCACGGTGGTCTACCACCTGTTCTCCTACGAGCGTAATGCGTACTTCCGCGTCAAGACGGCTCTGGCATCGAGCGCGCTCTCGATTGACAGCATCACGCCGCTGTGGCCGGCGGCCAACTGGTACGAACGCGAAGTGTGGGACATGTTCGGCATTACGTTTACCGGGCATCCGCACCTGGAGCGCCTGCTGATGCCGCGCACGTGGGTGGGCCATCCACTGCGTAAGAGCCATCCCGCGCGTGCCACCGAGATGGGGCCGTACCAGCTTCCCGAGCAGAAGGAGGAAGAGGAGCAGAAGGCGCTGCAATTCAATCCCGAGGAATGGGGTATGCGCCGGGGGGGCGACGACACGGATTTTATTTTCCTCAACGTCGGCCCGCAGCATCCCGGCACGCACGGGGTGATGCGGCTGGCGTTGCAGCTTGACGGGGAAGAGATTCTGGATGTGGTGCCGGATATCGGCTTCCACCATCGCGGCGCGGAGAAGATGGGCGAGCGGCAATCCTGGCACACGTACATTCCGTACACCGACCGGGTGGATTACCTGGGCGGGGTGATGAATAACCTGGCCTATCTGACGGCGGTGGAGAAGCTGGCCGGGATTCCGGTGCCGCCGCGGGCGCAGACCATCCGGGTGATGCTGGCGGAATTGTTCCGGATCATCAGCCACCTGGTATGGTACGGAACCTTTGCGCAGGATGTGGGGCAGCTTTCGCCGGTGTTCTACACCTTCAACGACCGCGAGCGGGCCTTCGGCATTATTGAAGCCATCTGCGGCGCGCGGATGCATCCGAACTGGTTTCGAATCGGCGGAGTGGCGGCGGACCTGCCGCGCGGCTGGGACGGGATGTTCCGCGAGTTTCTGAAGTATCTGCCGCCGCGGCTGAAGGAATACGACCGCGAGGTGATGCGCAACAGCATCTTCAAAGCGCGCACCCAGGGCATAGGCGCGTTCACCAAACAGGAGGCCATTGACTGGGGAGTGACAGGGCCGGGCCTGCGGGCTTGCGGCTTCGAATGGGACTTCCGCAAGAAGCGGCCGTATTCGGGCTACGAGCAGTTCGCGTTCGACGTTCCCACGGGCAAGCACGGGGATTGCTACGACCGCGCCGCGGTGCGGGTGGAAGAGATGCGGCAGAGCCTGCGCATCATCGAGCAGTGCGTGGACCACATGCCGGACGGGCCGTACCAATCCGACCATCCGCTGGCCACGCCGCCGCGCAAGGCCCACACCATGCACGACATCGAGACGCTGATCACGCATTTTCTGAACGTGAGCTGGGGGCCGGTGCTGCCGCCGGGCGAGGCGATGGGCGCGATTGAGGCGACCAAGGGCAATAACGGCTACTACCTGGTGAGCGACGGCAGCACGGTTTCGTATCGCACGCGAATCCGGACGCCCTCGTTTGCGCACCTCCAGATGCTGCCGCGGTTGTGCCGCGGACGGCTGATTCCCGATTTGCTGGCGGTGCTGGGGGCCATGGACTTCGTGCTGGCGGATATCGACCGGTGAGGAATTCGAGGGCATGCTGACACCTGACGAGAGAGCTGAGATTGAAGCGGAATCCGCGCACTACCCGACGCGAGAGGCGGTCTGCATCGACGCACTGAAGATTGTGCAGCAGCATCGCGGATGGATTTCCGACGAGGCGCTGGGCGATATCGGCGAGCAGTTGGGGATGTCGTCCGCCGACCTGGACGCCGTGGCAACCTTTTATAACCTGATCTTCCGGAAGCCGGTGGGCCGGCACGTGATTTACGTGTGCGACAGCGTGAGCTGCTGGATACTGGGGTGCGAGCAGCACTTCCAGCGGCTCACGGAGCGGCTGGGAACGAAGCCTGGGGAGACCACCGCGGACGGGCGATTCACGGTGTTGCCGATTGTGTGCCTGGGGGCTTGCGACCATGCGCCGGCGTTGATGATCGACCGCGATCTGCACCTGGATGTAGAGCCGGCCAATCTGGACCGGATTCTGGAGGGGTATCGCTGAAATGGTTCTGGAGAAACCACTCACGGAGCGGATGCGGCCAGGGGGAAAGATGCGGCCGGGCGGGGAAGTGGTGGACCTGCGCTCGTACGAACAGGCGGGTGGTTACCAGGGGCTGCGGAAGGCTGTGAGCGGCATGGGACCGGAGCAGGTGATCGAGGAAGTGAAGGCAGCGAACCTGCGCGGGCGGGGCGGGGCCGGCTTTCCCACGGGATTGAAGTGGAGCTTCGTTCCGAAGGATGCGCCGCACCCGCGATACGTGGTCTGCAATGCCGATGAAATGGAGCCGGGGACGTTCAAAGACCGGCTGCTGATGGAGCGCGATCCGCATCAGTTGATCGAAGGAGTGACGCTGGCGGGTTACGCGGCCGGCTGCGATGTGGGCTACATCTTTGTGCGGGGCGAGTATCACCTCTCCGGGGAGCGGCTGCGCGAGGCGATTGCGGAGGCCCACCAGGCGGGTTACCTGGGGAAGAACATTCTGCGCTCGGACTTCTCCTTCGAGATGCACGTGCACATGAGCGCCGGGCGCTATATGTGCGGCGAAGAGACGGGGATGTTGAATGCGCTGGAGGGCAAGCGCGCCAACCCGCGATCGAAGCCGCCATTTCCAGGGGTCTCGGGGCTGTGGGGCAAGCCGACGGTCATCAACAATGTGGAGACGCTGTGCAATGTGCCGCACATCGTGAGCCACGGGGCGGAGTGGTTCCGGTCGCTGAGCCGCACCAAGGATGGCGGGACCAAGCTGTACGGGGCGAGCGGGAAGGTGAAGCGTCCGGGGCTGTGGGAGCTGCCGATGGGGACCACGGTGCGCGAGCTGCTGGAAGAGCACGCCGGTGGAATGCGCGAGGGGCTGCGCTTCCGCGGGCTGCTGCCGGGCGGAGCCTCGACCGATTTTCTGACTGAGCAGCACCTGGACGTGGCCATGGATTTCAACGAAGTGCAGAAAGCGGGCAGCCGGCTGGGCACAGGAACGATGATCGTGCTGGACGATCAGACTTGTCCGGTGGGCATGGTGTGGAACCTGACGCATTTTTTTGCGCAGGAATCGTGCGGCTGGTGTACACCGTGCTGGAGCGGGCTGGGATGGGCGGAGCGCATTCTGAAGGCCATGGAAGAAGGCCACGGGCAGCCGGGCGATTTGGAAAAGCTGGCGTTTCAGGCGCGCTTCTGGACGCCGGGGCAGACGTTTTGCGCGCTGGCGCCGGGGGCGGCCGAACCGCTGCAGAGCGCGCTGCAATATTTCCGCGACGATTTTGAGCGGCACATCAAGGAACAGAGGTGCCCGTGGAGAACGCATGGCTAAAGTCTGGGTGGACAACCGCGTGTATGAGATGGACCCTGGGCAGAACCTGCTGCACGCGTGCCTGGGCTTCGGGATGAACCTGCCGTACTTCTGCTGGCATCCGGCGCTGGGATCGGTGGGGGCATGCCGGCAGTGCGCGGTGAAGCAGTTCAAGGACGAAAAGGACCAGCACGGAAAAATTGTCATGGCGTGCATGACGCCGGCGGCCGAGGGAACGCGGATTTCGATTCAGGACGCGGAGGCGGTGGAGTTCCGGCGCGCGGTGGTGGAAGGGCTGATGCTGAACCATCCGCACGATTGCCCGGTGTGCGATGAAGGCGGCGAGTGCCATTTGCAGGACATGACGGTGATGACCGGGCACAATTACCGGCAGTATGCGTTTGAGAAGCGCACCTTCCACAACCAGTACCTGGGGCCGTTTCTCAACCACGAAATGAACCGCTGCATTCAATGCTACCGGTGCGTGCGGTTCTACCGGGAATACGCCGGCGGCAACGACCTGAACTCGTTTTCGCTGCGCAACATGGTGTACTTCGGGCGCGACCGCGACGGCGTGCTGGAGAACGAATTCGCCGGAAATCTGGCGGAGGTCTGCCCGACGGGCGTGTTCACGGACGCTACGGCCAAGCGGCACTATACGCGGAAGTGGGACATGCAATTTGGGCCTTCGATCTGCGTGCATTGCGGGGTGGGCTGCAACACCAGCGCGGCGGAGCGCTACGGGACGCTGCGGCGCATCGTGAACCGCTATCACAGTGAGTTGAACGGGTACTTTTTGTGCGACCGCGGGCGCTACGGCTACGAGTTTGTGAACAGCCCGCGACGGATTCGAGAAGCGCGGCTGGGGGGGAAAGGCGTCCCGCGGGAAGAGGCGCTGGCGCGATTGAAGGAACTGGTGGCGGAAGGGGCGGTGGGGATCGGCTCGCCGCGGGCGTCGCTTGAAACCAATTTCGCGTTGCGCGCGCTGGTGGGCGGGAGCCGGTTCTATTCGGGGATGGGCAAGCGCGAGGCCGGGCTGTTGCGGCTGGTGTTGCAGGTGATGCGGCAGGGGCCGGCGCGGATTGCGTCGCTGCGGGAGATGGAGGCGTGCGACGCGGTTTTGGTTTTGGGCGAGGATGTGACCAACACGGCCCCGCGGATGGCGCTGAGCCTGCGGCAGGCGGTGCGGCAGGAATCGATGGAGATGGCGGCGCACCTCAAGATTCCGCTGTGGATGGACCACGCGGTGCGAGACGTGGCGCAGGACCAGCGGGCGCCGCTGTTTGTTGCCAGCGTGACGGGGACGCGGCTGGATGATGTGGCGGCGCGGACGTTTCATGGGGCGCCGGAGGACGTGGCTCGGCTGGGGTGGGCGGTGGCGGAGGCGCTGGATGGGCGGGTAGAGACTCCGGTGGTTCGGGGCAGTGGGGTACTCGACGCGGAGACGCGGAGGGGCCGAGAAACACGCGGAGAAGAGACTTCCCGGGTTCGGACCAGCACGGTACTCGACGCGGAGATGCGGAGAGGCGGAGGGAGCGGAGAAGATAAGAATAGAGAGGTTACCGAGGTGGCGGCGGAGATTGCGCGGGCGCTGAAGGCGGCGCGGCGTCCGCTCATCGTCTCCGGAATGGGATGCGGGAGCGAGGCGGTGATCGAGGCGGCGGCCAATGTGGCGTGGGCGCTGCCGGGAGCGGCGCTGGCGCTGGCGGTGCCCGAGTGCAACAGCCTGGGAGTGGCGCTGATGGATGCACCGGCGCTGGATGCGGCCACGGGTGGCCGGGCAGAGACGCTGATCGTGCTCGAAAACGACCTGTACCGCCGCGCTCCGGCGGAATGGGTGGATGCCTTCCTGGCGCAGTTCCAACACGTGGTGGTGCTGGACCATTTGGAAAATGCGGTCAGCGGGAAGGCCGAACTGGTGCTGCCGGCGGCCACCTTCGCCGAAAGCGACGGCACGCTGGTGAATTATGAGGGGCGTGCGCAGCGGTTTTTTCAGGCCATGGAGCCCGCTGAGGCGATGCTGGCATCGTGGCGGTGGCTGGGCGAGTGGCGCAACCTGGACGAGGTTCTCGCGGCGATGGCGGGCGCACTGCCGCAACTGGCGGGGGCCGTGCAGGCGGCGCCACCCTCCACGTTTCGCAAGGCCGGGGAGAGAATTCCGCGCGAGCCGCATCGCTCGAGCGGGCGGACGGCCATGCTGGCCAACATCAGCGTACACGAGCCCAAGCCGCCAGAGGATACGGACTCGCCGCTGGCCTTTTCCATGGAGGGGTACCCGGACGAGGCGCCGCCGCCGCTGATCCCGTTCTTCTGGACGCCGGGGTGGAATTCTTACCAGGCAGTCAACAAGTTTCAGGAAGAGATCGCCGGACCGTTGCGCGGCGGGCCGGCGGGCGTGCGGCTGGTGGAGCCGGGCCGAGGGAACGGAACTTTTGGTGAAGTGCCGGCGGTGTTCGCGCCCAGGGCGGGGGAGTGGCTGCTGGTTGCACGGCACCACATCTTCGGCTCAGAGGAGTTGAGCCGGGAGGCGCCGGGGGTCGCGGAGCTCGCGCCGCAGGCTTATGTGGCGCTGAATCCGGACGACGCGGCGGGATTCGGCGGCGAGGTTACGGTGGCCGGCCGGCGGGTTCCGGTGCGGCGCGATGCGGGCCTGCCGCGGGGCGTGGCGGCAATTCCGGTGGGCATCGCCGGGTTTGAAGGAATGGAGTTGCCGCAATGGAGCAGGATTACGGCGGAATGATGACCAGCCCTTATCCGTGGATCAGCATTTTCGGAATTCTGATTGTGGCCTTGACCATGGCGGCCGGGTTGATCTGGCTGGAGCGGCGTCTGCTGGCGCTGTGGCAGGATCGCTACGGGCCGAATCGCGTGGGTCCCTTCGGACTGATGCAGGTGCTGGCGGACATGATCAAAATCTTCTTCAAGGAAGACTGGATTCCGCCGTTCGCGGATAAATGGGTTTTCATTCTGGCGCCGGCGGTGATCATGGTCACGGTGCTGATGTCGTTCGCGGTGGTGCCGGTGGCGCCGGGGATTATCGTCACGGACCTGAATGTAGGGCTGCTGTTTGTGCTGGGCATGTCGTCGCTGGGAGTCTACAGCGTGGTGCTGGCGGGGTGGTCGTCGGATAACAAGTACGCGCTGCTGGGCGGCCTGCGCGCGGCGGCGCAGATGCTGAGCTACGAAGTGTTCATGGGGCTTTCGCTGATGGGAGTGGTGGTGCTGGCGGGGTCGTTCGACCTGCCGCGGATTGTGGAGGCGCAGCGGCACCTGTGGTTCGTGGTTCCGCAGTTTCTGGGCTTCGTGCTGTTTCTGATTGCGGGGGCGGCCGAGACGCGGCGGCTGCCATTCGATCTGCCGGAGGCGGAAAGCGAGCTGGTGGCGGGATACCACTCGGAGTACTCGGGCATGAAATTCGGCATGTTCTTCGTGGGCGAGTACCTGGGAGTGGTCCTGATTTCCTCGCTGATCACGATTCTGTTTTTCGGCGGCTGGCTGGGGCCGGTGCTACCGGGGATCGTGTGGTTCCTGATCAAGGTGTTTTTCTTTATCAGCTTTTTCATCCTGCTGCGGGCCTCGTTGCCGCGTCCGCGCTTCGACCAGCTTATGGGCTGGGGATGGAAACTGATGCTGCCGCTGGCGCTGGCCAACCTGTTGGTGACCGGGGCGGTGGTGCTGGCGATGGAGTGACGGAGTGACGGAGTGACGGAATGCTGAGTGTCTTGCGCACAATGTGGTACGTGTTTCTGCACGCGTTTCGGCGGAGGGTAACGATTCAATACCCCGAGGAGAAGGCTTACCTGGCGCCGCGCTACCGGGGGCGGATCATCTTGTCGCGCGACCCGGATGGGGGCGAGCGCTGCGTGGCCTGTTATTTGTGCGCGGTGGCCTGTCCGGTGGATTGCATCGCGCTGCAGGCGACCCAGGACGAAAACGAACGGCGCTACCCGGAGTTTTTCCGAATCAACTTTTCGCGCTGCATTTTCTGCGGGTATTGCGAGGAGGCCTGCCCGACGTATGCCATCCAGCTCACGCCGGATTTCGAGATGGCCGAATACCACCGGCAGAACCTGGTCTATGAGAAAGAGGACCTGCTGATCAACGGACCGGGCAAATATCCGGGCTACAACTTCTGGCGCGTGGCGGGTGTGAAGATCGGCGGAAAGGATAAAGGCGAGGCTGAAAACGAGGGCCGCCCGGTGGACCTGCGCAGCCTGCTGCCGTGACACGCGAATGAGCATCATGTTTTATATCGCGGGCGCCGTGGCGGTGGCGGCCACGGTGGTGACGGTGACGCGGCTGAACGTGGTACACGCGCTGCTTTACCTGGTGATTTCCCTGCTGGCGGTGGCGGTGGTGTTCTATACGCTGGGCGCGCCGTTCGTAGCGGCGCTGGAAGTGATCATTTACGCTGGCGCCATCATGGTGCTGTTTGTGTTTGTGGTGATGCTGCTGAACCTGGGAAAGGCGGAGGCGCGGGCGGAAAGCGGGCTGTTGAAGCCATCCATGTGGATCGGGCCGGGGGTGCTGGCGGCGATCCTGATTGCGGAGCTGATTTACCTGGTGACGGCGGGCGCCGAGGGCGCTTATCCCGCCGGGATGGTGGCGGCGCAGCAGGTAGGAATGGCGCTGTTCGGCCCTTACCTGCTGGGTGTGGAGCTGGCTTCCATGCTGCTGCTGGCGGGGCTGGTGGCGGCGTATCACCTGGGCTGGCGCAGACCGTCGCGTACGGAGGTGCGCTAATGGTTCCGGCTCGCGACGCGCTGGTGCTGGCGGCGGTGCTGTTTGCGGTGGGGCTGGCGGGACTGCTGGCGCGGCGCAACGTCATTTTTATTTTGATGTCGCTTGAGATCATGCTGAACGCCGCGGGGCTGGCCTTTGTAGTGGCCGGGCAACGCTGGGGGCAGCCGGACGGCCAGGTGGTGTTCCTGTTTATTCTGACCATGGCCGCCGCGGAAGTTTCGGTGGGGCTGGCGCTGGTGCTGCAACTCTACCACCAGTACAAATCGGTGGACGTGGACGCAGCCAGCCGGATGAAAGGGTGACGCGATGCAACTGCTCTGGCTGGTTCCCGCCATACCGTTCGCCGGCGCGCTGGTGCTGCTGGTGTTCGGCGCGGCTCTGTCGCGCAAGGCCGTGGCGATTGCCGGCGTGGGGACCATTGCGGCCTCGGCGCTGATTTCGCTGCTGATCGCGGGGATCTACCTGAGCGCGCCCCCGGCGGGCGGCGCCTACCAGCAGTACCTGTGGCTGTGGATAGACGTGGGCAGCTTCCGGCCGGCCTTCGCGTTATACCTGGACGCGCTTTCGCTGGTGATGATGGTGGTGGTGACGTTCGTTAGCGCGCTGATCCATCTGTATTCAACGGAATTCATGGCCGGCGACGAAGGCTACAGCCGGTTCTTCGGCTACATGAACCTGTTTGTGGCGTCGATGGTGACGCTGCTGCTGGCGGACAACCTGCTGCTGTTGTTTCTGGGTTGGGAAGGCGTGGGGATGTGCAGCTACCTGCTGATCGGGTTCTGGTACCGGGAGCCGGCCAACGGGCGCGCGGCACGCAAGGCATTCATCGTGACGCGGGTGGGCGACACGGCGTTTACGCTGGGGCTATTGCTGCTGTTCCATGACCTGGGCACGCTGCGCATCCAGGACCTGATGCAGCGGGCGCAAACGCAGTGGGGAGTGGGATCGGCCGCCGCGATTGCCGCCGCGGTGTTGCTGCTGGGAGGGGCGGTGGGCAAATCGGCGCAATTGCCCCTGCAGACGTGGCTGCCCGATGCCATGGCGGGTCCGACTCCCACGAGCGCGCTGATTCACGCCGCTACTATGGTAACCGCGGGCGTGTACCTGATTGCGCGAACGCATGTGTTGTTCGCGCTGGCGCCGCCGGCGCAGTTCGCAGTGGCGGCCATCGGCGCCATCACCCTGTTGATGGCGGGGTGCAGCGCACTGACGCAGAACGACCTCAAGCGTGTGCTGGCGTATTCGACGATCAGCCAGATCGGCTACATGTTTCTGGCGCTGGGAGTGGGGGCGTGGGGCGCGGCGATCTTCCACTTCATGACGCACGCATTCTTCAAGGCGCTGCTGTTCCTGGCGGCGGGCATTGTGATTGAGGCGCTCCACGAAGAGCACAATATTTTCCGCATGGGAGGGCTGTACCGCGAGCTGCCGGTCGCCTTCTGGGTTTTTCTGGCGGGCGGCTGTGCGCTGTCGGGGCTGCCGCTGATCAGCGCCGGATATTTCAGCAAGGATCAGATTATCTGGAGCGCGGGGGCTTCGGCGATCGGTGGCACGGCCTTTTGGGCGGTAGCCTTGGTGGGCGTGCTGTTGACCTCGTTGTACACTTTCCGGCTGATCTTCGTGGTGTTCTTCGGAGAGGCCCACACGCCGGTTACGCGGCGGCCGGGGTGGGCCATGGTGGCGCCCGCAGTGGTTCTGGCGGTGCTCTCGGTGATCGGCGGATACGACCGCGGGTGGTTCATGGGCTACATTGGCAAAGTGCTGCCGGGGCTGGTGACTACGCCGGGCGGCGGGATCTCGGAGACGGTGACCAGCGCCATCGCCGCCCTTGCATTTCTGGCCGGGCTGCTGGGGGCGTGGTTCGTGTACCTGCGCCAGCCCGCGGCGGCGGAGGTGTTGGTGGCCAATCGGGCGGGCAGCGCGCTGCACAAATTCTGGTTTGCGGATTGGGGCATGGACTGGCTCTATGACCACGTTTTCGTACGCCCGGTGGTGTGGCTGACGTGGGCCAATCGCAACGACATTCTGGACTCGATCTATGACGGCATTGCGGCCCTGGCGGCGCTCTCATGGCGCGGCCTGAGCCTGACGGAAACCGGCAAGTTGCGGTGGTACGCCATGGGGATCGCTGCAGGGACGGTGATTTTCGTAGCGATGGCGATGTTCTTATGATGCTGCTGTGGCTGATTGTGCTTCCGTTCGTGGCCGGCGTGGCGGCATGGATCGCCGGCCGGCGCAGCCCACTGGCGGCTCGCGGGATTGCGCTGGCCGCCATGCTGGCTGGCTTCCTGGCCACGGTGTGGCTGTGGTCGGCGGATCGCCAGGCGGGTTTCCACATCTGGTTCGATGAGCTGAACTGGAGCTGGCTGCCGGCCTGGGGCATTCACTTTCATCTGGCGATGGACGGATTAAGCGTGCTCCTGCTGGCGCTGCTGTTTTTCCTGGGGGCGGTTTCGGTGGTGGTTTCGTGGACCGAAATCCAGTACCAGGTGGGGTTCTTTCATTTGAACCTGCTGTGGATCGTGGCCGGAATCGCGGGCGTGTTTCTGGCGGTGGACCTGTTCCTGTTTTATTTCGCCTGGGAGCTGATGCTCGATCCCGATGTATTTCCTGATCGCCATCTGGGGGCATGAGCACCGGCGTTACGCGGCGGTGAAATTTTTCCTCTTCACCCAGCTCAGCGGGCTGCTGATGCTGATTGCCATTCTGTCGCTGTACTTCGCGCACCACAACGCCACCGGCGTGTACACGTTCGAATACGGCGAGCTGATGGGGACGCCGCTCGCGCCGGCCACGGCGATGTGGATCATGCTGGGCTTCTTCGTCGGCCTTCGCAGTGAAGCTGCCGGTGGTGCCGCTGCACACGTGGCTGCCCGACGCGCACACCGAAGCGCCTACGGCGGGCAGTGTGATTCTGGCGGGCCTGCTGCTGAAGACCGGCGCCTATGGAATGATCCGCTTCGTGGTGCCCCTGTTTCCAGATGCCGCGCACCGCTTCGCGCCGGTGGCCATGTGTCTGGGGGTGGTGGGCATTCTTTACGGCGCCTTCCTGGCGTTCAGCCAGAACGACCTGAAGCGGCTGGTGGCGTGCACCAGCGTCAGCCATCTGGGCTTTGTGCTGCTGGGCATCTTCGCGTGGAACAGCCTGGCGCTGGAAGGCGCGGTGGTCACCATGATCGCGCACGGCATTAGCACCGGCGCGCTGTTCGTAATTGTGGGCGTGCTGCAGGAGCGCATCCACACGCGCGACATGGGCCAGATGGGCGGGCTGTGGGCGGCGGTGCCGCGGCTGAGCGGAGCGGCGCTGTTCTTCGCTCTGGCATCCCTGGGCTTGCCAGGGATGGGCGATTTCGTGGGCGAATTTCTGGTGCTGCTGGGAACCTACGCGGTGAACGTGACGCTGGCCGCGTGGGGCACCATCGGGGTGCTGGCGGCCACATTTTACGCGCTGCGCATGGTGCAGGCGCGCGTTTTTACGGACCCGAACGCGCGGCTGGCGGATTGCCGACCTGGCGCCGCGCGAAGGCTTCACCATAGCGGTGATGATCGGCGTGCTGCTGTGGCTGGGGCTGTATCCGCGGCCGGTGCTGGAGATGTTCCGCCCATCCATGACGAACGCGCAAACCTACGCATCCAGGAGATTACCCTGACTACCGACGACTTCATCGCGCTGCTTCCTTTGCTGATTCTGACGGCGACCGTGGTGGTGGTCATGCTGGCCGTGGCCATCCACCGGCGGCACGTGGTGACGGCGATCCTGAGCTACGCCGGGTTGGCGGTGGCGTTCGCCTCGCTCTGGACGGCGCAGGCCGTGACGCCGCGCCAGGTGACCCCGTTGCTGACGATTGACGGCTTCGCGCTGTTTTACATGGGCCTGATCCTGGCGGCCAGCATGGCGTTCGTGCTGCTGGCGTATGGCTATTTTGAGAACTCCGGCGGGGATCGCGACGAACTCTACATTCTGATGCTGGTGGCGACGCTGGGGTCGTTGGTGCTGGTGGCCAGCAGCCATCTGGTATCGCTGTTCCTGGGGCTGGAGTTGTTGAGCGTTTCGCTATACGGCATGATCTCCTACCTGCACACGCGGCCGCTGCCGCTGGAGGCGGGGTTGAAGTACCTGGTGCTGGCGGCGGCATCGGTGGCGTTTCTGCTGTTTGGGATGGCGCTGGTGTACTTCGTGACCGGGGCGATGGATTTTGCCGGAATCGCCGCGGGGCTGCCGTCGGCCGGAACCGACGAGCGCTGGCTGCTGTGGCCGGGCATGGCGCTGATCGTTACGGGATTCGGTTTCAAGCTGGCGCTGGTGCCGTTCCACCTCTGGACGCCGGATGTGTACGAAGGCGCGCCCGCGCCGGTGACGGCCTTTGTGGCTACCGTTTCCAAGGGGGCCATGTTTGCGGCTCTGCTGCGTTTTTTCTATGCTTCCGGGGCGCATGGATACGGGCCGGTGTTCGCGGTGTTCGATGTGATCGCCATTGCCTCCATGTTCGCCGGCAACATCCTGGCGCTGATGCAGACCAACGTGAAGCGCATCCTGGCCTACTCGTCCATCGCGCACCTGGGATACCTGCTGGTGGCCTTCCAGGCGGCGGGCGTGCTGGGCGCGCAGGCGGTCACGTTTTACCTGGTGGCGTATTTCGTAACCATCATGGGAGCGTTCGGCGTAGTGACCGTGCTTTCGCACGACGGGCACGAAGCGGACTCGCTGGAGGACTACCGCGGCCTGTTCTGGCGGCGGCCGGTGCTGGGGGCCATCTTCACCGGGATGCTGCTTTCGCTGGCGGGAATTCCGTTGACCGCCGGATTTATCGGCAAGTTCTACGTGCTCGCCGCGGGGGCATCGTCGGCACTGTGGGCGCTGATTGTGATCCTGGCGGTGAGCAGCGCGATCGGCTTGTATTACTATTTGCGGGTCCTGGTGGTGATGTACGACCGGCCCCCCGAAGCGGTGGCGCAGCCGGCGCTGGTGCCCGCAGGCGGCGTGGCGCTGGCGGTGTTGGCGGTGTTGCTGGTCTGGCTGGGCGTGTTCCCCGGTCCCCTGCTGGCGGCCATCCGGCAAGTGGCGGCGGGACTGGGATAGGCAACCAAATCCCCGGTGCGGCTGCCGGTGGCTTGTCAGACTCTGTAGAAAACTGCGGGACCGCGCCGGATGGATGAGGGTGCACGAACACGCGGAACACCCATTTCACCGAGTGCCGTCGCGCGTGCTGTCGATCCGACTGGCAGACGTGACATCGCGCTCGCGCAGCGGCTCGCCGAAACAAGGGGTCTGCCCTACTCGAGACCCACCGCCAAGAACGACATCCGACGCGTCTGGCTTCCATGCCCGGTGTCCGCAGCGTGACCGCCACGATATGCCATGGTCTCGGATTCAATAATCTCACGTGGCACGCGTTAATCCGGGCACGCAGCGGAACGGCGCGATTCCGGGAGTGCCAGGTTCAATCTTCGCGACCAGGCGGATGCCATTTTTGCCAAGGGACGTTACCGATCAACTCTCCGGAAACTCCGCCCCCTCTGCGACCTTTCCTTACCCTGGGGTCTTCTCCGCGCTTCCGCTGTGCGTCTCCACGTCGCATGGGACCCTCGCCCGCCTCTGGCCTGTCGGCGGTTTGCTCGCCCCAGGAACATCGACAGCGGCCGATGCGTGTGCTCCGCGGTGAAAACACTATCCCCCTCCCTTCGGTTACACTCGAAGTGCATGGCCGTGAACGCCACAGCGGGGATCAGCCTGGGGGAACTGGCGGAGCAGCGCGGGGTACGCGACTGCCTGCAGTGGTTTACCCGGGAGAAGCAGTGGATCAATGAGACCCACCTGCAACTCTGCCGCGTGCCTGCGCCTACCTTCCTGGAACAGGAGCGTGCGGGGTGGCTGCTGGAACAACTGCGGGCGCTCGGGTGGAGTGCCTCCAAGGACCGCTCCGGCAACGTGGTGGCGGCCGATGGCGACGGCCCTTATGTGGCTCTCACGGCGCACCTGGACACGGTGATTGCGCCGCGCAGCAAAGAAGAGATCTCAGTGGATGCCGAGGGGCGTTTCCGCGGGCCGGGCGTGTCCGATAACGGCGCCGGGCTGGCGGCCCTGCTGGCCGTGGCGCGGGCGTGGAAGAGCGGCCTTAGCCTGCCGGATCTGCCGCTCAACCTGCTGCTGGTAGCCAATGTGGGCGAAGAGGGCGAGGGCAACCTGCTGGGCATGCGGCACCTGTGCAAGCAGTCGCCCTTTGCCAGGAAAATCGAATCCTTCGTGGTGGTGGATGGCGCCAACACCGAGCACATTACCAGCCGGGCACTGGGCAGCCGGCGCTTCGAAGTGGCCTTTACCGGGGCGGGCGGCCACAGTTGGAGCGACTACGGCGCGGGCAACCCGGTGCATGCCTTGTGCCGCGCGGTGGCGCTGTTTTCGGAAACCCGGTTGGACGCCGGGCCGCCTAAATCGGCTATCAACGTTGGTCTGATCGAGGGCGGGTCGAGCATCAACGCCATCGCCCAGGCGGCCCGCGCCAAGGTGGATATCCGCTCGGAATCCAACGATAAAGTGGATGAACTGGCGGAAGTGCTGCTGGCCGCGGTGGATCGGGCGCGCGACCTGGAGAACCAGCGCGCCACCGGCGGCAAGGTGGCCGTGAAGGTGAAGGAGATCGGGTCGCGGCCGGCGGCGGCACTGCCCGATAACGCCCCTATCCTGCAATATGTGCGCGCGGTGGACGCGCACCTGGGCATCCGTTCGCACCTGGACACCTCCTCGACCGACGCCAACATTCCGCTGTCGTTGGGGATTCCGGCCATCTCGATCGGCGGCGGCGGCGCGGGCGGCGGCGCGCATACCACCCAGGAGTGGTTCCGGCCGGAGGGCCGCGACCTGGGCTTGAAACGCATCCTGCTCACCCTGCTGCTGCTGATGCGCCACGCGGGAGCGGCAGCCAACGGCGGGAGCGGCAAGTGAACCGGCGCCGGGCGGACCTGGCGCTCCTCGGCAATACGGTGATCTGGGGGGCCACCTTTACTTTGGTGAAGGAGGCCATCCGGAACGTCTCGCCGATGCTGTTCCTGGCGCTGCGGTTTTCCCTGGCCACCGCGGTCCTGGCGCTTTTCTTCCGTTTTCGCCCGCGGAAGGCAGCCTCCCTGGCGCCTCCGGGCCAAGGCGCCCGCTGGTGGCCGGGGTGCCTCACGGGGTCGTTTTTGTTTTCCGGATATGTGCTGCAGACCCAGGGCTTGCGGTTCACCACAGCGCCCAAATCGGCCTTCCTCACCGGCCTGGCGTCGGTAATGGTACCTTTGCTGGGCGCCCTCGTCTATAGGAACAGACCCCAGGTTTCGGAAGTGGTTGGGGTGCTGGTGGCCACGGCCGGACTTGGCCTGATGACGCTCGAAGGCACCGTCGGATGGATGAGCCGGGGCGATCTGCTGACGCTTTTGGGCGCCGTCGGATTCGCCGCGCACATTGTGGCGCTGGGCCACTTCTCCGAGCACATGAGCTTTGAATCCTTGTCCGTCTTGCAGGTAGGTTCCTCCGCCGTGCTGGCGTTGGTCTTCTGCGGGTGGGTGGAACGGCCCCACGTCGAGTGGCGGCCAGTCGTGGTCTGCGCCATACTAATAACAGGGTTCCTGGCGACGGCACTGGCGTTTACCGTGCAAGCCTGGGCGCAACAATTTACCACTTCCACGCGAACGGCCCTGATTTACATGCTGGAGCCGGTTTTTGCGTGGATGACGTCGTACGTTTTGGTGGGTGAGAACCTTTCGGGCCGCGCCGCCGTGGGCGCCGTTCTCATCCTCGGCGGAGTAATGTTGGTGGAAATGAAACCGTTGTATCCGCGGCTACATCCATCAGAGTAGCGGAGGGGTCTGAAAGTGTGGCCCCTTGTGTGCACGCGAAGGGTAAAAGAGGTTCATGAATATGTTCGATAAGATGCGCAAACAGAAGCTGCTTTCCTTTACGTTGATGTTGTTGACGCTGTCGGTCGGGATCGTGATCGGCAGTTTCATCAACACCTACGGGGTGAAAGCCGCTCGCGACAACCCCCAGGCGCCTGGCGCGACGCCGCTGGTGATTCCCAGCCCGGTGGAATTGTCCACTACTTTCAGCACGATCGCCAAGCAGGTAGAGCCCTCGGTGGTGAATATCTCGACCACCTACAATCCCAAGCCGGCCACCAGTTCGCGGAATCTCAACCGCCGCCGCCAATTGAACCCTCCGGACGATGACGACCAAGGTCAGGGCCAAGGGCAAGGCCAGGGCCAGGGCCAGGGCCAAGGCGACAACGGGATGGACGAATTCCTGTACCGGTTTTTCGGCGGTAACCCCTTCGGCGGCAGTCCGGATATGCCGCCCAGCCGGGGCGGCTCGGCCCTCGGTTCGGGCGTGGTGGTGGATCGCGCGGGCTACATTCTCACCAACAACCACGTGGTGGATAAAGCCGACCGGATCCAGGTGAAGTTCATGAACGACCCGACCGAATATGACGCCAAAGTAGTGGGTGTGGATGTCCCCACCGACCTGGCTGTAATTCGGGTAACTGGCAAGCACGATCTGGTGCCTGCCAAGATCGGGAATTCGGACGCAGTACAAGTCGGCGACTGGGCCATGGCGATCGGTTCGCCGTTCGGCTTCCAGGCTACCGTGACCGCCGGCATCATCAGCGCCAAGGAGCGCGACGTGCCCGGCGACACCACCCAATTCCAGCACTTCCTGCAAACCGATGCGGCTATCAATCCCGGCAACAGCGGCGGCCCGCTGCTGAACATCCGCGGCGAAGTGATCGGCATTAATACGGCCATCGCTTCGCGGTCCGGCGGGTACCAGGGCATCGGCTTTGCCATGCCGATCAACACGGCGGCGGAAGTCTACAATTCGATCATCAAGACCGGCAAGATGACCCGCGGCTCCATCGGCATCAGCTTCACGCCCTCGGACAATCCGCAGTCCCAGGCGCTGCTGAAATCGTTTGGTGCGAGCCAGGGCGTGTTCGTGCAGAGCGTTGCCCCAGGCGGTCCGTCTGACAAGGCTGGCCTCAAGAGCGGCGACATTATTGTGTCCCTCAACGGCAAACCGGTAGTGGATGGCAACCAACTGGTGGGCATTGTGACCTCAACCCCGGTCGGTTCCAGCCTCGACGTCGGCGTGCTGCGCGACGGCCGGCATCAGGATTTCAAGGTGGTGGTAGGCGACCTGGCGCAAATCTTCCCCGATCAGTTCGGCAACGGCAGCGACCAGAACCAGTCGCCGGAGGCGGCCACGGCGGCTACCTTCGGTATGGAGATCGTCCCGCTGACCGATCGGCAGCGCGAGACCATGGGCCTGAAGGAACAGGGCGGCATCGAGGTGCGTTCAGTGGAACCCGACTCGTTCGCCGACGACATCGGCCTGCAGGCCGGCGATATTCTGATGTCGCTGAACCGCCAGCCGGTCAATTCCACCGACGACCTTCAGCGCCTCAAGGCCAACCTCAAGCCGGGTGATGCCGTGGCCCTGCGGATCCTGCGCAAGGATCGCAGCAGCCGCGAATGGGTTTCGCAGTATGTGGCGGGCACGGTACCCAGCCGCTAAGATTCCCACTTCAACCTTTCGCTGTGATGGCGGCCGGGAGCAGCTTCCCCGGCCGCTATTTTTATGTTGGGCCGGCGGCGAGCGCTCCTGGAGAGGCGGTCTGGGCTAATCGATTCCGGGAGATCCCCCGGCTCTGGCAGGGAGGCAGTAGAAGTTTGACGTTTCCGGCAATATGCCTTCCGTAGCACCCGGAGACGGCATGGGACAATCGGCACGGTGCGGGCGGCGCACGTGGTTTTGGGCGGTTGCGATCAAGCCCCTTTTGAGGGGCCAGCAACCGAAAAGCCTCCGGCTCTGGCGGAGGATCGTTACTCGATTCCGGGCGGTGTTTGCATGAACCTAAATCCGGCGGTTGCAGCCCCCCGGAGCGGGCAGCGGTCGTGCGCTGCAACCAGCTGCAGGTAAACCGGTTGTCACCAGGAAGGTGATCTGCGCCGCAGTTGGAAATTGGTGGCGCTAATGACCCTACGAGGCGGGCGGAAGTCTAACTGCCGGATTTAGGATGAAGCATGGTGCGGCTCAGGGCAAGCTCATCTGTGACCCCATTGCCGCTCAATCAGTTAGCGGCTCCTCATGCGTTTGTGGCTCGAGTTTATAGCCTAGTTGGTAGGCCGCAGTCTGCAGGCGATGAATGCGCCGCGGCCGGCGGCGGGTCACACTTTCGTTCAAACCGGCCCCGCCGGCGGGCAAGCTCAAGCATGCCCCACCCCTAGAAATTCAGGGTTTCGGGCAGCGTGGTGGGAACCTGAAACAGATCGATTCCATAGAAGGCCAGCGACAGTTGGTTGGGGTTGGGGATACTGGCGCCGTCGGCCTGGAAGAAACCGGCAAGCTGTCCCTGCGCGTCCAGGCTGATCACCAGGCCATCCAGGCCGGGCAGTTGGATGGTGCTGCCGCCCAGGCTCACGAAGAGTTCCAGAAACGGGTGCGGGTCCACCGGCAGATCGGGCGCCAAGGCTCGCGCCAGGTCGTGCCGGTACTCCCAGGTGCTGGCTTGCAGGCCGGCCGCGCGGATCAGGGCCGTGTTCATCGGGTTCGGAACGGTCATATCGCCGAAGGCGAATTGCACCAGGGCTGGGCGCGCGGTCTGTCCGGCCAGCGGCGAAAGATTCAGGTGCGGCAGGAAGGCGATCGGGTCGCCGATAATGCCCAGCCACTCCAGGTTTTCGAAGGTGCTCTGGATGGGCAGCGCTCCGGCCACCGTGACCACGTCCACGGGTTGGTCGGGCAGCACGTAGTCTTCGTTGTAGGAGTTGCCCTCGTTGAGCAGCGGCGGCATACTCACCGCCATGGTTTCGGTGGCCAGCGAGGCGTAGGCCGGGCTCCAGCGGGCGATATCCACGGCCGTGGCACCGCCCACGGTGAAGGTGGCTGCGCGCACGGCAGGCGCCACGGACATGAACATGGGGCCGTAGAGCGATCCCAGCGAGTCGCCGGAGTAGTAAATGTGCGTGGCGTCCAGATCGGGGTGTCCATCGCCGTTCAGGTCCAGGCCCTGCTGAATGAGCCGGCTGAGCTGTAGCAGATCGAGGGCGGTCTGCCGGAAGCAATCCCGCGTGCCGTAAGCCACCGGGGTGATCAGCGTGCAGCCTTCGTCCGAGCCGATGAAGCCATCGCCGTTAACGTCCACGCCGCGGCCGCCGGCGGGGATGGTGGAGCTGGTGCCGTCAGTGTTTACCAGGGTCACGGTGGAGAGCGGGCCGAATCCGTGGCCCACCGCGTTGATGGCGATGACGGCGAAACCGGCGCGCGCCAGAACCGGCGCCACTGCCGTGGGACCGCCCCAGCGGCTATCGCCCAGGCCATGTCCGAAGATCACCACCGGATAGCCGTTGGGCGGCTCCGGCGTGGAGGGCAGCAGGGCGTTGTAGTACACCACATTGAGATTGGATGGGATTTCCAGGCCGGGCAGCGTGGGGGAATTGAGAATGCTCTCGTCCGGCTCCAGAAAACTGGGCGAAGTGTAGTAGCCCACTACCAGCGTACCGAGTCCCGCCAGAAGGGCGCTGGGCAGCGGCAGCGTCAGATCGGTGAACTGCACGGGATTCCAGCCGGTCTGTTCGTGCAGCGTAATCTGCGCCAGGTTGGGGATGCTGAAACTGCTGGGTAGCACCAGGCCGGGCGCCGTCGGAACGAAGGGCAGGATATCGCGCGCGTGCTCCAGCCACGCCGTGGCGCTGAGAGTCGTAAAGACGGAGGCCGCGACGATGTGCGCCGGGGCCACTCCCGCGGCCACCGTGGCGACGGCCTGGGCCAGCGAGGCGCAATACGCCGTGCCGGAGGCCAGGCACGCCAGGTAGGCGGGATCCGAAACCACGGCATTGCCGGCGGTGTCCTTCACCGCGTCGGTCACGATCAGGGCATAATGGCGGTGCTGGTCGAGCACGTTGTCCGGCTTGGCGTACATGGTGTTGGTGGAGGGGTCGTAAACCGCCTGGTTGATCGGCATCTGCTGGCCGGTCTGCATGACGCCGACCTCTTCCTGGGTGACATTGGCGAGCGCCACAAAGAACACGCCGTTCGCCAGCGTACCGGTGTTGACGGGCCCCGAAAAATGCACCTGCGCGCGGGCCCGGACGCTGAACCCATCCAACTGGTCGAGCAGGGCGCCCTCCTGGCAGGCGGTGTACTGAGTGTTGCAATCCGGCACCGGCATATTGATGCGCATGCCGGTTTTCTGAAGGGCATCGAAGGTGGTGAGGAAATCGGTCGGGAACGGACCGGTGGCGGGCGTGGAGGGATCGAAGACCACCATGGTGCCGGCGCCGTAAAGCGGGACAGCCGCGAGCGCGCACACCGCGCCCGCCAGCAAGCGAGACAAGCGAACCATGCCTTCGATGATAACCGGTTGCGCCTCTCCCTGACGCGGACCATCCCGCAACTCCTGCGGCGGAGTTTACTTGCGCATGCCGCCGCCGCGGCCTTCGCTCGATGGCGGCACGAGGCCCTTCAGCCGCATGTAGACGGTCATGGTGCCGTAGACTTCATCGATGTGCTGGGTGTTGCCGATGAGCACGCCGAGCTTAGTACGCTGGGAGCCTCCGCGGCCGGCCACCATCTCCATGGCGGTTTTCTCGTTCATGGCATCCCAGGCTGCGTCGCAGGCGTCGAAGGAGGCTTTGAGCGAGGCTACCAGGTCGGCCTTAGCGGTTTTGGAGTTGGCATCGGTCATTTTGCGCTCGCCGGTGAGGGTACTGCACTGGCCGATCTCGCCGGCCACGTGCGCCACACGCTGGCCGAAGGTCTGTAATTCGGGCGTAGGCTTAAAGCTGTAAGCCTCTTCCGGCATCTTGTCGGCGGCCTTCAGCAGATAGTTCTTGACGTTGTTATAGGAATTTCTGGACTCCGTGATCAATGAGGCCAGTGGCTGCGCGAAAAGCCCGGGTGCGGCCGACAACGCGGCGGCCAGGGCGATCATGGCGGAACGGTTCACAAGTGTTTCTCCTTTAATTGGTGTGGGGCCTTTGTCATTCTACTCTCAGAAGGGCGGGCGTGAGTGGATATGGTGCACGGGCGGTGGCACCGTAGGTCTCAGTTGGCGGACGGCCTCTCGAGGTGATCGATGACCAGTACGTCCACCGGCCCTTTGGCCGGCTGCAGCTTCAACCCAAGCTGCTCCTGGATAGCGGACAGCAGGGACGGGCCGTTGGTATCGGCCGGCGGCGCCGATGGACCGATCGGTGGTGCCGAAACCGGATCGGCGATCCACTTCAGGTGGACGTCGAATGTGCCGGTGAGTCCGGTCTTGTCGATGATCCGGGTTCGCAGTTCTCCCGCGGAGAGGCTGGCCGCCAATTCCGCCATGCTCACGCCGGCTATCTCCAGAGTACGGTTTGGCCCATCGAATCCAAACCCGCGGAAACCACAGAAAACCGGGGCCCGCTGTCCTGGCGCGGGCATGGGCGGCAGCGGCAAGTCCGGATTATAGGTCAGACAAGTGCCCGGCCGTGCGCGCGGCAATTTCGCGGCGCGCCGGGAGATGGTCAGTTCGTAGACCGGCAGTTGCCGGGTTTCGCGATGGACCTTCAGACGGAACCGGTCTTCGAGAAGCGCCTGCAGCATCGGCCCGACAGTCTGTTTGGCCGGGGCATGGCCTTCCGCCTTGGCCTGGATGTCATAGCGAGCGGAAAGGAGCCACCGCGGACCTCCCGAGAGCTGATAATCCTGGATATCGTATGCGGTTTCGATGAGCGACCGCAGCGGAGCGTTCTCCACGGCCAACCTTCCGCCGGGCTGGGGCTGGACCCGAACCAGGTTGCCTCCGGTGATGTGGAGCTTGATGGCGGCGACGTCGAAACGGGGCCGCGGTGGCGGAGCTTGGGCGACCGCCAGTGCAGCGCAACCGGCGATAACCCAGACCTTCCATGCAAGGGGCATCGGTGCCTCAGGTGAGATCCGGCGGCAGCGCCGCGGCCCGGATGCGATACTCTTCCCACTCCGGCCCCAGGATGCGGACCAGTTCCGGCGAGGCTTCCAGGCAGTTGATGGCGGGGTGCAGATTGCCCGGCTCGGAGAAGTGCGCCAGCACGGTTTCGGCGGGGATGGCGCTATGCACCACGGCTTCTCGTTCCGCCCAGCCGTGCTCCACCAGGCAGCCGCCGGCGGCCAGGAAATCCAGGATGGCCTGCGCGGCCTGCGGTCCGGCGCCGGCCGGGACGCCCAGGCCCAGCCAATCCTCCACGAGCCGGTAGGTGAAGCCCCATAGCGGCGCGCCGCGCAGCGCGATGCCGGGAAACAGCGTGCGCGCGGGGCGGCCGGGCACCGGACCGAGCGCGTGGCGGCGGCGGTCGCGCAGCATGGCCAGCGGCGCCCACAGCGCCTCCACCGCCTCGCGCGCGTCGAGCGTGGTGGGCAACTGCGACGCCACCCGGAATACGAACGGCGCCACGCTAAGATACGGCGGTGTGCGGCGGCGTGCCACGCGCTCGGGCATGGCTTGCTCCATCTGGTCACGCCGCAGCCGGATGCCGCACTCCTCTTCCAGTTCGCGCAAAGCGGTTTGCAGCAAGTCAGGGTCGCCAGGGTCGCGGCGGCCGCCCGGCAGCGACCATTGGCCCGACCACGAGTCGCCTTCGCGCTCTGAGCGGCGCATCAGCAACACCGATTCGACCGGTTCGAGCGCGTGCACGATGGCCACGGCGGCCTGGGATTCGACTTCCTCCATGCATCCATCATTACGCATTCCGCGGCGGGCCGTGACCAACCCCGCCGCGGGCCGATACTCATTCGGCCGCATGCCAATACTCATTCGGCAGCAGGGCGTGGCCCCGGTCGCCGCGGCCACGGACCGTGACGCATCCGGCCGACCCTCATTCGGCCACGGGCCACTATGCATCCGGCGCGCTCCGTTGCACTCATCCCGCTGAGGATCGACCCGTCCGACCGTCGGCGGTTGCGCCTTCGGCCACGAGCCGTTTGCCCCTCCTGCCGCACCGTTTACCCCTTCTGGCCGCGGCCCTGTGTGGCCGGCCACATTTCCCAAACCGCGTCCGGACCGGTACTATGAATCTTTAAGGGGGGTGTGTTGGACACCATCGAACCAAAAGCAGCGCCGATTTATCCATACGAAGACAAGATTCTGCTGGTTCTTACGTTGATCATCGGCGCGGTAGTGGGCCTGGTAGTGGTGGCGTTTATTTTGCTCACGGAAAATTGGAGCGCCAAGCTATATCCCGCGGGAGGCGCGGCCTGGCGGCGCCTGGTGCTCCCGGTGGTCGGATCGGTATCCACCGGCCTGCTGCTGTTCCGCTATTTTCCGAACGCGCGCGGCAGCGGCATCCCGCAAACCAAGACGGCGCTGTATGTCCGCGATGGCTACATCAGCCTTCGCACGGTGATGGGCAAGTTCTGGCTGTGCGCCGCGTCGCTCGCCAGCGGCGTGGCACTGGGCCGCGAAGGCCCGTCGGTGCAGGTGGCCGGCGGAATCGCCTCGGTACTGGGACGGCGGCTGGGGCTCAGCACGGCGAGCGTCAAGGCGCTGGTTCCGGTGGGCGCCTCGGCCGCCATCGCGGCTGCGTTCAATACGCCGATTGCGGCGGTGCTGTTCACGCTCGAAGAGGTGATGGGCGACATGCACGCGCCGGTGCTGGGGTCGATCGTGCTCGGCTCGGCCACTTCCTGGATCGTGCTGCACCTGCTGTTGGGCGATGAGCCGCTGTTTCACGTGCCGGCTTACCAGCTTGTGCACCCCATCGAGTTCCTCTGCTACGCCGTGCTGGGCGTGGTGGGCGGTCTGATTTCGGTGGCCTTCGTGAAGCTGCTGTTGTGGCAGCGCAAAAAGTTTCTGGCCATGCCGCAGTGGAGCCAGTGGTTCCTGCCGGGCGTGGGCGGTCTCACGGTAGGGCTGCTGGGCTGGTTCTTCCCGGGCGTGCTGGGTGTGGGCTACAACTTCGTAGGCGAGGCGCTCAACGGCCAGATGGTGATCAAAACCATGGCCCTGCTGGCGATCTTCAAAGTCATCGCCACGGCCACCTGCTATTCCTCGGGCAACGCTGGCGGCATTTTCGGCCCAGCCCTCTTCATGGGCGCGATGACCGGCGGTGCGCTGGGCGGCGTGGCCCACCTGCTGCTGCCCGATTATACCGGCAGCGTGGGCGCCTACGCGCTGGTGGGAATGGGGGCAGCTTTCGCCGGCATCATTCGCGTGCCGCTCACCAGCGTGATCATGGTCTTCGAAATCACGCGCGACTACTCCATCATCGTGCCGCTGATGATCGCCAACCTGATCAGCTATTTCATCTCCAGCCGCCTGCAGGAAGAGCCGATCTACGAAGCGCTGCTGGAGCAGGACGGCATTCGCCTGCCTTCGGGCGCCAAGGCCCGCGAACAGTTGCTGATGGTAGGCAATGCCCTGCGCCGGCCTTCCCTCGTCTTCGACGCCAACCAGACCGTCTCCCAGGCAGTGGCCGCAGAAGACGACCTGGGAGCCTGGCCGGTGGTGGACGCCATCGGCCTGCGCGGCATGGTGACCGCGCAGATGTTGGAAATGGCCATGGAGACGGGCCGCGGCTGGGAGCCGCTGGGCGAATTGGTTCCCGATCCCGGTCCGGTGGAAGAGATCACCGAAGCCCGCTTCCCTCACGTTCACGCCGACCATCTGCTGGACGAAGCCCTGCGCCGGATGGCCGGCAGTTCCCTGGACGTGCTGCCGGTAGTGAGCCGTACCAATGTGCGCGACCTGAAGGCGGTGGTTTCTCTGAAAGACATCCTGGCTGCCTATGGCATCGGCAAAGCGCCCGGCCCGTGGGGTACCCCCGCCGCTGCTCCCGCCAGGACGGCTCACCCGCAGACGCGGTTGCTGGCCGGGGTGGTGACGGTCATGGTCGCGCTGGCCATGCTGATTGCCTTCCTGAACTACTCCTACCGCGCCGAACGGAGCACGCGCGCCGACAATTTCTTCAAAGCCGGCAACGCATACATGGCCAAGGACCGCTACGAGGAGGCCATCGAACAATACCGCGACGCGCTTTCGATTTCCCACAACCTGGAGCATCGGATGGCGTTGGCCGAAGCTTTGACCAGCGCCCACAGTTGGGACGAGGCCAAGATCTATTGGAACGAGATCCTGCGCGAGCAGCCTTCGAGCGGACGCGCCAACCTGGGCCTGGCGCGGGTGCTGGCCGCGCAGGGCGATACCGCCAACGCAGTTACCCACTACCAGCGCGCGATTTACGGAACCTGGCCCGATCTTCTTGAGGAACGCCGGGTGGAAGCGCGCATCGAGCTAATTCAGACGCTGGAAAAGGCCGGCCGCAAGACCGAAGCGCAGGCGGAGCTGATGACCCTGGTAGCCAACAGTCCCACGGACGTGGCGGAACGCAAACAGATCGCGCAGATGTGCACGGACCTGGGTTTATACAAGCAGGCTGCCGATTTGTACGGCGAGGTGGCCAGGCAGGATGACCGCGAGACTGCGGCGTTGGAAGGGCTGGGCGATGCCGAGTTCGCCCTGGGCGATTACAATGCCGCGCTGGCTGCCTACCGCGATGCCGTGAAGACCAACCCCGGCGATACAACGGCCGGGCGGAAGGCGGAGTTGTGCCAGCGAATCCTGGATCTCGATCCGACCCTGCGCGGCCTCTCCGCTCGCGACCGCTTCCAGCGCAGCCGCGACCTGCTGAGCCAGACCGTGGCGCAGTTGACCGCTTGCGCGAGTGATCCGGCGACGCAGCCGGACGACGTCAAAGCGGACGTGCAGGCCGCCCAAACCACGCTGGCGCACACCGCGCGGCCAGGCTCCTGGAACGAAGCCGAGGAAGCCAACCTGGCCGCCGTCGAGAAGCTCTGGCCCGAGCGTTCCAAGGTCTGCGGAGCCGGCCCATCTGCCGACGATCCGCTCGGCTATGTGGTCACCAAACTGCAGCGGCGGTAAGGTCAGCGGGCGGT
Source organism: Bryobacterales bacterium (assembly GCA_963803725.1). GTDB lineage: Bacteria > Acidobacteriota > Terriglobia > Bryobacterales > Bryobacteraceae > JOPF133. The sequence continues at coordinate 25,624 of CAWDOH010000036.1, read as the reverse complement.
TGCCGGCAGAGATGGAACGGTTGGCGTTTCTTTCCGTATACTCTCTGTATGAGATTTGCGGCTAATCTGCGCTTTGCCGTCCGTACTCTCGCGAAGTCTCCCAGCTTCGCGCTCATTGCTATCGTTTCGCTGGCGCTGGGCATTGGCGCCAACACCGCCATGTTCAGCTACGTGGACGCAGTGCTGCTCCGCCCGCTGCCGGTTCCCGATTCCGGCAGAATTGTGGAGGTGGACTCGACCACCCCGGACACGCGCCTGGGTAATACGTCGTATGCCGATTACGTGGACCTGCGCGACCATACCAAAACGCTGCAGGCTCTGGCCTGTTATGAATTCTTCTTCGCCGGAATCGCCACCCATGTGAACCAGGTTCCGCAGTACAACCTCAACGCCGCCGTCAGCGGGAATTTCTTCAGCGGATTGGGCATCCGGCCGGTGCTCGGGCGCGGGTTCCGCGCCGACGAAGACGCCGTTGCGGATCGCGACCTGGTGGCGGTGATCAGCTTTCCCATGTGGGACCGCGACTTCGCCCGCGACCGTTCGGTGCTGGGGCGGAGGATTCGCGTGAACGGCTCCGAATTCACCATCATCGGCGTCGCGCCGCAGAATTTCACGGGGCCGCAGGCGTTCGTGAATCCCGACATTTATATACCGATGCATGCCTACGAGCAGGCCGTTCCCGGCGCCAAACCCGACCATCTCAGCTCGCGGAAGGCCCGCGGCGCGACTTTGTTGGGCCGCCTCAAGCCGGGCGTGAGCGTGCCTGAAGTGCAGGCGGAACTGCGTACCGCAGCGCGCGGCCTGGCGGCGCAATACCCCGAAACGAACCGCGACCGGACGGTCACGGTGCTGGGCTACGTGCGCGCGCGCTTCGAAAACGATCCTACGGATGCCACCTTGTCGCTCACGTTGTTGGGCATCACCGGACTCGTCCTGCTGATTGCCTGCGCCAATGTCGCCAATCTGCTGCTGGGACGCGGCACCGCGCGCGCCAGGGAGATCGCCATCCGCATGGCTATCGGCGCCTCGCGGGGCGCCCTGGTCGGGCAGCTTCTCACCGAAAGCCTGCTCTTGGCGGCTGCGGGAGGCCTGGCGGGAATCGCGGTCGGCTACCTGGGCGTGCAATTCCTGCGGGCCATTCCGATTCCGTCCGATTTCCCGGTCTCTCTGGGCATACAGATGGACACGCGGCTGCTCGCGTTCAGCGTGATTGTTTCGCTGGTGACGGGCGTGGCTTTCGGATTGGTTCCGGCGTTGCGAGCCACGCGGGGCGATCTCGCCTCTACCATCAAGGCAAGCGACAGCGGTCCGGCGCGGATTTCGATCCTGCGGGGACTGGTGACCGGACGGAACGTGCTGGTTGCTGCGCAGCTCGCGTTGTCGGTCGTCCTGCTGGTGATTTCGGCCGACTGCATCCGCGGATTTCAAGCCGCCTGGCGCATCGATCCCGGTTTCCGCTTGGATCACACGCTCTTCTTCTCCCTGGACACCAGCATCCAGCGGTATGACGAGGCGAAGACGCGCGACTTCTACCAGAAGCTGACCGACCGTCTTCGCGAAAGCTCCGGGGTGAATGCGGTCTCGATGTCCTCTTCGATTCCGTACAGCACCGGACAGACGGTGCGCAAGTATCTGGCCGAAGGCGCGCAGCCGCGGACATCCGGGAATGCGCCGACCGCGACCTCATATAAGGTGGATGACCACTTCTTCCCGCTGATGCAAACCAAGATTCTTAGCGGGCGCGGTTTCGATTCGCGCGACACGGCGAAATCGCCGCGCGTGGCCATCGTCAATGAAGCGCTCGCCCACAAGCTGTTCGGGGAGAGCGACCCCATCGGCCGGCGTTTCCGGTTGGATTCCGCGGATGGTCCCGAACTGCAAGTTATCGGCGTGGCCAAACAGGGAATTTATTTCTATTGGGCTGAACCGGCCACTGAAGCCCTGTGGACCCCCTATTCCCAGGACTACAGCTCGCAGATGTACGTGGAGATGCGGACCGCGGCCGATCCGGCGGCGTTCGCGGCTGTCGTACGGCAACAGGTTCGGGCGCTCGATCCCGACATGCCGATCTTCCGCATCAGCACCATGGCCACATTTTTCCACGATCGCGCGATGCTGGGGCCGCGGCTGATTGCCCAGATCGTGACGGCCACTGGCGTGATGGGGCTGTTCATGGCGGTGATCGGGCTGTACGGAGTGGTGGCCTACGCCGTGAGCCGGCGGACCCGCGAAATCGGCATCCGCCTGGCGGTGGGCGCGTCGCCTTCGCGCGTCATGCGCATGGTGCTGAACCAGGGCGCCATTTTCACTGCGGTCGGGCTGGCAATTGGACTGGCGCTGGTGATTCCGATTGCGCGCACCATTCTCCCGAACTTTGTGATCGGGGCCGACTCCCTCGGCGCGACCGTCTTACTAGGCGTCCCGGCGCTGCTCGGCGCAGCCACCATGGCCGCCTGCTGGATTCCCGCGCAGCGCGCCGCCAAGGTGGACCCGACGCGGGCGCTGCGGCAAGAGTAGGGCGAGGCGATGCGCCTACTCAGGCTCGATGCGGCCAAACTCCGCTTGGATAATCCGGTTGATGCGCGCGGTTTCCTTGCGCAAGCCCCGCGTTCGACCCACGGCGGGTAGCTCTGCTGTTGATTGGCGGGGATAAGACGGGGAACAATCGCTGGTATGAGGAGTATGTGCCCGTAGCAGACAAAATCAACGACCGGCACTTGCAAGAACTTGAGGACGCATAAGCCAAACACCGCCATGCCTGGCATCGGTGGGGGAGGGAGGAGAAGATTCGATGGCACGAAATTACAAGGAACTGCAGACGAAAATGGATCCTGCGAGCCGCGAAGACAACTGCCGACTGGTGCGCGAAGAGCCTCCAACGGATGGCGCTCGAAGAGCTACGCAACGCGCAACATCTCACCCAAGCAGATATGGCGGAAATGCTGAACGTGCCGCAAAGTTCCATTTCGCGAATCGAGCGCCGGGCGGACATGTACCTGAGCACGCTACGGAACTATATCCACGCAGCGGGCGGCGAACTCCGGATCCAGGCGGTCTTTCCCGATGGGCGCAACGCCGTCATCAACCGCTTTGGGGATTACGAGTACCAGCCCTATGAAGTCGCTGTACGCGCGGAATCGGAGGGCATGTACCGGCTTGATTGCCCGGCCCCGCGGTGGGGGCCCGCGGTACGCAACAAAACGCCTCAAGTTCCCCGGCCTCACCAAAGCCATGAAGGCGCTGCATCTTTCCGAACCGCAAATCGCCGGCATCCGGGAGCGCCTTGAAGAGGCTGGCGGCGTCCACCGGGTCGCTGGCGCCGGTATCCGGAAAATCTTCACTGTCCCGGAGTTGGTGGAGGCGGGCTTCGAGGAAACAAGTCCCGAGTAAACGCCGCCACATCCGCCCCCTCACGGCGTGAAGAAGTACCTTGTCAGGTGAAAAAAGATCGGCGCGGAGAAGGCCACCGAATCCAGCCGGTCCAACATGCCTCCGTGGCCTTCGATCAGGTTGCCCCAATCCTTCACGCCGCGGTCGCGCTTGATGGCCGACATCACCAACCCTCCCAGAAAGCCCATCAACGTCACGACCAGCGCCATGGCCGCGGCCTGCCACGGGCGAAACGGCGTGATGCGCCACAGGCAGGCGCCCAGGGCGGTTGCCGAGAGCGATCCCGCCGACGAAGCCTTCCACGGTCTTCGAGGGCGAAAGCGCCGGCGCAATCTTATGCCGCCCCAGCAGCTTCCCCCAAACGTACTGGAGCACGTCGCTCGATTGCACCACGATCAGCAGGAAGACCATCAGCAGCGCGTTGCGGCGTTGGTAGCCGGGAATATCCAGGGTCAGCAGTGCCGGCACGTGCGAGATGCAATAGACGCTGATCATCAAGCCCCACTGGGTTTCCGCGGTCCGCGCCATGAACTCGTGGGTATCGCCGGAAAGCACCGCCACGATCGGCAGAATCAGAAATGCGTAAACCGGAATCAGGATAGCGAAGAAGCCATACCAATTGGCCCAGATGAGCCAATACTGCATCGGGAGAACCACGAAGAAGCTGATGAAGATGGCGGCATGGTCCCCGCGGCGCGTGCGCGTCAGGGTCAGGAACTCGCGTAGGGCAAAGAACGAGACCAGCGCGAACAACACGATGACCGAGGTGCGGCCGGCCAGAAACGCTCCGCCCAGCAGGCCGATCATCACCCACCACGCCTTGATGCGCGCGCTCAGGTTGTCCAGCACGGGGTTGGGTTGCGGCCCGGCCCGCAGCCGGAGAATCAGCGCCACCAGGCTGGCCAATACCAGCGCGCCGCCCAACCCGGCCAGTGTGAGAAGCCCTTCGCGCGTGTTCATACTTTCCCCAATTCAACAAGCGACTGGCGCAGGCGATCCAGAAAATCCTGTCGGTGCTCGCCGGCCTCCAGCCGCAACGGTTTTCCAAATGCTACCGAACAAAGCAGCGGAATGGGAATCGCCAGCCCCTTGGGCATCACGCGGTACGAGTTGGCAATCCACACCGGCACCAGTTCCGCCTTGGCGTAGGCCTGCGCCAGGTGAAAGATGCCGGACTTGAACGGCTGCACTTGCTCGCCGGTGCCGCGCGTGCCTTCCGGAAAAAGAATCAACGACGATCCTTCTTCCAGGGCGCGGCACAAATCGGCAATCGGATTATGTTCGCGCGAGATGCGCCCGCGGTCCACCAGGACGCCGTGAAACACGCGGTGAATCAGGTATCTTCGGATCGCGCCGTGCTCCCAATAATCGCTCGCCGCGACGGGCCGCGTCCTCCGGCGGAGCGCGCGCGGAAGCACCGACCAGATGAGGGCGAAATCCGCATGGCTGCTGTGGTTGGCGAAATACACGCGCTGCACGTCTGCGGGGCCGCAACCCAGCCAGCGCGCCTGCGCTCCGGTCAGAAGCCAGGTGGTCCCGGTAATGGCCGTTCCCACCACAGGTTCCAGCATCAGCCGCTCCACGCCTGCGCCAGCAGACCTGCCGCCATGGCGGCCAGTTGCACCGCCACCGCCGCCATTTGCCGGCGCCACAGCCGGAGCGCGCCGCGGCTCCGCTCGGCCACGGTTCGTCCAGGTTTCGGGTTCGCCAGACCGAGCATCAGCCGCTCCACGCCAGCGCCAGCAGGCCTGCCGCCATGGCGGCCAGTTGCACCGCCACCGCCGCCATCTGCCGGCGCCACAGCCGGAGCGCGCCGCGGCTCCGCTCGGCCACGGTTCGTCCAGGTTTCGGGTTCGCCAGACCCCACGCGTGCAGCACTTCATCCAGCGCCTGGCCGCCCTCGGCCCCCTCGCGGCCCAGTTCGCAGAACAGGCGCGCGTCGATGGCCACCCGCATGGCGAAGTAGCAGCCCGCGGGCCAGCATAGAACCGAGGTCGTGAACAGCAGGCGTGCGGCCGGAGCGTGCGCCAGCAGCGCTCCGCCCGCGGCGATCAGCGCGGCGCAGTTCGCGCAGTTGGAGAGAACCTGGCCCGAGCGCAGAAAGCCGGCAGCCACGGCGCATTCGAATTCCGGCTTCATCGTGGCGTCCTCATGCCGGCGAATTCCTCCAACACGGCGCGGTACGAGCGCCGCAGCACGATGGACGGCCGCCGCGCGCGGATGAAGTCCATCGCCTGCGCGGCCGAGGGCGCTTTGCCCGTGGCCACCAGCCATGCCGCCACCGCCGCGGCGCTCCGCGAATAGCCCAGCGCGCAGCACACCAGCGTGGGCCGGGCGCGCCCCAAACCTTCAATCGCCGCCACTGCCGCGTCCAATTGGGCGACAGACGGGGTGAGCAGGTCAAGCATTGGGATCGAGCCGTAAGCCACGCCGTCGCTCGAGAAGGGCATTTCGGCCGTCACATCGACCACCGAACAGAACCCCGCCGCCTCCCTCTCGGCGCGGCGCGGAATCCGCCCCAGCCAGACGCCGCTCGCAATTTCCTCCGCGGGGGCCTCGCGGCGCGTGTGCCACCGTGAGCTAAGCCAGGCGCCTGCAACATACGGCGCGAGCACGCCTATGGCCGCCGGGGTCAGCGCGCCGGATTCGGACTTACCAAACAGCTCCGGCAGGCCGAGTGCATAAATCGCAGCCACCACTGCCAGCGCCGCCGCCGGCCACAACAAAAGCCAGGCCAATCCGCCGAGGCGCCATGCCAGCACGGTGGCAATCGCCGCGCCCGCGAGATATGCGGCGGCCAGCCGGAACCGCAGCGGGTCGGTCGATTGCTCCACCCCAGGCCGGATGCGTGTCGGAAACAGCATCACCGCGAACAGCCCGGCCCACAGCCCCGTGGGCAGGTCGATGAAATGGTGCTGGTAAGTGGTCAGCGTGGAGAGCGCCATCAGCACGAACCAGCCGCGCACCAGCCCCAGCCACCACCCCCGCAGATGCCGGCTGTAGGCCGCCCAAAGCACCGCCGTCAAGGCGACGTGCAGCGAGGGCGCCTGGTTGAAGGGCCGGTCGAAGCTCATCAGCGCATCGAACAATTGGCCGCAGAGTCCGCTGGCCGCTGGCCGCGGGAAGCGGAATTGCAAGGGGCACAGCAGGAATCCGGCCACGCAAATCGCCTGTACCGCCAGCAGCCGGCGGCCCTGCGTGCGGAGCTCGGCGCGCGTGCGGCACAGCAGCAGCGATCCCGCGTAGAAAAAATCGGTGGTCCAGTACGGCACGATGGTCCAGGGCCAAAACGGAATGTGGCGCTCCCATCCGAAAGCCAGCTCCGGCACGTTGTGGCGCAGGCCGGTCACCCAGTTGGCAAAGCCGTAGCTCAGGAAGAAAAAGGGTGTCAGGCCGACCAGCCACAGCATCGCCAGGGCCCACGGGCGGCCTTCTCCTGCGGCGTGCGGTTGGGGCGCGGCCGCGGCCATCAACTGCCAACCCTCTGGGCCATGGAGACGGTGAAGATGCCCCAGTCATCCGCCAGTTCCGCGGTCTTGCGGAAGCCGGCCGCCTCCACCAACTGATCGATCTCGGCTTGCGTCCGGCGCCGCATGATCCAGGGCTTGCCGTCGCGGTGGCTGGAAAGAGTGCGGGCGATCAGCTCCAGTTGCGGGTGCCACGGCTGCCCGGTGTAAATCAGGTATCCGCCCGGTTCGATGGCCTCCGCGAAGCCGGCCAGCGATTCGCGGATGGCGCCGTTGGCGGGGAACAGCTCGTACAGCCCCGAGACCACCCCCACGGTGGGCCGCGGCGCGAGGGCGGCCACGGATTTCCGGTCGAACGCGTCGCCTTTCTCGAAGCGCGCAATCGCCTCCATGCCTTTCTTGCGGATCAGCGCCGCGCCGTCGCGCACGTTGATCTCGCTGAAGTCGCGGAGCAGAACGCTATCGGGCTTTTCCGCCAACGTCTCGATGGCCTCCAGCACGTACCGCCCGTGCCCCGCGGCAATATCGGCGATGCGCACCGGGCGCCCCGCCGCCCGCAGCGCCGCCATCGCCTGGGTGAGCAGGCGCTCCAGGTGCTGTTTGCGGATGCGGATGCCGCGCCAGCCAATCGAGTTCAGGTAGCTCCAGTCGATGAACTTGCCCAGCGGCGTGGTACCCGCGGGCCGGTTGCGGTACACGTAATCCAGGGTGCTTCCGGAATCGAAGCCGGTTGCCAGGCCCAGGCGAATCCCCTCAGAGAGCCGCCCGCCGGTGCGCATGCCGATGCGCGTGAGGGCGAAATTCAACGCCTTTGGCGAAAGCGCGGGCAGCGGGCGGCTGAGGCGCTCGAATTCGTCATACGTGTAGCCGGCGTGGTCGGCCTCCAGCAGCGAGGGCTGGTCGGGCGGTGCGGCGAAGCATTTCTCGATAAAAGCGCGGACCTTGGCGATGGCCGGGCCTCGGTCTCTTTCACCCAATGTGTCGTGATAGAAGCCCGGCAGTACGTGCTTCTCTTTCACCTTCGACCCCAGCCGCTCGAAGAAGCGGTGCTGCGGCTCGTGGTGCACCACAAAGTCGGCGCCCGAAATCAACACCTGCGTGGGAACCTGAATGGCCTGCGCATCTGCGATCACGCGGTCCGCGGTGCTGTAGAGCGCCAGCAGTATATTGACCGCGATCGGACGGCGGATCAGCGGATCGGTTAAATACGAAGCGATGCGCTCCGGGTCGTGCGTCAGCGCCCGCGGCTTCACGTACGATTTCACGTAGAAGTTGCCGAACAGGCGGTAACGGAGACTCAAGAGCGGGCGCGCGAGCGGCACATACAGCTTCACGCTGAAAGCCGGCGAAGCGAGAACCATCGCCCGGATGGGCGGCGCATAATCGTGCACCCAGGTGGCCACCAGCACGCTGCCCACGCTCTGCGCCAACACCGCCATATCCGCGATGGCAATTCCGTAGGCGTTCGCAATATGCCGCACGAACGCGTCTACATCGTTGACCAGCGTGCCGATGGAAGCCGGCGCGGCGGGAGCGTCATCCACTGAACGCCCGTGGCCCCGGGCGTCCCACGCGAACATCGCCGTGGAGGGCAAATCGAGTTCGTCCACAATGTGCTGCAAGCGGCCCGAATGCTCGTGGCCGCGATGAAAAAGGACCACCGCTCGTGGGGCCGGCGCGACGGCCGCCGGCCAATAGCGATAGAACAGGCGGGTTCCATCGCCGGCCGCAAAAAATCGCTCTTCGGGAATTCGCATACAGTAACGGGAACGTTAACCAACGGCATCGCTATCTACGCACGAGCGTGCGCTTCCGCGAGTCCGCCTTTCACCCGGTTCACAATTGTAGCCGCCAGCAGCAGGGCGAGCAACCTGGGGAACAGCCATGCCACCCACGGGTACAAGCCGCCCCCTGCGCCGATCCATAGCGCCATGGCGCCAAACACGAAGGCGCGGTCGCTTTTGCCCATGGGGCCGTCATAGCGCCGCGCGGCGCCAACCATCAGCGCCAGCACTCCGGCCAGCTCCGAAAGCGCCGCCAGCCAGATCACGGCGCCGATCCAGAGCGCTTCGAAAGCCGGCAGAAAGGCGAACGGCAGGTACAGAAAGGCATCCGAAACCACATCGGCCAGTTCATTCAGGTAGGCCCCCAGCAGCGATTTCTGCCCGAACTCGCGCGCCAGCATACCGTCGATGGCGTTCATCGCCATGCGCACGAAGAGGAAGCCCGGCAGGATGAGCAGCAGCCCGCGCGATTCAATGTGCGCCGCCACCCACCAGCCGATCAGCACCGAAAGCGCGCAGGCCGCCAGAGTCACATGGTTGGCGGTAACTCCCGCGCGCGCCAGCACCCGTACCAGCGGGCGCAACAGGGCTTGAAACCGCGGCTTCAGCGAATAGATGCTGGGCACAGTTCAGTGTATCGGAGTTGTCGCGGGCGCGCTTTAGAATTCCAGGCGTGCCTGGAAGGCGATCATGCGCGGCGAACTGTCGCCACCCAGGCCCACGCCCAGCAGCCCGGTGGGCGGCGAGGTGGTGTAGGTGAAGGCGCCAAAGCCGGTCTGGGTGGAAGGCTTGCCGGGAATGCCGGCGTAGCCCAGCACCGGGAGTCCGAAATTAGGATGGTTGAAGAGATTGAAAAACTGGCCGTCGATGCGCAGCTTCACGCGCTCGCCCAGCGCGCACCACTTGGTGAGGTACAGGTCGCTCCAGGTGAAGTCCGGACCGCGCAGGGAGTTGCGCCCCAGGTTGCCGAATTGGCAGGCCGCCGGGGTGTCGCCGCCCAGGCACGCGCCGGTGCTCGGGTCGACCGCCGACACGAAGGCGTTCGGGTTCAGCCATTGAATCGTGCCGGGCTGGGTGACGCCGGGAATCGGGCCGTGGGCGTATTGCGCGACGCCGGCCACGGCGCTGGCGAACTGCGGGCCGCTGCCATTCACGATGCCGTTTCCATTGGCCGAAAAGGGCGCGCTTTCGACCGAGAACGGACTGCCGCTGTGCCAGAACGCCGTTCCCGACACCTGCCAGCCTTTCAGCGCCGCGCCCAGGCGGCTGCGCCCGAAGGCGCCCTTGGGTCCCGGCAGATCGTACACGTAAGCTGGCGGAGAGGTTGTGCCGCACGTCGTAATCGCAGGGGCCGCGGTCGCGCTGCAGGTCGCCGGGAATCGGCGAAAGAATTCCCCCGGCCGAGAACGGCAGAAACCCCCCGTTCGATACCGTATCGATGCAGCGGCTGAAGGTGTAATTGGCCTGAAGCTGCACTCCGTGCCGACAGCCGTTTTTCGGCGGTGGTCTGGAGGCCGTTGTAGTGGCTGTTGGCGCCGGTGGAAGCTGGGTGACCGCGGCGAAGCGCGGGTCGAGCGGGCCTCCGTAGGGGAACGGCGCAAAGCAGCCCGGGCAGACCGTCTGGTAGCCGTTCACCTGGGTGGTATAGGGCTGATTGACCGCGCGCGTGCCTACATACTGCGCCCGCAGGTTGACGGTGTTCCCGGCCTGGTGTTCCACGGCGAAGCTCCACTCCATGAAATACGGCGCATGTAGTTTTCCATCGGGCACCGCCGTCATGGCCACGGGTTGCAGGCAGGTGGCCGGATTCGCCAGCGGCGCTGCGCACGAGAGTCTCCCGCCCCGAAGCCCGCGTTGAACACCCGGTTGGCGGCAATGGTGGCATCTACCGCGCTGGAGGGCACCCCCGGTGCAAGCGCCGTTCCGCCCACGGTGCCCAGAAGACCGCCCTGGAAAGTCTCGGAGTATGGCGGATTGACGCCCACCAGGTCCACCACGCTTCCCGGCAGCAGGTCGCTGAACAGTCCGAATCCGGTCCGCAGGACGGTTTTGGGCGCAACCTGGTAGGCCAGCGCCGTGCGCGGCTGCAGGATCGCCAGCGGTGTGGAGGCGAAGATGTTGCCCAGGCCGGTGCGGATGGCCGCGTTGAGCGGCTGATTGGCATCATGAGAAATGGATGCGAACGACCCAGCCAGCCGCGCCACCTCGTCGTGCGGATTGAACGGATCGGAGTTGTGGGTCGCGCGCAGTCCGAAGGTCCAGGTGAGCCGCGAAGTGATTTTCCAGGTATCCTGCGCGTATAAGTCGAGGTTCAGGAAGTTATACGGTTCGGAGTCCGCCAGCGGAAAGGTCTTCGTGGCCGTGGAAGCCACTCCGTAAATGAACTGCGGGAGCGTCGTGTAAGTGACCAGCGGAACCACGCCCTCGCCGAAGTCATAATCATTCAGCAGAAAGATTCGGGTGTTGGTCCCGAAGCGCAGCTCATGGCCGCCAATGGTCCACGCCAGATTGTCGTTGAGGAAAAAGCGGCTGGCTCGCCGCCCCTGCACCCAGGAGTTATCCATGCCGCCAATGGTGGTGAAGGGCGCGTTGGCGCCGCTGCCCTGGAGCACAATCGGGAAGGCTGCCAGGGTCTGCTGGAAATCGGTCGGGCCGAACAGACTTTCGTACCACGAAAACGCCGGGTTGAAATAGTTCACCAGACTGGAAGAGAAGATATGCGTGAAGCCCGCGGCAAATGAATAAAGCGGCTGCGGAGAGAGGGCGTTGAACAGCGGGTTGATCGGGTCGGTATAAGCGGCCTGCAACCCGGTATCGGCCTGGAACCGGTACCAGGTAGTGTTATTCGGGTCGATGTTGTAGTCGATACGCGCCGTCTGGACCTGTTCGTGGTCGTCGCTCGAATGCGAGACGCTCTGGCGGTTGGCGCAGCCATCGCCATCGGGCGGCAGGCCCGGCACCAGGCTTCCGGTGCTTGCCAATGGGCAGCCCAAAATGGCCAGCGGCGTTCCGGAGGTGCCGCGGTACAGGCTGAACATCTTCTGATAAAAAGGCGCCAGTTGCGGCGCCGGCCGATAAGTGGAGCCAGTCACCGTGTCCGTGCCGCCCAGCGGCAGTTGCTGCAAGACGTATTGCTCGAAGGCGGGTGTGGGAACCGTGGTGGCCGACACGATGGGCAATGCAATCCGCACCCATTCGCTATCGAAGAAGAAGAAGAGCTTATTGCGCCGGATGGGGCCGCCCAGGCTGCCGCCGAAGTGGTTCACGGTGGAGCGCGGCTTATGATTTCGCGGCGTGGAGTTAGTGAAGAAGTCCGCGGCGTCGAATCGGGAGCCGTTCCAAAGCTCGTACAGATTGCCGTGAAACCGATTCGCCGCCGGACTTAGTAACATAGTTGATCTGCGACGCTCCGTAGCGCCCTTCATCGACAGTGTAAGAAAGCGTATTGACAGTGACTTCCGCGATTGAATTCAGGCCCAGCACCAGGTTGGTTGAAAGGCCGCTGTTCAGGTTCGTCAGTGGATCGTTAGTCTCCAGCCCATCGACAATATAACCGTTCGACAAGGATGGCAGACCGTTGAATTGGACGTTGCCGTAGCCGTTGGTGCCGCCCACGAAGTCATTGCCGCTGCCCGCGGTGTTGATCAGGGCGCCGGCCGCGAACTGCAATGGATAGGTCATGTCATTGCCGGGGTTGGGCAGATTCTCCAGCGCCTTGGCGCTCAGCGTCGTGGCGGTGTTGGGGTTCTGCGGGATTCACCAGCGGCGCTTCGCCGGTCACCACCACCTCGCCTTTTTCGGTGGCTAATTTGAGGACGAAGTCCACGGTTTGCCTTTGACCCAGCCCAGCGGAGACCGCCTGGTTGATCTGCGATTCGAATCCGTCGACGTCGGCTTTCACCGAGTACTGGCCGGGGCGCAACTGCGGAAAGCCGAAACGGCCGGACGAGTCGGTCTTAGCGGTGCGCTTCGATCCGGTCTCGGTTTCGACGATCGTTACAGTAGCGCCCGCAATGAAGCCGCCGCTCGGGTCGGCCACTGTGCCGACAATCGCGCTGGTGGTCTCGCCCTGCGCCCGCAGGCGCCCAGGAAAGCCGATGAAGACCGCCAGCCACCCCAGAAGCAGGAGCGCGAGGCCGGCAGTTCGCCTACGCCCTCCATAATTAGGCATCCCTAATACTAAGCTGCCACCCTGGCACGGCGCAACCTGAATTTTCCAGTTGCGGCTCTACCGAACCGCGACTCTCGCTTCGTCGGCGCTTCCCTGGGACACCGGTCCATGCTGGATTCCGCGAGAGCGGCCCCGCCGCTTGGTGGAGATCGGTGGGCGCAGCCCAGAGGACCCGCCTTGTAAACGACGTCTATGCTAATGATTCTGCGAGAGCGTTGCCGCCAGACCACGGGAATTCCTTCACGGTCACTCTTTCACCCTTCAAACGCGCCACGCCTTGAACCGAGCTGCGACCGTCAGGGAACGCCTTCCGCCGCCCGCGCAAATCCCGAAAACGGTGATCCCCTGAAGCCGGTTGCCACGCCGTCGCGGCTCGCTTATCATCGAATTAGTGACGGCAAAAACAACCGTGCCCGCGACCTCGGAATCGGTGGATGACTACCTCAAGGCGATCCTCGAAATGGGCGGGGCCGAAGACGCGCGGGTCTCCACCAATGCCTTGGCCGTCAGGCTCGGGGTCCGCACACCTTCCGTCACCGGAATGCTGCAAAAGCTGGCCGCCCAGCGCCCCGCCCTGGTTCTGTACGAAAAGCACCGCGGCGTCCGGCTGACCGCGGGCGGCAAACGCCGGGCCTGGGAGCTGGTGCGGCATCATCGCCTGCTGGAACTGTTCTTGCATGATGTTCTGAAATATTCCTGGGACGAAGTGCACGACGAAGCCGAGCGCCTGGAACACTTCATCTCGGAGCGGTTCGAAGACCGCGTGGCGGCCATCCTGGGCGACCCGGAGGTCGATCCGCACGGGCACGTGATCCCGCAGAAATACGAAGCCGGCGTATTCCGCGAAGAAGCGCCGCTGGCAGGTTGGCCGGTGGGGACGCCCGCCACCATCAGCAGCGTTTCCGACCGCGATCCCGAAGCCCTTCGCGAACTGGAGCGCCTGGGCCTTACGCCAGGCGTCTCGCTGGCGGTGGAGCGCAAAAACTCTACCGCGTCGCTCTCCATCCGCCTCGCCGGTGCCCCCGAGCCGATCCGCATCAGCACCGATCTGGCGGGTTGCATTTCCGTCGTGGCGCAGCGCTAGCGCGCGAAAGGTTTGCCACCTCGCGGGGCCGCCTACAGCCTCACCCCGGTGAAGACTCTGCCCGCCCGTGTAACCCCGCCCGCCTCATTTGCGCCATCCAAGGGTTATGCGCAATCGAATGCTTGTCGCTCTGCTGCTCGGGGTTTGCGGATTCGCCCAGACGCTGCCTCCGGGAGTCCAGAAGAAGGCCTCCATGGGGGGCATCACCGAATACGATTACCCCAACGGCCTCAAAGTCTTGCTGTATCCGGACCCGGCCGAACCCAAGATCACGGTGAATGTCACCTACCTGGTGGGGTCGCGGAATGAAGGCTACGGCGAGACCGGCATGGCCCACCTGCTGGAGCACCTGGATTTCATCCAGACCACCAACGGCCGCGATATAAAGAAGGAGATTACCGATCGCGCCAGCAACTGGAACGGCACGACTTCCGACGATCGCACCAATTACTACGAGACCTTCGTCGCCAGCGACGACAATCTGAGATGGGCGCTCGGCCTGGAAGCCGACCGCATGGTGACACGTCAAGTTCACCAAGCAGATTCTCGATACCGAGATGACCGTGGTGCGCAACGAATTCGAGCGCGGCGAAAACAGTCCGCAGAGCATCCTGCGCGAGCGCGTGGCTGCCACCGCGTACCTTTGGCACAACTACGGCAAGTCCACCATCGGCTCCAAGGACGATATGGAGAACGTGCCGGTGGAGCGGCCGGCGGCCTTCTACCACAAGTATTACCAGCCGGATAACGCCGTGCTGGTGGTGACCGGTCGCCTCGACGAATCCAAAACCCTGCAATTCGTGGCCGAGAGCCTGGGCCGCATCCCCCGCCCCGACCGCAAGCTCGTAGCCGACTACACCGTGGAGCCGCCGCAGGATGGCGAGCGCTACGTGGCGCTGCGGCGCGTGGGCGAGGGCCAGGAAGTGATCGTGGCCTACCACGCCGTAGCCGCCGGCCATCCCGATGCGGCGGCCTTGCAGGTGCTGGCCGGCATCATGAGCGGCGGTGGAGGCGGACGCGGCGGGCGGGGCGGACGCGGCGGCGGCGGCGGCGAAGAAGGCCGCCTCACCAAGGCGCTGGTGGATAACAAGCTGGCCACCTCCGCGAGCATGCAGTTCGAGCAGTTGCACGATCCCGGCCTGGTCTTCCTCAGCGCCAACCTGGACAGCTCGCAATCGCTGGACACCGCTAAGAAGGCGCTCATCGATACCCTCAACGGCGTGATCGGCGAGCCGCCTTCGAAGGACGAAGTGGACCGCGTGAAGACCAACCTGCTGCGCAACCTGGAGCGGACCCTGGCGGATTCGCAGTCGATCGCCACCGGCGCATTGAACACGGCGATCTCGCAGGGCGACTGGCGGCTGATGTTTTTGCAACACGACCGGCTGGAAAAGGTCACCCCGGAGGACTTGGTGCGGGTGGCCAAGATGTACTTCAAGCCTTCCAACCAGACGGTGGGGTATTACATGCCCGACCCCAATCCCGACCGCACGGTGGTGCCGGCCACGCCCGACCTGGAGGCGCTGCTGACCGGTTACAAGAGCACCGTGGTGATCTCGCGCGCCGAGGTTTTCGACCCCAGCCCGGCGAACATTGAATCGCGGGTGGTGCGCGCCAAACTGGGCAACGGCATGCGCCTGGTGATGCTGCACAAGAAGACTGCCAACGACATGGTGACCGCCAGCATTGAGCTGCGCTTTGGCGACCAGAACACCTTGAAGGGCCAGAACGGCGCGGCGCAGTTCGCGGGCGCTCTGCTGATGCGCGGCACCAAGACCAAATCGCGCCAGCAGATTTCCGAGGAGATGCGTAAGCTGAACGCGCAGATCACCGTTTCGGGCGGCGGTGGCGGCGGCTTCGGCGGACGCGGCGGCGGTGGGGGACGCGGCGGTTTCGGCGCCGGCGGTGGAGTTTCCAGCGCCAATGCCAATATCACCGCGCCGGCGGCCAATTTCATTCCCGCGCTGCGGCTGGCCGTGGAGCTGCTGAAGGACCCCGCCTACCCGCAGCGCGACTTCGACCAGATGCTCGACCAGCGCCTCAAGGCCTTGGAAAACGTGCCCACCGAGCCGACCCAGCTCGCCAGCGAGACTCTCAACCGCCACCTCAGCCCGTGGTCGAAGGGCGACGTGCTCTACCAGGGCACGCGCGAAGAACAGATCGCCGAGTTGAAGCAGGTAAATCTGGATGCAGTGCGAAAATTCCACGACCAGTTTTACGGCGCCAATTTCGGCGTATTTGCGGTGGTGGGGCCGGTGGACGCGGCCGCGCTGAAGCAGGCCGCCGCCGAGCTGCTGGGCGACTGGAACACGAGCATGGCTTACAAGCCCATCGTGGCTCCCTTTAAGAGCGAAGCGGCCGTCAACCGGAAAATTGAAACGCCCGACAAGGCCAATGCGCAGTTCGAAGCCGGGGTGCGCTTCAAGATGTCGGAGGAAGACCCCGACTACCCCGCCATGCTGCTGGCCGGGTACATTTTCGGCGGCCCCATTACCTCGCATATTTCGGACCGCATCCGCAACCGCGAAGGCCTCAGTTACGGCGCCAACGCCCGGGTGGCCATTCCTACCGAGGGCGATGACGCCCTGCTCAGCGGCACCGTCAGCCTCAACCCCATGAACGGACCCAAGGTGGAGTCCAGCTTCACCGATGAGCTGGCCCGTACCCTGCGCACAGGCTTCACGGACACCGAGGTCGCCGAGGCCAAGAAGGCCTACCTGGACGCGCGGGTGGTGGCGCGATCCACGGATGCCTCGCTCATGAGCCAACTGGCCTCCCACGAGCAGCTCGGCCGGACGATGATGTGGGACGCGGGGATCGAACAGAAGATCCGGGCGCTGACCGCCGCCGAGGTGACGGCCGCTTTCCGCAAGCATATCGACCCGGCGCAGTTGTCGATTGTGAAGGCCGGCGACTGGAAGGCCGCCAAGGTATACCAGTAGCCGACGATCCGCATCGAAGATGCCATAGCCGGTGCGGCAGGCCGCTGACGAACGTCGATGAACGCCGATTATTCTTGGTTTTCATCAGCGTTCATCGGCGTTCATCAGCGGCTACTATCCGTAGCGTGTTTACGCCCCTGGAGTGGCCTCGACACGCACCTCTGGGCCCGCGATGCCGGCCGCGGACGGAGCCGGCGCCCCAAGCGCGCTTGGCCCGACGAGCTGCCCCCTTCTGGATCGGCCCCGGCGGCCTCCCGCGGCGCAAGCTCTGCTAATCTGAGGCGTGGTCCTGGCAATCGATATCGGCGGCACCAAATTCTCCATGGCGGTTTTCGACGGCAGCCGCATGGTGCGGCGGGAATCGCGCGCCACCGACGCGGAGGGCGGCCGTGAGTGGATGCTGGCGCAGATCCGCCAGATCGTCTCCCAGTGGCGCTCCGAATTCGCTTTCGACCTCTGTGGCGTCGGTTTCGGCGGCCCGGTGAACTTCTCGGCGCAGCGCGTGGTGCTCTCGACCCACGTGGGCGGCTGGCGCGATTTCGACCTCTGCGGCTACCTTCGCGAGCTGACCGGCGCGCCCGCCGTGATGGACAACGATGCCAACGTGGGCGCGCTCGGCGAGGCCGAATTCGGCGCCGGCACCGGCTATTCCCCGCTGTTTTACATAACGCTTTCCACCGGCATTGGCGGCGGCATTTATGAGGACGGCCGCATCTGGCGCGGGGCCGATTCCTACGGCGGCGAAATCGGCCACCTGACCATCCGCCCCGACGGCCCGGAGTGCCTGTGCGGCGCGCGCGGCTGCCTGGAGCGCCTGTGCTGTGGCCTGTGGCTGGCGCGCGATACCGGCAAAACCGCCCGCGAGCTGATGGAGGAACCGGCCTTCGTCAGCCGCTACGTGGTGGACCTGGCGCTGGGTTTGAAGGCCGCTATCATGCTGCTGAATCCGCAGCGCATCGTCATCGGC
Source organism: Bryobacterales bacterium (assembly GCA_963803725.1). Classification (GTDB taxonomy): domain Bacteria; phylum Acidobacteriota; class Terriglobia; order Bryobacterales; family Bryobacteraceae; genus JOPF133. The sequence continues at coordinate 7,819 of CAWDOH010000036.1, read as the reverse complement.
GGCGGAATTTCCAAAGCCGGCGACCGCCTGTTTGTTCCGCTGCGCGCCGAGCTGCGCCGCCAGATTACCGGCTGGTCAGCCGCCCGCATCGACGTGGTTCCCGCCGCTTTGGGCGATGACAGCGTGCTGTACGGCGCCCTGGCGCTGGCCAAGCGGCCGGCCTGACCACGGTATACTGAGGCCAATGCAACCGCAACTGGCCTCGATTCTGTTACCAATCTTCCTGACGACCGCCGCGTTGCTGCCGGCGGCGGACACTTCCACCACTTTCCTGGCCGGACAGAAGGTCCAGGTGTCGCATACCGATCGCCTGAGCCTGCCCGCGGGCGGCGTGGTGCGCCTGCAGCACTCCTTTGGCGAAGCGGGAATTGAAGGTTGGGATCGCCCGGAGGTCGAGGTCACGGTCATCAAATCGACCAAGGGCTTCTTCGCGTCCGCGGAGCAGGCTAAGGCCACCGCGGAATTGGGGAGGGTTCAGATTACCGCCCAGGTGCAGGGAAAAGACGTGGTGGTAACGACCGCTTATCCGCACCACAGCTTCCCCTTCAACTCGCCGTGGGCCGAGCCGCCCGTCGATGTGGAATACCGGATCATGGTGCCCAAGGATGCCGCCATTGTGGTTCAGCACGGCAACGGCGAAGTGCATTTCTACAACGTTTCGGGCGACATTCAAGCCCATGTGCGGAGCGGAGAAATCAGCCTGGATGTGCCTCCCGAAGACAAGTACGCGCTCCAGGCCGGCAGCCATTGGGGCGCGGTGATTTCCGATTATCCCGGCAGGCCGCACCGGCGGTTCTGGCCCGTGGGCCACCAGTTCACCGGCCAATCCGCCGATGGCGCGCACAAGCTGGTGCTTAAGGCGAATTACGGAGACATCATCCTGATGAAAGCCTGGGAACCCCCCGCGACCCCCGCGACCCACTGAACCAGGCGGCCTGATGCGCAAGGTGCTTTTAGGAGTCGGCATCAGCCTCGATGGCTACATTGCGCGCCCGGATGGCGCCGTAGACTTTCTGTTCACTCCAAAGGATTTTTCGATGGCGGAATTCTTCGCCAGCGTAGACGTCAGTATGATGGGCCGGAAGACGCTGGAGGCGGCGCGGCGGCTGGGCGCGAAGTTCGATGCACCGGCGGCCAATTATGTTTTCTCGCGCACCCAGGCCGTCGGCCCGCGCGATGGGGTTACCTTCGTCAATGAGGCGCCGGCAGCCCTGGTGGAGCGGTTACGGCGCGAGCCGGGCAAGCACATCTGGTTGATGGGCGGCGGCGAACTGGCCCGCGAATTTTTTGCCGCCGACCTGGTAGATGAGATTCACCTGGGAATCGTGCCCGTGCTGATCGGCGCTGGCATCCCAGCCTTCCCGGCCGGATTTCCGCAGCGGAAATTCACGCTGGTGGAAAACAAGACGTACTCGCAGGGATTGATTGCCTTGCAGTACGCGCGGCAGCAGGGGTAGCTCTGGCGTAGCTCGCGCCGCCCAACCACGCTGTGCCCGGAGTTCGGTGTGCGGATCGGAACCACCCGAGGGAACAACTACCTACCCTCCGTCGTATGGGTCTCTGTAAGGAGCACCCATGATTTTCCGATTGCTGCCCGCGGCGGCGGCGCTGGCCCTGGTGGGTTGCGTGGTCAACGGCTCGGGGCCGGAAAGCCCGGGACCGCCGCACCACGAATTCCGAACCATTGCACGCGATTCCATCCAACACTTGCGGGTGAATCTGAATATGGGCGTAGGCGACCTTCAGGCAGGCGCGGGCACCGAAAAGCTGCTGTCGGCCGACTTTACCTACGCGCCTCCCTCCTGGAAACCGGAGGTCCAATATTCCGATACCGGAGGCCAGGGCGATCTTTCGATCCGCCAGCCGCGCGAACAGAACGCCGGGTACCCCCAGGTGGGCGATCACAAGTATGCGTGGGACATCCGTCTGGCGCGGGATATCCCGACCAATCTCTCGGTCCACTTTGGCGCCGGCGAGGCACAGCTATACCTGGGCGATCTCAGCCTTGAGAATGTGGACGTGGAAATGGGTGTGGGTGAGCTGAAGATGGATTTGCGCGGCAATCCGCGGCACGATTACAATGTGCGGATTCGCGGGGGCGTAGGGGAAGCCACCGTGCGGCTGTCCGCTGATACCGGCGTCGTGGCGGAAGTGGAAGGCGGCATCGGATCGATCGACGCGCCGGGCTTGATCCGCCATGGCGACCGCTACGAGAACGAAGCCTACGGCAAGGCCAAAACCACCATTCACCTGAACATTCACGGCGGAATCGGCGCGGTTCACTTGCTGAGCGATTAAGCGGCAAGGCGGGGTCAGTTGCCGAACTTCAGGAGAGCCAGAAACATGCCTCCGAAGACCACCACGCCAAGCCCTACGGCCAGCAGAATCTGCTGCCGGGTGAGAGTCTGCGGCGGTTTCTGGAACGCCTGCCCGGTGGCCGGGTCGAGCGGCGGAAGAGCCGCTTCGGCGGCGGCGCGGGAGGCCGGGTCGTAGACCTCCTCGGGAACCAGCGGGTCCATCGCGGCCAGTTTGATGGACCGGTCGATATAGCCGAAAGTCTGTTCGGCGGTGTTGACCTGGCGCATCTTGCCCGGATCGTCGAACGCCACCAGCAGAGATCCCGGCTTCACCCGCGCCAGCACCGGAGATTGTGTGCTGGGAGTCTCGTAAACCAGGATCGGCTCCATCGCCAGCACCCGGTAGACACGGCCCATGGGGTTGCCCCGGTTGAAGGAGGCCAGCTCGTCCTGAGCGCCGCCGGACATCATGGGGCCCAACTGCACCAGCGGATGCTCGCGGGTGTAGCGGCGGCCGGCCTCGATGGCGTCCTTGAGCTTTTGGATGGAAACCGGATCCTGCCCCTCCGCCAGCATTTGAATGCGATCCGCCACCGGCGGATGAGTAGCCATCAGGCTTCCGCCCAGCCATCCGCTTGACGCCGCCGGGCTGGCAAAATAGAAATGCGCAAAGGCCGGATTCGAGGAAGCCATGGTGGAGCCGGATCCGCCAATCTTAGCCAGCGCGCGCAGCAGGCCCTGCGGCGACCCGGTCAGCTTCACGGCATCGGCATCGGCTTGAAACTCGCGCCCGCGCGATACCGCCGCCCGAATCACCGCCCCCACCACGGGAGCCACAAACAGAATATAGGCGCCCACCGGCGAGAGCGCCAGCCGCCAGGGACTGCGCCGCTTTCTGACGTGGAACTGCTTTCCGGCGGTCAGTTCGCGCTGGAACAGCAGGTAGGGTATCCGCAGGAACAGGGCAATTGCCGCCACCACGGCGTTGAGTTGCACGTCCTGGTTGCCAATGTGCGAGATCTCGTGGGCCATCACGGCCTCCAGCTCGCGCTGGTCGAACAGCAGCAGCGCGCCGCGCGTGACGGCCACCACGGATTGCTGCGGACCGATTCCGGCGGCGAATGCGTTCGGCATGCTGGATTCGATGATGAAGAGCTTGGGCGCCGGCAGGCCAGCCGAGAACGCCAGGGTCTCCAGCAGGTCGCGGGCTTCTTTCTCCGCGGCGCCGGCTGGGCTGGCGCCGGCCTCCACCAGCAGCTTCGCCGTGGGCGAGGCGGCGATCGACCAGAACAGCAGCCCGAGTCCTCCCATCTGTACAAAGGTGAACAGGGCCATCAATTCCGTGAGCAGCCCGCCGCTGCCCGCCTCGTCGCGTTCCAGGGCCGCGCGTTTGCGTTCGATGATCTGTTCCCAAGCCTGGCGCGTTTCGTAGTCCATATTGGGAGCGGCCGAGCGCAGGTACGCCTCGGCTTTGCGGATGTCGGCCCGGGTGGTGCGGCTCTGCGGCCGGGTCCGCACCACGATCGAGCTGGCGATTCCGTAACTCACTCCCCCCACGAACGGCGCCAGCGACAGGACGGTCAGCCCCACAATAAACCACGTCTTGAAGCGGTTCACGGTGACGCGCCGGAATACCAGCCCTGGCGGCTGGAAGGAAGTCGCGGTTGCCATTCGACACCTACACGGATAGCTCATATTTTCCGCTGCCGGCCCGGCCCGTTCACTACTGATTTTGGTTAGCGAGCCGCTAATGACTGGAAGCGGTGTTGCCTCCGGCGCGTACGTGCCAAAGGCTCGATGCGGAGGCGGGCGCGCCCCGCGTTGCCGTGCAGCCCCGCGCGTTGAAAAATGCCACCTGCCACCAGCGGCGCGCGGCTCCAAGATAGACTGGAATTAGTGGAAGAAGAGGTTCTCGGTAAAGCTTATGATTCGCGCCTGATGCGCCGCCTGCTGGGCTACATGCGCCCTTACCGCCGGCTGGTGGGCGTTTCGGTGGTCTTCCTGCTGGCCCAGTCGGCCCTGCAGGTGCTCGGGCCGCTGCTCACCAAAACGGCCGTCGATCGCTACCTTCAGCCCGACCCCCATCGCCTCCGTACTTTCCTCGACCCGCTACTGCCCGCCGACCCCTGGAGCGGCATCGCTCGCATCGGCCTGCTCTACATGGGCGTCCTGCTGGGTGCCTTCCTTACCGAGTTCGTCCAGACCTACCTGATGCAGTACACCGGCCAGCTTGCCATGTTCGACCTGCGCAAGCAGCTCATGGAACATCTCCAGCGGCTCGACCTGGCCTTCTACGACCGCAACCCCGTGGGCCGCATGGTGACGCGCGTGACCACTGACGTGGACGTGCTCAACGACCTTTTCGCCTCCGGCCTGGTGACCATTCTGGGCGACGTGCTGGTGCTGTCCTTCATCCTGGCGGTGATGTTCCAGCTCAGCCCGGCGCTCACCGCCATCATGCTGGCGGCCATGCCGCTGGTGATTCTGGCGACCGCCATCTTCCGGCGCAGCGTGGCGCAAAGCTACCGGCGCATCCGCGTGGCCATCGCCCGAATCAACGCCTACCTGCAGGAGCACATCACGGGCATGTGCGTGCTGCAGCTTTTCAATCGCGAGCGCCGCAGCATGATGGAATTCGATGCGGTCAACCGCGACCACATGAACGCCTACAAGAAAGCCATCACGGCGTACGGCTGGTTCTATCCGGTGGTGGAGTTCATCTCCATGCTGGCGCTGGCTTCCATCCTCACCTACGGCGGCTTCCGCGTGAGCGGGCGCTCGCTGACGCTGGGGGTGGTGGTGGCGTTTCTGCAATACGGGCTGCGATTCTTCCGGCCGATTCAGGATTTGAGCGAGAAGTACAACATCCTGCAGGCCGCCATGGCGTCGTCCGAGCGTATCTTCAAGCTGCTCGATACGCCCGTCTCGATCTCCGCGCCGGAAGCCCCGCGCGAGGCGCCTGGTGAGATTGCGGCGGTTGAGTTCGACCACGTGTGGTTTGCCTATAACGGAGAAGACTGGGTGCTGCGCGACGTCAGCTTCACCATCGCGCCGGGCGAAACCATCGCCGTGGTGGGGCACACCGGGGCCGGCAAGACCACCCTCATCAGCCTGCTGCTACGCTTCTACGACGTGCAGAAAGGATCCATCCGGGTGGGCGGCATCGACATCCGCGAGTTCGATCCGCGCGATCTGCGCCGCCAGTTCGGCGTGGTGCTTCAGGACCCGTACCTCTTCACCGGCACGCTGGAGGAAAACATCCGCCTGGGGACCGAAACCATCCGCACGGAGGAAGTGGTGACGGCCGCCGAACAGGTGAATCTCGGGGAGTTTATCCGCAGCCTGCCCGAAGGGTTCGCGCATCCCATCCGCGAGCGCGGCAGCGGCCTGTCGACCGGACAGAAGCAGTTAATCGGCTTCGCCCGCGCGCTGGCCCACAACCCGCGCTACCTGATCCTGGACGAAGCCACTTCGAGCGTCGATACGGAGACCGAATTCCGTGTGCGCGAGGCGCTCAGCCGCATGGTGGAGGGGCGCACGTCCATCGTGATCGCGCACCGCCTCTCAACAATCCAGCGGGCCAACCGGATCCTGGTGATGCACAAGAGCCGCCTGCGCGAATCAGGCGCGCATCAGGAATTGCTGGCGCTGCGCGGCATTTACTGGAAGCTGTACCAGTTGCAGTATAAGGACCAGGACGTGGGCGCCGCGGTGCGGTGAAGAGCGACGCCGATTCAGCGCGCCTCCGGACGCAGAGGGCACCCCCATCATAGGCGCCAGAATAAGGCCGCTGGTAAACGGCCTCGCCTGCGCGCGAGCTAATATCGGGTACGCGTGTGTTTAAACTTCCCACAAGGCCGCTTGGGGGCCAATCCGTGGATTGCAGATCTGCGGATAGCGAGGCTTTTAACGAAGAATTGACTGTCTCCGGATGCCGAAGGCTTACCGGGAGGCGTTCTCAATCTCAAGTTTTTGGAGGCGGGCCAAATCCTGCCTACTCACTTCCTCTCCTTTAGCAGGAGCGTGACCAGGAAGTTCTGCGCTTGGTGATCGTCGCGAATTTGTCGCCAGCTTTCGAAGGCATCCTCGACCGATTGAATCTTGTTGAGCACGTCCGTACGCGTCCATTTGATGTCGCTATCGTAGTCCGCGGAGTGCCGATGCTGGAGCATCTCGATGAAGGTGTTGGTAATGCGATGGAGGTGCTTAAGTACTTCCAGGTCAGGCCCAGGCGGAGGATTGGTTTTGAAGTGCGCGTTCAACTCATCGCGCTTATTTGTGCAGACTCTGGACATCGGAAGATGGTCGAGCATGCGGGCCAGCGTCCCGCGTTCGGCCGGTCGTTTCCAGTTCTTGGCTGTCTCGATGCTCAATAGATGGAAAAGCGCGTAATAGGCCGTGGATACCGCTCGGCGCAAACTCACTTGTTTGGGACGCTTAGGTTCGCGATTAGCGAGATGGCCGCCTGCTCCAAAAGATCGTTCGGGAACGGCATTCTATTGGCGTTCCCAGGATGGGTCTCGTAGGGATGCCTGTTCGGAGCGGCTTCGGAAATTGAAGTAGGTTTGAAGTCCCAGTTCCTCGGCTTCTATCTCGTCCAAAACGGTGGCGACAATGCGCCGAGTCGTGTCCCGTAATCTCGCCGGTGCAGCGGCCTGATCGGAGATGACGATGCGAAAGAAGAGGGAGATGTTCTCCTGCACGTCCTCGGCGAAGCTGTACATGATGCGGATGACGTCGGGCGTGAGGGCTTTTTCCGCATTTTGGACAGCGGCTCGAATCCTCTTCTGATCAACGAACGCGCGGGGATGGATCGCCACTCATTCATTATCACGCTTCTTGACCGGCGAGGGCAAAAACGCTGGTATTGGTACTCCTCCATTTCCACGGATTTAGCAGAGGACCAACACGCCTCCAATTTTCTTGGTGCCACAGCAGACGGTTTGCGGCAGCCCGGCGTGGGAAGGCAAACGGAGATCCGCGGGTAATGAATGCCGTGCCGCGAATGCGCTGAGCAGCCGCCCGCAAATCGCCGGAACCTTACTGAACAGCCGGAATCTTGCCCAGTCGCTGGCCCCAAGTCCGGCTCCGGGAACCTGCACCCAAACGCGGCTCGCCCAGCAGAATCGCCCAATACCCAGGGCATGTTCGAATGGCCTTATCCTTTCCTTAACGCCCATCGAGGGGGCACCCGCGCGTCAAGGCAGTCCTCACACGCCAGTTTCTGGTTCCAAGAACCACCACGCCCGTCCGCGTGGAGGCGCACCCGAAACTCCGCTCCCTCTGTGACCTTTCCGTACCTTGGGTCTTCTCCGCGCTTCCTCCGCGCCTCCGGGCCCCGGGGCACCCCAGAGGGCACCCCCATCATGGGCACCAGAATAAGGCCGTTGGCAAACGCCCTCGCCTGATGCGCGAGTAACATCGGGTACGCGTGTGTTTACAACTTCCCACGATGGCGTTTAACTGGCCAATGTACGAGTGGCCGGCCATTCGCACGGAGTGCATCGCCGCCACGGGGTCAG
>CAWDOH010000035.1:0-86088 GCA_963803725.1 Bryobacterales bacterium | reverse complement strand
TTAGAGGCTCAGCGGATAGGCACACATCCTGGTGACCAGCGGTTCCGCCAGTCGATCAGCTTGGCCGTGAGCAAGAAGGCGACGGCGAGGGCGAACTGGGCGAGCCGGTGGACGGGCTTGCGGTCCGTATTGCGGCGCAGCTGACCGAAATTCGAGAGCCAGCTGTTGGTGCGTTCGACTGGCCAGCGCAGTCCCATCGGGAGACTCTTCGTCGCGGTGGTCATGCCGCGTGTGCGCTTCTTGGCGATGACGGCGTCATCGATGTTGTGCTCGACCAGCCGTTCGCGTGTGAGCTTGGAGTCATAGCCCCGGTCGAGCCAGATGGTCTCGATGTCAGCGAGCAGTCCGCTCGCTCCAGCATGGGCCAGGGTGGGCTCGAGGAGGACCGAGTCATGGCGGTTGGCCCCGTCGGCGACCCAGCCGATGGGGATGCCCTTGGCGTCGGTGAGGACCGACCACTTCCAGCCGAGCTTGGCCCGATCGGTCGGGTTCTTGCCGGTTCCCTCCCCTCCAGCTGGGCTTTTGTGCAAACTCCCGTCCACCGCGACATCGGAGAGGTCAAGGCCGATGATCTTGTCGTACGCGCGGATCGCCTCCGCCGCGACGGCGTCGAAGACCCCGGCCCGCTCCCACTCGTCACGCCGGGCCCGCACCGTCGTGTCGGAGACCTTGTTGCCACAGAGGCGCTCGGCGTCCTCGAAGCTGCACCCCGTCACCAGACGCACCAGCATCACCTCGAAGCAGTCCCGGTCCTCGGCCCTCGGGCGGTGACAGCCCAGCGGATGGGTCTCGGCATGGACCGGCACCAAGGGCTCAATGGCAGCCCAGACGGTATCGAACACCTCAGGCTCGAGCGCGCGGATGATGGTGGGGTACCTCCACGTGGTCGTAGGTATGGGGACAAGCACCCCGATTGTCTCGGGGCCGATACCAGGTCCGGTGGATGGTCAGGCGCTCTCAGGCAGAAATGCTTGACAGCGTCGCGGCCTGGCGCCTATTCGCGCGGCCTCTTAGCGGTCACCGAGTCCTCGAGGCACGGCCATCCCCAGCCGGAGCGCTAGCCCGCGGATCGGGCCACATTCTGCTGCGCCAACTCCTTCCACCGAGATCGACTCGGATGCCCCGGTTCCCATTGCCGGTAAGCGGCTCTACGGTCCTATACTCCGTTGGTGGCGGGAACGTGCCGATGCAGCGCTGACGACAATGCTCTTGATCGAGAGGTTCACGCTGCGATGGGCCTGGACCGACCTCACCGACGGAGAGTTCTTCTCGGAGCCCGTTCCCGGGAACATGGAGCATCCGCCGCCGGGGAGGACTGCCAGACGCCGACACCATTTGGGTCTGGCGACTGGGTGGCCGACTTCGACGGCAAGCTTGCATCCGCCTCCGACCCCGGCAAGGCCGTGGAGCCCATCACCACGATCGCCTGGCTCATGTGGCACGACCTTGCTGCGCCGACCGGCAACCTGGCTGCCGTGACCCACGGCCCCGCTGCCCCGACCCACGAACCCGCCGCCGTGATCCGCGACCCCGCTGTCCCGACCCACGACCCTGCTGCTGCGACCGACGACCCTGCCGCCGTGACCCACGACCCTACTGCTGCGACCGACGACCCTGCCGCCGTGACCCACGACCCTGCTGCCGTGACCCACAACCCTGCTGCCCCGACCTACAACCCGGCTGCCGTGACCCACGAACCCGCCGCCGTGATCCACGAACCCGCTGTCCCGACCCACGACCCCGCTGCCGTGACCCACGACCCCGCTGTCCCGACTCACGACCCCGCTGCCGCGACCGACGACCCCGCCGCCGTGACCCGCGATCCTGCCGCCGTTCGGAGCCGCGACCGTCAGGGAGCGTCCGGCACGGTCTACCTGGTCGGCGCGGGACCCGGCGACCCCGACCTGCTCACCATCCGCGGCCGCCGCATCCTCGAACAGGCCGGCGCCGTCCTCTACGACCACCTGGCGCCCGAAGCCCTCCTCGCGTTTGCCCCTCCCGAGGCCGAACGCCTCTACGTCGGCAAGAAGAAATCCGCCCACGCCTTCACCCAGGACGAAATCTGCGCCATGCTCATCGAGCGGCCCGCCGCGGTCAGACCGTGGTGCGCCTCAAAGGCGGCGACCCTTATCTCTTCGGGCGCGGCGGCGAAGAGGCCGAAGCCCTCGCGGCAGCCGGCATCCCCTTCGAGGTCGTGCCGGGCGTCACCACCCCGCTGGGCATCGCGGCTTACACCGGCGTGCCGCTGACCCATCGCGAACACACCTCCGCCGTCACCTTCGTCACCGGCCACGCCGTCGACCAGATCGATTGGGGCAAAGTCGGCCACGCCGAAACCCTGGTCATCTTCATGGGCCTCACCACCTTCCCCGAAATCGCCCGCGAGCTGATCGCCCACGGCCGCGCCGCCGAAACGCCCGCCATGGCGGTGCGCTGGGCCACCCGCGCCGATCAGGAAACCCTCACCGGCACGCTGGCCACGCTGCCCGGACTGATCGCTGAGGCGCGCATGAAGCCGCCCGCCACCATCGTGATCGGCGAAGTCGTGCACTTGCACGAGAAGCTGGATTGGTTCGGCCGCCTGCCCCTGCGGGGCAAGCGCATCGTAGTGACCCGCGCCCAAGGCCAGGCCGACACGCTGGCCGGCAAGTTGCGCGCGCTGGGCGCCCAGGCCCTGGAGCTGCCCACCATCGAAATCGGGCCGGCCACCGATTACGCGCCGCTCGACCGCGCCCTCGCCGACCTGGCCTCCTACGATTGGCTGATCTTCACCTCCGCCAATGGCGTGCGCGCGTTCGTGGAGCGCCTGGACGCTTCGCCCGTGGATTGGCGCCAGCTTCGCGCCCGCCTCTGCGCCATCGGACCGGCTACCCGCGCAGCCATCGAAGCGCTGCACCTGAAAGTCGACCTGATGGGCCGCGAATACGTCGCCGAGGGGCTGCTCAAGGCTTTCGAAGCCTACGATCTGCGCGGCTGCCGCATCCTGCTGCCGCGAGCCGCCGTGGCCCGCGACCTGGTGCCCACCGAGCTGGCCCGCCGCGGCGCGCAGGTCGACGTGGTGGAAGCCTACCGCACGGGAATTCCGCCGGACCTCGCCGGGCGGGCCGCGGCGCTTGGCGCGGTGGATTGCGTGACCTTCACCAGCTCGTCCACCGTCCGGAATTTCATGGCCGCCGTGGGGCCGGCAGCGCTGGCCGGAGTGAAGGTGGCCACCATCGGACCGGTCACCACCTCCACCGCCCGGGAACTAGGCGTCGAAGTGACGGCCGAGGCGCGCGTCTATACCATCGAGGGCCTCATCCAGGCCATCCTGGAGGTGTGCGCCTGAGGGAAGTCTCCGGGAGCAAGCGGCCACGCTCTGGCCGTTTCCGCCACCTGGCTGCCGCCAGGACGCGCATTCATCGCCAGCAAGCTGCGGCCAGCCAACTCGGCTATAACATGAGCCACAAACGGCCGCGTGAGGAGCCGCTAAATGATTGAGCGACAATGGGGTCACAGATGAGTTTGCCCTGCCCCGATTTCTTCACGGTTTTTGAGAGCGCCGTCGTCAATTCTTGGCTGGGGCTCGACACTAGCTTTTCCTTGGACGCTTCGCTGGTCCGGCCGGCACCGCGGCGTAGGTGGTGGCCGCCTACTTGCCGCCCTCATAGCCGCTCTCTTTGAGAAAAGCCTCAGCGTCGCTGATCCGCAGGATGCGGCGCACCGCCTCGCGCTTGTCGGTGGTGCGGCGGTAGAAGGATTCGCAGATCTTGTAGCCCATGTAGTATCCCAGGTCCGCCGGGCGGTCCTTGGATCGGTCGCCCTGATACAGCCAGTGGCTGATGTCGGTGCCACGCATATCCTTCTCAAACTCCGCCCAGAGGGCCTGCTCGTGGGCGTCTCCGTAAGTGCGCTGCACGCGGTTGATGATCCCTCCGGAGATCCTCTCGCCCATGAAGTCGGCGCCGCCTTCCTTGAGGGACTGCATCAACAGGTTGTCATTAGGGCCGTCAGGCGGCTGCTGGATGTGGATCAGCTCGTGGGCCACGATGTTCGGAAGATCGGCGATCCGGCCGGTCACGGCGCGCTCCCAGGCGTTCAACTCATCCACCGGCGTGTCCTCGCTGCGGGCATTCATCTCCACGCCGATCAGCAGCCCGTGGGACGAAACCGTTCCCGCCGAATTCATCCGGCCTATCACGAAGTACACGTCGGGGAAAACGGCCTCCGGATACAGCTCTTTGAGGCGGCGGAAGCTCGCCCGGATGGCGTCTTTGACGGCCGTGTCCCCGTCCACCGCCAGGGTACTCTCGCGAATCGCCGCGTAGTAGCGGGGGCGCGCCGCCACCGTGGCGGCCAGGACGCGGCCGTTCTCGATGCGGGCCTTCAGGAAATCGTGCAGCCCGGGGCTGCCGGGGTCGATGTACTCGCGCTGGAACAGCCCGGCGGCGTCTTGCAGCGAAGCCTTGTCGAACACCCGCCAGAAAGCCGGGATGTCGCTCGAGACCAGCCGGGCCGCATCGGGGTCGGGATTGGGCTTAGGCGCAGGTGCTTGGGCCGGCGCTCCGGCCCCGAGGGCTAGAATTGCCGCCAGCAGGGTTCCGAGACGTCGCATAGACAAACTCCTTACTCTGAGTGGAATTCCTTATCTAATACGCACCAGGAAGAGACAGGAAGAGAAACGATGGCAATGGTTCGCCGGCACGCTCGAATTGCCCCCAGGAAAGGCCCGCCTGCGAGGGTACCTCATAGTAGAATCGAGGGTATGCCTGCGACACCCCGCACTCTGATCCTGCTGCTCACCGCGGTCACGGCAATTCCCGGCGGAAGGGTCTGGGCGGCGCAGCCCGTGCGCGCGCGCCACGGCATGGTGGTCACCCGCGAACGCCACGCCACGGAGGCAGGCTTGCAGGTGCTGGCCGCGGGCGGCAACGCGGTGGATGCCGCGGTGGCGGTGGGATTCGCCCTGGCGGTGACCCATTCGTCGGCGGGCAATATCGGCGGCGGCGGATTCATGCTGCTGCGGCTGGCCGATGGCCGCACCACGTTTATCGATTTCCGCGAGCGCGCTCCCGAAGCGGCCTCCCGCAACATGTACCTGGACGCCAACGGCAAAGCCACCCAGGACAGCACTTTGGGCTACCGGGCTTCGGGCGTGCCGGGTACCGTTCGCGGCATGGAGTATGCGTCGCAAAAGTACGGCAAGCTGCCTTGGGCTGAGCTGGTGCGTCCGGCCGTCGAGCTGGCCTCCAAGGGGTTCGCGCTTTCCTACGCCCAGGCGCAGAGCCTGCGCAGTGGCGGCCGCGGCCTGGCGCGCTTCCCCGAATCCAACCGCATCTTCCTGCAGCGACGGCAAGTTCTACGAACCTGGCGATACCTTTGTGCAGCCCGACCTGGCCCGCACGCTTGGAGCGCATCGCGCGTCTGGGAGCCAAGGATTTTTACGAGGGCGAGACCGCCCGCCTGCTGGCCGAAGATATGCAGGCCCACGGCGGCCTGATCACGCTGGACGATCTGCGCAACTATAAGGCCATCGAGCGCAAGCCGCTCACCGGCTACTATCGCGGCTACGACCTGGTCACCGCGCCGCCGCCCAGTTCCGGCGGCATCGGCATCCTGCAAATGCTGGGCATGCTGGATGGCACCGGCTTTGAAAAGGCGGGCGCGGGTCAGCGCCACCGCGGTCCACTATATGACCGAAGCCATGCGCCGCTACTTCGCCGACCGCTCCGAGCATATGGGCGACCCCGATTTCGTGAAGGTGCCGCTGAGCGGCCTGCTCGACCCCAAGTACATCGCCTCCGCTGCGCGCCTCCATCGACCCCGTAGAGGCCACGCCCAGCAGCGCAGGTACACGCCGGCAAATTCACCGGCCATGAATCGGTGGAGACCACGCACTTCACCGTGGCCGACGACCAGGGCAACGTCGTCTCGGTGACCTATACTTTGAATGGCGGCTACGGCAGCAAGGTGACGGCCGACGGGCCTGGGATTCCTGCTGAACAACGAGATGGACGATTTCGCGGCCAAGCCGGGCGCGGCCAACATGTTCGGCCTGATCCAGGGCGAAGCCAATGCCATCGCGCCGCGCAAGACCCCGCTGTCTTCCATGACCCCCACCATCGTATTGAAGGACGGCAAGCCGTTTCTGGCGCTCGGCTCGCCGGGCGGGCCCACCATCATCAACTCTGTGTTGGAGGTGATCGTCAACGTGCTGGATTTCCACATGAACGTGCAGGATGCCGTCAACTGGCCGCGGTTCCACCATCAATGGATGCCGGACACGCTGCGGATGGAGCCGGGCTACTCGCCCGGACACCGTGGCGCTGCTCGAAAAGCACGGCTATACCATCCAGCGGGAGAACGCGCAGGGCGAGGTGGCGGCCATTCTCTTCGATAACGGCTGGCTGGAAGGCGCGCCCGATCCGCGCACCGAAGGCACGGCGGAAGGCCGCTGATGACTCACGTACTTTCGACGCACCTGTTCGTCAATCACCGGCTCACCTCGGCGCTGCTCACCCGGATCCAGCAGGCCGGTATTCCCGCCGTCGAGATCTTCTGCGCGCGCCAGCATCTGGACTATCGCAGACAAAGCGCAGATTACGGAGCTGGGCCACTGGTTCCGCGATTCCGAGCTGAAGCTGCATTCGCTGCACTCCCCCATGTACAACGACGAGATCTGGGGCCGTTCGGGACCACATGCAGTGGTTACCATCACCGAGCAGGTGAAGGGGCGCCGGCTGGAGATGGTGGACGAAATCAAGCGCGCCATCGAGATTGCCGAGGTCATCCCCTTCCGCTTCCTGGCGCAGCACATGGGCGTGAGCGGCGAAGAGTTCGACTTGCGCAAATTCGATGCGGCCTTCGCGGCGCTCGAAGAGCTGTGCATCTTCGCCCGCCAGCGCGGCGTGGAGATCCTGCTGGAAAATATCCCCAACGCGCTTTCGAGCGCCGAGCGCCTGTTGCAGTTCAATAGCCTGACTCACCTGGGCATGCACTTCGTGTTCGACACCGGCCACGCTCACATGGCCGAAGGCGTGGAGACGGCCTTCAACCTGATGCAGGACCGCATCCGTTCCACCCACATCCACGATAACGACGGCAAGTCCGATACGCACATCTTTCCGTTGTTGGGCGAGGGCGGCTCGATCGACTGGAAGAGGGCTATGGAGCTGCTGCGCGGCCGCCCGGATCAATACCCGCTGCTGCTGGAGCTGAAGGAAGTGCCCGGCATGACCAATCCGCTGGAGAAGGTGAAGGAAGTCTTCGGGCGGCTGAACGACCAATGACGGGCTTCGGGCAGGCCGCTGACAGATCATGATTCCGCGAATCACCATCGCCCAGGCCGGCGCGCACGTGGGCGAAAGCGTCCAGATTGACGGCTGGCTTTACAACCTGCGCCGCTCCGGCAAGATCGCGTTTCCCATTGTGCGCGACGGCTACGGGCTGATGCAGTGCGTGGCCGTGAAGAGCGCGCTCCCCGAGGCGCTCTTTGAGACCATCAAAAACCTGACCCAGGAATCGTCCATCATCGTGACCGGCAAGATTCGCGCCGAGCAGCGCGCGCCTGGGGGATTTGAAATGGACCTGGAGAACCTGGAGGTGGTGCAGCGGGTCCCCGAATCCGACCCCTACCCGATCACGCCGAAGGACCATGGCATCGAGTTTCTGCTGGAACACCGGCACCTGGCGCTGCGCGGCCAGCGGACCCACGCCATTCTGGGCATCCGCCATGAAGTGATCAAAGCGGTGCGCGACTATTTCGATTCGCACGGCTTCACGCTCGTCGATACCCCCATCTTCACGCCCGCCGCCTGCGAAGGCACCACCACGCTATTCGAGGTGGACTACTACGAAGGCGAGATGGCCTACCTGACGCAATCCGGCCAGCTCTACAACGAAGCGACCGCCATGGCGTTCGGCAAAGTCTACTGCTTCGGGCCGACCTTCCGGGCCGAGAAATCCAAGACGCGGCGCCACCTCCGCGAGTTCTGGATGGTGGAGCCGGAAATGGCCTACGCCACGCTGGAAGATGTCAAGCGGGTGGCCGAGGAGATGCTGGTGTTCATCGTCGGCCGGGTGCTGGAACACCGCCGCGATGAACTGAAGCGGCTGGATCGCGACGTCACCAAACTGGAGGCCATTCAAGCGCCCTTCGACCGCATGACGTACGACGAGGCCATTGAGATCCTGCACCAGAAGGGCAGCCCGATCCAGTGGGGCGACGATTTCGGCGGCACTGACGAAACCCTGCTCACCCAGGACCGCCAGCGGCCGATCATGGTGGACCGCTTCCCGGCGTCCTTTAAAGCGTTCTACTTCCAGCCCGCCGCGGACCGCGCGGACGTGGTGCTGGGGGTGGATGTGCTGGCGCCCGAAGGCTACGGCGAAATCGTCGGCGGTGGACAGCGCATCCACGACCTGGATCTGCTGCTCGAGCGCATCGAAGAGCACCATCTGCCCAAGGAATCCTTCCAGTGGTACATCGACCTGCGCAAGTACGGCTCGGTGCCACACGGCGGCTTTGGCATGGGCATTGAGCGCTGCGTGGCGTGGATCTGCGGCATCGAGCACATCCGCGAGACGATTGCGTTCCCGCGGACGCTGTACCGCTGGGCGCCGTGATGAGCGACTGCCGGGATATGGCCCAGGAAATTCGGGATACTTTCTCCGAGTTGATTGGGCAACGGCTGGTCCGATCACGAAATTTCCTCGCGACTCGCCACTTCTGTTTCGGACAAAGCGCCGCTGATCCTGCCGAATCGCTTTATACACTGGGTGTCGAGTGTCCATGGCGCATCCGGAGGGACCATACGATCGTCGCCGGGTCGGAGGACTACTGCGAAATGGCAGAAACTAAAACCGGCGAATCCTGGGATGCGGGTGACTCGGGAGGGCGCCTCCAAAATCAGCAGCTTGCGGAACTACTTGGCGAGTTAAAAGAAGACGGGTCGATCATCAACACAGGCGCGCAACTGGCAGTGGAGTTGGTGGACGCGGATGAATGCGGTGGTTTTCGGATTGGGCTGACCGAGGCCTGTGCACTGGAGGCCTTTCCCGCAAGCGCGGGACAGATGGAATGGATTATCATGCTGCCGGGCAACCGAGCGTTGACGCTCATGAACGGCGTGCTGAGCCGAACCACCGCGCGTGAGCGTCGGGCGAAGGGCAAATAACTATGCGCCAAACCCACATCTCCATCATCGGCGCGCCGCTCGATCTGGGCGCGGGGCGGCGCGGCGTGGACATGGGACCCTCCGCCATGCGGGTGGCCAATTTGAACGCGCGCCTGGCGGCGCTGGGCTACGAGGTGGAGGACTTGGGCAACGTGCCAGTGCGGCAGGCGGAGGCTACGCCCGAGGGCCATCCCCACGCCAAGTACCTGGAGCAGATCGCGGCCACATGCCAGGCGCTGGCCATTCAGGTGGAAGGGACCCTGGAGCATGGCAGCATGCCGCTGGTGCTGGGCGGCGACCATTCGGTAGCCGCAGGTACGGTGGCGGGCGTCTCGAAGCACTTTCGCAAGCGCGGCCGGAAGATCGGGCTGATCTGGCTGGATGCCCACGCCGATATGAATACGCCCGAAACCAGCCCCAGCGGCAATGTTCACGGCATGCCGCTGGCCTGCATTGTGGGGCTGGGTCCGCCGGAATTGAGCGAGATTGGCGGCTATAAGCCCAAAGTGGCGCCGGCGAATGTGGCCATCGTGGGGCTGCGCGACGTGGATTCGTTCGAGAAGCCGCACGTGCGCGAATCGGGCGTGCGCGCCTTCACCATGCGGGAGATCGACGAGCGCGGCCTGCGCGCGGTGATGGAGGAGGCCATTCGCCTGGCCACCGCGGGCACCGCCGGATTTCATCTTTCGCTGGACATGGATTTCGTGGACCCGCGCGACGCTCCGGGGGTGGGCACGCCGGTGCGCGGCGGCGCGACCTATCGCGAAGCCCACCTGGCCATGGAGATGATCTGCGATTCCACCATCGGCGATGCCAAGGCCATGCTCTCGATGGAAGCCGTGGAAGTCAACCCGGTGATCGACGAAGTGAATCGCACCGCCGACCTGGCGGTGGAGCTGATTCAATCCGCGCTCGGAAAGCGTATCTTATGAAACTGCGAGTTGCCGTCATTTATGGCGGCCGCACCGGCGAGCACGACGTGTCGCTGCGTTCGGCCGAGGCCATCATGGCCGCCATGGACCCGGAAAAGTACGAGAAGGTGGAATTCTTCATCGACCGGCAGGGCAAGTGGAAGCCGCGTCCGATTCTGCCCGAACCCGGCGCGCATCCGGACATCGACGTGGTGTTTCCGGTTCTGCACGGGACCTTCGGTGAGGATGGCACCGTGCAGGGGCTGCTGGAACTGGCCGATTTGCCGTACGTCGGCGCCGGCGTTCTGGGGTCGGCCGTTTCCATGGACAAGGATATGATGAAGCGGGTTTGCCGGGAACGGAATCTGCCGGTGGTCGAGTACCTGACGTTCTACCGGGAGCAGATCGACAAGGACGCAGTGTGCGGCCGCCTGCCGTACCCGGTCTTCGTGAAGCCGGCCAACCTGGGATCGTCGGTGGGGATTTCGAAGGCCACCAATTGCCAGGAACTGGAAGCGGCCCTGGCGCTGGCGGCGCAATTCGACCACAAGATCATCGTGGAGCGCGGCATCGACGGCCGTGAGCTGGAATGTTCGGTGCTGGGCAACGAAGATCCTATAGCGTCGCTGCCGTGCGAGATCCTGCCCTCCAAGGAATTCTACGATTACGAAGACAAGTACCTGCTGGACAAGGCCCGCACGGAGGTGCCCGCGAACCTGCCGCCGGAGACCACCGCCGAACTGCGCCGGCTGGCGGTGGAGTGCTACCGGGCGGTGGAATGCGAAGGCATGGCGCGAGTGGATTTTCTGCTGGAGAGCGCCACTGGCAAACTGTATCTCAACGAGATCAACACCATTCCGGGCTTCACCTCGATCAGTATGTATCCCAAGATGTGGGAGCACAGCGGGATTGGCTTTTCGGCGCTGATCGACCGGTTGCTCGAGCTGGCGCTCCGCCGCCAGGAGCGCAAAAAGGCCACCCGCTTCGCGCGATAAAATGAGAATGCCATGGCGACGGTTCCGAACACCAGAACGGTGACCTATGAAGAGTGGCTGCGCATGCCGGAGGTGAGCGACGCCATTGAGGAGGTGGTAAACGGAGAGATACGGATCATGCCGCCGCCCAAGTGGGTTCACACCCGGATCGTAGTCAACCTGAACCTGGCTATCACAGCCCAGGTGGATGCACGCGAGGTGCTCGTTGTACCCGCACAGTTCGGCCTGATTATAAGCCGCGTACCGCTCACGTCGAGAGTTCCGGACCTGGCGGTTTTCCACACCAGCACCATCGTGGAGGAGGATGGCTACATTCATTCCGCGCCGCAGCTTGTGGTCGAGGTGATTTCGCCAGCGAATACGCGTCCCAGGATCGAGGAAAAGCTGGCCGATTATGCCTCGCTCGGCGTTCCCGAAGCCTGGCTCTTTTGGCCCGAGGCCAGGAGGGTCGAAGTGCTGTACCTGGAAGACGGCCGCTTGCGCCCCGTACAGGTTCTGAGGGAAGGCATCCTCACCCCGAAGCACTTCCCGAATGTGAAAGTGAACATCGCCGCGATCTGGCCGGAGTAACGCATATGGCAACGGTTCCCAATGTCAAAACGGTGACCTACGAAGAGTGGCTGGGCATGCCGGAAGTGAGCGATGCCATCGAGGAGGTGGTGAACGGAGAGATACGGATCACCCCCGCGCCCGAATGCTCTCACGGCGAGATTGTAGACAACGTTCTCCGTGAAATCGCTTCGCAGGTAGACCGTAGGCTGGTCAAGGTAGCTGTTGCTCAATTCGGTTTGATCATTCGCCGCTCTCCGCTGAGTGTCAGGGTTCCGGATCTGGCGGTTTTCGAAAGAAGCACCATCGCCGTGCAGGATGGCTATGTCCGCTCTGCGCCTCAGCTTATCGTCGAGGTGTTTTCGCAATCGCAAACTCGCGAGGACATGGAAGAGAAGGGAGCGGATTACGCCTCGCTCGGAGTTCCCGAGGTCTGGGTAATTTCGCCGAAGGAAAGAACAGTTGAGGTACTTTACCTTTCTGACGGCCGCTTGCGCCTCGTGCAGGTTCTGAGGGATGGCATCCTCACCCCGAAGCACTTCCCGCAAGTGAAAGTGGACATAGCCGCGATCTGGCCGGAGTAACGCTTTATGGCAACGGTTCCCAATGTCAAAACGGTGACCTACGAAGAGTGGCTGCGCATGCCGGAAGTGAGCGATGCCACTGAAGAAGTGGTGAACGGAGAGATTCGGATTATGCCTGCTCCTAGCGGTTATCTCGGCGATATCGTGGACGGCTTGTATGATCTGATATCGTCGCAGGTAGACAAGCGCCAGGTCAGGGTCAGAATCTCCCAGTTCGATCTGGTTATCCGCCTCAATCCGCTCACCGTCCGGGTTCCGGACCTGGCGGTTTTCGAGCGAAGCACAATGGAGGAACGGGACGGCCGCACGCATTCCGCGCCCCAGCTTGTGGTCGAGGTTCTTTCGCCGGCGAACAGCCGGCGGGAGCGCGAGGAAAAACTGGCCGATTATGCCTCGCTCGGAGTTCCCGAAGCCTGGCTCTTCTCGCCGGAGGCCAGGACAGTCGAAGTGCTGTACTTGCAAGAGGGCCGTTTTGTCCGGGCGGGCCTCTTCTCAGACGGCATCCTCACGCCCAAGCACTTCCCACAAGTGAAAGTAGACATCGCCGCGGTCTGGCCGGAGTGACACATTTGAAACCCTGCCTTCCCTGCCGCGTCCAATTCGGTAATCAGGAAATCTGGCCCTATTGATGCTTCGCCCCGCCGCCCTAGAGCCGTGCCTTTCGTCAGCCTGCCGGCGCGCCGCGCTGCTCTGCCTCCTGGCCACCTCCACGCTTTTGGCCGCCGACGACCTGCCTTCCCAGATGAAGACCGTGCTGGACGCCTACATGGCCGCCGAGCGCAACGCCGCAGACCCGGTCAATATCGGACCGGTCTTCTACCAGGGCGCCATCCCGGCACTGCTGCGCGGCCTCGATCCGCATTCCATTTTCTTCGACCCGGATCAGTTTGACCAGCTCCGGAAAATGGAGCAGTCGGAGCAGAAGGGCTTCGGCAGCGTGGTGTCGCTGCTGCCCGGGCGCGTGATCATCCTGCAAACTGTGCCGGGGACGCCCTCGGCCAAAGCGGGCCTCCTGCCGGGGGACGAGATTCTGGCGATCAACGGCTACCTGATCAGCCGGCTCGATCTGGATCAGCTTACCCAACTACTCTCGCAATCGCGGCAGCGGCCGGCGCAGCTGGATGTGCGGCGGCCCGGCGCCATGCGGCTGATGCACCTGACGCTGATCCCCGAAGACATGCAATCGCCCAGCGTGGAGCGGGCCTTCTTTGTAGGCGCGGGCATTGGTTACATCCGGGTGGCCAGCTTCGATCAGAATACCGGCACCGAGATCCGCCAGGCCATCGAAAAGCTGGGCGGAGACCACCTGGCGGGCCTGGTACTCGACTTGCGCAATAACCCCGGCGGGGTGGTGGATTCGGCGCTGGATACGGCCTCGCTGTTTCTGCCGCCGGGGGCCAAGATCGTCACCGTGCGCGGGCGCCACGTGCCCGAGAAAACCGAGTTGGTGCCGGCGCGGACCAAGCCGTACCAGTTCAAGCTGGCGATTCTGATCAACGAGAAAACCGCCAGCGCCGCGGAGATCGTTTCGGGCGCCATGCAGGACCAGGACCGCGCCACCATTCTGGGCGTCACCAGCTTCGGCAAGGGGCTGGTGCAGAGCGTGTATCCGCTCTCGGGCGGCGCCGGGCTGGCCCTCACCACGGCACTCTACTATACCCCCAGCGGGCGCTCCATTCAGAAGCCCTTCGAAGTGCAGAGGCCGGGGGAAGGCGGCGGCTTTGAGCTGGGGGCGGTCACCGAGCATCCCAATCAGCAGGCCGTGTTCCACACCAGCAAGGGGCGCACGGTGACGGGGGGCGGCGGCATCCATCCGGATATCGAGGTGGGGCAGCCTCCCATGGACCGGCTCAGCACGGCCCTGGAGGCCAGCGGTTCCTTCCCCAACTTCGCCACCGAATACCTGCACGACCACAAAGTGACGGCGGATTTCGAAGTGACCCCGCAGGTGATCAACGCCTTCCAGGTGTTCTGCACCGATCGTTCCATTCAACCGAGCCTCGCCGAGTGGCTGGCCGAGCACGATTTCATCGAAAACCGCCTGAAGACTGAGATTTTCAATCAGGCCTTCGGCGTGGAGAAAGGCGATGAGGTCGAGGCGCAGCGCGACCCGGTGATTCGCAAGGCCATAGAAGCCCTGGGGGCCTAGTATGCAATGTTATCCTAAAGTCTTGATCCCTTCCATTTTGTCCTGCTGTGCGCTCCTGGCGGCCGCGGCTACGGCCGCCATGGCGCAGACCCCGGTGCTGCTCGACGCCATGTCCCAGGAGCTCAACCGCAACTTTACGGTAATGAAGGAGAAGGCCGATCCTCCACCGTATTTCCTTAGCTACGAGGTCACCGAAATTCGAGTATCAGTCGGTGTCCGGCACGCTGGGCACGCGTGGACGCGACCGACGGGAGCAAGAGCCGCGAACTGGATGTCTCGGTGCGCGTAGGCTCGCCCAAGCTCGACAATTACCACCACGTGCGGCTGGCAGGCGGAGGCGGTGGGGGCGGCGGCATTGGACGGTCCACGTCCTCCGCCCTGACCTTCGAGGACAACGCCAACGCCATCAAGCGCCGCCTGTGGCTGGAGACCGACCGCGCCTATCGCGCCGCCGCCGAGCGGCTCATCCGCATCAAGACCAACACCCAGGTGAAGGTGGCGGAAGAGGACAGCTCGGACGATTTTTCGATCGAGCCGCCCTCGGTGGCGATCGAGACCCCTGCCAAGCTGAAGTTCGACAAGCAGGACTGGGAGACGCGTATCCGCAAGCTTTCGGCGCGCTTCGACAATTATCCCAGCATGCTCACCTCCCACGTGACGGTTTCCGGCCAGACCGATACGCGCTACTTCGTGAATACCGAAGGGTCGCGCGCTGGTGTTCGGCCGCGGCTTCGCGCGCGTGATCATTTCCGCCTCCGCCAAAGCCTCCGATGGCACCGACCTGCAGCTCCTTTGAAACCTTCGAAGCGGTGGATGCCGGCGGCCTGCCGGACGACAAGGCTGCTGGAAGCCGCCATCGACCGCGTGGCCAACGACGTTTCCGAACCTGCTGAAAGCGCCCGAGGCCGAGCCGTTCGTGGGCCCGGCGATTTTCTCCGGGCGGGCCGCGGGCGTCTTCTTCCACGAAATTTTCGGCCACCGCGTGGAGGGCCACCGCCAAAAGGACGAGACCGAAGGCCAGACCTTCACCAAGAGCGTCAATACCAAGGTGCTGCCGGATTTCCTTTCGGTGATCTTCGACCCCACCAAGCGCAAGATCGACGGCATCGACCTGAACGGCTGGTACGATTACGACGATGAAGGCGTCAAGGCGCGGCCGGTGATGGCGGTGGATAAGGGCGTGCTGAAGACCTTCCTGATGTCGCGCTCGCCCATCAAGGGCTTCGACCATTCCAACGGCCACGGCCGCCGGCAGCCGGGGTATGAAGTGGTTTCGCGGCAGTCCAACCTGATTGTGGAATCCACCAACGCGGTTCCGGAGGCCAAGCTGCGGCAGATGCTGATCGACGAAGTGAAGCGGCAGAACAAGCCCTACGGGCTGTATTTCCGCGACATCACCGGCGGATTCACCACCACCGCGCGGGCCGGCCTGCAGGCTTTCAAGGTGATTCCGGTGATCGTGTACCGCGTCTATCCGGACGGCCGCCCCGATCGAACTGGTGCGCGGCGCCGATATCGTGGGCACGCCGCTGGCCAGCTTCGCCAAGATCCTGGCCACCGGCGACAAGCCGGAAGTGTTCAACGGATACTGCGGCGCCGAATCGGGCAGCGTGCCGGTCTCGGCGGTTTCGCCGGCGATCCTGGTTTCCGAAATCGAAATCGAAAAGAAGGCCAAGTCGAACGACCGGCCGCCGCTGCTGCCGGAGCCGACCGACCATGGAAGGCAAGGGAGGCGGCGAGTGAAGGGCCTGGTCATAGCCAGGCGGCGGTTGCCGCGCTGGCCGCCGGCTGGCATTGGTCGCATGCGCGCAGGCACCAGCCGCCCGATCCGCTGATCCGCGCCATGCACGATGAACTGGAGCGCGTCCGCAAGATGACGCTGCCCAACCTGGAAGCGCCCTACTTCATCGAGTACCTGCTGGATGAGGCCGAGACCTTCACCGTGTCGGCGAGCCTGGGCGGGCTGGTGTCGCGCAGCGGCGCGAACGTTTTCCGCCAGCCCGAAGTCCACGTGCGCGTGGGCGATTACAAATTCGATAACACCAACTTCGCGGGCGGCGGCTTCGGCGGCTCGCGCTACGATCTGGAGCGCTTTCCGCTGGAGAACTCCTACCCGGTGCTGCGGCGCTATTTCTGGCTGGAGACCGATTCGGCCTATAAATCGGCGGTGGAGGCCATCTCGCGCAAGCGGGCGGCGCTGCGCAACCTGTCGCAGAACGGCGAGCATGGACGATTTCGCGCACGCCGAGCCGGTCCACTCAGTCCATCCCTTCCACACGCTGGACCATCGACGAAAACGCGTGGGCGGACAGAGTGCGCTCGCTTTCGGCGGTATTCGCGCGATTACCCCGAGGTGAAGAATTCCGCGGTGGAACTGGAGGCCGAGCGCGGGCGGCTACGTCGTGGTGAATTCGGAAGGCACCGAGGTGCGCGAGCCGGAGGACGTGGTCTATCCTGCGGGCCCGCGCCACCGCGCAGGCGGCCGATGGAATGACCTTGCGCGACTCGGTCGCCTTCCATGCGCTGGACCCGGTGCGCATGCCGCCCGATGCCGATATGCGCAGCGGCGTGACCGCGATCTGGCGGAGAACGTGGTGGCCCTGGCGCAAGGCGCCCAAGGGCGAGGATTACAACGGCCCGGTGCTGTTTGAAGGCGAAGCCGGCGCCGCAGATTTTCGCGGAGGTGCTGGGGCAGAACCTGGCGCTGACGCGCCGCCGGTGAGCGGCGGCGGGCGCGGCGGCGACGCTGCAACCGAGCGAGCTGGAAGGCCGCATGGGCGCGCGCGTGCTGCCCGATTCCTTCGACGTGGTGGACGACCCCACGCAGAAAGAATGGCGCGGCCGGCCGCTGTTCGGCAGCTACGATGTGGACCGCGAAGGCGTGTCCCGCCAAACCGCTGCAGCTGGTGGAAAAGGGCGTGCTGAAGGGCTACCTGCTGACGCGCCAGCCGGTGCGGGGATTCGAAGGCTCCAACGGCCGCGCGCGCCTGCCCGGCAATTACGGCGCCGCCATGGCCAGCATCAGCAACCTGTTCGTCAGTTCCACGGAGACGCGTTCCCGCCGCCGATCTGAAGAAGAAGCTGATCGACCTGTTCACAGGCGCGCAGCAAACCGTACGGCATCCTGGTGCGCAAGATGGATTTTCCGTCCTCCGCATCGATCGACGAAGCGCGGCGATTGCTTTCTGGCGAGCAGGGGAGCGGCCGCCCGGTGAGCGTGCCGCTGCTGGCTTACAAAGTGTATCCCGACGGCCGCGAAGAACTGGTGCGCGGCCTGCGCTTCCGCGGCTTCAACACGCGCTCTCTGAAGGACATTCTGGCCGTGGGCGACGACAGCACGGTCTTCGATTTCCTGGACAATCCGGCGCCCTTCGCGCTGATCGGGGCCGCCGGCTACACCGCGGAGGCCTGCGTGGTGGCGCCCTCGATTCTGATCGACGATCTGGAAATGCATCCGATCGAAGAAGAGCTGCCGAAGCTGCCGGTGGTGCCGGCGCCGGAGTTAATCCGGTAGCCGGTTGTGCGCCTCCTCGGCCGGTACATTTTCCGCGAGATCCTGACCAGCTCGCTGCTGGGCACGGCTGCTGGCGACGTTCGTCATCTTCCTGCAGAAGGCGGACAGGCTGTTCGAAGTGCTGGTGGGGGCGGGCAACCCGTCGCCCAAAATCGTGCTCACCCTGCTGGCGTATTCCCTGCCGCCGGTGCTGCCGCAAACCATTCCTTTCGGAGTGCTGGTGGGGATTCTGATCGGGCTGGGCCGCATGTCGTCAGATGGCGAGATTGTGGCCATGCGCGCGGCGGGCGTTTCCAGCCGCAAGGTGATCCCGCCGGTACTTCTGTTTGCCGGGCTGGGCGCCATTCTGGCCGGCGCGGCTTCCCTGCGCATGTCGCCCTACTGCCTGCGCGAGGCCACGAATATCACCTACGAGCTGGCGCGGCGGCAGGTGACCAGCGAAATCAAGCCGCGCTCCTTCGTGGAAGACTTCCCCAACATGATTCTGTATGTGGGCGATGTGCGGACCGGAACGCCCACGGTATGGCGCAATGTCTTCCTGGCGGATGTGACTCCGCCCGACCAGCGCCGGCAGGGGATGGGCGCCAAGGCCGACGGCCCGCTGGTGACGGTGGCCCGCTGGGCCGTGGCTGTGCCTGACCCCGACAACAACCGCGTGCAGCTTTCGATGCACGACCGCGCCACCCACGAGATGGGCAAGGACGGCAAGGCGCACGACAGCGAAATGGTGGTCTCCGACCAGGCGCTGGACGCCAAACCGCCGGAACAGAAGACCCTGGTTTCGCGGGAGATGAATACGCGCTCGCTGCTCCACTACTACGGACCGGACTGGATCGATGTGCAGGTGGAGCTGCACTCGCGCTTTGCCCTGCCGCTGGCCTGCATCATGCTGGCGATGGTGGGAATTCCGCTGGGCATAGCCACGCGCAAGGGCGGCAAGGGCGCAGGCTACGTGAACGCCGTGTTTCTGGCCTTTTTCGGCTACTACCTGATCCTCCATTTCGCTGCTCAACCTGGCCAAGAAGCGCTCGCCGTTCCACCTGCTGGGGATCAAGCTGCCGCCCATACCCATCCCCATGGCCGTGTGGCTGCCGGATGTGGCGTTCTTCCTGGTGGGCCTGGTGTTCCTGTACCGCATGGAGCGCCCGGGCGACCGCGATCTGGTGGGCAGTGTGGTGGGCTGGTTGGAGAAGCTGGCGACGCCGTTCAAGCGGCGCACGCCCCGGCCGGTGGCGCCGCGCCCGCGCTTCTCGGGTTTCCGGCTGCCGCTGCTGCCGCAGATCATCGATACCTACATGCTGGGCAACTTCGTGTTTTTCCTCTGCGTGGTGCTGGCCAGCTTCGTTTCGATGATCCTGGTGTACAACTTTTTCGAGCTGATGGGCGACATGTTCCAGCGCAATATATCGCTCATGACCATGTTCAAGTACCTCTTCTTCCTGGCGCCGGAAGAGATTTACGAGATGCTGCCGCTGAGCGTGCTGGTAGCCGTACTGGTGAACTTCGGAGTACTGAGTAAGCAGAACGAGATCACGGCCTTCCGGGCGTGCGGGGTGAGCCTGCACCGCCTGACGGCGCCCATTCTAATCGGCAGCCTGCTGCTGGCCGGGGGCTTGTTCGCATTCAACTTTTACTATGTGCCGGCCGCCAACTTACGCCAGCAGAAGCTGCGCGACATCATCAAAGGCCGCACCACCCAGACCTACTTATGTCCTGGATGTAAGTGGATTCGCGGCTATGAGGGCCGCATTTACTACTACAAGTATTTCGATACGCAGGAAGACGTGATGGACGACGTCAGCGTGTTTGAGCTGGAGCCTTCGACCTTCCGGCTGACGCGCCAGATCCAGGCCAAGCGGGCGCGCTGGAGCAAACTTTCGAAGACCTGGATCTTCGAGAACGGCTGGAGCAGCGATTTCCAAGGCGCCGAAAGGCTTCCCTGGGGGCCTTTCGAGGCTACCACGTTCCCCGAACTGACCGAGCCTCCGGACTACTTCCTGACCGAAGCGGTGCAGGACAAGCAGATGAACTTCCTGCAACTGGGAGACTACATTCGGGGCCTGGAGCAGCGCGGATTCGACACCGTGAGGTTGCAGGTGCAGTACCACTTGAAGTTCGCCGCGCCGCTGTTCGCCCTGATTATGGCGATGATTGCCGCGCCCTTCGGTTTCCGGGTAGGCAACCGGGGTCGCATGACCGGAATCGGAGTGAGCCTGGCGATCGCCATCGCCTACCGCGGTATTGGAACTCTGTTCGAGAAGATTGGCGATTTGAACCAGCTTATGCCGTCGGTAGCGGCCTGGTCGCCGGACGTGGTGTTCGGGCTGGCGGGGTTGTATCTGTTGCTGAGGATGCGGAGCTGAAGGGTTGGTCTTATCAGCGTTCATCAGCGTGATCAGCGGCCGATATTGCCCGTTGCGCTTGAGAAAGTCTGGCTCGCGACGCCAGCAGGGGGCATGGGCCGCTGATGAACGCCGATGAACGCTGATTATAACGATCCGCTCAAATGAGCTCGGGCTCGCCGGACGTGGTGTTTGGGTTGGCCGGGTTCTATCTGTTGCTGAGAGTGCGGGTTAAACCATTGGCTCTTATCAGCGTTCATCAGCGTGATCAGCGGCCGATATTGCCCGTTGCGCTTGAGAAAGTCTGGCTCGCGACGCCAGCAGGGGGCATGGGCCGCTGATGAACGCCGATGAACGCTGATTATAACGATCCGCTCAAATGAGCTCGGATTCGTCGAACGTAGTGTTCGGGTTGGCCGGGTTCTATCTGTTGCTGAGAGTGCGGGTTAAACCATTGGCTCTTATCAGCGTTCATCAGCGTGATCAGCGGCCGATATTGCCCGTTGCGCTTGAGAAAGTCTGGCTCGCGACGCCAGCAGGGGGCATGGGCCGCTGATGAACGCCGATGAACGCTGATTATAACGATCCGCTCAAATGAGCTCGGATTCGCCGAACGTAGTGTTCGGGTTGGCCGGGCTCTATCTGTTGCTGAGAGTGCGGGTTAAACCATTGGCTCTTATCAGCGTTCATCAGCGTGATCAGCGGCCGATATTGCCCGTTGCGCTTGAGAAAGTCTGGCTCGCAACGCCAGCAGGGGGCATGGGCCGCTGATGAACGCTGATGAACGCTGATGATTGAGACTTTAACCGGCTTATGCGGTCGGCGACCGTTATTCCGCCGTTTTCTTGAGAAAGTTTTGCTCGCGGCGCCACCAAGGGTGTTGGCCGCTGATGAACGCTGATTATAATGACCCGGTCACCGAACGTGTGCTCGGTGCGGTGTTTGAAGTCTCGAATACCCTCGGCGCGGGGTTCCTGGAGAAGGTCTATGAGCGTGCTCTGCTCAAGGAACTTGGACTTCGTGGGATTCGGGCCAAGGCCCAGGCTTCCCTCTCGGTCATGTACAAAGGCCAGTACGTGGGGGAGTATTTTGCCGACCTCCTGGTGGAAGATGTGGTGGTGGTCGAGTTGAAATGTGTGGACCGGCTAAGCAACGAGCACATCGCGCAGTGCGTCAATTATCTCAGAGCCTCCGGGCGGCATGTTTGTCTGCCGATCAATTTCCAGAAGTCCAAAGTCGAGTGGAAGCGGGTCGTCGATCGGTTTGAGGTTCGTGAGACGGCCGAAGCGCGCCCGGCAGCCGGGTAGCCGCCGGTGGGATTGGCCGCCCGCTGATTTGACAACACTTGCCCGCGGTCCGTATGATGAAATTTCAACTGGAAATCCGTTTCGGCGCGCACACGCTGCGCGAGCCGTTGCGCCTAAATGGCTAATAATCACGTCTGTCTGTTCTGGGAAACAAAAATATGATTAAAGTGGAAGGTCTCACCAAGCGATATGCCCGCACTGTCGCTGTAGACAACATTTCCTTCGAAGTCGAAAAAGGGCAAATTGTCGGCTTTCTGGGGCCTAACGGCGCCGGGAAGACCACCACCATGCGGGTCCTCACCTGCTTTCTTCCACCGACTTCGGGTACCGCCAGCGTGGCCGGGTTCGATGTGCTGGAGAACCCCATGGAGGTCAAGAAGCGCATCGGGTATTTGCCCGAAACGCCGCCGGTCTATCCGGAGATGGAGGTCGACGAATACCTCAACTTCGTTGGGAAATTGAAGGGCATTTCGTCCGGCGACATCCGGCGGCGGGTGGACGAGGTGACCGGGCGCTGCGCCATCGGCGACGTCCGGAAGAAGCTGATTGGCAAACTTTCCAAAGGCTACCGGCAGCGTGTCGGGCTGGCGCAGGCGATTATCCACAATCCCGAAGTCTTGATTTTGGACGAGCCGACCTCGGGCCTCGATCCGAAGCAGATTATCGAAATCCGCGAGTTGCTGAAGTCGCTCGCGGGCGAGCACACCATCATCCTGAGCACGCACATTCTCTCCGAGGTGGAGCACTCCTGTGAGCGCGTCATCATTATCAGCCAGGGCAAGCTGGTGGCCATCGATTCGGTCTCCAACCTCACCAACCGGCTGCGCGGCTCCGAAGCCGTGGCCCTGGAAGTGGAGCCGCACGACGGCCGGCCCAACCCGGTAGAGGTGCAGCAGCGGCTGGAACAGGTTTCGGGAGTCAGCCGCGTGTTGATGAAGGATTCCAAAAACGGGCGCATCAATTTCGAAGTGGAAAGCCTGCAAGGCCGCTCCATCCGCGCCGACCTGGCGCGCTCGGTGGTTCAGGCAGGCTGGAACCTGAGCGAACTGCGCGCCGTCGGCCTGAGCCTGGAAGACATCTTCCTGCAACTGACGGCCGCCGAGAAGAAGGACGACGCCAAGCCCAAGGAAGAGATTAAAGAAAAAGAAAAGGAAGAAGAAGGAGTGAAGCAATGAAGAATGTGCTCCTCATCTGCAAGAAAGAACTCAACAGTTACTTCGCCTCGCCGATTGCCTACCTGCTGATGGCGTTCTTCGGGCTGATCTTCGGATTCGGCTTTTATACCGCCACGCGCGACATGGTGCGCATGAGCTTTATGGCCCAGATGCAGGGCCAGATGATGCCCCAGAACGTCAACGATGCGATTATCAAGCCGCTGCTGGGCTTCGCCTCCACGATCGCGCTATTCCTGATCCCCTTAATCACCATGCGCACCTTCGCCGAGGAGAAGCGCACCGGCACCATCGAACTGCTGATGACCTCTCCCGTGCGCGATATCGATATCATCCTCGGCAAATGGCTGGGCGCGATGATGCTCTATCTGTGCGTGCTGGCCATGTCGATGATCAATATCGCGATGCTGTTTGCCTGGGGCAAGCCGGACCTGAAGCCGGTGCTGGTCGCGTATCTCGGGCTGATCCTGCAAGGCGGCTGCCTGCTGGCCATCGGAATCTTCATCTCCACCACCACGCGCAACCAGATTGTGGCGGGTGGCGTCACTTTCTTTGTATGCCTGCTGCTGTGGTTGTTAAGCTGGTTCACGGCATTCGATAGTTCGGCCACGGCGTCGGTGGTGAATTATCTTTCGATCGTCACCCACTTCGAAAATTTCAGTAAAGGAGTGATCGATACCAAAGACGCGGTATTTTACCTTTCCATGATTTTCTTCTCCTTGTTTATTACGCATCGAGCCATGGAATCGCTGCGGTGGAGGGCATAAGATGGCTGCCAAATGGATGACTTCCAGACAAGCCAAGTACTCGGCTTACGCCGGTACTTATGTGGTAGTGATTCTCGCCGTGCTGGCGGCGGTCAATTTCCTGGCTAACCGCTACGATAAGTCCTACGATTCCACGGCTAACAAGCAGTTCACGCTGTCCGATCAGACCCTCAAAGTGATCCACGGCCTGAAGCACGACTTGACGATTACCGATTTCGCGGATTCCACGCGATTCTATAGCGACCGCGACCTGCTGGACCGCTATGCGAACCTGTCTCCGAAGGTGCGCGTCAATTACATCGATCCGGTAAAGAAGCCGCAACAGGCTAAGGCCGCCGGTTTCCGGCGCGACGTGAGCCTGCTGGTGGACAGCGGCACCAAGAAGGAAGAGGCCAAGAGCCTCACCGAAGAGGACCTGACCGGCGCGATCATCCGCTCGCTGAAAACCGGCGAGCGCAACGCCTGCTTCGTTTCGGGCAGCGGCGAGCATGCGCTGGACGATACCGAGGGCAATGGCTACTCGGCGGTGAAGGACGCGCTGGAAAAAAACAATTACAAGACGCGGACGATTTCGCTACTGAAGGCCGCCGATGCGTCCGCCGCAACGCCTCCCGCCGCGGGAGTACCCGCAATGCCGCCTGCCGCGCCCAAAGTTGAAGTGCCCTCCGATTGCACGGTGTTGATTGTGGCGGGGCCGCAGCATGAGTACATCCAGCCGGAGGTCGACGCCATTAAGGCCTACGTGGAAGGAGGCGGCAAGGCCCTGTTCCTGATGGATCCGGCGCTGCAACTGAAGGGCGGAACGACCGACGAAAACACCGGCCTGGACGCGCTGCTGGCAAGCTGGGGAGTGACGCTGAACAAAGACCTGGCGCTCGATACCAGCGGCATCGGCGAGATATTCGGCCTCGGTCCGGAAGTGCCGCTGGTCAGCGAATATGAAGCCCACCCCATTGTCAACCAGATGAAGGGTGTGGCCACGGCTTTCCCGATCTCGCGCACGCTGGACATCAAGAACGGCGATAAGACCACCGTAGAAAAGCTGTTCGCCACCGGCGATAACAGTTACGCCACCACCGATCTGAGTTCCGGCTCGGTAAAGCTGGACCCCAAAAAGGATAAGAAAGGACCGCTTACCCTGGCTGCGGCCGGCACTTACAATGGCGCCGCCGCGGGAAGGTTCGTGGTGGTGGGCAGCTCGCTCTGGTGCGGTAACAATTTTATCCGCTTCAACGGCAACCGCGACATGTTCCTGAACATGATGAACTGGCTCACCGCCGATGAAGACCTGATTTCCATCCGGCCGAAGGCGCCGGACGACCGGCCGCTCGATATCAGCGCCCAGAAGCTGAACCTGGTGTTCTGGCTGAGCGTGGTAATCTTCCCGCTGGGCGTGGTCGGCTTCGGCATGGCCACCTGGTTCAAGCGGAGATAAGCCATGAAGCCGACGGGATTGCTGATTGCCGTCGCGGTCTTAGCACTGCTGGGCGGCGCGGTATGGTGGTCGAACAAGAAGCAGGCGGTGGCGGCTAAGTCGCCCACCGACACCTCAATCAAACTGCTCACGATTCCGGACGACCAGTTTCAGGAGATTCGCATCAAGAAGGCGGGTGCCGATGAGGAGGATCTCAAGCGCCAGGACGGAAAGTGGCAGCTCACCGCGCCCAAGGCGCTGCCGGCCGATCAGGATACGGCGGTTTCGCTGGTCACCAGCCTTTCGAACGTTACCGCGGACGCGGTGATCGATCCAAAGGCCACGGACCTGAAGCCTTATGGGCTGGCCAATCCGTCGCTCGACGTGCAGGTGAAGCTCAAGGACGGCAAGGCCGACGAACTGCAGGTGGGCGACGATACGCCCACCGGATCGGGCGCGTATGCCAAGCTGGCCGGCGACCCGCGCGTAGTGACCATCGGCAGCTACGTCAAGACCAGCCTGGACAAATCGCCCAACGACCTGCGCGACAAGCGGCTGCTGACCTTCGACAGCGATAAGCTGACGCGCGTGGAGCTGGAGGCCAAGGGGCAGACCATCGAATTCGGCAAGAGCGGGCAGAGCGAATGGCAGATTCTGAAGCCGCGGCCGCTGCGTGCCGACAGCTCCGCCGTTAGCTCTCTGGTGGACAAGCTGAAAGACGCCAAGATGGACCTCACCGCGACTGGGGACCCGGCCAAGGAGTTCGCCGCGGCCACCAGAGTGGCCACCGCCACGGTGACCGATGCCAGCGGAAACCAGACCCTGGAAGTGCGCAAGGACAAGGATAAGAACGTCTACGCCAAGAGCAGCGCGGTGGAAGGCATATATAAGGTGAACGCCGACCTGGCCGACGCCGTGGACAAGAGCCTGGACGATTTCCGCAACAAGAAGCTGTTCGATTTCGGATTCAGCGATCCCGGCAAAGTGGAGGTCAATACCGCCATGTATACCAAGAGCGGCGATAAGTGGATGGCCGGGCCCAAGGCCATGGACAACACTTCCGTGCAGAACCTGATCGACAAGCTGCGCGACCTGAGCGCCAGCAAATTTGTAGACGCCGGCGGCGGAGACCAGGTGTTCACGGCCACCGTGACTTCCAACGACAACAAGCGCGTGGAGAAAGTGACCATCCGCAAGCAGGGCGACAAATATTTCGCGCAACGTGAGAATGAGCCGAGCATCTATGAATTGGACGCGCAGGCGGTGACGGACCTCCAAAAAGCCGCGTCCGATGTGAAGGAAGCCGCGCCGCCTGCTGCTCCGGCGAAGAAGAAGTAAGACCATTGGGCCGCTGATCAACGCTGAGGGACGCTGATGAATCCTGGATTTATCGCGTTCTGCGGTGTTTATCGGCAGCCAATGATCTTCTACCCTGATGAACGCTCTGCTCACCGATCTCTACGAACTCACCATGGCGGCCGGGTACTTCGATACCGGCAGAAGCGCACACAAAGCCACCTTCGAATTCACCATCCGGCATTTGCCGCCGCATCGCAATTTCGTGCTGGCGGCCGGCCTGCCGCAGGTAGTGGATTACCTGCTCAATTTGAGTTTCACCGCCGGGGAGATCGATTATATCCGCGGCCTGCCGCAATTTGAGCGCGTCTCGCCGGCATTTTTCGAGTATCTGGGGCAATTCCGTTTCACGGGCGATTTGTTTGCGGTGCCCGAAGGGACGCCACTTTTCGCGGGCGAGCCGGCGCTGCTGATCCGCGCGCCGATCATCGAAGCGCAGATTCCGGAGACCTTTGTGCTGGCGGCGGTCTCATTTCAAACCCTGATTGCCAGCAAGGCCGCGCGCCTCGCGGAAGCGGCTGCGGGCCGTCCGGTGGTGGAATTCGGCACCCGCCGCGCGCATACCCCGGAAGCGGGCGTGCTGGGCGCGCGGGCGGCTTACATCGGCGGGTGCGCCAGTACCAGCAACGCATTGGCGGGGTTGCAATTCGGCATCCCGGTGGCCGGCACGGCGGCGCACTCCTGGGTGATGTCGTTCTGCTCGGAGCTTTCAGCCTTCCGGCATCTTCAGCAGGTGATGGGCGAACACGCCACGCACGTAATCGATACGTACGATCCGCTGGAGGCGGCGCGACGAGTGGTCGAACTGGGGCGGCCCTTGTGGGGCGTGCGGCTGGATAGCGGCGATCTGCTGGGCGTCTCGCGGCAAGTGCGCGCCATTCTGGACGATGGCGGACTCACGGACGCCAAGATCATGGCCTCGGGCGACCTGGACGAGTACAAGATTCGCGACCTGGTGGCAGCCGGTGCGCCCATCGACGCCTTTGGCGTGGGCACGCAGCTTTCGACCTCGGCCGATGCTCCCAGCCTGAGCGCCGCCTATAAACTGGTGGAACAGGACATCCACGGCATCCAGCGGTTCACCGCCAAGTTCAGCCCGGACAAACCTTCGGTGCCCGGCGCCAAGCAGGTTTTCCGGGATGTAGCGCGCGATGTGATCGCCCGCTCGGGCGAATGCGGCCGCGGTGAAGCGCTGCTACGGCCGGTGCTGTTGAGCGGCCGCCTGGTCGAGCCGTTGCCCTCGCTGGAGCAGGCCCGCGCGCGCGCCGCGCAATCCTTCGCCCAGCTTCCGTGCGCTCTGCGACAATTGGAAGTGGGAGAGGCGTGGCCGGTGATTCTGAGCCGCGAATTGCGCGAATTAGTCGAGCGGACCCGCCATAACCTGGTAGGATGAAGACCGTCTTCATAGACATCGATTCGCAGCTCGATTTTCTGTACCCCGCCGGCGCCTTATACGTGCCGCATGCGGAACGGATCGTGCCCGCCATCGCACGCTTGAACCGGTTCGCCGCGGCGCAGGGGATGCCAGTGATCTCCACCGCCGACGCGCACACCGAAGACGACCCCGAATTCCAGGTGTGGCCGCACCACTGCGTGGCCGGCACATGGGGGCAGCGCAAACCGGAAAGCACGCTGTTGGCGCGGCGCGTGGTGATTCCCAACCGGGAGTGCGAGTTGGGGGATGTAAAGGGCGCGCAGCAGGTGGTGGTGGAGAAGCAGACCGTGGACGCCTTCCGCTCAGCCAACCTGGGCCGCGTGCTGGAGGCACTCGCCGGCGAGCGCTACGTGGTCTACGGAGTCGTCACGGAGATCTGCGTGTTCTACGCCGTGCGCGGATTGCTGGAGACGGGCCGCCCGGTGATCGTAGTGTCCGACGCCGTGGAGACCCTCAAGGCCGCCGACGGGCAGAAGGCGATTGCTGAGATGGTTAGAAGTGGGTCCATGCTGGCGCCTGCAGCCGAAATCTGTGGGGGATAGGCGGGCGCTAAGGCCGCCGCGCGCAGAACATGGTGAGCAGGTGATCCTGTGCGATTTTCTCTTTGCGGATTGTTCGCCAGGCATGGAAAGCCTCATCGGCAGTAGCGAGGCTGTCAGCTACTTCGCGACGCGACCAGATCCTCCCAAAGTCGTAATCCGCGCTCAGGCGAGCTTCCTGCAAGTCTGCAAACGCCTCCATTACCTTCATGAGATCGGCTTCAATCGGAGTCGGCTTCGCACTTCGGACTCTGAATTCGGCCTGGCGCATCTTTCTGTGATCGAACATGCGACCCAACCGTACACGCTGGTCCTGCCGCTTCCAGTTCAGAACGAAGTCCGCGATCAGCAGGTGGAACAAGGCGTAATAAGCATTCGAAACGGCCCGCCGCAAGCTGGATTGTTTCGGATTCTTTCCGCCCCTCGCCGCAAGATGGTTGGCATCCGAGAGCAGGTCATCCGCGAACGCCATCGCTCACGCCCACTCCTCATCCCGTAGAGCATCCTGCTCCGACGCGCTTCTTACATAGGTATAGTGGTGAAGACCCAGCGCGCGGAAATCCAAACGCTCCGCCAACTCGCCTCTCACTTTTTTGGCTGTTTCCCGTAGCCGATGCTCAGCGGCCTCGTCCGAGAGCACCGCACGAAAGTAAACTGCCCAGTCGTCGCTCCAGTCCTGGCCGATATGATACCGGATGTACACGACGTCCGGCGCCAGAAGCCGTTCCACTGCAGCGACAGCCCCAGCTATTTCGGCTTCTCGTAAGACTCCGGCAGGCATCACGGGCATAGTCCGAACCCCCCTTCATCTTACTCGATGCCGCTATTGGCTCCGCGATAAGTGTTGGCCGCGGATAAACGCTGGCGTTATATCCGTTCCAGCCGCGCGGTGGCGTCGCCGAATTGATCCAGCTTCACGCCGAAGCGGTCCATGATCGACAGGTACAGGCTGCACATCTTGCGGTTGTCGTCGCCGGCGTCCAGGTAGTTCAGCGTGCGGCCGGTCTTGAGCGTGCCGCCCAGGCCGCCGGCCAGCACCAGCGGCAGTCGGCTGTTGTCGTGCTTGCGGCCGATCCACATGTTGGAGAGGAACATCAGGCAGCGTTGTCCAGCACCGTGCCGTCGCCTTCCGGCATGCTGTCCAGCTTGGAGGCCAGATAGGCGAACTGGCTCAGATGGAAGCGGGAGATGCGCTCGTAGCCGTCCGAGGTGTTGTTGTGCGAGGCGGCGTGGTGGCCTTCCTGCACCTCCAGGAACGGATAGTACATCGCCGAAAGGTCGCGGGCCAGTAATCAGCGAGGCGACGCGCGTCTTGTTGGTCTGGAAGGCGATGGCGATGATGTCGCACATCAGGCGGGCGTGTTCGCGCAGGTCTTCGGGCAAGCCGTTCGCCGGGCGCTCCATGGTGAAGGCAGGGCGGTTCTTGCGCTTTGGCGGCATCGTCGGCCTTGTCCTTGCTCTTGCGCATGCCGTCGACGCGCTTCTCCACCTCGCGCACGCTGGTCAGATACTCGTCCAGCTTGGCTCTTGTCGGTGGAGCTGATCTTGCGGCTGAGCGCCTCGGCGCGGTCCTTCACGCGGTCGAGAATGCTGATGTTGCGCAGGCTGCCGCGATTCTCGAACAGGCTGTCGAAGGCCAGCGACGGATAGACTTCCACCGGCACCGGCGAATCCGGGCGTCTGCCAGGAGATGTGCGAGCTGTAGGCCAGGGAGAAATTGGTCTCGTGGTAGCCGGTCATCGGCTGCTCGCAGGCCAGCACGATGCTGGATTGCGGCGTGTCCTGGCCGACGTGATTGGCGATCATCTGATCCACGCTGACGCCCGAATGGATGATGGCGCCCTTCTGAATGTGCGCGCCGGAGAGCAGGCTGCCGGTCTGCGCGGGATGAATGCCCTGGCCGGTGCGCGCCTTGATGAAGAGGCCGTCGATCACGTTGATCTTCTGCTTCAACGGCTCCAGCGGCCGACAGCGTCTTGCTGAGCTTCATGTCGGCGCCGGTGCCTTCGGCGCTCCAGTGATTCTCGTTGATGCCGCAGCCCATGAACACCACGGCGAAGCGCTTGGGGAAACGGCCGGCGGAGCGGCGGTGTCGGCGAAGGCGTGGAGCGATTCCAGCCACGGCAGCGCCATGGTGACTCCGGCGCCGCGCAGAACGGCGCGGCGGGAAATGCGCGCGGGTGGAATGCTGTGAGTCGTCGATCTGGGGCATCTGTAATCACCTTTCTGTCGTTAGTTCGGAGCCGGCGTTTTTCGCGCAGATCCGCGATTGCGCTGGTTCAGGAATTGCGGGCTGGTGACGATGGTCTCGACCAGCGAATCGAAGCGGTAGCCATTGGCGGCCAGCTCGGCTTGCATGCGCTCGATCAGCGAGTTCATCGGAAAGCTGCAGCGAGCGGTTCAGCGCGTAGGCCAGCAGTTTGCGGCTGAGATTGTCCACGAAATCGTCCTGGCGGTGCTCGCGGATGTAGTCCTGGACGCCTTCGAATCCGGCGCCCTCGCTGCCGCCCGGGAAAACCGCGCTGGCATCGACCGGCCGTCCGGCCAGGTCTTTGGTGCGCGCTTCGCCCACCGGTCCGTAGCCTTCAAACGCCAGGCCGAACACATCGAAACGCGCATGGCAGGAGGCGCACACCGGGTTCGCGCGATGCTGGGCCAGCATTTCGCGCATGCGGCAGATCCGACTTGGCTTCGTCGCCCGGCAGTTCGGGCACCACCGGCGGCGGCGGCGGAATCACCTCGCCCAGCACGCGCTGCACCACCCAGTAGCCGCGCTTCACCGGGCTGGTTCGCAGGCCGGGCGAGTTCTCGGTCAGGAACACCGCCATGGGCAGCAGGCCGCCGCG
Organism: Bryobacterales bacterium; assembly: GCA_963803725.1. GTDB lineage: Bacteria > Acidobacteriota > Terriglobia > Bryobacterales > Bryobacteraceae > JOPF133. The sequence continues at coordinate 55,053 of CAWDOH010000035.1, read as the reverse complement.
GCTGATACGGTCGGCATCGTCCACCCGCACCCAGGTGTCCGCGTCGCCCTGCGACTTCCGGCATGCCGTAATGCTTCGCCAGCACGGGATTGACGAAGGTGTAGTTGCCATACAGCAGGTCCAGCACCGAGCGGTCGTTGTGGATCACGTCCTGAGAAACCGGATCGGTTCCTGGAACATCGCTTCGCGCAGATCGTTGGTGAAGCTGGGAAAGCGCTCGCGGTCCACGGAGTTGATGGTCTTCGAAATGGCGGAAATCGAGCCAGTTGCCGCCGAATTCGGTGGCCAGGCCGCGCACCGTTCGTCTTTCAGCATGCGGCGCGCCTGCGGCCAGCAGCACGTCGGGCTTTTGCAAATCGCCCGCCGCCGCGTGCTCCAGCAGTTCCTCGTCGGGCATGCTGGACCAAGGAAATAACTCAGCCGGCTGGCCAGAGTCATAGCCGGAAAGCGGCGCGCACGGGAGGCGTCGCGCCTTCGGCGGCGCCGCGATCGGCGGTGTCCAGCAGATCGATGCGGTAGAGGAAATCGGGCGACATCAGGACGCTGACGATCGAATCGCGGATGGCGTCTTCATGCGTCAGCTCGCTCTTGTCGCGCAGCGCGTGGTAATAGGCCAGCAGATCGTCGCGTTCCGCCTGGGACAGCGGCCGGCGGTAGGCGCGCGCGGCGAATTGCAGGAGAGCATCGCAGATGGCTGCGGCTCGGCTCCAGGCGCATCCGCTCGTTCCGACGCAGCGTGGCGTTGACGCGCTGAAAATGATCCCGGATCGCCTCCGCGGCGATCGGGATCGTTCTTCGGGTCGGCCGCGGCCTTGGCCAGATAAGCGTCGCGCAATCCGAAAATCACCGACGGATCGGTGACCTCGTTATCCGAGCGGGCGCGCGCGGCCGGACTCGGCGCCCTTGCCGTCCACTTCGCCGCTCTGGTTGAAGTAATACTGAATCCCAGGTGCGCGTCGGTGTAGTCGGCGATGAAGTCGAACTCGTCCCACAGCCGGTTCAGCTCCTTCTGGCCTTTTTCGTCCAGGATCAGCTCGCATCAGCGGAGTATCGTCGCGGAAGTAGCCCATCACGTTGTGATAGCCGGCGCTCAGCAGGCGGCCCTTGTCCTCGGAATCGTCCGGGAAGTAGCGGCCGCGCTCGCTGAACGTAGAACGCGTCCGGGAAAACGGAGCGAAGCGCGCGAAGGCGGCCTCGTAGCGGCTGCGCTTGGCGGCCGGAACCACCAGATCGGGATCGCCGGCGCGGGCTTGTCGACGTAAGGCTGCCCAGCGCGGGCGCGGCTTCCCGGTGCAGACCGGGATATTTCGGAATGACCGGCACCACCGGCGGCGGATCGGTATCATTGCGCAGAGCGGCCGGATCGAAATCCCGGCGGTGCGACGTCGAACTCGCGCAGTTTCCAGTTCAGCAACGGCTGCGAGGCGGCCGGCAATCCCTTCACCACCGGCGCGGCGAACTGCATCGCCGTGTGGTGGCGGATTCGCACCACGAAGTCGCGCATCTGGACGCACTGCGCACGGACGGCTCTTTCACGGCGTCGGGGTTGTTCTTATCGGGAGCCGGCAGCGCGCGCCACATCGCCTGAAGCTTCGCGATGGGCCCGACCTCTTCGGCGGCCGCTTTGGACGCTCGTCGAGAAGCTGCCAGACCATGGGCAGATACTTCGCGCTGACCTTCGATTCCGCGGCGATGGCCGCCAGCGTGGCCCCGGGTTTTCCCAGCGCCGCGCGATGGCTGTAGCGCCAGGCGGCCTCGAAATAATCGGCATAATCGGTGGGCTGGCTGTCGTAGAAGTCGACGATCCGCTGGATGCAGTACTTGTCGCGATCCGTCTCCACCAGCATGGGATAGGGCGCGAAATCGAACCCATCGCGGCGTGAGCACCATGTGATCGGCCACCTCGCGCGCCGCCTGCAGATACTTGTTCAGCAGGGCGGGCGACATGGTCAGCGATTCGCCGGAGTTGTCGAAACCCGCGGGATTGGCGGGATCGACCGGAAACTCGCGCGTGGGCTGCATATCCTCGCCGGTCAGGTCGCGGATGGTGTAGTTGTACTCGGCGTTGCTCAGGCGGCGCGCCAGCACCACACCGGGATCGCCGGCGTTCTTCCGCGCTTCGTTGGCGCGCACGGCCTTGATCCAGTCGATCACCTGCTGGCGCAGCTTCCGCCGGCGGCTGCGGCATCGGCTTGCGGCGGCATCTGCTTGGCAGCCAGCTTATCGGCCATCAAGGCACAGCGGGAGTTGTCGCGTACCACCATGTCCATGGTGGTGTACGATTTGAGATCGAACTGGGCGGCCGGCGAAGAACCGCTATGGCAGGCGATGCAATAGTGGGTGACGAAGGGGCGTACGGTTTGGGTGAACCGCTGGTCCAGGGCGGAATCGGAAGCGCCGGCAGCCGGTATGGCCGCCAGAGCCATCAATCCGGACGCCCAGCACAGGGTAACGGGCAGCGCGCAGCGTTGCATCAGCCTCCAAGTGACTGCACAGACGATTGTTTAGATTATACAAGGGCGGAGCGCCGGGTTCAATGGGCCCGGCGGGCGGGATTCGGCGTTTTCTCACTAAATCATTCAGAAATCGGGCCGATATAAGAGATTGAGAGCCGCAAATTGGCTTCGAGAGCGAAACTGTGAATAGCGTAGCAGTGTGCGATACGGAACCGATTGCCATCGAGGGTCTGCGGAGCCTGCTGGAATCGGCGGAGGGGTTGCGGGTAGTCGCGGCCGAGAGTTCTCTGACGGACGGAATGGCGGCCGTCGAAGAGTTGAGGCCCTCGATCCTGGTCCTCGATAAGTCGTTCGGGATGCAGGCCGTGATGGACTGGCTGAGGGCGTTGCAGACCGCCAGCTTCCGGACCGCCGTGGTGATCTGGAGCCGCTTGATCAGCGAATCCGAAGCGCTGCGTTTTCTGCAGGCCGGTGCCGCGGGAGTGGTCCGCAAGACGGCATCGCTCGAAACCCTGCTGAGCTGTTTCGATACGGTGACCTCCGGGGCAACCTGGATGGAGGATGATATGACTGCGGCCAACGAACGCTCCCTGCGCCATATGCGGTCGCCGCTGACCGCCCGTGAGCTGCAGGTGATGGAACTGGTGGAGCGGGGCATGAAGAATAAGGATATCGGCGCGGAGCTGGGCATCCGCACCGGCACCGTCAAAATCCACCTCAAGCACATTTTCGAAAAGACCGGCATCCGCGGCCGATACGGGCTGGCGCTATCGGGATTGAAACAGAAAGGGCTGATTGCCCCGGCCCTGGTGACAATGTAAGAACGGTGGCGAGCAGTAGAAGAGGCGACGGCGCGAGGGCACAGCCTGCGCGAACCGCCGGCGGTATGTTATATTGGCTGCAAACCAGGAAACACCTGTAATCAGGCGTAATGCCCAACGGAGAGGTGGCTGAGCGGTCGAAAGCAGCGGTTTGCTAAACCGTCGTACTGGCCTAAACCGGTACCGGGGGTTCGAATCCCCCCCTCTCCGCCAGTTATTAAAATACTGCCCGCCTCCTTGTAGTCCATTGGAATCAGAGGGCGTTCTGCGCTCAATAGTCGCAATTTCTTAAACAGCTGCCGGGACGACATCCGCAACTCCCCCCTTCCACAAACTGGGTTTAGTCTTTCACCTTTTCGGCGCTTTCCTTCGAACCGGTGATCTTGGAACGGACCGCCTGGGCGAATTTGGCAAATCGGCCGCGGCCGGTTTCGGGCCGGCTGGCTTCGCGAGCCGCTTGGATCTGCTCGTGGGTTCTCACGTCAGGTTCCGACTTCTTGGAGTGCGCCTTGGCTCTCGCAACCTGGCGCTTGTGCCGCTTGGCAAGTCTTTTGTCCATAGAGCAGTTCGATTCGGGAAGCGGTGCTCCGGTTGCAACAATCGTTGGGCGCTACGGCGCCGGTGGGCGCGCCCGGGCCGCGGTGGTATCCTGCGGCTGCGGGCAGGCAGATATGGCGCGACGTGGGATCGATCCCGGTACGACTACCGAGTTTGGCGTGGGCTTGTATTCGGGACCGGGCCTAATGAACGGACGCATCGTGATTCCCGCTTCGACAAGCAACTATGGCATGCAGCCTCCGACTGCCCTCAGATTTACGACGAGCCGCTCGCGGCGACCCTCAGCGGGTTGGGAATCCGCCGTTGGCGCTACGGGCGCTCGCATTCCTGGATCAGTTGCCGGTAAACCTCGCGGGCGTGGTCATACGCCTTCCTGGCCTCGCCTAATTCGGAAACCGAGATGCGCGGGGACTTCTGTGTCCAGCACTGGTTCACGGCGTTCAGGCACCACTGTGCGCTCCGCCGCGAGGCACGAATGGGTTTGCCGCCCACCAGCGCAAATATCGGATTGGTATGCGCCGCCGGAATGATGCGCGCCGCGATCCAACTGCTCTCACTGACCGGCACGTCAAATCTCAGGTCCCGCGTTTTGCCGTCCGCCATCACGGCCTGGCGCGCTACCACCCTCCCGTTCACCACGATCTCGACGGGAACCTCCCTCGTGTCGCCGATTCGCGCCCGCTCAACGTCCCAGTAGGGCTTCTGGTCATAAGGCCGGTTACGGAGTGCCTGATCTGGCGTTGGTGGCAGGTACGCCGCGGCCTTCAACGTAACCGTCGCAGTCCCTGGGCCGGATAGATGAATTTCGCTACCGTTGGCCCCTATTTGGGCGCCATTCACACGGAAATCCATCAGGTGGGCCTTGCCATCGGAGACATAGCTTCGGCCAGCCTGCAAGCCCTGGAGCCATCCTGCATAACTCAACGCGCCATCGACCTTCACGTAACTGCGGCCAATGCCGACGCGCCCGTCATAGATACAGGGGAAGTCGGTCTCGCCGCCGATCCTGGTTCGGAAGCCAACATTCAAGGTGTGGTACCAGATATTCAGCTCCCATAAGTAAGGCGTGTCCACGGCCGAAATGAAGTCCACCATATTCGGATAGGTCACATCCACGATATACTCGTTGGCTCCAATGCCGTCGAATCCCGGCACCTCGTAGGTTGGCAACTCGTTGCTCGTCACTTGCAGGCCCCAACCAGAGTGGGCAAAGCCGGCAATGGCATCCTGCGCTTTGGCCCAGCGCAAAATCGGCAGGTCCCATGTCGGCCAATCCTCGATTCGCGTCGTCTTCGGATAGTCCTGCTCCTTCAGGTTGAGCAGCACAATGTGACCCGCATGGCTGGACGGGAAACCGGAAACTTCCAGGTCATAGTGCATCAGGCGATCGGGCGTGGAAAGCGGATCGTCCTTTCCGGAGAAGAACTGCTTCTGATAATAGTAATCCGGACCCCAGGTCAGCACCGCGCCGATGTTCAGCCCCTCACCGAGAATCTGCCGGATCATATCCTTCGGTTCCACGCCTTCGGCGGGATTCATATAATGCGAGCATCCAGCGGCATGGACATGGTGATCGCCGGAGTACCAGCCGCTCTTGGAAGGGTCGATCCAGCGATCCAGTTGGAAGGACAACTCGTCGGGTCCAGAGGGCGTTCCGGCGGCATCGACGGCGACTTCGCGGATATGCGGGAGGTACTCGGGACCACCGTTGTACTCAAACGTGTAATAACCGGCTGGTAAGCGAACGGTCTCTCCATCGTAGCGGTAGATCTGCGGTTGGAAAAAGAAGTCGGGCGCCAGCCGTTTTGCGGGGTTGGGGTAAAGCCGGTTGAGCCGGTCGCGGATCACGAACGACGCCATGGCGGGCTTGCCGTTCTCATCCTTAATTCGCAATGTAATCTGGTGGGATGGGAGCGCGGTGAACAGGATGGTGACGTCGTTGCGGAAGCCGATGTCCTGAGTTCCCTGCCCCACGTTGAGGCTGATTTTGGCGGAGCGCTGGCCGCGATCCCTGCTGTAGACTTCCAGGATGGCATATTCCAACGCCAGTCCTGAGAGGCGCTGCCGCATCGGCGGTTTCTGGTAAAGCGAAATGTCGGCCCATCGCCCGGCCGAATCGCGCGGCGTCAAAGTGATGGCCGGGGCGGGATTGCCGCTGGAGGGAATGTACACATTTCCGCTGTTCGGGCTTTCGACACGGAGTTGGGCCGTGACTTGCGCATTGTTGATTACTTTTACCAGGAACAGGCGTGTGCCAGCCTCCACCAGTTCCGGCTTCGCGGCACCCTGTTCCACTTTGACGCGGCTTTCCGGGTTTATCTCGACGGTGACCAGCGCGTAAGCGTCGAGGACCGACTCAAGATCGCGAACCGCTGAGGCCTCGTCCGAATTCGCGATGGCTTCATTGATGCGTTGGAGAGCCGCCGGCGGCAGCGGCTGGCCGAGGTAGTTCAGGGCCTCCTCGAGTTGGCGCGCCTGCTGCGCCAGTGGTTGAAGCGGCACGGGAGCGGGCTGATGTTGGTGTGCCAGTTCCTGGGCGATGATGATCCCGCAGAGAACGAAGCCGAGTGCATACTTCATGGTCCCCTCCGATTCCTTCGATTGATGAAATCATATCGTGATCAGGGCCGGATGGAAACCTCTGATCGGCCGATCAGGAACGGTCCGACCGGCCATTCAGCGCCGAGTTCGGCGGCTACGCCTACGCCCTGCTTCACCGGCCGCGAAAGATCGGGATCAACTCCACGATCAGGATTGCGATCACCAGCAGTTCCAGAATGAAGCTGCGGGCTTCGCGGAATTCGTTGACCATGAACTCATACAGGTCCCCGGCAGTTCGCAGTTTCTGGTCTACCAGGCTACGGTAATCCCCGGCGCCAACCTTGGCGGCGGCCAGCCGGTATGCGCGCGCATAGTACATGTCGCTGAGGAACTTGATAGCGTTATCGGCGCGCTCGGTGATCTCGGTAACGTCGAGGCGCAGGCGGTTCAATCGTGCGGCCTCCCGAGCCAGGCGCCAGCGCGAGAAGAGGCCGCCGCGGCGTTCCAGCGCGTCGTACGCGTCCTTCAGCAGAACCGTCAGGATCTCGTCGTAGCGGCGGTATTCCAGAAGCTGCGTGTTGGCGTACACCAGCAACTGAATCAGCGGCGCGGCGCCTTCGGGCGTGTCGTAGACCATGGCCGCCAGCCAGCCGACCACTACCAGATCGTTGGGGTAGTAGGAGAGGCTGGAAGCGAGCACTTCCTTCTGTTCGCCCTCCGAAAGAGCCTGGGTCTCGCCGCGGATCACCTGGCTGATCTCGCGTCCGTATTGCGCAATCAACTGCGATCCCGTCAACGGGGCGCCCGGCATCCCGGCTATCTCGCGCAGTTGGATGACGTAATAGACCTCGTCGAGCCACTCGGCGTAGGGCTTGCGAAGCGCCGGTTGCAGGCGCGCCAGGCGCTCGCGAACGGTCTTGGGACCGCGGCGCTCGACCTCACCGGCCTCGATCCACCGGTTGGAGAGCGCGATCAGCCCAGGCCAGTCCGTCTCGAACGGCATTTCAATTTCGAGACTGACCACACCGTAGTCAAAGTATCGCAGGCTGGCAGTGGCGGATTCGCCGGTGGCCAGTTCGACGGGATCGCATGATTCGGATAGCGGAGGGCGCTCGAAGCGGACATAGCCGGGAGCCGGAAGCTTGAAGCCCGGCGAGCGGACGGAACGAGACTCGCCGATCAGCCCGCGAAGGACGTCGAAGTCGAACTCTTCGGCGATATCGTAGAGCAGCAGGGCGTGGAACGATCCGCGGCAGACAGGCACGCTACCAGTGTAGGCAAACGGGAGAACACGGGGGTGGTTCGACGGACCGGCGTGGTCCTTTACGGTCGCGGCTCCGCAGCAGAGCGGGTATTCCGAAACGGGGCGGGATCCCCCGCGCGGCTGGCGCCAGGGATCCCGCCCTACCTGCAGTTACCGCTTGTCGTTTTTCTCGTTCTGGTTGTTGGTGTTGCGCAGATTCGGCGGCGGAGGATCTTTCACCCACTTATCGAACCAGCGTAACTTCTCCCAGTTGACGTGCTCGATGGTCTCCTTGGCGCGATACCCGTGCGCTTCGGCCGGCAGGAAGACCAGTCGTACGATGCCGCCATTGCCGCGGACCGCTTCGTACATGCGCTCCGACTGGATGGGGAAGGTGCCGGTGTTGTCGTCGGCTTCCCCGTGGATCAACAGTAAGGGAGACTTGATCTTATTGGCGTAAAGGAAGGGAGACATCTTTATGTAGAGATCCGGGTCCTCCCAGATGGTGCGCCGTTCGTTCTGGAAACCGAACGGGGTAAGGGTACGATTGGGCGCCCCGCTTTCGGCAATTCCGGCTTTGAAGTAATCGGAATGCGCCAGCAGGTTGTCGGTCATGTAAGCGCCGTAGCTGTGTCCGCCCACGCCGACGCGGTTGCGGTCAGTGACTCCCATTTCCACCGCCTTGTCGATGGCGGCCTTGGCATCCATCAGCAACTGATCGAGGAAATGATCGTTGACCGTGGCGCGTGGTCCGACGATGGGCATGGAAGCATTGTCGAGCACCGCGTAGCCATCCAGCGCGAAGAAGATTTCCGAGTATCCGCCGATCTCCGTAAACCGCTCCCGCGAGCCGGTGGTGGAGGTTTCGCTGGCGGCGTCGGCGGTTTCGTATTCGTACGGATAGGCCCAGAGAATGGTAGGCAGGGCCTTGCCGGGCGTGTAGTCGGGCGGCAGGTAGAGGGTAAACGACATTTCCACGCCATCGGGCCGTTTGTACGTCACCAGCTCTTTGTGGACCTTGCGCATGATGGGCTGGGGATCGGGGTAGCTGGTAACGGCGGTCAATTGCCCCGAGGAAGTGCGCACGTAGTAATTCGGAGGCTCGGTGGGACTCTCCCGGCGCGTGAGGAATTTGTCGCCGTGCTCATCCAGCAACCCTTCGAAAGCTTCGTAGTGCTGGTCGTCGCATTTGAAGAGCGGCGTGGTTTCCTTCGTGGCGAGGTTATAGCGGCTCAGGAACGGATGGTCGCCATTGAGCGACGGACCATTGCCCTGCAGGAAGATATTGTCGCCATCCAGCACGATGGCGCGGCCGCCGCTGGGAAGGGCCTTTTCTACGGGGCTGCCGGGATTGTTGTAGCGCGAGGGGCCGCTGGTCCAGAGGGGCTTGGGCGGCTCTTTCGGATTGGCGAAATCGATGAGGTAAGCAGTCTGCGCTCGCCCACCCCCACGGCCTGCGCCTCCGCCACCGCCTCCGCGCCCTCCGGCTCCGCCGGCGCCGATGATGGCGGTATGCAGATTTTCAGTAAACGCGAAACCCTCCAGGCGCTGGTCGGCCTCGTAGATTACCTCGCCGGTTCCAGAATATGGCGCCTTCAGGGCCATGATCTTTTCATGAATCTTCTCCGGCGTGCCATTCGCAGCGGCGGCGCCGCTTCCAGCACCGCGGCCTCTTCCTCCGCGGCCTCTTCCGCCGGCACCGCCGTTACCTTCGAACCAGATCAGAGTGGACGGCTCGGTCATCAGCCAAGCCAAGCCGCGCGGGCCGGCGGAGACGGGATTATCCGCATCCGCGGCGGCATTCGCCGCACCCGCACCGCGCCCGGTGCCGCCCATTGGAATACTCGCCTCTTTCTTGAGCATCTTGCCCGAGCGGTCCCAGATTTCGATTTCCGTGGGGAACTGCCGCGCGGTATACGAATACGAGAACGGTTTGTGAATGTAGTTCACGATGAAATATTTGCCATCGGGCGACATGCGCGCCGATTCGAGGATGGTGGGTTTGCCGATGGGCGAGGCGGCCCCGGTTACGCTGTCCACCACTTCGAGCTGGGCGGTGCCGTAGTAGTCGAACAAATCCTCATCGTGCGGATTCTGCAGCAGGTCCTCATAGGTGGGGGCGCCTTTTTCGCCGCCCATGCTCTCGGAAATGTGCGGGCCTGTGGGCACCGTGACATCGGGCGGCGGGGCGCCGCGATGGGCCGGCACGGCAAATACCAGTAACTGTTTGCCGCCGGGCATCCATTGCAACCCGCCTCCGCCTGCGCCGGCTCCGCCACGGCCGCCGCCGCCGCGGCCACCGCCGCCGAATACTTCGTTCAGGCGCAGGTTCGGCACTCTGTGGGTGTGGCCCGTGGCGGCATCGCCAATCCAAAGTTCGATCCCGTTGGGCGTCGAGTTGGTGAATGCGAAATGGCTGCCGTCGGGGGTCCAAGGTCCGAGTCCCAGTTTAGGGTTCGGAGGCAACCCGATCTTAATCTCCGTACCTTCAGGGATTTTGCGCAACAGCAGGTTCGACTGAAACGTCGCATTATGCAGGCCATTGGTCTTCGGATTGATGCGGATGCCGGCCAGGCGCAACATGGGTTCGGAAAGCTCGGCGATGGGTGGATAACGGACCGGGCTTCCCTGAAGCGCATACGCGTGGTTCGGGCTGAGCACTAACGTGGGCGTGGTGGGTGAGTTCAGGATGTCTTCGATTGCTTTGGGAGGCTTTTGGTAGGTTTCTGCACCAAAGAAAACGAGGGCTGCTGAAGCGACTAGAGAGAGCGCTCGAATTGCAGGTTTCATAAGGATTAGGAGAATGGTATGCGACACGGGGCAGGATGTCAATCAAGACCGCCCATTTTGGCTCCATTCCCCGGCCCTCCCGCTCGATTTGCGGCTGCGAGCCGCGGCATTTGCAGGGCTTCCGGGGGCGCCGCAATCGAAGCTCTCTGGCGGCTTGCCGGGTTCTAACCGCGCTTTCCCGCCCCGGGCATGCGTTCCTTTCGGATAATGCCGGATCCTTCGCCAATCACCACCAACTGGTTGGTCTCTATATCGGCCACCGATTCCTGCGCTCCGTTTGGCCAGCGGATCTGCAGGCTGGCTTTGGTCTCGGCACCCAGTCCGAAGTGCAGCCGCCGGTCATTGACTGAAAGATAGGACGACTGCGCCAGCACCGCCTGTGCCTGCCGGCGGCCGCCATATTCCGCCACTACCACGGCGCCTATGGCACTGCGGTTGGATGCCACGCCCGACAGCAGCACCTTGAGCCAGTGATGGTCGCCACTCACGTCGTTGCGCAGCAGCGAGGGCGGCTCATTCATGTTCATGATCAGGATATCGATATCGCCATCGTTGTCGAAATCGCCGAACGCCACACCGCGGCTGGAATGAACCTCGGTAACGCCGGGGCCGGCTTCGTCCAGCAACTCCTCGAATTTGCCGCCGCCCAGGTTCCGAAATACCAGGCTGGGGGTCTTGTAAGGCGCATCGGGAAGCTTCCGTTCCACTTCCGGGTAGACCATGCCGGTGGTCGAAAACAAGTCCGGCAGGCCGTCGTTGTCCAGGTCCACGATGCCGGCGCCCCAACATACGTAGCGGGTCTCCACGCTCAACCCCGCCCGCAGGGTCACGTCGCGGAAACTGCCCTTACCGTTGTTGCGGTAGAGCACCGGCGTGTCGCCGCGGAAATGCGTTTTGAAGATGTCGAGGTAGCCCGCGGGTTCGAAATCGCCGATTCCCAATCCCATTCCCGCCTGCTCCTGGCCGTCCTCGCTCAGGGAAACGCCCATATCCAGACCGCATTCGGTAAAGGTACCATCGCGATTGTTGTGGAACAGCAGGCTCGGCGAGGTGTCGCAGGCGACATAAATATCGGGCCAGCCATCGCCATCGAAATCCGCCGCCGCCGCGGTGAGGGGATACCCCGCCTTCACCGCCAGGATGCCCGATTTTGCGCTGACGTCAGCGAAGGTTCCATCGCCATTGTTGTGGTATAGCCGGCATGGCTCCTGGGGCAGGCCCGCGGGACCGCAGTAAACCGGAACACCCGTGTAATTACAGCCTGGATCCTTGCCGCGCGCCGGCACCTTGCCGGGGTCGAAGACCACGTAATGCGAAACGAACAGATCCAGGCGGCCGTCGCGGTCGTAATCCACCCATGTGCAACCCGTGCCGTAGCGCGCGCCCGCGTGCAGCAACCCGGCAGTCGCGGTCACGTCCGTGAAAGTGCCGTCGCCGTTGTTGTGGAACAGAAGGTTCTGGCCCCAGCAAGTGATAAACAGGTCGTCGAAACCGTCGTTGTCGTAATCCCCCGCCGTGATTCCGGTAGCCCAAACGCTGCGGCCCAGTCCGGATTTCGCGGTGACATCGGTGAAGGTGCCGTCGCGGTTATTGCGGTACAGGCGGATGACGGCCTCGGACGGTGCGACCTGACGGCGGCCGGTGAGCACCACGATGTCCTGCCACCCGTCGTTATCGTAATCCACGAAAGCCACGCCGCATCCCATGGAATCGAGGATGAAATCGTTGTGCGAGACCTCGCCATAGATCACTGGCGCGGTCAGGCCGGCCTTTTCGGCGACATTGATGAAATGCGCGCGGAAAGGCAGTCCCGAGGGCTTGCCGCGCGGCACGGCGGCTACCCCTCGCGAGGTCATTCCGCCCAGCCTTTGCGCGGCGCGTGCCCCCAAACCCGTCAAGCCGAGCGCCATGGCTCGCCGCCGCGTCATGAGCCACCTTCCAGCAGGCTCCCCGGAGCCGCGGTCCTCTGCCGTGCGGCAGGGCAACCGGGCCTCCGCAGTACGGCGGCCGCGATCGGGAGGCCTCCTGGATAGGTCATGTGCCGAAGTTCCTTGGCTCTGCGGCCGGGTGAGGTTCGCCAACGACCTCCGCCCAGACGGCCAGTTTACCGCAGGGCGAACAGCCCAGGGGAGACTTGCCAGGTACTAAGGGGCCGCGGAACAATAATCTGAACAGATGTTTCGACGCACCCAGCCGCTCCTTGCGGTCGCGGCTCCGCCAGATCGCGCTCTGAGCCGCGCGCGCCAGCAAGCGGTTGGATTTGAATGCACAGAATATTTCTCCGCGGCCCCTAAGAGCCCGGCTTCTCCAGGCTATTGCACGTTGACGGTCGCTTCCGGGCTGTAAGTGCCGATCACCTTGCCCTGCGAATTGCGCAGCACCAGGCTGGGAACCGCTATCGTGGCCTTTTCCCTTCCCCACGGCCTGGAACCGCAGCGTGCAAAGAAGGCCGCTGGCCCTGACGCCCGGTGTACCCGGAGTCCGCAAAATCTCCATGTGGCCGATCCCGATTCGTTCCTCACGTTCCTGGAAATGGTCGGCTGCTGCCCGTCCACCGCCAGCAGTCCACCCGCCTCTACGCTGCTCAGTTGCAGAATCTTCGGGTCGAACTGACCTGGATCTGCGCCGACGGCAAATCGTCCGCATGATCCACCGCCAGTGCCTACGGTGAACACGCCCGAGGATGACTGTATCGATCTGGCTCGGAGCGAAGTGCACCGAAGCTGGCGCCGAGGGAGCCAGGTTGGGCGCGGCGGCAGCGCTGGGCGGCCCGCCGCCGGGCGCTCCCGGAGCCGCAGGCAGTTCCGGGCACGGCGGCGCAGTTGCGGGCGGCATAGCTTCCGGCGCACCTGGCGGCGCAGTTTCCGGAGCGCGGCTGCGGCCCAGCGGCCGGGACCGTGCCGGGCGCCGCCCCGCCGGGACTGCGGCCGCAGGGCCGGCGCGGCGGCAGGCTCTCCGGCAGGCAGCGGAGCGTAGCGCAATTTGACGGTCGTCTGGTTGCCTACGGCTTTCGGACGAAGATTCTCCGCCGTCATGGTTGGCTGGCGAATGATATGCGGGACCACCGCGATCATGATTTCGTCGCGCTCTTTGTCCACACTGTCGCCGCTGAACAAATAACCGAGCAGGGGGATGCTGCTCAGCCCCGGAATTCCAGTAATTGTTTGATCCGTGGTGTTGGTCAAGCCGGCGATGAGGTTGACCTCGCCCTCGCGCAAACGGATATCGTGGGTCACCTTGCGCTGCCCGATGATGGGCTCGTTGATGCCGCCCAGATTCACTGTGCCGGCAATGTTGGAAATATCCAGCTCGATGTGCAGCGAGATATCGCCGTTGTCGTGGACATGCGCCGTCAGATTGACGTTCACACCCTACATCGATGTAAGTGAATTGGGTATTGACCAGGGGATTGACGCCCACGCCGGCCACGCCGGGCTGGTAACTGCCGCTGGCGGTCGGTTCGCGCTGGCCGATCTTGAGCTCAGCCTTGACATTATCTACGGTGCGGAGTTGTGGCGCCTGCAGCACCTTGGTCTTGGTATCGCTCAGAGTCGCCTGTAACAGAGCGTTGGGAAGAACCACCGAAAAATCGGATGAGGAGAGATGTCCCACGTTGGAGAGCGGAATCGGCGCGCCCGGGGTGGTGCTGGAGCTGCCTTCTGGTGGTGGGCGTCGTGGTGGCGGTGGAAGTGGTGCTCGTGGTGGTAGTTGTGGTGGAACTGGCCGTGCTCGAGGTGGGCACCTGAATGCTGCTGCGCGGCGAGAAATTAATCGGCACGTTCAAGCCGCCCGTGGAGATGGCCGCCGATAACTGGCGGTCAAACACCGAATCGGTCTCCAGCACCATGATATCCACCTGCACTTCCGGAGCCGGCTTATCCAGATCGTGGATCACGGCTTCGGCCAGCGCCACCTTGTCCGCCTCGCCGCGCACCACGATGGCGTTCTGGGCGTTGAAGGCGGTAATCCGCTGCAACTCCGTGACCGAGCGGACCACGTTGACGATTTCCTGGATCTGCTGCGGCACGTTGATGTTGGACAAGTAAAAGATCTGCGTCACCTGGTCGTCAAAATCGTGGTGCTTGGTCTGCGTGTCGTTGGTAACGAAAATCGTGTTCGCGGAAAGCGGCTTCCAGAAGGACTTGGTTTGGAGGGCAATATCGTCCAGGGCCTGTTCCAGCGTGGTGTTGTCCAGATCCACATTCAAACTGTTCTTGCTCGGGTTCTGAAAATCCGGGTCCCACACAATGTTAACGCCGGCGATCTTGGCCACCGTCTCATAGAGCACCTTAGCAGTTGAGCCGTGAGGTTCATATTTCCGCGGCAGCGGGTTCAGCGGCCGCAGTTCCGGAACCGGCAAAATGCGGTCGATGCGGTCCCTTCAGCTTCCTTGCGGGCCTCGCTCGATGGGCGTCAAGCCGCGTTCCTCGGGAGGCGTCTCCTTACCGGTCTCCAGGATCTTTTTCCGCTCCCGCTGGATCATCTCCTGGGTCCGGACGATCTCCTGCTCGGCCACCGAGGAAGCGGATCCAGCGCGAAAGCTTTCTGAAACTCCAGTAAGGCCTCTCCCAGCTTGCCCTGCGAGCGCAGCTTCATACCCTGGTCCTGGTGCATGGCGCCGGCCTGGAAACGGGCCTTGGTGGCGGCCATCTGGTAAACCATTTCGGAGGGGTCGGTCGAGAGAGCCTGCTCGTAACATTCCACGGCGGCATCCCATTCCCGTTTGTCCTCGTGCTTCCGGCCTTCCGCCAGGTACCGATCGCCCTTGCGCGTGCGCGCCTCCAGGGGCAACATCGGGCCGAGCAGCGCCACGATCCCGATTACCGCCGTTAGTCGATTGCGAATGAGCATAAGTAAGCTTTCCCCGTGATTGAAAGGTTTCTCTTGTGATGAAATTGGACCCGGCGAAATACACCATCGAGGCAGCCAGGCTGGTGCGCAGCGGTGGCGGCACCTGGTGTGCTGTCCCGCTTACCGCTTGCCTACGCGCGGCTCCGAACCTACCAGGAACCCCGTGGTGGTGAACTGGACCGTGCCCGAAGCCGCGACCGTGAGGACACCCAGTGAGGGATTCCTGGCTGGGTGGGACACGGCACCCAGCCAGGCTCGCAAGCCCCTAAGGCGGTCTACTGCTTGACGGAAACAACGCCCGCGCCCGAACCGAACACCGCAAGGCTCGCTCCTGGCGGCATGGCGGTCAGCTTGTCGAACTTCTGCTTCTGGTCCGGTGTGAGCAGCGCGTAGAATTTCGCGTAGGCCTTGGCCTCCGCCGCGACCGCCTGTGCGAAGACGCTCGCCAGATCGCTCGAGAGCCGGTCGATGTCCGTGTCGGCGCTGTTGGCCTTCGCCCCGTCCGCCAGCGCCGTGCGCGCCTGCTCCAGATTCGTCTTCAGCGCCTCGCCGGCGGTTTGCCGGTCGGCGAGAATCGTTTTCACACTCGCCTGTTGCCCGGCATCCAGTCCCAGGGTTCCGGCCCAGTAAGCAGCGGGGTCCGCCGGGTCCATCGCCGGCGGCAGAAAACCAGGCACGGCGATCGACCCATAAGAGGTCCCAATGTGCACAGTTTGCGGTTGCGCCATGGCGGCCGTTCCGGCGGCGCACAGCAGCGTCAGAATTCCACGAACGAAAAGTTGCATGCAGAAAATCTCCTTCCGTATGCAACGACGCCGGCGCTCTAAGTCAGGCTGAGGCGATTAAGTCAAGGGCGCGTCAGATTTTGCTTAACAAAGATTTGACATCCGCCGCACTCGACGCTTTCGCCAACCGCATCGTCAGTTCAGATATGCGCTCCAGTCGGGATCGCCGTGCGGCCGTGTGGCTGGGATCCCAGCTCAACTTACACGTCCTGTGCCTCGCCGTTTTGGGCGCCGTATTGGTGGTGTTAGCGGCGCTGCAATACCGCTGGATCGATGAAGTGAGCCAGGCGCAGGAAACTCGCGCCCGGTTGCGCCTGCGTGAAGAAGTCCGGCTCCTTTCGGATGCCCTGGATACAGAAATAACAAGGGCGGCCCTGGTCTTCACGCCGACGCCCGTTCCCGCCCCATCGCTGTACGATGCGCTGGCAGAGAGATGGACCGCCTGGCAACAGAATGCGCCGTGGCCGCGGATTGTCACCGGAGTTTCGCTCGCCGAATCCACCCGGGCCGCCTGGCGCGTGCGCTCGTTCGGCACCCCCGGCAGCCTCGACCTCCGGGCGATTTTGCCCGCCGATCTGCCCCCGGATTCCACGCCGCCCGGCTCCCCATCGGCTGCTGAAAGTTACACCGAAATCCGAATTCCCGATCTCTTCGTCCGTGGCCAGCCCTACCTGCTCCGCCCGGTGCCCACGGTCTGGGAATCCGCCGGTCCGCCCCGTACAGGTTGGTTGCTGATTCACTACGATCTCGGCTACCTGGCCGGCACGGTGTTTCCGCGCCTGTTGGAGAAGTATTCCACCAGCGACGACCGCCTGGATTTCCGGTTTCAGCTGGCCCCCAAAGGTCCCGCCGCACCCGCCGCTATCGCCGTGGCGGATCAATTCCATTTCCGTCCGGATTGTCTGATGCCCGATAACACCGGAGGCCCCACGCTCTCCATCGGAAGTTTTCGCGGACGCGCAGGAGCCGTGTCCCACGTCAGGACCTTCGCCACGCGGGTCAGTGTGCAGCCGCTGGTTCCACTGGCCTCCCTGTTCCAAGCCGCCGGCCATTGTCAGATGCCGGTTTCGCCCGCCAACCCCGGCTTAATGCAACTTACGGTACGGCATCCGCGAGGCGCGCTCAGCGACGTCTTCGCCGGTTTCCGCCGCCGCAACGAAATCTTCAGCGGATTGGTGCTGGCGGTCTTGCTCGCGGCCCTGGCGGCGCTGGTTGCCTCCACCGAGCGCGCCCGCCGGCTGGCCCGGCTGCAAACCGTGGTCGCTGGCGGCATCTCCCACGAACTGCGCAGCCCTCTGGCGTCGTTGAGTGTCACCGTCGATCACCTGAAGAACGGGCACGTGGAAAATGGTGAGCAGGCCCGCCGCTATGGCGAAATCCTGGAAGCGCAAGCACGCCGCCTGCGCAACGTGGTGGACCAGGCACTGGCCCTTACGCGTCTGAGCCAGCCGGATGGCGTGCCCTGCCGCCGCTCCGTGTCACTCCCCGCGATCATCAACGCCAGCGTCGAGAGCCTCGGCCCCAGGCTCCGCGAGGCGGCCGTCCAAATCCACTGCTGCATCGCGCCGGACGTGCCTGCCATCGCGGCCGACCCCGACCTGGTGCTGCGCTGCCTCGGCAATCTTCTCGAAAACGCCGTCAAGTACGCTGCATCCGGCGGATGGATTCAGGTGTCCGCCCGCCGGGCGCGCCACGCCGGACGCACGGTCGCCGAGGTGGTGGTCGAAGATCGCGGCCCCGGCATTCAGGAAGACGAAACCGCCGCGGTTTTCGAGCCGTTCTACCGCGGGTTCGCCGCGCGCCAGTCCCGCCAGCCCGGCAGCGGTTTGGGCTTGGCGATCGTCAAGAGCGCCGTCGAAGCTCACGGCGGCTGGATCAAGCTGGAGCCAGCGTTTCCGCAAGGCTGCAAATTCCGGCTGCGTTTCCCCGCGGCCGATTCTGGCCGCGCCGCCCTTTGCGCGGAAGCCGAGTCCTCACAAGATGCCATCCCCTCCGATACTGCTGGTTGATGATGACGAGTCTTTCGCCATGCTTCTGGAAGACAGCCTCCGCCGCGAAGGCTACGACCCCCGATGGTGCGGCGACGTCGCCCACGCCGAACAGGAACTGCGCAACCGCGCGTTTGACGTCATCCTGCTGGATGTGACACTTCCGGACCGCAGCGGCTTTGAGTTCTGCGCAGCGCTGCGAAACCAGGGAATCCAGACACCCGTGCTGATGTTGACCGCGCGTGGCGAAGTGACCGACCGCGTAACCGGATTGCGCATCGGCGCCGACGATTATCTTCCCAAACCCTTCGACGTCCCCGAACTGCTGGCGCGCATCGAGGCTTTGCGCCGTCGCAGTTGCCCGGCCGGCCGCCCGGATGCAGGCCTCTTCGAATTCGGCGACGTGTGCGTCAACTTCTATACCCGGAGCGTCTCCCGCGCCGGCCGGCCCGTGGATCTCTCGCGCCGCGAGTTCGAGATGCTCAGCCACCTGATCCGCAACCGCGGGCGCGTGGTTCTGCGCGACGAACTGCTGCGCGCCGTGTGGGATACAGAACCTTGCCGTATACCCGCACGGTCGATGTCCACATGTGGCAGCTACGCCGCAAGCTGGAAGCCGATCCGCAGGCGCCCCGCTTCCTGCGAACCGTTCACGGAAGCGGCTATCTGTTCGCCGACAGTTAGAATCACGTTCTTCTCCCGGCCGCTGAAAGACCGCCCGGCGCAAAGTGATATGCTCATCAAGGTTCCGATCCGGCGGCGCTTCCGGCCCGCAGCGGAACGGATTCAGGAGCGGAGATGAGCACGGAGAGGAAAGCCGCCTACCGGTCGGCGGCGTGGTTCGGCAAGACACGATCAGGACGGTTTCGTGCATCGCAGCTGGATGCGCCAGGATCTCGCCGGGACGTGTTCGATGGGCGGCCCGTCATCGGCATCTGCAATACCTGGTCGGAGCTGACGCCGTGCAACGCGCATTTTCGCGAGCTCGCCGAACATGTGAAGCGCGGCGTGTGGGAGGCCGGCGGATTTCCTCTGGAGTTTCCCGTCACTGTCGCTGGGCGAAACGAACATGCGGCCCACGGCGATGCTCTTCCGCAACCTGGTCAGCATGGACGTGGAGGAGTCCATCCGCGCGAACCCGATCGACGCGGTCGTGCTGCTGTGCGGCTGCGACAAAACCACGCCCGCGCTGGTGATGGGCGCGGCGAGTTGCGACGTTCCGGCGCTGGTCGTTTCCGGCGGCCCGATGCTCAACGGCAAATTTTGCGGGACGCGACATCGGCTCCGGAACGGACGTCTGGCGGTTCAACGAGGAAGTGAAGGCCGGAAAGATGACGCTCGAACGAATTCTGCGAAGCCGAAACCTGCATGTCGCGCTCGGCCGGTCACTGCATGACGATGGGAACGGCCTCGACGATGGCCTCGATGGTCGAGGCGCTCGGGCTTGGCCTGCCGCACAACGCGGCGATTCCCGCGGTCGGATTCGCGCCGCTGGCGTGCTGGCGCACATGGCCGGGCGGCGGATCGTCGAGATGGCGCGCGAGGACCTGCGCATCTCGCACATCCTCACCCGGGAGGCATTCGAAAACGCGATTCGGGTCAATGGCGCAGTTGGCGGTTCCACCAATGCCGTGATCCATCTGCTCGCCATCGCGGGCCGCGTGGGCGTGAATGTCACGCTGGACGATTGGGATCGGCTTGGGCCGCGACGTTCCCACACTCGTCGAACCTGATGCCCTCGGGCAAGTTCCTGATGGAGGATTTTTATTACGCGGGCGGTTTGCCGGCGGTGATTCGCGACGCTGGGAGAGCATGGTCTGCTCCATCGAGGACGCGCTCACAGTCAACGGCAAGACGATCTGGGAGAATTGCCACGACGCGCCCAATTGGAACGAGGAAGTGATTCGCCCCTTCGCCGCGCCGCTGGTGGAGAGCGGCAGGAATCGCCGTCCTGCGCGGCAATCTGGCGCCGGATGGCGCTGTACTCAAGCCTTCGGCTGCGTCGCCGCATCTGTTGAAGCATCGCGGTCGCGCCGTCGTGTTTGAAAATATCGAGCATTACAACGAGCGCGATCGAAGACCCCGCTCTCGATGTTGACGAAACTTGCGTCCTGGTGCTGAAGAATTGCGGCCCGAAGGGCTATCCCGGCATGCCCGAGGTGGGCAACATGGGCCTTGCCTGCAGAAGTGCTTGCAGAAGGGCGTCACCGACATGGTGCGCATTTCCGACGCGCGCATGAGCGGCACGGCGTATGGCACGGTCGTGCTGCACGTGTGCCCGGAAGCGGCCGTGGGCGGAACGCTGGCGCTCGTGCGCGACGGCGACCTGATCGAACTCGATGTGGCAGAGCGCCGCCTGCATCTCGATGTCGCCGGACGAAGAAATCGCCCGCCGGCGCGCCGCCTGGCAGCCGTCGCCGCCACCCATGTCCGGCGGCTATCAGCGCCTGTACTTCGACCACGTTCTGCAGGCGGATACCGGCGCCGATCTGGATTTTCTGCTCGGCTGCCGCGGCCACGTGGTGACGAGGGAATCGCATTGAGCGCGCCAACCGCATTGACGGGAACGTCACGGCCCACCCGCACCCGCTTCGTGATTCTGACGCTGCTGTTCGTCACAGTGGTCATCAACTACCTGGACCGCGCCAATTTGTCGATTGCCGCGCCGCTTCTGGGGAAAGAATTGGGCATCGATTCCGTCCGCATGGGCCTGGTGTTTTCGGCCTTCGGCTGGAGCTACGTGTTCTGCCAGGTTCCGGGCGGCTGGCTGGTGGACCGGATTGCTCCCCGCAAGCTGTACGGCGTATTGATTGCGCTGTGGTCTGTAGCCACCGGGCTGCTGGGATTTTCCGCCGGGCTGGCCATGTTATTCGCGCTCCGGCTGGCTATAGGTTTGCTGGAAGCGCCGTCGTTTCCGATCAACAACCGGGTAGTGACCACGTGGTTTCCGGAACACGAACGCGCCACCGCCATCGGCTGCTACACCTCCGGCCAGTTTGTCGGCCTGGCGTTTTTAACTCCAGTCCTGATGTATCTCCAGGTCCATCTCGGCTGGCGCAGCATATTCATCTCGGTGGGCCTCCTGGGTATTGTCTGGGCCGCCGTATGGTACTTCGTGTATCGGGACCCGCTGGCTTGCCGAAGCGCCAATCCGGCGGAGATCGACTGGATCCGCCGCGGAGGCGGCCTGGTGGACCTAAGCGACCAGGACACGCACCGCCGCCGGGAGGCCTTCCATCCCGCCGACCTGGGCCTGGTGCTGAGTAAGTCCAAGTTGTGGGGGATTTACATTGGCCAGTACGCCCTTACTTCCACGCTTTGGTTTTTCCTTACCTGGTTCCCCACTTACCTGGTCGAGTACCGCGGCATCGGTTTCCAGAAGGCCGGCGTGCTCGCCTCGTTTCCGTTCCTGGGGGCATTCTGCGGAGTGCTTTGCTCGGGCGTGGTGTCGGATTTTCTGGTGCGGCGCGGCTTTTCACTGAGCGTCGCGCGTAAGACCCCCATCGTTACGGGCCTGCTGCTGTCGACGGCCATCATCGGCGCCAACTACGTCCGCACGCCTAACTGGATCATCGTCTTCATGGGGATTGCGTTTTTCGGAAACGGGTTGGCGTCTATCACGTGGTCGTTGGTATCCACGGTTGCCCCGAAGCACCTGATCGGACTGACGGGCGGAGTCTTCAACTTCATCGGGAACATTTCCTCCATCAGCGTGCCGGTCATTATCGGCATGTTAGTGCGCGGCGGCAATTTCTCGCTGGCCCTCACATATATCTCGGGGCTGGCCCTGGTCGGAGCGCTGTCGTACATTCTGATAGTTGGCAAAATCGAACGGCTCCCGGACACACCGGCAGCGGGGGCGCCGTAACAGTCAGCCGCACCTGCCTCGGAAGACATCAGAATCCTTCGCCGATACCACCGCGCCCGGATACTCCGCCTGCACCTGCGCCAGCAACGAAGCCCCGATCGCGGGCGGATAACGACGCTGTGTTGGGAACTTGTTGGGAACCGGCCGCGGCTTCCAATCGCTTCGCTATGACGCGGCGAAGCTCGTCCGAACCAAATCGGCGATCTCATCTACTGCCCTGTCCAGGGCGAAATAGCCGGCTCCGAGAACGTGCACCTGCGCGCGGGACAGCATCCACAATTAAGCTGATATCCGGAATCTGGGGATTGCGGCAACTGCGAAAATCGCGGCGCCGGCCCGTCTTCCAAGCGGAAACAACGGGCCCCAGTTGGTCGATTGTGCCGGCGACCTCGTGTCCCGGCTCGCGTGGATACTGACTGCCAGGAACCTTGCGTTTCGTGGTGAGCGCATCGCTATGGCCGATGCCGCAGGCTTGTCCTTGGATGCTCACCTGTCCCACACCCGGGTTCGAAATCTCGCGCTCGACGATCTCGAAATTCCCTCCCGCCCAAATGAGGGGTGTAGCACGGGAGCCGCCTCACTGGGCCACCTCGAAAATGAGTTCCAGTTCGACCGGGACGCCAAGCGGAAGACTGGCAACCCCATACACCAGGCGACTGGGATTCCTGTTTTTTTCGAAGACGTCTTGTAGCAGGTCCGATGCAGCGTCAGCCACTCTAGGCTGATCGCGGACATCTCCGGAAGTGGCCACCAAAACGCCGAGCCGCACGATCCGGGTTATTTTGTCGAGTGATCCCAAGTGATGCCGCGCGACCGCGAGAGCGTTGAGCGCCGCAAGATAAGCTGCCTGGCGGCATGCGTCCGCATCCAGCTCCGCGCCCAAGCGCCCCGTGAATTTCGCAACCCGGCCCTCGGTGGGGAGCATGCCGCTCAGAAATAGCAAATTGCCCGTCTGCACGGCTTCCGCATATGTGCCGAAGGGGTCAGGCGGCGCGGGCAGCGAAATGCCAAGTTGCTGCAATCTCTGCTCCGCCGAATTGGCCGTTGGCTCTTTCACAGTTGTGCTCATTGGATTTCCTTTGAGAATTCCTTTCTGGAAATGATTTCTGTCCCGCGCCGTTTACCATTTGCCGTTATGCGCGCCAGCGTCCACGTGAAGTACTTCACCGGTCACGTGACGAGCTTCGGTGAGGTAAAGGATGGCTTGGACGATATCGTTGACGTCCGGGATAGCTCCCATCGGCGACTGGCTCTTCAACTGCTCAGCAGAGTCATTGGCGTGCATGGGCGTATCGACGACCCCCGGAGCAACCGCGTTGAAACGGATGCCCTCTCGCGCGTACTCCATGGCGAGACTGCGGGTGATCGCTTCCAGGCCGCCTTTTGTCATCATCGGTACCGAGGCATTGATTCCCGCAATCGGATGCTCCACCATAGCGCTCGTGATGCAAATGACGCTCCCACCCGTCTTTTGCACCAGCATCTGCTTCACGGCAAGCTGGGTTATGTAGATGTAGCCCTGAAGATTCGTTCCCGACAGCAGCTCGAAATCGTGGGCTGTGTATTCCGTAAACGGCTTGGTGAAAAAAACGCCCGCATTGTTGACCACACCATCTATAGAACCGAAAGTGTTCATAGCGGTGGCCGCAATCTTAGCTGCAGTTGAAGCGTTACTCACGTCTCCTTCGACTAAAGCCAGCCTTTCGGCCGGCTCAAGTGCCGACTTTGTAATATGGAGCGAATTGGCGACGACATTGTAGCCGCGCTCGATGAATGCGTCCGCGACGCCAGCACCGATTCCTTGAGACGCACCCGTCACGATCATGGTCTTGGGCTTAGCGTTGATTCCTGTGGATATCATCCTTTTTCCTTTCCGGTCAGGATCTATTGTAATGACTTTGCAGACGTACAGTGCAAATTGAGGGCCATCGTAAAGTAGTCGTATTCGTTTACCGAATGAGATCGCCGCATAGCTGCTGAGTGACGTCGCGGACCAGGGGGTAGATGTAGACGTCCTTGATGGCTTGACCGTGCGCTTTATGCTGCCGGCCCCATGCGGCCGCGTCCTGCGGTTTGGCCAACATGCAGCCAGTTGGCCGCACGGTAGCAGGTTGCGCGAAAACGCCTGGCGTCCACCAGGGTTTCCAGCAGCAGCGGTCGATGACCATAGTGTCGTTCCCAATCGTGCGGCATGTGCCGAGCACTCAGGGCGAGGATTTTACTGGCGAGGGCTTTGACGTGGACCCACGGCGGGATGAGAAATCTTCCGTGGTTCACGATTCGTTGCAGATTGCCGCGCCGCCGCTCCTCGCTCCAGCCGATCCACTCGTCCCGCGCACGCATCTTCCAGGCGGGCGACGTCCAGAGCAGACAGGCCAACTCCCGATCCTGATTCCGTGCCCAGTAGCGCAGGTTGGCCCCGAACGGCACGCGACATCCGAGATAGTGGCATCAGCTACTTGCAGAGAATCCATCGCTCGCGAATACGCCCTCCAACCTTCAGCACTCGTTGCCTCCGGCCGCGAGCTGGCGGACCCGAAAGCCGTGCGCCACGCGGAGTTGCTGGCAGCGAGCGCGACGCGGGCGTGCCAGGGGCACCGATCACGGCCCGGCCAAGTCGGGTGGCGCGCCTGGACGACGACTCACGGCGTGCGCCTCTCTTTCTCCGCGAATTCGCCGACGGCTCGCGCGACCCGCCCCCAACGTTCTCGTGGTTGGCGAAGCCGGCGACCTGGCCGCGACGGTCGCCACCTCCCGTCGCTTGATCGCTGATCGTCGCTGCCGTCACGGGGGTGCGCCGAGACGGTGACATGCTCCGCCGACGTTCCCGACGCTGCGTTCGCCGCCGGTGAGCGCCTCGCGCCCCCTCGTCTCGTTTCGCGACGGTCGCTACGGACAGCCCAGGCGGAGGAAAAAGTGGCAAGCTGGAGATACCATGAGAATGCTATCTGTCATGGGATGCCTGCTGCTGGTGATGGCGCGGGCGCAGACGGCTCCTCCCGCGGCGCCCCCGGCCTCGCGGCAGGCGCCCGCCAACCCCAATGCTTCGGAGATGGACACGCACGACGAGTCCGCGGCGTCCTTCAAATCGCATGTCAATTTGGTAATGGTTCCGGCGGTAGTTCGCAACATCCGCGGAGTCGCAGTGGGCAACCTGGCGAAGGAGAATTTCCAGCTCTTCGACAAGGGCAAGCCCCAGGAAATCACGCGCTTCTCGGTGGAGAAGCTGGCCAGCAAGCCGGCCCCGTCGGGCAATGGGGCAACCGGCGCGCCCGCGCCACCCGCCGCCGCCTCACCGATGGAGGCGGAGAACACCCACGCCATACTCGCTCCCGAGCGCTTCGTGGCGTACCTATTCGATGACGTACACATCGCGGTGGCCGACCTGGTGCGCGTACGCGAGGCGGCGGCGCGGCATATTGCCACGCTGCAGCCGACGGACCGGGCTGCCATCTTTACCATGTCCGGCAACCCCACGCTGGATTTCACAGACAACCAGGCGGCCCTGCAAGACGCCTTAAGCCGGCTGCGGCCCGGCGTGATGGCGCGGGCGGGGGCCATGAGCCAGGGTGAATTGCTGACTTTCGGTTCGCTCGACGCCCTGAAGAACGTGGTGAGGCGGATGGCCAGCGCGCCGGGGCAGCGCGTGGTGGTGATGATCTCTCCCGGCTTCTTCACCATTGACCCGCAGTATTATCCGCCGAAGACCGAGATTCTGGATCTGGCCATCCGCGCGAACGTGATTATCAATGGCATGGATGCGCGCGGCCTCTACACCGATCCGGCATTGGACGCTTCGCGGGGCGGCGGCGGACGCGCGGGCGGACGTGCCGGTTCGTCGCTGGTGCGGGAATCTATCCGGTCGGACATTCTGGCCGAGATGGCGGCGGGCACGGGCGGCACGTTCTATCAGAACAGCAACGATTACGACGAAGGTTTCCGGCGGCTGGCGGCCACTCCCGAGTACGTGTACCTGCTGGGATTCACCCCGCAGAATCTGAGGAACGACGGCAGTTTTCATTCGCTGCGCGTGACAGTCAAGCCGGCCAATGATCTGACAGTGCAAGCGCGGCACGGGTATTACGCGCCCAAGCGCTCGGACGACCCGGCGGAGACGGCGCGGCAGGAGATCGAGGATGCACTTTTCTCGCGTGAAGAGATGCAGGAACTACCGGTTGACCTGCACACGCAGTTTTTCAAAGTCAGCGAGGTTTCCGCCCGGCTGACGGTGATGGTGCGCCTGAACCTAAAACAATTCAAGTACAACAAGGCCGGCGGGCGAAACAACAACGTAGTGACCATGGTGGTGGGCCTATTCGACCGGAACGGGCATTACCTGCAAGGCGTGGAGAAGGTGCTGACGCTGCACCTGAAGGACGATACGCTGGCCAACCGGCTGTCGCAAGGGGCGTTGATCCGGAGCAGCTTCGACGTGGCGCCAGGGCCTTACATAGTGCGCCTGGTAGTGCGCGACGCGGAGGGACAGTTGATGTCCGCCGCCAATGGCGTTGTGGAGATACCGTTGTAGCCGGCACCCGAGGACGGCGCGCGTAACGAAAGTCCCAAGGGACTGTCCAAATTCGCGATATCGACGCGCCCCCACCGATTTCCGCTACGGCTTACGGGTTCTGCGCCGGGCGGGCATTCACCGACGGTGCTGATTCTGGCTCTGGCGCTCGGCGCCAATACGGCAGCCGGCGGCGAGCGCGAGGTGCCTTCCGCGTTCTCGCGGCCGGCGGGCGTGGCAATCTGGCCGCGACGGTCGCCCCCTCCCGCCGCTCGATCATCACCCGTATAATCCCGCCCGGCGAAGCATAGGGTTGGCCCACCAAGGTCGGCCGGTCCGCGGAGGTTCGACGCCGGCGGCCTACCTGTTCAACGCGGACGCTTTCCCAAGTGACATAATGTGTGGCTTCCTTCGCAGAGATGGCAAATCCCCCCAGGGGGTGTTAGTATCCCATACGAGGGCTTGGCCGTTCCATGCTTCGCGCCTGGTCAACCGCCGTGGGCGTTCTGCTGCTGTGTATCGGCGCGCTGGCGCAATCGTCCCTTCCCCAAAACACCATCCGCGTGCCCGTGCGCCTGGTCACCGCCCCCACCCTGATCTTCTCCCCAGAAGGCCGCTTGCTTCCGGGCCTTCAAAGAAGCAACTTCCGGCTCTTTGACAATGGCCACCCACAAAGAGTGGATCTCGATTCCACGGTGGCGCCGGTCTCCGTAGTGCTGGCCGTCCAGGAGAATCGCGATGTGCGCTCCTACCTGCCCTTCATTGCTCGTGTGGGTAGTGTAGTGGAGGCGCTGCTGGTGGGCGAAACCGGCGAGGCTGCGGTGATCGCGTACAACAGCGACGTCAACATCCTGAAGCCCTTCGGCGCCGGAGACGTCCAAAAGGCGATGCGCAAGATTGCGCCCAGCGGGGTCCATGCTCGCATGTTCGACGCCGCGGAGCGCGCGATCGCTCTCCTCAAAGCGCGTCCCGCCGGGCGTGCGCGCGTCCTCGTCCTTATCGGCCAACCTATCGATAGCGGCAGCGAGACCGCTCTGGACGCGCTGCGCCAAGAGGCGGAAAGGGAGTACGTTTCGATTTACACACTGACCCTTCCCGAACTCGGTCGCTCCTTCGTCTCGGACACGTTTTCGCTAGGAGGCCTTTCCAGTACCAGGGATCGCGGTGGTTTTAGAGCGGGTGTGGACTTCGGACAGTTAATCGTAGTCCTTGACCGCAGCAGCGTTGTCGCCAAGCACGCTGACCCCTTCACCATGCTGGCCGGGGCTACGGGCGGCACGCAGATCCGCTTCCGCAAGCAGGCCGAGTTAGAAGGTGCCCTAGCCGCCATCGGAATCGAACTACGCAGCTTTTATATGCTGAGTTACAGCCCGAACCCCGCCGACCCCGGATATCACACCATCCGCGTGCAGGTAGATAGGGAAGGCGCCAGGACCTACTCGCGGCCAGGGTATTGGCTGTCAGAGAACTAAGTACAGGAAGTGGAGGCGTTTCGGAGCAGTGAGTAGTCAAAATGTGACCTCGCTTTCGGCGTCGGTTGTTCGTGGTTCGATGCGCGGGGCCGGTGGTCAACCAGCCCGAGGTCTCTGGGGCCATGTGGGATGCTTTGGGGCGCCAGGACTCCACTTCGACGCGTTGGTTCTGCTGCCGGTTCAGTGATTGACGCCGCGGGGGCGCGCCAGGCGTCGCATCCCAGACGGCGATTCCCGGCGCGCGACAGTTTCCCGCCGTCGGCTCTTCGCTGGGGGCGAGAGCGACGCGCCCGCACAAGACTTGCAAGCTGCCGAACACCGCGATCGCCCCGCGACGGTCGCCACCTCCCGCCGTTCGATCGTCGCCGGGCACCATGTCGTGCGCCATGACGGCGACCAACGGCGTTCGCCGGCTTAGGCGCTGCAAGATAGCTGCAAACTGTGTTTCATCTTCACAGGATTCCGAACTCACGGAACGCGTCGGTACTGGACATCCCGCCCTCAATCGCTTTCCGCACCAACTTCTCCCCGCGTGCCTTCTCCAGGGCTTTCTGCAAAATATCCCTTTCGATCTCCCGCGGAATGATGACGACTCCGTCGATATCGCCGAACACCAGATCGCCCGGCGCTATGTGTACGCCCGTAATTTCCACTGTGCAGCGGAAATCGATGACTCGCGAGCGCACGGCGGCATCTTGGGCGAAACAGCCCAGGCTGAAGACAGGCCAATTTTGCTCGAGCACGCGCGGCGTGTCACGATGATAGCCGTCGATCACCGCTCCTCGCCCGCGTCTCGTGCGCGCTGTAGCCGTCATTATCTCGCCCCATGCCGCGCAGTTTCGGGATCCGCCGGTGGCCAGATAGATTTCACCGGGTTGAATCTGGTCCAGAGCTTCGGTCAAGCGTCCGAAGCGGTCGGGCTGCGGACCCCAGGCATCCGCAATCAGCACTGGCATCGCCCGTCCGGCAAGCTTCATCTCTTCCCGCAATGGCCGGATCGCCTGAGGCAGAAACTGATGCCAGTAGCCGGCCGCATCCAGGATGTCCCCAACCACGGGCGTATAAAGGGCGTTCTGCATCAGGGCGAACAGTTCGTCGTCGGTAGACCAGGACATAGGCGTTTCCTTCACTGTAATTCGCGACAACCCGTTTTGGGAAACTCTTGGACCGGTCTGCTTGGCGATCCGGCCTGCAACCCCGGGCTGCCTCCGCACACTGTTCGGCTTCGCCAACGCATGTCCGGAGCGAAGCGCATGAAGAGAGCCTGGCGCTGTTGGTGGCATCAGCCGAAGAAGAAGGGCTTACCCCCGAGATCGAAGCGGACTTGACCAAATATTCGGAGGGAGCCGTAGAGATTGGCACGGCGGGTCGGCGTCCGACGCGTTCCGCCGCGGATTCGGCAGGGCGAGCGGGATGCGCCCTAAGTTCAGCGGTATTTTGGGTACCTTATCCGCGCCGGGGGCGCCGGCCGTCCCCAAACGCTGCCCGGCGTCCCGCCCTGCTGCGCGGTGGGCATCTGCCCTGCGATTGCGGGCCGAGAGCGTCCATCTGCGTGGCGGCGGTGTTGGCCGAGCGACCGCATGCGATGCTTTCCGCCGCGGACTTCGCCGCCGCCGAGCGCGACGCGCCTCCCCGCGTTTCCGAGCCAGCGATCTGGCTGCGACCGGTCGCCACCTCCCGCCGCGGGGCGCCACGCGGCGTGCGACGTTTCCCGCCGCGGAGTTCGCCGCCGCCGAGCGCGACGCGCCACGCGCGGCATACTCTCGCATCTTACGCCGCGAACAGGACAGGAACCTGGGAATGCTGCTTGGCCTGGTGCCGCTGAATGGTGTAGCCGATGATTTTCCGGGCCGCGGAAGTCTGCTTCAACTCTTCTTCGAGATCCGGGAACGCCGCCGCATCATCCGCCCGCAACGCTGTCAGGTAGAGCCTCCGGGCGCGGCGAAGGGCGACCTCGTTGCGGGCATACAGCCGGCGCAGGTCTTCGCAGGTTAAGCAGGTGTTTGAATGCGTGATGTCAGCAACGGTCATGAGTACAGATTATCCGGGGCCTTGACGGGAGGTGTTGTCGATTTGTGAAAACTCTTGCCGGCGGGTACCAGATGGCCTATCGGCTGCGTTGGGACACTGCCAGGATTCCGGCGGCCTTCCACTGCTTGCGACGTTTCCCGCCCCGGCATTCGCCGACGACGAGCGCGACACGCCCCCGGCGTTTTCGCGGCCGGCAAGGGATCCATGGCTTGCGGGTGACTTCCTCAGAAGCACACCAAAAGCGGGCTTCAGTTATGATTGAGGCGTATGTTCCGCGGTCTGGCGATCTCTCGGCGATCACTTGGCAGGTTTCTTTTGTTCGCGCAGATCGGAAGTTCGCCAATCGCGTTCGCACAAGCCCGGAACGGCGCGGATTGGCCGCAATTTGGCTGGGACGTGGCGAGCACCGGTGCCTCGAATACGCAGACCGGCATCGACAGCAGGAGCATCGGCTCTCTGACACGCCACCAGATCCAGATCGATGGCACCGTGAATGCTTCCGCGATCTACCTGCACGCCGTCACGGTTAACGGATCGACGCACGACGTGTTTTTCGTCACGACGACCTATGGGAAAACGATCGCCATTGATGCCAACAGTGACGCCATTCTGTGGGAGTTCACGCCATCGCAGTATACGGCCTGGGCCGGCACAGCCCAGATCACCACCAGCACTCCGGCAGCCGATCCAGATCGGCAACATCTCTACGCCGCGGCGCCGGATGGCACTATCCAGAAACTCGCCATCTCGAACGGGCAGGTGGTATGGACGACGGCCATCACACTGCTGCCACAGTTCGAGAACATCGCCTCGCCTCTCAAGGTGTTTGGCGGAAACGTCATCGCCGTCACCGGCGGTTATATCGGCGATGCGCCTCCTTATCAGGGGCACGTTGCCATCATCGATGCACAGAACGGCAACCTCCTTCACGTCTGGAACTCTCTTTGCAGCGACCGCGCGGGATTGATCGATCCCACATCGTGCTCGGGTACCCGATCGGCGATCTGGGGCCGGGCCGGGGCGGTGATCGACGCTGCCACAGGCAACATCTTCGTTGCGACGGGGAACGGGCCTTACGACGGGACGGCAAATTGGGGCGACTCGGTGATCGAACTGAACCCGGACGCCACGCAAGTGCTCGGTAACTACACGCCGGCGGATAATACCGAACTAGATGACGGAGACGTTGACCTGGGATCGACATCTCCCGTGTTGCTGAGTCCGGGAATTGTGGCGCAAGGGGGCAAGGACAGCCTGATTCGAACGCTCAGCACCGAGTCCATCGGCGGCGCGGCTCCGCATACCGGCGGTGAGTTGCAAATCATGTCCACGCCTTCGGGCAACATGTTGTTTACGGCTCCGGCGGTGTGGGTGGCAAACGGCCAGACCTGGATGTTCGCCTCCGATGGCGGGGGAACGGCCGCATGGACGTTCAGCAACGGAACCCTTACAAAGACGTGGAGTAACTCGAACGGCGGAACGAGTCCGGTTGTGGCCGGCGGCCTGCTCTACATCTACAATCCGCAAGGCGGGCTGTACGTATACGATCCTGCGGACGGGACGCAGCTAGCCAAGCTTGAAAGCGGCAGCGGACACTGGAACAGTCCGATCGTGGTAGACGGCAAAATCGCCCTGCCTGAGGGGAACGCGAACCAGCATGCCACCTCAGGCGTGCTGGATGTCTGGACGCTTCCCAGCGTTCCGGCGCGACGACGCCGGACGGGAATTCGTTAACCATTCAAGATTAAACGGAGTTTCTAAAACCCCTGCACGCTCTGCAAGGCTCGATACGACAATCGCCCAGAGCTTGGCAGGTAGGTTGGCGGGCTAAGCGTGCTTCTTGCGCGCGGGGACCATCGTCGCCGGACGGCGACCCACGGCGCGCGCCGCGTTCCCCGGCGGCGAGCGCGACGCGCCCTCCCCGCGTTCTACGGCTTAGAGTCACGTCAACTTCAGAATCAGATTTGGCATGACGGCCTTCAACCCCCGAAGAATACGTTTTCCGCGTATTCACGGCTCATTCTCAAATCTTCCTCGAGAGGGCGCGTGGGGTTGGTGCCGTTTTCGTAGGCCAATTCCACTGCGATCAATCCCTGGTAGCCGATTCCCTGAAGAAACCTGGCCACTGCCCGGTAGTCCACGTCGCCATCACCGAAGCTCTCGCTCCACACGCCCTGGACGGAATTGCGGACGTGCAGGCTGGCGATCCTGCGGCCGGCCTCGCGCAGCAACTCCATCGGGTCTTGCTTGCCGCGGTAGACCCAGTGCACGTCCACGCACATCCACATCAGCTTTGGATTGCTGTGGTGCAGGTTGCTGCGCCATTCCCGCGCGCCATCGGCCATATCGGGATCGTGCTCGTGCAGCATCAGCCGCATGCCGCGCTCCTTGAGGTGCTGCCCGAGGCGATTGAGGGAGCGGGCTTCGATGGCCAGCTCGGAGTCGGTTTTTCGCTCGCGCCCCGGCTTGGGATTGCAGTTGGTGTTGATCCACTCGGCGTGGAGATCACGGGCAACGTCGGCGGTCGCCAGAATTTGTGCGATGCTGCGCTCGGCCGCTTCAGGTTCGTGAAAAGTGCCGCCCTGGTAGACCGCCGGGACGGTGAAATCGTACTGCCGCACCAGATCGGCGGTGCGGCCGCGTAGTTCCGGGGTCAGGAAAGCGTCCATTAGCTCGATGTGGTTGTAGCCGGCGCGCTTGGATACCGCGAACATCCGCTCCAGACCGTCGCCCAACGAGATTCTCTCCTTCTGGAACACCTGCGTCCAGACATAGGGCTGCAACATCAGCGTCGGCTGGTAGCGCGCCGCGCGCAATACGCCGGGCACCGCCGCGCTGGCCAGGAATTCTCGTCGCGAGATCATGTTTCATTAGATCTTGTCAAAGGCATCCAAGCAACGGCAAGGGCGCAGTGAATAGGACATTTCTACTTTGCGTTGACACGGCAAGGGCAGTGAATCTTTCGGCCCGAGGCGCTGCCGCACACGCAAGCGCCCACAAGAAAGCGGTGGTAGCGTCGGGCGCGGATGCCGTGCGGTTGGGTTGGCGGTGCCAAGCTGACCGGGATCCGGATGGGCGCGCTCTTCACAAGCTGCCCGAACAGGCCGGCCATCTCCGACGGCGTGCGCCAACCCGCAACACTTGTCGCCACCGGCCGCAACTGGCGGTCCAGAATGAACCAGAGAGAAGCCCGGAGCCGAAGCGTGGGCGCCCGCCGGAAGGCGAATGCCGCGCGGCTGGAGCTGCCGAGCCGAGCTGACGGCCAGCCAGATGCGAACTCACTTCACCGGGTGTTCGAGACGGCCGAAGGATCGAGGGTAGAAGAACTTTGGCTTCATGGCCAAGGGTTGCGGAATACGCGCTGAAACGAGACGTCCAAATGAGACCCGGCCTACGGACGCGCCGATCTTGCACGACAGTCGCCACCCCCTCGCCGCGCGATCAACTCGCCGCCTTCCGCCGCCCGATCGTCGCCGAACCAAATCGATCCCGGCCGCGGCGTTGGCTCCTTCGACCTGAAATCCAGTGCCGGTCAGGCTCTTGCTTTTGACTACGACCACAGCGGGAAGCTGGCGAAATTAGACGGTGACCGCCCAGGCCAGCCCGTCCGCACCTTTGCCCGCCTCGATCAGAGTGTCCACCTGCCAGTCAGAGGTTCGGATCGCTACAACATTCGCGGTGGAATCGCAGGAGACATAGGCCATTTTCCCATCCGGCCGGACCACAACTGCCTGAGGAGCCTTGGGTACATCAATCGCGTGCGCAACACGTAACGCCTTCAGATCCACTACAGCCACTTTGTTAACGGTCGGCACAGCAACCACCAGCCATTTCCCATCCGGCGTCGGAGCCGTGCCGTAACCGAGACCGGGCAATTCGACCCAGCTTTCAACCGCGTCGCTAGCGGTATTGATCACAGCCAGGCGATTTTTGGTCTGATCCGACGTGAAGACCGTTTTGCCGCTCACCGACACCGAGATCCGTTGCGTGTTGGAAGAGATGGGAATGACCTTCAGCGTCTTTCGCGCATCAAGATCCAGGACGGAAACAGTCCCGGGCCCCACATTCGCGGTGTAGGCGCGTTTCCCGTCAGGGCTGATCACGAACATATGCGATTCCGCTTGCCCCGTCGGTACCGTTCCGATGATCTTCAGAGATTTGGGATCGATGATCGAAATCGTACGATCAAGCTCTGTTGAGACATACAGCAGCCCGTTTTTCGGACCGAAGTGCGCGCAATGCGGCCGGACGCCATGCCCGAAATCGAGGTTGCCGACGATTTTCCGGGACGCAATATCGATCGCCACCATGTTGCTGCCGTTGGTGCCCGGTTTTCCGACGCCGGAATCTCCGTAGATAGGAACATAAGCGGTTTTCCCGTCCGGCGATGCGATCACTTCATGACCCGTGACGCCGTTTTCCGGAACGGCCGCAACCTGCTTGTCGGTTGCCGGGTCGATGATGCCAAGGCTTCGATCACCTTTGTTGGCCACAAGCAATTCGCCACCTCCTTGAGTCTGGCGTGCGCTCCAGGCCGAAGAAGTACTCAAGGCGGCGGTGATTAAAGAGGTAGCGGTTCGGCGGGTCATCGCTACGTATTTTATATCATTCGTACCCGGTTCGGAACTGGTCCCACACGCTCGTGGGCGCAACCGATGTGCGACCAAAGCCTCCACTCCGCGGTGAAGCGACTACGACCGGTGACGCCGGCCCAGCCGAGCCCGCACCACCGGCCCATCGTGATCCAATGCGGGGACGCTGCGGTACCAGTTCCCCAGCGAGAGGGATCCCCAGCAGTTTGAGGCAGCCGCCAAACAGGCCGGGGGCGCGACTTTCCGGCTGGTGCGTGCCATCCGCCGCTTGAGAGTCGCCATGGACCGCGTGGAATGCGCGCCGGGCACCGCTTTCCCACCACGGCATCCGCCGGTGACGAGCGCGACGCGCCTTCCCGCATTGTCCCGGCCGGCGATTCGGCCCGCGACGGGCGATCCCGCCCGCCGCTCGATCGTCGCCGGGCGCCGCGTGGTGTGCCCGCGACGGCGACCCGCGCGAGCGGCGCTTTCGCGCGGCGCGAACCTCGCTGGTGGCGAGCGCGGCGCACCCTTCCGCGTTTTAGACCGGCGGGCGATGCGGACGCGCGCAGTAGGTCCGTCCAGTCGCCGTTTTATGACACGATCAACCGCGACCAGCGGCGCGTTTCAGAATGCCCGCCGCGAAATAGCTGAGGACGTCGCCGCGCTCGCGCGCCAGGGCTTCCATTCGCGCGAAATCGTTTGCCTGATAACACAACTGCAGGGCGGAAGGTACCGGCGCTCCATAGGGTACGTTTTCCAGCACGCTTTCGAGTAGCACCGGGAGAGCCTCGGCGGGACGATTCAGCGCAACCAGCAAACGAACCAGTATGCGCGCCGGCGCGTCGCCGGCCGTTTCGGGATCGCATCCGGCGACCTGTTGGCGGAAATAATCGACGTGGCGTTCGGCATCGTTTCCGAGCAGCGCCTGGATGTAGTGGCCATAGGCGCCAAACAAATCCTCGAACGGCGGTGCCTCGCGCGGTTGAAACTGCGGCGAGAGATGGCGGCCATATTCGCACAGTTCGTGAAAAAGCTCAAGCACGGCGCGGTCGGCCACATCGACGCAGTAAGGGACTACGGAGACCAGGTGCGACGTATCGACGTAGTAATCCCATTCGCCGAAGAGCCAGTCGCGGCCGTTCATCAGCTCGACCAGGCTCGACGATGCGGCCGGCGATCCTTCGCGATCTTCAATGGCACGGCCCACGCGCGAGACGATCTCGGCATGCAGGTTCTGGGCCAGCAGGGCGATGCATAGCTCGCGATCCTTAGCGACAGGCTGCATGCTGAAGGAGGTGATGCCGCGGCAGATCCCGTGTCGCGCAAGGATGAATTCGAGGCCCTTCAAGGGATGCACGCCTTCCTGAAAGGCGATGGCGATGAGGGCGTCGCTGGCGGTGTCGGGCGAAATGCCGGCGATGGCGTCCGCGACCCGAGCGGGTTCGTTGATGGCGCGGAAATAAGGCCACGCGCGTTCGATATTGCCGGAGGCAAGAAACAAGCTGCCCGTCTCGCGCGCGGCTTCGAGCATGGCTTGCTGATAGTCGTCGCTGTCGATGGAGTTAGTCTGCACGAGCGGAAGCCCCAGCCGGAAGCGCTGCTTCATCAGCCGGGCTTCAAAGACCAGCCCGTACTCGCCGGTACTCAATAGACGATCGATCAGAAAATCGAAGCCGGCGGTCGGGTCTTCGTGTTCGAGCAAGCCTTCAAGCGGCGGGAACAGATCGGCGTGCACGATTCAACTATAGCGCTGTCCCGTCAATGTGTTTCTGCAAACGCCGTGGCTGCGCCCACCGGTTCGAACCGGCGATCTGCGGCTGCCTGCCCGATGCAGTCCGCCGGCCACCAGAGATTCCCGGCGGTGAAATACTTCCGGTATGGTACCGCGGCTTCTAAGACCGCACATATCTTTGCCCGCGACCGGTCGTCACCTCCCGCCGCTCGATCCTCGCCCAGCGCCACGTGGCGTGCGCGCCGGGACGGCGACTCGCGGCGTGCGCACTTTCCTGGCGCGGAGCTGGCGGCGGCGAGCGCGCCGCGCCCTCGAGCGTTCTCCGGGCGGCCGGCCCGCGACGGGTCGCCGGCTCCGGCCGCTCGATCGTCGCCCACCGCCGCGCCCGCGCATTCTCCCAGCGGGCGGAAGTGGCGCTCCACACCACGACGGTCGCCACGTTCCGCCGCTCGATCGTCGTCGGTCGCCACGTCGGGTGCGCGCCGGAACGGCGACACATGGCGGGCGGATCTCGCGCCAGGTATTCGCCGCGCCCTCCCGCGTTCTCCGGCCGATGGACGCCGCGATCTGGTCCGCGGCGGTCGCCCCTCCCGCCGCTTGATCGTCGCCGGGCGCCCGTGGGGCACGCGCCGGGGACGCGACCCACGGCGTGTTCTCCTCCTTCCCCGCTCACCGATGGCGGGTTCACCGCTGGCCCGGCGTGGAGTTCTAACCTGAACAGCGCACCCACGCTCAAGGCTCCGGCTAAGAAGTCAAGGCCGAACCGCGGTTTCCCGCGGGCCGCTCGCCAGCTTGGCGGTAATTGCTTTCACGCTCGGCTCTGCGATCGGATAAAATCACCGGGCAAGGGGGATTCGATGAACTCATGCCGTCTATCCCGGCGGTCATTTCTGGGCGGCGCTGCCGCCGCGCCATTCCTCAGCCGTTATGATCAGCTTGCTGCGGCCGAGCGGAAGCGCTTCAAAATCCGTGATCTCCGCACCATGACGCTTCAGGGACCTTCCCGCACCTATGTGCTGGTGAAAGTACTGGCCGACGACGGCCTTTATGGCATAGCCGAAGCTTACGGAACGCCGGGAATCGGCGTTAAAGAACAAATCCTGTCGATGAAGCCGGGGTTGGTCGGTAAAGACCCGCTGGAAATCGACACTCTCTATACTCTGCTCGACGAACACGTGAAGGACCTCAGCGGCACTCGTACCGATGGCTCGGCGCACAACTTGATGCGCGCTGCCAGCGGCATCGAGATGGCGTTGTGGGACCTGGCTGGTAAGGCGCTCGGCGTGCCCACCGCGACTCTGTTGGGTGGCCGCTTCAGGCAGAGAGTACGGGTCTACGACCACGCCGCGCCACGCAATATGCTGGACAAGGCGTCCTGCCGCGATTGGGCGGAGAAGGTCAAGACCCATCCCGCCGGCTTCACCGCGCATAAATTCGGATTCCCGCACACCAATCCCGACACCGATCCGGCCCGCGACACCACCAACCGGGTGCTCACTACCAGGGAACTGATTCAGGTGCGGCAGGGCTTCGAGAACTGCCGCGAGGCGCTCGGCTGGGAACACGACATCATGGTCCATTGCCACTGGGAATACGATCTGCGGCCCGCCATGCAGATCGCCGAGGCGGTCGAGCCGATCAAGCCACTGTGGTTCGAAGACCCGCTGCAGGTGGAGTACTCCGAGGAGTGGTCGAAGCTGTGCCAAAGCGCGCACGTCCCCATTTGCACGGGCGAGAACCTGGCACGCCGGCAGGGCTTCCGCGATTTCATCATTCATCATGGATGCGATATTCTGAACCCGGACCTGCGCAACACCGGGGGCTTCCTCGAAACCAAGCGAATTGCCGATATGGCCGACGTCTTCGGACTGCCCATCGCGAACCACAACACGGGCAGCCAGCTTCACACTTGGGCTACCTGCCAGTGGGCGGCATCGATTCGCGACTATATAACCTGTGAGACCATTACGGGTGCCGGTGGCTGGATGGACCAGTTGCTGCTGCTGAATGGCCCTTACATAAAGGAGGGCTTCGTGCAGGTGACGGACAACCCCGGGCTCGGAGTGGAGTTGAATCCGGACGTGGCCAAGGCGCATTTGGCGGCCGGCGAGAGTTGGTGGGGCTAGCGCTGGGCGGGCGGCTGTTCCCCGGACCGGTCCTCAAGGACCCTGACGTCCTGAAAGCCCACCGGCGAGCGCGCCGCGCCTCCACGCGTTTCGCCCGCCGGCGAGGTAGTCGGCCGGGCCGCGACGGTCGCCAACACCCGCCGCTCGATCGCCGCTGGGCGCCACGTGGGGCGCGTGCCGGGACGGCGACCCCGGCGTGATACGCTCTCTCGCGGCTGGACTTCGCCGGCGGCGAGCGCGCCGCGCCCGCGCGCCTTCTCAGGAAAGTGGAAAATGCACTGTAGGATGTGCTCTACTGCTGGACGTGATCGTGAAGCCGTTGCGCTTGCGCCTTGGACGCATCGAAGATGAGTTGCGTGATGTGCAGCGTCACTTCCCTGCAATCAATGCGATGCTAAATCTGCGTCGTGATAACTTTAGTGACACGGTCCGGCAGAACATGCTCACGGCGTACGAGTTTCTCGATGCAGTTGTCGCTCAAGACCTCGACTTGTTCAGCGACGCGGGGATCGAAGCGCTCTTACAGCTAAACCACCTCGTGCTGTTGGGCAGGGGCTACGATCCGCGGGCGTTCGGTCGCCACATCTCGGCAACCCGTCAGCAGTTCTTCGATAACTTCCGCCTATACGTGAAGCCCATTCGCCGCTGGTATCGCAAGCATGAGACGGAGAATCCGTATAAGGTCGCATCGCAGGTCTACGTGGGCGTACTTAGCCAGCCACAACTTTATCAAGAAGGCAATCATCGCACCGGGTCCCTGATTGCCAGCGGCATCCTCTTGCAGAGCGGTTGCCCGCCCTTCGTCCTGACACGCCGAAATGCGGTCGCCTACTTCAATCCGTCATCGGAGATTAAGTTCGCGGACAAGCGCACGATCCGTGGGAAGCTGCGTTTGCCCAAGTACAGGCGCGAGTTCCGAGAGTTCCTCCAACAAAACGTAAACGATTCTTATGTGCGCTCGTCGCGTTGATTCAAGTCGTATCCCGCGTTTTAGCACCGAGTGACTAATTGAGCAACGCTATCCAGTGCTTAGGTTTCGAACCAGCCTTGCCGTTTCCGCTCGGCGTCCCGCCCGCGCCGCGGTGGGTGGCGGCCCGCGACGGTCGCCGCCCTGCGGTCGCTCGATCATCGCTAGGCGCCCGCGTGGCGTACGCCGCGGGACGGAACGGTGTGCGGCGCTGTCGAGCCGTGGATTTCGGCTGCGGCGAGCGCGCCGCTCGATCGTAGCCGGGCGCCACGTGGAGGTGCGCGCCGGGAGGCGACCTACGGCGGCCGACGTTCCCGACCCGGACTTAGCCGGCGGCGAGCGCGCCCTCGCGGGTTTTCGCGGCCGTCGGAAGCTACGGCCGGCCCGCGAGTGGTGCGGTTCCAGCTTTTGGCGCGAAGGCACCCAACCCGATCTGTTGGATCCGGTCTTTGCCGCTACAGACACGCGATAATCTGAGGTATGAAGCGCGAGGCGTACCCCGCCGCCCGAACTGTATCCCCGGCAGTGCATGCCTACTTCGCACGCCGGCTTGCTCAGGCTCGCAGTGAAAGCCAGGAGGGCTTGGCCTCGCTGCCGGCGGCAGAGACTATCGAAGCGGTGATTGACGCCGCGTTCTGGGCGAGCCTTCGGCGGGAGGAAGGGTATGTGCCGAGGATCTCGCTCGCGTTCCTTTCCCCGGAAGAGGCCGTGCATCCGCTGGTGTTTGAGCGGGCGCTGGCGCTGGCTCCATCCGCGCTCACGCGGGTGGGGCCGGCAGTCGAGCGCCCTGGGATTCATCTCGGCGTCTGGCACGATGGCCACGAACTGTACGTGTGGGGGGCGACGCGCACGATTCCTAAATTTTGTTTCGTGCTCGAAGTGACGGCGCCGGGGCTGCTCGTCGTAAAGCACCATAGCGGCGAGGAAGCGGGCAAGTTTGTGAATGTCACGGTGCTCGAAGGCGACGAGATTAAGGTGATTGACGAAGACGCATCCAGCGCACCGGAGTGTCCGGCGCTGCTCACATCGTTGCTTGGCTTTAACCCGTCCATGTCGTGGTCTCACTCCGTTAACGTGTTGGTGCAATTGGCCGTCTCTATGCGCGCGCACGGGCGCGGGGGATGTCTTCTGGTGGTTCCGGCCGGCAGCGAATACTGGCGGGAATCCATTGTGGCTCCAGTGGCCTACGCCGTTTCGCCACCCTTCTTGGGGCTGGCCCAGTTGAGCCAGGATATGCCCCAGGGGTCACTCCGAATCGTGGTGCAGGAGGAACTGGGACGGACGATCGACTGGGTCGCCGGCCTGACCGCGGTGGATGGCGCCGTGGTCATCAACGACCGGTATGAGTTGCTTGGTTTTGGGGCGAAAATCGCTCGCCGCCAAGGCTGCGCGCAGGTTGAGAAAATCACTCTGACGGAGCCGATTCAACTGGCGGCGCCTGCCCTGGTGCATCCCGAAGAGATCGGCGGCACGCGCCACCTCTCGGCGGCGCAGTTTGTCCACGACCAGCATGATGCGATTGCATTGGTGGCTTCCCAGGACGGGCGCTTCACGATTTTCGAATGGTCGCCCTGCGAGGCAACGGTCCGCGGACACCGGGTAGAAGCACTGTTGCTGTGATCTCGGCGCAACGGGCCTGCGGTATCAGGCCCGGCCAAATCAGCGAGCATCGGACTGACCCATAGGCGGCATCCGTCGAGTACGGGCGATGACAGCCGTGGGTGCCAGAGCTGTGCGCATTTAGAGAGCTTGGGGGCTTTCACATGCTCAAGCATGAGGAGGACGTCAACCAGGGCGGGTCAACGGCCTTGATCAATTCGAGATAGGAATCCGTCCCAACGGGCAGCGTCCACGGCATCATCTCGATCGCAAAGCGGCTGCGCGTCGGTTGAACCGCATCGATCGACGAGGGAATCGAATCCGGTCCTGGTGCCGTCCAAATCATCCGCCTGACATTCGGCACAGACGCACTCGATTGACACCGATCCTGCTCCGCCCGCTCGACCAGGCATCGTAGAGCGCGGCTCCCTTATAGTAGGAGAAATATGGACTACGAGCTGGCAGTCCTCTTCGAACATCCAGAATGGCAGAAGCCGCTGTGGGCAGCGCTCGAACGCCGGGGGGTTCGCTATGCCGCCCTCGACTTAAAGCGGGCGGCGTTTGATCCGGATGCCACTCCCGAGGCGGCGCTTTACTTCAACCAGGCAAGCCCCAGCGCCTATGTGCGAGGCAACACTCGCGCGGTGCCTCTGGCCTTATCGCTGATGCGTTCGCTGGAACTGGGGGGCGCGCGGATATTGAACGGCCCAAGTGCGTTTCTGCTGGAAATCAGCAAATCGGCGCAGGCCGCTCTGCTGCGGAGGCTGGAGATTCCTCATCCGAAATCGCTGGCCTTTAATGACCCCGAGACGGCACTGGCGCAATGGACCGGCGGCTGGCCCGCCTTGCTCAAGCCGGAACAGGGCGGCAGCGGGGCGCGGATGTTTCTGCTGCATTCCGCAGACGAGTTTCGGAAGTTGCTGCGGGATCAACCTTCGCTGTGGCTGCCCGACAACCTGTTGCTCTTGCAGGAGTATTTCCCGGTGGATGCGACGCAGGGGATTATCCGGATGGAGTTTCTGGGAAACAAGCTGCTGTATGCGATGCGCGTGGTTTCGAACGGTGCGTTCAATCTATGCCCATCGGAGGCGTGCAATCCCGAAGGCGGTGGTGAGTCGCATTGCCTGATCCCAGTGCCGGCGGCAACTAAGCCGGTGGAGTTTTATCCCTACCAGGGAGTACCTGCTGCAGCGGTCCAGATGGGAGAAAGGATTATGGCGTCCGGCGGTCTGGATGTCGGGGGGATTGAATATCTGGAGGCTGCTGATGGCAGACGGATCTTCTACGACGTGAATGCGAATTCCAACCTTCGTGCGCCGATTGGGCAGGCGTTCGGATTTGATCCATTTGAGCGAGTCGTGGATTATCTGACAGGGCAGATCGAGCAAGCCGGGAGAAAGAGCCGGCCTGCCTTCTGTTGAACGCTGACGCGGCCGAAACTAAGAGTTCGGCTACGGTCCGAGCACTTTGTCGTCCGGCCCTGGCATGTGCTGCTGCCTCTCAAGCCGGGGTTCACCCAAAGGCTGCCAGGCCCCATAGTGTCCGGATGGCTCCGAAACAGAACATAGCCGGGGACAACTCGCCGGTGGAGTCTTCCCTTAGGCGGGTTGTGTGGCGGACACTTATCACGGGCGGGCTTACCGCCTGCGGTTCAGCCGAAGCAGAATGTTCAGAATTCCCACGAACACATTGAACAGGCCGGCGAACAGAATCAGCGCGCCCGGGATTGGGCTGTCAGCGCTGGGGTTGTGGAGGACGCTGCTGGTGGCGTACACCAGAATGCAGACGCCGAAAATGCCGATTCCGGCGGCAATCAGCATCCCCAACAGTCCGATGTTGAGAAATGCGTTGAGCACGATCGCGGCAATGATGCTGATTGAGATCCCCAGCATCAGACCTCGCGGTGCTGAAAACGTTCGATTTGATGACATCACGAACACCGTTACAACGCCAAAGACGACCAGGGTCATCAGCATCGCAATCTGACTTGTTCCGGGCGCGTAAAGGCTCGCAAACCGCAGGATCGGAGCCAGGACCAGCCCTGAAACGAACCCGTCGGCCAGGAGTGCGGTGACGCCCAGCACTGGATCGTGGCGGGCAGCCATGGCTACGCGCGGGATGATGTTGAGCAACACCATCGCCAGAATCCAGCCGAGCCAGCCTGTGAAGAGGCCGGCCAGGGCGTCCGATTGCGCTCCGACGTATCCGCCGCAGAGCGCGCCGGCTACGCTGAGGCCCAGGAGCATGTAGGTTTTCTTGATGGTCTCGGCCCGGGCGGAGCTCAGTGCCGTCGTTCCGAACAGATTGTCAACTGCTGTCATGCACGAAGGATACCACTGCGCCCGCGAGATCTCGATTGGCGCAGCGGCATTGGCGCAGCGGCATAGCAAATTGATTGGCCCTGACGCAGACGGTCGGCGCATGCTGCGACAACCTTGCGGGCCGGCCGCCACGTATCGCCGTCCTGAGAATACGGAGGGACCATCGCGCCCGGCGCCCGTGAAGTCCGCGTGGGGCGGCGTCTGCTGCGGCGGGCGTTGCTCGTGGGCCGCCCCCGCGCACGCCGCCCTTCTCAACATCGCCAACCGCCGGAAACCGGACTTCACGCGGGTCGATTGGGCGGGCGCGGAACGATGTAGAAGTAGAGACGGACCTGCGGGGACTGGCGCTCTTTCTCGGGGAGGCGCAAAAGGGCGTTCCCGCTGGTGTGCGCCGCTCCGCGACGCCATTTTTCTTCTAACGCCGTCATCGCGCGGCGGATGTCCCCCACCCAACTGCCTGCCGCTTGCCAGGTGGCGGCCCACCCCTTCGTCCCTATAGTGCGGGCATGGTGAAAACCGAGCAACGCATCCCTTCCCGGCGAGGGCCTCGGGCCGCACTAGCGACCCGCATTTAGCTTCAGCAGACGAACCGAACGAAGTAGATGTACAGAACCAAGTACGCATAGTCGAAGACGAGGATCAGTCGTTAACCAGGAGTTGCCGACCCGGACGCAATACTCCGCGCCATGGCCGGTAAGCGAGACGGCGACGGGCGGCACGCGAGCAAAGGCTTTTGCGATCAGATCCGGTTCCGCGATGCGCTCGAACCCTGCTCCTGTCAGGATCCCCCCGGGAAGGCCGCTAACAAGCATGGCAATCTGCTCTTGAACGCCCGACACGGGCTTAG
Organism: Bryobacterales bacterium; assembly: GCA_963803725.1. Classification (GTDB taxonomy): domain Bacteria; phylum Acidobacteriota; class Terriglobia; order Bryobacterales; family Bryobacteraceae; genus JOPF133. The sequence continues at coordinate 10,976 of CAWDOH010000035.1, read as the reverse complement.
GGCGATTGACGTCCAGACGGCTGGTCGGAGAGCCCGCATCTTCTGCCAGCACCACTCCGCAGCCCCGCCGTTCGTCCGCGGCCGCCCACTCGGCGAGCAACCGGGACACAGTTACAGTCAAGTCCGTCCAAGCTCCGACAAACGTCACAGTGCCAAAGTCACCGTGACCAAGTAGGGAAGGGAGGTCGGCCGCCGTGCCAGCTAAGAGAAGACGCCGCTTCGGAAAGTAACGCTTTGCGCACTCGGCCGTCGCCGGGTACACAACAACGACATCGGACTTATCCGATGCTTCGGAATGCTCGCTTTTGGTGTCCACAGCCCTCATCGCTTTCCTACGCGCGAGCGTGCCGCGAACTGCTACAAGGCTTCAGACCTGAATAACGTTCAGTAGCTCGCCGAGGCGCGAGAGTGACTCACGCAGTTCCTGTGCCTGAGCCTCGCTTACCTGGCCGGAAACCTTGCTATGCGCATTGTTGACGATCCGCGTCGCCTCGTCCAACGCGTCCTGCTCATCTGCATCGAGCTTCGCCATGGTTGCTCCTTTGAGTGAGGCTTACACGAGGTTACCACGCTGGCCACAATCGAGGCGAAAATCGGGACCTGCAACCTGGGGCCCGACGATGGTCGGGGGCTCGCAACCCGGGGGCAGCCTTCGGCCAAAGGGCGCGGGAGTTACGCGACTGTAATTCTTAAGGGCTGGCTGGCCCGGCGGTGCAGGTGAATCCTGACCAAGGACGTCAATCAGCGTCAGAATAACCGCATGGCCCGCACCGAACCAGCCCGCCCGGGTGACCAACGTCACCGCCCTCGCCTGCTCGTTCTCGACGCGCTCGGCGGTCCTCGCCCCCAGCGGCTCGGCCCCTCTCTTGCCGGTCTCGCCGATCTCGACATCGTTTGTCTCCCCCCGCCCTTCTTGGGCGAACGTGAGAGCCGTATCGCCGAACTAGTGCGCTGGGGGAACGTGACCGTGGCCGACGACCCCACGACGGTCGTCGAGCGCGCCCTCGAGCGTACGGTACTCGGGCAAATCGATGGTGTCTTCTGTCAGGCGGAGCCGCTTATGCTCGCCGCCGCTTCTATCGCAAAGGAACGGGGGTTACCAGCGAACTCGGTTGAGAGCACCGGGCGCCTCACAAATAAACTGGAACAGCGACACGCCCTCGCCAGAGCCGGCATCCCCACCCCACCATGGTGCGCGATCACTTCGTCTGCCGACGTGGAGGTTGCCCGGAGCCAGGTTCCCTTTCCCGCTGTTCTCAAGCCGGCCGTCGGCATGGGGGGAACGTCGCTCGCTGTCGTCCAGGAGCCGGACGACCTTCTCTCTGCATACGAGTGGTCCTCGTCTCATTACCTGCGGGACCCCCGCATGAAGGATCGCGAGCCAACGTTTATCCTCGAGGAATTGATCAGGGGCGAGCGCTGGCACACAGATCGCCGCTTCGGCGATTACGTAAGCGTTGAGTCGCTAGTGTGGGACGGGGTCGTTAGGCATCTGACAGTGACGGACAAGCTGGTGCCGGCCTTCCCGTTCCGCGAAGTGGGCGACATCATGCCCTCGTCCCTGCCGCAGAGGCCGCTGCCTCGATTATTGATCTGACGGCGGCCGCCATTCGTGCGCTCGGTATGACGACTGGCGCGGTTCACACCGAGCAAAAGCTGACAGGGGTTGGCCCCCGCGTTATCGAGGTCAACGGCCGAGTCGGTGGCCCAATCCCCGATCTGTTGTACAAGGCTGCTGGTGTCGATATCATCGCCGAGCTAGGTGCTATGGCCCTTGGAAGTGCGCCAGTTATGGGCCCGCTCTCCTTCAGCCGTTACGCAGGCTATTTCACGCCGCAGGCGCCAACCCGGGCCGTACGTGTACAAGCTGTACGAGGACTGGACAAGGCGAAGGCTGTGGCTGGCGTTGACGACCTAATAGTCGATTGCGGTGTCGGGTCGACCCCGAATTGGTGGATGGGTGAACGCGGCCGGCTTTACCGTGGTTGGCTCTCAGGTGCGACTGTCGGGGACCTGCTCGAGACGTTCGACACGGTCGGGCGCACGCTCACCTTCGATTTCGTGGACGTCTAGCCCATCAAGCGATACGGATGAGCTAGGTCTGGCATGGCTCAAACGTCGCCGCTCCGGCGCGCCCACGCCGGGCACAGCCTCGCGAAAAGCAAGACCCGGCAGTTACGGGAGCGCGAACAGTTCGCTCGCCGTCCGACCCAGAGCGTGCGGGTCGATCCCCGCCCTTTCCAGCCGGGCCACCGCTTCTAGATTTGCCATGTCGAATGGAAGATCGGTGCCAAGAACGAGACGGTCAACCGACTAGCTGCGAGAGGAAGCCGAGCGTGTCCTCTCGGTACGTGATCGTGTCAAACCAGAACCGGCGGACGAACCCGCTCGGCGCCTGATCGATCGCGGCCCGCGGCTCGGCGTGGACGCCGAACGCATGATCGAGGCGTCCGAGCTGGTATGGCAAGTAACCACCTCCATGTGCGAGCACGATCTTGAGCCGAGGCAGGCGCCGGAGTGTTCCAGAATGGATTAGTCGCGCCGCCGCCAGACAAGTGCTAAGTGGGTTACCCACAGTATTAGTCATGTAGAAGTCCTCGAGCGCCGGCTTGGCGACGTAGTATGGATGCAGGAAAAGAGGGACTCCTAACTCCTCCGCAGTCGCAAGGACGGGCTCGAATTCCGGCGCGTCGAGTGGTCGTGACTCGCAGTCTGTGCCGATCTGTGCTCCCTTCAATCCGAGCTCCAGCACGCTACGCTCGAGTTCCTCCGCCGCCGCCTCGGGGGCCTGTAGCGGCAGTGTAGCCAAGCCCGCCAATCGCGAGTTGGTGAGAGCCGAGAGCGAGTTATTACAACGCTGGGTGAACTCCAGGGCTTCGTCTGCGGGTGCGTCGTAGAAGTACAGTGTCGGGCTACACGACACAACGGAAACGTCGATCCGCTGAAAGTCCATTTGAGCCAGCTTCGCCCCTGCCTCGATGAGCCCGGTGGTGACGGGGTACCGAAATCCCTGAGGGTGGACAAGCCAGCCGTCTCGCTCGAACATGCCGAAAACACCCCGGCTCGCTGCCTCATCCAGCACAAACCGCGGGATCAGGTGAGTATGGATATCGACGACGGTCAAGATGGGACCTGGGACATTGACAAGCTCCTCAATCGTTGCTCACGAGGTTTGCCCAACTCGGGCGCTGCTCCGGAGCCTAAGGCATGGATTAGCGGACAACAGCCACCCTGGGCGTACCCTTCGGTCTAAGATCGTGCCTTGGCGTTTCTCAACACGACCGGTCCAGCTCCCTGGTACCAAAACCTGTGGGACCGCGAGCATGTAGCCAGCTGCGCCCGGGACAGGACACGAGTCGTCTATACAACTTGACAGGACGCCCAAATGAACGATAAAGCAGCACCTGTGGCCGGCGGGCAAACTGCGCGAGCTCAGGCGTCCGGCGCCTCCTACCGACAGGAACTCCGCCGCTCCATTGGTTTCCTGGGCAACCTAGCGATAACGCTCTCGTTCCTCACGCCGACGGCGTCCGTCTTTGTCGCCGCTTCTGTCCTTATCACGCTGCACGGGACTGGCGCGTTTTTGAGCCTCGTGATCGCCGCCGCGGCCGGGCTCATGATCGCGCTGTGCTTCGCCGAGCTCGGGGCCCTTTTCCCGATCGCCGGAGGGCACTACTCGGTCGTTCTGCGCGTGGTCGGGCGCAGCGTCGGTTTCGTCGCTTTTGTCCTCTTCGCCGTCGAGCTCGTCCTAATCATGAGCGCTTCCGCGCTCGGAGTAGCAACGTACTTGAACGTCGTTTGGAAAGGTGCGAACGAACACGTCGTCGGAACGATTGTAATTGTCCTCGCGACGCTCATTGCTGCGCTCGGCATCCGGACAAACGCTAAGGTCACGGGTTTGTTTCTCGTTTTGGAGCTTCTCGCCATCGGAACGGTGGTCGTGGCGGGGTTCGCCCATGTACGCCAGTCACCCACAATCCTGGTCCAACCAAAGACCGTTTCAGCAGGAGCGATCGTCCCCGTTGGCTTCAGCAGTATTGTCGCGGGGGTTACGCTCGGATTGTTCGCATTTGAGGGGTACCAGATGGCGATCGTGTTCTCCGAGGAGACCCGGGGGCCGCGCCGAGCAATTGGCAACGCTGTGGTAGGTGCGCTCATCATCGCCGTCGTTGCTGAGGTGCTCCCGACGACGGCCGCAATACTGGGTTCCGCCTCGATCAAACACCTCGTCGCCTCGTCCACCCCGCTGCTAGACGTCGTCCGCCTCAATGGGGGTTCAACTCTCGAGAATGTCGTAAGTATCGGCGTTGCCGTGGCCATATTCAACGCTGTCGTCGCGACGGCGCTGACGATAGGACGCGTCGTCTTCAGCTCCGCACGAGACAAAGCCTGGCCGACGCCGATCAATGCAGTGCTCGGCGCCGTCCATCCTCGGCTTCGAACTCCCTGGCTCGGAACGCTGATATTCGGTGCCTCGTGCGCCATCTTCACCGCGCTATCATCTCTTGCCGCGATCGTAACCTTCACGTCTGTGGTCGTTCTCGTCCTCTACGTGATGGTCGCCGTCGCGGCCATCGTGAGCCGCTTCACTCAGCGCGAACTCGAGCGACCATGGAAAATGCCCTTGTGGCCCTTCCCGCCCATAATCGCTCTGGTCTTCATCGGTTTGACCTTCGCCAAGCAGAAGCTGAGCGATATCGTGATTGTCGCCGTTATTGTGGGCGTAGCCGCCTTGTACTGGTTGGCGTTTATTTTCCCGCAGAGGGACCGCAAGTGGCTACCGTTGGCGGCGGCGACGGGTGATGACGATGAGCCTTCCTCAACACCAGCGCTCGAGCCAACATGACGACGGGCGCCCCGGGATGCCCACGAGGGCCGCATGAGGAAGGCCCGACGATGAGGGCAGTATGACCGACGAGCGGGCCCAGGGCGTGCTTCCTGCGCCTTCGGCGCGGCGGGGCGGCGATTTGATATTCGTCTCTTCGATCTATCCCATCCTCGACGAGCAAGTGGTCACTCCGAATTCGCTGTCGCCTTACATCGGCGAGTCGCCAATGACGGCCCAGTCGACTGCCGTGCTAAAACGTCTCTCAGAGGTTCTGCAGGGGTCGGGATCCAGTCTCGACCGGACATTGAGTGTCGAGGTGTTCTTGGTAGACCCAGCGGAGTTCTACGAGTTCAACCTTGTATGGAGGACCTTCTTCCCAGCTAACCCTCCGGCTCGTACTACGATTGTTGTTGGAGACGAACATATTGTACCGGGGTGCCGCCTGAACCTCCGCGCCGTTGCCTTGGTCACCGGCTCAAAGTGGCAACGTACAATCGTCCAGGGCGCGGGGATTGGCGACCCAATGGGGCCCGAACATGTCGCGGATGCAGTCAGGGCGGGACCGTTCGTATTTGCGTCTGGCTTTCCGGCTACTGACTTTGCAACGGGCCTAGCGGTCAGAAAAGACCTCGGGTTCCCGAATTACGACTCCGACGCCGAGCTTCAGGCGCGGTATGTGATTGAGCGCCTCGAGCGTGTGGCCGAGGCCGCGGGCACAAACCTTGATCAGGCCGTGAAGGTCCAGTTCTACGAGACCGACCTCACCAATTTTCCGACGGTCGACCGAGTGTGGGGAGAGCATGTCGGCCTGCCGCCCACGCGGAGCTCGGTGGCATGCCGGGGGTTCCTGGTCCCAGGTGCACTGTTCGTGGCGAACTTGCTGCTGGTTGCTCCGGACGACGAGCACGCCAAGAAAGAGACCCGGGCGGGGATCAGGTGGCACCCCGTCGACGTCCGCCGCGTCAACTTCTCACCAGGGATTACTGCGGGCCCGTGGCTTTTTACGGCCGGGCAGGTGCCCGTCCCTGACATCTCTGTGCCCAAGTGGGTGGGCGCCCCGCCCGAGATGCCTTATCATTCCAGTGATATCGAGATCCAGACCGACTTCACGCTCAGCCTTCTCAAGGAGCAGCTCGCTGCGAATCGTTTTTCACTTGCAGACGTCGTGGACGCGCGTATTTACCTAACAGACGCTCGACGCGACTTTCGCGGTTTCGAACGGGCGTGGCGCCTCAACTTCGCCTCCGCCCCTCTGCCCGCGATGACCGTGATCCCATCACGGCAGGCAAATGGCGGTACTGGCCTTCTTATTCCAGGCACAATTGTCGAGATCGACCTCATCTCGTGGGCCGACCGGGCACCGGCTGACGTTCAAGTGAGCGCAGCGGGGGCCGACGGCCCAAACCGCCGGGATCCTTCCCCACCACGAGTGGAGCGACAGTGATGCGAGCGCCTGACGAGGACCCTGGCACATCACCACCGGGCCAGGGAGAGGCACGTTGGGGCCGCGACATGATACAGGAGAAACTTCGGCACTTTATCCTATCTACGTTCAAGCCCCTCGACCCCGCGTTCGAACTTGGCGAGACAGACGACCTCGTCGATTTGGGGATACTGGACTCCATCGTGTTTGTGGAGCTCGTCGAGGAAGTGCAGACGCGCTTCGGGGTGGAAGTCGCCGATGTTGACATCGTCCAGTCGAACTTTGGCTGTCTCGCAGCGCTCACGACCTACATTTCGGGAAGGCTCGGAGACGATGCCGGACTTGCTTGACGATGCATTGCGGCTGAACGCGACAATTCGGCCAGATCACCCAGCGATATGCACCAATCAGGGCCAAGTTTCCTATGCTCACTTGGAACGTTTCGCTGCTGCACTCGCAGCTGGGTTCCGTCGAAGCGGCGTTTGTCCCGGTGACCGCATCGCGATGGCTTTGCCGAATAGCGCCGAGGCCGCAATTGCGATCTACGGCATCATGCGGGCCGGTGCCGTCCTCGTTCCGCTCAATCCTTCGATTAAAGCTGAAAAGCTCAGCCGGGTACTGGCAGACTGCGGGGCTACAGTTCTGGTCTGCCGCTCGGCTATGTCAACGGCGGCGAGCGAGGCATCCCGCAAGGTCCCCAACCTCCGTGTCGTTTTAGCCGAGGGACCGACCGACTTCGCCGACGGCACTACGGCTCTGGCTAGCTTGCTGACGGACGAAGCGGATCATGGGGGTCACGTTACCGAGGTCGACCTTGCGGCGATCATCTATACATCGGGATCCACCGGAGCGCCGAAGGGAGTGATGCTCACCCACCGGAACATGAGCTTCGCGGTCAGCTCGATAGCAAGCTACCTCGAGTTAAACAAGGATGACCGCATAATCTCTGTTCTCCCGTTGTCCTTTGACTATGGCCTATACCAGATCTTCCTGTCAGTTAGTGTCGGTGCGACGCTCTTCCTGGAGCCGGGCATCCGGTACCCGGGGACGCTCATATCGCTGATGACCCAACATCGAGTGACTGGACTGCCGGGAGTTCCCACACTGTTCCAGGGACTGTTAGGCCTCCCGGGCGTCGGGGACCATCGGTGGCCCGACCTGCGGTTCGTCACTAGCACCGGTGCGACCCTGCCACGCTCGACGAGTAGCGCCCTGCGGCGTGTGTTCCCCCACGCCCGCCTGTACTCCATGTACGGGCTGACCGAGTGCAAGCGGGCAACCTTTCTGCCGCCAGACGAACTCGAGAAGCGCCCGGACTCCGTTGGGATCCCGATCCCCGGCACGGAAGCGTGGGTGGAAAGCGCACGGGGCCTGCGTTGTAAACCGGGGGAGACCGGCGAGCTAATGGTGCGGGGCCCACACGTTATGCAGGGTTACTGGAACGACCCGGCCGGGACAGCCTCCCGCCTTCGTCCGGGGAGGTGGACGTGGGAACGCACGCTCGCCACCGGCGACCTCTTTCGCTGCGATGATGAGGGTTTCCTGTACTTCGTCGGGCGGAAGGACGAAATCATTAAGTCTCGAGGCATGAAGGTGGCGCCTAGAGAGATCGAAGACGTGCTGTTATCGGCACCGGGTGTCCTAGAGGCTGCGGTCGTGGGTGTGGATGACGCGGTACTTGGGCAAGCGGTGTACGCGGACGTTACGCCAAAGGACGGACAGACGCTGGAGGAACGCCTTTTGCGCGACCACTGTGCCGAGCGTCTCGAGGACTACCTCGTCCCGACAAAGATCATTGTCCATAAACTGTTGCCGAGGACAGCTAATGGCAAAGTTGACCGTCGGGCGCTGGTCCAAAGACCGAGGTAGGCAAAATGACCCCGGACAGATCGGGCCACGCCACGCCGAGCACCACGCACGACCTCTCATCGCTGCTAGTCGAGACGCGGCGCCAACTCGGAGCGCCGGCGAAGGATGTCCCACCTGGTGTGTCCCAAGCGGACTGGCTACGCATCAGTCGTGTCGTTGCGGCCACTGGCGACCAGAACCCGTTGTACCTGGACCCAAATTACGGCGCGCTGCTCTGGTGGCGAACAATGCTGGCACCACCTGCGTTCGTCCTGGCAGCTCAAGTACCCGAATCGAGCGGTGCGCTTGACCTCCAGCCGTACCCCGCCGTCGACCTACTGAACCGAATCGAACTGTGGTGGTACGACCACATAAGGCTGGGGCAGCGCGTCGAATCCACTCTCGACATTGTTGGCGCACAACTTGGGCCGACTTGGCGGGAACGGGATACGGTCGAGGTAATCAGCCGCGCCGAGTTTCGTAGCAGCGAGGTGCGCCTTGCCAGCGCCACCGGGGTTGTGCGCGTACATCCCCTCGCTGGCGGCTCGGAACTGTTCGTTGAGCGCGCTATGCATAGCTACGACACAACAGACATCGGGTCACTCGCGGAGGCTTTGGAGGCCGATCCGGGGCCGAGGGGCACCTACCCCCGGTTCGCCGAGGACGTGACCATTGGGGACGTCCTACCAGACGTCACACGCGGTCCCTTCACATGGTCCGATCTCGTGACCTGGATTATCGCCGAGGGCCGCGCCCTCGCAGCGGGGAACCTACGCTACAAGGCTTACCCCTCCGAGCCCGAGTCGCCATATGTCAACCCGGCGACAGGCTGGCCAATATCCGATCGTCGGAGCGCCCGCGAGGACCTGATCGCCTGCCGCAGTGCCGGCTTCCCAGCTCCGTGCGCTCGACCGGCGCTAATCGTCGCCTTGGGGACGCAAGTCGTCACCAACTGGATGGGCGACGATGCCTTCCTACGGCACTTCTCCTGCACCCTTCAGGAACCCGTTCTGTATGGCGATACGATCCGTTTCTGCGGGTCCGTAATCGACAAGTGCCGGCAGCGGATCGGGAAGAGCGATTATGTCGGGACATGGCTCGAGCTCAACGCCCGCAACCAGTTGAACGAGACAGTGCTGGCTGCTTCCGCGCTTGTGTTCCTCCCGACCCGCTCGCGGCCTGTCGAGTTGCCCGTGACAAATGCACCTGACCAATGATCATAAGTTCGAACCGGACGGCGACGCGCCGGTCTGTACGGTCGACTCGGCATGTCTAGACGCCGCACCGAAGGTTAACGACTGATGGATGAGGGTTCCGCTTTCGAGGCTGCAGTGGACGAGTTTGCTGAGCGCACCCGCGACCTCATCGGACGGGAAAGCGCCGAGGACCTCCCGCCCGCACCGCTGGGCGATGCTAGCTCCTCGCCCGTCCACGCAGGTCTCGTCTTGGACGAGGATACCGCTCGCCGATATGCTCTCTCGATCGGGGATGACAACCCCATCTACACGGACCCGGCGTACGCGAGGTCAGCGTGTCATGGTGGGCTCGTCGCTCCAGGGCCAATCCTGGTACACGTGAGGTACCCGGCCGATCACGGTGCCTCACGAGCCAATGGCTACCCGCTCGCCAACTTTTTCGGGGGTGTCGCATGGGAGTTCTTCGACGTGGTTCGCGTCGGAAGCCGGTTTTCGTCAAGCAAGGTCCTACGTGAAGTGCTGACGCGGCGCGGTCCGGCAGGACGCCGTCAGCTTTATCTTGTGACAGAAGTTAGCTACTTCGACACCCTCGACCTGCCGATCGCGAAAGCGTACGGCACGCTGATCCAAGTCCCTATGCGCAGCATGGGAACGAACCGTGCAATGCCGGTCGAGCGGCTCGGTAACGAACTGTTCCAGGATCGCCAGCCTAATCACTACAACTCGAGCGAAATACGCGAGTAATGACAGGACTGGCAGCTGAACAGCGACGTGGCCCCGTAACGCTCGAGTGGGAAAACGTAACAATCGGCGAGGAGCTGCCACCCATCATCCAGCCCCCCTACGACTTAGACGACATGATCACGTATCAGGCCCTCCATCAGGGTCTATTCCAGGGCTATGACGGCGGGTTTTTTAGGCGGGCATTTGTACCGGCCTATAGGCTACACCGTCAGGGCTTTGGTTACCCCGATTACGCAAGGACACACCCCATCACGCATTGGCCCTGGACACCCGGGGATGAGCATGAAGATTACCACTTGTCGGGTTATCGAGGGCAACCGCTCTCTTTCGATTTCGGCGTTCAACGAGGACAAATCCCGCACCGTCTCGTTAGCAATTGGGCCGGGGACGAAGGTTTCTGTCGAAAGCTCGGGCTAACGATACGCAGGCCGTTATTTTACGGGGACGCATTGGTCGTGCGCGGCAAGGTAATCTCGAAGGCACTAGTTCGCGATCCTCCAGACGACGGTCCGGTGCGGCACTCGGTAAGCGTCGCGATCGAGGGGTGCAATCAGCGCGGTGAGGTTGTGTCTCGAGGTTTTGCCACGATATATCTTTCCACAATTGGCGCCGGGCCGACGGAGTCGCCCTTGGCTACGCCTCTCAACCTCCCTATGTGCCCTTCGAACGCCATCGGTCGAGCTCGTGGTACTAGTTCGTCAGTCGCGACCCAACCGGCGGTCGCCGCGCACACGACAACTGAGCCGAGATTCCATAACGAGAGCACCTCGCCCAGGCCAGCCGGTTGACGCTCGGGACCGCTATCTAGTAGCAACTTCGATGGCGGACGTTGGTGACGCAGATTGTGCCCGATATGAGGTGTGGTTGATCGTACTTCTCGGCGCAGGCCTGCGAACTCAGCCGGGCTGAGCATGCCAAGGGCACTGTGGGGCCGCTT
>CAWDOH010000034.1:0-17131 GCA_963803725.1 Bryobacterales bacterium | reverse complement strand
GCCGTAGCCGTGCATCGGTTCCCCGGCCAGCGAGAGCAGGATGTGTAGTGCGGCCGGGGCCAGAGGCAGGTAGTCATCGGGGTCCGGTTTCATGAGCGGATTCCGTTATATCAGATTCCGACAGTCGTGGCAAGAGTGAATGGCGGCGCAATCGAAGCATCGGGAGACGACCGACGACATTTCTCGTTCGCGGCCGCGCCGGCGCCGCGATAGGTGAGGCGCGGCCTTTTGGTGTCTGGGACGGTAAGAGTACAAGTGCCGGGCCCCTGCGAGGTCCGCTCCCTCAAGAAGGTGTGAAGAAATCGAAGCAGGGCAAGCTTAAGCATAGCTTAAGCATGCCCCACCGGGAGCCACGGCCCAGGCCAACCAGGCGACCACTTCCGAGGAAGCTGCCATGGATGCGTCCTTACCGGGTTCGTAAACTTTGCACCGTCAGTTGATGGCAATCGCGCGCAGGTCCACCAAGGAGGCTTCCCCGGCGCGTACCGTGACTTTGTCCGCCTCAGTAAGCAGGCCGTCGTCTCCAATGGCCTCGTACCACGGCGTGGGACTGTCTCCGGCGATTGCCAGGACGTAGTAATCTCCCGGGCGCACGGCCGTGACCGCGTAGCGGTCGAAGGAATCGCAGGGCACGAACCACAAAAACCCGGAACGCCGCAGGGTCTTGTCTTCCGGAATCAACCATACCGCGCCCGAGGCGCATTTCTCCACTGTGCCGCGAACGCTTCCCCCCGCGGACTTATAGGTGACGACGAGCGGCGGAGCCCAGGGCAGGATCGGAACATCGGATGCGAGCGCGTCGCGGTCCCCCAACCGGATCGAATCCAGATAATATCCGGGTGGGGCTGGACCGGGGAGAACCTCATAAGGCCCCGGGTAAAGGTTGGGAATCGTGAAGCCGCCGGCCGCGTCCGGGTCGCCCGTCCGAAAGCCGCCACCGGGGGTGTCTGCCCGGACCGCGCTGCCCACGTTGAAACCCACGGTCACCGAAGGCGGCTTAGGGGTGGGTAAACCTTCGGGACCATCCATCAGAATTTTTCCCTGGATCGAAAACGGCCCCACCAATCGTAATTTGAGGTTGGCCAGATCCTCGCTCTTTACTTGTATCGACTGGGCGGCCCACAGCTTAGCGCCGTCCGGGTCCACCTTGGTTACAATGCGCCAATCGCCCTCGCCAACGGCTCCGAAGGCAAAGGTCCCGTCGGCGCGGGTACTTTGAAGCTGCGCCGGCAAGCTGGTCCCCTTGCCAAACAACATCACGGCCGCCTTAGGCGCCGGATTGCCACTCAAGTCGAACACCACGCCGCTAACCCGATGCACCGGAACCTGGCGAAGCCGGATATCCAGATCGAGGACCACGCCGGGGCGGACCATTACGGGAGCCGCCAGTTGAGAGTCGGTAAACCCGGGGTAGAAAGTGCGTGCCCAGCCCAGCCGCTGGCCGGCCGATTCCGGCGGCGCCCAGGAGGACGGCGCCACGGCAGACAACAACCACCTGCCGGGAACGTCCAGGTCGGAGATGCTGTAGGCTCCTTTCTCATCGGTTGTCGCTCCGCGGGAAATGCCAGTGCACGAGGGCACTTTGCATAGCCAGTTCTCTCCCCAGTAAAACTCTACCGTGGCGTTGGGAACGGGTTTTCCCGAGCCATCCAGCACCCTGCCGGAGATCTTACCAATGGGTGACAATTTGACCGTCAGGCGCATCGGCTCGCCTCCGCTGGCAACCCGAAACTCGGGGCCGTGGCGCGAGAGAAAGCAGCCGCCGCATTGGCGCTCCAAATCTTCGTCTATCAGGAGATTGGGAACGGGCCAGAAGCCGCCAGCCGAGTAGTTCGCAGAGTAAGTGCCGTCTTTGACGGCCTCGATCCGGAAGCGGCCTTGGGAATCGGTGGTCGCCGAATAAGCCAGCAACCCGGCTTGCACCAGATTCACGGCAACTCCGGGGACGCCGGCACCCGTTGCCGAGTTCACCACGTGTCCTTCCACGGTCTGCTCCGCGACGGCGGCAAACGCCAGAATCCAGACGCCGAGGATCACGCGCAGCATATGGATAGAATAACCGGCAGCCCCAGAGCCGGGGGCGGCCAGATCCGCCCGGCGAGAACCCGCCGACCCGAATCCTCACCCTTTCCGCAGAGCCAGCACCGCGTTCAGCCCTCCAAAGGCGAAGGAATTCGAGAGGGCATACTCCACCTGCGCCTCGCGCGCCTGGTTGGGAATCACGTCCAGGTCGCACTCCGGGTCGGGTTCGGTGAAATTGGCGGTTGGCGGCAAAATGCCATCGCGCAACGCCAGCACGGCGGCCAGGCATTCCAGCGCGCCGGCCGCTCCCAGCGCGTGGCCGTGCATCGACTTGGTGGAGCTCACCGCCAGCTTCCCGGCGTGGCTGCCAAACACGGCGCGGATGGCCGCCACCTCGGTGGGATCGTTGGCCGGCGTGGCGGTGCCGTGGGCGTTGATGTAACCGATCTGCTCGGGCGCCAGGGCCCCATCGCGCAGCACCGCCCGCATGGCCCGCGCGGCGCCCTCGGCCGAGGGCTGGGTAATGTGGCAGGCGTCCGCGGACATGCCGAATCCCACCAGTTCGGCGTGGATGCGCGCCCCCCGCGCCCGCGCCAGGTCCCATGGCTCCAGCACGAACATACCGCCGCCCTCGCCCAGGATCATGCCCTTGCGGTCCTTGGAAAAGGGCCGGCAAGTCTCCGGCGAGACCACTCGCATGGCCTCCCATGCCTTGAGAATTCCAAAGCTGAAAGGCGCCTCGCTGCCGCCCGTGAGCGCCACGTCGGTGATACCGTTCCGCACCATCCAGTAGGCCTGCCCGATGGCGTGGGCCGCCGAGGAGCATGCCGTGGAGATGGTGAAACTCGGCCCGGTGAGGCCGAACTCCATCGAGATGTGGCTGGCCCCCGCGTTCGCCATGGTCTTGGGGATGGTGAGCGGGTGGACCCGGTTGTGGCCCAGTTTGTAGACCTCCTGGAACCCCACATCCTCCGTGCTCTGCCCGCCCACGCAGGAACCGGTGACGATGGCCGCGGTCTCGCGCAACGCGGGCGTCCAGTCGATGCCCGCATCGGCCACCGCCTCACGCGCCGCGATCACCGCGAACTGCGCGAAGCGGTCCATGAAATCCGCACGCCGGTCGTCGAAGTAGGGCTCATGACTGTACTCTTTGACTTCGGCGCCGTTCTGAAAGCGCAGTTGGGAAACGTCCGTAGAGGTGATCCGCCCGATCCCCGGACGCCCTTCGCGCAGGGTCGCGCCGAACTCCGCGGTGTTCCGGCCAAGGGCGCAGATCACGCCCAGGCCGGTGATGGCCACGCGCCGCATCCTATTGGACCGCCGCGCCGGATTTGGCAGCGATCAGCTTCTCCACACCTTCGCACATCTGGCGGACGTTGCGTACATTGCGCACTTCCTCGTCGGGAATGCTGATGTCGAACTCGTTCTCCAGCGCGAACAGAATCTCCACGGCGTCCATCGAATCGATTCCCAATTGCTGGAACTCGCTCTCGATGGTGACCGTCTCCAGAGGGATCCGCCGGGATGTGGCAATCACCTTCAATACCCTTTGAACTAACTCGTCGGACATAATAATTGGCTTACCGTTTCGAATCTATATCCCCGATCCAGCAACTCAGGGACCACCCGCCGGACGGCTTCGATCGTTACACCGATCGCCGGCCTGACGCGAAGCTCGCGGCCATCGTGTAAACAGACAATCGCCCCGTTCGACGCCCGGCGCGCGATCCGCCCGGCAACCTGTTCCGCCTTCAGATTCCAATCATAGCCGATTACAGTCCACATGACGCCGCCGAGGCCCAACCGGCGCTGCGCCTCGCGCACTCCGAACCAGCGTACCCCGAAGGGCGCCCGGAACCAGGCCGGCTGCCGCGCGGTGGCCGCGAGGATGGTCTCCTGGGCGTGCGCCAGGTCCGCTGCGATGGCTTGCGGCGAATGCCGGCAGTACAGCGGATGCGCGTAGCTGTGATTGCCGATTTCGTGCCCCGCCTGAGCTACTTCCCGGGCCACCGCGGGCAGGCGGGCGACGTTGGCGCCGCACTGAAAGAAAGTAGCCGGCACGGCATATCGGGCCAGTACTTCGAGTACGGCGGCGGTGCTCTCGCTCGGCCCGTCATCGAACGTCAGGGCGATGGATTTTCGCTCGCGCGGCCCGCGCCACACCGAAGGCGCGAAGACCGATGAGGATCGCCCGCGCACCGCCCACGCCATCCAGCCCACGGCCCCCGCGGATGCCGCCGCCGCGGCCGTGCCTGCCATCCACCCGTCCATGACGTTTGCATTGTAGCGTGCAAAGGCCGACGCGGAGACGGGGGCCTCCGTTCACCGCGGAGCACACGTATCGACTGCTGTCGATGTTCTTGGGGCGAAGGAAACTCCAGACAGGCTAGCGGCGGGCGCGGGCCCATTCGACGCGGAGACGCGGAGACGCGGAGACGCGGAGAAAGCGCGGAGAAGAAAGCGGAGAAGAAAAACGAGGGGACGCTTGGCCGACATTTTCGCCATTTGCGCCCGCTGAAAATAAAGGACTTCCCGGAAGTTTCCGGAGAGACGCGGAGGAAGCGGAGAAAGCGCGGAGAAGAATTAGAGAGAGAATTGCAGAGGATTTGGAGACCTGGGGCCTCCATTCACCGCGGAGCACACGTATCGACTGCTGTCGATGTTCTTGGGGCGAGGAAACTCCAGACAGGCCAGCGGCGGGCGCGGGCCCATTCGACGCGGAGACGCGGAGACGCGGAGAAAGCGCGGAGAAGAAAGCGGAGAAGAAAAACGAGGGACGCTTGGCCGACATTTTCGTCATTTTCGCCCGCTGAAAATAAAGGACTTCCCGGAAGTTTCCGGAGAGACGCGCTGGGAGCGGAGAAAACGCGGAGAAGGCCTTTCGCATTGCTCCGCGCTCCTTTCTCCGCGCCTCCGGGCCCAGAGGCCACCCCTGGAGGGGGCCCCGTCGGGTTTTACCCTTTGCCGGCCGGGGATCTGCGGCCGTGCTTCACCACAATCGGCTCAGCGGCCCGCGGCGCGGCGTCCGACCAGCGGCCGAGCGTGTACTCGCGGGAATACGCGGTCGAGCGGTTGCGAATCGTCACCTTGACGATGCCGCTGGAGTCGCAGCAGTACTCCTCTTCGGCCTCGCAGCCTGCGCCTTCGTCCTGGCGGCTGACGTCTACCAACGACAGGTCGCCGGCGCTCCGCAAGGCCGGGTCGAAGGGAAACTGGATGTCATCCCAAATCGTCAGGTCGCCCGAGGGCTGCCCGTCCGCGCCAATGCGCGCCGCCTCGGCGTAGCGGAAGTGGCCGATATTGTGCACCGGCCGATAGGAGCGCACCACCCGCAGCGGAGGCGCGCCCCGCCGAGGCAATTCCAGGCCCAGCGGGAAGAGCACGTCGAAGGTCGCCTGGCGGCCGTGATCGGACTCGCGCCACACTCCGAAGTGCCGCGCGAAGCGATCCCGCAGCACATAGCCGGAGCTGCCATCGGCGCTGATGGCGAGGCCGATGGCGGTGGCCGAGCGCATGTAGGCGGAGCGCCGCGCGGCCCGACCGAAGGTCTCCTTGAGCACCCGCGTCACCGAGGGCAGTTCAGAGCCGCCGCCGGTCACATAGAGCGTTTCGAGCGACCGCTCGGAATGCGCCGCCAGCATCTCCTGCACCACTTCCACGGTGCGTTCGGCCAGCGGCCGGCAGCGTTCGTAATAGGGCGCCACGCCAATCGAGACCTCGCCCCAGCCTTCCCGCACGCACTCCAGGTCCACCACGATGCGGCGGGTGTTGGGGTTGAGCGATTCCTTGCGCTCGCGGCATTCCTCCAGCAGGTGGAAGGATTCGGCGTCGGTGAGCGATTCGCGCTCGGCGGCGCGGCCGGCGGTTTCGAGCGCCAGGCCGGCCAGGATTTCGTCGAAGTCGTCGCCGCCCAGGTCGGCCAGGCCGGCGCTGGCCACAACCGTGTGGGTATCGTCTTCCATTTCCACCAACGAGGCGTCGAAGGTGCCGCCGCCCAGGTCGTACACCAGCAGGCGACGCGGCGGTCCCTTGCGCTGGGTGCGCTCCCGGTGGCCGAACTCCACACTGGCCGCGGACGGCTCGTTGAGCATTCCGAGCACCTGGAAGCCAGCCGCGCGGAAGGCTTCGACCGTCAGGAATCGCTGGTTGCTGTTGGCGTTGGCCGGCACGCCGATCATGGCCTCGAGCGGCTCGGCGCGATCGAGCGACAGCGTGGAAGCCTGGCGCAGTTGCTGGCGGAAGGCCGAGAGCAGCTCGGTGGCCAGCTCGATCACTGGCGTCGTGCACCCGGCCAGCTCCAGCCGCGTGGCCGGGCCGGCGCGTTTCAGCAGCCGTTTGAGCGAGCGCAGCACGGTCCACTCGCGGCGCCCCTGCACGGCCCAAGCGTTCCAGCCGTAGCGGCGTTCGCTGCCGCGGATCGCCACCAGCGGCGGGAACCACTCGCGCATCTGCCCTTCGGACGATTCGAAGGCCACCAGCGGATAATTTCCCCGATCCGCCGCCGCGGCCACGATCCGGGTTGTGCCGAAATCGATTCCCAGTTTCACCAGTGCACCGAAATATGCATCTTAGCGCACGGCGCCCCCGCACCCTGACCGTCGCGCTCCGAGACTCCGTTTCCGAGCCGCGCGCAAAGCAAGCGGCGGTCGGGACGGTTCACCGGGGCGCGAATCGCCGGGCGCCGTTCCAAATCGCGCCGCCGGCGATGTCGAGCCAGGCTCGTTGGCCGCGGCCCCGGCGACCACGTCGGCCTAATACAGCCCAGGTACCGCCGCCCGTTTCCGAGCCGCGCGCAAAGCAAGCGGCCCGGCGCGCCAACCACCGCTTGGCCCTTGCGCGCCCTCGCCCCCTGCGCTACTACTCAGACATGGCAACTCTGGCGGGTGACTTGCGGTTCGGGTTGCGCTCGTTGCGCTCCAACCCGGCCTTCACCGCGATTGCGGTAGCCTCCCTGGCGCTGGGTATTGGCGCGAACACGGCCATCTTCAGCCTGGTCGACCAGCTCCTGCTCTGGTCAGTTCCGGCGCGCGAACCGGAGCGGCTGGTGCGCCTGGATGGCGGGCGCAGCGGCACCTATCCTTTCTATCGCGAGTACCGCGACCGCAACCAGGTGTTCAACGGGCTGGCGGCCACCAGCGAACCGGTCGCGGCCGGCGTGCGCCCGCAGGGTGCGGCTGCCGTTGAGGTCGGACGGGTCACCTATGTGAGCGGCAACTTTTTTGCCACGCTCGGGGTGGGCGCCGCGGCCGGACGCACCATCGCTGCCGCGGACGATACCGCCGGCGCGCCTCCCGTGGCCGTGCTGGCTTACGACTACTGGCAGCGGCGCTTCGCGGGCGATCTGGGGGTGGTGGGACGCACCCTGGCGGTGAACGGGTATCCGCTGGCCATCGTAGGCGTGGCCGAAGCGGGATTCGGCGGCCTTTCCCCCACCGCGCGCCCCAGCGCCTTCCTTCCGGTCTCCGCCTATCCGCTGACCGCGCCCGGCGCGATCCGCATGTGGAACACCCCCGGCATGTTCTGGCTCACCGAAATCGGCCGCCTGAAGCCGGGCGTCTCGCTTCGCCAGGCGCAGGCCGCGCTGCGCGTGCTGTGGCCGCGGGTGGTGGACGCAGTCAACGAAGGCGCGGCGCGAAACGGCGGGCGGCCGCGCAAATTCGATAAGGATGGGCCAGTCTCCCTGGCCGCCGCGGCGCACGGGACCGCATCCACCCCCGCCGGCGCGATGGACCCGCTGGCGGCGCTGCTGTTCGCCACCGGCCTGGTGCTGCTGATCGCCTGCGCCAACGTAGCCAATCTGCTGCTGGCGCGCGCCACCGGCCGCCGCCGCGAAATGGCCCTGCGCGCGGCTCTGGGCGCTACGCGCGTGCGGCTGGTGCGGCAGCTCTTTACTGAGAGCCTGCTGTTGGCCGGCCTGGGCGGAATCGGCGCGCTGGCGGTGGCGTATGCGGCGGTCGCGGCGGTCGCCAAGGCCAGCCTGGTGGATGCCGAACTGCGCTTCCATCCCAGCCTTCGGGTGGCCGCGTTCTCGCTCGGCGCCACCGTGCTCACAGGCATTCTGTTTGGGTTGGTGCCGGCGCTGCGGGCCAGCCGCCTGGGCCTGGCCGAGGCCCTCAAGGATGGCGGGTCGGCCACCGCCGGCGGGTCACGCCTGCGTCTGGGCAAGGCTGTGATCGCTTTGCAAGTGGCGCTCTCCCTGGCGCTGCTGGTGGGCGCCGGGCTGTTCCTGCGCACCCTCCGCAACCTGAACCGCGCGGACATCGGATTCCAAAAAGAGAACGTGGTCATCATCGACGTGGACCCCAGCAAGATCGGCTACCAGGGCCAGCGCCTGCGCGAGTTTTACGACGATCTGCTGGCGCGCACCCGCGGCGTGACGGGCGTGCGCTCGGCTGCCCTGTCGCAAATGACGCCCATGGGCGAGTGGGCCTACTCGGTGGGCATTTCCGCCGAAGGCTATCAGCCGGCGCCCGGTGAGCGCATGGGCAGCCTGGCCAATTCCGTCACCGAAGGCTATTTCACCACGCTCGGCATCCCCATGCTGCTGGGCCGCGATTTCCGCCCGCAGGACGAGCCGGCCATCACGCCGGGCGGCAAACTGCTGGCCGCCCTGGGCCGCATGAGCGGGTCATTCCAGGACACTACGGCGGCCGCCTCGCGCGTGTGCATCGTCAACGAGTCGATGGCGCGGCATTTCTTCGGGACGGCCAGCCCTCTGGGCCGCCACCTCAGTTTTGAGGACAAGTACGACCCCGCGGGCGCCATGGAAATTGTGGGCGTAGTGAAGGACGTGCGCCACATGGGCGTGCGCCGTCCCGATTCAGCCGGCGTCATTTATACGCCGAGTTGGAGCAAAGGTGCCGAAGGCCGCATGCTCAGCGTGCGGGTGGCGGGCGATGCGGCTCCGGTGATCGCGGCGGTGCGCCGGCAGGTCCATCTGCTGGATGCCAACGTGCCGGTATTGCGGGTGCGCACGCTGGCGGATTACGTGGACGCCAGCTTTCAGCACGAGCGCTTGATTGCGTACCTCTGCGCGGTGTTCGGAGCGCTGGCGCTGGGGCTGGCCTCGGTGGGGTTGTACGGGGTGATGGCCTACGCGGTGACCCAGCGGACCAGGGAAATCGGCGTGCGCATGGCGCTCGGAGCGCAGCGCGGCGATGTGATCGGCATGGTGCTGGGCGAATCGCTGCTGCCAGTGCTGGCCGGAATGGGCGCCGGATTATGCGCGGCGCTGGCCCTGGCGCGCCTGGTAGCCGGGATGCTGTACGGCGTAGCGCCGCGCGACCCGCTGACCATTGCGCTGGCCGCCGCAGCGATGCTGGCCGTCTCGCTAGCCGCCGCCGCCATCCCCGCCAGCCGCGCCAGCCGCGTGGAACCCATGACCGCACTGCGGCATGAGTAAGGAAGAGGACGGGCGACGCTCCATCAACTTGGCCTCCGCCTGACCGGAACGGGGCGCGCAACCACCGGCCAAACACTGCGATCCTTCATCGTCCAAACGCCCACGCCACCATCAACGGGAACTCTCCTCGCCACAGCGCCCCGCCGTGCGACGCGACCCGCTCGCTCATCACGACATCGGCACCTGCATCGCGCAGCGCCACCGCCCACCGGGTCGCGTTGGCGCGGAAAAAGGCTCCAACGTGCCGGCGACGAGGTACACGCGCGGAATCCGACCCGGCATCACGCCAGTCGGCTGGTAACCCCCGCCCGGCGAGCCGGAGAAGACCGCACCGAAGACGTCCGGATGCCGAAGCCCAAGGGCGAGCGCGAGTTCTCCACCCGCCGAGACACCGAACACCGCGGTGCGTTCGGCGGGCAGCGCGACTCCGAACCGCGACCGCGCCCATCTGCGAATTGTATCTGGCATCGCCGCTTGCGTGCGTCGCCGGGGTAACGGCCGGGGACCTGAAGAGACGAATCGAAGCGATCGTCAGCAATCGCGCGGTTCTGGGACTGAATTACGCAAGAAAGGCAGTTCTAGCGGTTGCCGCAGCGGCGGCTGTTGCGATACCCCTCGCAGTAGGTATGATCAAGATCCCGCTGGTCCATGCGAGGTCGCAGTCGGCTGTTGCTGCCGCTCCCACCGTAAGGGTGCCGAGCGACAAGCCGATCCAAGCCCCTCCAACTAATCCAAAGGGCAAACTGATGACGCCGCAGGTGATCGCTCAATGCAAAACTACTCCCGTCCCAAAATTCGAAGTGGCTTCAGTGAAGCCTTGCTCAGGCGATGGAAGTGAATCTCGTGGCGGGCGCGGCAACGGCGGAGGCTCTCCCGGAAGGTTGCACTTAAATTGCCAGACGGTGATGAGCATCATCCAAACGGCATACACCTCCGGCTACCCGCCCCTTCCGCCCATCGAGGGCGGACCGGGGTAGATCCATTCCGAACGTTACGTAATCGATGCGAAGGCGGAAGGAACTCCCAGCACGGCGACAATGAGAGGGCCAATGCTACAAGCGTTGCTGCAAGACCGGTTTCAACTCAAGACTCACCTGGAGACCAAAGATGTTTCAGGCTATGCCTTGGTGGTGGCGAAGGGAGGTCCCAAGCTGACCAGGCATCAGGAGGGAAATTGTGTGGACATTGGGCTGGTCGCGCCAACTCTGACCCCGCCGCCGCCGCACGTGCCCGGCGAAAAGCCCGAGATATGCGGCCTCAACCATTCCGGAAAAGGAACCGGACCGAATGTTACCCTCGATGTCCCCGGGGTGAGCCTCGATTACTTTGCCAGAACCTTTCTCGGAATTAACTTCTGGGGCCATCCCGTCGTCAATAGGACAGAAATCAGCGGGTCTCTTCGACATTCATCTCGAATTCTCTCCCGATGAAAGCGCTGGTCAACCGAATATAGTGCGCCCCCCGGCGAACCCGGATGGAGCACCGGCATCCGTGGATCAAAGCCGCGCATTTCCATCGATCTTTGACGCTCTGCAACACCAACTCGGGTTAAAACTCGAACCCGCCAAAGCGCCACGCGAATTTCTCGTAATTGATCACGTGAAGCGGCCGTCGGAGAATTGATCGACGCCGCAGGGATCGTCAACTGCTCCAAAGCGACGTGATAACCGTTACCGGCCTTGGGCATGCCCGCGTCCATAAGCTTCCTGGGTCGTTTTTGGCGAGCACGGGTGGACTACTTCTCGAAAGCGCCGAAGGCCAGGGCGGACAGCGCCGGTCCACTTTCCAGAAAGCCCGTATATTTGGCCAATCCTTTGAAGAAGGTGATTTTTAAGCTGCTGTGTTTCAGTTAGATACCCGTTTCGCCCTCCTGGCGTGAAGCCGACCTTCTTCATCCCGCGCTTGTGGCAGGGCGAAGACCTGCCATGCGTGATGCATGATGCCCGCGCTGGCATAAGTCTCCTTAAATGTTAGGTTTCCAAGCGCGTGCACAGATTGGACCAGATATACGCCAAAAAAACCGGCCAAACTGCTTGACTCTAAGGCACTTATGTTGTCCCTTTTCATGCAAGCAGAATTTGGCCCGTTTTTTGACTCTATCAGGTCTTATCGGAAAGACGCCGTCCGCACGTCCAGCGCGACCCGGATCCAGTAACTGGAGTTCGCGCCAAGCGGCCTTTACCGGTTGTTGAAACATTTCTTTGGCTCCGAGCTACCGTTTCCTGAGCTCCGGCTGCCACTGCCCCTTAACACGTATAGCACGCTCGTAATCTAGTCCACGCGAAGGGCCTGCAACGGATCGAGCCTGGACGCCCGCCATGCGGGTATCGTGCAGGCGAGTGCGGCGACGGCAACGAGAATCGTAATGACAGCAAGGAAGACCGTCGAATCGTAGGGCTCGATGCCGTAGAGCAAAGATCGGATGAGCTTCGCAACAGCTACGCTGCCGGCGAGGCCGATAATTAAGCCGAGCAGCGCTGGCCGCAAGCCGTCCAGAAGGGTAAGACGGAGGATCTGTGCGGGTTGCGCGCCGAGAGCAATTCGTACCCCGATTTCGTTCGTGCGTTGGGTAACAAGATACGCGAGAACACCGTAGACTCCGGCAGCGGCAAGGACCAATGCGATGACGGCGAAGCCCAGCACGAGAAGCGAGTTGAACTCGGAGCCGAGCGTGGATTTTCCAATGGTTTCGCGAAGAGTCTCCACGTTGGTCACAGGCAGATCGCGATCCATGGTGTTGATGAAACGTTGAATGGGTAGGGAGAGCGCTTCTACATTACGGGTGGAACGAACCAAAAGCGTGCCGGAACTGAGGCCATTGCCGAAGATGGGCATGTAGAGGGTAGGATAGTCCGGTTGACTGACCGTCCAGCGCGTGTCTCCTACCACGCCGACAATCCGGAAGACCATACCTGAATAGTCGATGCGCAGGTGCTTGCCGACGGGATCTTCATTGGGGAAAAAGCGACTGGCAGCGCTCTGGCTGATGAGGACGGCGTCGGCGTGGTCGAGACGCTCCCAGGAAGCGAAAGTGCCGCCGCGAAGGATAGGTATTCCGGCTGCGGCGAAGTAGTCTGGGTCGGCCGCGCGAACCAGGAAATCGAGACCGGCGCCGTTGGCGCGGGGCGGGTGCTCAGGGATCGAAACGAGGAAATCTCCACCCCAGCCCTGGCCTGGAGCGGTGCTGACCAGTCCTGCTGCTTCGACGCCTGGCAAGGCGCGAACCCCGCGAAGGAGCTCTTCCATAAATGCTGCTTTCTGCGCGGGCATGTTGTAGCGAATTCCGGGCAGGTTGAACTGCATCGTGAGGACATTGTCGGTGGAAATGCCAAGGTCGGTGGTTCGCAGGAGCAGGTAGCTCTTCAGGAGCAGGCCCGAACAGACCAGCAGAACGACCGTAAGTCCGACTTGAGCAGCAAGCAAAGTGCGGCGGAGCCCGGTGCGTAACTGGCCGGCACTGTTGCCTCGCGAGGATTCCTGAAGAGGGGCAAGGAGGGACTTGCTGTTGGTACTCCAGACAGAGATCAGGCCGCTGAAAAGAGCGCAGACGACCACTGCCGCGGCGGCGAAGACGGCGACGATGGAGTCGATATGAATGCTGTCGACGCGATTCATATCCTGACGGGTGTGGACCAGCCAGGAGATGGCCGCGCCGGCGAGGAGGATTCCGACGAGGCCGCCTCCGATGGAGAGCAGGAAGCTTTCGAGGAGGCGTTCGCAAAGAAGGCGCATGCGGCCGGCTCCGAGCGCGGTACGGAGAGCCAGCTCTTTGCGGCGCGCGGCAGTCCGGGCGACCAGCAGGCTGCCCACGTTTAGACATGCGATGAGCAGAACGCAGCCTGTCGCGGCGAAAATCGTCAGCAGTGGAGAGCGGTAGCCGGAAATCGCGTCGTCAAGCAAACTGTATCCCATAACGCTATCGCGGACGGCTGGGCCGGGATGAGCGGCCTTGATCTGCCTCTGCACCGTCGCGAGCCGCTTATAAAGTGAGGTCGCGGTGATGCCGCGCGCCAGACGGCCGAGAACGATGAACTCGTGGTCTTCATAGGTGTGCATGAAGCTCGCCGGAGCTGCCTGCTGGACGGGTAGCCAGATCTGAGTCTTCCCTCCACCCACTTTGCTCTCATATTTGAACCAGGACGGCATAACGCCGATCACGGTGTAGAGACGGGCATCAAGCCAGATTTGGCTCCCGATCAC
Source organism: Bryobacterales bacterium (assembly GCA_963803725.1). Lineage (GTDB taxonomy): Bacteria > Acidobacteriota > Terriglobia > Bryobacterales > Bryobacteraceae > JOPF133. The sequence goes on along the minus strand of CAWDOH010000034.1, from coordinate 3,507 downwards.
TGCGGGATCGGCATTGAAGCGGCGGCGCCAAAGAGAGTCCACAAGGATGACCGTGGCCGAAGCCCCGAGGGTATCGTCGAATCGATTGAAGGTCCGTCCAAGAGCGGGCTGAACACCGAGCAGGTGAAAGAAGTTCCAGGAGACCCAGCCGGCGTGGATCATTTCCGGGAGTTCGCCACCGCGAATAGAGAGGCCATATTGCCCGAAAGTATTGATAAGGGCCAGTTCGGCGGAGTTGTTGACGGCCTGTTGCCACTGCCAAAAGGAGCCGGCATCGACCGGCAGATTGACTTCGTGATCGCTTTGCTGGCCCTGATAAAGCACGACCAGACGGGACGGGTCGTGGTAGGGCAGCGGCTTGAGAAGAACGCCGCGAATCACCGCGAAGATTGCTACGTTACCTCCTAGACCGAGAGCCATGACGAGGATAGCGCTAAAGGTGAAGCCCGGAGAGCGGGAGAGGCTACGCAGTCCGAAGCGAATACTCCGCCCGAGAGTATCCGCCCAGGCCCAGCGCTGCGACTCGTAGAACTGCTCTTCCGCCCGGGTCAGGTTCCCGAACCGGCGTCGGGCCGCGCTACGAGCGTCTTCCTCGCTCAGCCCCTGTTGCTTCAGATGATCGATTTCCAGTTCAAGATGCGACTGGATCTCGCTGCCAAAATCGTTGGATTTGCGTTTCCGCCAAAACATAATGTCAGCCCTCCAGAATCCGCCCGATGGCGGCAGCGAAACGCAGCCACTTCGTCGTCCCCTTCACAAGCTGCTCGCGGCCTCCCTTAGTCAACGTATAGAACCGAGCCCGGCGATTGTTATCGGAAGTGCCCCACTTCGCGCAGATCCAGCCTCGCTCTTCGAGCCGTTGCAGCGCCGGATACAACGCGCCATGCTCCACGAGCAATTCGTCTCCCGACGTTTCCTGAATAGCGCGGGCAATGCCCTGCCCATGCTGCGATCCGAAAATCAGCGTCCGCAGAATCAGCAGATCGAGCGTGCCCTGCAACAATCCGAGCTTCTCTTTCTCGTCTTGGGTCGACATTTAACCCAAGTATCGGCCCAACTCAGGTAAGATGTCAACCCAATCCGGCATTTTTTTTTTCACAATTGGCAGAGACTGTACAGAGCCGTGGCAGCGGAACAGGGAGAATCAGAAGCTGCGATTGCACCGCGCTTGAGATCAATCGCAAGACAGTCCGGCTATGGCGTGAGCGCTTCGCCGAAGAGGGGCTGAAGAGTTGGTGGGCGATCGCTGCCGGGCGCGGCCCGCAAGGCGGCATATGGACCTTGAGCGGGGCAAGGCGGCTCTCGACGCGGCGATAGTGGACGAAGAGCGGGCTTCTCGGAAAGTGGCCCGAAACGGCGATCTGCGGAGTGGTAACCACACGCAAGCCCGAGACTGGATCGCGCTCAGGCGAGGCCGTTTCGCCAACGGCCTTCTTTCAGCCTGTATGCTCCTGTGAGAACCTCCGCCCCTTACACCACCCGCGCCGGCACCCCGCCCGCACTCAGCGCCCGCCCGGTCTTCGCGAACGGCGTCCGCAGGTAAGCCAGCGCTACCGTCTTGCCCGCCTCGGGCGAATAAACCGCCGACGTGATCTCGCCCACCTCCGCGCCGTCGGCCGCCAGCTTCGTGCCGGGCGCGGGCGGCTCGGCGGTGTCCAGCTCCACGCGCGACAGCAGCTTGTTCACGTGCCCCTGCGCGCGGATGCGCTCCACAATCTCCTGGCCCAGGTAGCAGCCCTTGGTAAAGCTGATGGCCTGCATCTGGCGCGTCTCCTGCGGCAGGCTGTTCTCGCGAATGTCCTCACCATACCGTGGGATGCCGTTTTCGATCCGCACCACGCGGGCATCCTCCTCCGCGGCGGCTTGCGCCCCGGCCTCTTCCAGGCGGTGGATAATCCCGTCCGCGGCGCCGGCGCCGGAATAAATCCGAAAGCCGGGCTGGCCGGTCAGCGTGACCGCGGCAACCGTGCCTCCTTCCCACGCCGCGTGGGCATAGGCCGTGGCGGGCAGCGGCGCGCCCAGAGACGCCAGCACCGCGCCGGCCGTGGGACCCTCCACTCCGATCGCCGCCGTCTCGCCGGTAACGTCCTCCACTTCCACCTGGTCGGCCACCTTGTAGCGCAGGATCTGCTGGCGCGCCTTTTCGCGCAGGTCCGGCTCGGTATCGATCAGGAAATGGTCGTCGAAGCAGAACAGCCACACATCCGCCTGGATGCGCCCCTGCGGCGTCAGCAGAAAGGCGTAGCAGCCGGCCCCGGGAGTCATCTTCTTCACCTCGTTCGAGGACACGTTGTGCAGGAATCGGGCGCGGTCGCGTCCCCGCGCCATCAGCCGCCCCCGCGCACGCAAATCCAGCCATGCGGCGCCGTGGCGCAGTGCCTGGTAACCTTGGCTCATAACTCCAGTGTACGGTCCCGCCGGTCCTTAGAAAATGCGCCGCAGGTAAGCCGAGATCAGGATGATGCACAAGCCCGAAATCAGGGCGCTCATCATGCCGCGCGAGCGGTGCGCGTAATTGGGTTGCACCACCAGCCACGACACCGCAAACACATGCATCACCAGCAGCAGTTTGACTCCCAGCAGGATGTGGTACGTCACCGTGTGTCCAGGAGTGCTGACGATGTTGTAGGTGCCCGAAACCAGCAGCGCCGCGATGGCCGCGCCCACCAGCGGACGGAAGGCCGACGCCGCTCTTTCGCCGAGGGCCGCGCGCGTCTCGCCAGAGAGCGTGCCCGCCGCGGGAATCAACACCGCGCGCCCGAAGATCATTCCCCCGATCAGAGTGACCACCGAGGATATGTGCAGCCACCGCATGAACACGTTCAGCGCATCGGACATAGGTTGAGTATACAATCGCACGGCGCCCGGCGATGACGCTATCGCCCGCAATCTTTGCAGAATCTTTGGCGGCCCGCGGGGAAACCCCAAACCGGCCTTACAATCAGGGTATGATCCACGAGATCCTGCCGGTCGGCATGCTGGCGTGCAACTGCTCCATCTTCGGCGACGAGCAGAGCCGCGAAGCCCTGGTGGTGGACCCCGGCGACAACATCGCCGCCATCCTGGAAGTGCTGGCGCGCCACGGGCTGAAGGTGAAGGCCATCGTCATCACCCACGCCCACATCGACCACATCGGCGGCGCGCAGAAGCTCAAACAGGCCACCGGCGCGCCCGTCTACATGAACCAGAACGACACCGAGCTGCAGAAAATGCTGGACGTGCAGGCCTCCTGGCTGGGGATGGAGCCGGTGGAAGCGGTGGAAATCGACGCCCCCGTCCGAGATGGCGACCGCCTGGTCGTCGGGACCACCGAATTCCACGTGCTGGATACGCCGGGGCACACCCAGGGCAGCATCAGCCTATGGATTCCGTCCGAAGGCAAGCTGGTGGCCGGCGACACGCTGTTTCGCGACAGCATCGGCCGCACCGACCTGCCCGGCGGCGATGCGCGCCAGATCCTGCGCTCGATTCACGACAAGCTGCTGCCGCTGGCCGAGGAGACCGTGG
>CAWDOH010000033.1:0-120073 GCA_963803725.1 Bryobacterales bacterium | reverse complement strand
CCGATGCCAACCGTGGATTGGTCCTCAGCACCGTGCCACTCGAAAACGAAATCACTGGGCGCTCTCACGGAACCACGACGCTGCTCCTGGGTATCGCCGGATTCATCCTGCTCATGGCCTGCGCCAATACCGCCAGCCTCCTGCTTACCCGCTCCGCCGCGGGCGAGAAGGATTTCGCCGTGCGCGTGGCGCTGGGTGCACCCGCCTGGCGGTTACTCCGGCAGATGATCACCGAATCTCTGGTGCTAGCGGCCATTGGAGGCGCGGCCGGGATCGCCCTGGCCTACGGTGGAGTCCGGCTGATCGCCGCCGCCGCCCCGGCCAGTTTGCTGCCAGCGTATGCTATAGCCCTCGACTGGCGCATCCTGGCTTTCACCTTCACGGCCATCCTGCTCAGCGCCGCCCTCTCCGGATTTCCCCCCGCCTGGAGCGTGCTCCAAGAGGGGATCGGCAATCGCCTGCGCCAGGGCAGCCGCACTTTGGCCGGCGGGCACAGCCGCTTCCGTTCTGCCCTGGTCGTTGTCGAAGTAGCTGCTGCGGTTGTGCTGCTCACAGGCGCCGGACTGCTGATCCGCAGCTTCCAACGTCTGCTGACCGTGAATCCCGGTTTCGACCCTGCCAATGTAGTCACCATCTCCACCCAAACTCCCGTCAGTGCTCGGACCGGCGACCAGCGCAAAGCCATCTACGAACTGATCCGCGAGCGCCTCCTCTCCGTCCCCGGCGTGATCAACGTCGGTGCCGCCAGTCGCCTACCGTTGATGGGATCGGCGCTCGGCTCGGCGGTCACATTGGAGGGCAAATCGCTCCCCGGCGATGGCGGCGCGCCCGAGGTCGAATATCGCGTCGTCACGCCCGATTATTTTTCTACCATGCGCATCCCGCTCCTCCGCGGGCGCCGCTTCACCGATCGCGATGATGCCCAGGCTCCGCCCGTCGCGCTCATCAACGAAACTATGGCGCGAAAATTCTGGGCCGGCGCAGACCCCGTGGGCCGGCGCATGAAGCTCGGGCCCAACCCGGGAACCCAGCCCTGGATTACGATCGCCGGTATCGTCGGCGACGTGCATCATTTCGGGCTGGACGTCGAAACCCGCCCCGAAGTCTACCGCCCTTACGCCGCCAGTCCGCTGTTCGCGCCCATTCTGGTCATCCGCACGGTATCGGACCCAGAGCCGCTCGTGAGCGCACTGGCCGCCAAAGTCCGCTCGGTGGACGAGGCGGTTCCGGCGTACGACCTGTTCCTGATGCAGACCCTGGTGGACCGCTCGACGGCCGAACGGCGTTTTGTGATGTCGCTGCTCACCGGCTTCGCGCTAGCGGCGCTGCTCCTGGCCGCCGTGGGAATCTACGGAATCGTCTCGCAATCGGTGGCCCAGCGCACCCGGGAAATCGGCATCCGCCTGGCGCTCGGTTCGCCGCCTTCAGCCGCGCTGGCCCTGGTGTTCCGCGAAGGCATGCGCCTGGCGGCCATCGGGATCGCCTTCGGGCTGGCGGCAGCGGCTGGAATCACCCGGCTGATGCAGAATCTTCTTTTCAGCGTGCAGCCCTTCGATGCGCCGGCATTTGCAGCGGCTGTGGCCGTTTTGGCCGGCTGTGCCGCGTTGGCCTGCTACGCGCCCGCGAGGCGGGCCACGCAGGTGGATCCGCTCACGGCCTTGCGGCAGGATGGCTAGCGGCGCCCCGCAAGCGAATCCACAGTTGGCGTTGCCGGGTTGCCGCATCCATGGGCGCGCCCGTGCCGCAGCGCGGTAAAGGCGGCCATCCGCGCCCTCAGTCGGGCCGATACGTAGCGCTGGCGGTGTCGGTTTCCCAGAGGCGCACGGCGCCGACCCGCACATCTTTTTGCGACCGCGAGCCCTCTGCCACCTCGTCGTAAATGTACTTGGCCATGTTTTCGGCCGAGGGGTTGAGCTTGTCGAACGGCGGGAAGTCGTTGAGCCACTGGTGATCCATGCCGTCCAGCACAGAGTGGACCACTTTCTTCAACTCCACTCTAGCAGCGGTGGTTGTGGCCGCGCGCGCCTTCGCATTTGCCCGGTGGTTCGGCAGCGCGCGCCCGGCCTTCGTCTGCGAGCCGGGTGGTCTTTCGGTATTCAGGCAGGGTGGCGAAAAACACCCGGCCGTAACGCTGCTTGGTGATCCGGCTAACAGCAAGGTCAGCGCTTTGGGCTCCGATTTGCCGGAAACCTGGCACTTGGATGCGGTGTCCAACTGGACGTGTTCCGCATTCTCCGAGCCGGTCTGTTTGTGGTTGCTTCGCTGCAGGCCGGGGTGATCAGTCCCCTCCCCATCAGCACCCTGGCCGGGGCTCCGGTGGTAGCCGTCTGCCGGGTGGAAAGCGTTCAGCGGGGAGCCTTGGTGAAGGGCGTGTCCGCGCTGTATGACGAGCGGCACACAGTCGCGACCCTGCGCCTGCTGAGGTCGCTCCCCGAACTGAAAGCCCTGGATATCGTCTTGCATTACTCCTCCTCAAATGGCGCGGCGGCCAACGGGCATCCGTCGTTTGCACGGTTGGAGATCGGGGAAAGCTACGTTTTCGCATTGGCGCCCGAGGGGGACCATTGGCGCCTGCTGGTCGATGAGGGATGGGGCCTGGTGGTGCCGGCCATTGAAGCGACGCCGGCCGAAGCAGCCCCGGCATCGAAACGCGATTTCATCCTGCGAGAGATTCTGCACCTTCTGCTGCGAGGCTCTTATGCAGACCTCTTCCGCTTCAGCACTTACATGCAATTGCGGCGTGCGGACGAGTTGAACGATGAAATCATGAGGGGGCTGACGGCCCGGTTGCCCGATGGCGATCGACACTGGCTGGATATCTCGACCGCGTTGTTGGGCAACGTTGGCATACCCCGGCAGAAGCTGGACGATTTCATATCCAACGGCCCGGCGCAAATTGCGCCCTTCGCTGCCTCGGCGCTGGCAGCCAGGACGCTGCGGGAAGTGCCGGAATCCGGACGCCGCGAAGGTGTTCTCCGCAATATGCTGCGATTCAGCGCGATCCACGAGTGGGGAAGCGCCGCCACACTCGTCCCTGAGTTTAAAGACGATCCGCGGCTGATGCAGTTGCTGCCCGGATACCTGCGGCAGGGACAGAAAGGCGCCTTCCTGATCGCGTCCTGGTTGGTGAACAATGGGCAAACGGCGCTGCTGGACCTCACCATGGAGGCAGCGCTACGGGTGCTGACCGACAAAAACGCCGACTATGGCGAAGTGAGCCCGGCTTGCCGGCTGCTGCTGGAGCGTGGCAGCGAGCGGCAGTTCGAAGAATACCTGAGGGTGCTGCGGGAATCGAAGGTACACAATGTTCCCCGATATGGCGAACTGTGGCAGGTTGCCTGGGAGGGGAAACCGCCACGCGTGTTGCGCATTCTGGCGGTGGTCCTGGATGACGAACGGGTAGCATCCAAATACGGCGACCCGATACGCTATTGCGATTTTGCGGGTTACCTGGTGCAGAAAATCGCGGGGGAGAATTTCGGATTCCGTCAATGGGATCAGATGCCGGCGGCCGAACGGCAACCTGCCGTGCTGCGCGCACGGGCCTGGATGAAGCGAAACTATCCGCGCTAATCAGTCCGGCCGGTAGGTGGCGCTGGCGGTATCGGTTTCCCAGAGGCGCACGGCGCCGACCCGGACGCCTTTTTGCGACCGCAAGCCCTCGGCCACCTCGTCGTAAATGTACTTGGCCATGTTCTCGGCCGAAGGGTTGAGCTTGTCGAACGGCGGGAAGTCGTTGAGCCACTGGTGATCCATGCGGTCGAGCACCGAGTGCACCACTTTCTTCAACTCCACGAAATCCACCAGCAGGCCGATGTCGATCCAGCTCCGCGCCCTGCCAGGGTCACCTGGCAGCGGTAGTTGTGGCCGTGCACGTTCTCGCACTTGCCGCGATAATTCCGCAGCGCGTGCCCGGCGGCGAATGTCTCTTCAATGGTCACTTCAAACATCGAAAAACTTCTCCACGTCCTCCAGCCGGGTGGTAAATCCGTAGTCCGGCAGGCTGTCGAAAAATACCTGGCCGTAGCGCTGCTTGGTAATCCGGTTGTCCAGCAGGACCAGCACGCCGCGGTCCGACTTGCCGCGAATCAGCCGGCCGAACCCCTGTTTCAGCGCGATGGCGGCCTGCGGAATCTGATAATCGTAGAACGGATTGCCCCCTGCCCTGCGGATGCTCTCAATGCGCGCGTTCACCACCGGATCGTTGGGCACCGCAAACGGCAGCTTATCTATGATAACGCAGCTCAATTGCTCGCCCGGAACGTCCACGCCCTGCCAGAAGGAAGAGGTGGCGAACAGCACGCAGTGGGGCGTCGCGCGGAACTCCTCCAGCAGCGCGCGTCCGCGGTCCGGTCCCTGCAGCAGCGTCGGATATTCGATTTCCAGCGACACGCGGTCGTGCACCATGCGCATCTGCTGGTAGCTGGTGAACAGCACGAACGCGCGCCCGCGGCTGTGGCTCAGGATTCGACCACTTCCTCGGAAGCGGCCTTGGAAAAAGCCGGGTCGCGCGGGTCGGGCAGGTGCTGCGGCACGTAGAGCAGCGCCTGCTTCTGGTAATCGAAATGGCCGGGCACGATCAGGCTGCGCGGGTTCTCCAGGCCCAGCCGGCCCTGCGGCGTAATCGAAGCCGCCGCGCCACGGCCAGCGTGGCCGAGGTGAGCACCACGGTATCCACCTGGGCGAACAGACGCTCGGCCAGGATGGAGGCGACTTCGATGGGGGTGGCCTGCAGAAAAGTGCCCCGGCCGCGCCGCTCCATCCAGTAGACGAAGCGCTCGTCGTCTCTCCTCCATCACGAAACGCAGCGCCCTGGGCAAGCTCCCCCGCGCGGCGGCACGAGCGGCCCGATCTTCATCGGGCGGATCTTTGAGCAGCTTTGAGGTGCGAGCCGGATCAGTTCCAGCGCCACCAGCAGATCGGTATAAATCGCCTCGTTCTCCTCGCGGAAGCTGTCGCGGTCCTGGAAGGCGGTCGCGCCGGTCGGCGTCGCCGAACAGGCCGAAGAAGTGCGTCTGCAATCTCGTCCAGGCGTTCCAGGACGCGGTCCAGCTCGGGCGTGCCGAACTTTTCATGCGGCCGATGGCAGCGATATCGCGGCGCAGTTCCTGGAAGCGGTAATTGCTGATGGAGACGCCGAAGTACTGGCCGACGACGTCCTCGATTTCGTGGGCTTCGTCGAAAACCACGGCGTGGTATTCCGGCAGGATGCCGCCCTCGTGCCGTTCGTCGCGCAGCGAGAGATCGGCGAAAAACAGGTGGTGGTTGACGATGATGATATCGCTTTCGGCGGCCCGCTGGTGCATCAGGGTGATGAAGCAGCGCTCGAAATTGGGGCACTTCTGCCGGTGCAAAGATCCGAGCGGGCGTCCACCTTGGCCCACGCGCTGGCTGCCTTCAGGCAGGGTTCGGATTTCGGCGCGGTCGCCGAATTCGGTGGTCTTCTCCCATTCGCGGATGATCTGGAAATCGGCCACCTCTTCAAGCCCGGTAAGCACCGGCGTCCTTGTCCATCTCGTAAATCTTCTGGCGGCAGGCGTAGTTATTGCGCCCCTTCATGTAGCAGACCTTCAGCGGGCGGGTGAAGTGCTGCTGGAGGAAAGGAATGTCTTTGAAGAACAAGCTGCTCCTGCAGATTCTTGGTGCCGGTGGAGACCACGATGCGCTTGCCCGAAAGCAGCGCCGGCACCAGGTAGGCCAGGGTTTTGCCGGTGCCCGTGCCGGCTTCCACAATGAGGTGGCGTTTGTCCTTGAGGGCCGCCTCGACGGCCTCCGCCATAGCCACCTGTCCGGCCCGGAACTCGTAGTTGGGGTGCCACTCCGAAAGCGTGCCGCCGCGGGCGAAGAACCGGCGCACCCCGGTGGGACGGGCCTGAATCGGCATGGGTGCTTTGATTTTACCAGTTGGCTCGGTGGCTCACAGCAAGTCTTCCAGCTTCTTACGCAATTCGGCCGCCAGGCGCGGGCTTTCGCCGCCGGTGGAGACGGCAAACTGGACGCTGCCGCGCTCGACGCGGGCGGGCACCAGGAAATCGCACTCCTCGGCCGAATCGGCGATGTTGGCGAAGATGCCCTTGCCTTTGGCGGCGATGCCGATGCGATGGTTGGTAAGGCGGTCGTCGGTGGCGGCGAAGACGAGCACCACGCCGGCAAGGTCGGAGGCGCGGAAGCGGCGACGCACCATTCGTACGGGCAGGGATTCGAATTCCGGTTCCCACTCCGGGGCGACTACGGTGAGGCGGGCGCCGGCTTCGAGCAACCCTTTGGATTTGCGAAGGGCGATTTTTCCGGCGCCCACGACGAGCACCGGACGGTCCTTCAGGTCGAGGAAGATGGGGTAGTGTTTCAATTCCAAAATGTAACACGACGCCGAAGCCTGGCCGCGCGGGTCGTTTGTGCGTATGATGGGGGAGGAGACGCCCTTTGAGTTCCATCGACGAGATCATCGAGCTGTATAAGCGCGACGTGGACGTCACGCTGCTGGAAGAATCGCTCAAGCGGACGCCCGAGGAACGGATTCTGGCGCTGGAGGAGTTCGAGCAGTTCCGCGAGGAACTGAGGGCCGCGGCGGAGCAACAGCTTGACCCGCTTCGCTGAGCTTCTGCGACTGCTTGCGGAAGGCGGCGTGGAGTTTGTGGTGGTGGGTGGGGTGGCGGCTGCCGCTCATGGCTCGACGCGCGGAACGCAGGACGTGGACTTGGTTTACAGCCGGTCGGACGAGAACCTGCGGGCGATTGCCGCATCGCTGGCGCCGCACCAGCCGTATTTGCGGGGCGCTCCTGCCGGGCTACCTTTCCGGCTGGATTTCGACACCCTGCGCGCGGGGCTGAATTTCACTCTGGTCACCAACCTGGGCTGGGTGGATCTTTTGGGCGAAGTCGCCGGCGGCTGGCGATACGAAGACATCCTTCCGCATTCGACGGCGATTCAGGTGTTCGGAATCTCCTGCCGGGTGGCGGATCTGGAGATGCTGATCCGCATGAAGAAGGCTGCCGGCAGACCGAAGGATTTCGAAACCGTGGCGGAGCTGGAACTGCTGCGGGGACGCCAAACCGGCCGGAGTTGATCGGGGCCAGGGCGTGGCGCAGGGGTGTGGACGGGAGAGGCGCCGGGCAGGCCGTGCCTCTCCCGTTGGAGAACCCGTTCGGGGAACTACTCGCCAAACTGAAGGGTTTCGCTGGAGCCGCCGAGATCGATGGAGGTGAGGCGCGCGCTGCCCGCGTCGGTCTTGGTTTCGACGGCGGTCACTTCGTGCTTCTGGGTGGTAGCGACCGTCACCGGGGCCACGAAGGAGTGCCTGTTCTCCACATTGGTAAAGACGGCGTTGGAACCCTGCACCTGGACGCGGTATTCGCCGGCGGCCAGTTGGTTGGCGCCCGCCTGGGTCGGGGCGATGAGCAGGATGTTGTAGGACTTCGGTCCGGCAAAGGCCACGGCGGCAAGCGCCAGGGTGCCAAGGAACAGCAGGGATTTCTTAGTCATTGTGGGTTCTCCTAATCTTTATCTGTTTGATTTTGCAAGCGTTTATTGCTTGCATTGAGTAAGGCGCGAGGCCTCCAGGGCCGGTAACTACCGTCTACAGGGGATATCGGGGCGGGGCCAGGCAGGAGTGCGCCGCGAGCGCGACTCGCCGCCGTGCTTCGGCATGGTCTATAGTACAGTGATACCCGAATCACATTCTGGAGGAGAAGTCCATGCAACGAAGATCCCGGATGGTTCGCATCCCCTGGGGACGATACACCGTTGTGGCCGCCGGACTGGCAGTCCTGCTGGCAGCCACCCTTCCCGGAATCGGCGCCGATAATACGCCCGCTTCCACCGCGCCCGGAGTGACCTCCGCGGTAGTGTCGGCTCCCAAAGCAAACTACGAACTGGCCTCCCAGTGGACGCCTGCAAAAGTCGGAAAGCTGGTGTTCGACGTGGCCGTGACGCCCCACTGGCTGGAATCCGGCGATCGCTTCTGGTACAGCTTCGAAAACAGCAAAGGCCGCAAATTCTACATGGTGGACCCGGCGAAGAAGACCCGCAGCTACGTTTTCGACCCGGTGAAACTGGCGGCCAGCCTGACCACCGCCACGGGCCTGCCCTTTGATTCGCAGCATCTGCCGATCACCGTGATCCGCTTCGTGAAGAACGATTCGACGATCCAGTTCGAGCTCAACGTGCCCAAGGATGCGCTGATTCCCGGCGAGAAGCCCAAGGCCGCGACGACCGCCGCCGAGACCAATGCGGGGCAGCAGCAGGACCAGGAGGAGGACCAGAACGACGATCTGGAAGCGCCCCAGCAGCAGGGCGGCCGCGGGGGTGCCGGAATCTTTGCTCCGCCGCCTGGACGCGACCAGAAGCAGCTCACCTTCGAGTACGAACTGGCGGGCGGCAAGCTCACCCTGCTGGATGAGCCGCCGGCGCGTAAGGCCACCTGGGCTTCCCTCTCCCCCGATGAGAAGGTGGTGGTATTCGCGCGCAACCACAACCTCTATATGATGGACGCCGCCAACTACGCCAAGGCGCAGAAGGATGCCAACGACAAATCCATTGTGGAAACCCAGCTCACCACCGATGGCGTGGAGGATTTCGGCTACGGCGGGCGCGGCATGGGCGGCGGCGAACAGCAGCAGCAACAGGAGGAAAACACCAACGGTGAGGAGGAGCAGAACCACAACCGGCGGCAGTCGGCCAATGTCTCCTGGTCGCGCGACTCGAAGAAGTTCGCCGTAGTGCGGCGCGATTCGCGAAAGGTGAAGCAGCTCTGGGTAATCAACGCCCTGGCCAACCCGCGTCCCACGCTGGAGACTTACCGCTACGCCATGCCGGGAGACGCCGAAATCCCGCAGTCTTCGCTGGAGATCTTCGATGTAGACGCCAAGTCGAAGGTAGTGGCCAAGGCCGACGCATTCAAGGATCAGACCATTCAGGTGGAGGTGGACCGTCCCTCGGCGCGATCCCGCGAGCACCAGCGGACCGAACCGCTGTGGGTGGGACCCGGCTCCGATAAGCTGTATTTCACGCGCCTCAGCCGTGACATGCACCGCCTCGACCTGTGCACCGCCGATACGGCCACCGGCGAGGTGAAACCGCTGATCCAGGAGCGCATGAACGTCTATATCGAGTCCAAGCCGGTTAAGGTAATCGACAACGGAAACGCGCTGGTCTGGTGGTCGGAGCGCGACGGATGGGGCCACTATTATCTGTACGATTCGGCCGGCACCCTCAAGAACCAGGTGGACAAGGGCGAGTATGTGGCCGAGGACATCTCTTACGTGGATGAAAGAACGCGGGCGCTGTTTATGACCGCTTCGGGCCACGAGGATGGCGAAGATCCTTACTTCATGCACTTCTACCGCGCCAACCTGGATGGCAGCGGGATGAAGATGCTCGATCCTGGCAACGGCTCGCACACCGTGAATATGTCGGATTCGGGCCGGTACTCGGTGGACACTTACTCGCGCGTGGACACGGCGCCCGAATCCAACTTGATCGACGCGCAGGGCGCCGACTTGATGCCGCTTGAAAAGGTGGACGTGGCGCCCCTCATGGCGGCCGGGTTCAAGTATCCCGAACCGTTCAAGGTGAAGGCGGACGACGGCATCACCGATTTGTACGGGGTGATGTACAAACCGTTCGATTTCGACGCGAATAAGAAGTATCCGGTGATCGAATACGTCTACCCCGGCCCGCAGACCGAGAGCGTGACGAAGACTTTTACGCCCAAAAGCAACCAGGTGCTGATGGCCAACTTGGGCTTCATCATGCTGGAAGTCGGCAACCGCGGCGGCAACCCGCATCGCTCCAAGTGGTATCACACCTTCGGATACGGCAACCTGCGGGATTACGGGCTGGCGGATAAGAAGGCGGCTATCGAGCAGCTTGCCGAACGGTTCCCTTTCATCGACGCTACGCGGGTGGGCATCTGGGGCCATTCGGGCGGGGGGTTCATGACCGCCGCGGCCTTGCTGATTTATCCCGACTTTTTCAAGGTGGGATGGTCGGAATCCGGCAATCACGAGAACAACATTTACAACAACAGTTGGAGCGAGAAACACAACGGGGTGAAGGAAGTCACCGACAAGGACGGCAAGGTGCACTTCGAGTACACGATCGACAAGAACTCGGAGATTGCCCAGAACCTGAAAGGCCACCTGATGCTGGTGACCGGCGACATCGATAATAATGTCCACCCCAGCAACACCTTTCGCCTGGCCAACGCGCTGATCAAGGCCAACAAGCGCTTCGATTTCATGGTTCTGCCGGGGCAGCGGCACTCTTACGGCCCGGACGCTGAGTACGTGTCGTGGCGGCGTGCGGATTACTTCGCCCGGTACTTACTGGGTGAAAGCGATCAGGACATCGATATGTGGGAACTGAATCGCGAGAAGCAGGACAAACCGCCGGCACCGGCGGGCGCCGGGCGCGGTACCCTGGTGACCCAGCAGGGACAGGGGCGCGGACGGGGCCGCCGTAGCGGCAATTGAAAGGTAAGCGGGCCGGTTCCTGGCAGCGGGAGCCGGCCCTTTTTCGTCTCCCGTCCCGCCTCTTGTTAACCAATACTAACCACTACTAACCAAACCTCCCATGCGGCGCCTGGCGGCGGTGGCGAGCCTGTGCCGCGAAGGCTTGCCAAGGCACGCGGGCACTGTAAAATCAGCACATCGGACGATCCGCCTTAGTGAATTGGCGCGGCTTCTCCAGGTTACTGATCGATGCGCCGGCGGGCGGACCTTTAAGTGGGTTCGCTGGTACGAGTGACCCCTTACCGCGGTAGCAGCCGTAGGACTTTCCCCTCTCAGGCACGATCCGCATAATAGATCCATAGAGATCACGCAAGCGGACATACCGCTTAGGAGAGGCAAGATGATGAACTTACGGAACAATCAAAACAGGCTGCTCGCCAGGATATCGAACGGCATTAGTGCGAACGCCGCCAATCTCCAGCGTCTCGATCTCGCGCGGATCGGCCGCCGGGCGGAGGCCGCCTGCCAGTTCCAGGAGATTCTGACCGGCCTCAAGGAGCAGCTCGCCCGGAAGGCCGCCGTGAACGCCGAGGCGACCTTCGCCGCGGCTGCTCCCGAACTCCAGCCCATGGCCGCGTAACGGCCGACGGCCGGCCGGGATGGCGCCGATTCGGCGCTGCCAAAGTTGCTGCCGTAGCCAGCTTTGTTCCACGCCGCGAAATCCGGCCTGGGAGTCGTGAAGCCGAAGCGGCTAATCGGTCCCCACACTTACTGCCAAACCGCAAACCGCAAACCACCAAGGCCACTTTTGGCGCCGAAGAAGGGATCGTCCGCCGGCGAGAGTCGCGGCGCCGAGCAGCAGCAGGAAGACGCCCGAGCCTCTGCCTATCGCGCGAAAGACGGCTTCCCCAGGCGGGTTGATCCGCCATAAGCGATCCAGCAGCGGTTTCGGAAAGAGCGGCGACCCTCCCACGATGGCGGCAATCGCAGTGGCCGCAAAGAGGAAGGCCGCAACAATCGGAATCGTCCTGGGCCTGGGAGGCATTGCGCGCAGCCGGTCGCAGTATAGCCGGTGGACGAGCCGCTGCGGCGCGCCGCAGCCTGCTCAGTTCTTCCCTCCCCCTGCCGGATGCTAAACTCTCTATTTACATGACCAAAGTGACGCATTTGGAATGCAGCCTGTGTGCCAAGGTTTTGGAGGCCGGCAGCGTCGCCAATCTCTGCGAATGCGGAGGACCGCTGCTGGTCCGCTACGATATCGATACACTGCGGCACCGCTGGCGGCGGCGCGAAGTGGCGCATGGTCCTTCCAGCATGTGGCGGTATGCGCCGATTCTGCCGGCGCCGAACGAATCGATCGTGACGCTGGGAGAGGGCTGGACGCCGCTCATCCGCACGCGGCGGCTGGGGGCGCGTATCGGCGCCGAATCGCTGTGGGTGAAGGACGAGGGCCTCAATCCCACAGCCTCCTTCAAGGCCCGCGGCCTGTCGTGCGCCATATCGATGTGCGTGGCGCTGGGCATCCGCAAGGTGGCCATCCCATCTGCCGGCAATGCCGCCAGCGCGCTGGCCGCGTACTCCGCCGCGGCGGGCATCGAAGCCTTCATTTTCATGCCGCGCGATGTGCCGCAGGCGAATTTTCTGGAGTGCAAGGCGTACGGCGCCAACGTAACGCTGGTGGACGGGCTGATCAGCGATTGCGGCCGCATCGTGGCGGAGCGCGGACCGGTGGAAGGCTGGTTCGACATCAGCACGCTGAAGGAACCGTACCGCATCGAAGGCAAGAAGACCATGGGCTACGAAGTGGCCGAGCAGATGAATTGGGAGCTGCCCGATGCGATCTTCTACCCTACCGGCGGCGGGGTCGGATTGATCGGCATGTGGAAGGCGTTCGAAGAGATGGAGCGGCTTGGGTGGATCGGCTCGCGCCGGCCGAAGATGGTGGTGGTGCAGGCGGAAGGCTGCCAACCGGTGGTGCGCGCCTTCCAGGAGAACGAACCGCGCAGCCGCTTCTGGGAGGGCGCGCAGACGGTGGCGGCCGGCCTGCGCGTGCCCAAGCCGCTGGGCGATTTTCTGGTGTTGGAGGCAGTCCGCCAGAGCGGGGGCACGGCCATCGCGGTGAGCGACGACGAGATGCTGGATGCCGGAATTCAACTGGCCTCCGACGAAGGCATCTACGCCGCGCCTGAAGGCGCTGCCTGCGTGACGGCCGCGCAGAAACTGCTGGCTTCGGGATTCCTGAAGGCTACCGACCGCATCGTGCTGTACAACACCGGCTCCGGGCTGAAGTACCCGGAGGCTTATCACACGCGGTTTCCGCGGACGCCGGCGGGCGAGTAGGCGCGGGAAGGGAATTGGCCACGGATGGACCCTGGCTGATTTTGCTTTTTCGGCCCGTATCTTTTTCGCGCTTTCTGCTAACCATACATAGTGGCGTCCGAACTCGAACTGGCGGAGCTTGCCGCGCGCGGCGATGTCCGGGCTTTCCAGGCGATCTGGAATGCGCATCGCGCAGCGGTCTACCGCTTTGCCTGTTGGATGCTACGGGACACGGCCGCGGCCGAAGACGCCGCGCAGGAATGCTTTCTGGTTTTGCTTGAGCACCCGCGCCGGTTCGATCCCGCGCGCGCTTCGCTGCGGACGTTGCTGCTGGCGATTGCGCGCAACCAATGCTCTATCCGCCGGCGCAAGGCTCAACTGGAAACCGGGCTGGCGGACGAAGGTGCAGATTTGCCGGCGCCGGAATTGGCGACCGGGCAACTGGCTTCCGCGGAGTGCGCCGCCATCCTGAATGCGGCCATCGCCAATCTTCCGCCGCTGCAACGGGAAGCACTATTCCTGTTTGAATACGAAGGGCTGTCGCTGGAGGGAGCTGCCGCCGTATCAGGCACCGATACCGGCACCCTCAAATCGAGACTCTATCGAGGCCGCCAGCGGTTGAAGCGCGAACTGAGCTGGCTGGCGAAGGAAGGATTCTGACCATGGAACACGATCCTGAAATACAAGCTCTGATTCGCCAGTGGGCGCCGCCCGATGCTTCCCCAGGTCTGGACGCCCGCATGATGGCGCGGTTTCACGCGCGGCGGCAGGGATTCTGGAACCGCCGGCTGGAACTGCGGGCCTCGATTCGGGCGCCGGCGCTGGCCGCCCTGCTGCTCCTGACGCTCGCGTGCGGCGTCTGGTTTGGGTTGGAGATCGAGGGCAGGAATTCGTTCCGCAAACGCATGGGCGGGTTCGAGCCGGTGGCCGCTCCGCAACTGCGCACCAGCGCAAGGATCGCCCCGCCAGAGGCAAGGCAATGAGAGGGCGCTGGCTGATCCCACTGTTCCTACCGTCCCTGGGGCTGGCGGCAGTGTCCGCCGTCTGCCACGCTTCCGGCATCTACCTGGGCGAAACCCACGTGGTGCTCACGGTGCTGGCGTCTGGCGTGGACGACCCTCACCACGACCAGCGCACCCTTCGCGTGCTATGTGGGAATCGTGCCGTAGAAGGCAATGTGGTCCAACGCGTGTTTCCGGACCTTGCAGGCAAACCGGCTTTCGGTTACAACCTTTCGATCGTCCCCGATCGCACCAGGGGTAGTTTCAGGATCACGGTGGAGAAGCCGATGGGCGGCCTGCGGTCGTTTGCGAAGCTGCCCACGCCGGTGACCATCGGGGATGGAGACCGCGTGGATGTTCCGGTGTTGGAAAATCCCAAGACGGGCGTCCGCATTGTGGACAGCTACGCGATCGCTTACCGCGGAACCGGCGTGGCCACCCTGCCGGGGACGCGCGACTTCCCGAATTATGCTCCCGCCCGAACGCTGCTGCATGTCGAAGAGCCGCACCTGCACAGCGAGACCTCGGACCTGGGAGACAATCCGCAATTCGGCATTTCCGGGCCGGTGGTGTGGATCTATAGCCGGTGGCTGGGCAGACTGTCATTCAGCGCCACGCCGCGCGCCGGATTTCGCCGTCTGGCGATAGCCGAAGGTGCCTCCATCGGCTTCACCGATGGCGTGGAGCACTACCGCCTGGACCTGGGCGCGAACGCGCTCACTGCGCCGGGCGCGTGGTGGCTGTGGGTGAAGCGCGACCCGGATTTCAATCCGCCGCCGGGGCCGTGGACAGGCGAAGAGCTGCACCGCGGCACGCTGGCGCTCGGCGCGGAACGCTGAAGCGCGTTCCTGCGACAATGAGACAGATGAGAGAGCTTGCGCTGGAAGCGCTGGATGCAGTGGCGGGGCGGGGCGTCACGTACGCGGATGCCCGGGCGGTGGAGATCCGCTCGCGCGATATCTCGACCAAGAACGGCAAGGCCGGGCACGTCTCGGCGGGCGAATCGGTAGGGGTTGGCATTCGCGTGCTGGCCTTCGGCTGCTGGGGATTCTCCGCCACGAGCGACCTTTCGCGGGAGGGCATCCAGGTGGCCGGCGCGCTGGCGCTCGAAATCGCCCGCTCCGGCACGGCGGCGCGCAAGCAGGAGGTCTCGCTGGCGCCTGAAGAGAAGCACGAGGCTGCGTGGGTTTCGCCCATCGCCATCGACCCGTTCACGGTCCCGGTGGATCGCAGCCTGGGCGTGCTGCTGGCGGTGGATGAGGAACTCCGCCGCACCGAGGGCGTGAACCTGGCGGAAACCGCGATGCATTTCGAGCGGCGGCGCCAGGTGTTCGCTTCCACTATCGGCAGCCTGATTGACCAGACGCGCTTCGTGACCGGCGCGGGCTTTTCGGCGCTCAGTTTCCGCGAGGGCGAGATTCAGAAGCGGTCTTACCCTAACTCGTTCGGCGGGCAATTCCAGTTGAAGGGCTACGAGCTGATCGACGAGCTGCGGCTGCTGGAGAACGCGCCGCGGATCGCCGAAGAGGCCGTGGCGCTGCACTCCGCCGCGCAGTGTCCCGCAGGCAATTTCGACCTGATGCTCGACAGCTCGCAACTGGCGCTGCAGATTCACGAATCCATCGGGCACCCCATCGAACTGGACCGCGTGCTGGGCAGCGAAGCCAATTACGCGGGGATGAGTTTTCTGACGCTGGACCAGCTTGGCAAATTGCGCTACGGCTCGCCGGCGGTGAACGTGGTGTGCGACGCGCGTCCGGAGCACGGCCCCGGCCTGGGCACTTTTCTGTTCGACGATGAGGGCGTGCCGGCGCAATCTACCGACATTATTCGCGAGGGCCGGTTCACCGGTTACATGACCTCGCGGGAGACCGCGGCCACTGTGGGCGACGGGCGCTCGAATGGGTGCATGCGCGCGGATGGGTGGGCGCGGCTGCCGCTCATCCGCATGACCAATGTCTCACTGGTTCCGGGGCCGCATTCGCTCGAGGAAGTCTTCGACACGCCGCACGGCATTTACATGGAGACCAACCGGAGCTGGTCGATTGACGACAAGCGTTACAACTTCCAGTTCGGCTGCGAGATCGGCTGGGAGATGCGCCACGGCAAGCGCGTGCGGATGCTGAAGAACCCCAGCTACAGCGGGATGACCACCGAGTTCTGGAACGCCTGCGCAGGCCATTGCCGGGCGCGAGCATTGGACGCTGTGGGGCGTGCCGAATTGCGGCAAGGGGCAGCCGGAACAGGTGATGGGCACGGGCCACGGGGCCAGCCCGGCGCGCTTTGGCGGCATCAAAATCGGGAGCGCGTATGCAGGCTGAAGATTGCCGGCGGCTGTTCGGCCAAGTAGAGGACGCCGCGCGGGGGATGGGCGTACGCGAGATCGAGGCCATCGTTTCGTTCGAAAGCCAGGCGCTGACGCGCTTCGCCAACAATGCCATTCACCAGAACGTGGCGGAGCGGGAGGCACATCTTTCGGTGCGGCCGGTGATTGAAGGCCGCACGGCACGCGCGTCCACCAACCGGCTGGACGCTGAGTCTATCCGGCGGGTGGTGGAGGAAGCCATCGCCATCACGCGGCTGACCGCACCCGACCCGACCATGCTGGAGCTGGCGGGACCGGCGGAATACACGCCCGTGGAGCGCTACTTCGCGGCCACCGCGCAAGCCACTCCCGAGGAACGCGCGCAGGTGGTGGCCGAGGCCATCGCCGTGGTGGAAGGGGCGGGGCAGACGGCCGCGGGCATTTTTTCGACGGGCGAATCGGTGTTTGCGCTGCTCAACTCGCGCGGCGTGTTTGCCCGCCACGCCGAGACCATGGCGCGCTTTTCGATTACGGCGATGGCGCCGGGCAGCTCCGGCTGGGCCAAGGCCAGCCACTGCGACCACCGCGCGCTTCGGCCCGCCGAATTGGCGCGCGCCGCGGCGGAGAAGGCCGCCTGGTCGGGCAACCCACGCGAGTTGCCGGCGGGCCGCTACACGGTGATTCTGGAGCCGGCCGCGGTGCTGGACCTGGTGGGCCAGATGTTCGGCGATTTCAGCGGCACTGCCGTGCGGGATGGCCGCAGCTTCCTGAACAACCGCATCGGCAGCAAGCTGTTCGGCGAGAACGTCACGATTCTGGACGATGTGGCGCACCCGCAGCAATCCGGACCGCCGTTCGATGGCGAAGGCGTGCCGCGGCAGGCTCTGACGCTGGTGGAACGCGGGGTGGTGCGCGAGATCGCGTATTCGCGGCATGCCGCTGCGCTGGCCGGCGCGCAACCCACCGGGCACGGTTACCCGCTGCCCAATGAAGCCGGTGAGGCTCCCGCGAACATCGTGATTCCAGGCGGCGGGACGGCGGTGAACCACATGGTGGCAGCCTGCCCGCGCGGTATCCTGGTGACGCGCTTCTGGTACATCCGCGAGGTGGACCCTTACGAAAAAATTTTCACCGGTATGACGCGCGACGGCACGTTCCTGGTGGAAGACGGGCAGATTACCGCGGGCCTGCGCAATTTCCGGTTCAACGAAAGCCTGATCGAGATGCTGAGCCGCGTGGAAGCCCTTTCCGAGGCGGTGCGCACATCGGGCGAAGAGGCTTTCGACCTGGTGGCACCGGCCATGCAGGTGGGCGGTTTCCGGTTCACCGAAGTGACGCGGTTTTGAGCGGCAGCGCTCCGCGGCGGCTTGGCCGGTTGCCCTAACCGTAACCGAACGGTTGCCATATCCCCCTTGACTTAACGTAACCTTGCGGTTACCATTTAAGTAACCACATGGTTACGGTCAGACGCAGGCAGGGCGACGCGGTGTTCCGGGCGATTGCCGACCCCACCCGCCGCCGGATTCTGGGCCTGCTGCGCGACCGCCACCACACGGTAGGGGAGATCGCCGCCAATTTCCGGACCAGCCGTCCGGCCATCTCCAAGCACCTGCGCCTGCTGCGCGCGGCGGGCCTGGTGACCACGCGGAAGCAAGGCACGGCGAGCATTTGCCGCCTGAATGCCAAACCGCTGGTGGCGGTGGACGAGTGGCTGCGGGATTATGAAGCGTTTTGGGGCACGAGCATGCGCAGCCTCAAGAATTACATCGAGGGAATCGAACCTCATACCGAACCTCACAAGGAGAGAAAATCATGAGTCCGACGAGCGTAAGCGACACCATCGTCCAAGAGATCACTATTGCAGGGCCGGCCGAACGGGTCTTCGAGGCGCTCACGAACCCCAGCCAGTTGGTGGCGTGGTGGCGGGCGGAAGGACGATTCGAGACCACCCACATGGAGTGCGACCTTCGTCCCGGCGGGAAGTGGGCGATGCGCGGCACCGGGATGGGCGGCAAGCCGTTCCAGATCCGTGGAGAGTACCGGCAGATCGAGCGGCCGAGCCTGCTGGTGTACACGTGGCTGCCTGATTGGCAAGGCGATATGACCGAGTCGCTGGTGCGCTTCGACTTGGAAGAAAAGGATGGCCGGACGACGGTGCGGCTGACGCACTCCGGCCTGGCGACCGAGAATTCGCGCGCCAGCCACAGAGGGTGGCCGCAGATTCTGGCATGCCTGCAAGGGTATGTGGAGCGGGCGTAGGAGGGCGCGCGGCGCGGGTATTTCGAACCGGGCGGCTAGATACAGCGCGCCGTTCGGCGGGAGGCGCGGCAGAGAAGGTCAGCCAACGGTTCGCAGTCCCGTGCCGAAATCAACGCGAGCACGCGAACGATGTCGGCCTTGGCAAGGACGGTCAGCCTATGGGCCCGGATGTAGGGTGCGATGTTCAGTCCGGCGGCCCGCCAATCGGACCTTGGCGCCGGTTGCCTGGTGGAACTGAAATCGAATGAGAACCACCTCACCGAATCGTAGCGTCATCGATCAACTGCTGATTAGATCGCATCTTCGGGGGCGAAGGTATCCTCGAACCGTTGCCGGCCCGCCGCGCGCCAAGTCAAGTCCGGGTCTGACGGCTCCCACATCACGACCACGCGCAGGTGCTCGCAGGACGGGATCTGACGCGCAACCTCGGGCGGGAGCGCGATCTGGCCTGCTGGATCCATAGTGCCTTCGAATTCGACTGCTCGCATACAGGCGCTTACTCCCTGCCCATCATGGCACAAAGCCGTCGTCGGGCGGCGGGCCGTCGGGTGCGGGATTGAACTCCTCGGCGGTGGACCAGTCGTCTGCGTCCGCCGGCGAATCGGGCGATTGGCGGTACGCTTCCCGCATGGCGCGGTACTCCGCGTCACGGGCTGCCTTGGCGAGGGGATCCATCTCACACACCTGGCGGACGGCGCTTGTGCCAGTCCGTGCGCGTCTGAAACTCGTGTCCGACGGCGAGCAGGGTGTTCTCCGAGAACGGCGCGCCCACCACCTGGAGCGCGAGCGGCAGGTTGCCGGCGAATCCGCAGGGGAACACCAGGGCCGGGAGTCCCGCCAGGTTGCCTGCCTGCACGATGCCGTCGAAGCCCTGCGGCGGAGGGGGCGGCGTGCCGGGGGCGGCGGGCGGTTCGCCGGGAGCGGGGGCATCCAGAGGCTGGTCCACCTTCACCGCGGGGCCGGAGCGTCCGAAGGTCACCAGCATGTCGACTTCGGCGAAGAGCCGCGAAAACTCTTCCTGCATCAGGCGCCGGATGCGCATGGCTTTCAGATAATCGCGCGCCGGCAGATCGAAGGCGGCCTTCAGGCCGGCAATCTGCGAGGGGTCGGCGAGGTCGTCCACTTTGCCGCTGGTGATCAGCGGCTCGAAGATGGAAGCTTCCTCGCCGGCAATGATCGCCGAAAGCACCGGCCCGTATGGGAGCGGCGGCAGGGTGGTCTCCACCAGTTGCAGGCCGGAGTCCTTCAGCACCCCGAGGGCCGTGGCGAAGGCTGCCCGCGAGTCGGGATCGGCGCGCTGGTCGAAATCCACCGGAGCGTAGCCTACCTTGATGTCCTTCATGGCGCGGGCATACTGCGGGGTATAGTAGAAGCTCTTGCCAGCCGATCCGGGGTCCTTGCCATCATTACCAGCGATGACTTGCAGGATCATACCGCAATCCTCGGCCGAGTGGGCGAACGGGCCGAGCTTGTCCAGGGTCCACGAAAGCGCCATGGCGCCGTGGCGGCTAACCAGCCCGTAGGTGGGGCGCAGGGCGGTGACGCCGCAGAAGGAGGCGGGAGTCACAATCGACCCGGAGGTTTCCGATCCGATGGCGAACGTCACCAGGCCAGCGGCCACGGCGGCCGCCGAACCGCTCGAAGATCCGCCGGTCCAGCAGCTTCGGTCCCATGGATTGAGGCCCGGCCCGGTCAGCGAAGCTGAGGCGTAGCGGTAGCCGCCGCCGCCCGCCAGTTCCACCATGGCGAGTTTGCCGGTGATCACGGCGCCCACGCTATCGAGCTTGTCCACCACCGTGGCGTTGTAATCGAACACCTGGCCGGCGTAAGGTTTGGCGCCCCAGGTGGTGGGCTGATTGGCGTAGCTGAGCAGGTCTTTGGCGCCGTAGGGGATGCCTTGCAGCGGCCCGCGCAGGCGGCCGCGTTTGAGGTCCTTGTCCACCTGCTCGGCCTTGCGGATGGCATGGGGGGTGAGGGAGAGCGCCAGGGCGTTGTAGTGCGGCCCGAGTTGCTCCAGCCGCGCGGTGAAGGCGCGCGTGAGATCCACCGCTGAGAACTCGCGGGCGGTGAGTTTGGCGTTCAGCTCGCCGATGGTGTCAAAGAAGAGATCTTCGGGAATGGCCGCCATATCGCGCTCGTCAGACCCGGAACTGGAAGGCCGGCTCGGTGGCCATGGGCAGGGCGTGTTGCGCGAGCTTATCCCCGTTGGCCTTCAGGCGGTCGCGGGCGGCTTTCAGTTCGCCATCCGGAGTGGGCGCCGGGGGCGTTTGACCGGGCACCCCGGCAGTTTGGTCGGCGAGCGGGGCCGCGGCCGTTTGCGCCACGAACGGCGCCGCCGCCGAAGCCGCCACGATAGCGGCCAGTTTTCGACGCGTGAGCTTCATACGCCCAGGGTACCGCGCGGCGCCGGGCGGCTGCCGGCACGGTTGCCGTTATTTATGTTCCAGGGCTTCGGCGGCGGCTCTTTGCATGACCGCCCGGGGGGCTGTTTCGCCGGTCCACAATTCGAACTGGCGAACGGCCTGCTCGATGAACATGTCGATGCCCGGCACCACCGTCTTGCCCTGCTCGCGGGCGTGCTGGATCAGCAGCGTCTCCAATGGATTGTAGACCATGTCGAGCACCACATCGGCGGGGATGCAGCCATTGAAAAAGCACTCGTTGACGTGCGGGAACATGCCCAGGGGTGTGGCGTGCACCAGGGCATCGAAATGGCGCGATTCCAACTGGTCGCGCCCCAGCGCCTCGGCGCCGCACACCTTGGCGAGCGCCCGGACGCGGTCGGGATTGCGCCCCACCAGGGAAATGCGCGCGCCGGCGTCGGCCAGGGCACAGGCCGCTCCACGCGCCGCGCCGCCGTTGCCCACAATCAGCACAGTGGACTGGCACAGGCGCAGCACCCGCGAGAGGGGTTCAGTGACCCCGGCGGCGTCAGTGTTGGTGCCGCGCCACTTGCCGCCTTTGCGCCACACCGTGTTCACGGCGCCGATGCGGCGGGCCAGCGGTTCCACCACGTCCAGGTAGCGAATAATCTTCTGCTTGTGGGGGATGGTCACGCTGAAGCCGGCCAGCGGCAGCTTTTCCGCCAGTTGGAAAAAATCTCGCAGGTTGGCCGGCGAAACCAGAAATGGCAGGTACACGGCATCCAGCCGCCGCGATTGAAAGGCGCGGTTGTGCACGGCCGGGGAGATGGAGTGTCGGATGGGATCGGCGATTACCCCGTAAATCTTGGCTGCTTTGCGCAGTTTCTCCACGCGGTAGAGGTTGCGCAGTAGGCGCGCGCTGACCTGCCCGGCAGCGGTGCCCTCGGCGTACATGGGAGCGGCGTAAGTAAAGGCCCCCCCGAACAAGGGCGAGAGCACGCGCGTGGGGAAGCCCAGTTCGCCCATCGCCAGCACGGTGACCTTCTGGCGCGTGAGGGCCTTGGCCGCCGCCAGCACGCGGATGTTATCCGAGGGCTTGCGCGCGGTGGTCACGATCTTGTATATGTCTGCGGGCGTCCGCAGTACGCGGCTCACGATGCTGTCCAGCGGCGGCGTGGCTTCGAAATTATGGTACGAGACGATCACCGCCACGCGGCTGCGAAATTGCGGCATGCGCTCGGCGGCCATCTCGGCGGTTTCGATCTCCACATCCACGGCGGAGGCGCCGTTGCGCACCGCCAGGTCCAGGACGGCGAGTTCGTCCTCGATGCTGCCGTTAAACTTGCCGTGATTCTGATGGCGGCGGCAGGTGGCCATGACGACGGTGTCGGGAGATTCTTCCAGGAAGCCGCGAATGGCGCAGGCACCCTCGCTCGGGCGTTCCAGGTAGTCCAGGCGAAACTCCAGGAACGTCTCGCCAGCCGCGACCTCCCGCCGGGCATGGTCTAGCAGGCTTGGGACATCCGGCAGGCCCAGCGCGATGCAAATGCGCGGGAGCAACTTGGTCTGCGCCATCGTACGTAAAGGAATTTCAGGATACCATGCCGGGCGGTAAGTGCCTCCCGGCGTTCCTATAAGACTACCACCCCCGGAGCCCGCCCCGGCGGCGCTATTGCGGCGGGGTGGTGAAGGCGGCGGGAGTTGAGGAAGGCTGGCGAGAGACCGCAACTCCGCGGCGGCGTGGCGGAGTCGGCGCGGCGTGATGGGAATTGCGGGCAGTGCTGCCAAGATCGGGTTCCGGCGTGGCCCGGCGCAGGCGGCGGGAGTTGAAGAAGGTTGCCGAGGTACTGAGGTTCCGCGGTGGCGCGGCGGTGTCGGCGCGGCGTGGTGGGAATTGCGGGCGGTGCTGCCAAGATCGGGTTCCGGCGCGGCCCGGCGCAGGCGGCGGGAGTTGACGAAGGTTGCCGAGAGACTGAGGTTCCGCCGCGGTGTCGGCGGTGTGGTGGGAATTGCGGGCGGTGCCGCCAAGATCGGGTTCCGGGCGGCTTGGAATAGGCGGAGGGAGTTGAAGAAGGCTGGCGAGGGACTGAGGTTCCGCGGTGGCGCGGCGCGGGGGGAATGAGGACGTGGCTGCCGAGGCCGAGGTTCGGGGCGGCGGCTGCTGTCGGCGCGGTGGCACGGCGTGTGCCGGGCCGTATGTTAGCCTTGACGCATGCAGACGCCATCCGCAGCGGCGGCCGCGGAGCGGGCCGGCCGATGGAGCTGGCTTGCAAAACCTTTATTCACCGCCTGGCTGTTCGGCTGCGTGGTCTCGATGCTCGATTCCCGCGGGCTGACCCTGGGGCGGGTGCTTCCCGCGGCGGTCACCTGGAGCTGGGTGCCGCTGCTCGAAATTCTGGCGCTGTCGGCCGTCTGGAAGCTCGGCCCGCGGCCCATCCCGTTTAGGCTCGCGGTGGACAGGTTTTGCGCCGGGGACGCGAGCTGGTGGGGGCTGCTGATTGCCTTCGGGGCCCTTTACCGGCTATTGCCCGAATCCGTGTGGGTCGCCTTTGCCGCGGTGGTGGCGGTCTGGAATCTATGGGCCGACTACAGCTTCTTCCGCCAGGCGGTGGGAAGCGCGTCGCCGCTGCGCGAGCTGCTGGTGGAGCGCGCCCTTGCCTGGGTGCCCGGTGTTTTGCTCTTCGGCGGCGGCTCGCTGTGGCCCGGCCTGATCGAGAGGCTGAAATGAGCTTGCGGCCACTCTGGGGGGCCGCGGGATTGATGGCGGTGTCGTTGGCCGCGGGCAGCCTGACGCCCTACTCTCCGCCGCGGCCCCGGCAGTGCCAGGCAGGGGGTTACCAGGTGTTGGCCGCCGATTTCCACGTGCACAGTTTCCCGCTGAGCTGGTCCACGCTCTCGCCCTTCGATACGGTGCTCGAAGCGCGCCGCCAGGGCCTGGACGCGATTGCCATGTCGGGCCACAACAACGTAATTGTGGCGCAATGGGGGCGCTGGTTCTCACGGCGGATCGGCGGGCCGATTGTGCTGGTGAGCGAGGAGGTGCATGCGCCGTCATACCACATGATTGCGGTGGGGATCGAGCGGGCGGTAAGCTGGCGGCAACCGGCGGCCCGTGCGATCGACGAAATCCACCGCCAGGGCGGCATCGCCATCGCCGCGCATCCCATCGCCGATTACTGGCCGGGCTGGGACGCGGAGGCGATGCGGCGTCTGGATGCCGCCGAGGTGGTGCATCCGGTAGAGTTCGACCATTCGGAGGCCCGGCTGCAATTGCGGGAGTTCTTCGCCCGGCGGAAGTTGACCGCCATCGGCTCCTCGGATTTTCACTACTCGCAGCGCATGGGGCTGGCGCGGACCTACGTCTTTGTGACCGAGCGGAGCGAGCGGGGAGTTCTGGAGGCCCTCCGACAGGGCCACACGGTGGTATATGACCGCGATGGCCAGGCGTTCGGCGATCCGGACTTAATCAAGCTGGGGGTGGTTCCGAAGCTCGCCGCGCCGCCGCCCTCGGGCTTCTGGAGTCACGTGAGCCTGGCAACGGGTGTGCTGGGGCTACTGATGGCGGCCGCCGTGTTGCGGCGTGCCAACGCCTGAGGCACGGCGGGCTAGCGTTTGCGGCGCGATGTTCCCGCCTTTGCGGCAACCTTGCCGGCGAGTGCCGCCTTCAGATCCTGGTGCTCGAAAGCCGATGCCATCCGCTCAATCTCGGCTTTGGACAGCCCGAGATTCGCCGCCACTCTTCGCCAGGAACCGGTGGCCTGCCCCACTTCGGCCGCGATCCGCTGGGCTTCGCGCGGGGGGAGTTCGAAGTATCCGGCAACCGCGAGCGCCAGTTGCAGAGACGCCGTGCTGTCGTCCAGATCGATGGCCGTGGTCAGTACCCGCGGCTTGATATCCACGGGCACCGGGTTCAGGTCGTACGCCGGGGACAGGCGCCAGCCGGCGGTCCCGGTCCACAGAAAGCCGTGGTTGCGGAGATGGTCATCGGTATTGGAGATCAGAATACTGAAAACGATGCGGCGCCAGAGGGCGTGCATGTCCTGCTTGGGAGCGGCGCCGTGCTGGCGAAGAACATCGACGAATTCGAGGTAGCTGCGGGTCTCGTTGTCCCTGGCGTCGAGCATGCTCATGGCCGAGACGAAGGGAATGCGCACGCTGTGCTCGCGATCGAAACGGCGCAGCAGGAGAACCGGCCGGCCGGCGACGGATTCCAGCCGCCACGCGGGCACCGGGATGCCGGTCTTTTGCGCCAGGGTCAGGGCCACCGCCTCCCACAGGACCGCATTTACCTCGTCGCCCTGATGGGGAAACTTGGCGATCGCGAGTTGACCGTCACGGTCGCGAACCGAGGCTTTGGGACGTGCGCCTCCGAGCGACGAGCCGGGCGCCAGAAGCAGGCGCAGATCCTCGTCGCTGTCCCGGTCGTCGAGGACATGTTGAGCGGCCGACAGTAGGCGCGGCAACTCGATCAGCGGCGGAATTTTTGCGGGCGCCTGGTGGGCTAGAAACGGCCCGCCTTCGTGTTCGCCAAACCGCAGTGCGCCCTGCCGCGCCTCGTCGTCCACCATCAGCAGGTAGTCGATCTCCCTGACGGTGCGAGGGGCCTGGCCTTCGCTTTCGGCGCGGCGGCGCTCGGCGCGGCGCATCAGAACGCGGCCCCAGCGATCCGGGGCGGAATCGCCAATGGCGCCGAAGAGCGGCTTGCCGGACGCCGTATGAAAGGGCCCCGGCCCCAGTTTCAGGGCCGGCTCCAGGGAGAAACGCTCCGGATGCGCCAGCCAGCTTCGGTCGTATTCAAAGGTGGCGCTCTCCCGCTCCTTACGGACGCGCGCCCACAGGCGCCCCACCAAATAGGGGGCGCCGTGGAGGTCGACGTAAACCAGAACCTGTCTGTCCATCAGGCGCCTGTCTTTTTCGGTTTGGCCGGCTTGGGTTGGCGTGCGAGGCGGATGCGCTGTGGGAGGTGCTCCTCCTCCAATTCCAGCCCGACGTTGTCATGGCGGGGATCGGCGACGCCGGCGAGCCGGTCGAGCATGCCCAGGGCGAAGAGGACGGTGGCGTAATTCCCGAGCGCGGCGCGGGGGTCGCCTTTTTCTATCCGGTTCAGCGTGGTCCGGCTGATGGAGGCGCGCTCCGCCATAATCGCGACGGGGATGCGCCGCCGCCGGCGGGCATCGCGAATGTCGCCGCCGAGCTTGCGCAAGGCGCGGAGGACCGGCAAGGGCACGGACGGAGGTTTGGGGCGGCGGCGACGGGGCATTTAGGGACCATTATAGCGTACGTTATATGGCTTAAGGGTTTATATAGTGAACGTTAAGCTGAGCGTGGCGACGGGCGGGATGGGGCTGCTACCCTCCTTCGATACTGTCGGGAGATGCCGTGCCGGTTCGCGGGCGATGAGTTCGCCTCCCGGCTGATGGAGGCGCGCTCGGCCAGAATGGCGACGGGGATGCGCCGCCGCCGGCGGGCATCGCGAATGTCGCCGCCGAGCTTGCGCAAGGCGCGGAGGACCGGCAAGGGCGCGGCCGGAGATTTGGTGCGATGGCGACGGGGTATTTAGGGACTATTATAGCGAACGTTATAGAGGTTAAGGGTTTATATAGTGAACGTTAACTGGGCGGGTGGATGTGAGCGTGGCGACCGGCGGGATGAGTCTGCCGCTCTCCCTCTATACTGTCGGGAGATGCCGCGTCGGTTCCCAGGCGATGGATTTGCCCTCCTCCTCTTGCTCTCAGCCGGTATGGCTCACTCGCAAACGGCCGGCGACCCTTGCCCACGGCCGCACGTGGGGAGTGTGATCGCCCAACCGCCAGACCTGTATTCCTCGGAAGGTGTTCTCAACGTGGCATTCTCGTTCCGCACTGTTGCCGATGTGTATGGCCGCAGGCGTTATTGCTACATTGCGGGCGACGGCTCGGAAGCCCCTACGCTGCGAGTCCACCCGGGCGATGAACTGGTCTTGCAACTGAAGAACGATCTTCCGTTGAGTGCGGGGCAGGCTATGGGGCCGCACAGCATGCCAGAAATGCAGGTTCACGGGCCCTGCGGGACCGGCCGAATCACTGCTTCCACCACCAACCTCCACTTTCACGGATTGAGCATTCCCCCCGTCTGCCATCAGGACGAAGTGATTTCCACGCTGGTACAGCCTTCCGGACCGGGCTACGAGTACCGCTTCCGTATTCCGCTGAACCAAACGCCCGGCCTGTACTGGTATCACCCGCATCCGCACGGTTACAGTGAACCGCAGGTGCTGGGCGGCGCATCGGGCGCTCTGATCGTGGAAGGCATTGAGCGGGCGAACCCCAAAGTGGCCGGGCTGCCGGAGCGCGTGCTGGTGCTGCGCGACCAGGTCATTCCGGGAAGGGCGGCGGAGGCCGCGGAGACCGCCGGCCCGGAACCTTCCAAGGACATTTCGATCAATTTCGTGGCCATCATGCACCCGCAGAACGCGCCCGCCGCCATGGTGGCAAAACCGAATCAACGCGAGTTCTGGCGCATCCTGAATGCCGCGGCGGACACCTATTTCGACCTTCAGGTCCGCACCGGACGGTCTCTGCGGGAGGCGCGCGACCTTCTTCCGCTGGAGCTGGTGGCCATGGATGGCGTGCCGGCCGCGGGCGACCCGGTTTCCGGGCGCACGGACGTGCTGTTGCCGCCAGGGGCACGGGCCGAAGTGATCGTCACCACGCCGCCCGAAGGAGTCTTCGCGCAGCTCGTCACGCTGCGTTACGATACCGGCCCGGGCGGTGAATCCACGCCCTTCCGCGTGATTGCCAATCTCTTCAGCAGCCGCCAGGCGCCGGCGCCCGCCTCGCGTATGCCGGAACCGGCCGGTGGGGCCGGCCTCGGCGTTCCAAACGCGGGGCTGCTGGCTACCACGCCGGCCCGGGAAAGGAAGCTGTATTTCTCGGAAAAGCGGACCAATCCAGCCGACCCGAAGAGTCCTCTGGAGTACTTCATTACCGTGGAGGGCAGGCAGCCGAAGGTCTTCGACATGAATTTCAGCGAGCCGGATATTACCGTGCAACAGGGAACCGTGGAAGACTGGGTGATCGAGAATCGCGCCACTGAAGCCCATGCCTTTCACATCCATCAGATCCATTTTGAAGTGCTGGAACGGGACGGGCGGACGGTCAACGAACCCTTATTGCGGGACACCATCGATCTTCCCTTCTGGGACGGCAAGAGCGCCCGCTACCCGAGCGTCAAAGTGCGGATGGATTTCCGCGACCCCCATATTACCGGGACGTTCCTCTATCACTGCCATATTCTGGAGCACGAAGATGGCGGCATGATGGGGTCGATCCGGGTAGAGCCGCCGGCTCCCAAAACCGAGCGCCGGAACCGCGATTGAAAGCAAATCGTGGCGCGATATTCATTCGGTTTTAACATTCCCTGTATATCGTAGGGGATCGCACCACAATTCAAGTACCAATTCAACTCTCAAGAGGAGACTCCCGAGGTCCGTATGAACCTGCGCCGATGGATTGCCCGTGTGGCCGTAACGCTTGCCGGCATCTTGCCGCTGGCCGGCTGGCTGGATGCTCAGACTTCCGCTTACCCGACCCCGATTAAATATGTGGTCGTCATTTTCGACGAAAACAATTCGTTCGATCATTACTTCGGGACCTACCCGAAGGCGGCCAACCCGCAGGGAGAACCTCCCTTCGCTGCCGCCGCTGGAACGCCAGTAGTCAACGGGCTGACGGCGACCCTGCTGGAGTACAATCTGAACCAGGCCCAACCCTTCCGGCTGAATCGCTCGCAGAACGTCACCTGCGACAACGATAATCACTACACGGACGAACAGAAAGCGACACATAGCGGCCTGCTGGACCAATACGCCGCCATCACCAGTGGCACCGGTACCGGATGTACGCCCAACTTATCGATGGGCTACTACGACGGCAATACCGTCACGGCGCTGTGGAATTATGCGCAGCGCTTCTCGATGGGCGATAACTTCTTCGCCACTACCTTTGGGACCACCGTGATGGGCCACCTGAACCTGATTTCCGGCCAGACCCATCAGACCGCCACTGCGACAGTATCGGGAAAGGTAGCCAACGGATCTGTTATCGCCAATATCGATGCCGTGGCCGACGATTGCTCCTCAGGATCGACCGTGCAGATGACTGGTAAGAATATCGGCGATCTTCTGAATGCCAAGGGCATCACCTGGGGCTGGTTTTACGGCGATTGGACGCCGGTCGCGACGGTTAATGGCACAGCCCAGTGCAGCAGCATCTACGACGATCACTACGCACCCTTTCAATACTACGCGTCGACCGCCAATCCGCACCATTTGCCGCCCACTTCGGTGTCCATGATCGGCGAAACCGACCAGGCCAATCACCAGTACGCAATCACCGATTTCTGGAACGCGGCCATGGCCGGCAACATTCCCACGATAAGTTTCTTGAAGCCCACGGCTACGGAAACCGGCCACCCTTCCACATCAGATCCGCTTTCCGAACAGGAATTCCTGGTCACCACGATTAACGCTCTCCAGCAGTTGCCGCAATGGGACCAGATGGCCATCTTCCTTACCTACGACGATTCGGACGGCTGGTACGACCACGTGATGCCGCCGGTGGTCAACCAGTCGAACGATTCGGCCAATGACGCCCTCAACGGCCCCACCGGGATGTGCGGAACGCCACAGCCGGGAGCCTACCTGGACCGTTGCGGCTACGGACCGCGCCTGCCGTTCCTGGTCCTTTCGCCCTACGCCAAGAAGAACTACGTGGACCATGGCCTCATGGACCAGACATCCATCCTGCGGTTCATCGAGGATAATTGGTCGCTGGGACTCATCGGCGACCAATCGTTCGATGCCATGGCTGGTTCGGTGCTCGATTCTTTCGATTTCACCACCAGCCACGCGAAACCGCTGATCCTCGACCCGGGCAGCGGGGAGCCGGTCAAGAATTAGAACCGGTCAGCGGCGCCGGGTTTCTTGCGGCGGCAGACGTGGAGGGAAACTCCGCGCCGCCCATCCCAAACCGGGATGCGGCGCGGAATCGGGCCAGAGCGTAATCCAAGCCGGCGCGCCGGAATTCCATGGCGGTTATCGATCGGGTGGTGTTTGCGCATGGTGCGCCGGTGTTTGCATCCTGCCGCGCCCTGCGCGTGGGGTGGGCTGTGCCCTGGCGGAGCAGTGCGGCCGGCAGCCCGATTCCCACCCCGGTCCCATTTGGAATTAGAATGTTTGTGGTGCAGTTTGTGTCGATTTGCCGCTGAGGGGATAGGCCTTGGCCGGAAAAGACACCTGAGAACGTGAACTTGAGGTGCGGATATGGCGATTTCCAGACGACATTTCTTTTTCGGCAGCCTGTTGGCAGGGGCTGTCCCGACCGGGGGCTTCGGCAGCACGCCGTCCCTCAAGATGATGGGCTACAAATCGCCCAATGAGAAGCTGAACATCGCTTCCATCGGCTCAGGCGGGAAGGCGGCCAGCGATATCCACGGCTGCGCACCCACCGAAAACATCGTGGCGCTCTGCGACGTGGACGACAAGCAGGCCGCCAACATCTTCAAACAGTTCGACAAGCTACCCAAGTACAAGGATTTCCGCAAGATGTTGGACAAGGAAGGCCCCAACATCGATGCCGTCATCGTGACCATTCCGGATTTCATGCACTGCACGGCGGCCATTCACTGTATGGAGCGCGGCAAGCACGTCTACGTGCAAAAGCCCCTGGTGCACACGATCTACGAAGCCCGGCAGATCCTGGACGCGGCCAACAAATATAAAGTCGCCACCCAGATGGGCAACCAGGGCTACTCGAACGAGGGCACCCGGCAGTGCGCCGAGATGATCTGGGCGGGCGAGATCGGCGGGGTCACCGAAGTACACGCCTGGACGGACCGCCCGATCTGGCCGCAGGGGCTGACCGAAATTCCCCCCGAGACCCGGTGCCGTCGACGCTCGACTGGGACCTGTGGCTCGGCCACGCCGCCGCGCGGCCCTTCACTTCCGGCGGAGAGGCCTATGCCAAGACCCGCTACAATTTCTACCAGCCCTTCAACTGGCGCGGCTTTTACGATTTCGGCTGCGGTGCGCTGGGCGACATGGCGTGCCACATTCTGGGCGCGCCCAACATGGCGCTGAAACTCAGCCAGCGTCCGCCCACGAGCGTCGAGTGGTGATGAAGGAAGGCAACAGTACCTTCATGTATCCCAAGAAATCCATCATCCGGTACGATTTCCCGGCACTGGGTACAATGCCTCCGGTGAAGCTCTTCTGGCACGATGGGCTGAAGGAGCCACCCAAGATCCAGGGCGTCCCCGAAGGCGAAATGCTGGGCGACATCCGGCGGGCGCGGCCGGGCGGCGGGCGCGGGCAGGGACGTGGTCAGGGGCGCGGACCGGGCCAAGGCATGGGACAGGCGCCTGGAAGCGGGCAGCCGGTAACGGCATCCTCCATGCCGACGGCCATTCAGGGCGAAGTCTACGATGCCACCCAAACCTACCAGATCGGCGAGAATGACGGCAGCGTCTTCCTCGGCGACAAGGGCATCATCACCACTGGGACTTATGGCGCCAACACGCGCCTTCTGCCGGTGGAGAAGATGAAGGACTATCATTTCCCGCCGGAACTGTTGACGCGTTCCCCCGGGCACTACCGCGACTGGATTCGCGCGGCCAAGGGCGGCGACCCGGCCTGCTCGAATTTCAGCGTGTCCTCGCCGTTCGTCGAATGGATGCTGCTGGGCGTGATCGCTCTGCGCGTGGAAGGCAAGATCGAATACGACCCGGCCAAGATGCGCATCACCAACAACAACGAGGCCAATAAGTACATCAAGCCCATTATGCGCAAGGGCTGGACCCTGGCATAGGACAGAACCGATGGGCCGCCGGAACCTTTGCCTCGGCGGCCTCATCAGGGATTGGCTTAGCTTTTGAACTCCACCATGAGGGCTTCAAAGGGGTGGTCCATCAGGTTTTCCTCTTTGTGCGTGACGGGCCCGCCCCAGCTCACCTCACCGGCTTTGTGCTGGCCGGTTTCCACCTTGCCGTCCGGCGAGATCATGCGGCCGTCCTGATCCGTCAGGTAGACCACCACGCGGTTGAGCATGTGCTCGTGGGTCGGAACCTGGCGGTGAGGCGCCATATGCACGCGGATCACCCGCACCTGGCTATTCTCGAACTCCAGTTTATAATCCTGCGGATCGACCTTGAGCGGATCGAGCCGCGTTTCCACCGGCTTGCCGTTGCCCGGTTTCTTAATCTCCAGCTCAATGATGGTGACCGGTGAGTTGCTGACCACTTCGGACGTGTGCATACCGGTCATCGGACTCCATCGCACCTCGCCGGGTTTGAGATCGAGGACGGTCTTGGGGCCGTTTTGCTGGATGATTTCCTGCCGGCCCGCCTGTAGGTAGACCATCACGCGATTGAACTTGTGCTCGTGGAGGCCGGTCTTCACGTGCGGCTTCTCGTGCGCGATGATGACCCTGACCTGGTCGTTGTCGATGGGGGGCTGGTTGGTCTGTGCGGCCAGCGGAAAAGCGGCCGCTGCGGCAATCAGCGGGGCCGCGAAAAGGATGGAGTATCGCATTGGCCCATGATAGTACGTCCTGGCGAGACTGATGCGCCCCGATAGGGTCGCGCGCCGCTATTGGGTTACCGCGATGGTGACTGTTGCCGGGCTGGCGGCCGTTCCCACCTGCAACTCAACGGGCACGGCACTCCCCGGCGCCACACCGCTGGGAACCACGACCTGCACCATCATCAGCCCCTGCACCTGGCCCGGCGCCCCGGCGGCGTACTGCACGCTGGCCGGGATGCCTCCAATGGTCACCGAAACCGGCAGAACCGGCTGCGGCGCGACGGCGGGATTGAGGGCGCCATCCTCCCCCGGCGGCGAAGTCGCGCCCGCGCCCGTGGCGTAAAACGTCAAAATGCTGCCGACCGGCGCGGGATTGGTGGGGCTGTTCTGAGTGTCATCCGAATTGAGGGCCCGCGCCGCGCCGCTGCCGCTGCCATCCAGGGAGAAGACCGCCGGCGCAGCCGCCACCAGCGGCACACTCAGAGCCGTCGTGGTCTGCCCGTTGTAAGACACGGTGACCTGCACGTTGCTCCCCGAGACTTCATAGGGCACGATCGCCGAGACCTGCCCGGCCGAAGTGAACAGAATCGGCGCCGGCGTGCCGTTGAAGAGCACCTGCGTGCCGCCCAGTTGGGTGGCGATCTGGCCGGTATTCTGGGGCTGATACTCGATCCCCTGGGCCGGCCCTAACCCGGCTCCGTAGACGGCTACGATTTCGCCCGGTGCAATGCCGCCGCCTTGGTCGCTGGCAGCATTCGCCACTCGCAGCAGGAACGCAGTGGAGCCTGCCGGCATCAACTGCCGGATGGCGTCATTGCCCGAGTCGGTGACGTACAGATTGCCGGCCGTATCCATCGCCAGGCCCCACGGTACGTTCAACTGGGCCACCGTGCCCAGGCCGCCATCGCCTGAATAGCAACAGGTTCCATCGCCGGCGAGGGTGGTGATAATGCCGTTCGACAACACCATGCGGACCCGGTTCTCGCCCGAATCGGTGATGTACAGATTGCCGGAGCCATCCACCAGCACGCTTTTGGGAGCCAATAGCAGAGCCTGGGTAGCGGGTCCGCCATCGCCGCCAGTTATGATTGCGGTGAGACCGGGGCCGCTTGGCAGCGGCGTGCCCGCCACCGTCATGATCACCCCGGTGGTGGAGATCTTGCGCACCAGCCCGTTCAGTTCGTCGGTGAAATACACGTTGCCGGCACCGTCCACCGCCACGCTCGAAGGGGAGTTCAGGGCAGCGTTGGTGGCCGGCCCGCCATCGCCCGAATAGCCCGCCACCCCGTTGCCCGCCAGCGTCTGGATGATACTGCTCCCGACCACCACCTCGCGCACTCGCAGGCTTAGGGTGTCCGCGATAAACACGTTGCCGGACCGGTCCACGGCCACTCCCAGCGGCGCATGCAAAGCTGCCTGGGTGGCCGGGCCGCCATCGCCGGCGAAGGCGCCGTTTCCGTTACCCGCCAGCGTCACCATGGTGCCGTTGGCTAAGACCACCCTTACGCGGTTGTTGCCGGTATCGGCGATGTACAGATTGCCGGCGGTGTCCACGGCCACTCCCGAAGGATCGTTAAGCTGCGCGCTGGTGGCCGGTCCGTTATCGCCGGAATAGCCCGCCACGCCGGTGCCCGCCACGGTGACGATGGCGCCGGAGGGAGAGATGCGGCGCACGCGATTGTTGCCGGAATCCGCCAGATACAGATTGCCGGCGGAATCGAACGCCATGCCGGCCGGATTATTCACCTGGGCGGTAGCGGCCGGTCCGCCATCGCCGCTATAACTTTCCAGGCCGTCGCCAGCCTCGGAAGTGGCAATGTCCTGGCTGATTTTCCAGACCCGGTAATCGCTGGTCCCTAAGCCGGAACCCGAGCCGATGGAGCCTTCGGCGAAGTAGACGTTGCCCGCGCCATCCACCGCCACGCCCGTGGGGCCGTTGAAGCGGATGGAGACTGCGGCCTGCCCAACGGTAGGGAGGATGCCGCCATCGCTGCCGGCAATCGTGGTAATGGCCCCGTTGGACACCATGCGGATGCGGCTGCTGCCCAGGTCGGCGATGTAGACGTTGCCGGAGCTGTCGGCAGCCACGTCGGTGGGCAAAAACAGGGTGGCTTGGGCGGCGGGGCCGTTATCGCCCGAATAGCCTGGAAAGCCGGTTCCGGCCAAGGTGGTGATGGTGCCGTCTTTGGCCACTTCGCGGACGCGCTGGTTTTCGGTATCGGCAATATAAAGGTTGCCGGAGGGATCGGCGGCCACCCCTTCCGGTGCATTCAAATCGGCGGAGAGCGCTGGCGCGCCATCGTTGGAGTATCCCTGGTTCCCGGTGCCCGCCACGGTGCTGACGGTTCCATCCGGCGCGATTTTGCGGATGCGCTGGTTTCCGGTATCGGCCACGTACAGGTTGCCCGCCGAATCGACGGCCAGCCCGCTGGGTCCCGAGAAGAGCGCCGCCGTGGCGGGTCCGCCATCGCCCGCGAAACCGGCGGCGGCCGAACCGGCGAACGTGCTGATGGTTCCATTGACGGCGATGCGGCGAATGTTGTTGGAGTTCTTATCGGTGAAATAGACGTTGCCGGCGGCATCCACGGCGACTCCCCAGGGGTAGGACATTTGGGCGCTGGTGGCCGGACCGCCATCGCCCGAGAAGCCTTCCCGGCCAGTGCCGCCGATGCAGGTCAGGGTGCCGGTGAGATCGACTTTGAAAATGGCGTGGTCGCTGCCGAAATAGACGTTGCCCGCCGAATCGACGGCCGCGCGCGGAGGATCGCCCACGGAGGAAGAGGCGGCCGTCGCCGGGGTGACCGGGGGGACTCCGCCTGCGAATGTGAAGATGACGTACTGCTGTCCACAAAGCAATGCGGCGAAGACGAGGAAGACTGTGAGAACCCTGACCATACTGGACCTTACTGCGGAAATCCTTACCATGTTGGCACAGTTCGGCGGGCTATGGGAGATGAATTGGAGATCCGCGGCCTTAGCGGCGGGACTCCGGAGCACCCCCTCTTTGGAGCCATGGTTTTCGGCGCGGTTGGCAGTTTGGCCCGTAATAAAATAGAGGAACATGCGATTTTCCAAGGGACTGCTGCTGGTGGTGTGGGCCGGCTTGCTGTACGCCCAAACCGCCGGTACCGCCGGACCCGTAACCGCGCCCCTCAGCGTAGGACCCGCCACTGCCGGACCGGCGCCAACCACCGCGCCCACGCCGCCCGTCACCGCGCCAACTGTGCCCACGCCAGTGACCACCGGACCCTCGCGAGTGACCACCGGACCCGTTCCAGCCGCTGCCGCGCCGGCGCCAGCCACCACCGACCCCGAGGTGCTGCGCGCCCAGACCACCATCGAAAAGCTGCGTGGCCTGGTGAATGCCGGGGTGGCGCCGCGCATTCAACTGGAGAAGGCGGAAGACAATCTGGCCGATCTTCAGGATGCCGCCTACCTGCGTAAAATGCTGCTGGTGCAGGACCTGACCGAGGAGCAGAGCGACGAAATCGTAGCCGCCGCGGGACGCCGCTTCGACCGGCGCAAGAAGGCCTTCGACGACGC
This sequence comes from Bryobacterales bacterium, assembly GCA_963803725.1. Classification (GTDB taxonomy): domain Bacteria; phylum Acidobacteriota; class Terriglobia; order Bryobacterales; family Bryobacteraceae; genus JOPF133. Next base: position 84,275 of record CAWDOH010000033.1, on the reverse strand, counting down.
CAAGAAGCTGGTGGAGGCTAACGTAGCGCCGCAGCTTTCTCTGGGCACGCTGCTGGTGGAACTGGACCTGGCACGCAAGGAGTACGACTTAGCCGAATCGCGCGCCCGGCTGACGCGGGAGATCGCCGAGATGGCGCAGGCCGAGGCGACCCTGTCCAACCAGCTTTCCGAATCGGCCGTCGAGGCGCCCGCGATTGAAGATCGCTTCGATGGCAACGGGATCTTCACGCCGGCCATTTTCTCGCAGATTGCGACGGCCTTCGAAGCCCGTTTCGGAAAGCCGCTGCCGGTGAGCGCCATGGGCGAAACCGAGGTACACCGCGCGCTGGGATTCGATCACCGCGGCCGCGTGGATGTGGCCGTTCACCCCGATACGCCCGAAGGCGTCTGGTTACGACAGTATCTGACCGCCAACGATATCCCGTTTTTGGCTTTCCGGCAGGCTGTGCCCGGCAAGGCGACGGGCGCGCATATCCATTTGGGACCGATGAGCACGCGCCTCAAACTTGGCGGATAATGTTTGGTTCATGACCGATCCCAAACTGCAGGTGCTGATTCCCGCCGGGAAGATCCAGGCTCGTATTCGGGAACTTGGCGAGCAGATTTCCTGCGATTATCCCAGCGGCAGCCTGACCATGGTCTGCATTCTGAAGGGTGCCGCGTATTTCATGGCGGACCTTTCGCGGGCCATGCGCCGCGATGTGTTTATCGACTTCATGGGCATCTCCAGCTATGGAAAAGGCAAGCGCAGCTCAGGCGAAGTGAAGGTTACCAAGGACCTGGATATTTCGCTCGAAGGCGCCTCCGTGCTGATCGTCGAAGACATCGTGGATAGCGGCGTCACCCTGAACTACCTGGTGAACCTGCTGGAGCAGCGGCGGCCCAATTCGATCCGTATCGCGGCGCTGCTGGACAAACCGGAGCGCCGGCTGCGGCCGGTGGAAGTCCATTACGTCGGCTTCCAGATTCCCGACCGTTTTGTGGTGGGCTACGGCCTGGACTACGCAGAAAAATACCGCAATCTGGACGACATCTGTATGCTGGATGGCGTGCTGGAATAAGCGCTTCATGAGCTTTGCGGGTCTATCCCAACCGGTGGCCCACGACGTGCTATGCGTAAAACTATGGGTCGCTTCTTATCTCTCCTGTTCGCACTCTCGCTTCTGGCATCCTGTAACCGTCCTTACAATACCAGTGCCAGCGCCGGCTCCGAACCGCGGCAAATGCCATCGGGCTCGGTCAGCCCGGCCGGACCGGTGCTTTCTTATGCCGATGTAGTGGACCATGTGGCGCCGGCGGTGGTCACCATTCATGCCTCGCGGCGGGTGCGCGCGCCGCAGCAGTTTCCATTTTTCGACGATCCGTTCTTCCGCAATTTCTTTGGCGGCGGTGTGCCGCAGAGCCGCGGTCCGCAGACTGAGGTGCAGCACGCGCTGGGGTCGGGCGTGATTGTGCGCGCCGACGGCCATATTCTGACCAACCACCACGTGATCGATGGCGCTGAAGACATCAAAGTGGACCTCAATTCGGGCCGCACTTACTCGGCCAAGGTGGTGGGGTCGGACGCGGCTTCCGACCTGGCGGTTCTGAAGATTGACGCCAGCGGATTGCCGCTGCTGCAACTGGCCGATTCCGACAAAGTGCGCGTGGGGGATGTGTGCCTGGCGGTGGGCAACCCGCTGGGAGTCGGGGAATCGGTGACCGCCGGAATTATCAGCGCCAAGGGCCGCTCGACCGAGACGGTGGGCGGCGGCAGCTTCCAGGACTTCCTGCAAACCGACGCGCCCATCAACCAGGGCAACTCGGGAGGCGCGCTGGTGAATACGCGCGGCGAACTGGTCGGCATCAACTCGCAGATCCTCTCCTCGAATGGTGGCAACATCGGCATCGGCTTCGCGATTCCATCCAATATGGCGCGCAACGTGATGAACCAGTTGATCGGCAAAGGCAAGGTGCAGCGCGGCATGTTGGGCATCGGGATCCAGCAGGTGACCAGCGACATCGCTTCCGGACTGGGCCTGAAGCAGGTGCGCGGGGTGCTGGTGAACTCGGTGAATCCGGGCGGCCCCGCGGATCGGGCGGGCGTGAAAACCGGGGACGTGATTGTGCAGTTGAACGGCAAGGATGTTACCGACGCCAACAAGCTGCGCAACGAGGTTGCCGGGCTGATGCCGGGGACGGTGGTGACGCTCTCGATTGTGCGCGACGGGAAGCCGCTGGATGTGCGGGTTACGCTGGGCGAACTGACTCCGGAATCGGCGCGCGCCAACCAGCAGAGTAGCGGCGGCGATGAGGGTGCCGGGAAGCTGGGAATTTCGGTGTCGCCCCTGACGCCCAATCGCGCCGCCCAGTTGGGATTGCGCCGCGGCACGCAGGGCGTGCCGATCGACGAAGTCGACCCCAACGGCCCCGCCGCGCAGGCGGGCATCCAGCCGGGAGACGTGATCCAGGAGGTGAACCGCCAGCCGGTGCGGACGCCGGCGGATGTCCGCGATGCGCTGGCCAAAGGCGGCAGCCGCACGCCGGTGCTGCTGATCAACCGGGGCGGCCAGAGCATCTTTGTGCCGGTGCCGTTGCAATAGGGCAGTTGGGGGCGGCCTCGCAGGGGCCGCTCTCGCTACATAACCCAAGCGCTTAGGGACCCTGCTAGCATTAGTAGTGCCGACGGTTCTGCGGTTTGGCGGACTGCGGGCCGTGGTTTATCCGAACGATCATCGACCGGCGCATGTTCACGTGATTGGTAGAGGGCACGAAGCGGTATTCAACCTGAACTGTCCGGCGGGTCCGGTAGAACTGCGAGAGAATTATGGATTCTCCAGGCGCGAGATCAGGCACATTAGCGCTGTCTTGACGGATCACCTGGAAGAGTTGTGCCGGGCCTGGGAGCAAATTCATGGCATTGCGTGACGATTTCGAATTGGCGAACAAGCGCGCTAAGAATCTGGAAGAAAGCGTTCCCCGGGTGGTTAGCGCGCATTACGACCGCAAGGCCGGGAGGGTCGTGATTCAACTCAGTTCCAAGCTGATCGTGAGCTTCTCGCCCGGCGATGTGGAAGGACTGGAAGGCGCCACGGCCACGCAGCTTAGAGAAATAGAGATCAGCCCATCCGGCTTTGGCCTCCATTTTCCGGCTCTTGATGCAGACGTCTACGTACCGGGACTCTTAGAGGGTATTTTAGGCTCAAAGAAGTGGATGGCATCCAGACTGGGGCAGATTGGCGGCCAGTCCAGGAGCAGGGCGAAAAAGGCTGCTTCCAGAGCAAATGGGAACCTAGGGGGAAGGCCCAAGAAGGCCCTGGGGCGATAGTTGCGATCGACTGGATGCGCCGGTCCGCGCTCGTGTAAAGCGGCGGCAGTCGGCCACACGCAACCGGTGCCCCCGCGGCGCCGCATGCTAACCTCAAAGAGAAAGCTTCATTTGAGACCCGATATGTCCTATCTATCCATTCGCGATCTCGATCTGAACGGGAAGCGGGTCTTCATCCGCGTGGATTTCAATGTGCCGCTCGAGAAGAATGAGCGGGGCGACATGGAAATCACCAGCGACAAGCGCATCAAGGCGTCGCTGCCCACCATTCAATACGCGCTCGAACACGGCGCCGGCGTCATCCTGGCGTCCCACCTCGGGCGGCCCAAAGGCAAGCCGAATCCGGAAATGAGTCTGAAGCCGGTGGCGGCGCGCCTGTGCGAACTGCTCGGCCGCCCGGTGAAGATGGCGCCCGATTGCGTCGGGCCGGAAGTGGAAGCCATGAAGCCCGCGCCCGGCGAAGTGCTGCTGCTCGAAAACCTGCGCTTCCACCCCGAGGAAGAGAAGAACGACCCCGAGTTCGCGCGGAAACTGGCGGCCCTGTGCGACGTCTATGTGAACGACGCGTTCGGCTCGGCGCATCGCGCGCACGCCTCCACCGAGGGGATGATCCGCTTCGTGCCGCAGGCCGCGGCCGGCCTGCTGATGGAGCAGGAATTCAAATATCTCGGCATGGCGACCAGCAATCCGGAACGGCCGTGCGTCGCGATTCTCGGCGGCGCCAAGGTGTCGGACAAGATCGAAGTGATCGAGAATCTGGGGCAGGATCGTCGACCGGCTGCTGATCGGCGGCGCCATGGCCTACACGTTCCTGAACGCGCAGGGCAAGCCCACCGGCAAATCGCTGGTGGAAGAAGACAAGGTGGAGCTGGCGGGCAAACTGCTGGCCGAGCTGGGCGACAAGCTGATGCTGCCGGTGGATCACGTGGTGGTATCGGAGATCGCCGCCGGCGCTGCCTATGAAGTGGTGGAGGAGATTCCGGAGGGGCATATCGCGGTGGATATCGGGCCGAAGACGATCGCCGAATATGCCGCCGTGATCGCCGGCGCCAAGACGGTGATCTGGAACGGTCCCATGGGGATCTTCGAGAAGCCACCGTTCGATAAAGGCACGGTGGCGCTGGCCAGGGCGGTGGCGGATTCCGGCGCCACTTCGGTAGTGGGCGGAGGCGATTCGGAGAAGGCCATCAAGGCGGCCGGAGTGACCAGCAAAATCACCCACGTTTCGACGGGCGGCGGAGCCTCACTGGAATTCCTGGCCGGGATCAAGCTACCGGGAGTAGCAGCGCTCGAGCAGTAAGAGGAAGACGCGGAGGCGTTGTGCGAACTCTCGTTTGTCTCTTGATCTGCGCGATCGGCTGCCGGGCGCAGGGTCCTGAGGACCAGGTCCTCGCGGTATACCGGCAGATGGAGAAGGCAGCGCAAAGCGGCGACGCGAACACCTGGATCGGGTTATGGTCCCGCGAATCGGCGTCGGAAGCGGAGAAGATGCGCCCGCTGGTACGCCCGCAGCCCGATCTGCATTTCACATCGTCCAGGGTTTTCGTGCAGGGAAACGAGGCGGTGTTGCTCGGACAATACGGCAAAGGCGCATTCCTGAGCATGCGTTTCGTCAAGGATGACGGGCGCTGGAAGATCAAGGACCAGGCTTTTAGCGATAAGGCGTACTCCCCAGAATCGGTTTATGCCATGATTCCGCCCGCCGACGGAGCCTTCGCGCGCGCGGGAACACCCTGGCAGAACGTCGCCCCGGCATTCGATAAGGCGGTTGCGGCCGAGCACGGCTGGCAGGTGCGGGCAAGTTACGATGAATCGTTCTTGTATATTCGGATCGAATCGTCGACGCCGATCCCTGCTCCCGGCAGCCAGGCGGAAAAGCCGCCCATGGGATGGCCGGTAATGAAAGTCGGCGTTTCCGGCGTTGGCGAGTTCGTGTTGCACGCCACAGCGAACATCGGAGACCAGGCGACGTTCGATGAGAATGGGCGCGCCAATGGTCATCGGCATTATGTAGCGTATTGGCTTATGCTGGAGCGCGCCGACCGGATGATCTTCCAGGCATGGGCGGGCCTACAACCCGATCCGTTGATTCAGGCCGGGGGGAGCTTCCTCGACGTGCGCGTGCCGCTGCGGACCATGGGCATCGCAGATGCGAGGCATACGAAAATCATGATCGGCGACGCGCAGTGGCCGAAGAGCGCCATTTTCAGCCTGGAAGCGCAGCAATATCGATAGGGATCGATCCGGCAGTGCCACAGCGCCGAGGGCGCCCGCCGCTTGCATTCTTCATCGCACGGGAGGCGCCGACACGACCTTCAAGTCCGTTAACATGGCGGCGCTATATTCCACGGCTTCCCAGAAGGCGTTCTGCACGCGCGAAATAGGGAGGTCGCGATGCAGCGCCAGGCCGAAATCACCCGATTCGTAAGCCAGGACCGCATCCAGGATGGCGCCTAACTCGCCTTTGCGGCTTAGAATGGCGTGCTTGAACGCTTCATCGACCGGCAGCGGGCGGAGGATTTCCGCCAACGGTGTATTCAGAATCGAGTCCAGTGTGGAGAGTAAGCCCACCATGTAAGCGAGGGGGCCCGGAATGCCGTAGCCTTGAGCGACAATCTCGCAGGCCCGTGCGCGTTGCAGGGCGAAGCCCAGGTAACCAATGGGGCAATCGTCGTAGCCGGAAAGCACCAGCAGCGAGGCCCAACGGAAGACGCGATCGGTTCCCAACATCGAGACGGCCTGCACCGGCGATTGAATCATTTGCGGGCGGCCGTGCAGAGCGGAGTTGGCCAGGCGGAGCAAGCCGTAGATCATGGAGGCATCGCGCTCTATCACCGTGGCGATGGAGGCGGCCGACTGGTCCGGGTTCATGCATTCCACCAGCAGAGACAGGGCCGAGAGGCGGTTGGCGGGGATGCGCCGGCCGCTGAGAACCTCGGGCTTGCGCAGGTAATAGCCCTGGAACAAATCGCAGCCCAGAGCCTTGCACCGCTGAAATTCCTCCTCCGATTCGACCTTCTCGGCGACAATCTGCAGGCGGTATTTGTTGAGCCGGTCGATATGATCGCGCAGCCCGGCAGGCGACAGCGCTCGCAGGTCGAGCTTGACGTAATGGGCCAGCCGCAGGAACGGCACCTGCGCGTCGGAGTATGTGAAATCGTCCAGCGCGATGCGGTAGCCGAGGCCCTTCAGGCGCTCCAGGTTGCCGACGGTTTGGGAATTGACCGGGACATCTTCGAGCACCTCGATCACGGCGCGATCCGGCGGCACGATCGGGTCAACAGCCAACAGGCTGGCGGTATGGTTGAGGAACACCGGCTGCTCCGGCGAGACGGTGGCCAGGCCAATTTCGAGGAAGGCTTTGAGCTGCACCTCGGCGCTGGCCTGGTCGCCATCGGAGAAGCGGGCGGTGGCGTCGGCAATGTTGCGGCGGTAGAGCAGTTCGTAAGCCCGGATCTCCCGCCCGGCGTCATAGATCGGCTGGCGGCCCAAATAACATTCCGGCGACGGCATGCGAATGGGCGCGGGCGGCGGAGCCTTTTCAATGAGCAAGGCGGCCATATCCAGTCCTCCACAAAGCTTATCGGTCGAATGGGGCGGGGTATGAGGCGGGCGGAGCATTGGGCGACCGGGCACAGGCGAGCAATGGCGGCGGTAGCCTGTAAGCGAGTACATGCCGGTTGAGACATCGGCGGCGGGTTATTAGGCGGGCGCGGCAGGCGATAGGCGAGCTGGGCATTGGGCCACCGCGTCTGGATGGGTCGGGCTAAGCGTGCGGAGCATCTGGCGGCGGTGCGTTAGACGGCAGGGGATGGCTTGCGGGGCGTTACGCCACCGCGGCATTCACACGAATCTGGCGGGCGCGCCAGCGGCGCTTGTTTGGAAACCAACGTTCCGCCTGGCCGGCGGCGGTGCGTTGGCGAGCCAGTTGCTCGGTGAACCCGGGTGACCCGGACGCTGCTCATCGCGTTGTGTTTGGCCGCGTGTTCCTTTTCTCATGCCGCCCCAGCCGCAAAACCGGCCGGCGACGACAACCTGGGCCGCCAGACTCCGCGATCTTCGGTTACGGGCTTTCTGGAAGCCTGCCGCGACCGGGATTATGCCAAGGCAGCCCAGTATCTGGACCTCGGGCACTTTCCGGCAAACAAGCGTCAGCAGGAAGGTCTCGATCTGGCCCGGAAGCTGGAGGCGATTCTTAACTCCGATCCCGACTTCAGTGTTTGGCGCCTCAGCCGGGACTCGGAAGGCGATCTCTCGGACGACACCGATCCGAACCGTGAACTTGCCGCCACGGTAGAGCAGAATGGCAGTCCGCTTTCGCTCTACCTGGAGCGCGTCACCCTGCCGGGCGGAGGACCGCAAGTCTGGCTGTTTGCGCAAGACACGGTGGCGGAGATTCCCCTTATCCAAACCTCCGTGGTGGTTCCCGCCATTGAGCGCCACTTGCCGGGGTTCCTGGTCACGCCCACCTTCCTGGAGACGCCGTTGTGGAAATGGGTGGCCCTGATCCTGCTGACGCTGCTGCTGATCTCGCTGTCGCGCCTGTTGGACTGGCTGCTGGCGTGGCTGGTGAAGATCCCCCAGCGGCATTTTCAACGCGTCTGGAGCGTAGCGTGGCTGGACGCCATCGTTCAGCCATTGCGGGTGATGCTGTGGCTGGCCATTCTGCGGATCGGAATCGGGATCGTCAATCCTTCCGCCATCGCGCGGCTGTATATCGGCCGCCTGATGCAGATGGTATTCGTATGGTCGGTGGCCTGGTGCCTCATCCGGCTGGTGAGCCTGCTGTTCGGCCACGTCGAATTTAGGTTGAATTCGCGCCAGCAGCTTGCCTCGCGCACCATGCTGCGGCTCGGCCGGCGCACGGCCACGGTCACGATTGTCATCCTCGCAATTCTGCTGGTGCTGGAGAACTGGGGCTACAACACCGCCACACTGGTGGCGGGATTAGGCGTGGGTGGAATCGCCATTGCGCTGGCCGCGCAACAAACTATCGCCAATGTGTTCGGGGGAATTTCTTTGATTGGCGATCAGCCGATTCGCATCGGCGAGTTTGGAAAATTTGGCGACATGACCGGCGTGGTGGAGGATATCGGGATGCGGTCCACGCGGGTCCGGACGCTCAACCGCACGCTGGTGAGCGTACCCAATTCGAACTTTGCCGGATTCAACCTGGAGAACTACTCGGTGCGGGACAAGATTCTGTTCAATCCGTCGTTTCAGGTGAAGCGCACCGCCACCGACGACCAGATGCACGCCCTGATCGACGGGCTGGACAAGCTACTGGCAGGCAGAAAGGATATCGAACCGGTCCCGACTCCGGCACGGATTGTGGGAATCGCGGCCGGCTTCTTCACGGTGGAAGTGTTCGCGTACGTCCTGACATCGGACATCAACGCGTTCTACAGGATTCAAAGCGAGCTGCTGCTCCAGATCAACGGCCTTTTCACGGCCACGCATGTGGAACTGGCGTAGCGCGCTTACGGCACCACGGACGCGGTGGCGCGAGAACATGCGTTCGAAGGTTTGTCTTGAATTTCAATAGCGTATGCGAGCTGCCATTCGGCAGGCAAACGACGTACCTCAACAATCCGCCGAAGGCCGTCGACGGCATAATCGGGGGCTGGCAGCTTTCCGGCATCTGGCTTTGAGAATCGGGCTTGCGTTTCACGCCGGGTTACCTGGATTGCGGAAGTGATGAGGGCACCGGCCGTGCGCCCCGAACATCGTGGGGAGCGCCAGCGTATCCAATCCAGGGCCCCACGAATGATTTGCCATCGCCCCGCAGGGAACCGGCCGAAGCGGTTGCCTGATGACCGCGAGCCGAGTCGAATCGTTCAACACGTTTAACCACGTGAACCTGGGGCAGCCGAACGCCACGGTGGATTCGCCTACAGCCGGACAGATTACCAGCCTCGCGAGCCTCGCGCAAATGCGAAAATGGCAGTTCGGGCTGCGCTTGAACTTTTAAGCGCATGCCCGCACAGGGATGCCCGTCAAGTCCGCCGTAGCTTCGCTGCTGTTGGCCGCAGCCGTCGGCCGGGCCGGTCCGGCGCCAGGACCGACCTTCCACAAGGACATTGCGCCCATTCTGTTCGCGGAATGCGCGCCGTGCCATCGTCCGGGAGAGACGGGGCCTTTCTCGCTCCTCACCTATCCGGATGCGCGCAAGCGAGCCTCGCTCATCGCTACGGTGACCCGCAGCCGCTATATGCCGCCCTGGCTTCCGGAGGCGGGATACGGCGATTTCGCTAATGAGCGCCGGCTTACGGATGCGCAGATCGAAACCATTCAGCGCTGGGTGCAGACCGGCACACCCGAAGGCTCGCCGGCGGATGCGCCGCCTGCTCCGGTCTTCACTCCGGGCTGGCAGCTCGGGCCGCCGGATCTGGTCATCACCATCTCCAAGCCGTTCTCCTTACGCGCGGACGGGCCGGATCTGTTTTGGAATTTCATCCTCTCGCCGGTCTTGCACGAAACGCGCTATGTGAAAGCCATTGAGATCCGGCCCGGAAATGCCCGCATCGTTCACCATGCCAATATGCTGGTCGACCGCTCGGAATCTCAGCGCTACCTCGAGAAAGCTCCCGGCGCGGGCTTCCCCGGCATGGATCTTACGATCGCATCGGATACCTTCGACCCCGACAGCCACTTCCTGTTCTGGAAACCGGGCGCCGAGCCGTGGGAAGAGCCCAAGGGCATGGCCTGGCGTCTCGATCCCGGTAACGATCTGATCCTGAACCTGCATTTGCGGCCCAGCGGCAGGCCGGAAGTGGTGCAGCCCTCGGTAGGATTGTATTTCACCAACGAGCCGCAGACGAAGTATCCCATGCTGGTGCAACTGGAGCACGACGGCGTGCTGGACATTCCGCCCGGCGACAGCGATTTCCCGGTCTCGGACGATTTTAAGCTGCCGCTGGATGCCGACCTGCTGGCGATCTACCCTCACGCCCACTATCTGGGCAAGCTGCTGGAGGGCTACGCGACGCTGCCGGACGGCACGCGACGCTGGCTCATCCGGATTCCGAATTGGGACCTGAACTGGCAGGCCGTCTATCGCTATCGCCAGCCGGTTTTTCTGCCCAAGGGCACCGTCGTTTCCATGCGCTACCACTATGACAATTCGGCGGCCAACCCGCGCAATCCCAACTCGCCGCCGAAACGCGTGCGTGGCGGCAACCAGTCCACGGATGAGATGGCGCACCTGTGGCTGCAATTGCTGCCTCGGGGTACGGGCGATCAGCGTGCGGTCCTGCAGGAAGCGATCATGAAACGCCGCCTGGAAAAATATCCAGCCGATTTTTCGGCCCACTTTAACCTGGGTGCGCTTTCCCTCAGCCGCAAGGATACGGCGTCGGCCATCGCCTACCTGGAGGGCGCCCTGCGGATTGAGCCGGAGCAGACGGCCGCGCTCAACGCTTACGGAGTAGCGTTGGAGACGGAGGGCAAGGTCGCGGAGGCCGCCGAGCAATTCCGGCACGTGCTGCGCGTCCGCCCCAGTGACCCCAGCGCGCAGTACAATCTGGCCAACGCCCTGGCTGCCGGCGGCCACTTCGAGGAAGCCGCCGCGGGCTTCCGCGCGGTACTGGCCGCCCATCCCGACGACCAGGGTGCGCACGAGCACCTGGTTCAGGTACTCATGAGCTTGGGCGACGCGGCAGCCTCAGCGGGACGCCTGGCGCCGGCGGCCGATTATTACCGTCAACTAGTGGCGCTGGAACCGGGCGATGCGGACCTGCGAAACAATTTCGGTACTCTGCTTGCCCGAACCGGCGACACCGCGGGCGCCATCGCGCAGTTCGAAGCCGCCCTCAAGCTGGACCCCACCCACGCGGCTGCGCGGCGTAACCTGGAACTGATCGACAAAAAGAGACCATAAAAGCCATGCGCTGCCGTTGGCTACCATTTTTGTGTGTGCTTCTGGCCTTAACCCGGCTCCCCGCCGAGGGGCAGGATACCCTGGCGCAATTGGTAGCGCAGGCGCAGGATTTGAAGGCCCGCGGAGATGCGGCCGGCTCGCTGGCGGAGTGGGAAAAGGCGGCCGCTCTCGATCCTAAATCTGCCCCGATCCAGGACGAAATCGGCTTCCTGATGGCCGTGCTGAACCGGCGCCAGGAGGCCATCCAGCACTTCCAGAGCGCCATCGAGCTGGCCCCCCGATTCGCCTCCGCCCGCTACCATCTGGGAGTGGCCTACTGGCTCCAGCAGGACCCCACCGACGCCATTCCGCAGCTTCAGACAGCCGTGGCGCTCGATCCTAACAACTTTGACTACCGCTTCCATCTGGGCCATGCTTTGAACGCGACTTCGCATTATGCCGAGGCCCTGGAACAGCTTCAGGCGGCCACCACGCTGAACAGCAGGTATGCGGAGGCATGGAACCAGCTTGGGCTGGCGCGGCAGCACACCGGCGATGCCGCCGGCGCCGTGGAGGCCTATGGGCAGGCGGTGAGCCTGGACCCGGCGAACCTGGACGCCCGCAACAATTATGGCTTCATGCTGGTGAATACAGGCAAGGCGGCGGAGGGCGAGGCCCAATTCCGCGCGATCCTGGCAGCCGATCCGGGCAACAACATGGCGCGCATCAATATCGGCTTCGCGCATCTGCAGAAGGCCGAACTCGACGAGGCGGAAGCGGAGTTCCGGGAGGTGTTGCAGCGCGATCCCGATTCCGCCGTGGCGCATTACGATCTGGGCGTGGCGCTGAAGCAGAAGGACCAGTTGGATCAGGCCAAGGTAGAACTGGAGCGTGCCCTGCAGCTCGATTCCAGCCTCTCGGAAGCGCACTACACGGTTGGCATAATCGACTGGCAGAGCGGCGATTTCGCAGCCGCGGCACGGGAGATGCGCGCCGCCATTGCCCTGCGCCCCGATTATCCCGAAGCGTATTTCATGCTGGGCACGGCGCTCAAGCAAAAAGGCGACCTGGACGGGGCCGAGACTGCGCTCAAGGCCGCCATCCATTCCGATCCCGACAATCCGGGACCTTACAACACCCTGGGCCAGGTCTTGCAGCTGAAGGGGGAAGCCGAGGCCAGCCGCGAAGCGTTCGCGCAAGGGTCGCGGGCGAAGGAGAAAAAGGAAGCAGAGCTGGGCAAAATGCTCCAGGGCAAGAAATAGCCGCTGGTGCGCCTTCGTCCGAAGCGCGCCAGCCCGCGGAAATCCTGAAATAATACAGGCTGATGTCCGACTCAGTCCGCCGACGCCGTTTTCTGCAAGCCTGCGCGGCCGGCGCCGCGGCGCCCTTGGTGCGCGCCGCCGTTCCGCACCCCAACATCATTTATATTCACTCTCACGATACCGGCCGCTACCTGCAGCCCTACGGGCACGCTGTCCCTGCTCCCAACATTCAGCGCCTGGCCGAAGGCGGTGTGCTATTCCGCAAAGCTTTCAACGCCGCCCCCACCTGCTCGCCCAGCCGGGCCAGTCTGCTTACCGGCATGTGTCCCCACTCCAACGGAATGTTAGGCCTGGCGCACCGCGGCTTCTCGTTGACCGACTACCGCCAGCACATCCTCCACACTCTGCGGCCCGCGGGTTATCACACCGCGCTGATCGGCCTGCAGCACATTGCCGCCGATCCCAAGGTGATCGGCTACGACCATGTCGAATCGTTTCGCGTCAATCACACGGAGGACGTCGCCCCGGCCGCTGCCGCGTTTTTGTCCAAAGCGCCCGCCGAGCCGTTTTTTCTGACGGTCGGCTTTTTCGAAACGCACCGCGTCTTCCGCCAGCCCGGTCCGCAGGAGGATGCTCGGTTTTGCCAGCCGCCCGCGCCGATTCCCGATACGGCCGAGACGCGCGCCGATATGGCCGCCTTCAAAGCCAGCGCGCGGGTGATGGATGAAGGCGTCGGCGTGGTGCTGCGGGCGCTGGAATCGAACGGCCTGGCCGCCAATACGCTGGTAATCTCCACCACCGATCACGGCATTCCATTCCCCGCCATGAAGTGCAATTGCACCGATCATGGCATGGGCGTCTCGTTGATCCTGCGCGGCCCGGGAATCTTCTCCGGGGGCAAAGTGATCGACGGCATGGTTTCGCACCTGGACCTTTTTCCGACTATCTGTGAACTGCTGGATATCGAAAAGCCGGCCCGCCTGCAGGGAACCTCGCTGCTGCCGCTGGTTCGCGGAGAGGCTAAAGAGGTCCATGAGGAAATCTTCGCCGAAGTAAACTACCACGCGGCCTACGAGCCGCAGCGCGCCGTGCGCACTCATCGCTGGAAGTATATCCGGCGTTACGACGGTCGCACCCATCCCAACCTGCCCAATTGCGACGACGGCCCCAGCAAGAGCCTGTGGCTGAACAATGGCTGGCGCCAGCGCGCGGTGGATCAGGAGCAAATCTACGATTTGGTTTTCGATCCCAACGAGACGCGTAACGCCGCTGCGGACCCGGCGTGCCACGAAGCGCTGGCCGAAATGCGGGGAAGGCTGGACCGGTGGATGCACGCGACCAGCGATCCGATTCTGCGCGGCCCGGTCGCCGCTCCTCCGGGAGCGGTAGCGAACGATCCCGACGGCACCTCGCCCAACGAAACGCCCAAGCCGGTTGGGTAAGAGCGCCCGTCAGGTACCGGCTTCGTCCCAGGGGAGCGTGGACGAGGCCGCTCCGGTCTGGCTCAGTGTCCTCCCAGGTACTTATCGATCCAGTCCAAGCTGCGCTTGTACCGGTCCACAATATGCTTTTGCTCGCGTAACCCGTGCGGCTCGCGGGGATATACCACGAACTCCGCCGGCACGTTGTAACGCTTGAGTCCCCGGTAGAGCATCTGGCTCTGGGAAAGCGGATCGGTGGTGTCGGCCTCACCTTGCAGAATCAGGGTGGGAGTCTTGGCGTTCTTAATGTAAGTGATCGGCGACGACTTACTAAATCCCGCTGCGTTCTCATAGGGAACGCCGTAATACCATTCATCGCCCTCCGGCCGGTTTTCGGTGCCATACTCCGTGGCCAGGTCCGCCATCCCGGCTCCCGAGATCGCCGCTTTGAAACGGTCTGTCTGGGTGATCGCCCACTCCGCCATATAGCCGCCGTAGGACCATCCTCCGATGGCCATCCGATTGGGGTCGGCGACCTTGCGCTTTACCAGATCGTCCACACCTGCCATCACGTCCTTGAAGTCTCCGCCTCCCCAATCGCCCCGGTTGGACGCGAGAAATTTCTGTCCGTACCCCACGGAGCCGCGGATATTCGGCTCCATCACGGTATAGCCGCGCGTGACCAGCAACTGGGTCAGCCCGTCGAACCGGTTGCGCCACGATCCCGCCGGCCCGCCGTGAATCAGTACCACCACCGGCTGCGGCTGGCCCTCCGTCGCGCCCGCTCCACGATACAGCGCCGCCTCGATCGCCAGCCCGTCGAAGCTCTGGTATCGGAACAGTTCCGGTTTCACCAGCGTCACAGCGTCAAAATTGTTGAAGTGGCTCACCTGCTTGCCATCGAACCACAACTCCGGCAACACCACTGCGGACTCCGCGATGTACGCTACCTTGCCCGCCTGGCTCACGGCGAATGACGAGACGTCCAGCGAATCGTCGCTCACCAGCTTGCGCGGCGCCTCGCCCACGGTGTCCAGTTCGGTGTGGAAGCCGTTCGAGAACAGCGTCGCAAGTTCGGATTTGCCGATCCACTGAAACTGCAGAACGGGCCGGTCCCTGACCGCTCCGGTGAGGTCTTTAGCTGTCGATTGACCCTGTGGCAATACGAACAGGTCTTGCGCGGTCGGCCCGTCCGCAGGCGACGACACGAACCCCACGGCGCCTCCGCCGGGCGCCACCTGGATGCGCTGGAACGGCCCCCTGGGCGCCAGTAGCTCTTCCAGTTTGCCTCCATCCAGCGACACCGAAAACAGCCGCTCGGTGCGCCGCTCCACCGCCGGCTGGTCGGTGGCTATGGCCACCAGGCGCTTGCCGTCCGGCATCCATTCGATGTCGCGCAGCGTCCATGGTGCGCTGGTCACGGGCTTGACCGCTTTGGTGGCTATATCCACTGTCCAGACGCGCGCCGGTTTGCGGTCCACGTCGATCACCCGGGCATCATCCTGATCGCGCTGCTTCTTCTCCTCCGCCTCGGTGCGGGGATCAGTCGCCAGAAAGGCGATGTGCTTTCCATCCGGCGACCAGCGCAGCCCCTCCACCGCGTTCTTGGCGTTGGTCAGTTCCATGGCCTCCCCGCCGTTCACGGGCATCAGGAAAATCTGCATCGTCCCATCGCGGTCCGAGAGAAACGCCAGCGTGCGGCCATCCGGCGACCAGCGCGGCGACTGTTCGGATTTCGCGGAATAGGTCCACTGGCGCAGATCGCGCGTCTCCACGTCAAGCACCCAGATGTGGCGTAACGGTCTTGCCCACAATCGGCTCTTGCAGCACGAGCGCCAAACGTTTGCCATCTGGCGAGAACTGCAGGTCCGATGGTTCCCGCACCTGCATGGCTTTTTCAATGGTCAGTGTTTCGGCGCCGCCCAGCGAAGCCGATACCCACAGCAACAGCACTGCTGAAACACACCTCAAAGAAGTTCGCATAGAGGGGATTGTAGCCCAGACGGGATTGACGCGGCGTCGGGGTAGACCACCCTGCGGGTTCCGGTTCCTGGCCTGACACGCCGTAAGGGGGTAGCGTAACGCAACTGATCCACGGCTGGCGCGACTCCGTGGACTACGCTGGCCCCACCGACCGCGGCGGCTTTCCGATCAGCCCTTCAACTCAACCCGGCAAGCCAGGCCATGATCACCGCATCGACCCAGAAGCGCGGCCCGCGCCGCGCCAGGAAACCCAAATGGCCGCCGTGGTCGGGGGCCACCAGACGGATGCGGTCGTTGTCGCGGACCTCCGGGGCTTCGAAGGCCTGGAAGGGCACCATCGGGTCGTCCTTCGCCTGGATGAGCAGCGTGGGCACGCGTACATCGCGCAGATAGAGACGCGAGGATTGCGTCCGGTAGTAGTTGGCCGCGTTGCCGAAACCGAAGGAGGGCGCGGTGATGCGGTCGTCAATCTGCATCACCGAACGCAAGCCCTGGAGGTCCTGCCGCCGGTAGCGGCCGGTGGCTTCCAGGCGGGCTTTCATGCGGTCAACAAAGCGGCTCTCGTAGAGGCGATTGGAGGGCTGCGCCATGCGGCGGGCACAGGCGGCCAAGTCAAGCGGAGTGGAGACCGCGCAGACCGCACGGATGAGCGGCGGGGCCGCGTCTGCCAGTTCTCCCGCCAGCTTCAGTACCACGTTTCCGCCCAGCGAGAAGCCCACCAGGATGGCCGGCGCGGAGCCTTCGGCGCAAAGTTGGCGTAGCACCGATAGCAGGTCGCTGGTGAGACCGGCGTGATAGAGGGTTTGGCAGTGGTGCTCGCTGCCTCCGCAGGTGCGCAGGTTGAAACGGTGGGCGGCTAACCCGGCGGCCAGCGCGGCGGCAGCGAGGCTGCGCATGTATACGGCCTGGCTAGAGCCTTCCAGACCATGCACCATGACCATTGCGCCGCGCTCGGGCGCCACGGGGCGCTGCGATTCCACCAGCACCTGAACCGCCGGCTCAGTCTGGAACAGGCGCGGGACGGTGGGCCAGAGGGCTTCGCCGTTCGCGCGCTTCCAGTAGTGGCCCAGGATGGTCTGCACGTGTGGATTGCGGAAAAGCGGGATGAACGCAGGTATCGGAGGCATCGGCGGCGGCGCGCCCCACGGCGGAAACTTGTAGTATAAGGCTATGCGCGGTTTGCTCGGCGCCATCATCGGGATGGCCGTGGCCTATGGTTTGCTGGCGGCGGATGGAGCGCGGCCCTCGCCCCCGTTTGAGATCCAGCGGACCAAGGGGCCGGCCCTGCGGGTGAGCCAGTATCGCGGCAAGATCGTGGCAATGGCGTTCATCGATACGAGTTGCCCGCATTGCCAGGAACTCACCGGAACGCTGAAAGGCATCGCGCGCGATTACGCGGCGCGCGGCGTGGTGGTGCTGGAGTGCGCTTTCAATGACGGCGCGCGGGCCGGCCTGCCGGAGTTTCAACAACGCTTCGAGCCGCCCTTTCCGGTGGGTTGGAACACGCGCGCGGCGGTGATGTCGTACCTGCAATACAACCTTCTGGACCCACGGCCGCTGTACGTGCCGCACATGGTATTCATCGACCGCGGCGGGGAAATCCGGGCGGACTATCCGGGCGAGGACCTCTTCTTCCGCGACGCCAACACCAATATCCGCGACGAGCTGGACACTTTGCTGCGCGGCGGGCGGCGCGCGGCGGCCAAGGGCAAACCCTAGCTTGATGACCCGCGGCGAGAAGTTCCTGCGCGGCTCGTTTTACCTGGCATTCGCTTCGGCCGCGCTGATTCTGCTTTCGATTACCGCCTCGCAGTGGGCGCTGTGGATTTCGCTGGCGCTTCTGGCGGCTTCGCGCGCCAAACTGCGCATTCCCCACATCTGGCTGCCGCTGGCGCTGTTTATGGTGGGCACGCTGCTCTCCATGGCCTTTTCGCCTGAGCCGCTCCACGGGCTGCCGCAGATCCGCAAACTGCTGGTGTTTACCATTCTGGCGGCGATCTACACCACCTTTCGGGACGCGGCCGCGGCGCGGCGCCTGTTTGTGTGGTGGTACGGGATCGGCGCGGCGGTGGCGTGCTTCGCCCTGGTGCAATTCGCAGAACGATGGCGGCAATCCAAGATGCAGCACGTACCGTTCTACAACTTCTACGTGACCCAGCGGATCACCGGCACCATGAGCCATTGGATGACCTTCGCAGGCCAGGAAATGGTGGTGCTGCTGATGCTGCTGGCTTTTCTGCTGTTCGCGCCCTTGGCAGGGAAGCGAGCCTGGGCGCTGTGGCTGGCCTGCGCGCTGCTGCTGGGGGTCGCGCTGCTGCTCAACGAGACCCGCACGGTGTGGCTGGGCGTGGCGGCCGGCGGAGTGTGGCTGCTGTGGTGGTGGAAGCGGTGGATGGCATTGGCCGGTCCGTCCGTGGTGCTGCTGGCGATGTGGCTGGCGCCGGGGCCGGTGCACGAACGCCTGGTCTCCATCTTCCATCCGCAAAAGAATGTCGATTCGAACGAGTTCCGGCGCATCGCACGCGGTACCGGGTGGCGCATGATTCGCGCCCATCCCGTGCTGGGAATCGGACTGGACGAGACCAAGTACCATTTCCTGGATTACCTGCCGCCGGATGCGCCGCATCCGCTGCCGCCGGGATATTACCAGCATCTGCACAACATCTATCTGCAGTACGCCGCCGAGCGCGGCATCCCCACCCTGCTGATGATGCTCTGGCTGCTGGCGCGCGTGATTCGCGACTTCTGGCTCGGGCTGCGGAAGCTCCCCGCGGGGCGCAGTACCGAACGGTTCCTTTTGCAGGGGGGAATTGCCACGGTGATTGGGATCATGGTGGCCGGCCTGTACGAAGTGAACCTGGGCGACACAGAAGTGCTAACGGCGTTTTTGGTCGTGGTGGCGTGCGGCTACCTGGCGGTGCGCGGAATACGCGATTCCGCTACTGTTTCGGCAGCACCTTGACGTCGGTAACGTAGAAGCTGGTGTCGGTCACCACCACCACGGTGGCCTGGATGCGGTCGCCCACGTGCAGTTTCTGAAACTCGGAATCGGGTTTGACCATGTATTCCATGGTCATGGGACCCATCCAGTCGCCGATCGGTCCGGCCGCGATGGTGGCGGTCTTGGCGCTTGGATCGAGCGCCTTGATATCGCCCTGCATGGGATATCGCTTAGCGGGCGGCTGGGAGTGGCAGCCGGCCAGGACGAGGGCCAGAGCCGGGGCGAGCAGCAGCGGAATAGAGGTTCGACGCGTCATGTACTTATCTTCGCAAGGTGGAGGCCTCTGAGGTTATCGCCGCTCCGGCACGAAGAGGGTCAGCAGAAAATCCTGGGCTTGCGGCTGATTTCTGACGCGGCTCCACGCCGCAAAGGCGTCTTTCACGCTCCGGATGTGGTCCCGGACCTCAACACGAGTCCACACCCTGGCATTGTCGTAATCGGCGCGGTGGCGGTTCTGCTGGAGAACTACAAAGGTTTCGGCAACCAGCGCCAACTCCGCACTGGTCGAGACCAAATTATTGCACACACCCTTCATTTTTCTGTGCTCGAACGCCCGGCTGAGATCCGCTCGCTGCCGCTCAATTCGCCAATTGTTTACCGCGCTGGCGATCAATAAATGAAACATGGCATAGTATGCTGCGGAGACCGCGCGGCGGAGATTCACCTGTTTGGGGCGCGTTCGATCGAGGTTAGCCAGATGCCCGGCCTGCGCCAGGAGGTCGTCGTGGTAAGGCATCGCCTCACATCCACGCCGGGTCCTTCAGTTCGGATTGTTCCGACTCGCTGCGAAAACTACAATAAGCAATTAAACCAAGTTCTTTGGGGCGAATTCGCTGCTTAATCACGTCCCTGACGCTACGCGCGACCCGCCCCAAGCGGCGGCCGCTGGCTCGGTCGGATAACAGAATCCGAAAGAAAATAGACCAATCGCCGGTCCAATCCTGGCCGATGTCATAGCGGATGCGCACCACGTCGGGCTTAAGTTCTTCCTCCAGCGCCCGGACTTCCTCTTCTATGGTTTCCTGCTGCGTGACGGCGACCGGCATGAGCATAAGGCTGCCCCTTCAATCGGATTCTACCGCATCGATAGGGCAAGCCCTGCCCGCTGCCGTCGCCCCTCCCCGCCGCGCCGATTGTTCCGCCGCGCCGCTTGGGTCACACTGACAGCATGGAGCGCGATTTTCGCAAAGGCTACGTCGAAATCGATTTTCCGGTAGAGCCGATGGGGTCGCCGCTCGGCGTCCTGGCGCGCTCCCTGCGGCTATTTCTTTCCAACCTGCCCTTCTTGACCGCCGCCACGCTGGTAGTCTTTCTGCCCGGCAAGCTGCTGTTGCAGGCGGTTTGCGCGGCGCTGAATATCCCGCCCGACGGCGTTCTGGGGTACAGCCTGTTGACGGCCAGCGACCTGGTGCTCAGTGCGCTGGTGGTGCCGGCGGTGATCTTCGGCATGGCCATGCGGTTCCGCACGGGCGCGCCGCCGCCGCTTGCCGAATCGCTGCGCTGGGGCCGGCGCCAGTGGGGCAAGGCCCTGTGGAACATGTTTCAGGTGCAGGTGACGGTGCTGCTGTGGAGCCTGCTGCTCTTCGTCCCCGGCATGATGGCGTTCGTCAGGCTGGCGGTGGTGGACCCGATCGTGGCGCTGGAGGCGGACCGCGAGCGGGACGTGCTGGACCGCAGCCGGCGCTTGACCGAGGGCCACCGCTGGCGCATTTTTGCGGTGATTGTGCCGCTGGTGCTGCTGGACCTGGTGACCAGCTTCGCGGTGCTGAATGCCGTGGAAAAGACCGCCTATTCGCGCGTCCTGCTGGCGCTGGCGGACAGCCTGCTGGCACTCTGCGCGCAGTGGATGACGCTGGCGCTGATGCTGGTATACCTGGGGCTGCGCGGTGCGGTCAGCGATGCGCCGCGGGAACGGGCATCGGTATCGAAAACTCGACGGTAGTGGTTTCGGCGCTGGGATGGAACCGCAGATTGGCCGGGGAGCCGTAACAGATCTCCAGGCGCCGCTGAACGTTCTGCAAGCCGATGCCGGCGCCGGGGGATCCTTCCCCGGACGAGGCCGCTGCCACAACGGCGCCCGGGGTCGCGCCGCTGTTGACCACCGAGACGCGCAATTCGCCCTCCGCCAGGTGGGCGCGAATGCGTACGAAACCGGCGTCGGCGCGCTGGGCGATGCCGTGCTTCACCGCGTTTTCCACCAACGGCTGCACCGAGAGCACCGGGATGAGTGTCCGGAGGGCGGCTTCCTCCACTTGAATATCGATCTCCAGGCGCGGACCCAGGCGGACCTTCTCGATTTCCAGGTAGGCGCGCACGATCTGCATCTCCTCCGCCAGCGGCACGAAGGTCTTTTCGGATTGCAGGAAGTAGCGGAAGATATCCGCCAGGTTGAGGACCAGCCGGCGCGCCGCGAAAGCCTCCCGTGGGATAACGCCGTAAAGGGTATTGAAGGCGTTGAAGAGGAAGTGAGGGTTGATCTGGGACTGCAGAGCGCGCAACTCGGCCTGCGCCACCAGGCGGCTCATTTCCTGCCGCCGCAGCATATCCAGGCGTTCGGCGACGGCCGAGGCGGCCTTGGTCAGGGCTTCCAGATCCTCGCCCAGATAGCGCTGGCCGCCGTTGCGGCGCCCCAGCAGGATGAGACGCGAGTTTTCCTGGCCGAGGCGCACCGGAACGATGACTTCCGCCCAGTTCCATGGCGCGGCCAGTTCGGCCGGTGCCAGGGCGGCCGAATGTAGTTCCGCGGCTGCCGCCACCAGGTTTTCCGCGACAATGGCGTGGCGATCGGCCCGCGCGGTGGATGCCATCCGGCCGGCGGCCCACGTCAGATATTCGTCTTCACCGGAAAACGCCGGCGCGTCCTTAATGGCGCTGGCGACCTGATCGAGACCGCCGTGGCGGAATACGGCGTGCGTCAGCCAGGCTTGGGCACAGTTGCGCAGCCAGGCGAAGAAGACCAGGCAGAGACACACGCTGATGAGCAGGAAAGCTTGGGCGAGCGGGCCGCCGGCGCTCTTGACCAATACCAGGCGAAAGGCGGCGGCGATCACCAGCCAGGTCAAAACGGCGGCGAGAAGAGCGTTGGCCAGGAAGCGCACAAAGGCGTCCAGCAGTACAAACCGGTAGTCCTGGAGAAGCACGAACAGGGCCAGGGGAATTCCGGCGTGGTGCACAACCAGTTCGCTGGACCAGGCCTGGTGCAGGTGACCGTGGCCGAAGTGCAGGAACGACATGGCGAACAGGGCCAGGCACATGGACGCGGCAATGCGGGAGGGAGCGGCGCGGCCGGATTCCCGGTCGAGAATCGCGCCCATCACGGCGATGGCGGTAAGCGCCAGAAAGCCGACCGTGGTGAGCAGCAGCGCCATCTGGTGGAGATCGGCGCCGGTGGTGTAGATTTCGCGCCAGTGCAGAAGGATTGCGGCGCTGCTCAGGCCATAACCCGTAAAGGCCAGCATGGGCCATCGGCCGTCGAGCGAAACCTGCAGCAGCACGGCGGGAAGCAGGCTGAGTACCGAAAAGCTGAAAGCCGCCAGCAGGTCGACTGTGTGGGGAGGCAGACCGGGCCACGCCAGTACCAGCAGCGACCCCAGATTCCAGGCCAGCGAGAGGGCCGCCGCCAAGCCCGAAAGAAAACGGCCGTGCGAGCCGGACCAGCCGCGGCGGCTGAACAGCAGGCAGAGAAAGATGGCGAAGATCAGAGCGCCGGCGGCATGGCCCAAAATGTTGATCAGCAGCGGCTGGTTGAGTTGGAACATGGCTGGGCCTGAACTCATTGTAGGGGAGACCGCCGCTCAGCGGCCGGCTGGGTCTTCCCCACAGAATCGTTCCATTTCCGGCCTGACCCGCTCAAAGCTGCCCGATAGTTCGGGCAGATCGGCAACCGCAGCCTCCAGATCGCCGCTGCTGCCTGCCTGCTCCAGCTTCCATGCCGCCTGCCGCATTTCCCTCCCGCTCACACTGGCGGCTGCTCCCTTGATGGAATGGGCGAGCAGACGGACTTGTTTGGAGTCGCCTTCGCTCACGGCCTGGGCCAATGCCGCGATCTGGCCGGGCATGTCTTTCACAAACCCGCGGATAATCCGGTAGGCCAGGTCCTGGTTGCCCATGACACGCTCCAGCAGATCTTCCTGGTCGAAGGCTGCGGCGATAACTGGCAGAAGAGGAACGGCGGGCGCCGCGGGGGCGGCCGGTGCCGGAGGAGGAACGGCGGGCGGCGCGGGGGCACGCGTGCCGCCAGTCCAGTCCTCGATCGCCTGTTCCAACTCGCCGGGCCGGATCGGCTTGGCGATATAGCCGTTCATGCCCGCGGCGAGACATTTTTCGCGATCGCCTGCCATGGCGTTAGCGGTGGTCGCGATGATGGCGACGTCATGGTTGCGGACGCTGGTATCGGGCCGCCGGATCAGGCGCGAGGCCTCATAACCGTCCATACCCGGCAAATGGCAATCCATCAACACCAGATCGTAGTCCTTCTGGCCGAGGGCATGCAGGGCGGCACGGCCATCGGCGACTACATCGGCACGATATCCCAGGTTCTCGAGGATGCCCAAGGCGACTTCCTGATTGACCGCGTTGTCTTCGACAACCAGCAGGCGCAAGCGCGCCCGCATGTCCCGTGTGGTCCGCGAAGGCTTTGGTGCCGGAGCCGGGCGGGTGGGAGCCGGCCCATAGCCCAGGATGGAGGCCAGGCACGTACCCAGCTCGCCCTGTTTCACCGGCTTCGCGACATGCGCGGCAAAACCCAGCGAATGCCACCGTTCGCCATCGGCTGCCTGGTTCAGGGAAACCATCAGCACCAGGGCCGTAGTGTTGGCAGCGTGCTGCTGTCGCACCTGGGACGTGAACTGGTCAAACTCGGAGCCCAGCGTGTCCCAGTCGACGATTACGGCGTCAAAGGGCTGGTCTGCCGCGCTCCGCAACCGCTCCATGGCTTCCGCCGCACTGCCGGCTTCCTCCCCGGAGGCCTTCCAGAACGCCAGCAATTCCAGGATCAGGCCGCGGCTCGCGGCATTATCGTCCACCACAAGGATACGCCAGCCGGCCAGCGAAAGCGCGCGGGAGCGTTCGGCCGCGGACTGCCGCACTAAGGGGACGGTGAACCAGAAGTGGGAGCCTTTACCTACCTCGCTTTCGAAGCCCACCTCGCCGCCCATGATTTCGGCCAGCATCCGGACAATCGAGAGACCCAGGCCGGTCCCTCCGTACTGCCGGGCAGTGGAAGAATCGATTTGCGAGAAGGGCTGAAACAACAGGTGAGCCTTGTCGCTGGGAATTCCGGCGCCGGTGTCTTTCACGTCGAAGCGGATGCGCGCCGGATCGCCAGGGTTGGCCAGCCTTACACGAATTGAGACGTCGCCCGCGCTGGTGAACTTCACGGCGTTTCCGCCCAGGTTGACCAAAACCTGGCGTAACCGGCTGACGTCGCCCCGCAGTTGCGTGAAGACATCCGGCTCGATGAAGCAAAGCAGTTCCACCTCCTTCTCCTGGGACTTCACTGCCAGCATGTCCGCGACGCTTTCAACCATTCTTCGCAGGTCGAAGGGGGCGTCCTCCAGCGTCAGTTTTCCGGCACCCATTTTAGAGAAGTCGAGAATGTCGTTCAGGATCCCGAGCAACGATTCGGCGCTGTCGCGGACGGTGTCCGCACGCCGGCGCTGCCGGGGATCCAGGTCGCCGCCCAGCAGGACCCGATCATCCCGAGGATGCCGTTCATGGGCGTACGGATTTCATGGCTCATGTTGGCCAGGAAAGCGCTCTTGGCGCGGTCGGCTCGCTCGGCGACCTCCTTGGCTTCGCGGAGCTGTTCCTCGGCGCGTTTCCGGCCGGTGATATCGATGAGCGTCATTTCGATCTCGCCGCCCTCCCCGCCCTCCACAAAACTGAAATTCGCGAGCACCCAGACGGGATCGCCACGGCGCTGGAATTTCCATTCCGAGTTGGTCAATACCCTCTGCTTCGACAAGGCTTTCATGAGTTGCTCCCGATCGCCGGCGGAATCGAAACAATCGAGCACACTCTTGCCGATGGCCTCCGCGGGAGACTCCCATCCCAGAATCAGCGCCGCCGTCTGGTTGCAGTCCAGAATCCGGCCGTCCGCGGTTGTGCGAAGAACGCCTGCCAGGTTGCGTGCGAACAGCAGGCGATAGCGTTCCTCGGAAGCCTTCAATGCCTCCTGGGATCGCCTGGATTCGCTAATGTCTTCCACGTGAATGATGAAGTAGCGCGGACCGCCTTGTGCGTTGCGCACTAGCGAGATGCGCAGGCGTACCGGTATGGTACGACCGTCTTTATGGGTGTAGCGCTTCTCAAGTTCCACCCCCGATTGCAATCCACCCAGGAGTTCGTACTGGAGTTTCCTGCTGAGTTCCAGATCATCGGGGTGAGTCAGCTCCGGCCAGCTCTTTCCCGCCAATTCCTGCCCGGAGTAACCCAGGATGCGGCAGAGGACTGCGTTGGCCTGCAGGAAGCACCCGTCGAGCGAGATCCGCGCGATGCCCACTGGGGCGTCCGCGAAGATCGTCCTGAACTGCTCTTCGTTTTCCCGCAGATCGTCCTGCACGCGTTTTCGCGCCGTAATATCGCGGACGATTACGGCGACCGAAACCACGCGCCCCGAGGTGTCATAGATCGGCGACGAGGACACCGAAACATTGATTCTCCGGCCATCCCTGGAGAATCCCGTGCAATCCAATTGAGAGATTGTTTTCCCGGCTTCCAGACGTTTCAGTGCGGGCCATAGGTTGTGCGTGAGATCCGGCGGGACCAGAAGCGAGACGGACCTCCCGAGGATCTCTTCAGCTCTGTAGCCGTATACCTTTTCCGCACCATGGTTCCAGCTCGTAATAGTGCCCTCAGGAGTGTGGCTCAGGATGCCATCCTCCGAGGACTCCACGATGGCCGCCAGAATTCGCTGCGCGTTCTCTTCTGCGCGGCGCCTGGTCTTATCCAGCTTTACGGCGATATAGTTGGTAATCTGCCCCGCGGAGCTCGCAACCGGTGTAATCACGATCTCCTCGGTATACTCGGTGCCATCCTTGCGCCGGTCGACGATCTCCCCACGCCAGACCTGCCCCGCCCGGATGGTCTGCCACATCCGCTGGTAGTAGACTTGGTCCTGCCGGCCCGACTGGAGCAGGCGCGGGTTCTTGCCCAGCACCTCCTCAGACGCGTAGCCGGTCATCCTGGTGAAGGACTGGTTGACATACTGGATGCAAGCTTCCGCGTCCGTAATCACCACGCCTTCCACGAGCCGGTCCAGCACGCTGGTCTGGAGAATGTCCTGCTCGGATGCAGGGCCACTTGCGCCGTTCGGCAGGGGACAAAGCGCCGGTGGCAGATTGGCCGGAAGTTCAACGGTATGTGCGGCAGCGCTACGCAGCGCGGCGAGACCGGTTTCGGGTTCCGGCAATCCCGCCACCGCAGGTTCCGGTTCCAGCAAGGGAGAATCCGCCGCCGCGGCCCCGTCAACTGCCGTCAGCCACTTTTCGAGTACTCCTGCCAGGACCTTCGGGTCGACCGGTTTGGCGAGATAGTCGTCCATACCGGCTTCGAGACACTGGTCCCGGTCGCCCGCCAGGGCGTGAGCCGTCATGGCGACGATGGGCAGGCGGTGGTGGCGCACCTGGGCCGATCGCTGGCGGATCCGGCGGGTGGCTTCGTAACCATCCATCTCGGGCATCTGGCAGTCCATCAGCACCAGGTCATACTCGGTCCTCTCGAGCATCTCCAGAGCTTGCCGGCCATCGCCGGCGACGTCTACCGCGCCATACCCCAACTGCTGGAGAACGCCCAGCGCTACCTCCTGGTTAGTGCGATTGTCCTCCACCAGGAGCAGCCGGGCCCCGCGCCGCGGGTGTGGTTCCGGACCGCGGGCATTAGCCGGGGCCTGGGGAGACGCCGGCTGAGGGGCCCGGTCGAATAAGGACCCGAGGCATTTTGCCAGTTCCCCCTGCTTGACCGGCTTGGTAAGGGCCGCGCAGCCGGCACTCGGCCGCCCAGCCATCCCCGCCCCTTCCCGGAATGGAAACAGGGCCACCATCGGCTTGCCGGCCAAGTCGGGATCTTCGCACAGGGCACTCCACAACGGGCGGCCCATCCGCGCCACGCGGGAGACCATAATCACCCCGTCGAACGGCACGGACGGAGAGTGCAGCAGAGTGTCTGCAGTCTCGCCGGGTGCCGCCAGTTCCGCGCGGCAACCCCAATCGGACAGCAACTGCGCCAGGAGGCCCCGGCTGGCGGCATTGGGGTCCACCACCACGATGCGCTTTCCGGCCAGCGAGACCGGCGCCGGCTGGCTGCCCTGAAGAACGAACGCAACCGTGAACCAGAAGCACGAGCCGCGGCCCGGCTCACTCGCGAAACCCACTTGCCCGCCCATCAGTTCCACCAGCCGGCGGACAATCGTCAGCCCTAACCCGGTGCCTCCGAAGCGCCTCGTGGTGGAGGCATCAGCCTGGGAAAATGGCTGAAACAGCAGCTTCTGCCGGTCCGGAGGCACCCCAATTCCGGTATCCTGCACTTCGAACCGCAGCCCGACCGCGGGATCGGACGATTCCAGCCGGACGCGGATCGAGACTTCGCCGGCCGCGGTAAATTTCACCGCATTGCCCACCAGGTTGGTAAGCACCTGGCGCAACCGGCCCGGATCGCCGCGAAGCCGGGTGGGAACGCCGGCCTCGACCAGACAGAGCAGCTCGATCCCTTTCTCCTGAGCCTTGGCTGCCCAGAGATCCGAGACGCCCCCAGTGACGGCGTAGAGGTCGAAATCGACCGTTTCCAGCTCCAGCTTGCCGGCCTCGATTTTGGAAAAATCGAGGATGTCGTTGAGAACCGAAAGCAGCGACCGGGCGCTGTCCCGGGTTACCTCGGCATAGCGGCGCTGGTGCTCGTCAAGAGGAGTCTCGATGAGCAGTTGATTCATGCCCAGGATGCCATTCATGGGCGTGCGGATCTCGTGACTCAGGTTGGCCAGAAACTCGCTCTTGGCCCTGCTGGCGGCTTCGGCGGCCTCCTTGGCACGCTTCCACTCGTTCTCGGCGCGCTTGCGCTGAGTGATGTCGCTGGCCACTCCCACCTGCGCGATGGTTCGTCCGCCCTGGTCGCGGACCAGCGAAGTGGAGAGCGAGATCGGGAACTCGCTGCCATCCTTGCGCCGGTTCCACAGTTCGCCTTGCCAGCCGCCGCGCCGGTTGCCGTCGGCGATGGCCGCGTCCAGTTGCGCCGGGTTCCTGGCCGAGCGGACTACGTCGATGGTTCCGGATAGGATCTCGTCGCGGCGATAGCCATACAATTTCAGGAACGCGTCGTTGACAAACACGATCCGATCGTCGCAATCCGTAATGGTGACAGCCTCCCTCACGGTGCGCAGCGCGTCGGCGAGCATGTCCCGCTCTTCACTGGCCTTTTTGTGCGCGGTGATGTCTACCATGACGCCGCGGAGCGCCGGGATGCCCTCATCCTCTTTCTCTTTCTTTACGCTGACGATGTCCCGCAGCCAGACCGCGCGGCCGTCGGCTGCGAGCATGCGGTATTCCAGAGTATAGTCCCCACCAGCGGCTGCTTCGGAAGTGGCGTACGACACCGTGGACTCCACGTCGGCGGGATGGATGTGCTTCTTCCAGAATGAGGAATCAGCCAGCCAGCGCTCCACCGGATAGCCGAGGATGGTCTCGGCGCGACGGCTGACAAAGGTGAACCGCCCGGATTCCGGCTCAGCCTCCCAGACAATACCGTCAATCGAATTGACCAGGGCATCCCGGCGCCGGCCGGCTTCCCGCAACGCTTCCTGATCCGAAGCGGACTGGCGGAAAGACCGGGCGTTGTGGCGCGCCTCGGCCGTGATAAAGGCCAGGAAGACCGCTACCACGACAGCGATGGCGTGGCCGCTGCTTCCTCCCTGAATCAGCCCCCAGAACAGAAACGGCCCCAACAGAAGGGGTAGGAAACGATACAGTAGCGGCGGATCGGGGCAGAGGGAAGTGGTCGCTCCGGCGGCGATTCCCGCGGTCATCAGGAGCATCATCCAGGTGGGCCAGGCCGAGCCATTGGCGTTCATTTCCTCCAGCGCAAACACCACCCAAATCAGGGCGGACGCATAGACGCCGGCACGGAAGTGCCGCTTCCAGCCGGCGGGATCCGGCGGGTAGCGCCGCTCGAAAGGCCACATCGCGGCGAGGCGCACGCCGACCACCAGAAGCGCCAGCAAGCCCCACGGCAGCACGAACCATAAACGCCGGCTCTCTTCCGGCACCATGAAAATGGTGGTGAACAGAATGGCGGGGTAGGCAAGCACGCCCATGGTACTGCGATAAGCCAGAGTCTCCGCCGCTTCCCTGGCCATCGTGGTGGCGTCAGTCGCAGGGGCAGCAGATTCCCGGGGCGCCTTGTGGCTGCCAGAACCGGGGTCGGGGCTGCCAGAACCGGGGTCGGGGCCGCCAGGACCGGGGTCGGGGCCGCCAGGACCGGGGTCGGGGCCGCCAGAACCGGGGTCGGGGCCGCCAGAACCGGGGTTGGGGCCGCCAGAACCGGAGTCGGGTCTGCCAGAACCGGGGTCGGGGCCGCCAGAACCGGAGTCGGGTCTGCCAGAACCGGGGTCGGGGCCGCCAGAACCGGGGTTGGGGCTGACAGAACCGGAGTCGCGGCTGCCAGAACCGGGGTCGGGGCCGCCAGAACCGGGGTCGGGGCCGCCAGAACCGGGGTCGGGGCTGCCAGAACTGGGGTCGGGGCCGCCAGAACCGGGGTCGGGGCTGCCAGAACCGGGGTCGGGGCTGACAGAACCGGAGTCGGGTCTGCCAGAACCGGGGTTGGGGCTGCCAGAACCGGGGTCGGGGCCGCCAGAACTGGGGTTGGGGCTGCCAGAACCGGGGTCGGGGCCGCCAGAACCGGGGTCGGGGCTGACAGAACCGGAGTCGGGGCTGCCAGAACCGGGGTCGGGGCCGGCTGTGCGGGAGTATGGGCCGGGTCCGTTCATGGCGGTGCTCACGTGCGCCGGAGATCCGTTTTCACCTGGTAATAGACCGAGCGCAAGTGCCGCTTGGATTCAAACTCCGGGCAGATCCCGCTCAGGGACTCCATGGCGCCGATCACCAGGCAGCCGTTCGGCTCCAGCACGCGCTCGATGCGCCGGAACAGCGAGACCTTGTCCGGTTCGGTAAAGTAAATCGCCACGTTGCGGCAGAAAATGACGTCGAACATACCCAGGGACGATAGATCCCCCATCAGGTTCAGGTGTTTGAAGGAGACCATGGCGCGGATCTCGTCGCGGATTTGCCAGCCGTCCCGCGCCCGGACGAAGTACTTGTCGCGGAGGGGATCGCTCAATCCCCGCACAATCTCCGTGGCGTTATACCAGCCGCGGCTGGCGCGGGCAATGGCATCGTCCGAGATGTCCGTGCCGACCAGGCGGACACCATACCGGTCCGGGTCGCCGAGCAGTTCCTTAAGCAGGATGGCGATGCTGTAAATTTCCTGGCCCGTCGAGCAGGCTGCGCTCCAGATGCGGATGCGGGCGGTGCCGGTCCGCGTGCGGCGGTCGATCAGCTCGGGGACGATTTTGTGGCGCAACAGATCGAAAGGCGCCGTATCCCGAAAGAATAGCGTTTCATTGGTGGTGATGGCATCGATGATGCGGCGCTGGAGAGAGCGGCTCGGCTCAGACTTAGCCCGCTTCACGAGCCCCGTGAAGCTCCCGGAGCCGGATTCCTCCACCAGACGGCCCAGCCGGCCCTCGATCAGGTAGCTCTTGGACTGGTCGAGCGAGACGGCGCAGATGGAGTAGATATACTCGGCCAGCGGCCGGTGTTCTTCGGGGAGCAGCTTGATCACGCGCCACCCTCGCGGACGGAGCGGACAATCGTACTGGCGATCCGGTCCAACGGCGCGACGGTATCGATCAGTCCCGCGGCGATGGCCTCTTTTGGCATCCCGAAAACCACGCAACTGGCTTCATCCTGGGCAATGGAGAAGCACCCGCTACGCTTGAGCAGGCGCAGCCCGGCGGTACCGTCGTTGCCCATGCCGGTCAAGATGGCCGCCACCGCGCGGCCGGGGAACTGCATTGCCGCGGACCGGAAGAGATAGTCCACCGACGGTTTACAACCGTTCTCGGGCGGATCGTCGGTGAGTCGCAGAACCACCTCGCCGCGCGGTCCGGCGGCCAGTTTCATCTGCATGCCCCCGGGAGCGAGATACGCGCAGTTCGGCTGCGCAATGGTTCCATCCTGGGCCTCGGAGACGCTCAGAGCGCTCTTCCGATCGAGGCTGGCTGCCAGCGGACTGGTGAACAATGCGGGCATGTGCTGTACGATGATTACCGGCGCCCCGAGATCGCCGGGCAGGGCCGGCAGCAGGCTGGCCAACGCGACCGGCCCTCCCGTGGAGACGCCAATCAGCACCAGCGGAGGCCCTATGCGGCGGCGAATCAGGATGACCGGCTCTGGCGCGGCCGAGGCCGGGCGTGGGGCCGGAGCCTCGGCGCGCGGCGCGCGGCCCGCTCCCGGCCGCAGCATCATGCGGATGTCCCGGCGCCGCTCGAAGGCCGTGATCATCGGCCGCAGACGATCACGCAGAACCGTGAGGTTCTGCGAGGCCGCGCCCCCTTCGGGTTTGGTGAGGAAATCGAAGGCGCCCAGTTCCAACGCACGCACCGTCATCTCTCCGCCGCACACGGTCACGGCGCTGAGCACGATAACGCCCGCCGTCAGGCCGGCGGGACCCATGGCCTCCAGAACCTCGATGCCGCTCATCTCCGGCATCTCGATGTCGAGCGTGATCAGGTCGGGCCGCAAGGCAGCCATGCGGGACAACGCCAGCTTTCCGTTGGAAGCGGTTCCGACCACCTCTACCCCCGGCAGGCCCGCCAGGGCGTCGCTTACAATGCGACGGAACACGACGGTATCGTCTACTACCAGAACTCGTATACTCACTGTTCCAGCCCCGATGGAAATTTACTGGGCCCCTTCGGCCAGAATGGCGACGGAGTCTAGAACCGTGATCGCGCGGCCTCCAGTCCGATAGACACCCTGAAAAAATCGCCCCTGCGCACCGCGAACATTGGCGGGCGGCGCCTGCCAATGGCTGCGCTCCACCTCTACGACTTCGTCCACTCGGTCCACCAGCAGGCCAACGAACTCGTTGCGGTCTTCGATGATGAAGATCCGGCTGTCGGCGCCGGGAACCACCTTGGAGAACCCCAGACGCAGCCCGAGATCGAGAATGGTGACGATTTTACCGCGCAGGTTTACGATGCCGGCCACTTCCGGTGGAGCGTGCCGGACGGGCGTGAGCGGGCCGAGCCGGATGACCTCCTGGATTCCAGCGGCATCCAGAGCGCAGAGCGCCTCTCGGACGAAAAAGGTGGCCAGCAGAACGGTCTGGCCGGTTTGCGATGTCAGCGTAGTGGACATAATTCCCCCAAAAAAGATTTCAGGCGGCCTCGTACCACTTGTTGAGAACCTTCGTCAGGGCCGAAGAAATCCGGACGTATTCGCTCGTCGGCCCCATTGCCTGCTCCGCCGCCTCCTTCTGCCCGGCAACCGCCATTTGAGCGACTTTGGCCGCCTCTTCGTGGAATTGGGTATGCAGTTGCCTAGTGGTGCGGTAGTGTTCGCCCTGCATTTCCGCGGCAGAGACTTCCTTGCCGTACAGCCACTTTCCGAACTGGCACTGATCATCCGCCTTGACCGTATTGACAGGGATATCGAGTTGGCGGCTGACCAAGGCGGCTTTCAGCCGGGCCGTCCAAGCAGCATGTGCGGCGATGGCATTCTTCAGCATCACCTGGTTCCCGCCGGAGACGTGGAACCGGGATACCGTGGTCTGCAGGTGTTCGGCCAGCTTGGACAGTTCGGTGGCACTCTTGCGAACCTGTTCACTGCCCTCCGCCATCTCCGCAGTGGACTGGCCTACGCCAACGATCCCCCGGGCGATGTCCTGAGTCGCTTGCGAGCTTTCGGTCACCCGCATGTTGGCGTCCCGGACACCGGTGGTCGCCTCGCCGATATTCCGGGCAATGTCCTTGGTCACGGTAGCCTGTTCCTCGATGGCTGCCGCGATGGACGCGACGATATCGGTGACTTCGTGGATGACGTGGGAGATCTTCTCGATTTCAGCGATGCCTCCCGAGGTGGACGACTGCACGCCTCCGATCCGGGCCTTGATGTCTTCGGTGGCGGCAGCGGTCTGCTGGGCCAGTTCCTTGATTTCACTGGCTACCACAGCGAATCCCTTGCCGGCCGAGCCGGCACGTGCGGCTTCGATGGTGGCGTTAAGCGCCAGCAGGTTGGTTTGGGAAGAGATCTCCGTAATCGTTTCGGTGACTTTGCCGATCTCCTGCGCGGCATGGCCAAGCTGATTCATTTGCTGGCTGATGTGGTCCGCCTGGCGGGCAGCCTCTTCGGTGATTCGGCGGGCTTTTTCCGAATTGCCGGCGATCTCGCCGATGGTCGAGGTCATCTGCTCGGTGGCGGAGGCCACGCTGCTCAGATTGGTGGTGGTCTGCTCCATACCGGCGGCTACCGAGACCACGTTCGCGGTCATCTGCTCCGCGGCAGCGGCTACCGCGTGGGCCTTCTCGGAGGCCTGCTGCCCGCCCTCCGACACCTGGCCCGAGTTGGCCGACAACTCTGCCGACGAGGCCGTAAGAACGCCGATCCCCTCAGTGATGTTCTTGATTACATCGCGGAAGTTGTGGGTCATTCTCTGCACCGCCGCGCCGAGCGCGCCGATTTCGTCCTTGCGTGCCAGATTCTCGCTGGCTACTTCCTTCGCGAGGTCTCCGTTCGCGACAGTCTCCAGGAACAGCACAGTCTGGGAGAGCGGGAGGGTGATCTTACGAATAATCATTACGCCGAAAACCACCGACACCACCACCCAGACAAGTCCAAGCGCAACCAGAAGGATTTTGGATAAGGAGACCGACGCCGCCAGTTCCCCATTGATGCCCGCCAACTGTTCTTCGTCGTATTTCAGGTAATCGGCAAGCTCGGTTCGGAGTTCTTCGAATTTGGGGACAACCTGTTGGCGATACAGGATCATCGCGTCGGTCCGCTTGCCCGTTCGATGTGCCTGAATGAGGGTGTTGTCGGCCTCCCGCCACCGCTCGACGGTTCCTTCCAGAGTCTCCCTCCGCCCTTTGTCTTCGGCCGAATTGGAAAGCCTGGAGAGTTCTTCGAGATAGCCCAGGTATTCCTTACGAAGGATCTGGACGCGGTTCATGGTCTGGTCATCGAATTGGCCTGACAGCAGTGCATTGGCCACACTGGCCCCGATTGCGTTCACGTGGGATAAGACGCTGAGGGCCAGGGTGCTCCGGCGTCCCTCCTGTCTTGTGGCGTCTAATCCCCGATCGAGCGTATTCACGCTCCACCACGCCACGCCCCCAAGGCATACCAATTGGAGCACACCGGCTCCAATCAGAATCTTCAGCTTCGTCCCGATTGTGAGGTTTGCAAGCTTCATCGGAGCAATTTCCTTTTACCGAAATTTCAGATCATTGGATCTGGAACTTAGACACCGTGGCTTGCAGTTGTTCCGCCAATTTCGAGAGGTCGGTCGCACTGGCCCGGACCTGTTCGCTGCCGTCCGCCATTTCGCGGGTTGCGTGGTCCACGCCGGCGATTTCCCTGGCGATGCTCTCGGTCGCCTGCGAACTCTCGGCTACTCGCTGGTTGGCATCGCGCACCCCGACGCTCGCCTGGCCGATATTCCGCGCGATTTCCTTGGTTACGGTGGATTGCTCCTCGATGGCCGCAGCAATCGCAGCGACGATGTCGCTGACCTCATGAATGACTTGCGAAACCTTCCCGATTTCGGCGATGCCACCGGCGGTGGAGGACTGCACCCCCGCGATGCGGGCCTTAATATCTTCCGTGGCGGCGGCGGTCTGCTGGGCCAATTCCTTGATTTCATTGGCTACCACAGCGAACCCTTTGCCGGCCGAACCGGCGCGTGCGGCTTCAATGGTGGCATTCAGCGCCAGCAGGTTGGTCTGGGAGGAGATTTCGGTGATGGTTTCAGTCACCTTGCCGATCTCCTGCGCGGCCTGCCCCAGATGATTCATCTGTTCGCTGATGCGGGCCGCCTGGCGGGTAGCCTCTTCGGTGATCCGGCGGGCTTTCTCCGAATTACCGGCGATCTCACCGATGGTGGCGGTCATCTGTTCGGTGGCGGAGGCCACGGTGGTCAGGTTGGTGGTGGCCTGTTCCATACCGGCTGCAACGGAAGCGACGCTGGTGGTCATCTCCTCGGCGGCCGCGGCTACCGCGTGGGCCTTCTCCGAAGCGTGCTGCCCGCCGGACGACATCTGCCCCGAATTGGCGGACAGTTCCGCCGACGAGGAGGATAAGACATGCACGCCGCTGGCTACGTCCTTGATAATGCCGCGCAGGTTTTCGCAGGTCGCCTGCATACCCCGGGCGAGCAGGCCGATTTCGTCCTGGCGCGCCAGGAACTCGGCGCTCACATTGAAGGAGACGTCCCCCTTCGCGATCCGATTCAAATCGCCCGTGGCAAGTACCAGCGGATGGGCAATGCTGCGGGTAAGCAGGATTCCGCCAACGACCGCCAGCGCAACGGCCAACAGGCTGCCCAGAATCAGCGCCAGTTGGACGTACGAGGCCGCGGCCTGGCGGTCGTGTTCGCTCTCTTCGACACGCTGGTCCTGCCATTTCTCCGCTTCTTCCGCTTTCGTTGTCAGAGCCTTGCCGGCCTGCATGCCAGTCTCGCGGAATGATCTCATGGCCTCCGCCTGTTTGCCGTCGGACGCCAACTGGAGGGCCTTGTTATCCACAGCTATGAATTGCTGAACCAACGCCTCCATATCGGCGGCGTCCTCCTTGCTCTGTGCTGAATCCGCTCTCGCTTTGAATGCTTCCAAAGCATCCGTGTACTCCTTGCGAATCTGGAGCAGTTCCTCGCGCTCTTCGGCCGCCGGCTTGGAAATGAGCATGGTTTGCACCTGCAATGCCGCCGCACTGGCTCCGCCGGAGACGCGGGCCGCCAGCAATTCCTTTGTAAGTCGATCTCGTGAGACCGCCGAATGGGCCGATGTCGTTTTGTTGCCCCACAGGGCCATCGCAGCCAAGCCGACCAGCAGGAAGACAAAGGTACCCAACATGAGTCCCAGTTTCCTTCCAATTTTTACGTTCGCAAGTTTCATCGTCGTGATTCTCCTGTAATTTCTCGAAGGTCCTTCTATGCAGCCGGCCCGTTGGCGGTCTCGCGAACGGCCTTGCGGATGCTCTCAGTTAACTCATCTTTGTTGAGCTTGACTTGGTACTCGGTGACTCCCGCAGCCATGCCGCGGGCGATTTCCTCTTCCCCGGCGAGCGAAGAGAGGGCGA
The DNA here is from genome assembly GCA_963803725.1 of Bryobacterales bacterium. Classification (GTDB taxonomy): domain Bacteria; phylum Acidobacteriota; class Terriglobia; order Bryobacterales; family Bryobacteraceae; genus JOPF133. Next base: position 48,098 of record CAWDOH010000033.1, on the reverse strand, counting down.
TGATCGGCAACCCGGCAAAGCGCTGATCGGCCCGGATCTGACGCGTGAGTGCCAAACCATCCAGCCTCGGCATCTCGATGTCCGTGGCTACCAGGCACACATCGCCGGCGTGCTGGTCGAGCAGTTCCCAGGCTGCCTGTCCGTCTTCGGCGGCCAGTACGCGGCAACCCACCGCTTCCGCCAGCCGTTGCACCTGGCTGCGGAAGAAGTCGGAATCGTCCGCAACCAGAACGGTGGGCGCCACGCTCGTCGCGTTTCCCATCGGAGCGGCCGGCGCAAGCTGCTGCGCCCACTCGGGCCGTGCGGCCGCGGCCAGGTCGAAAATGTCGAGAATCAATATGGTGCGGTTCTTGAGCACAGCCGACCCGGCCACGCCGGGCTGCCGCAGAGTCACCGTGTCGATCGCCAGCGCGGCTTCCACCATATCCAGAGGCTCGGCTGCCAACAGTCCCAACGGCTGCCCCATACTCTCGAAGACAATCACTACCCAGCGCTGCTCTTGGGTAAGTTCACCTACCGCGGCGGCATCGTGCAAAGTAACCACCGGCAGGCTGGCGCCGCGGTGCTGCATGGTGCGGCGGCCGCCGAGATATTCGATCTGCTCGGTCCGGACCCGTTCGATGCGCGAGACCTGTTCAATCGGAACCGCGCACACCTCACCCGGCGCGTTCTGGAAAAGCAGCAGGGAATGGCGCTCGCCACTTGCCGCATCGGCGGCTTCCTGCCGGGAGAGGGCCTCGGCCGCGCCCGCTGTGAGTGCCACGCGCGCAGCTAGTCCCGCCACGTCCAGAATCACGGCGACCCGTCCGTCGCCCAAAATGGTAGCGCCGGCATAATCCGGAATGCCTTTCAGATGCCGGCCCAGGGGTTTCACAACGATCTCGACGGTATCGTGCAACTCGTCGACGACCAAGCCATATTCGAAGGCGCCGGTATCCACTAACACCACGTTGAGGGCTCGCTGGGCGGCCTCCGAACGAGGCAGACTAAGCGCGTCCGCCAGGTAGACCAGCGGCACCATCCGATCGCGCAGGTTCAACACCTCGGCATCGCCCACCCGATCGGTGCGTTGGGCGATTTGCGCATGGCTGATGCGGATCAGTTCCCCCACGCTGACTTGAGGAATGGCGAAGCGCTGCCCGCCGTTCGAAACCAGCAGGGAGGGGATGATGGCCAGCGTGAGCGGCAGCTTTATGCGGAAGCGGGATCCCTTGCCCGGCGTGGAATCGATCTCGATCTTGCCTCCCAGGCGATCGAGGTTGGTCTTGACCACGTCCATGCCCACACCGCGGCCCGAGACATCGCTCAGTTTCTCGGCCGTGGATACACCGGGGAGGAAGATGAGGGCCATCTTCTCGCGATCGGACATGGATTGAAGCTGTTCGCGGGTGACGAGGCCCTTGGCGAGAGAAGAAGCGGCGATCTTCTCGGTGACCAACCCTTTGCCATCATCCGAGATCTCAATGACCACCTGGCCGGCCTGATGCGAGGCACGCAGAATGACAGTGCCCCCGGAAGGCTTGCCGGCGGCCAACCGCTCGGCGGAAGACTCGATGCCGTGATCGACGGCATTGCGGACCATATGAGTAAGCGGATCGCTCAGACCCTCCAGAATGGTCTTGTCGATCTCCACTTCGGCCCCTTCGAGCCGGATCTCGACCTCTTTGCCGAGATCGCGCGCCAGGTCGCGCACCAGGCGGGGGAATTTGGAGAAAAGGCCGCCGACCGGCTGCATCCGGGTCTGGGTAACTACCTCCTGGAGCTCGGAGGTGACCAGACTGACGCGCTGGGCGCCCGACCGAATCCCGCGCTCGTCGGTACGGGCGAGGGACTCATTCAACTGATTGCGGCCCAGCACCAGCTCGCCCGCCAGCGTCATGAGGGAGTCGAGCAGCGTGACGTTCAAACGGATGGTGGTCTCGGCCGGCGCCACGCTGGCGGCCGCCGGGATTTTCGCGGCAGGTTCCAGCGGTGCGGGGTGGTGCGCATGCGCGAGTGCCGGCGGAGGCGCCACAGCGGGTTCCTGGGAGACCGGCTGCCGGGCAGGCGGCTCCGGTGTCTTCCCACGAGGCTTGCGCTTGGATTTTGCGGGGGGCTTCACGGCCGGACTGCCTAACGCTTTCGACTGGCCGTTCTTCTCGATGAGAAAGACGCGATCGGGTGGGACCTCCACTACCTGGCCGATGAGATCCGGCTCCAGAACGGTGGCATACAACACTTCCAGCATGAGCCGGTTAGAGGGTTCGTCATCGAGCGTTCCGGCCGAATCCAGGTCGAAGGCGGTCTCCAGAATGGTTCCGCATTGGATGAGGCCCTTGAACACCTCCCAGGGCGTCTTTCCGCGGCGCTGGACATCGTGAATCAGGTCGTATTCGATCAGGTAGATGGACTTGGCGCCCTTGCGGGCCTGGGTCAAATCGAAGGCCGATACCTGAATGTGTTTGTCCGGCTCCGGAAGCTGCATTTCCACCTGTTCGGTGAGTGAAGACTTCTGGTCGGCGGGAAGGCTGCCGGCGGTCAGCGCCGTGAGAGCGGAGACAAACTCGCCAATCTCGACCTGATTGCTCTCCCGGTGGTTGGCGATCAGATCGCGCAGCTTGTCGAAGGCCATCAGGAGAATGCTGACCACTTTCGGAGTGGGCACCATCTGGAAAGAGCGGATCAACTCAAGGGCATTTTCGGTCTTGTGCGCCAATTCGCGGATTTTGACCAGATCGAAAAAGCCGGCACCGCCTTTAATCGAATGAGCGGCCCGGAAGACGCGGTTGACCAGTTGCTCGTCGATATCCGCGCCCCCGCGCTCGATGGCCAGCAGGTCCGTCTCGATGGTGGCCAGATGTTCGCGGCACTCCGCCAGATAATCCTGCAGAAGTTCGTCGTCAAGATTGGATTCGCTCATTACCGCCTCCCTCAGACTCCGGACACGCTGAAATGCTGGTGCATGCGCATGGATCGGAAGAGTTCCAGCAGGTCGGCGGAAACATGGATCACGGCCATTTGTCCGCCTACTTTACGTAGAGAATTGTAGGCGGAGATCAGCAGTCCGATCCCGCTCGAATCGACCATGTTGACCCCAGCCAGATCGACCACCAGGTCGCGGACGCCTTCTTCAACGATGCCGCGCATCCTGGAGCGCAGTTCGGGAACGCTGGCGGCGACGATATTGTCGCCAGACGGCCGAAGCACCGCTTTATTGTCTTCGCGTGTAACCACTATCATGCGTGTTCTCCTTAATCAAATGCGTTTGAGCATCGTCACTACATTGCCCCGATCGTTAAACCGGACCCGACTGGCGTATTTCCGAAGGATCTCAATGCCCCGGCCCGAGCAGTCCGGGAACGTGGCTTTTTTTCTCCAGGCTGTCCGCCAGTCGAAACCTTCGCCATCGTCTTCGACCACGATCAGCAGACACCTGCCCCTGAGCCTCAGCAAGCAGCGCACCTGTCTGGAGGGATCGGCATGACCACCGTGCACTACGGCGTTGGTCAATGCCTCGCGCACCAGCAACTCGGCGGCAAAACAGTTCACCGGGCCGAGCAGGTTCTTGCCGCGGCGCCGGAATTCCACAAAGAACTGCTCCGACGGCCTCCAGGCTTGCCGGCAGGGCCGCTCGCATCTCACAGTCGATACGGGAGGAATCGCTCATGGCCCACCTCGGCGGCCAGCAACAGCAGATCGTCTTGCGCCTGCTCTTCCCTGGGCCGAACGTCGCGCACCATCATGCCCAGCGCTTCGGACAGCGGGGCATGGTGATGGCGTACGCATGCGCTCACCAGCGCTGCCAAGCCTTCGCGGCGACCCTTGCCGGGCGAGGATTCGATCAGACCATCGCTATACAGAAAGAAACGGTCCCCCCGCGATACCCCGATGTCCTCCTCTGGAGAATCGCGCCTCCGAACATTCCCAACGGGTCGCTCTCCAGTTCCACAGTCTGGGAAACGCCGGAAGCGCTCACCAGAATCAGCGGAGGGTGCCCCGCGCTGACTACCGTAAGCCGGTTGGTTTGCCGGTTCAGGCGCGCGTAGCAGGCCGTCAGATACTGTTCCGCGCACATCATCTGTCCCATCACCGAATCCACCCCGCGCATGGTGTCTTCGGGCGAAAACATCGGTCCGGCGTACTGGCGCAGGAGGGCCTTCACCGCCGAGGTGAGAAAGGCAGCACTCATCCCGTGGCCGCTGATATCGGCCACAAAATACGCAAAGATGCCAGGTCCCAAAGGGATCACGTCGTAGAAATCGCCGCCGGCTTCCTCGAGAGGCTCGAAATAGACCGCAAAATTGGCTTCCGGATACTCGCTCGGATGCACCAGAATCGCCTGCTGGGCGTCGCGCAAGTCATTCAGCCGGGCACGCTGCTGCGCCACCAACGCGCGGTTAGTCTCGCGGATGCGCAGGTGCACCCGCACGCGGGCCAGAACTTCTTCGGCATACACCGGTTTGGCGAGATAATCCACCCCGCCGATCTTGAGGCCTTCCACCTTACTCCGGACGTCATCCAGGGACGATAGAAAGATGATGGGAATATCGGCAGTGGCCGGATCCGACTTCAATTGCGCGCAGGTTTCAAAGCCGGATTCGCCGGGCATGAGGACGTCCAGCAGAATCAGGTCCGGCTGCCGGATACTGCAGATATCACGGGCACTGCGGCCGTCTATCGCCTTCAAGGTGCCGAAACCCTCGGCCGCCAAGACACTGGTTACAATGTCCAGGCTGGTGGGCGTATCGTCCACTACCAGAATGGTCGGTGCATCCATGGCTATCTGTCCCCCTCCCGCCGCAGCAGCGGATTGCAAGGTTGATCCATCCAGCGGTCGACCGATTCCCTGCGGAACCGCCAATGCCGGCCGACCTTATGACCGGGGATGGCCCCCTCGCCGGCGAGCCGGTACAGGGTCGATTTCGGGACCCTGAGGTATCGCGACAGTTGATCGATATTGAGAATCTCGTCCTGCTCCGTCACTGTTGGTATTTATCGGCTGAACCCGGTTGCCACTTTAGACCTCGGCTCCAATTTTTTTGGCGGAGGCGGGCAGCGCCGAGTCGGACGCGTGACGGTGAAGGGAGGGGAGATTGCTTCGGGCGCTGATTCAGCCCCGTCCGATAAAGGGCATTTTCGTAGCCATTACGGTCAGGAATTCCACGTTGGCATCGAGGGGCAGGTTGGCCATGTAAAGCACGGCTTCGGCCACGTGGCGGACGTCCATCCGGGGTTCCACTAGAGTCGAGCCGTTGGCCTGCGGGACGCCGCTGGTCATGCGCGCGGTCATCTCCGTGGCGGCGTTGCCGATATCGATCTGGCCGCACGCGATGTTGAAGTTGCGGCCGTCCAGGGAGATGCTGCGGGTCAGGCCGGTAATGGCGTGCTTGGTAGCCGTGTAGGGGGCGGAGTTGGGGCGAGGGACGTACGCCGAGAGGGAACCGTTGTTGATGATGCGGCCGCCCTGGGGCTGCTGCGATTTCATCAGCCGGATGGCTTCCTGGGCGCACAGGAAGGCGCCTGTCAGATTGACGCCCACCACGGCGCTCCACTGCTCAAAACTAAGGTCTTCCATGGGGATAGCCGGAGTGCCGCGGCCCGCATTGTTGAAGAGGACGTCGAGCCGGCCAAAGCTTTCTTTAATAGCGCCGAAGAGATCCTTCACCGAGGCCGGATCGCTTACGTCGGTGGGGACCGCCAGCATGGCGCCGCCGTCGGATACACCCATGGCAGCCGTCCGCTGCAGCGTCTCAGTATGACGTCCCGCCAGAGCCACGGAGTAGCCCGCTGCCTGGAGCGCAAGGCTCACCGCGCGGCCGATGCCGCTACCCGCGCCGGTGACTAAAGCGATTTTGCCCAACATGTCTCCGATTGTGGCACAGAGTGGCCGGCCGCATAACCCGAACGACGATTGGACGAAACCGCCTGGCACGGATCAGAATGGCAGATATGAGGACAAAAGCTTGAACAGCGCATCGTCGGAAGGCAGTCGCCCGGCCGGCGGAATTCGCGGGCTGATTCTGGACTATGGCGAGGTGCTCTGCAATCGGCCGGCTCCCGCCATGATCGAGCGGATGGCCCGAGCGGCCGGTCTGGACCCGGCGACATTCGCCACCCGGTATCACCAGGAACGCGGTCTTTATGACCGCGGTGACGTCAGTCCTCGCGATTACTGGTCGAGGGTTGTGGCAGACCCCGCGGCGCTCAGCGACGAGCTGGTCAACCGCTTGCGCCAATGGGATGTGGAGATGTGGAGTGACCTCAATGGCGCCATGATCGAGTGGCTGTACGAGGTACACGCCGCCGGCTTCAAGACGGCGGTGCTTTCCAATATGCACGGCGATATGGCACTGCACGTGCGCCGGTCATACGGCTGGCTGCGGTATCTGGATTGCGTCATCCTCTCGTGCGAGGTCCGGCTGATCAAGCCGGACCCGGCGATTTATGAGCGCTGTCTGGAGGGTCTCGGTCTGCGGCCGTTCGAAGCCTGTTTCATCGACGACCGAGAGGTCAACGTCCAGGCAGCCAGGGATTGTGGGCTGACCGCCCTGCAATTCCATACCGTGGACTCCTTGCGGAACGACCTCCAGGAAATCGGCGTCCCGGTGCTGCCGCGTGCGGGATTGGGCCAGCCTAAGAGGGAGGCCGCGGGAGAATAGCGATCTCTAACCCCGCGCCGGCGTGGGCCGCCCGCCAGTGTTCACTTCACCACAATGCCCCGCTGGTCCAGCAACTCACCAGTTTGGGTCAACAGGTTCAGCAGACTGCGGCGCACGCCGATCTGGTTGGCCACCACAGCCGAATCGGCTTGCACCAGGGCTTGCTGGGCGTTGATCACGTTTTGGTTCGTCTCGGTGCCAAGCTGATACTTCTGGTTCTCCGCGTCCAGGTTTTTCTGCGCGAAATCGCGTTGGATCTGGGCCAGCTTCATCTGCTCTTTGGCGCCCTCCAGGCTGCTGACGGCGGTCAAAATGTTCAGCCGGATGGCCTGCTCCTGGTTGCGCAAGTTGAGCGCGTCGGTCTTCTTCTGCACCAGCGCGATGGACATGGCGGCCGAAGCGGTCTTCGAGCGGATTGGCAACGTCAGAGTCAGGCCGGCCTGGTATGTGGGATAGCCAAAACCGAACATTTGCGACAGCGCATCGGCGATGCCGCCCGGAATCGACGACACCAGGCTGCTGCCGCCGAAGATAGTCGAATCGCTGGGATAGAATATGCCCCCACGCCCGTTCGAGGTGTATGCGACGTTGAACATCAGGTTGGGCAGCAGTCCGTTCTTGGATTGCTGGATTCCCAGATCGTCCAGATCGAGCTTTTGCAGCGCGGCCTTCATGGCCGGGTTGATCGCGAGCGCCTTGTTGACTTCTTCTTCGGTATCCACGGTGATCGATTCGGCGGGACCCAGTTCGGCCGATTCGGTAAGTCCGATGGGCAGCTTGCGCAACTGGGGGTCCAGGTCGACGCCGATCTGGTGCCGCAGCGCATCCTCGGCCTGAATGAGCGTGAAGCGTGCCTGCGAAACCGAAAGGTCGTTGGCCGCCAGGCTCTGCTGCGGATTGTAAATGTCCAGCGGGGAAATGGCCCCCAGCTCTAACTGCTTCTCCATGTATTTCAGGTATTCGGCCGCTGTATCGCGCGCCTTCTGCTGGACCTTCAAGTTCTCCCGCGCCGAAACCACGTTCCAGTAATAATTCTCGGCATTACTGATGAGTCCGATCAATTGCACCCGCAGATTGGATTCCGATATTTTGAAGTTGCTCTGCGCCATCATCAGGGGAATGCGGTTGACGTAGCTTCCGCGGTTGCGGATGAGCGGCTGGCTGACGCCGAACGTCAAACCGGCGGTCAGCGAAGGATTGTAACTGGCGAAGGAGTTCGTCTCCGAACTTTTCGCGCCCGAGAAGTTCACATAATAGCTGGCTCCTTCGGGCAGCGTCTGAGAGTATTGCAGGCTATAGGGCTGAGTCAGGCTTTTCGATAACTCGGCGGTGTTCTGCGCCTGCACGGCGCTGGTGGGCAGGCTGGTGGAGCGGGTGGTCGAAAAGCTGGCCTGGGCCACCGGATCCCAGACGCCATAGGCCGACAGAATGTTGTCGCGCGGAATCTCCAGGCTGATGAGCTGAAGCTGCACATCGGTGTTGTTGGCCATCACCAGCTCCAGGTATTGGTGCAGCGAAAGCTCCAGCTTCCCGTCCGCCACGAAATCGTTGATCTTTTCCGGTTTGTTCAACTCGACCTTTACCGGGGGCCGCTTGAGGACCTCGCGGAAATACGAAGGTTTGGGGAACGAAGAAATCTGCGCCAGAGCGCCGGAGACCAGCAGAAAAGCAGCAATCGGGAGTCGCTTCAGCATAGGTTTACTCGCTATGAGCGGTTGTAGGGCACGCCATTTGACGTGCGGCCCATGCCGGGCGTGCAGCCGGGACGCAGTTTTGGTGCTAGCCGGAGGAGCACGGATCGGGTCGCGGTAGACGTAAGGAATTAGACGCCGATAAGGAGCGTTATGTTAGGGCGGTTCGCATGGGAGGCTCCGGCCACACTGTGCCCGCCGTCGCCACACTGTACAGGTCGCGGGCGCCCTAAATGGTGCGGGCCAGTTCCAGGCGACGCTGTTTGAGCCAGCGCAGGCGAACCTGGTGCTCCTGGTAGAGCGTGCTGAAGCCCGCCCAGTAATAACCCGCCACAAACAGCCCCAGGAAGGGCAGAGAGAGGAAATTGTAAGTCTGTACCGCGAATACCATCATGCCTACAAAGTAACTGCCCACGGCAAGCTCGGCGTAGGGCAGCCACCCGCTGCGGCGGCGGTATTTCTTCACTTCCAGGTCCACCCGGTGTTCGCCGATGGCGTACTTGGCAGTGCGCGCGAAGGCCGTCTCCACCCCGAACAGCGCCTCCATCACCGCGCGCGTGTTGATGATGGTCAGCCCCACCCCCACCGCCAACAGCATGGGCAGCATCAGGATCGATCGCTTCCAGTGCCGCGGATACAACTCGCGCTGGGCAAGGACGTAAAACAGCGAAATCGACCAGAACGAGGCGGCGATCAGCGGCAAGTCCAGAAACACCATCTGCATCCAGCCCATGTAAAACCGCACGATCATCACGGGCAGCATGAGGGCCGCGATCACGATCATCAGTGGATAAGAAAAATTGGGCGTGAGGTGCAGAAAGGCTTCCACCTTGGTGCGCCAAGGAATATCGGCCTTCCAGATGGACGGCAGCAGCTTCCATGCCACCTGCGTGAGGCCCTTGGCCCAGCGCGATTGCTGCACCTGGAATCCGTGCATCTCGACGGGCAGTTCGGAGGGGCAATCCAGGCCGGGGAGATACATAAAACGCCAGCCTTTAAGCTGCGCCCGATAACTCAGGTCCGAATCCTCAGTGAGGGTGTCGTGCTGCCAGCCGCCGGCGTCCTCGATCATCTCGCGGCGCAGAATGCCGGCCGTGCCGTTGAAGTTGAAGAAGTAGCCCGCGCGCGACCGGGCGCCGTGCTCCAGGATGAAGTGGCCGTCCAGCAGCATGGCCTCCACTTCCGTGAGGAAGTTGTAGTCCCGGTTCAGGTAGCTCCAGCGCGTCTGCACCACCCCCACCTTGGGATCGGCGAAGAAATGCACCGTGCGCTGCAGGAAATCGGGCGGCGGGCAGAAGTCGGCGTCGAACACCGCCACCAGTTCTCCGGTCGCGCTGTTCAAGCCTTCCTGCAATGCGCCGGCTTTGAATCCGTGGCGGTTGGTGCGGTGGTGGTATTCGATCGGATACCCCATGTTGCGATAGCGCTCCACCAGCGCGTCGGCAAAGGGCGCCGTATCGTCGGTGGAATCGTCCAGCACCTGGATCTGCAGCAGATCCTGCGGGTAATCCATCTTCACCACTTCGTCCACCAGGCGCTCCACCACGTACCGTTCGTTATAGAGCGGTAGCTGGATGGTCACCGAAGGCAGGCGGTCGAACCGTTTGGGCGGTTCCGTCACGGCATTCTTGCGGTATTTGAAATAGGTGCGGATGATCTCGTACCGGTGAATCCCGTAGACCGAAAGGATAGTCAGAATCGTAAAGTACGGAATCAGCATCGCCCAGTCGAACCAGGCCAGTTGATGGATTCCCGCGAAAGAGTTGTCGAAGAAGCCGCGCAGCAGTTTGTCGGTAGCCGATCGTGCCACAAACAGCGCCACTGGATAAGCGTCGGGCATAAAAGAACGTCCGCCATCGGTCGGGCCCGTAACAGGCGGATCGTGTTCTTTAGAGCAAACTCATTTTAACAAATGGAAAGACTGGCGGAGTGTCGAAAAATCACCGAAAATGGCTCAACGGCGGGCATTTTTGAGGGTCGGCTGCCGGAACTTTGGGGGGACCGGGCGCAGAATCACGTTTACCCGGCAATGGCCGCCTGGAGTCCACCTCGCCCCAAAGCGAAAGTGCAGAATGGAGCGGCGGCCGTGTCCTTGCCCAGCAGCCAGGGCCGAAGCCGCGGACCGTGCCGTTGCGTTGTGGCGCGCGGAGCCTTGGATGTAGTAAACTCAAGGTTTACTCCAGTGGTTCCGACACACTTTGTGTGTTCCGGCTCCCCAAACAAGAGGTTTGCGAGATGCATGCGATTATTGAGACCGGCGGAAAACAGTACCGGGTTGCGCCCGGAGATGTGATCCGCGTCGAAAAACTGCCCGGCGAGGTCGGCGCCGAAATAGAGTTGCCTGCCAAGGTGGCTTTCGGCGATTCCGGCGAGTTGGTCAGCGCCACCGCGGTTAAAGCCACTATCGTGGGCGAGGGCCGCGGCGACAAGATCATCGTCTTCAAGTTCAAGCGCAAGAAGCAATACAAAAAGACCATCGGGCATCGCCAGTCCTTCACCTCGGTGAAGGTCGGCGAGATTGTGTAGGTGAGGGTATGGCGCATAAAAAAGGACAAGGCACTTCCAGAAACGGACGGGATTCCAACGCGCAGCGGCTGGGCGTGAAGGTGTTTGGCGGCCAACTGGTTCCCGGCGGATCGATCATCGTGCGGCAGCGCGGTACCAAAATCAAGCCGGGCGCCAACGTCGGCTGGGGCAAGGACGACACGCTGTTCGCCAAAGTGACCGGCGTAGTTGAGTTCAAAGACCGCGGGCGGATGGGCAAATTCGTCAGCATCAACCAGGTCGCGTAGCAGCAGGCAGTTTCCTCGGGGCCGCCGGTTTCCGCCGAAGCCGGCGGCTTTTCTATGTTCATCGACGAAGTCAGAATCCTGGTAAAGGCGGGCGACGGTGGCAACGGCTGCCTGGCCTTCCGCCGCGAGAAGTACGTTCCTCGCGGAGGGCCTAGCGGCGGCGATGGCGGCCGCGGCGGCGACGTGGTCCTGGTGTCCAGCGAGCACCAGAACACCCTGCTGCAATTCCGTTTTAATCCCGAGCACAAGGCCGAACGCGGCCGCCACGGCGAGGGCAGCAACCGCACCGGCGCGGAAGGCCGCTCCATCGAAGTGCAGGTGCCCGTGGGCACGGTAGTCTGGGACGATTCCACCGGCCAGCGGCTATACGATTTCACTCAGGCCGGCGAGCATTTCACCGTGGCTCGCGGAGGCAAGGGCGGCCGCGGCAATGCGCGCTTCGCCACTTCCACACATCAGGCCCCCACGGAGCACGAACCGGGCCGCCCCGGCGAAGAGAAGACCCTCCGGCTGGAGCTGAAACTGCTGGCCGATGTGGCCTTGGTGGGCTTTCCGAACGCCGGCAAATCGACCCTCATTTCGCGGATTTCGGCCGCCCGTCCCAAGATCGCCGCCTACCCGTTCACTACCCTGGAACCGCACCTCGGCGTCGTCCAGATGCAGAATTACCGCACCTTCGTAGTGGCCGATATCCCCGGATTGATCGAGGGCGCGCACCTCGGCTCGGGACTGGGAATCCAGTTTCTGCGGCACATCGAGCGCACCCGCCTGCTGGCCCACCTGGTGGACGTCTCCGAGGCCACCGGCCGCAATCCGGTGGAGGACTTCGAAACCGTGATGCGCGAACTGGCCAGCTTCAGCGCCGACCTGGTGGCCAAGCCCATGATTGTGGTGGCCACCAAACTGGACGCCGCCCAGGATACCGCGCGGGTGGATTCCCTGCGCCAACTGGCGGCCGACCGCGGCCTGGCCTTTTTCGAGATCTCCAGCGCCACCGGACAGGGTATCGAAGCTCTGAAATTCGCTATGGCCGAACGCGTCCTGCCCCCCGCCCCGGCGGAATAAAGCAGCCTGCCGTGACCGCGCCGCAGGAGCATCTCCACTGCCGCTGGTTGTGAGGCCCACTCCCGCGCATCGCTTGTCGTCCGCAGCACCGTGATTGCCGCTGCGCGATCCGCCGCCGGATCCGCGAGTTGACCGCCGGCGCATCTCCACCGCCGCTGGGCGCGCAGGCCTCCGAGCATCTCTTACCGCCGGCGGCACCGTCACTATGGCGGTTCCAGGCGGCGCTGGATCCGCGAGTGACCTGACCGCACCGTCACCGCCGTGCCTCATCCGGGCGTCCGTCGGGCCAGTAGCCGGACACCGCCCTGACCGGCGCTGGGCGACCCCAGGCGCCACGGGCCGCCGCTGGCCGGACTGCACCATGTTGGTGGCGCTTATCCACCGCCGCCACCTTCATTATTCCGGCTAACGGCAATATTTTAAGCCACTTGCGATTTGGCACGGAGCTTGCCATCTGCTGTTGTGTGAGGAGGTTGGAACGATGAAAAAGGCAATCGCGGTCATGATGCTTCTGGGGAGCGGCTTATTCGCGGCTCCGCGAGTGACGGTTGGAATTGGGATCGGTTTTCCCGCGCCGGTGGCTGTGGTGCGTCCGGTTTGCCCTGGTCCGGGATATTCCTGGGTGAATGGCTACTATGCGCCGAATCGCGTTTGGGTGGCCGGATATTGGGCGCCGCCTGCCGTGGTGCGGGTCGCTCCGCCGATCGGACGCGGGCGGATCGCCGATCATCGCTTCGAGCATTTTCGGCGGTAAGAGATTTCAGGATGGCCGCACGGTGCGGGACGCCGTGCGGCGCGGGAGGTAACCAAGATGATGGCGAAACACAGCGATTTCTCAGACTACACCGGAGCGGCGGGGGCCGGTCGAGCGGTGTCGCCTTGTTATCTGGCGGCGCCCGCTCTCCCCGAAGTGCTCAACGAACAGATGTCCTATCTACTCACTCACGCTGGTCATAACACCGCCGGTTGCTCCGATTGCGTGCGACTGGCGCAGGTGGTGCGGTTGCTGATGCAACCCTTCGAATAGCCGCCGAAGCCCACCGTAGCAGTTGAAGATGCTGCGTGACCGCGATTCCGCGGTCATGCGCATCTCGGGCTTACCCAGGCTACCCTCAAAGTTTAATACCGCGCAAGGCTCGGATGGCCTTCGTTGCGCCAATGCCGTCCTGCCTGCCGTTGGCATCCTCCCGCACCCGCACGACGCCCGGGCACCATTCCGGGTTATGATGGTCCTCGCGCCGGCCGCAAAAGTGGGGCACCGATGGGCGACGAAGGCTCGTTTGATACCGTACGAAAGCTTGGCCTCCAGTTCCCCCATGTGACGGAGGGAACCGTGTACGGCAAGCCGGCTCTCAAGGTTCGTGGCAAAGCGTTTGTGTGTATGTCCTCGCATAAGTCGGCCGAGCCAAATTCGCTCGTGGTGCGCACCGATTTCGAGCAGCGCGCCGAACTGCTTGCCGCCGATCCGGAGGTGTACTACATCACCAAGCATTACCAGGGGTATCCAGCCGTCCTGGTGCGCTTACGGCGGATTACCCCGGGGGTGCTCCGCGACCTGCTCGGAATGGCGTACCGCTATATGCTCCACGAGTCGTCGCGCGGCACGCGGTAGCCGGAGGAGGGAGAGCGCGTTTCGCCGTGGCCTAACCGCGGAGCCGCGCGCGGTGCCACAATGGAAATCCTGGGAACTATGAAGACAGGCATCTCCTTCCTCCTTGGCTGCTCCCTGGCCGCATTCGCCGCCGGAGCCTTCGTAACCGACAAGACCGATCCGCAGGCGGCCGGCATGGACCCCGTGCGCCTGGCGCGCATTCCCGTCCGTATGACCGAGTTTGTGGTGGCCGGCAAAACCGCCGGCGTGGTCACCCTGGTCGCCCGGCACGGACACGTCGCCAGTCTCGAAGCGGTCGGCTATCGGGACCTCGAGAGCAAAACTCCCATGCGCACCGACACCATCTTCCGCCTGGCCTCGGTCACCAAGCCGGTCACCTGCGCGGGCATCATGATCCTGGTGGATGAGGGCCGCATCTCGTTGATCGATCCAGCCGAGAAGTACCTGCCGGAATTCAAAGGGCTCAAGCTGAATCCCTGCGGTACCCTGGCGGGCTATAATTGCGCCGCGGTCACACCGTCCCGCCCGGTCAACATCCTCGACCTGATGACCCACACCTCGGGGCTGCCGGGCACGGTGTCCACGGGCGCGGCCCCGCCCGGCACGCTGGCCGAAAGAGTCGCCGCCGTCTCCCGGGCCACCCTGCTGTTTGAGCCGGGGACGGCGTGGAATTACAGCAATATCGGGATCGCCGCGCTTGGCCGCATTATCGAGGTGGTCACCGGGGAGTCTTACGACCGCTTTCTGGCCGAACGGATTTTCCGGCCGCTCGAAATGCAGGACACCTTCTTCTTCGCTCCGCCCGACAAGGCGAACCGAGTGGCGTCGGTCTACACCTACGAGGCCAGCGGGCTGAAGCGGGTGTCCATGCCGCCGCCGAAGTTTCCGGCGCCCGAAGGCGGCCTCTTCAGCACCGCTGCCGACATGGCGCGGTTTCACCAGATGATGCTCAACAAAGGAACGCTGAACGGCCGGCGGATCCTCTCGGCGGCGGCGGTGGAGGCCATGACCACGTCGCAGACCGGCTCCATGAAGGCGGGCTTCGCACCCGGCGTGGGTCACGGTTTCGGCTTCGAGGTGGTGCGCGAAACGCTCGGCACTTTCCGCTACAACTCAATCGGCAGCTTCGTGAAAGGTGGCGCCTATCGCACCTACGGATGGGTGGACCCGGCCAAAGACCTGGTCGGCATCATTTTCATGCAGCGAACCAACGGGGGAGGCGACGTAGCCGACGAGATCAACAGCTTTATGGCGATGGCCGCGGCGGCTATCGAAAACTGAACGCCGGCCCGCTCCCAATGAGAGCCTTGACCGTGCTGCTGCTGGCTTGCGGCACTATGGCAGTTGCGGCGGACCCGCCGCGCGCTGCAGACGGCCAACGTGTTGCGGTAAAGTCTTTACGGCCCGGCAATCCTATCTCCAGAAAATAACCCCCTAATATCCTTTTACAACTTGCGCCGCCAGCCGAATTCGAGCATAAAAATGGGACAAGCGTGTCCTATTTTCGATGCCAGGAAGCGATCTGCAACTTGCAATCCCGGACGAATCCGTCGGCCACGGGAATGCACCGGCCCCAGAGACGGCCGCGCCTCTCCCCGCCCGGATACCGGCGCTCGATGGCGTTCGGGGCGTTGCCATCCTGGTCGTAATGGTTTCGCATCTCCGAACGGTTTTCCGTGACCAGTCCTGCCCTGCGTTGGCTCAAGCGGTCCTGTTCGCCGGTTGGACCGGCGTCGACCTGTTCTTTGTCCTCTCGGGCTTTCTGATCACCGGCATCCTGTTTGACGCCAAGGGAGGAGCAGGGTACTTTCGCAACTTCTACGCCCGCCGGACCATCCGCATCTTCCCTCTCTATTACGTGGCCCTCGCCGTCATTTTTTGGGTTGCGCCGGCGGTTGCTCCGGAATCTGCGCCTGGCGATTGGCTGTCCGTCGCAATGTCGGCCGGGCCGCTGCGGTTCCTGGGGAAAGTCAGCTGCGCCCTCTATGTCTTCCACCCTTATTATCTTTGCCCTGCTTGCGCCCGGTTTCGCGCTCGGCGCCGGGACCCATTACTCAGCGGTGTTTGCCTGGCTTCCGCGCCTTTTCAGCGGGGCCAACGCCCCTGGCTGCCTCTTGCCGGTTCTGGATGGGGTGGTATTCACCGTATTAGCCGCTGGTCTATCGGTGGGTGCCGCTGTGCTTTCGTGGTATGCGCTCGAAGCGCCGTGTCTCCGCTTGCGTCGGCTTTTTCCTTACGCGAAGAAGACTGCCGCCGGCGTGCTTGGGGAATTACCCCAGAGCTGCGCGTAGATCGTCCGCGGCCTACTTCCGGTCCGTCTTGTCGTCTTTATGGCGGGCTTTGCGTTCGGCGTCGTGCTTGGCGCGGAGCTGGTCGTACAGAGGCACCTGGTCGGGGCGCAGGATAGCCTTAATGGCTGCGATCTGCTGGTCCTGCACCGTCCGGCCTTCCGCGTCCAGACGCTTGTGGATTTCCTTGAATTGCTCCAGCGTGCGATCGTAGATCTGCTCTAACTCTTTCACCTGCTGATCGTCAAGCTTAACGTCAGTCCGCATCTCCGCGATCCGGTGCCGCCGCACGTCCTCAGGATTTCGGTCCGGCGGACGCGGGGGCAGTGTGGTGTAGTTGCTCGAAACCGTGTTCACCATATACAGACGGTTCGCCACGGCGCCGACCAAGGCCCCGCTCAGAAACACAAGAGCAACGGAGAGTATCGCGGACGATCTGGATTTGACCATTTGGAACCGCTCACCGGCCCGGATCGGAAAGGTCTAACTTCACCGGACCCACAATCTCGGGCGCATCCACCGGGTTGGCTTCCGCCAAAGCCTCAATGTAGGTTTGGGTGTTGTAACTGGAAATATGCCGGGGCGTGTATGCGTAAACTCCCAGCGCAATGGACAGCGCTACTGCCGCGGGAACCAGGGCATTGGCCAGCCGCCGGAAAGAGAACAGAAAACCCTGGCGAGCCTCGATCCGTTGCCACAGATCGGGCATGAAGTTGGTGCTTACCTCCGGAGGAGGGCAGGCGTTCCGGTACGCCCGGAACAGAGCATCCAGCTTTTCTTCATCTCCGCGCATTGGAGCCATATCGAACCTTTTCGACCTCTACCGGCTGTCGCCGGTTCCTTCACGTTTCCCAAAAGCCTTCAGAACCCGTTGCCGGGCCCTGAACAATCGTACCTTAAGAGCATTTTCGTTGACCTTGTAAATCTTTTCAAGCTCCTTCAACGAAAGTCCTTCTACTTCTTTCAACATCAACAGAATCCGGTCGGCCTCGGATACCGCCCCAAGGAGCGAATCCACCGATTCCCGGATCTTCTTCTGGTGCTGGTCTTCCAGTTCGGCCTTGCCGCCCGCCATAGCGTCGGCCATCATCACCTGTTGTTCGGACAGGTCCGACATGCGGAACTCCTGCCGGCGCCGCTGCTTCCGCAGATAATCGTAGGCCGCGTTCACCGTCAGGCGGTAAAGCCAGGGTTCAAAGACCTCCGCCGTCCGCAGTTGGTCGAGCGAAAAGTAAAGCCGCAAAAAAACTTCCTGTGCGACATCCTCGACATCCTCCGGACGGGCGATCAGCCGGGTGATCGTCCCCAAAATCCGCTTCCGGTACGCCAAAACGATTTCGTTAAACGCCGCGCCGTCGCCTGCCTGGGCACGCCGGATCAAATCGAACTCTACCAGCATGCCTCACCGCGAGTGCCGGCACGCATCAATCGCCTTGGCTCCGACTGGATAGGCGTACTGCCATGGGCACAGGTTACAAACGGCCGGAATGTCAGGCAAAAGGACTGTTCGGGACGGACTGCTCCCTCTGCAATAGCTCCTGGTGGCCATGCGCGGCAGGCGGATCCGTCCGCTTGGATTATCATTCGTTAACCTCCATTATTCCAGAACTGGCGCAGCCGCGCCTCCCAATCCCGGCCGGGCCGGGAAACCGGGCGGTTCCCGCCCGCCGTTTTTCTAAACTCAGCCGGTTTTGTGTAAGCCATCGCAGCGCCTAAATTCACCCCTCCGTGGAAAAAGTGTGGGCCTGTACAATCAGCCCGCGGCAACCGTACGGCGCCGTGCTTTCGCGGCTTGTCAACGGACTGCCCGCACAGGAAACTCAAGGTAGGGGCGTAACTCGGGGAGACTATTTCATCGCACGAAGTTATATGCTGCAATCAAACCACTTACCGACTGCCGTCCGGATCACTGTCGGGCGACACAAGGCCGCTTCGGCCAACCAGACGCCTGCTCCACTCCGCGGTGCGGAACAGCGTTTGGAAGAAGCCGGAATCCGTCTGTCTGACTGGGGTACAATTGCCGAAAGCTGTATGCGATTCCCAGCGGCAGATTTCAGGGGAACGAGCGTAACGGGAAGCGTAAACTGGGCGGGTCTGGGTGCAGTCCGCGCCCTCGTTCCACGCAGCGGGAGCCTTCACCAGCCCCTCCTGCGTAACCAAGGCATTCACCAAGAGGGCGACACGGGTAAATACCCTATCTGTTGGAGCGCTCTTATGTCCATAGATGGGGCGCAGACCGTCAGGTCAGGGCATTTAGTCCCGGAGAATCCGTAAATTTAAGGAGGATCATAAGAAATGTGTGACTATTCGTTGATGGCAGTTCCAAACCGGCTGGCGCAAGAGGGTGAGGATCTGGTGGCACACCGGTTTCCCACGGGATCTCTAGGGCTGGCCACACCCGACGATTTGAAGATTTCCACGGCGCCCGCCCCCACCGCCCGGCGTGGGTTCTGGCGTGCCGTGCAGGAGTTTCTCAACCCCACCAAGGGTAAGCCGGTTTGCGCCGTCTGCATTCCGCCCGGAGCCAAACTGCGTTTGCAGGACATCTCCCCGCGGCTGCAGCACGAATTCGCGATCGGCTCGGTCGAGGACGTCACCTTCACACAGATCAGCGCCGCCGCGCACAGCTACCGCGATGCGGTACGCTTCCGCAACGGCCGCGAGATCCGTCTGCAGGAACTGAAGGAGGGGCAGCGCGTGCGAGTGCTGGATCTGTCGTGCGCCGAAGACCTCGACCTGGAGCGCCTGCGGGAAGAGCGCGCCGAGTTCAGCTCCCGCCGGTAGCTTCCGGCCCGCTTGAAGCTAGTCCGGCAGTTTGCGGCCGCTGGAAGCGCCAGTGTGCTGTCCCGTACTTCTTGCTCACGCGTGCGGCTCCGAAACTGGTGCTCGGAGCCGCGACATGGGGGGACTGCCCCTAATGGCCTCTGCGGTTCCGCCCAAGGCGGATGGAGACGCGCAAATGTGCCGATGCAATGGAATCAATGGGCTTGCGGCGCGTCTTCAAGGGAGTGCCGTATGGCCCGCGACGGGCCACCAAAAGCGATGAAGACGCGAGTGGCCAACCTAATAGAATCAGTGGCTTGCGGCGCGTCTTCAAAGGAGTGCCGTATGGCCCGCGACGGGCCACCAAAAGCGATGAAGACGCGAGTGGCCGACCTAATAGAATCAGTGGCTTGCATCTGTATCTTCACAGGGAGTGCTCTATGGCCTGCTGGCCACCAAAGGCAATCCCGACGCGCAATGTGCCGATGCAATAGAATCAATGGCTTGCGGTGCGTCTTCAAGGGAGTGCCCTATGGCCCGCGGCGGGCCACCAAAGCAAAAGACGCGAGTAGCTGACTCAATAGAATCAGCGGCTTGCGGCGCGTCCTCATAAGGAGCGATTGGGATTTGATGCTCGGGCCCACCCAGCCGGCCCCGCTATTCGGGCCCGGCTTGGCGCTTAGAGCGTCATCTGAAGGGGGCGGTCGAAAACCGCCTGGCGCGAACCCGTTTGGCCGGCAACCTGGATCAGATGCCTCTTGGCGGGAGGTGGCATCCGCCCCCGCTTGCAGGCGTGGGCCTCGACTGCATGCTGCTCCCGGGCAGCTTACGGTGTGCTGTCGGCGGTGCAGAACTGGTAAACATCGGCGCGGGCCGCAGTGGCAGCGGTGCACCTGGGCCTCACTCCCAGCGCAGCGCGCTCACGGGGTCGATACGGGTGGCCCGCCGCGCCGGAAGGTAGCCGGCCAGCGTGGTCACCGCGGCGATTCCCAGCGAGGCCGCCGCCATGGTGAGCAGGTCCGCCGGGCTCACGCCGAAAAGCTGCGCCTGAATCAGACGCGTCAGGCCGTAGGCGCCGATCAGGCCGAGGGCGACGCCGATCCCGGCTAGCGACAGGGTCTCGCTTAGCACCATCCACACCACCGTTCCCTGTCCCGCACCGAGCGCCATGCGGATGCCGATCTCGCGCGTGCGGCGCGCCACCATGAAGGCCATGACGCCGTAGAGGCCAAGAGCGGCCAGCAGCGTTGCGAGGCATCCGAACACGCTGGAAAGCGTGGCCAGCAAACGCTCGGTGAGGAGCGAAATCTCCACCTGGTTTTCAAGCGTTCGGATGTCGTACATCGGCACGTTCGCATCCACGTCCCGCACGGCTGCGCGCAGGGTGTTGAACAGCCGGTCCGGGTCGCCCCGCGTGCGCAGGTAGACCGTGCAGCCATTCGCGAACCCTTTCTGGTCGTACGGAATGTACATTTCCTCGGGAATCTCGTCGCGCATGCTTTCGTATTTCGTGTCCGCCGCGACGC
This sequence comes from Bryobacterales bacterium, assembly GCA_963803725.1. Classification (GTDB taxonomy): domain Bacteria; phylum Acidobacteriota; class Terriglobia; order Bryobacterales; family Bryobacteraceae; genus JOPF133. The sequence continues at coordinate 27,723 of CAWDOH010000033.1, read as the reverse complement.
CTACAATCTGGATATCCAGTTTGGTTCCCGGATCGATGCCCATGCCGAAGTGCCGGCCGATCGGGTTGGCGTCGCCGAAATACCGCTTGACGAATTTCTGGTTCACGATGGCCACCTTGGGCGCGCCGCTGGTGTCGCGGTCGGTGAAGTCGCGTCCCAGCAGCACCGGAATCTTAAGCGTCTTGAAGAAATCGGGACTCGCATACTGCATGTGCGGATCGGGCCGCTCATCGGGCTTTGCCGAATAGCCTTCGATGGTGATCCAGTTGTCCCACTCGTTGTTTTCGAGCACCGGCACCACCGCCATCGCGTTCGATTCCACGCCCGGTAGCGCGTCCAGGCGCTGGCGCAGGCGGCGGTAGTAATCCCTGGTAAAGTCCGGGTCGTAGCGGCTCATGGTGGGGTCCACATCGAAGGCCAGCACGTTCCGCACTTCAAAGCCGGGATTGAGCGTCTTCAGGTTGCGCAGACTCTCGAGGAACAGCCCCGCGCCGATGAGCAGCAGCAACGAGAGCGAAACCTGCGCCACTACCAGGCCTTTGCGCAATCCCGCGGAGCTGCCGCGGATCACCGCGCCGGCCTGGTCTTTCAGCGTATCCGCCAGTGTGGGCCGAGTGGCCTGAAGGGCGGGAATCAGGCCGAAAAGCGTCCCGGCCACCAGCGAGATGGCGAAGGTAAAGGCCAGCACGGTCCAATCCGGCGTGCTCGAGAGCGAGAGCGGCGTGTGGCCGGAGGGCAGAAAATCGATCAGCGCCTGGTCGATGGCCACGGCCAAGCCTATACCCAGCTGCTCCGCCCGCCGCGGCGAGCATCAGGCTTTCCACCAGAAGCTGGCGCACCAGCCGCCAGCGGCCCGCGCCCAGCGCCACGCGGACGGCGATCTCTTTCTGCCGTGCGGACGCGCGCGCAATCAGCAGATTGGCCAGATTCGAGCAGGCGATCAGCAGCACCAGTCCCACGATCCCCATGAGCGCGAAGAGCGGCTTGGAGTAGGCGCGGCGCAGGTTCGAGCGGCCCGTCGAACCCGGCATCACCTCCATCCACATCTTCAGGAATTCCTGTTTCACCAGCGGGGATGCCTTGGCGAAGGGTTTCTCGGTCACTTCGCGGTTGAGGATCTGGTGGAAGAGCGGCTGCAGTCCGGCTTGCGCGTGCTGGATAGTCATGCCGGGCTTAAGCTGGCCAAAGACCTCCGTCCAGCGGAAGCGGTCGTCATTCATGCGGCTGTAATCGGTGCGCGGCAGGTAGTCGGACATGGTGATGGGGATACGGATCTGCGGCGCACGGCCCGGCTCGACTCCGTCGAACCCGGCGCGGCTGACGCCGATGATGGTCAGCGACCGTCCATTGATCACGATCTGCTTGCCGACGACGCTGGGGTCGGCGCCGAAACGCGAGCGCCAATAGCCGTAGCTGAGTACGGCCAGGGGATGGCCGCCCTGGATGAGATCGTCGGATGCCGTGAACACGCGGCCCACCGCCGCGCCCACGCCCAGCACCGGGAAGTAGTTGCCGGAGACCAGATCGGCGCCAATCAGCGCCGTGCTTCCCTGGAAGGTGGCGCTCACGGTCGTGGGGTAGGTGCAGAACATGCCGCTGAAGACCTGGTTCTGGTCGCGGATTTCGTAGTACATCGGGTAGGAAATCTTGTTCATGCCGTTGTTGCCGCCGTAGTGCCGGCCGCGGCCGGCCAGCATCACCAGCCGCTCCGGATCTTTCACCGGGAGCGGCTGCAAAATGAGTTCGTGGATGAGGGTGAAGATCGCTGTGTTGGCGCCGATTCCCAGTGCCAGGGACAGCACGGCGACGGCCAGAAAAACGGGCGACCTGCGCAAAGTGCGCAAGGAATAACGGAGATCCTGCAGTATGGCAGCCATCGACCGTTATACTGCGCGGCGAGGAAAAGGTTACGCCGGCGGTGTGAAAATCAGGACGGCGTCAGACAACCGGCGTGCGGTACTGGGGTGTCATTACCACGGGAATCAGTTCGCAGCGATAATCGGCGGCGGGATCGACGGCCGCCACGGTGCCATCCTGGCGCGAGACCAGCATGCTGTGGGTTTCGGGATAGACGATCCAAACTTCCCCGGCGCCGCCGGCGAGGTATTGCAGCCGCTTCCTTTCCAGGTCGCTGGCGGTGTTGCCGCGTGAGGCGATCTCAACGGCGAGCATGGGGGCGCCCTGGGGCCAATCGTCCTCGATGGGTTGATCGGGCCAGAGAACGCTCACATCCGGAACGAGCCACCGATTGGGGCCAACCCGGTAGCCAGCCTCGACACAAACTCGTGACAGGTCCAAAACCGTTCGCAGCAGTTCGACGATGAGCATAGCCAACTGGCTATGGGAAAGCTTAGCAGGCGGCAATTCGATCAGTTCTCCATCGAGGAGTTCCTGCTTGCCCGGGGATTCCGGCAAGCACAGGAACTCCTGTTCCGAAAGCAAGGCCTGGACGCTCACCATTCAATTGTACAGTGGGTTGCTTTACACGGCCACGGTTTCGGCCGCGTAGCGCTCGGCCATTTTCGCCAGCGGGATGGGTGCGTAATCGCCGGCGTGGCCGGCCTGCCCGAACTGCGTCATGCGCAGCGCCACCACCTTCTTCATGGCCTCGCGGGCCGGCTTCAGGTAGCTGCGCGGATCGAACTCCTCGGGCTTTTCGGCGAAGACCTTGCGGATGGCCCCGGTGATCGCCAGGCGGTTGTCGGTATCCACGTTGATCTTGCGCACGCCGTTGCGGATGCCCAGTTGGATCTCCTCCACCGGCACTCCCCAGGTGGGCTTCAGTTTGCCGCCGTACTGGTTGATGATGTCCTGCAGATCCTTGGGGACGCTGGAAGAGCCGTGCATCACCAGGTGCACCTGCGGCAGGCGGCGGTGGATCTCGATCAGGCGCTCCATCTTGAGCGTTTCGCCGGTGGGCTTACTGGTGAACTTGTAAGCGCCGTGGCTGGTGCCGATGGCAATGGCCAGCGCGTCCAGGCCGGTCTGCTTCACGAATTCGACCGCCTGCTCAGGGTCGGTAAGGTGGCTGAGGCCATCGAGGCCCGCGCCATGCCCGTCTTCAATGCCGCCCAGGCAGCCGATTTCGCCTTCCACGGTGACGCCCTTGGCGTGCGCCAACTCCACCACCTTGCTGGTGGCATCCACGTTATAGGCGAAACGACGAGGGCGTCTTGCCGTCGGGCATCAGCGACCCATCCATCATCACGCTGGTGAAGCCCATTTCGATGGCACTCTTGCAGGTTTCCACGCTGTTGCCGTGGTCCAGGTGCAGCACGGTGGGAATCTCGGGATAGACTTCCGTGGCGGCGAGCATCAGGTGGTACAAAAACCGGTCCTGCGAGTAAGCCCGCGCGCCGCGGCTGGCCTGCACGATCACCGGCGACCTGGTTTCACGAGCCGCCTCCATGATGGATTGAATCTGTTCCATATTGTTGACGTTGAACGCGCCAACGCCGTAGCCGGCCAGAGAAGCTTCGTCGAGCACTTGCCGCATCGAGACTAATGGCATAATTGATTTCTCCTTAACTATATAACAATACCCGAAATTCCGTAATTCCAGGCTAGCATGATTGCGCGGAAACCGGCAAGACGCGGCTGTGCAGGCGCCGCGATGCAGGGCCGCGCGGCAGGGTGGGCGCCGACGCCACGGCTTTGCGGGAGTGGCACCGGTATCGCTCGCGCTGGCACCGCGCGCTCAGGGTCGCCGGCACAGGTGCAGCCGCTTGCCGAGGTAGCCCGGGTTGAGGTGTCCCATCGGCGCCGCCGCTTGCCGAGGTCGCCGATTCCCGGGTCGCGGAGCGCCACGGCCGCTGCTTGCCCCGGTCGCCGATTCCCTGTGTCGCCGTTCGAAACGGCCGCCGTGCTCCGGCGTGTCGGTGTCAGTGCATCGGCCGCCCCTCTCACCCGGTTCTTCTACAATGAAATTTCATGCAACCCTCGACAAACGCTTACCGCCGCTTTGCGCGCTATGCCTGGGCCGTGGTGGCTCTGAACGTGGCGGTAGTCTTATGGGGAGCGCTGGTGCGCGCCACCGGGTCGGGCGCGGGCTGCGGCAACAACTGGCCACGCTGCAATGGCGAGGTCATCCCCACGTCGCCCACCCTCCACACGCTGATCGAGTTCACCCACCGCGCCATGACCGGCGCCGACCTGCCCATGGTCGCGCTGCTGGTCTTCTGGGCGTTCCGCCTGTTCCCCCGGCGACACGCTGTACGCGCCATGGCGGTCCTCTCGGCCGTTTTTCTGGTGAGCGAAGCCCTCATCGGCGCGGGCCTCGTGCTGTTCGACCAAGTGGCGCAAAACGCTTCGCCCAGCCGCGCGTGGTGGCTTTCCGGGCACTTGCTCAACACCCTCACGCTGCTCGGTGTCCTGACGCTGACCGCATGGTGGGGCGCGGGCCGCCAAGCGGCGCGCTTCACCGGCCGCCCGGCGGTGGCGGCCGCCGCCAGCCTAGCTGCCGTCGCGTTACTGGGGATCAGCGGGGCCATTACCGCCCTGGGCGATACGCTGTACCCCTCGGCATCGCTCTCCGCCGGGCTGGCGCAGGATTTCTCTCCGATGGCTAATTTCTGGCTGCGCCTGCGCCTGTTCCACCCCATGATCGCCGCGGCCGTAGCAGTCTGGCTCGGCTATTACGCGCTTTCCAGCATGGCCCGCCATCCCGAATTGCGCCCACGCGCCGTAGCGTTGCTGGGGTTGGTGGCCCTTCAACTCGCCGCCGGCGCGGCCAACCTGCTGTTACTGGCTCCCCTGTGGATGCAAATCGTGCACCTTCTGCTGGCCGACCTGATCTGGATCTCGCTGGTGATCTTCTGCGCCGAAGCCTTGAGCGCCGCGCCGCTCGCAACCGGCCGTGCGCCATCACCCGCCGCCCCTCTTGGGGTGCCCGGCGCTGCGGCCACGCGAACCTAACTAAACCCCGGGCGCGGCCAGAAATTCCGCTTTCTCTTCCGCACCTCGGCGTTAAACTCTCCGGAACCCCGCTATGTCGATCCCGTCTTTCTCCGCTTCTTCCAGCGCGCCTCCAGCCCCGGAGGTCATCGTCTCAAAATAAGGCCGTTGGCAAAACGACCTCGCTTGCGCGCGATCTAATCTCGGGTTCGCGTGCGGTGACGACTTCCCAGATCGCCGTTTACTGGGAGGAATAGGTTTTAGCTGAGTTCGACGCCGACGAAGCCAGCGTATCGGAGCTGTCCTCTTGGACTAGTTGACCGCGCGGCGAAACTCCGGGCACTACCGCGCGCCGCAACGTCATGGATTGCGTCCGAACCGGACGGGAGCGGTATCATAAACGAGAACCATGACACGTGAGCCAAAAGAAGGCACGGCGGGCGCTAACGACGATCCCTTGGGAACGAAACGGTCACCCGGGTCATCCAAGCCGGAAGATGGCATCGGACAGATCACTCAGCAGTTCGTTCAAGAGACCGACAGCTTGGCCGAAACGTTGCCGCTTGCGAACCTCTCGATCGAGAGCGCGTACAAACACGCGCACGAGCAGTTTCGTTCCTTCCTTGAGACCCAGTCTGAGAGACGGAAGGACGCGGAAGGGAGGGTGGTAATTAGGATCCGGTCCGACGACAGCTTGAAGTTTTGATTCATTCTTCGCAAGCGACAACGGAGCAGTGCCGCCAGAGTCCTGGTCGCGCGAAGCTTTCTTGTGGCGCTTGTAAGCCAGTATGATGCCTTCTTGGGACGTCTGATTCGCTCGCTGCTGATGGCTCGTCCGGAGATTCTCAACGGATCAGAACGAACTTTGTCCTTCGCAGATCTGATGGCCTTTGAAAACCTAGATGCGGCTCGGGACCAAATAATCGATAGGGAGGTCGAGTCCGTCCTCAGGAAGAGCCACACTGAGCAATTTGAATGGCTGGAGAACAAATTCTCTGTCAAGCTGCGGCAGGACCTGGCTGTTTGGCCGGCGTTCGTCGAATTGACGGAAAGGCGGAATCTATGCGTACATGCCGGGGCGCGAGTGTCGGCGCAGTATATTCAGAACTGCCGCACCAACCACGTCAACTTGGAGGGCACCTGTTCTGGTCAAGTATTGCCCGTTTCTCGGTCCTATTTCAAGAAGGCCTACGAGACCGTCTTCGAGGTGGGTGTGAAGCTGGCGCACGTCCTGTGGCGTAAATTGAAGCCCGAAGAGCGATCAGATGCTGACACGAATCTGATCTCGATAACTTACGATCTGCTGGCCGAAGAGAAATATGGTCTTGCAAAGACCCTGCTGGATTTCGCTACAGACACGTTTAAAAAGCATGCGTCAGCGCACGACAGGTTGGTCTTGATCCTAAACCGAATACTGGCTTACAAATGGTCCGGCGACGAAAAGATAGCGCAAGACTTGCTCGCCAAAGAGGATTTCTCAGCCCTAAATGATCGGTTTAAGTTGGCTGAAGCTGTACTCTTAGACGATGTCCAACGAGCAGTCTCAATAATGAGGAGGATCGGTAAGAGCGGGGAGGTGACGCTGGGGGGCTATCGGGATTGGCCACTCTTCCGGGAGATGAGGAAGAGACCGGAATTTGAGTCTACCGTCTTTGAGATCTTTGGAGAAAGACTGGACGCGCTGATCGTTCCACCATCTGAGAGCCCCCTCCGGCGATGTGGAACCGAGTCCTGCTGAGTCGTCTGAGGAACAGCGTCAACTGCTCGAATCGGACAAGCCGTTGCCGACAAGTAACTAGAGCGGACAAGCCACCGTAGTAGCCGCGGCGGCTCGGCCGAGACCAGGCCCGCACCGAAGCCGATTCAGAGTCGAGAGTCGCTGGCCTAAAGTCCGGTTGGGGGAAGTGACGAGGGAAGGTCTCAGCCCAGCTGCCCTGATCTCCTCGATCGCGGTTTCGGGCCACTCTATGAGTCGCCGGCGATCCGGCCGAAATCTCCGGTGCAATGTTCGCCGATCGCATTGACCGCTTCGGCCGTCTCATGATCTAATCTCAACCAAACCGTCTCGCGATCTCGGGACCGGACGTCCCCACCCTGAGGCGGAGAATGCGCATACTGGAGAGTTCCATGCAAAAGAAGACGTACCGTTTTTTGGCGCTAATATTCACCCTGCAGGCGGTCTTACCGGGCGCAGCCTGCCTGGCAGAAGCGCAGGCGGCGAAAGCTCCCTATCCGGCCATGGCTCCTATGGACCAGTATTTGATGCCGGACGAGAATTCCGAAATCGCGCTGGCGCGCAGTGCCGCTCCACCATCCATTTCGGACGCTGCCGAAGTGATGGTGCTGCGACGGAACGCGTACACAACCGCAGTCAAGGGCACGAATGGCTTTCTGTGTCTGGTGGAACGATCGTGGGGCGCCGCTACCGATGAACCGGAATTCTGGAATCCCAAAGTGCGTTCCCCCATTTGCTTCAATCCGTCGGCCACAAGAACCTTTGTGCCCATTTTCCTGATGAAGACGAAACTGGTGCTGGCGGGGAAATCGAAGACGGAAGTCGCTTCGGCGATCGCCTCTGCGCTGAATAAGAAGGAACTGCCCGTGCTCGAGCCCGGAGCCATGTGTTACATGATGTCGAAGCAGCAGTACCTAAACGACCGCGGCAGGAGTTGGCATCCACATGTGATGTTTTTTGTTCCGGGCAACGCGGCGCAAAGCTGGGGAGCAAATCTGCCGGGCTCGCCGGTTATAGCAGCGGACGACCCTGAAGAACGAGTGACTATCTTCATGGTCGTGTCCGGCCAATGGTCCGATGGAACACCCGGTCCGCGGGCTACGCACTGAACTTGAATTTCGAAGGGTCAGCGCACGGCACGCGATCCTGAAGTCCGGTCCTGGGAGCTGGCACCCAAAAGCGGTTCGCAAAGCTGGATCGCCCGACACCTCGAGTCATCTTCGCGAATGGCATCCCTAACGCCCATGAGGGCCCGGAGGGCACTCCGCCGTGCGTTCCTCGGCACCTACTTCGGATTCATCCCCAGGTTCTCGTACCACTTCAGATTGGCCGTGGCCGACCCGATGCAGGCGATATCCGGCCTCCCATCGCCATTGAGATCGGCCACCGCGCAGGCAGCCGCGCCCATGCCGCCCTGGTCGAGCGTCCGCCGCACCCAGGCGCCGCTGGCGCGGTCGTAACGGTAGAGGTACAGGTTGTGCCCGGCGCCGCGATATCCCGCGACCACTTCGTCGTCGCCGTTGCCATCCAGGTCGGCGGTCTGGATGGTGTGGCCGTCGGTTAGCGAATCGTCAATCACCTGCCGTTGCCAGACGCTGCCACGCAGGCGGTAAATGGCTACCTGGTTGCCATGCCACGGCTCGATCGCCGCCAGGTAGCGCTCCCCGCCGATGTGCCCCACGGCAATGTCGCTCGACCCCGATTTCGGCCATGGATCGGGAGCGCCCGCGGCAATCGCCGTCCGGCTCCACTGGCCGTCCTTGCGCAGCTTGAAAAGGTGGATGCCTTCAAACCCGGCGGTCAGAAATTCTTCCCGCCCGTCGCTGTCCCAATCCAGGATGTAGATGCCGTGTACCAGGCCGCTGTTCTGCGGCTCGATGGTTTCGCGCTTCCAGACGCCGGGCCGGTAATAGACCAGCGGGGTCTCGCCGCGGAAATCGGGCGGCTGGGCGTGCGGCCCGGTGAGCGCGGCGTCAATCACCACCGGCTTGCCGCTGCCATCGATATCCGCCAGCCGCAGGCGATGCGAGGTCGGGATGCGGTCGATTTCCACGCCCTTCCACGGCCGCCGCGGATCGTCATCGTGGTGCAGTACCGAAACCACCCCCAGGCTGTTCGCCGCAACGTTATTAAACTCGCTGGCCAGCACGATCTCCGGAATGCCCTCGGCGTCCGCGCCCACCGCCACGCAGTTGATCATATGGGCATAGCCGGTTGCCAGCGTGTGGCGCTCCCAGGTGGGGTTTTCATACCACGCCAGTTCGTTGCCGCTTGTGGCGAGGGCGATCAGGTCAGGTTTGCCGTCGTGGTTCAGGTCCGCGGCCACCACGTGGTATCCGCCGCGCAGTCCGGTGGCCACGGTGTGCTCCCGAAAATGCGGGACGGAGAGGAATTCGGACGGCGCGAGGGCCCGCGGCGTCATGCGGGCCTCAAAAATCGCTCCCTTGAAATAACTCCGCCGGTCGATCCGGGTGCCGATGGAACTGTGGCCCGCTCCCTGCGGCGCAAGCTGCACGGCGGCCGAACCTTCCTCCTCGCCATCCACGTAGTCGCGCAATTCACGGCCATCGTAGACCAGTGCGGCGTGGTGCCACACGCCCAGCGTGTGCAGCTTGGCGCGGTCGATCAGGACCTTCGATTCGGTCCCCGAAAACGCCACGCCGTCCAGGCACCAGCGGCCGTCGATCACCCGCAGCTCGAAGAGCAGCCGCGTGGCGGTATCGCGGCCGGTCTGCGGGTCCACTTCCTGCAGATGGAAAAAGCGCTGTTCTTCGCCGCCGCCGGGGTCAGGCCGGAAGATCATTTCCATGGTGAAGGTACGGGCGCCGGCCAGAGGATGCACACCCACCTGCACCGCGTCCTGGGCGCCATCGAAGGCCATGGCCGGGCCGATGGAGGTATCGATAATCCGCGGATGACCCAGAATGGTGGTGGCGTGCCCGCCCACCGAATCCAGCCGGTCGAAGCGCCAGGTTTCGGCCGCGGGCGCGTCCGCGCCGGTCAGCGCCCCGATCAGAGCCACGCAGCCGGCCAGCGCGGCGCACGCGGGAATCCACGCGGCTCTGATTTTGGGAAGCACGCGAGAGCCAGTATAGCGCCCCTGGGGACCCGCGGCGCCGTGGTATAACTTGCGAAATGGCCCCTCCTAAATTTGCGACGCTCGGTGTGCTCTTTGCGGGAAGCATCCTGCTGGCCCAGCCGGCTGCGGCTCAGCCCTCTGCGGCGGAATCGGCGCGCACCTCGCTGGCTTACACCCTGGCCCACTACACCAAGTACGAATACCGCATCCCCATGCGCGATGGCGTGCGCCTGTTCGCCGCGGTGTACGTGCCCAAAGACACCAGCCAATCCTATCCCATTCTGATGCAGAGGACGCCCTACGACGTGGGACCCTACGGCGAGGACAACTACAAGACCCAGGTGGGCCCATCCATGGCCGCCGAAAAGGAGGGCTTCATTTTCGTTTATGAAGACGTGCGCGGCCGTTACATGTCGGAGGGCGTCTTTGTGGACGTCCGTCCGCACAAGACCCACTACGACGGCCCCAAAGACACCGACGAAAGCACCGACACCTACGACACCATCGACTGGCTGGTCAAAAACGTCGCCAACAATAACGGCCGCGTGGGCATGTGGGGCATCTCCTATCCCGGCTTTTTCGCCGCCGATGGCCTGATCGACGCGCACCCCGCGCTCAAAGCCGTATCGCCGCAGGCCCCCATGGGCGACGTAGGGAACGGCGACGACGCCTATCACAATGGCGCCTTCTACCTGGCCGCCAACTTCGGGTTTTACGCCGGCTTTTTCCCGCGCGCGGAATCGCCGGAGCGGCCCACGCCGGGGCCGCGCTTCGACTTCGGCACCCGGGACGCGTACGATTTCTACCTGCGCATGGGTCCGCTGACGAACGGCGCGAAGCTTTACCCGGAAGCCAACAGCTACTGGGACGACCTGCTCAAGCACACCTCTTACGATGAGTACTGGCAGTCGCGCGCCCAGGCGCCGCACATGAAGCACGTAACCCCCGCGGTGATGTGGGTCGGCGGCTGGTTCGATGCCGAGGATCTCTCCGGACCGTTGAAGCTGTTCGACGCCCTGGAGAAAAATGGCCCCATCGCCCCGGACACGCTGGTGATGGGTCCGTGGCGCCACGGCGGCTGGGCGCGTGGCCCCGGCAACTCGCTCGGCAACCTCACCTTCAAATCGAATACCGGCGAATTTTTCCAGGAGAACATCGAGCTTCCGTTCTTCATCCAGAACCTCAAGGGCAAGGGCAACGGCCTCAAAGCCGGCGCGGATGGCAAAATTCCCAAGGCCTACGTGTTCGAGACCGGCGTGAACGAATGGCACCGCTTCGACGCCTGGCCGCCCGCGGCCGCCGCGGCCCGCTCGCTGTATTTCGATGCCGGCGGGAAACTGGCATGGACCGCGCCTGAGGCCAGCGGCTCCGACGAATATCTGAGCGACCCGGGCAAACCGGTGCCGGTGACCGCCGAACCCGCGCCCGGCATGGGCATGCCCGGGGATTACATGACCTACGACCAACGCTTCGCCTCCGCGCGGCCCGACGTGCTAGTCTACGAAACCGAACCGCTCGATCACGATGTCACCATCGCCGGACCCATCACGCCGGTGCTGCGCGTCTCCACCAGTGGCACGGATTCGGATTTTGTTGTCAAGCTGATCGACGTGTATCCCAACGACTATCCCGACCCGGAGCCCAACCCGAAGGGAGTCTACATGGGCGGCTACCAGCAGCTTGTGCGCGGCGAGCCGTTCCGCGGCAAATTCCGCAACAGCTTCTCGAAGCCGGAGCCGTTCATCCCCGGCAAGCCCGCGAAAATCGAGTACTGGATGCCCGATGTGCTGCACACCTTCCGCCCGGCCACCGCATCATGGTGCAGATTCAGAGCTCCTGGTTCCCGCTGGTGGATCGCAATCCGCAGAAGTTCCTGGACATTCCGAACGCCCGCCCGGCGGATTTCCAGAAGGCCACCGAGCGGGTCTATCGCGGCGGCGCGGAGGGATCCCACCTGAAGGTGCTGGTGATGGAATGAGCGCGGGCGGGCTGTCTTGCTCCGCGACACGGAAAGTCGTATATGTATAGTGCCAGGAGGCACAACATGGAAAAGAGGCTCGCCCGATACGTTGCCGTTGCGTCAATGCTGGTCATGGTAGCTTGCAGCAGTTCCCGGCATGAGGTCACCGAAAAATATTACCTGGTGGTGGTAAACACCAAGCTCGCCTATTGGCAGGCCGCCGGAGCCGGACTGATTCGCGCCGCCAATGGCTTAGGAGTGGCCGCCGAAATGGTCGGCCCGGATACTTACGACGCGCCAGGCGAAGCGCAGGCATTCCACGATGCGGTGGCCAAGAAGCCGGCCGGCATTCTGGTCTCCGCCGCGGATCCGAACGTCATGAAGGACCCCATCGATGCCGCCGTCGCCCAGGGCATCCCGGTCATCACCATCGATTCCGACGCCCCCACCAGCAAGCGCCTGACCTTTATCGGTACCAACAACTATCAGGCCGGCCTCATGGGAGGGCGCATTCTCGCTGACCACCTGCATGGCAAAGGCGACGTGGTGGTCTTCACCATGCCCGGGCAACTGAACCTCGATGAGCGTTTGCAGGGTTACAAGAATATCCTGGCGGATCATCCCCAGATGAAGATTATCCGCACCGTGGACGTGAAAGGCAATCCGACCATCGCGTTCGATACCACCGAGGAGATTGTCAAGGGCAAGTCCGTGCCCGACGCGTTTGTCTGCCTGGAGGCCACTGCGTGCCAGGAAGTGGCCGACGTTCTCGACCGCGAGAAGGTGGAAAACAAGGTCATCGTCGCCATGGATTCCGACGCCAACACGCTGAGCTGGATCCAGAAGGGCAAGATCGCCGCCACCATCGCCCAGAAGCCCTATACCATGGCGCACTTCGGCACCCTGACGCTGGACATGCTGCATCACTATAAGCTGCCGTCGCTGGTGGGGAACTGGACCGAGGACACCCGCTCGCCCCTTCCGGTATTCATCGACACCGGCGCCACCCTCATCGACAAGAGCAACGTGGACGCCTTCCTGAAAGCGCAGACGCCCGCCGGGGGGAATTAGCCGGGCAGCCCCTCACCCCGATTCCGGTGGCATCCCTACGAGCCAACACGTCTCAGGCTACGCACGGCGCCCGGTAGCTTACCCGGCTCCCAGCCCCGCTACCGGACCCATGCGATGCCGCCGACACGCCGACTTATCGTTGCCTAACCCGATGACACTTCCCCAGAGGCCGTTTCGGGGGAGTGTGGGCGGTGCGCACTGCAACGGAACGGCGAGTATTCGGACGGCTGGATTGTCTTTCGCAGTTGGGGACCCGGCAGCGTCTCGCGCGTGAGGGCGTAGAGTCCCAAGATTTAACCTTCTGCGACAAGTGCCGGCGACGGGAACGCTGTGAGTCGGCTATCCTCTCCTCATGTCATCCGATCTGCAATACCGCTCTCGCGCTGTTCGCGCCTTGGTGCTCTTACACGAGGAGCATCTTCGCCGATTCGTCCACGTTTGGAGGCTGGCCCTGGCGGGATCAGTGAGCCTGCCACAGACCGATGACCCCAACTATGCATCGCTCGAAGCATTAGGACGGCACGTGCTCTCCGCGGCCGGCGGCTACATGAACTGGATGTGCGAGGTGTTGGCATTACCGGACCCCGGAATCCGCTCTGCCCCGGATGCGTCTGCCATTGTCCGTGATGCGGACGATTACATGGAGCACGTCCTGGAGCGGTGGCGGGATCCGCTTGAGGGAAGTCCCCAACGAAAAGCTGGAGACTCCCGAGTACCCATCGCGATGGCAGACGCGCTACTGTATCGACTCAATGTTGGAGCACGCTGTCATGCACCCCATCCGCCACGCCTTCCAGTTGGATGAACTGCTCAAAGATCTGTAGAGCCTTCTGGCCGGGCAGGCGGCGTCTTAGTGAGAACGATCTCCTCGGCGGTCGCTCCCTCGTTGAACGCAGCCGAAACCGTGTCCAGCATGATGCGCGTCCCAAACGGTCCGGGAAGTCGCCGCCACATGCGAACCTGAGATTGGTTCGTGGCGCAGGCGAGCTCGTTTGCCAACGGCCTCGCTTTAGCGCCCATGACTCAGCGGTGTCGAGGCCCTACCTACCGCACCGCAACCCAGACCGCCCTGGTCAGCTCAGAGTTACCATACACCACATGAGACGCCGAGATCTGCTTCGTGCCTGCGCCGCCGCGCCGCTGGCCCTCGCCGCCCGCCGTGCCGTAGCGGCCCCTTCCTTCGAGGCCACCTGGGAATCGCTCGACCGCCGTCCCATGCCGGCCTGGTATAACGACGCCAAGTTCGGCATCTTCATCCACTGGGGCGTCTACTCGGTGCCCTCCTACGCGGCCGTCAAAGCCAAGGGCCAGAATCCTTACGCCGAGTGGTACTGGAATTCGCTGACCAACGGGATGAAGGCCCAGCAGCCCACCGACAACGGCGCGCTGACCTGGGAATTCCACAAACGCGTCTACGGCGCCAGCTTCCCGTATGCCGATTTCGCCCCTATGTTCCGCGCGGAACTCTACGACCCGGACCGCTGGGCCGACGTGTTCGTGCGCTCCGGGGCGCGCTACGTGGCGCTGACCTCGAAACATCACGAGGGCTTTACGTTGTGGCGCAACGCTGAGGCCAACCGCGCCTGGGGGCGTCCCTGGAACGCCGTGGACATCGGCCCGCGCCGCGACCTGCTGCTCGACCTCATGGAAGCCGGCCGCCGCCGCAGCCTGCACATGGGCATCTACTATTCGCTGTACGAATGGTACAATCCGCTCTGGCTGTCCGACCGCCACCGCTACGCCACCGAACACATGGCGCCGCAATTCAAGGACGTGGTGAACCACGCCCGGCCGGAGATTATTTTTTCGGATGGCGAATGGGACATGACCAGCGAGGAATGGCACGCGCCCGAACTGCTGGCCTGGCTGTTCAACGAATCGCCCGTGCGCGACACCGTGGTCATCGACGACCGCTGGGGCAAGGACACCCGCCACAAGCACGGCGGCTATTACACCACCGAGTATACCAGCGGCCTGCAACAGGCGGCGCACGCCTGGGAGGAGAACCGCGGCATGGGCTACTCCTATGGCTACAACCGTATGGAGACGGTGGCCGATTACCGCACCGGCCGCGAGCTGCTGCTCATGCTGATCGACATCGTGAGCCGCGGCGGCAACCTGCTGCTGGATATCGGCCCCACCGCCGATGGGCGCATTCCGGTGATCATGGAGGACCGCCTGACGCAGATCGGCGAGTGGCTCGGCAAAAGCGGCGAGGCCATCTACGGAACGCACGCCTGGAAACATTCGCGGCAGTGGAGCGCCGGCACGGTTCCCAAGATGCAGGATAGCGAGTTCATGACCGAGTACGACATCACCAGGATGGTGGACACGCCCGCGGCCGGCTTCGCCCACGTGGAGGCGTTCCTCACCGCCAAAGGCACGACGGTATACGTGATTGTGCCGCGGCGGCCCCGAGGCGAACTGGCCATCGACGATCTGCCCGCGCGCCGTGTGACTTTGCTCGAGACCGGCCAGCCAGCCGATTTCCGGAGCGAGGGCGCTCAGTTGCGCATCCGCGTGCCCGATGCGCTGGCCGCCGCGCTACCCGACCGCCAGGCCTACGTGTTCAAAGTGGAAGCTTGAGCGCCGCCAGCATCGCGCGCAGCGCTTGGCCGCGGTGGCTCACGGCGAACTTGCGCTCCTCGCCGGCCTCGCCGAAGGTGCAACCGAAAGGCGCATAGTAAAACAGCGGATCGTAGCCGAAGCCGCCGGCTCCGTGCGGAGCTTCCAGAATGCGGCCCTCCACCGCGCCGTGGTACACGCCCATCAGCCGCCCGCCTTCCACCAGCGCGATGGCGCACACGAACCGGGCCGCGCGGTCTTCCACGCCGCGCAGCTTTTCGAGCAACAGCCGGTTGTTGGATGCATCGGTCGCACCGGGGCCGGAAAACCGCGCCGAGTAAACGCCCGGCGCGCCGCCCAGCGCGTCCACTTCCAGGCCCGAATCGTCGGCGAACAGCGGGCCGGAAACATGCGGCGCGTAGTGGCGCGCTTTGATGATGGCGTTTTCCTCGAAAGTGGCCCCGTCCTCCACGCACGGCGGAATTTCGCGGTAGGCGGGCGGCAGTTCAATTTCCACCGGCGGTGCGTCCGGCATCTCCGCCGCCAGCCGGAATTCGCGCAGCTTGCCCGGGTTGCCCGTGGCGCAGTACAGCCGCATCAGATACGCGCCACCTTCTTCTGCACTTCGATGAGCTGCGCCACACCGGTGCGCGCCAGGGCCAGCAGGCTGGTCATCTGGGCGTCGTCGAAGGGGCGGTGCTCGGCGGTGGCCTGCACTTCCACGAACTGGCCGGAGCCGGTCATGGCCACGTTCATGTCCACGTCGGCCTGCGAATCTTCTTCGTAGCAGAGGTCCAACATGGGGACGCCACCGACCAGTCCTACGCTGGTCGCGGCCATATAATCGCGCAGCGGCGAGGCGCGCAGCACCCGAAACTCCACCAGTTGGCGCAGCGCCAGCGCCAGCGCCACAAAGGCGCCGGTGATGGAGGCGGTGCGCGTGCCGCCATCGGCCTGAAGCACATCGCAGTCCACCGTGATGGTGCGCTCGCCGAGCGCCGCCAGATCCACCACCGAGCGGATGGAGCGGCCCACCAGGCGCTGGATTTCGTGTGTGCGCCCCGAAGGCCGGCCCTTGGCAACCTCGCGCGGGGTGCGCCGTGCGGTGGCGCGCGGCAGCATCGAGTATTCGGCCGTCACCCAGCCTTTGCCGGTATTGCGCAGGAAAGGAGGCACGTTATCTTCCACTGAGGCCGCGCACAGCACGTGGGTGTTGCCCACCTTGATGAGCGCCGACCCCTCCGCGGTCTTCAGGTAGCCGGTGACGATTTCCACGGGCCGCATGTCACAAGGCTGACGATTATCCGTTCGCATTTTTCATCACGTAGTAGAGGAAGAACATCACCAGAAACATGGCGGAGATCACCAGGATCAGGCAGGAGATGCCTCCCGGCGGGGTAGGCCTCTTGGTGGGCTTGCCTTTGTACGGCTTGAACTTCGCCATCACTGCGATAGTAGCACCGCGATTCATGCGGACATGCAAGAATCGAGTTGGATGACACCACGCGCCTGGATTGCAATCGCCGGCCTGCTGGCGATGGCCTCCGCCTGCCGCGAGAATACGCGGCCGTTCACGCTGCTTCCGGAAAGCGTGGCGGGCGGATGGCGCCGCACCAGCCTGGTCCAGACGCCCGTCGACGAGGCCCGCGACCCCGTACCCCGCAACGCCGTGTCGCGCCTGGAAACGGCGCAGTACGAAGGTCCCGGCAAGCTCGAAGCGCGCGTCTACGAACTCACCTCGCCCGAAGTGGGCGTCACTCTCTCGCAGCGCTGGCGGCCCTCCGCCGATACCGTGTTTTTCAGCCAAGGCCGCTATTTCGTGGTGGTCAAGTGGCAGCAGGCCGATCGCACCGCGCTGCGGGATTTCGTGCGCGAGCTGGAACAGAGCATCAAAAGACGTAGGGACTGATCGACAGCTGTGCCGCCGGTTGACATCCGAACGCCCTAATACTAATTTATTAGTAACCATCCGAGGGCCCCTATGAAGGCACCGCAACTCCGCCTGATCCTCACCTGGCTGCTACCTTTCGCCGCCCTGGCCCAGCCCGCCGCGCCGGCACCCGCGCCCGTTTTCGACGTGGCGTCGGTCAAGCCGAGCACCGCTACCGGGGACCTCCTGTACATCAACCTGGGCATGGCCGTCCACGGCGTGGTCACTCTGACCAACGTCACGCTCAGCGAGTGCATCCAATACGCCTACAACCTGTCGAGCGAAGAACTGATCTCCGGTCCGGATTGGATCCGCGACCGCCACCTGCGCGTCGATATCGTGGCCAAGTCTCTTCCGGATACGCCGCAGGACCGGCTTCTGCTGATGACCCAGGCCCTGCTGGCGGAGCGCTTCCACCTGGTGCTGCATCGCGAACGGAAACCGCTCAAGCACCTCGCCCTGGGGGTCGCGAAGAATGGGCCGAAACTGACGGAAGCCCAGGGCGATGGGCCTTCCAGCAGAATCTACTACGGCCGCGGCCGCCTCAATTACACCCATCTCTCGATGTCCCGCTTCGCGCTGCTGCTCTCCCGCCAGTTAAAGCAAGTGGTGGTCGACAACACTGGCCTCACGGGATCTTACGATGTCAATCTGGAGTGGATGCCGGACGAACCCGTGCCTGCGCCCTCCCGCGGTCCCGATGCGGCTCCCGTCCCGGAGACCGCAGCCGATACCGCCGCTCCCGGCATCTTCAAAGCCATCGAGCGGCAACTGGGCCTCACGCTCGAAGCCAGCAAGGCACCCGTCGAAGTCCTGGTGGTGGATAGCGCGGAAAAAGTGCCGGTGGGGAATTAGCGCCCGCTCACCACACGTTCAGCTCCACCGGCGCGCCGCTCTGGCAACCGCTCTCCTTGGCCGCCGACATCTGGTTGCCGGAAACCTCCAGGTATCCCGAGCTGCCCACAATCGCGAACAGCTCCCCCGTTCCGGCTTCCGTGTAATTGCGCGCCAGCACGCCGATCTGTTTGCCACCCACCGTCAGCAGGAAATCGCGCCGCTCCAGTCCCGGAAAATCGTCCGTGTGGAAATTGGTGACGATGTTGCCGAAGCGGTCGATCTTCAGAATCCGCCCGTTCCACGCGCGTTTGCCGGTCTGCTGCGGCTTCTCGAAGGCCGGGCGCAGGTAATCGTCAATCAGCCTGCCCCATCCGCGCGGCCGGCACTCCCGTTGGCCAGGTGCGCCGCCACGGGAGCGAAGATATCGCGGCCGTGAAATGTGTGGCTCACCGGCTGCCGGAAATACCGTTCCGCTCGAGATCAGCCGGATCTTGTGCTTCTCCCGCGCGTAGATCATCGAGAGCACGCCGTTATCCGGCGCCACGAAATACTGGCCGCCGGCCTCCATCACGATCGGCCGCCGCGCCGTCCCCACGCCCGGGTCCACCACCACCACGTGCACGGTCTTCTTCGGGAAATACGTCCTACGCCTGCGCGATCAGGTAGGCCCCTTCGGCGATATCGTAAGGCGTCACCTCGTGGCTGATATCCACCATGCGCGCCTCGCGGGCAGATGCTCAGAATCACGCCCTTCATCGCCCCCACGTAGTGGTCCGAAAGGCCGAAATCGGTGGTCAGAGTAAGGATCGGTTTGGGCATTGGCTAGAATGAGTCAGTGCAGCACTTCTACTTCGACCATAACGCCACCACTCCGCTCGCTCCCGAAGTGCTGGAGACGGTGGTGTCGTGTCTCGGTCAAGTGTATGGTAACGCTTCCAGCATCCATCATTTCGGCCAGGCCGCCAAGCAGCGCCTGGAGCAGGCCCGCCGTGCAGCTGGCCGCGCTCGTCCACGCCAACCCCGCGGAGTTGGTCTTCACCAGCGGCGGCACCGAAGCCGACAACCTG
The DNA here is from genome assembly GCA_963803725.1 of Bryobacterales bacterium. Taxonomy (GTDB): domain Bacteria; phylum Acidobacteriota; class Terriglobia; order Bryobacterales; family Bryobacteraceae; genus JOPF133. The sequence continues at coordinate 8,586 of CAWDOH010000033.1, read as the reverse complement.
GCCGTGCTGGGCGTGCCTGCGCGCGCGCGCCGGCCGAAGCCCGCCACGTCATCACCACCGCCATCGAACATCCCGCGGTGCTGGCGCCCTGCGCGCCAACTGGAGCGCGAGGGCGTCGCCGTCACGCGCGTGCCCGTGGGCGCCGAGCGGCGTGGTCAACCCCGACGATGTGCGCCGCGCCCTGCGCCCGGAAACCGCGCTGATCTCCGTGATGCACGCCAATAACGAGCTGGGCACCATCCAGCCCATCGCCGAAATCGCGCGCATCGCCCGCGAGGCTGGCGTCCCGCTGCATGCCGATGGCGTGCAGGCGCTCGGCAAGATCCCTGTGGATGTGGAAGCGCTGGGCGTCGATCTCTACAGCATGAGCGCGCCACAAGCTCTACGCGCCCAAGGGAGTCGGCGCGCTCTACGTGCGCAAGGGAACCAGGCTCGCGCCCGTCGCGTTCGGCGGCCATCACGAGCGCGACCGCCGGCCCGGCACCGAAAACGTGCCGGGCATCGCCGGCTTTCGGCGCGGCGGCCGAACTGGCCGGCCGCAACCTGGCCGCCGATGCCGAGCGCCTCGCCGCTCTGCGCGACCGCCTGGAAAACGCCGTGCTCGACCGCATCCCCGGCACGGGCGTCAACGGCGCCCGCTGGAACCGCACGCCCAACACCAGCAACATCTACTTCGACGGCATCGATGGCGAAGCCCTGGTGATCGCGCTCGACCTGCGCGGCTTCGCCGTCTCCACCGGCTCGGCCTGTTCCTCCGGCGCCATCACGCCCTCGCACGTGCTCACCGCCATCGGCCTTTCCGCCGAGCGCGCCCGCTCCAGCATGCGCTTTTCCCTGGGCCGCTCGAATACCGCCGAGCAGGTGGACGCGCTGGTGGAAGCGCTCGAAGCCTCCGTCGCGCATCTGCGCAGGATCTCCGTGCATGCCTGACGCCACCCATCGCCGTAGCCATGAGCGGCGGCGTGGATAGCTCCACCGTCGCCGCGCTGCTGGTGCGCCAGGGCCACACCATCGTCGGCATGACCATGCAGCTCTGGAACCAGCGGCGCCTGCCGGAGCTTGGTCGATCGGAGGACCGCCGGGCCGGCCGCTGCTGCTCGCTCGACGACGTGTACGATGCGCGCCGCGTCGCCGAGCAGCTCGGCATCCCCTATTACGTGGTCAATTTCGAGCGGCAGTTCGAAGACCAGGTGGTGAAGCCGTTCGTCGCCGAGTACCTGGCCGGCCGCACGCCCGTCCCCTGCACGCTTTGCAACAACTACATCAAGTTCGACCGCTTCCTGGAAATGGCCGATGCGGTGGGCGCGCAGCACATCGCCACCGGCCACTACGCGCGCATCCGCTACGACGAAGCCACCGGCCGCTACCAGTTGCTGCGCGGCGTGGACGCATCCAAGGACCAGACCTATTTCCTCTTCGGCCTGACGCAGCCGCAGCTCGCGCGCACGCTGTTTCCCGCTGGGCGAGCTGACCAAGCCCGAGGTGCGCGAGCTGGCCCGCTCGCATGGATCTGGCCGTGGCCGCCAAGGGCGATAGCCAGGAAATCTGCTTCGTGCCCAATGGCGATTACGCCGCGTTTATGAGCGCCTATCTGAAGGAGACCGGCGTGGCGCCGGAGCGCACGCAGCGGCGACATCGTCACCACCGATGGCCGCACGCTGGGCGAGCACGAGGGCGTCCACCACTTCACCGTGGGCCAGCGCCGCGGCTTGGGCATCGCCGCCGGCGAGCCGCTCTACGTGATCGCCACCGACCCGCAAACGCAGCGCGTGATGGTAGGCGGGAACGACGACCTGCTGCGCGGCCGCTTCTTCGCCCGCGAGGTGAACTGGATTTCCATCGCCGGCGTCGACGCGCCCGTCCGCGCGCAAGTGAAAATCCGCAACAAGCACGCCGCCGCGCCGCGCCACGCTCTGCACCCACGGCCGACCCCGCGCGCGTCGAGGTGGTTTTCGACGACCCGCAACGCGCCGTTACCCCCGGCCAGGGCGCGGTTTTCTATGACGGCGACCTGGTGCTGGGCGGCGGCTGGATCGAGTAACCAAGTAACCGTCTACTCCCCAACGCCGCCGCGTCTCCCTCATTAAATCGAGCTGCGGCTTGCGGAAATCCTCCCGCGTCACGATCTCCGGCTCCAGGTCCAGCAGCTTGTCCGTCGCCATCCGGAACGCCGGCCATTGCGGCCGCCTCCCGATTCAATGCGAACCGCGGTCTCGTTCTGGGCGAAACCGCACCACGCGCAGGCCAAAACCAGAAGCACCCGCATAGACCGATTCTATCCGTACGGCGCGCTCCCCCGCCGCCGCGCTACAATCTGGCCGAGACCATGATGCGAGTGAGTAAAACTACGGTTCTCTCGGGCGTACTGGCGCTCGCCGCCCTGGCAGCCTACGCCAACCACTTCCAAAACGGCTTCCACTTCGACGACTTCCACTCCATCACCGAGAACCTCTTCATCCGCGACCTGCGTAATGTCCCGCGCTTCTTCACCAGCACCCAATACTCCAGCGCCCTGCCCGATCACCGCGTCTACCGTCCCGTGGTCTCCACCACTCTGGCCGTCGATTACTGGCTGGGCCGCGGTCTGAAGCCTTTCTGGTTCCACCTCTCCACCTTCCTCTGGTTCGTCCTTCAGCTCGTGCTGATGTTCCTGCTCTTCCGCCGCATCATGGACGCTGGCCCTCCCGCATCCCTCCAACCTCTGGACCGCCTTCTTCGCCACCGCTCTGTTACGGGCTGCATCCGGCCAATGCCGAAACCGTCAATTACATAGTGCAGCGCGCCGACCTGTACAGCACCCTCGGAATCGTTGCCGGCCTGTTATGGTTCGCCGCCCGCCCGGCCCAGCGCCGCTACGGCTGGTACCTCGTCCCCGTGGTCTTCGCCGTACCTCTCCAAGCCGCCTGCCTTGGTCTTCCCCGCCATCCTCCTGCTGTACGTTTTTCTCCTCGAACAGCAGGGAACCCTTCTGGCCGCCGAAGGCGCCGCGCCCGCTCCGCAGCTGCAGCGCCTCAAGTGGAAAGCCGCCTTCCGGGCCATCGTGCCCGCGCTGCTGGTCACCGCCGCGTTCGCCCTGCTGCAATCGGCCATGACGCCGGCCAACTTCGCTCCCGGCGCCCCATCGGGCTTCCTCTACCGCATCACCCAGCCGTACGTCGCGCTCCACTATTTCAAGTCCTTCTTCCTTCCCACCGAATTGAGCGCCGATAGCGACTGGAGCTACGTCCGCGGCCCGTTCAGCACCGACGCCGTCGTGGGCTACCTCTTCGTGGCCGCTCTCTTGTGCGGTCGCCGTCTGGGCCGTCCCGCCGCCGCGATACCCGCCCCATCGCATTCGGCCTGCTGTGGTTCTTCCTGGCGCTGCTGCCCACTTCGCTGATGCCGCTGGCCGAGGTGACCAACGACCATCGCATGTTCTTCCCCTTCGTCGGATTAGCCCTCGCCGTGGTCTGGGGGGTTCGCCTGCTCCTCATCGTCCACCCGGGCTGGGTGCGCGCCGCCGTGGCCGGTATGGTCCTGGTCCTGGCGGCCGAAGCGGTCGGCACGCACCAGCGCAACAACGTCTGGCGCACCGAGGAATCTCTCTGGCGCGACGTCACCGAGAAGAGTCCGCAGAACGGCCGCGGTCTGATGAACTACGGGCTGGTCCTGATGGCTCGCGGCGATTATGCCGGCGCGCTCTCCTACCTGGAACGCGCCCAGGTCTACACCCCCAACTACTCCACCCTGGAAATCAACCTGGGCGTTGCCAACGCCGGCCTGCGCCGCGGCGGCGAAGCGCAGCGCCACTTCGAGCGCGCCCTGGCGCTGGCGCCGGACACTCCGGATTCGTATTTCTTCTACGCCCGCTGGCTCCACGCCGTGGGCCAGGCGCCGCGCGCCGCGTCTCTTCTCGAAACCGCGCTCACCAAGGACCGCCTGGCCTTCGACGCGCGCCATCTGCTGCTGCAAATCTACGCCGAGCAGAACAACCCCGCCGCCATGCAGGCGCTGGCGCGCGAAACCCTGCAACTGGCCCCCAACGACGATGTCGCGCAGCGCTATCTCTCCGGCCGCGTCGCGCTATCGGCCGCCGCTTTCACCGCGCCCGCGTCTCACCCGGCCGGACCCACGCCCGAACAATTCCTGGATGAATCCCTGGCCTTCTATCAATCCCGCCAGTACACCGAATGCATCCTCGCGGCCCGCGCCGCCCTGAAGCTGCGCCCCAATTATCCCGAGGCCTACAACAACATCGCCGCCGCCAACAACGCCATGGGCCGCTGGGATGAAGGCATCCAAGCCGCCAACGAAGCCCTCCGCTTGAATCCCTCCTACACCCTGGCCCGCAACAACCTGCAATGGGCCCTGCGCGAGAAAGACGGCACCTCCAAGCACCCGTAACCGCAACCGGCACTCCTCGTCGCCCGCTATCAACCGCCGTGGTGGCGCATGCTTCAGCTTGCGCGTGTTAGATTATTTCACGGCTTCTCATGCGCGCCGCACGGGGCACTGGTTTCGGAGCCGCGCGCGTCAGCAAGCGGTAAGCGGGAGCGCACACTATCTTCCGCCCGGCCTCAAACGCCGCCCAGCCCCACCCCGCCCTCACGCCACAATCGGCAGCCGGATAAAAAAGCTCGCGCCCTTCCCCGGCTCGCTGGTGAAGTCGATGGCTACCATCGTGCAATTGCACGATCCGGAACGTCATCGCCAGCCCGATTCCCGACCCCTGCTTCCGCGTGGTGAAGTACAGCCGGAAAATCTTATCCCGCAGCTCCGGCGGAATCCCCGGCCCGGTGTCGGTGATGCGGATCTCCGCCGTGCGGTCGAGCGCCAGCGTCTCGAAGCGCAGCTTGCCGCCTTCCGGCATCGCCTCAATGGCGTTGACTACCAGGTTGAGCATGGCCTGCTTCAGCAGGTCGCGGTCTACCCGTACCTCCACGCCATCCGTCGAGTCCTCATCCACCTGCACCAGAATTCCCGCCGCGTTGGCCTGCGGACGCGCCAGGTCTACCATCTCGCCCACCAGGTCGTGCAGCGCCGTATTGGCCAGCTTCAGCTCCACCGGCCGCGTGAAATCCAGAAACGTTTTCACTACCCGGTCCAGCCGCAGAATCTCGCTCCCGATAATCTCCATCTGCGGCGACACCTCGGTATCGCCGCGGGCCAGCTTAGCCTTGGCCACCTCCACGTGCAGCAGGATGGCGTTCAGCGGATTCTTCACCTCGTGGGCCACCCCGCTGGTCACGCGGCTAATGGCTGCCAGCCGGTCGGCCGTCTGCAATTCCCGCCCAAGCTGCCGCTGGGCCTCCGGATCGCGTAGCCGCACCAGCACCCCGGCGCCACTGCCCGCGCCGCCCGGCATCTCCTCCAGAATGTCCACCGAGAAGACCACCACCGCCGGGGTCGAAACTGCGCCGGGCAGCTCCAGGGGCACCCGCCGGTTGCGGATCGCCTGGCGGTTTTCGGCGGCCTGCGCAATCAGCAGCCCCAAGGTGGTCGACAGCGGAAACACTGCGTCAATCGGCTCTCCCGCCAGTTCGTCCCGCTGCTTGCCCAGAAATTTCTCCACCGACCCCGATGCGAAAACCAGCCGGCCCTCCCGGTTGAAGATGAACACCGCGTCTTCCAGGTCCTTCAGCAGCCGGTCGATGTTGCCGCGCAAATCCGAGACTTCGTACTGCGCCCCGCGCAGCCGCTGCCCCAGCAGGCTCACCTTCGAGGCCATCACCGAGACCTCGTCGCTGGCTGGCTTGGCCGCCGTCAGCTTATCGGATTCGTATTCCCCGCGCGCCACCAGGTCCAGTTGCCGCGCCAGCCGGCCCAGCGGCTGGAACGCCAGCGCGGAAAACAGAAACGTGATGGCGATGGCCCCGACCACCGAACCAATCGCCACCCTGGCGTTTTGCTTCAGCGTCGGATAAATATCGTTGCGGATGAACGCCGGCGCCACCACCACCCGCAGCGCGATCACCGGCGTGGGTCCGCCCAGCATCTCTTCCAGTTGATAATTGCCGGTTTCGAAGAGCACCCGGAATTTCCGGTACCAACTGGTCTTCTGCACCAGCGCGCGGAAGTCCGGGTAAGCTTCGGATTTCTCGCCCACCCGCAGCGGCTGGCTGTCGGCCAGCACTTCCTTGCTTGCCGGATCCACCACCGCGATTTCCAGGATGGCGTGGGCGTTGGCCAGCAGGTCCACCAGGTTCTCCGTCAGCACCTGGTCGCTGCAATGCCTCGCGGAGCGGCTTGACGCGCTGCGAGTTCAAGGTGTCGCTGACGTCCTTGCTGGCCCATTTCTCCAGCATCTCGGCGCGCTCCAGGGTGTCCTCGAACGCTGGTCCATGTTGTTCACCAGGTCCATCGCCGAGAGGAAGCCCACCATCAGGGTGGCCAGTAACACGAATCCCAGCGTCAGCTTGGCCTGCAGATTCATGTGGACCCGGATACGACCAGGATGAGTTTGCCGGCCGTGTGGCGGCCCTCCAGATCGCGATGCGCGGCGGCAGCTTCCGCCAGCGGATACGTGCGGTCGATGCGCAGCTTGAGTTTGCCCGCGGCGACCCAGCCCAGCACGTCGCCCGCGCGCCACAGCAGCTCCTCGGCGTTAGCACGTGATGGGCCAGAGCTCGGCCGGGTGAGAAACAGCGACCCTTTGGCATTGAGGATGCGGGGTCGAACGGCGGCACCGGCCCGCTCGATTGCCCGAACAGCACCATCATGCCGCGCGGACGCAGGCAGTTCAGGCTCTTGTCGAACGTGGTCTTGCCCACCGAATCGTACACCACGTCCACGCCGCGCCCGCCGGTCAGCCGCTTCACCTCCGCTTCGAAATCCTGCTGGGTGTAAAGGATGGCCTCATCCACCCCGTGCTCGCGCGCGATCTGCGCCTTCTCCTCAGTGGACACGGTGCCGAACACGCGCGCGCCCAGCATCTTGGCCATCTGCACCGTCAGCCCGCCCGCCCCGCCCGCCGCCGCATGTACCAGGCAGGTGTCGCCGGCCTTCAGCGGAAACGTGGAGTGCGTCAGGTAATGCGCCGTCATGCCCTGCAGCATGGCCGCCGCGGCGACCGTGAAGTCCACCTGATCGGGAATCTTGACCAGCTTGCGCCGCCGGCACCACGGCATATTCGGCGTAGGAGCCGCGCGCCATGGCATAAGCCACGCGGTCGCCGGCCGGAGCTTCGGTGACGCCCGGTCCCACCGCCTCCACCGTCCCGGACGCCTCGCTGCCCGGAGTGATCGGAAGGTCGGCCTTATACAGGCCGCTTCCGGAAGTACACGTCGATGAAGTTGACGCCGGCCGCGGCCATGCGCACCAGCGCCTGCCTGGGCCCCGGCTCCGGCATCGGACGTCTCCACCAGTTCCATCTTTTCCGGGCCGCCGGGCTCTTTCACTTGGATGGATTTCATCTCTTAACCTCCGCGCAGCGCTCTGCGGGTATGTACAACCGTTGCATAGAGTAACAGATACGCCAAAGTAAACGGGAACGATACAGCCGCGCCAGCGTCCGCACCGCGCCCGCCCCTGCCAGACCCGCGCGAAATAGTACAAATTCGCGCAGCGGTCCCCAGGTGGCCGCGGTCGAGCCAGAAGTAATCGCCGTTTTCGTTGATGACGAAAACTTTGGCGGGAAGCCGCAGCGCCAGCGCCACTTCCACTTGGTCATCAGCGGCTCATCCGAGCACACCATGCCCACCAGGCCGTACCGGTTGGCCGCGAGCTGCCGGTACAGCTTCCCCCGCCCCGCCCTTCCGCGATATCCGGTCACCGGGTAGAGCCGCGTATTGTGCGCCTGAAACCCGCGCGGCAGGGTCGGATAGCAGGTCACCAGGTCGATCGGAATTTCGTCGCCCCAGGTCGCCCGCAAATTGCGAATCAGGCCTTCTACAATGCTGCGCGACCCGCTTTCCACCAGCAAGATCGCATTGGCCTCGGGCAGCCTGCGGCTGAGAAAATAACGCACTGCTTTGACTATAGCGCGCCGCTCCGAAAGCCTATTGCGCCGCCTCGCGCGTCCCGCCCGAAGCCGCTACCCGCACCACGCTGCGCCACAGGAACTCCACTTCCTTATACAGCGACGCTTCCAGCAGCCGCTCATCGTCGCCGTGCGCACCGCCCCCGCCGGCGGCGTCTTTCTCATTCACCACCGGCCCGAAGCCGTACGCCTGCACTCCCTTCGACCGAAGCTGCGCGTTGTCGGTGGCCCCGGTCAGCATCGACGGCAGCGTGATCGCGCCCGGAAACATCTCGCGCTGCGTGGCTTCAAACGAGTGGAACATCTCGTTGTCGATTCGCGAAGGCTGCCCCGGCGGCCGTCCTTCGCCGCGCGGCACGATCTCCACCGCCGGGTCGTTGATCAGTTGCTTCAGCCACGCGTAGAACTTCGGCATGTCTTCATCGGGCAGCGCCCGGATGTCGATGGTGGCCTCCGCCTCCGATGGAATCACGTTGGAACGGAAGCCGCCCTGGATGATCGTCGGCACTACCGACGTCCGCAGAATCGAGTAATGCGTCAGCTCATGTTCGGCGAACCACGCCTCGATGGCCGGCCGCCGCGCCGGGTCGGTCAGGTGGTTGTAGCGGTCCGCCTCCTCCGGCGGACTG
>CAWDOH010000032.1:0-106621 GCA_963803725.1 Bryobacterales bacterium | reverse complement strand
CGACTTGTCGGTCGTAATCCGCGATCTCAGTTCTCAGCGTCGGCGACGTTACGTCCAGGTGAGCATGTCACTTTACCGACGACCCGTTTCTTGACGGCAACTCCCGTTTCGCGCGGCTGGAGTTGTTTCCGAGACGCTCGTCAACCGGGCGGATGGCAGCGGGAAATCTCTCTGAGGAGCCAAATTCTTCTTGTTGAACGCCGTAATCCTCTGGGACAAGGTCTGGACGAATTAAGCCGGGAAGGGGCTTCAACTGCCAACCCGGAAATCAGATGTTTAGCGTTGGCAGTACAGGACTCGGGGGAACACGCTGGAGCGTGAGCGTTCCGAGGTGATACCGATGACAGCTCGAAACTGGCAACCACACAGAGTCGTAACGCGGGGCAAGCAGGACGTCATAGTGCATGCAGCCAAAGAGACTGACGCGCCCGAGGATTGAATCATGCGGTCCGCACCAGACGCTCAGCTCGTGTGCTTTGTCTCCGGGTTGATTGTCTCCAAACCACTTGAGGGTATCAAGGTCACACTTCTCGCGAACGAGTTGCTCGGTCGGTTCCGTACCGTACCTGATAAAGGATCGCGCTGCATCGAATGCCGGATTCAACGTGAATTGCTTTCCGCATTCGTGTGCCAGATAGTTGAACGCGTACTTGGCAACGCATCGTCGGATGCCCTTGTTTACGGTGATGGTGATTTCCACCGGGAGATCCTGACCGTCGAATCCCCCGCTTGTCGAGGCTTCATCGGCCCAATTCTCAAATGTAATGCCTTGGTCTCGCAACTGCTCGAGCACGGCTTTGCGGTCGCTTTGGGCTTCTCCGAACACGCGAGATTTGGAGAGGTCGAAGCGAGTAGTATCCTTCAGAGCGCCACGATCGATTTCATAGGAGGTCAGGAATATCCACCGGCCGCTCTCCTTTTCGAGAAATGCGGCCTGGGGAAATACGTGGATGCGAAGTTTATCCTCCATTCGTAGCCCCAGGCGGATACCGTGCCAATCATGGTCAGGCGGAAGCGTCACTTCGACGAACGGTAATTTGACGACAGGGGCGGGAAGCTCCTTGAGCCCGGTTTCAAATCTCAGGAGAGTTTCAACGGATCCACGTGTGTACCGACGCTCGAACTGGCGATCAAAATGAGTATTACACTCTTTGCAAACGGTTTTGTGAAGGACCAATGTATCGTTGAAGTGGCCGAACGCTTCGGAGAGCACATGCTCCCGGTTGAATGCTCCCACAGGCTTCAATTCCCTGCAATAGATGCATTGATGGATCTGAGGCGTCTGACGTCGAGCCATGTCCCAGTTTATCGTCTGCCCCAGATGCGAAATCGCAATTCGGCAATGGCCGACGCGAACGCATCGCACCCGCGGCCCGTTGGGCGCGACCCCGGATGTTGACGATTCAGGCCGCGAAGTGAGATATGTCCGCCGAGGGAGAGTGCGTTGAAAAGTCATTTACCGCTAATGTCTTTTGTCCACAACTCCCGTTTCGTGCGGCTGGAGCCCCCTTCCGCGTGCGGCGTATTCCGACCGGAGCAAAGCATCGGTAAACGCTGCGGGACTTCCGGGGAGCGGGTCGGGGAATACAAGTCTGAAGGAACCTCTCTGCAAATGTTTCTTGAAAGCATTCTTGCTGCGTTGCCCGCTCTCATGATACCCTTCAGGCCCTCAACTGAGGAAAGGAGGTATATCCGTTATGCGATACGAATTCAATCCGCTCAATAAAGCGATGATCGGTGCGCTTCAGGATTGCCTGCTTTCCGCCCGTCCTCGCTAGGCCTTCCTTCTAAAACCAACCGTTCGGCACGATAGCCGGCGTGTGTCCTGAAACGACCTTATGGTCTCATTCCAGGGCGCAATGCGGAGTCCATTTGAAAGCCATGAATCCCAATGTTTTCGGAACATTTCAAGCTCCTAGCGACGACGAAATCCGCGAGATTCTCGTCAAACGTATCGACCAACAGAAACAGGCGACCGGCATTCTCACAGGTATCCTCGACCTGAATGGCCGCCGGGTAATCGCCCATGGTAACCCTGCCAAGGGCGATCCGCGGCCGATTGATGGAGACACGATCTTCGAAATCGGGTCTATCTCCAAGGTGTTCACTTCGCTGCTATTAGCGGACATGGTGAACCGCAAAGAGGTTAACCTCGACGATCCAGCGGCTCTGTATCTTCCCGAACATGTCAGGATGCCGGAGCGAAGCGGCAAGCCCATCACGCTGCTCGATCTTGCCACGCACAGCTCCGGGCTCCCGCCCGTCCCCAGCAACATGAATCGAAAGGACCCAGCCAATCCGTACGCCGACTACAGCGTGGACGAATTGTACGAATTTCTTTCCGGCTACACCTTGCCGCGCGACCCCGGTCCTGAAGTCGAATACTCAAACCTGGGCGCGGGGCTCCTTGGTCACATCCTAGCGCGTCGCGCCGGAACTGATTATGAGAGCCTTGTCCGCAACCGCATCACGCGTCCACTGGGTATGCCGGACACCGGCGTCACGCTTACTCCCTCGATGAGGCAGCGCATGGCGACCGGCCATAATGCGATGCTCGCGCCGGTTGCCAACTGGGACCTTCCCACGCTCGCCGGCGCAGGCGCACTGCGTTCGTCGACAAACGACATGCTGACGTTCCTGGAAGCGTTCCTCGGCTACAAGGCATCGGCTCTCGCCCCTTCCATGAAAGCCATGCTCGACGTCCGGCGTCCCGCCGGCAAGGCAAGCTTCGAGAGCGGTTTGGGGTGGTTAGTGTTCGGAGAGGTTGTGTGGCATGACGGAGGCACTGGCGGTTTCCGATCGTTCGCCGGGTACGATCCGAAAAGCCGAGTCGGAGTGGTAGCGTTCTCAAACGCTTCTGCTTTGTGGGGTGTTTCTGACATCGGGATGCATTTCCTGAATCCGAAGGGCCAGATTGCCAATCTCGATCCTCCGGAACAGCACACCGGCATTCTTGGCCATCCCACGCTCCTTGATCGCTACACGGGGCGTTATCAGTCGCCCGATCGCGTTCTCGACATCATGCGCGATGGCGGGCGCCTCTTCGTCCAGGTCACCGTGGCCGGTGGGAAGCCTATCGCCGGGCCGGTATTTGAAATGTTTGCCGAGGGCGGGGATATCTTCTTCGTCAAGATGACTGGCGGACGGATCAGTTTTGAAACTGGCCCCGATGGTCGAGCCACGAGCCTGATTATGCATCGAGCTGGCCGCGAACCCAGCGCCGCCTCTCGATTATCCTAATACCCGCCGCCATTCGGTCTGCCAGGAGACGACAAGCACGAAATCGTCTCCTGGACTATCCGGGTACGTTCGAAACACCGGTCGCCTGCTGGTTCGGCAGTGTCGTGGGTCACTCAAGAATTATGCGTAGTGTTTACGGACCGAGTCCACTTGGACAAGAAGTAGGCATATAGGTAACTGAATTTCGCCGCCGAGCCGCCACTTGGCCGTAAAACGCCCATTTTGCCAATGTGACGGCTATCGTGAGCCATATCGTCGATTTGGGAACGAGAAACGCGCTTGTGACCCTAATGCAACGCCAACTGGACTCAAGAGTCGCCATGTCGGACTCTGGCCCGGGCCGCAGCCCAATTCGTGATCGGAATCTCGCCCGATCAGGAACGGGAAACGCCCCTGCAACCTCTGCTGCCGGCCCCTTGCCTCCCCGGTCCCCACCACCCCAAGCCACACCCCCAAGCCCCGCCGGGCATTTGACTTGCTCTCCGCCCCTCCGCTATTCTGAGTCTGTCACGGTAGAGGTGCGGCGGTCATGAGTAGCCGGGCCGGTTTTCCGATTGCGCTTCGGAGGCTTCGGCGAAAGGGATCGATTGGTGTTCCGCCGAAACCGGCGCGGGAAGCTCAATCCCGTTCGGTTGGGGATCGGGTTAAGACCCGGCTCACTGTCACTCGTCACTCCGGCGGGTGGAGCGCTATCGGGAATGAAAATACGCTGCACCGCGCGTGGTTTCACTTCTCCTGGCATTCCCCTTCCGTTTGGTCAATTATGAAAGTCTTCGAACTAACGCGCGCGCTGGTCGATATCGAATCGATCACCGGCAATGAGGAGGCGGTCGGCAACTATCTCTTCGATTGCCTGGCTCCGCTGGCGGCCCGCTTCCAAGGGTCCGTGGAGCGCATGCCTGTGGAAGCCGCGCCGCTTCAATGTGTTCGCGGAGTTCGGCGACCGGCCCGCCGTCACGCTTTCCACTCACATGGATACGGTGCCGCCATTCATCGCCTCGCGCGAGGACGAGACACACATCTGGGGACGCGGCGCGTGCGACACCAAGGGCATCATCGCGGCTATGATCGCCGCGGCGGAAGACCTGCTGGAATCCGGCGAACGCGATTTCGGCCTGCTCTTCGTGGTGGGCGAGGAACGCAACAGCGCCGGAGCGTATACCGCGTCGCCGCTCGCCGCGCGGCTCGCGCTACATCATCAACGGCGAACCCACCGAAAATCAGCTGGCCCTCGGCTCCAAGGGCACGTTGCGGTATGAAGTAGCCGCCCACGGTAAGATGGCGCACTCGGCCTATCCCGAGTTAGGCGATTCGGCCATTAACAAATTGTTAGACGCGCTCGCGCGCATCCAGCGGATTGCGCTTCCCACAGATCCCCTGCTGGGTTCCAGCACGGTGAACATCGGTACGTTGACCGGCGGCCGCGCGCCCAACGTCATCGCCGATGAAGCGCGCGCCGAGATCATGATCCGGCTGGTGGGCGATTCCGAAAGCACGAAGAGGGCTTTGGAAGCGGCTGTGCAAGGGCGCGCCGAACTGCGCGAAGTCCTGGAAATTCCGGCCGTGCGGCTGGGGTCGCTCGACGGGATCGAGACCACCGTGGTGGCGTTCACCACCGATATTCCGGCATTCGGCGGGAAGTGGGGCCAGCCGTTTCTGATCGGTCCGGGGTCCATTCATGTGGCGCATACGCTCGAGGAGCGCGTGCCCAAAGCGGAAGTCCTGGAGGCAATCGGGCTATACAAGAAGATGGTACGGCAATTATGCAAACGCGAATCGAAGTAGGCATTCTCGGCGCCACCGGAATGGTGGGCCAGCATTTCATCAGGTTTCTGCAAGGCCACCCCTGGTTCGACTTGAAGTGGCTGGGCGCCAGCGACCGCTCCGCGGGCAGGAAGTATCGCGACGCCATGACCTGGCACCTGGGCGTTGTCCCGGAGGCCGTGGCCGGCATCACCGTGGATGAGTGCAAACCGGGCAGTGCGCCGCGGTTGCTGTTTTCCGCCATGGACGCCTCCGTGGCCACCGAAATCGAGCGCGCCTTCGCCGAAGCCGGCCACATCGTGGTTTCCAACTCCCGCAACCATCGCATGGAGCGCGATGTGCCGCTGCTGGTGCCCGAGATCAACCCCGATCACCTGAAGCTGATTCCCGGCCAGCAGCGCGCCCGCGGGTGGACGGGCCAGATCGTCACCAATCCGAATTGCTCTACCATCGGCCTCACCATGGGGCTGGGCCCGTTGAAGGCGTTCGGCATCAGCAAAGTCATCGTCACCACCATGCAGGCCATCTCCGGTGCCGGATACCCGGGCGTGGCGTCCATCGACATCGTGGGCAACGTGGTCCCGTTCATCGGCGGCGAAGAGGAGAAGATGCAGCAGGAGACGCAGAAGATCCTGGGCGATTTCCGCGGCGATCACATTGAGCCGCTAGCGGCCAAAGTCAGCGCCCACTGCAACCGCGTGGGGGTGGTGGATGGGCACACCGAAACCGTCTCGGTGGAGTTTCACTCCAAGCCTACCGAAGCCGATCTGCGCCACGCGTTCGAATCGTTCCGCGGCGTGCCGCAGGAGCGCGCGCTGCCCAGCGCTCCCCCGCGCCCGGTGATTTATATGGAGGAAACCAACCGGCCGCAGCCGCGCAAAGATGTCGAGCGCGAACGCGGCATGGCGGCCTTTGTGGGGCGCCTGCGGCCCTGTCCGGTGCTGGATTATAAATTCGTGGTGCTCAGCCACAATACCGTGCGGGGCGCCGCCGGCGCGGCCGTGCTCAACGCCGAGCTGATGCATTCGGAGGGGATGCTGGACTGATGATCGTGATGAAATTCGGCGGCTCGTCGGTAGAATCGGCGGCCGCCATTGAGCGCGTCGCGGGTATCGTCAAGGCGCGCGCCGGCCGGCGTCCCGTGGTGGTGGTTTCGGCCATGGGCAAGACCACCAACAGGCTGCTGGCCATTGCGGCGGCGGCCATCGCCGGCAAGCGCGAGGAGTACATCCGCCAGATCCACGACCTGCGGGATTTCCACTCGCGCCAGGCCCGCCAGGTGGTGCCGCTGGAGCACCGCGCCGAACTCGACCGAACGCTGGACGAACATTTCCAGGAACTCATGGAGCTGGTGAAAGGACTGGCCGTCCTCGGCGAACTGACGCCGCGCTCCATCGACGCGATTTCCAGCTATGGCGAGCGGCTCTCCAGCTACATCGTGACGCTGGCCTTCCGGCATTTCGGAATGGCCGCCGAGCATCTGGATTCCCGCCACTTCGTGATCACCGACCGGCACCACACCAGGGCCGCGCCGGACTTCCCGGAAACCTACGCGCGCCTGCAGGCCACGGTGCCCGCGCTGGCCGAACGCGCCATCGTGGTGATGGGCGGTTTCATCGGCTCCACCGAAGACGGCGTCACCACCACGCTGGGCCGCGGCGGCTCCGATTTTACGGCCTCCATCGTGGGCGCGGGCATCGGCGCGGAGGAGATCCAGATCTGGACCGATGTGGATGGCATGCTCACCGCCGACCCCACCATCCTGGCAGGCGGCCATCGCGTCAAGACGATCTCTTTCGCCGAGGCCGCCGAACTGGCTTATTTCGGCGCCAAGGTACTGCACCCCGCCACGGTGGTTCCGGCCATCGAGAAGAATATCCCGGTGCTGATCCTCAATTCGCGGCGTCCGGAGGTAGAAGGCACGCGCATCGTCTCCGACGTAGTGACTTGCGGCAACGTGGTCAAGTCGATCGCCTGCAAGCGCAAAATCACGCTAGTGAACATCCACTCCACCCGCATGCTGATGGCACACGGATTCCTGCACCGCATCTTCGAGGTGTTCGACCGCCTGGAAACCTCCGTGGACATGGTGGCCACTTCCGAGATCAGCGTCTCGCTGACCATCGACGACGCTTCGCGCCTGGAAGAAGTGGTGGCCGGATTGCGCCAGTTCGCGGATGTGGATATCGAGGCCGAACAGGCCATCGTCTGCCTGGTGGGCGACAACATCCGCTACACGCCCGGAGTGGCGCGGCGCGTCTTCAACGCCCTGGACGGCATCAATGTGCGAATGATCTCGATGGGCGCATCGTTGCTGAACCTCAGCTTCGTGGTGGCCGAAGCCGATCTGTTCCGCGCAGTCGAAGGCTTGCACGGCGAATTTTTCGCCTCGCTCGATCCCGAGGTCTTCGAGCGCAATGGAGCCGTGCATGCCTGAACCGCGCCGCCTGGCCCTGGTGGGTTACGGCAAGATGGGCCGGCTCGTCGAGCAGCTTGCGCCGGAATACGGCTTCGCGGTGGCGTTGAAGCTGGATGAATTCAACAACGCCAACTCCGAGGGGATCACGGCGGAAAATTTCAAGCACGTGGATGTGGCGATCGATTTTTCCATCCCCGCCGCGGTCCCGCGCAACGCCGAAGGTATCGCCGCGCTGGGCGTGAACCTGGTGATCGGGACGACCGGCTGGCTGGAGCACGCGAAGGCCGTCAAAGCCGCCGTGGCGCGCCACGGCATCGGGTTGGTCTGGAGTCCCAACTATTCGGTGGGGGTGAACGTGTTTTTCCGGCTGGTGGAGGAGGCCGCGCGCCTGCTGGCCGCGCAGCCGGAATACGGCGCCTGGGCGTGGGAGGTCCATCACGCAACCAAGAAGGATGCGCCCTCCGGCACGCTGCTGAAGCTGGTGGAAGAAATGCGCAAGGCCGGATACAGCCGTGCCATCGACACGGGAAGCAACCGCGCGGGTGCGCATCCCGGCACGCACGAGATCGGTTTCGATTCGTCGTCCGACACGATTACCCTGCGCCACACTGCCCGCAGCCGCGAAGGGTTCGCCCGCGGCGCGCTGAAGGCGGCACAGTGGGTAGTGGGGAAGAAGGGCTTTCACGAATTCGCAGAGGTTCTGTTCGAATGAGCATGAAATGAGCCGCTGATCAACGCTGATTGAACAATATTTTATTCTTATCAGCGTTCATCGGCGTGGATCAGCGGCTAACGAGGTTTTCTTGAAGGTGGCACATGTTTAACCCTGCGGCACACCGCCCGCGGCCGCGAAGGCTTCGCTCGCGGCGCGTTGAAGGCGGCACAATGGGTAGTGGGAAAGAAGGGCTTTCACGAATTCGCAGAGGTTCTGTTCGAACGAGAATGAAATTAGCCGCTGATCAACGCTGATTGAACAATTATTCTTATCAGCGTTCATCAGCGTGGATCAGCGGCTAATGAGGTTTTCTTGGAGGTGGCAACACGTTTAACTCTGCGGCACACCGCCCGCGGCCGCGAAGGGTTCGCCTGCGGCGCGCTGAAGGCGGCACAATGGGTAGTGGGGAAGAAGGGCTTCCACGAATTCGCAGAGATTCTGTTCGAACGAGAATGAAATCAGCCGCTGATCAACGCTGATGAACGCTGATAAGAATATTGTTCGTCAGCGTTCATCGGCGTGGATCAGCGGCTAATGAGTTTTTCTTGGAGGTGGCACATGTTTACAGGATGCGGCACCGCGCTGGTGACTCCTTTCCGGCACGACCTTTCTTTGGATGAAAACGCGCTGCGGCGGCTTTTGCAGCGGCAGATCGATGCGGGCATCGACTTTCTGGTTCCGTGCGGCACCACCGGCGAAAGCCCCACGCTGACGCGCGCCGAACATCTGCGCGTAATCGAAATCACGGTAGAGGAGGCCGCCGGTCAGGTCCCCGTGCTGGGCGGCGCGGGCGGCTACAACACCCGCGAGGTGATCGAACTGGCGGGCGAACTGCTCCACCTGGGCGTGAGCGGCATCCTTTCGGTGACGCCTTACTACAACAAGCCCACCCAGGAAGGCCTCTACCAGCACTACAAGGCCATTGCGGACGCCGTTCCGCTGCCCATCGTGGTTTACAGCGTGCAAGGCCGCACCGGCGTCAACGTGGAACCGGCCACCCTGGCGCGCCTCGCGGAAATCGAAAATATCGTGGGCGTCAAGGAAGCTTCCGGCAACATCTCCCAGATGGCCAACGTGCTGCACGAAGTTCCGCCGGATTTCACGGTGCTGTCAGGCGATGACGCACTCACCATCCCGCTGATAGCACTGGGCGGGCGTGGCATCGTCTCGGTGGTCTCCAACCAGATTCCCGGCGAGATGGCCGAATTGGCGCACGCCTGCCTGCGCGGAGATTTCGCCGCCGCCCGCCAGATCCAGTCCCGCTACCTGCCGCTGATGAACGTGAACTTTGTGGAATCGAACCCCATTCCGGTGAAGGCCGCCATGGGGCTGATGGGCCTGCTGGAGCCGGTATACCGCTTGCCAATGTGCCCGCCCAGCGCCGCCAGCATGGCTAAGATCACGAAGGTGCTCGAGACGGTGGGCCTCGCCGGGAGCGTGCGCGTTGCAGGCTGAAATCGAGCGCCTCTTCGACGAAAAACCGGCCCAATACACCGCTGCGCACCGCGACCTGTTCACCGCCTTCAAAGCCGCGCTGAACCACGGCCTCGCGCGCGCCGCCGAACCGGATGCGGCCGCACCCACCGGCTGGCGTGTGAACACCTGGGTGAAGAAGGGCATCCTGCTGGGCTTTCGCATCGGCGGGGTGGTGGATATGTCCGTCGGCAGGCTCACCTTCCGCGACAAAGACACTTACCCCACCAAACACTTCGACGCGCAAGCCAGCCTGCGCATCGTGCCCGGCGGATCTTCCGTCCGCGATGGCTGCTATATCGGCGCGGGCGTCACCTGCATGCCGCCCATGTATATCAACGCCGGCGCCTACGTGGACGATGGCACCATGATCGATTCGCACGCCCTGGTGGGAAGTTGCGCGCAGGTCGGCCGCCGCTGCCACATCTCGGCCGCCAGCCAGATCGGCGGCGTGCTGGAGCCGATCGGCGCGCTGCCGGTGATCGTGGAAGACGACGTTCTGGTGGGCGGCAACTGCGGCATTTACGAAGGCACCGTGGTGAAGCGCCGCGCGGTGCTGGGCACCGGAACCATCCTCAACCGCTCCACGCCGGTCTACGACCTGGTCCGCCAGACCGTGCACCGCGCCTCGGGCGACGAGCCGCTGGTCATCCCCGAAGAGGCCGTCATCGTGGCCGGCGCGCGCGCCGTGACCAGCGGGCCGGGCAAGGAGTGGGGGATTTCCGTCTACACGCCCGTTATCGTCAAATACCGCGACGCCAAAACCGACACCCGGATTCAACTGGAAGATTTACTAAGATAGACAGAGTGGCTTTCACTCTGGAATCCAAGACGGCCCTCGTAACGGGCGCGGGCCGTGGCATCGGGCGTGCGATCGCGCAAACGCTGGCCGGGTATGGCGCGTCCGTGATGGTGAACGATCTGGACGCCGCGCCCGCCGCCGAGACCGAAGCTCTGATTCGCGGACAGGGCGGCCAGGCCGCTTCCCTGGCCGGCAGCGTAACCGATGAGGAGTTTCCCGCGCGCCTCGTGGGCGAAGCGCTCGTCCGCTTCGGCTCGCTCGACATCATCGTCAACAACGCCGGCTACACCTGGGACAACGTGATTCAGAAAACCACCGATGAGCAGTTCCAGGCCATGCTCGATATCCACCTGGTGGCGCCATTCCGCATCCTGCGCGCCGCTTCGGGCTGGATTCGCGAAACCGCCAAACGCGAGGCCGCCGAAGGCCGCCGGGTCACCCGCAAAGTGGTCAACATCACCTCCATCGCCGGCACGGACGGCAATCCCGGGCAGGCCGGCTACTCATCGGGAAAAGCCGGCGTGATCGGGTTCACCAGGACCATGGCCAAGGAATGGGGCCGCTACAATGTCACCGTGAACGCGGTAGGCTTCGGCATCATCGACACCCGCCTCACGCAGCCGTTGGCGGGCGCCGCGGCATCCATCGATGTGGAGGGCCGCCAGATCGCCGTGGGGGTGCAGCCGAAGGTGCTGGAATGGGTCAAAACGGCGTGCCCGCTGGGGCGCACCGGCACGCCTGAGGAGGCTGCCAACGCGGTGCTGTTCTTCTGCTCGCCGCTCTCCGATTACGTCACCGGAGAAGTCTTGATCTGCGGCGGCGGGCTGCACTTTTAGTGGCACGCATACTCGTCGCCGACGACGATTTCGAGCAGCTCCGGCTGTTCCAGATGTTGCTGGAATCTGCCGGCCACGCCGTGCAGGTGGCCGGCGATCCAGCCGAAATGCTGCGCCAGTTGCAAAGCCGCCCCCACCTTCTGGTGATGGACCTGCGCTTCCCCGACACGCGCATCGGGCTGGCGCTGATCCGCCGCATTCGCGAGCTGGGTTCGACACTGCCGGTGATCATTCTCTCCGGCTGGCCCGAGGAGTTGTACGGCCAGCCTGAGGAGGCCATGGTGGAGCGCATCCTCGTCAAGCCCATCGGCGCCGCAGACTTGCTGACCGCCATTGCGGCGCTCCTGTAACGGAAGCGGACGGAGCGGCTTATCCGCTTTGTGGCACGAGGCCCGTTTTCGAGCGGCCAGGATGGCTGAAGGGTTACCGGCTCACCGGCCAAGATAGCGGGTTGGTCGCAAAGCTGCGAGCAACCATGCCCAATGGTGCATTTCACTCCGTCAGAACGTAAGTACGAGTTTGTTCCGCGTGTGAAATGAAAAGAAGTGCTCCCGACAAGCCGGCCAGAGTGTTCGGATGCGGTTCACGGCCCTGCCGGCTCTGAATCCATTCCCTCCAGCATTTGACGCACGAATTGCAGCATGCCAATATGGGCATGTGCCAACGAGATGAAGAATCTCACGTGGCTTGCCGATTCCCGGGCTACCGTCAAAGGATTCCCGGCGAGCGTCCGGGACGACATCGGCTATGCGTTGTACATTGCGCAGTTGGGCGAAACGAGCGTGAGAGCGAAACCTCTGCACGGTCTCGGCACAGGGGTGATGGAGATCGCGGTCCACGATGCAGGCGGAACCTTCCGCGCGGTTTATACGGTCTCCATCGGGGACTCGATCTAAGTGGTGCATGCCTTTCAGAAGAAGTCCAAAGCGGGGATCGCCACGCCGAAATCCGAGATGGACCTGATCCGGCGGCGTCTGAAACAGTTGCGTAGTGAGGTGAAGAATGCCAAAGAGAAAAGCTCTTGAACAAGAGCCTGGCACGGGTAACGTATTCGCCGACCTCGGCTTGCCCGACGCTAGCGAACACCTGCTCAAGGCGGGGTTGGTGGTTCGGATCGACCGGATCATCCGGCAACGAAAGCTGACGCAAGCTGCCGCGGCAGAGCTCATGGGTATTGATCAGCCAAAGGTCTCAGCTATGCTGGCTGGTCAGTTCCGGGGCTATTCAGTGGAGCGGCTGATGCGCTTTCTGGTGGCGTTAGGGCACGATGTGGAGATCGTCGTGAAGCCCAAGAAGCGGGGCACTGCCGAACTTCGCGTCGCCTAGAAGCATAAGTCCCCGCCAAGGCAGCCGTCGTGTTTTTCCGTTGTCGGATTACTCCCGCCAAGTCGGCTTCAGGCCGCCCATTCCGTCGAGTCACGCACCACTCGGAAACAGCTCCAGGGGCCAGGGACCTATCCGCCTTAATACCTATATAGCCAGCGCGCCTTCTCCAACACCTTCTCCGTATTCGGCAAGAACGCGTCTTCGAGCGGCGGGCTATAGGGCACCGGCGTATCGGGCGCGGTCACCCGCAGAATCGGCCCGTCCAGATACTCGAACACGCTCTCGGTGATGCTGGCCGCCAGTTCGCCGGCGATGCCTCCGGTGCGCGTGTCCTCGTGCACCAGGAGCACTTTGGACGTCTTGCGCACGCTCTCAATAACCGTCTCGCGATCGAGCGGCAGCAGCGTGCGCAGGTCCACCACCTCCGCCGCCGCGCCTTCTTCGGCCAGCTTCCCGGCAGCCTCCAGCGCCGTCCACACCATGGCGCCGTAGGCCACGATGGTCAGGTCGCGGCCCTCGCGCACCACCTTGGCCTTGCCGATGGGCACGGTGTACTCCTCGCCCGGCAGGTCGTCCTTGATGCGCCGGTACAAGCCTTTGTGCTCGAAGAACAGCACCGGATCGTTGTCGCGGATAGCCGACTTGATTAGCCCCTTGGCGTCGTAAGCGGTCGCAGGCGCCACCACCTTGAGGCCGGGGCCCGCACAAACCACATCTCCGGATTCTGCGAATGGAACGGCCCGCCGTGAATGCCGCCGCCTGAAGGCGCGCGAATCACCATGGGCACCGGCGCGCCCCAGCGGTAACGGCACTTGGCCGCGAAATTCACAATCTGGTCGAAGCCGCAGGAAATGAAATCGGCGAACTGCATTTCCGCCACCGGCCGCAGCCCCATGAACGACGCGCCGATGGCCGCGCCCACAATGGCCCCTTCCGAAATCGGCGTATCCACCACGCGCCGCTCGCCGAAATGCTCGATGAACCCGTCGGTCACCTTGAAGGCGCCGCCGTACACGCCGATGTCTTCCCCCAGCAGGAAGACGTTGGGGTCGCGCTCCATCTCTTCCCAGAGGCCCTCGCGAATGGCTTCCAGATACGTGGTGGGCATGGAATCAGGGCTTCTCGTACACGTCTTCGAGCAGGCTGGCGGGGTCGGGGTAAGGACTCTGCTCGGCCCACTCCACCGCCTCGTCGATTTCCCGCAGGATGCCCGCGCGCACTGCCTCCAACTCGGCCTCGTCGGCCCATCCGTTGGCCAGCATCTTAGACCGCAGGCGCGTAATCGGGTCCAGCCTTTCCCATTCCTCGAAGAGATGCTTAGGCACGTAATGCGCGTTGTCGTGGGCCGAGTGGCCGGTCATGCGGAAGGTCTTGCACTCCAGCAGGTACGGGCCCTCGCCCCCGCGGATGTGCTCCAGCGCGCGGCGGGCGGCCGAGTGCACCGCCAGCACGTCGTTGCCATCCACGATTTCGGCCGGCATGCCGTAAGCCGGTCCGCGGTCGGCCACGTTGGCGCACGCCATCTGGGCCGAAAGCGGCGTCGAATAGGCGTACTGGTTGTTGTTGCAGATGTACAGCACGGGCAGCTTCTGCACCGTGGCGAAGTTGACGCCTTCGTGCCAATCGCCGCGGCTGGTGGCGCCGTCGCCAAAATAGCTGAACGCCACCCCCGGCTTGCCCAGGTAGCGCAAGCCCAAGGCCACGCCGCCCGCTACCGGTACGGTGGCCGCCAGGGCGCTGATGATGGAGATGATGTTCAACTTCAGATCGCCCATGTGCATGTTGCCGTCGCGCCCGCGGGTCAGCCCGTCCACGCGGCCCATGTACTGGGCGAAGAGGCGCCGCAGCGGCACCCCGCGGATGAACATCACCGCCATGTCGCGGTGCGAGGGCAGCAGGACATCATCCGGTTCCGCCAGCAGCGCCGTCCCCACCGGGATGGCTTCCTGCCCGCGGCCCACGTAGACGCCGCCCAGGATCTTTCCCTGGCGGTACAGCTTGCGCTCGATGCGGTCTTCCACCTCGCGCATCAAGGTCATGTAATAGAGACACCGATGCGCCAGTTCGGCCGGGTCGCCGGCATGGATCGTGGGATGCGAAGTTGTAACAGGCGCCGCGCTCATGGGAAACCCCTCGCCAGGGAACCAAGCGAGTAGTATAACGCACGGCTCGCCGGGCGTTTCGCCCGCCGGTGCTAATTCTCCGAGGGCTTTTCCACGTGGTCGATCACAAGGAAATCGACTGGCCCGGTACCTTTTTCCAGGCGCAGCCCAAGCTGCTCGCGCAGCGCCGTGAAGATGTTCGGCCCATCGGCCGCTACCGGCTGCCCGTTCAGCATCACCGGGCCGCCGTCCCGCCCGGGCGGCAGGTCGGGCACATAATGAAACTCCACGTCGTAGTGGCCGTTCAAATCGGTTCGATCGATCACGTTACGGTCCGTGATGCGCGAAAGAAAGAACGCGAAATAATTCATCATCACGTTGTGGCCGGTCATCGCCAACTGGCCGTCCTTGAAGCCCCCCAAGATCGGCTCGTGCGCCAGGTCCGTTGGGTCGTGCGCCGGCAGCTTGGCGCCCTTCTTATCCACTGTCAGGATATAAACCGGCAGATCGCGCTTTTCATGGCGGACCTTCAGTTGGAAACGATCCTCCAGCAGACGCGCCAGTGCATCATGCAGTTCATCGCTGGTGCCGCGGCGGTCCGCCTTGGCCTCGATATTCCAGCGCGCGGAGTTCACCCACTCGGGCCCTCCCGAAATCTGCCGGTCTGTTACCGAGTAAGCCACCGTCATGATCACCCGCAGGGACGCGCCGGTGGCTTCGTAAGACTGGCCGCCGGGCGGCTGATGCACGATTCCGCCGCGGGTATCCGGGGGAGTCGGCTTCACCGAAGCCACGTCGAAGACCAGCGGCTCTTTATCATCGGTCGGCGGCTGCTGCTGAGCGTTCACACGGATAGCGACGCCCGCGGCCCCAGCGGCCACCAGCAGGGCCGTCACGAGGGTCTTGCCGGCGCGATTCGACACGTATCCTCTCACCGAAATTCGCTCCGTTGTGGGTTAGACTCCTGAAACCGGAGAAAGTTCCACCCAGATCGGTTCGCCGAAGGCTTCCCAACGTGCTCGATCACCAGGGAATCCACCGGTCCTTTGCCAGACTCCAGCCGCAGCCCATGCTGTTCGCGCAGGGCGGTGAAAAATGTCGGGGCCGTCCGGCAGAGGGATGGCGTTGCCGGCAGGGCCGATGGCGCTCGCCCGATCGGGCAGTACGCGGTCAGGCTGTCGATCAGGTTGCGGTCCAGGCTGCCCGAGAGCAGGAACGCCAGGTTCTTCATTGTCGCGTTGTGGCCGGTCCAGCCGCCGGGGGCTGGGGCCGGTCTCGGGGGAAACGCTCCTCGATCAAACGCGCCAGAGCGGCATGCAATTCATCGCTGATGCCCGCACCCTCCGCTTTGGCGTCGATATTCCACGGAGCCCCGCCGAGCCAGGCTGGACCACCCGAAATCTGCCGGTCCGTGACCTCGTAGGCCACGCATAGGATGTCCCGCAGTGGTGCGTCAATAACCAGGTAGGTCTGGTTGCCGATCCCGGGACGGACCACGAAATGGCGATGGTCATCGGCTGGCGTCGGCTTCACCGAAGCCACGTCGAAAACCAGCGGCGCCTTGGAAGCCGTCCGTTGTTGGGCGCCCACTTGGATGACGAAGCCCACAGCAAGAGCGGCCGCCGAAACCGTCACCAATGCCGGGCCGGCCCTCACCGTGAAAACCTCCTTCACGACTTCAGGGTTTCGGCAATCTCCTTCTCGTCGATCGCACCGGTCTTGATCAGCCGCCAGTACGGCTCGGTGATATCGAC
The DNA here is from genome assembly GCA_963803725.1 of Bryobacterales bacterium. Taxonomy (GTDB): domain Bacteria; phylum Acidobacteriota; class Terriglobia; order Bryobacterales; family Bryobacteraceae; genus JOPF133. The sequence continues at coordinate 90,190 of CAWDOH010000032.1, read as the reverse complement.
GGTGGTGGCGCCGGCGCCGGCGCACACGCCGCCATCGAGCACCAGGTCCACGCGGCCGTCCATCATGCCGAAAACCTCGATGCCGCTGCGGCAGGTGGGGTGGCCGGAAATGTTGGCGCTGGTGGAGATCAGCGGCGCGTCCAGCAGGTTCGACCAGTTGCACAGCCACTCGGGCGTCGCCTGGCGCAACGCCAGACGCCCGGTATTGCCCGTCACCTTGAGCGGCACCTTGGCGGAGGCCGGCACGATGATGGTCAGCGGGCCGGGCCAGAACCGGCGCGCCAGAATGAAAAAACGGTTGTTCAGTTCGCCCGCCAGTTCCTCAGCCATCAGGATGTCGCGCACCAGGATGGGCAGAGACCGGTGCGGCTCGCGGCCCTTGGCCGTAAATACCTGGGTGACGGCGCGCAGATTGAACGGGTCGGCCACCAGCGTGTAAAGCGCATCGGTGGGAATGGCCACCACCTGGCCGCGGCGAATGGCAGCGGCGGCGCGCTCCAGATACTGCAGGCTGCGGATCTTCGGGGTTGATCTCGATCAGGTCGGTTGCCATGAGTATACGATTCTCAGCGCGGGCCGATAGCTTCCGCCACGTCCAGGGCCATCTGGTAGCGGCCGAACGGCGCGCTCAACTGCACCCCTTGTACCATGCTGCGGACGCGCTGCCACCATTTCGCGGGCGATGGCCACGCCTTCTTCGCGGGCTTTTTCGGCGTTATCCACGCGCCGCATGCGCTCCATGAATTCCTCGGGCACGGGCACGCGCAGCTCATTGACCATGAACTCGGCGTTGCGGAAGCTGGTGAGCGGCCAGATGCCGCAGATCACCGGAATCTTGACGTGCGCGATGCGCTGCAGGAAGCGCCTCCAGCAGATTCGAGGTCGAACACCGGCTGGGTCACGATGTACTCCGCGCCGGCCTCCACTTTCCAATCGAAGCGGCGGATCTCTTCGTCCATATTGAGCGCGCCGGGGTTGGCGCCCACGCCGATCAGCAGCGCCGTCTGCGACCCCATGGGGTTGCCGCCGATATCCAGGCCGTGATTTAGATTGTTGACGATGTTCACCAGGCCGATAGCGTCCACGTCGAATACCGCCGTAGCGTCCGGATAAGCGCCCATGCGCGGCGGATCGCCGGTGATGCAGATCAGGTTGCGGATGCCCGCCGTATGCGCGCCCAGCAGTTCGGATTGGATGCCCAGAATATTGCGGTCGCGGCAGCAGAAATGGTTGACCGCCTCGATTCCGGCATGCTGCTGGATGAGCTGGCAGGTGACCTGCGCGCTCATGCGGGCGCTGGCCCGCGGACCGTCGGGCACGTTGATGCAATCGATGCCGTGCTCGGCGCACAGGCGCGCGCCTTCGATTTCGCGCGATGGCGTCCACGCCGCGCGGCGGCAGAATCTCGACGAACGCCACGAACTTTCCCGCCGCCAGCTTCGCGCCCAGCTTGGACTTTTCGCGCCATCGGCACGCGGCTGCAGCGCGTGCGCCTTGGACTTCCGGCTCCTCCACCGTCACGGCCAGCTTCTTCTGCTGCGGCTGCAGCGAGCGGGTTTCCGAGCGGATCAGCTTGATATGGTCCGGCGTGGTGCCGCAGCAGCCGCCGATGATCTTGACGCCGGCCCACAGCAAGCGGCGCGCGTATTGCGCCATGTATTCGGGCGAGCAGAGATAAATGTTGCGGCCCTCCACGCGCTGCGGCACGCCGGCATTGGGCATGGCGCTCATGCGGCTTGGAGGAATACTGCATCATGCGCTCGATGGTCTCGAGCGTCGCCTTCGGACCGACCGAGCAGTTCAGCCCGATGGCATCCACCGGCCAGGAATCCATTTCGCGGGTGAATGTCTCGGTGTCGGTGCCGCCGGGCAGATGGCCGAAATCGTCGATGGTCACCTGGGCGATGACGGGGATTTCGTCGCCGCCGGCTTCGCGCGCCGCCAGCACCGCCTCGCGCAGCTCATCCAGATTGCCGAACGTTTCCAGGATCAGCAGATCGACGCCGGCTTCCAGCAGCGCGTCGATCTGTTCGCGGAAAGCCGCCCGGGCTTCCGCGAAAGACGTGGGGCCGAGCGGTTCGATGCGCACGCCCAGGGGTCCGACGGCGCCCGCCACGAAACGGCCTTCCCGCCGGCCGCTTCGCGCGCGAGCCGCACGCCCGCGCGGTTGATGTCGCGCACCTTTTCGGCGCAGTCCGAAAGCCCCCAGGCGCGGGCGGGTGGCGCCGAAGGTATTGGTCTCGAGGATCTCGGCGCCGGCCTTGACGTACTCCTGGTGAATCTGGCGGACCAGGTCGGGCGACGACAGATTGATCTCGTCGAAGCAGCGGTTGATAAAGACGCCGCGCGAGTAGAGCATGGTGCCCATGGCCCCATCGGCTACGATGACGCGGCTCTGTAACTGTTGCCGGAACTCCTGGGCGCGGCTGCTGGTGGCGGTGGTCATGAGAAGCGGTCGCAAAGCCGGTCGGGGCGGATTTGCTGTATCTGTTGATTTTAGCGCGCTCCGCCCGGCTTTGCTGCAAAGTACCGGCGGCGGGGCTGCGTAAGGCTCAGTACCCCCTGGCCCAGGGCGGACGACGGGTAACGCAAGCGGGGTCCGCCAAGGTGTACTAAGCTAAAAGAAAATGGAGAGCCCGTTCTCTTCCAGCCCAGTCCGCATTTGGCCGACTTTGTGAATAGCCGGATTGTGCAGTCGGAGATCGAGGGTGGCGTTCACCTTCGCGACGTGCAACCTGGGACGGTACTGGAGGTACTGACTCAGAACCGCGCCTACAAACTGCGCTACGAAGGTATGGGGAAGGCGCTCATCTCGGGGCACCCGGTGTTTTGCCCGGAGCCGGTATTGGTGACGATACAGGGATCTACCTGGGGTGGGTCCATGATCAAGCAGGGGTTTATCGGGCGTGGCATGTGCCTGGAGTTCAACCACCCGGCCTTCGAGCCCATTACCACTTCGGTGATTGTGCAGGTGCGGGCGGCTTCTTAAGAAGGCGGATGCAGTCACGGGCCTCCGCCCCGCCTTCAGCTTTTGGTTTTCTCCGGTTGTTTCTCCGCTTGCTCCGCGTCTCGCGGTGAGGCCGGCCCGCCGGCCCTGTCCCGCAATGCGGCTGTGCGGCTGCCCGCGATTCTCAGCCGGCGGCGGTGCGGACTCCGCAGGCCCGCGCGGAAGCCGAAACGGCGTCGCTCTGGCTGGCAGAGGCCATCAGGAAGTCGAATTCCACCGGTTGGTCCTTCCCAGCCAGCCACTGTGAGACCGAGAACTTTAATTCGATGGTATCGGGTTGGCCCGCCACGACGACGCGCATGCGGTTCCTTCCCTTGGCGAGAATCACAGCTTCTCTGGTGATCCCGGCCGGATATCTCATCAGCAGGTACATGACGGTCGCCCTCCACGCGATCCAATTTGAGTATCCGCGCCTGTGGGCAGCATTACTATGCTTCCCTTAGTTATGGGCTAAGGGGCCTAAGTACAGTTCGGCACGTTGGACGAGTGGTTGCGTTGGGCACAATCACCATAAACCCTATCGAAATAGGGTACAATCACGATACGAGGCCCCGAGGGAATGGAGACCAGTAGCCGCAGCATCGCCAAGGCCGTCAGCTACCGCATTCTCGGGTCGGCGGTCACGGGCTTGATTGTGTTTGTGCTGACGGGGAAGGCCAGTCTTTCGGTGGGCGCCGGGGCGATCGACATCGTGCTCAAAATCGGAGCCTACTTCGTTCACGAGCGCATCTGGGACCGCATCGACTTCGGCCGCTCCAAACCTCCCGAATACGAGATCTGACGGGGCCGCTTGTTATACTCGTAAGTTCCCGTGTTCCATACCATTGAGAAACAGGTCGCGCAGGCCTTCCACGCGCACATTCAGATTCGTTATGGCGTCGATCTGGCGGTCGCGGTGGAGCAGCCGCGGCAGAGCGAGTTCGGCGAAATGGCCATCCCGGCGGCTTTCCAGCTTGCCAAACAGTTGCGCCAGGCGCCGCGCCGGATCGCCGCGGAGCTGGTGGACGAGATCGGCCCAATAACCGGCGTAGCGGCCATGGAAGTGGCCGGCAACGGGTACATCAACATCCGCCTGGATCGGGGCGCCTATGGGGCGAGCCTCCTGGCGGGAGATACGGCGCCCGCGGCCGGGGCGGGCGAGAAAATCATCGTCGAGCACACCAACATCAATCCCAACAAGGCGGCCCACATCGGGCACCTGCGCAACGCCACCCTGGGCGACACCTTTGTGCGCATGCTGCGGGCGCGCGGCCACCAGGTGGAGGTGCAGAACTATATCGACAACACCGGCGTGCAGGTGGCCGACGTGGTGGCCGGCTTCCATTACTTGGAAAGCAAAACCCCGGCCGACGTCCGCGCGCTGATCGCCGACCCTGCCGTGCGCTTCGATTACTACTGCTGGGACCTTTACGCCCGCACCTCGGCGTGGTACAACAACCACCCCGAAGATTTGGGCTGGCGCGCCCGCACGCTGCACGCCATCGAAGCCGGCGAAGGCGAGGTGGCGGAGCTGGCGCACCTGGTGGCGGACGCCGTTGTGGACGCGCACCTGGCCACCATGCTGCGGCTGGACGTGGAATACGACGTGCTGCCGCGGGAAAGCGAAATCCTGCACCTGCAATTCTGGGCGGCGGCGTTCGAGCTGCTCAGAGAACGCCAGGCCATCTTTTTCGAAACCGAAGGCAAGCACGCCGGATGCTGGGTGATGCCGGGGCTTTCCGAAGAGGGCAAGGTGATCGTGCGGTCGGATGGCACGGTGGTGTACACCGGGAAGGATATCGCCTACCAGCTTTGGAAATTCGGGCTGCTGGGCAAGGATTTTTACTACCGGCCGCTGAAGACCTACGTGGATGGGCGGAAGCTCTGGGTGACTACGGATGAGCCGGTCGAATCGGGGGTGCGCTTCGGGCACGGCTCGCGGGTGTATAACGTGATCGACTCGCGGCAGTCGTATCTGCAGGACGTGGTGGCGGCGGGGCTGCGCGGGCTGGGGTACTACGAGCAGGCCGAGCGGTCGATCCACTTTTCGTACGAGATGGTCGCGCTCTCGCCGCGCTGTTGCGCGGAGCTGGGAATTCCGCTTTCGGAAGAGGACCGCAAACGGCCGTACGTGGAGGTTTCCGGCCGCAAGGGTTTGGGCGTGAAGGCCGACGACCTGCTGGACACCCTGATTGTGAAGGCGCTGGACGAGGTAGCCTCGCGGCATCCCGAGGACGGCGCTGAACAGAACCGGGCGGTGGCGACCCAGATCGCCATCGGCGCGTTGCGCTATTTCCTGCTGAAGTACACCCGCAATACGGTGATTGCCTTCGACTTGCAGGAGGCCCTGAGCTTCGAAGGCGAGACCGGTCCGTACGTGCAGTACGCGGCGGTGCGGGCGCGCAAGATCCTGGCGAAGTTCGAAGAAAGAGGCGAGGCGCTGCCCGATTTTGCAGCCGAACTGACCACGGAGGCCCTCGGAAGGCAGCTTCTAAGCGAGGATTTCTGGCAGGTCCTGCTGGCGGCGTCGAAAGCCGAATCGGCCCTGGAAAGCGCGGTCAGCGCGGGCGAGCCGGCGCACGTGGCGCGATACGCCTTCCAGCTTGCCCAGGCGTTCAGCAATTTCTACCAGAAGTACCCGGTGATTCACGAGGAGAATCGCGAAAAGAAGGTGTTCCTGCTGTGGATGACCAGCTTCTTCCAGCGGCAACTGGAGTCGACAGCGGGCATTCTGGGGATTCCGATTCCGCCGTACATGTAGGGGGCGGAAGTCCGCGGCGCCGGTGAGTCCACCGGCCCGTTCGCGGGGCAGTTTCCGAGCAGCGGTTTCCGCTCCCGTAGTGGTACGATCCAGGTATGTTGCGGGCAAGTCTGACCGCCACGGCGGCTGTTTTTCTGTGCGCCGCCGTCCTTTCGGGCGCGGAGCCGGATCGCGACTTTTCGGGCCAATGGGTTCTCGAACCGCCTTCGGCCGCCGGCCGTGCCGTGCACCCCATGCCGCCGGAGTCCCTGTCGGTGTCGCAAACCGCGGCGGCGGTGGAATGCGTATCGCCGGCCTCCCGCTGGTCGTATGCGCTCGATGGCAGCGACCGCAAGGAACTGGTAGGCGCCGAGACCTGGACCAGCGTGGCGAAATGGGAAGGCGAAGCTCTGCTCATCAACACCCTCGTCGCGGGACCCGAGAATTACACCGTGATGGACCGGTGGGAGCTTTCGCGGAACCACGCCCTGCTCATGGTCACTCGTCAGGTGTTGCGGCACAATGCCCCCGTCGCCGAGGCCCAGTTTGATTACCGCCGGCAGGGCGCACCGGCATCCTCCGGGGCATCCGCGCCACCCGCCGCTTCCGGGCTGGTCCGCCGGCCGGAACCCTCGCCGGAAGCCGAATTCGTGGTGCCAGCCGGAACGCATGTATTGCTGGAGTTGGCGAATCGCCTCGACACCAAGCATTCCAAACAGGGCGACCAAGTCTATTTGCGCACAGCCTTTCCGGTGTATGCCAGCAACCGGCTGGTGATTCCGCAGGGGGCTTCGGTGCTGGGCACCGTCACCCAGGCCAAAGCGCCGGGCAAAACCAAAGGCGAGTTGTACATCCGTTTCGATTCGCTGACCCTGCCCAACGGCGTGACGCGCAACTTCCTGGCGCGGCTGGGCAGCGCCAACGGCGCCCAGGGCGACGTGGACCGCGACGAGGGCAAGATCACCAGCCCCGGCAACAAAGGCAATGAAACGGGCGGCGCCATCCAGGGCGGCGGCATGGGAGCTGCCATCGGAGGGATTGCGGGATCGGCCGCCGGGCATCCGGTGACCGGATTGGGCGTGGGTGGGGCCGTGGGCGCTGCCGCCGGTTTGGCTCGCGTGATGTCCAGAGGCCGGCCGGATGCGGTGCTGCCCAAGGGCACCAACGTGGAAATGGTCCTCGACCGCGACCTCCGCTTCCGGTTCGACGAGTTGCACTAAAGAGGACGCGTTGGGCAATCTCAAACACCCACCGTCGCGCCGGGAGGCATTGGCGGCGCTCCTGGCGGCGGGGATGGCGTACGCCGGCGCGAGCCTGGATGCCTTCATGGATGGCGAGCGCGGCTGCGCCCTGCTGGTGGATATCGCCGGGCGGCGGCTGATTGCCGCCCATCGCCTGGAAGTCGCCGCCGCGGAACTGAATCCGCCCGGCTCCACGGTGAAGCCTCTGGCGCTGGCCGCGCTGCTCAGTGCCGGCAAGCTCGGCCCCGAGGAGGCCTTCCCCTGTCCCGGCCGGCTGACCATTGCCGGCGAGCCGTTTCCCTGTTCCCATCCGCCGGTGCCCACTCCCATCGTGCCGCGGACGGCGCTGGCCTATTCGTGCAATTGCTACGTGGCCCACTTCGCCCAGCGCTTCGCGCCCGGCGAACTGGCGCGGTACCTGGAGCGCTCGGGGATCGCCTCACCCTCCGGCTGGCTGGGGGGCGGAGTGGCCGGTGCGGCGGGCAGCATTCAGCCGGCGGCGGCGGGCGCGGCGAGCCAGTTGCAGGCGCTCGGCGAACGGCGCGTGGCGGTGACGGCCGCCGGGCTGGCCATGGCCTATCGTTCGCTCGCCATGGGCGCGGCGCCCATGATTTTGGAGGGCCTGGAAGACGCCGTGGAATACGGCACTGCACGGCGCGCCGCGGTGCCGCGCCTGCAAGTAGCGGGCAAAACCGGCAGCCTGCGGACGGCGTCAGGCAAGCTGGTGGCCTGGTTCGCCGGGTTCGCACCCAGCCGCGCGCCGCGCGTGGTGGTGGCCGTAATGCTGCAGGCGCGCTCCGGCGGCGGGGATGCCGCGCCGGTGGGCGGCCGCATTCTGGCGGCATGGCAGGCGGGACGGCTGTGAAGTCCGCCCTGGCGCTGTGCCTGCTGGCCTTTCTGTTGGCGGCGGCCGAACCCGCGCAGACTCCGCAGGTGAAGGTTCGGGTGGGCAGCGCCACCGTGCAATTGCCCTTGGAGCGCTACGTGGCCGGCGTGCTGGCGGGCGAGAGCAGCGTCTTCCGGTCCACTGAGGCGCTCAAGGCCATGGCCGTGGCGGCCCGCACGTATGCCGTGCGGCTGCGCGGCCGGCACGCTTCCGAAGGCTTCGATTTCTGCGACACCACCCACTGCCAGCGCCTCGACCTGGCGGCCGTCACCCCGCGCCTGGAGGCCATCGTCCAGGAGACCGACCGCCAACTGCTGTGGTTCGAGGGCAAACCGGCCTTCGCCTGCTACACCCGCGATTGCGGCGGGCGCAGCGAGGATGCAGCCGCCGTTTGGCCCGAGCAGGCCGCGCCGTACCTTCGCAGCCACGACGATCCTTATTGCCGGCGCGCCGCCCTGGCCGGTTCCGCTTGGCAATGGAATGCCGACCCGCGCCAGGTGGCCGATGCGCTGGGCCGCGCCCTGCTCACCGCGCCTCACCGGCTGGAGCGCATCGAGATCGAGAGCGCCACGCCTTCCGGCCGCGCGCGCACCCTGGTGCTGGTGGGCGCGGGCGAGCGGGTGCGCATCGCCGCCGGTTCCTTCCGCTTCGCCATGGGACGCGAGGTAGGCTGGAACACCGTGCGCAGCGACCTCTATCGCGTGCACACCGCCGGCGGCCGCCTGGTCTTCGAGGGCCGCGGCTCCGGACACGGTGTGGGCCTGTGCCAGGATGGCGCCGAACAGATGGGCGTGGAAGGCCACTCCTGGCGCGAGATCCTGGCGTTCTACTATCCGGGCGCCGAGGCCGGGCTGACCGCCCGCGGCATCCCCTGGCAGCACATCTCCGGCGAAAATATCTCGCTGGCCACCACGCGCCCCCAGGCCGATGGCCCGGTGTTGGCAACCGCCGAACGCCAGCTTCGCGCCGCCGCCGCACGCACTCACCTGGCCGCGCCGGGCAAAATCGAAATCCGCGCCTATCCCGATCTCGATACCTTCCGCAACGCCACCGGCGAGCCGGGCTGGGTGGCCGCGCACACTGCCAACCACCGCATCGACCTCCAGCCCGCCGATCTCCTACGCAGCCGCGGCGCGCTGGAGGACACTCTGCGCCACGAATTGCTGCACGTCTTAATCGAAGCGCACGCCGCGCCGGGCCTGCCACTGTGGTTCCGCGAGGGCCTGGTGGAATATCTGGACGGGGCGCCGCTTACGTCCGCCGGCCCCGCCCGCGTTCCGTTGGATGCCGACTTGCAACAGACCGCCGATCCCGCCCGCGCCCGCCGCGCCTATCGCGACGCGGCAGCCACAGTGGCAGCGCTCGCCCGGCGTTACGGCGAAACCGCGCTCTTCGGCTGGCTCCGCGCCGGCCTTCCGGCCACGGTCGCAGGCACCGGCAAGTGACGGAACAACGAAGGGTTGCAGCGATCAGTTTTCGATCGGCCGATTAGCGGCCTTTCCTGGGGTGCCTTGTCAGCAGCGCGTTCGTGTCCATCCTACGGCGAAACCGTGCTCTTCGGCTGGCTGCGGGCCGCCGGCCTTCCGGCCACGGTCACCGGCAACGGCAAGTGACCGAACAACGAAGGGTTGCAGCAACCAGCTTTCGATCGGCCGATTAGCGGCCTTTCCTGGGGTGCCTCGTCAGCCGTGGCCTCTTTGTCCACGCTACGCCGAAACGGCCCTTTTCAACTGGCAGCGGGCCGCCGGCCTTCCGGCCACGGTCACCGGCAACGGCAAGTGACCGAACAACGAAGGGTTGCAGCAATCAGCTTTCGATCGGCCGATTAGCGGCCTTTCCTGGGGTGCCTCGTCAGCCGTGGCCTCTTTGTCCACGCTACGCCGAAACGGCCCTTTTCAACTGGCAGCGGGCCGCCGGCCTTCCGGCCGCCGTCACCGGCAACGGCAAGTGACGAAACAACGAAGGGTTGCAGCAATCAGCTTTCGATCGGCCGATTAGCGGCCTTTCCTGGGGTGCCTCGTCAGCAGCGCGTTCGTTTCCATCCTACGGCGAAACCGTGCTCTTCAACTGGCTGCGCACCGGCCTCTCGCCCGGGGTCACGAAAACCAGCAGCAGCCACGCTCCCACGAAAAGCAAGTAGGCAGCCAGCAGGCGTGCCACAAAGCTCACCATCTCCATCGGAAAGTTGCCCATGTGGGGGGCCCAAGCGAGTAACCGGAACGGCAGCCAAAAGGAGCACACCAGCAACACCGGCACGGCAATCCAATAGCGCGGGGCGCGGGCGTGCTGGGCGATTTCGGCGAAGCCGGCCCAGCCGCGCCCCGCCACTCCCGAAACCAGCGGCAGCAGGAATACCGGCAGCACCATCCACCGCAGCAGCCACAGCGCCGCGTCGAAGACCCGCAGCAAGGTGGCCGGCTTCACCGGCTTGCGCAGTTTCAGAGTGAAATACGATGCCATCCGGAACGCCGGCTCGCGGCTGTAGTCGGCCCAGCGCTGCAGGTAGCCGTACAGCATCGCGATCGCGATCGCCGCCACCAACAGTGGAAGCAAATGCCGCAGCGCCTGGCGGAACGCGCCGGCCAACGGTGCGCCGCGAAAGCGGGCGAACGTCGCGCCGTGCAGCCAGCAGACCAGGCACGCCAGCACCAGCGCCACCAATGCGCTCCACAAAAGCGTACCCGTGCGCGATTCCGCCAGCCCCAGCCAGTAGTAGCCCAGCCAAAGCAGCGCGGCATTGCCCATTAAGTGAATGCCGGCCAGAACGCCCATACCCGTGGCTTCCGGGGCCATTACTTGCGTGCTCATCACTTCACCTCCAGGCGGCGGCTTTCCGTGGTGGCCATCACGTCATGGTTGTACATGGGAGTTACCCGCGCCGGACTCATCTGGAATGTACCGGCGTTGACCACTTTCAGTAAGTAGAAGTACTCTTTCTGCCCCTGCGCGAAGTAAGTCTGGAAAAGCGCCATGCGGTCGTCGTGGAACTCGCGGCGGGTGAAGAAGTATTGCCACCACGTCGGCTTCTCCCGAAACTGGTATAGGTTATCGCGCTCGATAAACTCCGTCCCCGCCGGTATGGGGTCTTCTATCATCAGGTATTTCCATTCCGACCCGGTCACCGTCAGCCGCACCGCCAGGATATCGCCCGTAGCTACCGGCCCGGCCAGGGGTGAAGTGGTATAGATGATCTTATCCCCATCCTTCGCCGGCGTCAGTTTGAAGTAATCCCGCAGAATATTCAGCGAGATGGTCCCGTTCTTCTCCAGCCTCGGTTCGCTCGAGTAGTACTCGATGCGCGCCGAATAGTAGAGGCGCCCAGATCCCGCGGCGGTGATTCGCACGTGGTTCACCCCCGGCTGCAGTTTGGATTCGTCGAGTAGGATCTCGGCCGGCGCCGACAAAGACGCCTGGTCCAACTTAGTCGCCACGGCCGGTCCGCCGTTAATCGAAACCGTCACATTCAGGTTCGGGTTCAGCTCGTGCGTGGCCTTCAGATAGTCGGCCAGTCCGTAGATCACCATGGCCGTCTGCTTGGTGGAGGTCCACCAGTAACCCTCGTTGCGATGGTTCATCAGCCACAGCGCCGCCTTGGGCAGCAGCGGGCTGTTGGGCCTCTGGTGCGAGAGGAACTTCACCACGTAAGCGGTGGCCTCGGGCGTGGCATCCTCGGAGAAATCCAGCAGCTCATCGCGCGTGGCCGGCCACCAGGCTTCTTCCGGATTCTGCTGCGCGCCCTGTGCGAGCGACTCTGCGATCACGGTGGCCAGCGTATTCCTCCCCTGCGGGTCCGTGGATTCCAGCGCCAGTCCCAGCATCGCCAGGCCATAGGGCGAAAGATTGGCGCGCGCCTGGTAAATGGTGGTCAGCGCGGCCATATCGGGCTTACCGGCCACCGCCAGCGCATAAGCCATGTAGGCGCGCAAGTCAGGCGCGAAATCGGAATTCCGTACGAGGGTCTTAGCGAGCCAGGCCACGCCGTTTTCGATGGCTTCCGGCTTCACCTCCACGCCCGCGGCCTTGGCCTGCACCAGGCCGGCCACCACGTAAGCCGTCATAAACGGATGGCTCTCGTCGGTTTCCCACCAGCCCCAGCCGCCATCCTCGTGCTGGAAGTTATACAGGCGTTCGAGGCCAGCGTGAACCTTCTCGGCCAGCGCCGCCTCATCCAGCGTGGTCTTCACACCCAGTTCCCGGATCGACTGCGTCACCACGATATCCGGCAGGAAACTGGACATGGTCTGCTCCACGCACCCATAAGGATACGAGGTGAGAAACTCCAGCGCGCCGAACAGCGACCCGGCAATCGAGGGCGCCAGGCGAATCGCCATACTCCGCGATCCCGGCTCCAACCTATCCGGAAAAGTCAGGTCGAAGGCCGCGGAAGCGCCGGCCGCCAGCGCGCCGCCGCGCGAACCCGAAAGCTTCACCCCCGGCACATCGATGGGCAATTCCATCTCCAGCGCATCGGACTCCTCATCGGTAAGCGCCTTGCCGGTGAGCGTGGCGCCGCGTACTTTCTGCGCGCGCACCCGCCAATCCACCTTGGCCTCACCGCGGCTGGGAATCGCCACATCTTTTGTGGCGCCCTCGATAATGTCGAGTCCCTTTACCTCCAACGATACGCGCGCGGTCTTGGCGTTGGGCAGGTAGTTGTGAACCAGCGCCGAAACCACCACCTCGTCCCCCTGGACGAAGAAACGCGGCACCGCCAGCCGCAGGATCAGGTTCTTGCGCACGATGGTCTTCAGCGTGGCCGCGCCCACCCTGGTATCCGGCGTGGCGCCGCGCGCGGTCCCCCGCCAGGTAGTCAGCGTATCGGGAAACTCGACTTTCGCCTGCGCGTGCCCGGCGGCGTCGGTCACCAGGTCGGTGGCCCAGAAGGCCGTATCGGGGAAGGCCTTGCGCACCTTGGGCTGCACCAGCCGCTCGGGTTTGAGCTGCGCCAGGCGCGACGGTGCGCGCAATTGCGCCAGCCGCATGCGGCGCCTGCCGGCCTCACCGGTAAAGAAATAGTCCAGCGACGTTTCCGTGGAGACCACGTTCCAGCTATTGCCGAAGAAACAGGCCACCGGGTCTTCCGTCTGGTCGTGGGCAATCGCGTAGATGGCCTCATCCACCACGCCCAGTGAGAACTCGGCGCGCTGCACGGGCTTGCCATCGTTGCCGGTCACGTCGATGCTGTATTCGGCGGTCTGCCCGGGCAGGTACTGCGGCTTATCGGTGGACACCTTTACATTCAACTGGTGCTCCACCGGCGGAACTTTCAAGTACTTAGTCCCGTTGTAGTAAGTGCCGTTGCGCACGAAGCCGGCGCTGACGCTGATTCCCGGCTCATCCTGCGCGGTCACCGGAACATCGAAGGTTGCCGTGCTGTCGGTGGAACGGACTAGCCGCCATTGGTGCAGATCCGCGCCTTCCACCGCCACATACACCGGAGTATTGGGCTTGCCGGTCACAATCATCACGCGCGCGGTTTCTCCCGCCTTGTATTGCTTCTTATCCGGCACTATCGGGATGGAGTCGTTCTGGCCGCTCTCGAAATCGTAGCCGCCGCCGGAAACCCAGAGGTATGTATCGTCCTCGATATCGCGCCCCTCAGGTGTGCGGGCGGTAACTCGTGCGCGATACAAATCGCCGCGCGGCGGCAAATCGAGGCTGGCATTCACCGAGCCGTCCGCGCCGGTGTTCACCTCCGTCGCGCCTTCGACCTTGGTCTCTTTGCGGTCGTGCCGGTCCCAGGCCAGCAGTTCCACGTGCGCGCGGGTGCTCACCGGCTTGTTGTCGTAATCGCGCGCCTGCACAATCAGCGTCGCCTTCCCGCCGGGCTGATAGAAATAGCGCTCGGGTCGGATGTCGAGCACAAAGCTGCCGTAAGTGGCCACAATCCAGCCGCGCCCGGTAATCTCCCGGTTAGCCTGGTCGGTAACCCGCGCCTCCACCCGATAAAGATAGTCGGCCTTATGCTCGGACACCGCCGTCTCCACTTCGATGCTCATCTTGCCGTCGGCGTCGAGCTGGCCTTCGCCCTGGTCGAGTTGGTCGCCGGGATTGCTGTCGTCGTCCTGATCCGGCTGCGCCATGCCGCCGGAATCGTCGTCGGGGTCGTACCACAGCGGAAAGTAGTAGTGCTCGCGATACACCGCGTACTGCACCTTGGCGCCATTTACCGGTTCGCCGAAGTAATAGCGCGCATCGATGGTGGCCTGCACCTTCTCGCCCTCCAGCACCCGCCCCTTGGCGGGAAGCACGCGCACTTCGTACTCCGGCTTCTTATACTCCTGCACCTGGAAGCTGCCGCCCATCATGCTCTCGCCTGACCGCAACTGGATGTAGTAATCTCCCAACGCCGCGGCGCCCGCCAGCACTAAGTCGTCGTGAATCGCGCCGCTCGCGCTGGTGGTGAGTATCTTTTGATAGACTGCCTTCTGTTCGGCGTCGTTGATCTGCACCGAGACCTGTTTCCCGGACGGCACTTCAAAACCCGCCGCCGACCGCAACCGCAGAATCGCTTTGAAATGCACCGTGTGGCCGGGCCGGTATACAGGACGGTCGGTGTACACATAACCCATCCATTCGGGCGAGTTACCCTGGAAGGCATAACCCTCCAGCGCGTTCACGGCGAAATCCTTGCCGCTGCGTGTGAGCACGCGAATGTCGCTCGGCCGCTCGTCCTTCACGGCTAACTCGGCGAAGCCGTCTCTATTCGTGGTGCCTTCTTCGAGCGACTTATCGCGCGTCATCGTCCACACTTTCGCGTCCGGCACCGGTTCTCCCGTCGCGCGGTTGACCACCAGGCTCACCAGGCGGTTCTTGCCGGTCTTGGTGATCAGCGCGATATCCGAGATCATCAGCAGGGTGTAGGCCCGCAGTTCCCCACGCACCGCCTCGACAACATAGAAGCCTTTCTCGTGCACGTTCACTGGAATGGTTTCGCGGTCCCAGCGCGACTGGCCGCGGACCGGTTGCACGAACTTCAGCACCAGTTGTTCGGAATTGAGCACCGGCGCCACCGCGAACGGCGTACCCGCGCCGGCCGCCAGCGGCATGGCAGCCGTGGACTTGATGCCCGCGATATGGTTGCTCGGCGGCTCCGTAAACTGCGCCCGCAGCGACCGCCGGATGCTCGCCCGCAACCCGCTCTTCCACGCGTGGATGCGTTCAATTAAGGGCCGGTCGCGCGGCGGCGTGGGCGCGCGCCCGCCAAACCGGTGCGCCTCTTCGATCTGCTGGAAAAACTGAACCGGGTCCTGCAGGCGATAGACCCGAAACTCCAGCGCGTCCACATTCCACGAGCTGACGTCCACCGAAGGCTTACCGGAAGTGCCGAAGGTGCGGCTGGTAGAGAGGGCGAAATACGGCTCCTGTTCGCCCTGGCTGAGTCCCGTCGCGGCGGCTACCAGGAGTAGCCCAAGCCGCGCTGCACGAAAACACCACTTATTGGCTGAGCGCATCATCTTAGTAAGCCACCTTTCTCAGAATGTTCCAGCGGTAAACGCCCAGGAAGGCCGGATTGGATTCCACCGGGCGCCACTCCGGTTCGGGATAGTGCTGTAACTCGGCCACAGTCCAGCGGCGTATCTCCCCGGGGTTGGCGCCATCCGGACCAGTATGGTAAAGCACGTAGCGGTTACCATCGGGCCGTAACTGGCTTTCGCCCAGGTAAATCATACTGTGATAAACCATGTGGCCGGTGGGCTGGTGAAAGAAGAGCAGGTCGCCAGGAAGCGCGCGGGTTACATCGCGGCCGATGCAGAAGCTATTGCGATGGCACAGGGTCTGCGCATCCGCGAACTGCGCGAAGGCCGCGGCGCCGGCATCGGACGCCTGGAACGGCCCCGCAGTCACGCGGAACAGCGATGCCCCCAGCGGCGTGAAAGGATATTGATACTTGGCCACCGAATCGAACGCCGGCACCAGCGGCAGCGCGGCCGATTGCGCCCAGGCGCTATCGTGCGCGTGCAGCGCTTCGCGGTAGGCATAGCGGATCAGCGCCGCGCAATCGTCAATCTCCGCCGGCCGCCGCGCCGGGTCTTGAAAATATTGCGCCTCGGCCACGAACGTGAACCAGCGGCGGAAGGCCTGCGTATCGCGCCGCCCTTGCAGGCGCAGGAAATCGGGCGTTCCGTCATCCGCCGAATCGGTGGCATCGGGCAGGATCTCAATCGCCGCCGTAGCCGCGGGAGCGCCCGGGAATTGCACCCGCACCGCGATGCGGCCGGGCAGCACGCCCGCCCGGATACGCGCCTCCCACTGCCCATCGGCGCGGCTCAGGTCTACCACTCGCGCCGTGTGCGGCCGGTCGATAGCGATGCGCGGCGCCGCCCCCGACGGCGATTCGATGGTGAGCACGGCGGTATCGTAACCATCGGCCGCCAGTTCGGCGGGCGCCACGCGTAAATGGGGCACGGACGGCCGCACCCGGAGAACGCCGGGACGCGCCCAAACCAGCCCAAGGATCAGTGCGGCTGTCACCCCTAGCGCCAGCCGCTCCGCAGGAGAGCGTATCACCAAGTGCATCGATTATACACCGCGAATAAAGCTGTGGCGGGTACGCACGCCACCGGAGCAACCCTCCTGGAAACTTTGCTCACGACTCTTAGAATGGGCGAGCGCCCCGGCTTATTGGCACGCGCCGTTACTTCACCGTCAGCACAAAATCCAGCACCACCACCAACGCGTCGCTGCTTACCCGGATATCCGGCACGCTGAAGTTGCGCAACTCGCGGCGGTACCCCGGCTCCGCGGCGGGATCTTCCAGCGCTTTCTGCGCGGTCGCCGCCAGGGGGTAGCGGAAGTCCCGCGCCAGGCTCGTTTGGAGCGCCGCCGTCACCATGCGGATGTAATATCCGGTCTTGCCGTCGCTCGCCGCGGTCACCTCGCTCAAGCCGATGTTGCCGGCCTGGTAGCGCGGCCGCGCGCGAATCACCACGTCGAAAGCGTCGCCCAGTCCCACGCATTGCCCGAAGAGGTTGATCGCGGTCCGGCCGGTGAACCGCGCGCGAATGCGCAGCCGTCCGGCCTCTTCGCGGATCTGAGGTTTTTCCAGATAGGCGAAGTGACACTTGGTGGCCTGGCTGCCGTGTACATAGCGTCGGCCCTCCTGCGTGAATATCTGCTCGGCCAGCATACGCTCCAATGCGCCGAACTGAATGTGCAATTCCACCGCCCGCGCCGGCCCGCCGCCAAGCAGCAGGAGGACCATCGCGCGCCAACTTCTTCGGTTCACCAGAGTAGTCTAACAGCCGCGCCCGATTCAGATGCCGCCGGGCCCCACCGCAGCTACCGTCCACCAGCGCGCCCCTCGCGGCGAACAGGTCGCATACTGCGCTATAGTCTTGGGTAAACATTGTGTTCGCTCCTACGAAACAGTGTTTAGGGACCGCACCGGATTCGCAACCCGGAGCGGTCCCGTCCCGCCGCCACGCCGGCTCGCCCGCCTCTCGGTTTTCTCCGCGACGCCTCCGCTAACTCCGCGTCTCCGCGGTGAACCACCAGCCCCACCCGCCCCGACCTCTCCCCCTTCCGCTATAATCTGAACCGCCGTGCGCCGCTTCCTGATAGACTCCCTTCCCACCGCGGTATCGCTCCTGATCATCGTGCCCGTCGGCTTCTACAGCAAGTTCTATCGCGGACCGGCCGCCTCCTGGGTGAATGATTCGTTGGGCGGACTCTTCTACGTGGTGTTCTGGTGCCTGGCGGTGTTTCTGGTGTGCCCGCGGTGGAAACCGCGCCCGACCGCCGTGGGCGTTTTGTTCGCAACCTGCGTGCTGGAATTCATGCAACTCTGGCATCCTCCCTTTCTGGAATTCCTGCGAAGTTACTTCCTTGGCCGGACGATCTTAGGCACCTTCTTCGATTGGAGTGATTTTCCTTACTATTTCATCGGAAGCGCCATCGGCTGGTATTGGCTGACCTTGCTGGCGCGCAGGCGAACCGCACCTCGCCGCGCCGCCGACTGAAGCCGGCAGGCCGCGTGGAATTATCCAAATAGTCATTCAGACGTCACGATATTTTTACCCCGGTTCCGTAAACTCAAAACTCCACATGAAAATTTTGATGCTGTTCGCGGCCGCAGCGACTTTTGTGTCTGCGCAGCCACAAGCCAGTCCACTCGATTTCCTGAATCACGGCCGGCCCGTCCTTGATGCTCACAACTGTTACCCCTACGACGGCCAGTGGACTGACCGCATCGACCGTGCTCTCAAGAACGGCTTCCCCGTCTCCATCGAGCAGGACATCGCCTGGGCCGTCGATCCCGCCACCGGCAAGGGCCGCCCGGTAGTCACCCACACGCCCAAAACCACCGGCTCAGAGCCAACGCTGCGCGACCATTTCTTCGAGCACGTCCGGCCAATCGTCGAAAAAGCGCTCGCGGAAAACGATCGCGCGCACTGGCCGCTGATCATCCTGCACTTCGATTTCAAGTCCCTCGATCCCAACTTACTGCGCGCCGTTTGGGACCTTCTCGGCGAGTACCAATCCTGGATCACCACCGCGCCTCAAACCTCCGATCCGCACCAACTCGCGCCCTTCGATCCCAAGCCCCTGCTCGTAATCACCGAAGACGCCGACGCCCAGGAGCAGGTCTTCTTCCACGAAATTCCCAAGGGCGCGCGCCTGCGGGTTTTCGGTTCGGCGCACACCGCCAAAATCGGCGGCGCCACCCGGGCCGAACGCCAGCACCTCGTCGCCACCCTTCCACCCGGCCAGTTACTCACTGACCCGCCCACTAACTACCGCCGATGGTGGAACAACTCGTGGGACGAAGTGGAAGAAGGCGGCCAAACCAAGGCCGGCGATTGGACCCCCGCCGATGCCACCCGGCTCCAGGCCCTCGTCGATCGCGCTCACCACCTCGGTTACTGGACCCGCTTCTACACCCTCGACGGCTTCACTCCGGACCAGAACCGCGGCTGGAGCGCGGGCTATAACTTCGGTTCCCTCGCGCGTGCCGAAATACGATGGAAAGCGGCCCTCGATGCCGGTGTCGACTTCGTCGCCACCGATCAATACGAAGACCTCGCAACCTTCATGAAGGAGCACCACTACCGATGACGAAACTCTTCCTCTCCGTCCTCCCGGCTCTGCTGGCGCTTTGCCCGGCGGCCGTGGCGCAAACCGATTCCGGAGCGATTCGCGTTCTGGTGGAAGACAAGAGCCAGGCGCCCATCGAAGGCGCCACGGTAAGAGTCACCAATGTAGCCACGGGCGTTGCCATGTCGCGCATCAGCGAAACCGACGGTTACGCGTCCTTCTCTCCCGTGCCTCATGGCAATTACATTGTGGATGTGGAGAAACCCGGCTTTCGGAAGACCCATGTTACCGACCTCATGCTTGATGTGGATGAGCACAAGCTCATGCGCGTGAGCCTGGAAATCGCCGCCGTCAATGCCACTGTGGATGTTTCCGCTTCCGCCAATATCGTGCAGTCGGAGCAAGGCTCCCTGGGCCAGGTGATTCAAGGCAACGTGGCTGTGGATTTACCGCTGGCCGCCCGCCGCTACACCCAGCTTGCCCTGTTGGTTCCTGGAGCGGCCGACAGCACCCTTGATAACTCCACCACCCGCGGCGTGGGCTGGTTTGTGGCCAATGGAAATTACCAGACGCAGAATAACTTCATCCTGGACGGTGTGGATAATAACCAGGGCACCAATAACGCGCAGTCGCTTTCCGCCCAGGTGGTGTCGCCCTCGCCCGACGCCATCGCCGAATTCAAGGTGCAGACCAACAGTTACTCGGCCGAGTTCGGGCGCTCCGCGGGCGCGGTGGTCAACGTAGTTCTCAAATCCGGCGGCAATGAGGTACATGGCTCGGCGTGGTATTACAACCGCGACTCACTCTTCGCGGCCAATGCCTGGGCCTCCAACCTCGCCGGTGCGGCCAAGTCCAATCTGAGCTGGAACCAGTTCGGCGGCACCGTGGGCGGCCCCATCCGCAAGAATAAGATCTTCTATTTTGTCGATTACGAAGGCTTCCGCGAGGACTATAGCAGCCCTTTCATCGAAACCGTGCCCACGGCCGCCGAGCAAAGCGGCGTCTTCTACCACACCATTTACTTCCCAAACACCAAGACCCCGTTCCCGAATAACACCGTTCCCCAGTCGCTTTACGATCCGCTGGGCGCCAAGCTGCTCGCTCTTTATCCCGCGGCGAATATTCCCGGCACCATTTCCTCCAGCGGCCAGACCATCGATAATTACGCCGTGCAGGCCCCCGGCACGGAGCGCGACCACAAGGGCGACATCAAAGGCGATTACAACATCCGCGAGAAGGATGTCCTCTCTCTCCGCTTCAGCTACCTGCGGCAGGACATCTTCAACGACGGTATCTTCCCCGGCCTCGCCGATGGCGTCGGCAACCAGGGCGGCCAGTTCAACACCAACTCGAGTTATGGCGGAAGCTGGACCCACATCTTCGGCCCTGCGGTGGTGAATGCCTTCCGCTTCGGCTTCACCAGCACCAACGCCAACTTCACGCAAGCCTCGGCCAATGGCGAAGGCGCCGCGGCTTTCGGATTCCAGATTCCCTCCGAAGCCATCCTCGCCGGCAATGGCGGCCTGCCGCTGATCAACCCCAGCAACTACAACGAGCTCGGCACGCGCAACTTCCGGCCGCAATACCAGAAGCCCACCCTCTACCAGGTGCTCGATAATCTATCCCTGGTTCACGGCCGCCACAATATCCGTACCGGCTTTGAAACCCGCCAGAAGAGCAACACCAATCTCAACTCCAGCCGCACCGTGCCCGAATACGATTTCAACGGCAACTTCACCGGCGATTCGCTGGCCGACCTGCTCATGGGCCAGGTCTATAGTTTCGAGGCCAACAACCAGGAAATCGAGGACATCCTGCAAAAGGCGTACGCCGTCTATGTGCAGGACGATTGGAAGGTGGCGCCCACCCTCACCCTCAACCTCGGTCTGCGGTGGGAGTACGAAACGCCTTTCTACGGCGCCGCGCCCTACGAAAACATCAACTTCAATTTCCAGACCGGACAACTGATCCACGGCAACGGCCCCACCGACTACCTGGTCAATCCGGACCATCGCGATTTCGGCCCTCGCGTCGGCGCCGCGTGGCAGGCGCTTCCCAACCGGCTGGTCCTGCGCGGCGGCTTCGGCCTCTTCTATTCCGGAGAAGATATCTCCGGCTCGGATGTCGATCTCGCCGCCAATCCTCCGCAGTTGATTCCCATCACCCTGGTCCAGGTCTCCGGTGGACCGCCGCCGCTGACTCTTTCCCAGGCTGTACCGTCCAATATCTTCGACACCTACAACACCACCATCATCTCGCTCACCGCGCGCCAGCAGAACTACCACGCCGCGCGCATCTACCAGTTCAACGTGGCCATGCAGTATCTGCTGCCCATGAAGTCCACCCTGGAAATCGCCTACGTCGGCAATCGCGGCTTCGACGAATTTGCCGAAAACGCCGGCAACCAGGTGCCCTTCGGTCTGGATGGCAGCGTGGCCGGCAACCGCCCATATCCCCTGTGGGACGGAATCACTGTCGGATCGCAGGTCGCGCGCAACTGGTATAACTCCCTGCAGGTCAAATTCGAGAAGCGCCTCACCCAGGGCTGGTACAGTTTGGCCTCTTACACCTTTGCCAGCGCCATCGACGAAGCCGGCGCCTGGGGCGCCAACACCACCCCGCAGATCGGTAACGATTTCGCCGCCGAGCAGGGTCCGCAGGCCCAAACCCCGCGCCACCAGAATTTCACCTTTTCGAATATCTACGAGCTGCCGGTGGGCCGTGGCCGCCGCTTCGGCGCCAACTGGAACCGCGTGGCGGACGGCTTTCTGGGTGGTTGGCACATTGCCAACATCCTGACCCTCCACTCGGGACTGCCGCTTAACGTCACCCTAACCTCCAGCGGCGTGAATCCGGCCAACAACCAGAGCTACAAGTTCCTGAACCTCAACGGTGGCACGCTGCGTCCGAATCTCGTGGGCAATCCGCAAACCGGCATCAGCCCGGAAGTCAACCGCAACGACTTCCTCAATTCCGCCGCCTTCCAGGTGCAGGCGCTCAATACGCCGGGAGACTCCAGCCGCGACGTGGCCATCGGACCCGGTTTCGCCGATCTCGACCTCAGCCTCGCCAAACGCATTCTGGTGACCGAGCGCCAGGCCGTGGAACTGCGCTTCGAGGCCTTCAATTCGCTCAACCACACCAACTTCGGCAATCCCGGCACCAGCTTCGGCTCGTCCAGCTTCGGAGTCATCTCCTCGGCCGGTACCCCGCGCATCGTCCAAATGGCCATTCGCTTCCGCTTCTGATGTCGAATCCCACGGGACCGCGCTGCTTCCGCCCTACGCCAGCAGGTTCAGCGTCGCCTGGGTCATCTCATCGCCCACTTTGACCGTGTCCAGGTTGGCCGCGAACTGATTCCGCGCGTCAATGGCATCTACCGCCGTATTCGGGTCCGCGGCCGCCGCCGGATTCTGAGCAACTCGCTGAGCCACCCGATTCAGCCGGCTTTCGGCGAATCCCATTCCCTGCAAGGGCGTCGAAAAATCGATCATCCACATACCTCCGCGTTACCCTTATCGGCTGGAAGCGTCAGTTGCTATAATCCGGCAAAGCAGCCAAAAGGCGATTTATGTTTCGTAACGTGAAAATCTCTCTCGTTTCCGCCGCCCTCCTCCTCACCCTGGCGGCCTACTCCCAAACCCTCCCTCCCGGAGTCCAGAAAATCACCTCGGTCGAAGGCATCAGCGAGTACTCCCTGCCTAACGGCCTGCACGTCCTGCTGTTTCCCGACCCCTCCAAGCCCAAGCTCACCGTCAATATGACCTACCTGGTCGGCTCCCGCCACGAAGGCTACGGCGAAACCGGCATGGCCCACCTGCTCGAACACATGCTGTTCAAGCTCACCAAGGGCGGCCGCGACGTCAAGAAGGACCTCACCGACCATGGCGCCCAGTGGAACGGCACCACGTCCTGGGACCGCACCAACTACTTCGAAATCATCAACGCCTCGGACGACAACCTCAAGTGGGCCCTGGGCCTGGAAGCCGACCGCATGGTCAACATCCGGATGGAGAAGGCCATCCTCGACACCGAAATGACGGTCGTCCGCAACGAATTCGAAATGGGTGAGAACAACCCCTTCCGCATGGTCTTCCAGCGAACCCTGGAGGCCGCCTACACCTACCACAATTACGGCAAAATGCCCATCGGCAACCGCTCCGATATCGAGCACGTGCCGATCGAGAAGCTGGCCGCCTTCTACCAGCGCTACTACCAGCCGGATAACGCCATCCTCACCATCGCCGGCCAGTTCGATGAGTCCAAGGCGCTGGCCTACACCGTGGCCACCGTTGGCGCCATCCCCCGCCCAACGCGAAAACTGGAACCCACCTACACCGTCGAGCCTACCCAGGATGGCGAGCGCCAGGTGACCCTGCGGCGGGTGGGCGACAACCAGGCCATCCTGGCGCTCTATCACATTCCCGCCGCCACCAGCCCGGACAATGGTCCGTTGAACGTTCTCGGCGTGATCCTCGGCGACAACCCCTCCGGCCGGCTGTACAAGGCCCTCGTCGACAACAAAAAAGCCGTCCAGGAGCAGACCGACACGGAAGACATGCACGACGCCGGCTTCTTCTTCGCCGCCGCCATCCTGCGGCAGGACCAATCCATCGATGACGCCCGCCAGGCGGTCATTCAGACCGTTGAAAATTTCGCCAGCGAGCCGCCCTCCCAGGAGGAACTCGACCGCGCCAAGACCCGCATTCTCAAGCAGTTCGACCTGAACCTGACCAACTCCCAGAACATCGGCCTGACCCTCAGCGAGTACGCCGCGGCGGGCGATTGGCGCCTGCTCTTCTACCAGCGCGATGCCATTAAGAAGGTTACCGTGGACGACGTGGTCCGCGTCGCCAAAGCCTACTTCAAGGAGTCCAACCGCACCCTCGGCGAGTTCATCCCCACCAAGAATCCCGACCGCGCCGAGATCCCCGAGTCTCCCGACGCCGGCACGCTCCTGAAGGACTTCAAGGGCGGCGCCACCCTGTCCCAGGGCGAAGCTTTCACTCCCAGCCCGGCCAATATCGAGAGCCGCGTCGAGCGCGTCACCCTGCCGAATGGCATGAAGCTGGTGATGCTCCCCAAGAAGACCCGCGGCGGTACGGTGGTGGTGCAGGGCGCCCTGCACTTCGGAACCGAGGAGAGCCTCAAGGGGAAGGTTGCCGCCGGGCAGATGGCCGGCGCCTTGCTCATGCGCGGCACCAAAAACAAGACCCGCCAGCAGATCCAGGACGAGGCGGACCGGCTCAAAGCCCGCATGACCGTGGCCGGGAACGTCACCGGAGCCAACCTCTCCATCGAAACCGTGGAGGCCGGCCTCGATGGCGCGCTGAAGCTTGCCGCCGAATGCCTGCGCGAATCCACCCTGCCCGATCGCGAATTCGAAGAGGCCCGCCAACTCCGCATCGCCGGCATCGAGAACGGCCGCAGCGAGCCCATGATGCTCGGCCAGCTCGAACTCCAGCGGCACCTCAACCCATACCCCCGTGGCGACGTGCGCTACGTGGGCACCCCCGAAGAGCAGATCGAGGACTTGCAGAAGGTCACCGTCGCCGAAGCCCGCCAGTTCTACACCCAGTTCTACGGCGCCTCCAACTCCGAACTGGTCGTGTCCGGCCAGTTCGATCCCGCCGCTGTAAAGAAGCTGGCCACAGACGTGTTTGGCGATTGGAAAAGCCCCAGCCCTTACGTGCGCGTTCCCAATCCCTATCGCAAGATCGAATCCATGGACCGCAAAATCGAGACCCCCGACAAGCAGAACGCCCTGTTTGTGGCCGCGCTGATGGCGCGCATGTCGGATGACGACCCCGATTACCCCGCCATGATGCTGGCCAATTATATGCTTGGCGGCTCAGGCGGCTCCCGCCTTTTCAAGCGCATCCGCGACAAGGAGGGGTTGAGCTACGGCGTCAGCTCCAACTTCTCGGCGCCCCCCAAGGACGATGGAGCGATCTTCAGTATCTTCGCCATCAGCAACCCGCAGAATGCACCCAAAGTGGAGGTCAGCTTTAAGGACGAGTTGGCCCGCACGCTCAAAGACGGATTCGACGCCCAGGAGGTGGAGTCGGCCAAGAAATCGCTGCTCGAAGAGCGCACCGTGGCGCGTTCGCAGGATCAGTCCCTGGCCGGAACGCTAGCCGCCCGTGAGCGCTGGGGGCGTACCATGAAGTGGGACGAGTCCTTCGAAGCCCGCATCGCCGCTCTGACGCCCGACCAGGTATCCGCCGCCTTCCGCCGGTACATCAGCCCCACCGACCTGACCATCGTCAAGGCCGGCGATTTCAAGAAAGCCGGCGCGTTTCAGTAGGAGGCGGTCCGCGGCCCCGCGATTCCCTTCGGGGCCGCGCCTCTCGCTGCGGCGGCGTCTTTCTTAGCGGGCCGCGCCGCCACTGACCCCGCCGCTGGGCCATCCCTTCGCCGCCGCCCCTCTCCTTCGCGGCTGCGGAAGGCGACGCCATGCTGTTTTCGCCTCCTGAGTCGAGAGGAGGCGAAAGCCAGCCGTCTTCCCAGGCAAGGATGGTGGGCGGCGACGGTTTCTTTAAATTCGCAGAGGCCAGAAGCGGGCGAGAAACGGGTAGACGGTGTGCCGGCGCAGGGGCGGCGAATTATGAGCGAGCAGCTCAGTCCTGCCCAACCAAGCGCCTATGGCCAGCATCGTCCGGCGCAGAGCAGAAAACGGCGGCCAAGAAGAATCCAGATGGTGGAACCGTCGGCGCAGGGTAGAAGGGTCCGCCACGCGATCCGGGTCTTTGACCCTAAATCCGGCGGTTGCAGCCCCGCGGAGCGGGCAGCGGTCGTGCGCTGCAACCAGTTGCAGGTAAACCGGTTGTCACCAGGAAGGTGATCTGCGCCGCAGTTGGAAATTGGTGGCGCTAATGACCCTACGAGGCGGGCGGAAGGCTAACTGCCGGATTTAGGTTGACGGTGGGAGCGGCGTCTTCCCAGCAACGGCCTTCCAGGAAGTAGCGCTGTAGCGCCTGGCTGCGAGCGATGAAGTGTAGTGGCCGTAGGGCGGAGAAAACGGCGGCAGGAAAGTGAAGGTTTTGCCGCAGCGGTTGCAAAGACCGCGGCGAATCCCAATCCAATCGTGGTGCTCATTATGAGCCTGTTTGCGCCGGCGCCCGTGACCGACGATGGAATCCTGCACGCCAATCGGGCAGTGGCGCAGAATGACGTTCGTCCCCGCATCGGCCCAATCCGATTCGAGGTCGTACTGCGCGGCGGAAAGTGAGATAAACAGTATCGTGACCGTGAGGGCCCCGCTCGCGACGTTGGCCTTTCCCAAGATCGAACTCCAGGGCGGGACCTTCACCCCCCAAGTAAAATGCCGACTGGCAAAGAATAACGCCTTTCGACTGGCCTATCTTCCTCTGCCACGATTAGCCGGTTAATTGCCGAAAGCTCCCGATGCTCCATGGGGAACTTTGGCGGTGACTTCGAAGTGCTCGGAATCCAGCCAGGACGGCCGCCTAAGCTGCCAAGCCCGAAGCTCTTAGTGTCCGGATGTCTGCGTTGATCTTGCTTATCAACGGTGGTACAGTTCGAGACGTGTCGAAGGTCACGGTCCCGATAATCCTCGCGATAGCGGGTCGGCTTGTGGCTGCACAGACACCAGAGTCTCCTTCCGCTTCAACCATTCGCGTCACCACCAAACTCGTCCAGATTAATGTGGTCGCCCACGACAAGCAGGATCATCCGGTTACCGGCTTGAAAAAGCAAGACTTCAACCTCTTTGATAATGGCAAGCCCCAACCGGTCGCCGTCTTTGTCGAAGAGACTGCCGCTGGGCCTCACCAGCGCGTACTTCCTGAGAATTCATTCTCCAACCAGTTCGTCGAGCAAAGCGGCCGAAGTGGATATGCCGTTATTTTACTGGATTGGTTAAATACCGAATGGTCTGACCAGGCACGGGCGCGCAATCTAGTCATGCGGATGCTGGAAACCATAGACCCCAATGACAAGGTGGCTCTGTGTACTCTGGGGTCACAACTTCGCCTCATTCACGGCTTTGATTCACCTACATCGGAACTTATGGCCAGGCTAGGCCGCCTTCACGGTGAGCCCCTCTGCTGCCATGGGCGCGTCGAGTTCCAGCTTCATGTACGATGCGAGCAAGGGCGAGATCGCGCTGGGCCTCTTTCCGCCGCCGGGCGTGGGTGGCGTTGCAGGAAGAGGAATCGGCCGACTGAACGCGGAACAGCAGGTTGCGACTCTGGACAGACGCGTTCGCGATACCGTCCAGGCATTGAGTGAGATCGCTGACTACCTCGCAGGTGCGCCCGGCAGGAAGTCCATCGTCTGGGTTACCGCCGGGTTTCCGAACCTCCTGGACTCGCGAGTCGTCCCCGGGGCTAAGTTCGGTGAGCGCAGCTATGCCGGTGAAATTGATCGCGCCATCCGAAAGCTCAATGAAGCGGATGTGGCCGTCTATCCGGTCGACGCTCGCGGATTATCGCTGGGCAACCCGTACCTAACTATCCCAACGATGGAGGAATTCGCGGCTCGCACCGGTGGTAAAGGCTACTTCAACCGCAACGATCTGGACAGGGGGATGCGGTTGGCGCTCGATGATCAGGTGAAGAGCTACACATTGGGTTACTATGCGCCAGGCGCTGACGGCCCGCCCGGTTTGCACCGCATCAAAGTTCAAGTGAAACGATCGGGTGTCACCCTACGGTACCGGACGTCGTACTTTCAAGATGCTGCGGGATCAACCGGCGCTGAGAACTTCAAGACAATAGTCAGTCGCGCATTCTTGAGCCCTGTGGACGCCACCGCCATTCCCCTCGGTGCACGTGCTGCGCGCAGGTTGGGTACTCTGGAACTACGGATTACAGTGGACGCTGGCAAACTGGAATGGACTCAGCAATCAGATCACTGGGACAGCGAGATTGAAGTGCTGATGCGGTTCAGTTCTGGCGTTGGGACGCAAACCGGCGAGATCTCGGCCAAAAAGATCAGCGACAAAATGCCCAGCGAGGACTATCTGAGGACGCTCAGAAGTGGCTTATCGTTGGCGACGGTGCTGCAGATTCCGTCCGACGCCACCAGTCTGCGGATCGTGGTCCTTGATAGCCCATCCGCGAAAAAGGGAACGCTGACGATCCCTCTGCTAGAAATTCGCGACAACTGATAATGGCTACGGCGTTGGGCTACGGGCCAGATCACCTCGAAACGGTGACCATCCCGTCCAAGCACCGCGGGTGAGCGGTCCGGCATCGCGAAGTGGAAGCCGGCGGCTGGCGCCTCCACTAACTGAGCACGCCTGCCTTGGAGGCTGCGCGTCTGTCCCACAAGAGTCAATGCGCAGTTCTGCTCCGGTAGCATCTCTGCTGAAGCATCCAACGGCGCCACTTCAATTCCACGCGCGACAAGAGGAATCGTCAACCGGCCCGTTCCGATCCTAAGTCGAGACCCCTATCTCCGGGGCCGAAGCGGTTGGCAATGAGAAAGTCGGTCCGATCCGAAGGATAGCGGGCCGAACCCGAAGATTATCGCTCCGGCAATCCACAGCTTTAGCGGCATGGTGGCGGCCCTCCTCTTACTCCGCGATGGCGTAGCGCTTCATCTTGTTGATCAGCCCCTGGCGGCTGAGCCCAGAAGCCGCGCAGCCTGCTGCTGGTTCTGGCGGGTTTCCGCCAGGGCTTGCCCGATCATGCGGCGTTCCAGGTCTTCGATGGCCTGCTTCAGCGACTGCATCTTGGCGGCCGCCGCCGGCCTGAGTTCGGCCTTCGGTATGGGGGGCAGTCCCTGCAACAGGTCGTCCTCGGTGATGAGGTTGGCCGGCGCACAGGCGGCCAGGCGCATCACCTCGTTGCGCAACTGGCGCACGTTGCCGGGCCAGGGCGCAACCAGCAGGCGGCGCATCACTTCGGGGGCGAATTCCATGGCGGCGCGGCCGGTCTCGCGGCAGTACTCTTTCAGGAAATGGTTGGCCAGCAGTGGGACCTCCTCGCGGATCTCGCGCAGCGGCGGCATGTGGATGTGGATCACCTTAATGCGGTAGAAGAGATCCTCGCGGAAGCCGCCTTTGGCAATCTCCGCCTCCAGATCCTTATTCGTGGCCGCCAGCAGCCGCACATCCACCGGAATGGGGCTGCGCCCGCCCACCCGCTCCAGCACGCGCTCCTGCAGGACGCGCAGAATCTTGGCCTGGGCGGTCAGGCTGAGGTCGCCGATTTCATCCAGAAACAGGGTGCCCCCGTCGGCCTTCTGGAACTGGCCCACGCGCTGGTTGACACCCGTGGCTACGCCCTTTTCGATGCCGAACAGCTCGCTTTCCAGCAGGGTTTCGGGGAGGGCCGCGCAATTCAGCGCCACGAAGGGCCGGCGCGCCCGCGAGCTGGTGTAGTGGATGGCTTTGGCGGCCATCTCCTTGCCGGTGCCGCTTTCGCCGGTGATCAGCACGTTTACCAGGCTGTCGCGGATGCGCTCCACCAGCCGCACAATCTGCTGGATCTTCTGGCCCGTGCCGATAATGCCGTGCGCCGAGTACTTGCTCTCCACTTCGCGCAAAAGGTGCGCATTCTCCTGCGCCAGCTCATCCTGGCTGCGCCGCAGTTCGCCGATCAATTGGGCTGTTTCGATGGCGATGGCGGCGTGCGACGCCAGCGCCGAGAGCCATTCCTCATCCCGCGGGCTGAAAGCGCCGGCGTGCTTGTTGAGCGTCTCGAAAGCCCCGATGATCTGGCCCCGCTGATTGCGCATGGCCACCGCCAGCACATTGCGGGTGCGGTAGCCGGTTTGGCCGTCGATAGCGCCGTAAAAGCGCGGATCGCCGTAAGCGTCGCGCACATTGACGGTTTTGCCCGTCATGACTGCCGAGCCGGCGATTCCACGGCTGGCATCGAAGCGCAATATTTCGTCACTGCCGAGCGCCACTTTCGACCATAGCTCGTGCCGCTCGGCGTCCAGCAGGAAGATGCTGGCGCGGTCGCACTCCAGCAGGTTGGTGGCTTCCCGGGCGATCAGGTCGAGCAGCGCGCCCAGGTCTCGCTCCGAGTTCATCTTCTGACAGATATCCAGGATAGCCGCCAGCTTCTCGTGCAATTCGGATTGCGGAGACGGGTCCATTTCCGTATCGGGTGGGACGGGTTCAGTCTATCCCGTTTACACCTCCGATGTCCATGAAGTAGACACGCGCCCGGGCACGGAGCCCACCGGGTGGCTATTGTTGGACGGGCGCTGGCACCCGTGCGGCCGCGCCATCTCGCCGCAACCCCTGTAAATCCGCGCTCTGTGGCCGGAATGGCCCCTTGTCAGCGCCGGTTTGACCGCCCGGCCGAGGCGTTCCCAGAAGCTGCTTGGCTTTGGCAACTGTCTTGCTCTGACACAGGCAGCGACAGGCCTTCCGGAGGGAGGTTGGGCGAGGAGGATGCCCGACAGTTTCTCCGGGGGGTCGGCGCAGAATGCAGCCTGCCTTAAGAGCCGCACTCGGGGGATGGCAAGGGGCCGAACGCCGCCTATCCGAAATCTTCGCCCCGCAGACGAACCCACATTACCTGCGCTCCCGCCCATAGGGGGCGCAGGTCTTACCTCAAACTCATCCCTGACATTGGTTTGCTTCCACCTTTTCTATGGCGTCTCGTGCTTACGCTGGTGGTTCCACTGGCCGATATCAGCCAGCCGCAGCCGGTTCGCTATAGTGAATTTCATGCCCGACACCCCAGCCCGCCGCCATCTTTACCAGGTGACCAACCGGTGGACCGGCAACCTTGGCCTCGGCACTTCGGCCTATCGCGCCTACAGCCGGAGCCACGAACTTTCAGCAGCGGGGAAGGGCGCGCCGATTGCCGGATCGTCCGACCCGCTTTTCCGCGGCGACCCCTCCCGCTACAACCCCGAGGAACTCCTGGTGGGCGCCATTTCGGCGTGCCATATGTTGTGGGTGCTGCATCTCTGTGCGGATGCCGGAATCGTGATTACCGCTTATACGGATGAGGCGTTGGGGGAAATGGACGAACATGCAGACGGCTCCGCCGAGTTTACCCGCGTGCTGCTGCGCCCGCGCATGACCCTCGCCGACCCTGCCCGCGGCGCCGAGGCCCTCGCCATCCACCATCGGGCGCATGAAGTCTGCGCGCTGGCCCGATCCGTGAATTTCCCGGTCGAGCATGAGCCGATGGTCGAGTAAGCGCTGGAGCGAGAATGCGAACGGTGTCTGCCGAAAAACTCGTCACCCACGCCGTAGTGGGGCCTATTTTAAGCGAAGAAATCTGCAAACCCGCCGGGACCAACGTGCCAAAAGACCCATAGACCAAAGATAGCAGTACCGGTACAGGTTGCACTGCGGTTAGATAGCTTGACGCCTAAGTGTTGGAGGGCTTACACTAAAGTTCGTTTCGGACGGTTTGTCAGTACTGATTGTAACGGTGGTCAGGTAAGCCGAAGGAAAGTAAAAATGCTGGAAATGGGCCTCTCTCGCAAAACAACACGAAGAGTATTTGGCGGTTTGGCCGTCATCTGCCTACTGGGCGCGATCACGGTGAGTCCGGCAGCGGCCGCCACCATTACCTTCGCTCAGGTGGTTGACTTGGGTGGCAACGATTGGTCCTACACCACTTCCGGAAGCGGGTGCAATACACCCGCCGCTCCCTGCACCACCACCGTTACCATAACCTCGACCGGGGTGAATGCGCTGTTTGTGTTTTTGCCGGCTTCGGGGGTGACCCTCGCGCCCCAAGAGGCGACGTTTTCCTTAACCGCTACCCTCGATAGCACTACCATTGGCAACTGCGCGACCAACTGCGCTCCGGATACAGGCTATACCCAAGCCGGCTATAGCGGCAGTTTTGAATACCTCGAAGTGGGCGGTGCGGATCCGGGAGCAGACCTGCTGTCCGGGACCTTTTCAGGCGCCATTTTCGCTACCAACATCTACAATCCATCCGTTCCCAACGATGGTAACGGACAGAGCGGAAGCCTGATTCTATCGGACCTGAGTTTGTCTTCCGCATTCATGAACTTTGCAGGATCGATCCAGCAGAACGGCTCCTGGGCATACTCTTCGATCACCCCGCCCTTTACCGTCGGAACGGTTTCCGGCGGCGACCAGGCGTACCCTACCGCCGGAACGTTCACGGCCAGCGCTGCCGCGACCTTCGCCACCACAGTGGTTCCGGAGTCTACTTCCACCACGCTGACTTCCCTGGGCATCGCTCTATGCGGGCTGGCTTTCTTGCAGCGCCGCGCCCGCGCCAAAGCCCCGCTGGCCGTTCGGTAGTCTCGAACTTCAAGTCCGCGAACCCGATCATGGGTGCAACGTGAGCTTCTGCACTCGCCAGTTGGTCAGTTCGCCTACGTAGAGCACGTTCGGATTGCGGCAATCGATTTCGTTCACCGTCCCGAACTGTTTGGCCAATTTGCCCGCCGTTCCGAACTTGCCCAGAACCTTCCCTTCCAGTTCCATCTTGTAAATTTCGCCGTTATCCATGGAATCGGGCTGGTTGGAATTGGAGCTGTACAGGTACTGGTGGGCGCCTGGGGAAATGCAGATGGCCCAGGGCGCGCCCACATCGCCGATCTGGCTCTTGAAATTGCCGTCGTTGTCGAACACCTGAATGCGCTGGTTGCCGAGATCGGCCACGTAAACATTGCCCTGCGCATCCACGGCGATGGAATTCGGCATGTCGAATTGTCCCTGCCCGGAGCCTTTGGATCCCCATGCCTTGATGAACTTGCCGTTCTTATCCAGCTTGACGACGCGGGCGTTGGTGTAGGCGTCGGAGACGAAAATGTTCCCCGCGGCATCCCAGGCCACGTCGGTCGGGCGGTTGAAGTTGTCGCCGGCAATGCCCTGCCCGGTCCCTCCGCGGCCGCCACGGCCCCTTCCCCCGTTGCCGGCCGGATTGACCGACTCCGGCTTGCGGCCGAAGGCCATCAGGAAACGCCCGGCGGGATCGAACTTGATGACCATGTCGGCGCCGCGGTCCACCGTCCAGATGTTGTCCTGCGGATCGACGCGGACCGACTGGGCGAACAGGAACCCGTAAATCCCCGTGCCGATCTCGTGCAGGTACTTGCCGGTGGAGTCGAACTCGAACAGCCGCGATCCGCCGTGAGTAAAGAAGCGCGACCCGCCCATGGTGGCGCTCTTCCCCGGTGCGCGTGTAGACGAGGATGTTGCCCTTTGAAGTCGTGGCCACGCCGGCCGCCTCGCCCAGATAGAGGTCTGCGGGCAGCTTCAAGAGGCTGGCCGCCGCATCGAAGGGAATCTCGGGAACCTGCGCCAGCAGCACGCCGCCCGATAGCAGAGCCGCTGAAACCGAGCTGATGAAACCGAATTTCCGCATGGTGACCTATCTCCCGTTCGGGTGCAGAATGATTTTCTGCACCCGCCACAATTGAATTTCCGAAACGTATAGCTCGTTGGGATTGCGGCAATCGATCTCGTGCAACCCGCTGAACTCGCCCAACTGCTTGCCCGCCTTGCCGAACTTCCCCAGGATGGTGCCATCCAGCTCCATCTTGTAGATCTCTCCGGTCACGCTGGATAGCGTGGAATCGTTGCCATCCGGGATAGGAGTTGGAGGAAAAGAGGTACTGGTGCGGACCGGGCGAAATGCACACCTCCCAGGGCGCGCCGACGTTGTCGTAGATGGTCTTGAACGTCAGGTCGTTGTCGAACACCTGGATGCGGCGGTTGCTGCGGTCGCCCACATAGACATTGCCCTTGGCATCCACCGCCAGGGTGTGGGGAAGGTTGAACTGGCCCGGGGCTCGGAACCCTTGGAGCCGACCGCAGTCATATATCGGCCGTTCTTGTCGTACTTCACGACGCGCGAATTGCCGTAGCCGTCGGATACGAAGATGTTCCCCGCCGCGTCCCAGCCCACGTCCGTGGGGCGGTCGAAGATGTACTTCCCGGGATTGGCCGCGGGCCAGGCGGAGGCGGCGCCACCGTCACCGCATCCACCGGTTCCGGCCTTCGGCCGAGGGTCATCACCACGCGGCCTTCGGGGTTGAACTTGATGACCATGTTGGAGCCTTCATCGACGGCCCAGATGTTGTCCTGCGAATCCACCCGCACCGCGTGAGCGAACACGAAGCCGTACAGGCCCTCGCCGATCTCGCGGATGTAGTTGCCCGTCCGGTCGAATTCAAACAGGCGCGTCCGCTGGCTGCGGGTGTAAACGAAAACGTGCCCCTTGGAATTGGTGGCCACGCCGATGCCTTCGCCGAGGTAGAGGTTCGCTGGAAGCTTCAGCAGGTTGGGAACCGACTCGTAAGGGATCTCGGGCACGTTCTGCGCCTTGGCCCGCAAGGCGAGTGCGGCGGGCGTCAGGTTTTGAGTCTGGCCAAACAGGGGCAGGGCCAACCATGCCGCCGCGAAAAAACCGAGCTTGCGATGTCTGTGCATAAAATCCCGCTAAGGGTATATCATATTCCCGCCGCGACGGTTGCTGAGGCCGATTCGCGAAATCCCTGCCGACCCGCGCTGGCTACGCCGGGCGCTCTACTATTGCGAAGTCCCGGCACTACTCCGCTCAGACGATGGGATTCGCGGCCGAAACGGTCTAACGTAAGGGCATGTGATAACTGGGCGGGCGGCCGCAGGGTATACATGAGAGAGAGAACCCTTTTCCGCTGGCCATCCTGGACGGCCCGCCCGGAATAATCCAACTCGAAATCGCTTCCCCCACAGGTTCCAGATCCCGCCGCCCTTGGCTGGGCGAATTCCGGCTTCCGTCCGCGCAGCGTGCTGGACACGGCACTCGCTGCCTGCCGACACGCCCACCGCCGGCTGGCAATCGGTCCCTCAACCTAAGTCCGGCAGCTGCAGCCCCGCGCAACGGGCAGCGGCCCTGCGCCGCGACCAGTTGCAGATAAGGCGGTTGTCACCCGGAAGGTGATCTGCGCCGCAGTTGGGAATTGGTGGCGCCAGTAGCCCTACGAGGCGGGGCGGCAGGCTAACCGCCGGATTTAGGCTCAACGGTCGCGGCTCCAGCCACTGGTACCGGCGCCGCGCGCGTAAGCAAGCGGTAAGCTGGAGCGCAATCCAGGCTTTAGACCCATCAACGCCATGCTCGCGAACGGCGCAGATTTGAGAAGGTTTCCTCGGCTGCGCAACATGGCTTTTTGCTCCGTTCTAAGCGCGGCCGGTTCGATCGGGCGGAGCCGCCAATACAACGGAGCGACGTCGGTCCGGACGGTGGTTACACTGCCATGCGGCCCTGCGCCATGTCACGCGAAAGCCCGTGTTTTTGCATTCTGGCGATTAGGGTCGTCCGCGGCAATCCCAGACGAGCCGCAGCGCCGGATGTGCCGCCCACAACCCAACGGCTCGCCTCCAGTGCTTCCAAAATGTGATCACGCTCCAATTCGCGTAATGTCACCGGCTCTTCCTTAATCGGCATGAAGGACGGCAGCGGCGGTATTGCAAGTTCGTCACCGTTGGACAGAATTACGGAGCGTTCGATGAAATTCTGCAACTCGCGAATGTTGCCGGGCCACGGATACCGTTTGAGAGTGTCCATCGACTCGTTCGGAATTCTCGAGATGTGCTTCGACATCCGGGCGCCGTACTGCCCCACAAAATGGCGGACGAGCAATGGGATGTCCGACGAGCGCTGGCGCAGCGCTGGAACTGTAATGGGAAACACGTTCAGACGGTAATATAGATCCATCCGGAACTGTTTATCAGCCACCAATGCCGCAAGGTTCTGATTCGTCGCCGCGATTATCCGAACGTCGGCCCGGCGGGTAACGGTACTGCCCAGGCGCTCGAACTCCTGTTCTTGCAACACTCGCAGTAGCTTCGCCTGTAACGCCAAAGGCATGTCCCCGATTTCGTCCAGGAACAAGGTGCCGCCGTCGGCTGCCTCGAACCGGCCTAACCGCTGGGTGAAGGCGCCGGTGAACGCGCCCTTCTCGTGACCAAACAGCTCGCTTTCCAGCAGCTCGGTTGGAATTGCCGCGCAGTTCAGCCTGACGAACGGGCGTCCGCAGCGGGGGCTGACGCTGTGAACCGCATGCGCAATCAACTCCTTGCCTGTACCTGTTTCTCCCAAAATCAGGACGGTCGCATCCGTGGGACCGACCAGTTCAACCTGTTCGAGTACCGATTCCAGAGCCGGGCTATTCCCGATGACTTGTTGGAACCGCAGACCCTCAACCGACTTTTGCCCACAGTGGGCCATTGCCAAAGCTGCCACATGAACCTCCTGTTTGTAGCCTTAACGGCTTTTGATGTTCTCAAATTCCCAGGGCCGTCAAAACGCTGCCAGGCCTTCGTCGTCGAATGGCCTGATCGGAAATTCGCTGCGTCGGGGCCCTCTGAGTATCATGAGCTGATCGTACCAGTCGCAAAAAAGAGGATCTTGAACGAAGCTGCCGCAATCAGGACATTCTTGATCCGATTTGGCCGGACCTCGAGCGTGTTGGAGGGCACAGAACTAACCTATTTGGAGGATATGGACTTATCGCGCCTTCCACCGCGCCAGCCGCGGCGACATCCCTGTGCGGCGACGGAAGTGCCGCGCGAGATGACTCTGGTCGGAAAACCCGGTTGCCACCGCGATTTCCGATAGCGGGAGATCTGTTCCACGAAGCATGCCCTCCGCCCGGTCCAGGCGCCGGCTCAGAATGTACCCGTGAGGCGGCACTCCCACCGATTGATGGAATGCCCTTGCGAAATGGTGGGTCGAAATCCCCGCCATCGTAGCCAACGCCTCCAACCCGATTTTCTGGCCCAGATGGGATTCGATGTACTCGCAGATGCGCTGTAGAACCACCGGAGGCAGTCCTCCACGGCTAGGCGCGAGCGGCTCGGCGATCTGCAGTTGGCCCAGCGTGCTGATCCGGGGCCGGCTATGCACCATCGCTTCCGCCCAGCTCCGCGCCATTCGGGATTTGCTAAGCGGCGGTGTAAGCAGCGCATACCACCATCCTCCGCCCCCGGCCCGCATCACCCGGGCCGGGATGTCGCGGTCGCCTGCCGCTCGAAAAATCGAACCGTCGAATTCGAAAGCCGCCGACAAGGGAACCCCGCTCGCAAGCCTCTCATCGTTCAAGTCCAGGAGCTCCCGTGCAATGTGGTCGGCGCCCCGTATCCATTGATGCTCGTCCGCCGCCAGCAGCAAGGCAGTTCCGCTGTCGCAGGGCAGCGCGGCGATGGTCCAGGCGTGAGGGAAATATTCCCGGAACAAGCGTTCTTCGATGGCTCGCGCGGCGACCGCGACCGTATCCAGAACCACAGGCAGCGAGCCTTGGTCTTCTCCTCCCGCCACCCGCGAGACGTCCAGCACGGCCACCAGTTCGCCGTACGGGTCAAAAATCGGCGCGCCGGCGCAACTGAGCTGCGTATGCCGGCTGCGAAAGTGCTGGTCGGCGTGTACCAGCACCGGACGCCGCTGGGCAATGCACGTCCCAATGCCGTTAGTTCCTTCGGCTTGCTCCGACCAGACGCCGCCCACCCAGATGCCCCATTGCTGGAACTCGCTGGCTTTGGTTTCGTCCCCGCGATGATGAATCGCCACTCCGTGTCGGTTACACAACAAAACCACGTAGCCGTGGTGGCGAAGCACGGCGTATAGCCGGTCGATCTCTTCCTGAGCCTGAACGAGGACACTCTCCAGCGGCTCGCGAAACACCTTCAACTGGTTTTGAGTAACGACCTGAGGCCCTGAAAAGTCCTCCGAGTCCACCCGATAATCGAGCAGGCATCTGCGCCAGGATTCGAAAATCTCTTCACGCTCAGAGAGCAGATTGGCGCTGCTGACGGTCAATTCGACGCGATCGCCGTGCGACAGCCCCCTTGCCGCACTGTCGAAGGCACGTTCAGCCACGGTAGCCATCGAGCAACTTGCAGGGAACCCGCTCTGCTCAAACGCTACGTCTCGGTTACCTTTCTAGATTGACGTGGCATTTGCGCAGAGGGTCAAAATCTTCCGCCATTTTACGATTTCCAGTATATCTCCGCAATACGCTGGCCCTCCTTCGGCAGCGGCGGCGATTGGGGCGGTCTCAATCCGTACCACCGGATCGGCCACCCGCGGTCGGCACGTTCACGAATGCACCTTCTAGAGAACTTCAAGGGTGCGGCGGAGGTGGCATGGGCGGCAGCTATCGCGGGGAATCCGCCCACCGCAGCGACGCACCACCGGGTGAAGCTTCCTCGGCCCATGCCTGGCGCTCCTTGGCGGCTTCGTGGACCGTCCGGATCTGCCTGCGCACCCCTTCGAAGTCAAACGGCTTCCAGAGAATCCCGAACGCGCCGCGGTCGATGGCTTCCGTCAGGAACGGCCCATCGGTTGGCTCGGCGACCACCAGCATCGGCACCAGCGGATGACGATCGCGGAGCATACCAAGGGCGGTCTGCCAGGAGCCATCCTCGAACACCATATCCGACAACAGGACCGTGCTTTCCGTCACCGTCAACAGGAAATCCGCCTGCTCCAGGGACTCCGCGTGGTGCATTCGCAGTCCGGCCAGCCGGAAGACATTGCGCAGAAAGGTGAACTCCGAGCGAAAGGAACTCAGAATCACACAGTGAATGTGCAGGTCAATCGGGCGTTTACGGACCGCTGATTGCTTCGCCATGAAATCTCCACAAAGGCGATCAGGCACTTCGGATTCCAGAACCAGGATAGGCCAGGAACTCAGCGGACGCAAATACTGCAAACGAGGTACAGCGCCCAAATTGGAGCAGTACCGGCGGCGCAGCGCCTTTTGGCTAGTGAGCCGCGCCCCCCAGCCGCGAGGCGGACAGCAGCACCCTGATTTTCGCCGGGGTCATCTGGTCCACCGAAATCCCCGGCGGCAGATCGAGAGTGTCGGGCGCCAGCGCCAACATGTGGCGGCCGGGATGCAGATTGCGCAGGTTGAATATAGCGATCAGCCGGCTCATGCTCACCGAATCCATAATCCACGGACTCCCGCGAATTTGCAGTTCCAGGGTGTCCGCCGACTGGTCAGTGACCTCCATTCCGGGCGGCACATTGCTGAATTCGACCGGCACCGTGACGGTCCGGATGGTCGAACTGGAGAGCAGGAATGACATGCTCCAGATCAGTCCGGCCAACCCCAGAGCGGCCAGCTTTAGCCGGACATTGGTGACAAAAAGCCGCCTCAGCCGCGCCGTGGTGCTCTCGCGCTGGATCGACTCCAGTTGTTCCAGGGCGGCCAGCAGTTTCGTGGCGCTCTCCATGCGCCGCAGGCTGTTCCCTTGCATGAGGGTCACTTCGCCGCGCTCCTCGGAAACCACCGTCACGGGCGCATCGCAGCGCTCGGCCAGACCCATGCCCGCCCGGTGGCGCGTGCCGTAGCAGGCCGGGACGTCCTGGCGTTGCGTCAGCGGCAGCACCACCCCGGCTTTGGCCACCTGGGAGCCTTCGACAATCACGGCGCCATCGTGGAGGGGTGAGAGCTTCTGGAATATGGCGATCAGTAATTCGGCTGAGATGGCGGAGTGAAGCGCCACGCCGCCCTCGGTCAGCTCATCGATGGAATCGCGGCGCACCATCACGATCAGCGCGCCGGTCCGGTCGCGGGCCAGATCGAAGGCCGCCTCGGCAATAATGCGGTTGCGTTGGGAAACCACCGAGAGCGGACGCGGCCAGCGTTGCAGGGCGGCGTCCAGCCGCATGAAGGCGCGCCGCAATTCGGGCTGAAACACCAGCAGCAGCAGAATCACCGCCAGGATTGCCGAGCCATCCAACAGCCAGCTTGTGATCACCAGGTCGAGCCGCCGGGCCAGCAGCGCCAGGACGTGCAGCGCTACCACCGCCAGCGCGATGCGCAGGGCGCGGGTCGAGGTGGCCAACCGTAGCAGCGCGTAAAAGGCCAGCGTGAGAAATAGAAAATCGACCGCAATCTGCCATCGGATCGCCAGCATCGCTCAAGTTCAGTATAAGGTAGCGCATGCGTTAGCTTGCGCGTTAGATTTTTTACCGCTTTTGAGGAAGTCACCCGCAACCAATTGATAACAAACTAAAAACGTGCCGGTTAGGTCGCAGAAGATGAGCGACTTCCTTCCCCGTATGGACCCGCGGCACGCGGGCCCTTTGCTTTTGAGGAACTCGCAACTTCAATCAACGTTTTCAGTAGCTTGCAAAACACCACGCGGGCATTTTCAGAAGCTTCATCGGCCTTCGTCGAAGCCAGTTCCTCTCCGGTATACCACCGCCCGGCACGCGGGAACACCGCTTCTTTTGAGGAACTCGCAACTTCAAATCAGCGTCTTCAGTAGCTTGCAAAACACCACGGGGGCATTTTCAGAAGCTTCATCGGCCTTCCTCGAAGCCAGTTCCTCTCCGGTATACCACCGCCCGACACGCGGGAACACCGCTTCTCAGACAGCGATTCCGGCAAGGCCACCGCCGGACGCTACCGCCGCGAGGCGTAAAAGTAATAATCGGCGTGGTAGTCGATGGCGATTTCCTTGCCGGCGTGGGCTTGGTAGCAGCCGCCCGCGGGAGCGGCGCCGCCCACCGTGGCCACTCGCTGAATATACGTCACCTGTCCGAAGAGGCCCGTCCCCTGGGTGGATTTGGCTTTCAACAGCAGCCAGGGAACCGCACCGGGGCGCGGCGCCGTCGCCCGCTGCAAGACTTCGCCCACCACCTTGCTGCCGTCGGTAGCTTCCCAGGTGGGGCCTTCGAAATGTCTGCCGACTTTTCGGCTTTTGGCGTCCAACAGTTCGGCTTGCGGCCGCTTCAGAACCCACTCGAATTCTGCCGGGTCGCCGGCGGCCGCCTGGCAGCCGTAAATCTGTTTCCCTCTACCTGTAGCCTTGAGCAGGACAGCCTCCGTGGCTGGCGCCCTGAGGCTCTCCGGCACTTGCGGAGGAGGGATCTCGGCCGCCGGCAATCCGGCTGTTAACAGGAGCCCGGGCCAGACGCTACGCCACCGCACCGTCATTTTTCTATTGTAAGTAAGTTTGCCCTGCCGCGCCGCGCCGCTTGAAATGCAGGAATTGGCTGCCCCACCCTCCCGGTCCAGGTCACCAGCTCTCGGAGCCGCAGTGCGTCAGGCCGGCGGCAAACCGGACCGCGCCCTACGATTGCGTATCGGATGCCCGGTTTTGAGAATCGTGGGGAGATCCACTCGCGGGAAGTTCCCAGATCGCCGGCTCCCGAATTCCACCCCGGCTCAGCGCCCATTTGGCTGTTTCCAGAAGCTCCGAAAAATGCGTATCGCCCGCCGCCAGTTCTTTATGTTCCTGACCCCAAACGACGAACTGCCCGAGGCGGTAAAACAGTAGGGCATTGATCTCGGGTGGCGTGAGGCTATCGTTTCTCCCGGAAGCAACTTCAGAAGCGTCGACCAGCGCCATAGCGTGTCCCTCCTGCGCGCATCAGTGAAAGCAATCGAGCTACCATCCGGACGGACAGGCGGACCCCAAGTGCTCGATAGCGCACGCATGGCCCGTCCGCGACGGTGGACGGGGCCCGGCAGACCCGTCACCGAGTCCGCCGCCGCGCGCCTCTTGTCCGGAATTCCTCCCGCAATCGAGCTATTTTTCGGAGTAATCGAAGACGCTCGACTGGAGCAGCTCCATGGCCGCCACCACGCCTTCTACCAGGTCGTCCGTCTGCACTTGGCTGGCCGACACCAGGGCAATCTCGGCGCTCTGCGACCGCAGCGCCTGCTCGAATTCCTGCATGCGCGTCGCCTCGTACTCCTGCAGCACCGTCACGCCCTGGCTCAGGACTTCGACCTTGCCCTCGCCCGAGGCAATCCGCTGGTCCATCGCGTGGACATTGCCTTCCACCTGCTCGACGTGCGTAGCGAGAGACTGGTAGTGCTCGCCGTGCTCCTGCTCGGCGCGCGCCGCCCGCTCCTGGGCCGCGGCCAGTTCGGTTTGCAGGGTCGCCACCTGCCCGCGCAGCCCGTCCAGAGCCGTGCTGGTGGTCTGCTGCAGTTCGTTGATGGCCTTCTCGTGCGCGTCCACCAGGGAGGCCATACGCGCCTCCAGTTGCTGCGTTTCCGCGCGCAGTGCCGCCGTGGCCACCTGCTGGCGCGAAGGGGCTTCGGCGCGCAGCGTGCCGAAGGTGAGGAGCTTGAGTTCCAGGATGACCTTCTGCATGCGGGGGCAGCGCAGCGCCGGGTCCTTCGCCAGACAATTGCCGATCAGGTGATCGACGGCGGCGTTCCCCGAAGGCGGCGGTGCCGAGATGGTCAGCGACACGGCCAGGGCATCGGCATTATCCCCCGCGAAGGCCCGCCGCCCGGTGACCATCTCATAGAAGATGGCGCCGAACGCGAAGATATCGCTGCGGGAGTCGCCGGTGCGCCCCTGCAGGATCTCCGGTGCGGTGTAGGGCGTGATGGCCGCCGCCTCGCGCGGCTCAACCAGTTCCAGGCCAGCGCTGGTGAGAACGATACCCGATGGCTGCAGCGTGCCACATTTACGCCCCGAGTCGTGAATCTGGCGCAGCGCTTCGGCCAGCATGGTGGCGTAGCGTAACGCTTCTGGTAAGGCGATAAACCCTTCCGCCAGGCGATGGCTCAGGGTCAGGGAATGATTGGTTTCGGTCTCGATGGGGGTAGCGGTCATAAATCCTCACAAAAGGGCGTTCTCGCCCGTACAAATAAGGTAGACGGGTCAAGCGGCAGCGCGCAAGTTGCCACTGGAAAATAACGATGGATGCGTACCAGCCGTACGATAAGACTTGTTGGCGTCACAATGATAACCTTGGGCATCCGCCATGGGCGTGATCCTTACGCCGCCTGGGGTGGCCGTTGGATTCTGGGCATCACGATGCGGGAACCCGAGCGCACAGCCGCT
Source organism: Bryobacterales bacterium (assembly GCA_963803725.1). Taxonomy (GTDB): domain Bacteria; phylum Acidobacteriota; class Terriglobia; order Bryobacterales; family Bryobacteraceae; genus JOPF133. The sequence goes on along the minus strand of CAWDOH010000032.1, from coordinate 47,572 downwards.
CTCTGGGCAATGCGGTCCTTCAGGTCGGCCAGGATCTCCCGGCACTGGCAAGCGGCCGATGCCCTGCGGCCCATCTGTTCCAGCTCCTCCTGGTGGAGTTGGCTGGCCTTCGTGCTCATGCCGGTTGAAATCTGGCCGAGCAGCCGGTCATGGTAGCGCCTGATGCCCATCACTTGGGACTCCCGGGGAGATCGCGCTCCGGCCCTGCGAATCCTGGACCACTCACGGACTGACGCCCGGCGCCCGCGTTCCCCCCTGCAATCGTGTAAAAAGTCATATTCATCCTGGATCTAATAGCTATTATCCAGAGTTAGGCAGCGGCGTTAAAGTCCTAAGGATGCTACGCGGGTACGTCATAAAGGTACTAACGGTGGTAGACCGGAAATGCCTGATTCCGAGGTTTTTAAGGGGCTATATCGCCTGAAAAGTACCAAGCGATCCATGACGATCACCCTGCAAACAGCCCCGGGCGTCGCTAAACCATAGCAATAATCCGGTGCAGTACCAAAGATCCAGGGCATGGGGCATGCTTCAGCTTGCCCGCCGGCGGGGCCGGTTTGAACGAAAGTGTGACCCGCCGCCGGCCGCAGCGCATTCACCGCCTGCAGACTGCGGCCTACCAACTAGGCTATAAACTCGAGCCACAAACGCATGAGGAGCCGCTAACTGATTGAGCCGCAATGGGGTCACAGATGAGCTTGCCCTGCTGTGATTTTCTTCCCGGCTTTGACCCAAGCGACGGACCCGGACCGAGCCGTTGTAACCGGTTCGACCGGCAGCCGCCATTCAACCGGCGGGGCTCAATAAAAAAGAGGACCGGGCGTTAGACCCGGTCCTCTGAGGGGTGTTGCTGCTCAGAATGCGTTAGAAGTGAAGCCGGAGGCCGAACTCCATGGAGCGCGGGCTGTTCGCCTGGCCGGTGATCTGGCCGAACGACGTCGGGCTGGTCAGGGTGCCGAAGGAAGTGCTCGGCTGGAAGTGGTTGAGCACGTTGGTGAAGGTGAAGAAGAACTGGGCGCCCAGGCGTTCCTGGTAGATTGCCAGATCTTTCACCACCTGAGCGTCCACGTTCCAGGTGGGCAGGCCGCGCAGACCGCCGGCGCCGCCTCCGCAACTGGTATCGAAGCCCAGCACGCAGGGCCGGAATTCGGAGTAAACCTGAGCCGGATTGGCATACTCGTTCAGGCCATACAGAATCCCGGAGTGGAGCGCGGTTCCCACCGAAGCGGGGCCGAAAATCAGGTTGTTACCGGCGCCGCCAGCATTACCGTAATGCGCCGAGTTGCCGCCCGTGAACGGCGAGATAGCAACGGCATTTTCCGCGTTCGAGTTGGAATCGGCGCTACTGGCGGCGACGCCGGGGGTCGTCACTTCACCGAAGGCTTCGCAGCCGCTGCAACTGCCCTCGCTGTAGCCGATCGCGCCGGGGGCGCCGCTCTGGGCCGTAAACAGCGGAGCGATGGTCCAGCCGCCGATCAGGTGTCCGACTACGCCGTGCTGCCCTTTACCGAACGGCACCGCGTAATACATGTTCAGGTTGTAGACGAACTTGTAATCGAAAGGCTCCGCGCCGTACTGAGCAGACTCATGGAAGGGATCTAAGGCCGTGTAACTGCTGCTGGCCTGCACCTGGTTGCCCGTGCCGAGGGCGCGGCCCCAGGTGAAATTGGACGTGGAGGTAAGTCCATGCCAGGCGTTGGTCTGCAGCGTGACGAACAAGGCGTTGTAGTTTCCGTAAGCCTTGCTGGTAATCAGGTTGATCGAGGTGGCCTGCCCGTTTCCGCCGTTGAAGGCCTCGCCGTAGGTAGATCGCCCCAGAACCCAACTGGGCTGGGCGTCAATCTTGTTCCAGAGGTCGGAGACGGCGGTTTCCTTGATCAGCGAACCGTAATTGGCGGCTACCGCGGCGGTGCAGCTCGTGTAGCCCTTGCAGAATGCGGAAGTAGTCCCGCCCAGGGCGCTTTCAAAGAACGGTTGGGTGGTGACGTTAGTAGCGGAAACCCCGTTGAAGAACATCTGCATGTAAAGCTGGGCATACGCCTGCTCGAACGATTCTCCGCCCAGTGTGGTCATATAGGGAACTTCGTCTATGTTTTGCTCCTGGTACTCATTCTTGATGATCTTCCCGATATAACCAACTTCCATGTGCATGTGCTGGTTCAATTCCCGCTGCAGGGTGATGGTGAAATTGTCGGTGCGATCCGGCTTGAACTGGGGATCCAGGGATTCGGAGTCCACCGATTCCGGATTGGCTCCGCCCGGATAATAGGGCTGCGGCAGCGTGGGAGCACCCGCCGCCAGCGGGGCGCTCAATCCGTCGGTCCCAATGCGGAACCCATTGAGGGCAGTGGGGACGCCGGGACCACCGCAGGTGCCGTTGGTTTCCGGGCCGACGCAGGTGACGCCTTGCAACAGGCCCGGTCCAAGCAGAGGCACCAGGACCAGATCCACACCGTTCAAACGGCCGAAAATACGGCTGTAACCGCCGCGAAGTACCGTCTTGCCGTTGCCGAACATCTTGCCCAGAATGCCGGAGCTGGCGTGCGGGTTCCAGGCGAAGTTGATGCGCGGGCTGAATTCACCGTAGTACGGATCGTAGGGATACTTGAGGCCCGTGCCGATTCCTCTTACGAGCTGGTAGCCGATCTCCGGAGTGTAGACGTTTCCCTGCAGGGCTGCCGATTCCCGCTGGGCCAGGAAATTGGCCGCGGTGACCGGTTGCCCGTTGGAATCCACCAGGGCCACCTGCTTCCCTTGCAACTCATAGGGCGGCATCTCCAGGTTCCACCCCAGTCCATAAGTGAGGGTGAAGCTTGGCTTCAGGTGCCAATAATCCTGGAAATAAACGCTGTAATAGGGAATCACATCTTTGTCCGTAGCCGGTGTGCCTAATGGACCAAGGGCCAGGTTGGGCAGCGTGCGGGTGTACATCACCTGGGTGGAGCTGAGCAGGCCGAGAACCTCGGCATATTCCGTCTCGTAAGTGGAATAGGACGAAGACGGAACGTTGGTCGGAATGTACTGCACCGGCGAAGTCCAGTTGAAGTTCGAGCTCGTGGAGAGATACGAAACCTGGTCGTTCACGGCGGCCCCGTTATCGGTGCGCGAGTGGTAATCGAAATTCCGCGCGTAGGCGCCACCGAAGCTGAAGAGGTGGTTTCCCTTGAGCAGCGTCAGATCGTCGCGCAGTTGCTTATCCTGGCCATCCCAGAAGCGCTGGCGGATGCTCTGTGTATTCACGTTGTAGGGAATCAAAGCGCTGGTACTTTCGCCGCCGATTTCGAGCGCTCCGCCTAACCCAAAGCCCTGGGGTGGGCCATTGTCGTCCGACCACTGCCAGAATTGCCGCAGGTAGCTGAACACCACTGTGTTGGTCATGGACGGAGTGATCACGGTGGTCAATCCGGCGGTCCAGACCGAGGGCTGCTGGGGCCGGGGCGCGGTGGCGATGGGGTTGCCGAAAGTGCCGGCGATGACGCCGCCAACATCGGTTTGGTTGGTGGTCAGGTTGACCAGCTTGTAGTCGCGATAAGTGACGTAGAAGTGCTCCTTATCGCTGAAATCGTGATCGATGCGCCCCACGTAATTGTTGGTGGTCAACGGCGCGCGGATGCTGCCCAGAAAGGCTTGGGTATTATAAGTGTCGCCGCCCAGGGGGTTGTTGGCAATCGGCATCTGCTTGCTCCAGATGTCGTTGACGATGGGATTTAGTCCGAGGCCGCGCGGGTCGCAGGTGGTTCCGGACGGGCATGTGGCGATCGGATAGGTAACGCCGTTCACGGTGACCGGAACGGGATTCAGATTGATGGGGATCTCCACCCCGGCGGTGGAGCTCGGCACCTGGATCACGCCGGCCCGCAGCAACGCCGTGGGCACGGTTTTGCTGAATACCTGCGCATTGGGGTAGCGAAGGCCTTCATAGTTAGCGAAGAAAAACCACTTGCCGCCCAGAAACGCCTTCGGAGTGATGGGACCGCCGAGGGCGCCGCCGAACCGGCTGCGATGGTTCTTGGGAAAGTCGACCGGCGTATCCGGAAACGAAAGCGCGCCGTAGGTGTACGGGGTGTGGTTGTTGGTCCAGCTATTGGCTTCGCCGATGGCGTTGTCGAAATAGAACATGTACGCCGCGCCATGGAACTGGTTGGACCCGCGCTTGGTGCTCATCTGGATCTGGGCTCCGGAGGAATTGTTGAAGTCCGAAGTCTGATTGCTGACGGATACCTTGAACTCTTCGATGCTCTCGATCGGAGTGGGGATGACGCCGGAAGGGCTGCCGTTGGTCTGGCTTCCGCCGATGCCATTCATGTTCGTCTGGTAGGTCGTGACGTTCCCACCCATATCGTCGGTAATGTTCGCGCCATCGAGCTGGTAGGTATTCAGATCCACCACAGCTCCGGCGGCGTTACCAGTCGGCGCTGTGCCCGGTTGCAGAATCGCCATGGAAGTGGCGTCGCGGCCGAGGTTCGGCAGCACCAGAAGCGACTGGTTACTGAGCGTGTTGCCAACGGTCGCGTTCATGGTCTGGAGTTCGGCGCCCGCGGTGGCGGTGACCTCGACGGTGGTGGCGGCCGAACCGATCTTCAAAGTGGTGTTGAGGGTCAGCACCTGGCCGATCTGGACCTTCTGAGCGCCGACTTTGAATGTTTCGAACCCCGCTTTTTCGAAGGAGACGTTATAGGTTCCCGGCGGCACCGACGGAAAGACATAGCGTCCTTCGGCGTTGGTGCTGGTTTTCATGGGAATGTTGGTCGCAGTATCGGTGAGTGTGACGTCGGCTCCCGGTACAGCAGCGTTTTGCTGGTCAACTACCTGGCCGCCCACGGTTCCGGAAATTGAGGTTTGCGCCCATGCCCCGCTGGCGAATACCAGCAGAATGCCGAGGCTCAGAAACGCAGTAATTTTATTGAATATACCGGCCAAAGCGAGCCGGCAGCGTGACTTCATAGACCCCTCCAAATTTACGCAGACTTCTCTCTCGTTACGGATTCAGAGCTGAAGTTATTGGAGAGATTGTACGGCGTCAAGCCCGCCGGAGTCAAGGCAGAACCATTAATCATTGTTAATTTATCGAGGCTTAACGGTCCTCCAAAGGTACTGCTGGTTCAACAGGCGAAACACAGGCCGGTGGTACTCCCCGGCCGCGGAGAAACAACGCTGCAACCGGGACTAGCCGGCGCTCCCTCACGGTCGCGGCTCAGATCGGAGCCGCGACCGTAAGGAAGCGGTAAGCGCGACCGGCTAGAAGTGCAGCCGCAGGCCCATCTCCAGAGAGCGCGGGCTGCCCCCACCGGTGATCTGTCCGAACGACGTCGGGCTGGTCAGGCTGAGGCTCGGGTTGCTCGGCTGGAAGTGGTTCATGATGTTGGTGAAGGTGAAGAACAGCATGGCTCCTACGCGCTCCTTGTAAACCCCCACATCCTTCACCACGGTCGTGTCCAGATCCCAGGTCGGGAACCCACGCAGGTTACCGTAACCTCCGCAACTGGTATCGAAGCCCAGCACACAGGGGCGGAATTCGGAGTACACCTGGCCCGGATTGGCGAAACCAAGCAGGTACGGCGACGAGCTCTTGGTTCCCACCGAGTTGGCCCCGAAAATCACGTTGGTTCCGGTGTCGCCCGTTACGTTGTACCGGGCTTGCATGCCGCCGGTGTATGGCAGGTAGCCGACGGCGTACTCCGAGGTCGAGCTGACCGCGCTGGTCCCTGGGGTGGTGACTTCGCCGAATGCCTCGCAGCCGGTGCAATTGCCCTCGCTGTAGGAAGGCCCGATGGTCCCACCACTCTGCGCCGTGAACAGGGGCGAGATATTCCATCCGCCCAGGAGGTGTCCGAGAATGCCGTGCTGTCCCCGGAAGAACGGCGGCGCCCAGTACATCGACAGGTTATAGATAAACTTGATGTCGAAATTCTGCGGGCCGTAGTTGCCGCTCAGGTCGTAGGGCGTCAGCGGGGTGGAGGAGCTGTTGTACTGGGCCAGTTGCGAAGTGCCCAGCGACCGTCCCCAGGTGAAATTGGAAACCGCCGTCACGCCATGCCAGTTATTGGTGCGGTAGGAAACGAACACTCCGTTGTAGTTGCCCCAGCCCAGGCTGGTATTGGTGCCCAGCGAGGTGCTCTGGCCCACCGTTCCGCCCGGCAGCGGCTGGCTGAACACCGTGCGGCCCAAAACCCATCCCTGCGCCGCGTTGAGCTTGTTCCACACGTCCGATACCGCGGCCTCTTTGATCAGCGAACCGTAATTGGAAGCCACTGCGGCGGTGCAGCTCGCATAGCCCTTGCAAAAGCCCGAGCTGGTGCCCCCCAGCGCCGACTCGAAGAACGGCTGCGTGGTGACGTTGGTCGCAGCAACTCCATTGAAGAACATCTGCTGATACACCTGCGCGTAGGCCTGGGCGAACGATTCGCCCCCGAGCGTGGTCATGTAGGGCACCGCGTCCAGGTTCATGAGCATGTACTCGTTCTTGATAATCTTGCCGATGTACCCGACTTCCAGGCTCATGTGCTGGTTGATTTCGCGCTGCAGAGTGATGGTGAAATTGTCGGTGCGGTCCGGTTTGAAGTGCGGGTCCAAAGAGTCCGGATCGACGGTTTCCGGATTCGTTCCGACGCCCGGATAGAAGGGCTGCGGAAGCGTGCTCGAAGCCGCCGCCAGCGGAGCCGTCATCCCGTCCGTTCCGATGCGGAACGCATTGGCCGGAGTGGCCACGCCGCTTCCCGCGCAACTGCCGTTCATCAGCGGGTTGACGCAGGTAACGCCTTGCAACAGGCCCGGCCCAAGCAGCGGGACCAGCACCAGGTCCACGCCATTCAGGCGCCCGAAAATCCGCGAGTAACCGCCGCGGACAACGGTCTTTCCCGCTCCGAACACCTTGCCGAGAAGGCCGTCGGTATAATGCGGATTCCAGGCGAAGGACGCGCGCGGGCTGAATTCGCCGTAATAGGGATTGTAAGGGTACTTGGGACCGTCGCCCACATTCCGGATCAGCGTGAAGCCGACCTGTGGCGTGTACGACGACCCCTGGAGCGCCGCCGCCTCGCGCTCGGCCAGGAAGTCCGTCGCGACGATCGGCTGGTTGCTGGCATCGACCATCTCCACCTGTTTTCCCTGGAGCTCGTAAGGCGGCATCTCCAGGTTCCAACCCAATCCGTAATTGAAGGTGAAGGTCGGTTTCACGTGCCATGTGTCGTCGAAGTACACGCTGTAGTACGGAATAATATCTTTGTCCGTGGCCGGTGTGCCTACCGCCAATGGATTCAGGGTCGGCAACCCGCGCGTGTACATCACCTGGGTGGAGCTGAGCAGCCCCAGGACGTACGCGTACTCGGTTTCCCAGGTGGAGTATTGGGACGAGGGAACCGAAGTGGGAATGTACTGAACCGGCGAAGTCCAGTTAAATCCGGAGCTCGTGGAAAGGTAACTGACCTGGTCGTTCACGCCGGCTCCGTTGTCGGTGCGCGAGTGATAATCGAAGTTCCGCTGATAGGCGCCACCGAAAGCGAACAGGTGGTTGCCCTTCAGCATAGTCAGATCGTCGCGGATCATCTTGTCCTGGCCATCCCAGAAGCGCTGGCGGACGCTCTGCGTATTCACGTTGTAGGGAATCAGGTCGCTGGAGCTTTCGCCGCCGATTTCGAGCGCGCCGCCCAATCCGGGAAGCTGCGCCGGGCCGTTGCCGCTACCCCACTGCCAGAATTGCCGCAGGTAGCTGAACACGAACGTGTTGGTGGTGGTTGGATTAATCGTGGTCGTCAGGCCGGCGGTCCACACCGAAGGCTGCTGGGGCCGCGGCGCCGTAGCCACCGGCGTGCCGACCGCTGCGGAGGTCAGCAGGCCGCCGATATCGGTCTGGTTGCCGGTGAGGCTGACCAGCTTGAAATCGCGGTAGGTGACGTAGAAATGCCACTTATCGCTGAAATCGTGGTCGATGCGGCCCACGTAATTGTTGGAAGTCAGAGGCTCGGCGATGCTCGCCAGGTATCCCTGCGTGTTATAGTTGTCGCCGCCCAGCGGATTGTTGGCCAGCGGCATATACTTGCTCCAGATCTGGTTCACCACCGGATTGAGGCCGATGCCGCGCGGGTCGCAGGCGCCCGCCGGGCAGGTTGCCGGCTGATACGTCACTCCGTTCACCGTCACCGCTTGCGGATTCAGATTGTAGGGCTGGTACACTCCATTCGCATCCGGCACCTGGATGACCCCCGCCCGCAGCAAAGCCGAAGGCACGCTCTTATTGAAGGTCTGCACATTCGGAAACCGCAGACCTTCGAAGTTAAAGAAGAAATACCACTTGCCGCCCAGAAATGCCTTTGGAGCGATGGGACCCCCGATGGATGCGCCAAACCGGGTGCGGTGGTTCTTCGGGAAATCCACCGGCGTATCCGGAAAGTGCTCGCTGCCGAAGGTGAGCGGCGTGTGATTGGCGCTCCAGCTATTAGCCTGACCTATGGCATTGTCGTAGTAAAAAATGTACCCCGTCCCGTGGTACTGGTTGGACCCGCGCTTGGTGGCCATCTGGATCTGCGCGCCGTCGGAATTGTTGAAGTCCGAGGTCTGGTTGGCCACCGAAACCTTGAACTCTTCGATGCTCTCGATAGGCGTCGGTATCACGCCCGAAGGAATCGAACCGCCCTGGCTTCCGCCCAAACCGGAATAGTTGGTCTGGTAGCCGATGGTGTTGCCGCCCATGTCGTCGGTGATGTTGGCGCCATCGAGCTGATAGGTATTGGCATCCTGATAGCTGCCCGCCGTGAAGCCGGTGGGCGTGGTGGCCGGCTGCAGGATGGCCATGGAAGTCACGTCGCGGCCCAGGTTCGGCAGCAGCAGCAATGACTCGCCGCTCAGCGTATTACCCACCGTGGCGTTCATGGTCTGCAATCCCGCGCCGGCCTCCGCGGTCACCTGTACCGTGGTGGCCGTGGAACCCACCTTCAGCGTGGCGTTGATCGTCAGGCTCTGGCCGATCTGCACGTGCTGGGCGTTCACCACGTAGGAGTTGAAACCCTGCTTGCCGAAGCTGACGCTGTACATTCCCGGCGGCACCGCGCTGAACACATAACGGCCTTCCGCGTTCGTTACGGTGGTCAGCGCGTTATTGGTGGCCGTCTCCGTGATCTTGACTTCCGCACCCGGAATAGCGGCGTTGGATTCGTCATTCACGACCCCCGCTACGGTTCCCACGGTACTGGTTTGTCCCCATGCCCCGCCTGCAAACACAAGCAGAAATCCCAGGCACAGAAACGCAGCGATTCTGGTGGAAATGCCGGCAGACACGTGCCGGCGGCTTGACTTCATAGACCCCTCCAGGTTACGTAGAGTGATACAAAAAGCCCAACTAACACTCAACTAACACCCAACTAACTGATTAAATGATTGTCAGGGATTGTAAGGCGGCCAGATCCGTGAGTCAAGAAAAAACTACAAATCGGCCCCATAAGTTCCGCTTGGGACCTGAGCGGGAACATCCGGTGAAAACCTGCACACCCGAGCGCAACTATACACCACGTGTTAGTTGTGCTAGGATGGCGTTTCGCCCATGAGTGTGTCGCGGACCATCGCCGCGCAGATGCAGAACGCCTCCTGGATCCGCCGTATGTTCGAAATCGGCATCCAGCTTCGCCGCGAGCGCGGCGCGGACCGCGTCTTCGATTTCAGCCTCGGCAATCCCGACGTGGAACCCCCCGCAGCCGTTCTGGCCGCCCTTCGCCGCGTAGCCTCCGAAAGCCGCCCGCGCAGCCACGGCTACATGCCCAATGCCGGCTTCCCCGAGGTCCGCGCGACCATCGCCCGCCATCTGGCGGCCCGCTCCGGAGTCCCCTTCACCGCCGCTAACATCATCATGGCCAGCGGCGCCGCGGGCGCTCTGAACACAGTCTTGAAGTCCATCCTCGATCCCGGCGACGAGGTCATCGTCCTCAACCCCTGTTTCCCGGAGTACCGCTTCTACATCGAAAACCACGGTGGCAAAATGATCGCCGTGGAGACCGGCGTGGATTTTCAGCCCCGCCCCGACGCCATCGCCCGCGCCCTCACCCCGCGCACCCGCGCCCTGCTGCTGAACTCGCCCAACAACCCCACCGGCGCCGTCTACAGCGCCGCCACCTTGCAGGCGCTCGATGCTCTCATCCGCGAACCGGTCCTGGTCCTTAGCGATGAGCCGTACCGTCCCATCGTCTTCGATGGCGCCGTCGTCCCCGAAACCAGCCGCCTGATCCGCCGCTCCGTCACCGCCTGGAGCTGGTCGAAGGCCATGGCCATCGCCGGAGAGCGCATCGGCTACCTGGCCATTTCGCCGCACCTCGCCGAAGCCGAAGCGCTCGCCAACGCCTGCACCTTCTCCACCCGCATCCTGGGATTCATCAACGCCCCGGCCCTTTGGCAATGGGTGGTGGCCGAGGTGCCCGAAGCCACCGTCTCCGTCGCCGAATACCAGGCCAAACGCGACCTGCTCTGCCGCGCCCTCGCCGCCATGGGTTACCGGCTCACGCCGCCCCAGGGTTCCTATTACGTCTTCCCCGAAACCCCCATCTCCGACGACGTCGCTTTCATCGGAATCCTGCAGGAGGAAGGCATCCTGGCCGTCCCCGGAACCGGTTTCGGCCGCAGCGGCTATATGCGCCTGTCGCTGACCATCCCCCGCGACCAAGTGGAGCGCTCGCTCCCCGGTTTCGAGCGGGCCCGCCAAAAGGCGCTCGCCCAAGCGCAGTTACAAGCGTCAAAATAAGCCCCCTTGGCAAAACGCCCTCGTCAGCGCGGGTCAACCCGCCAGCGCTCGACAGAGGTCAGCCTCGGGCGTCGAAGACGACGACGCGGTTCCTCGTCCGGCGCAACCGCGGACAAGCCAGGGTGCTTCGGCGTTAGTTAAAATAGAGTGGACTCAAGGGAATGCGTGCAAGCGCGATTCCATCTCATCCGGCGACTGGGCGCCACACGTACATGGCCATCAAGTGAGCGAGGACGAAGTGGTTGAGGTCTTGGATGAGCCCGGCGAAGACCGCGCTGGCCGCGAGGGTTCCAGGATTGCTGTTGGCCAAACAGCCTCAGGCCGGTATTTGCGAGTAATCTATATTCCCGATCCCGAGCCTGATAGCGTGTTCATCACCGCGTATGAATTGCGCGGCAAACCGCTTGCGGCATTTCGCAAACGCAGAAGAAAGAAGCAGCAATGAGCAAAGAGAATTTACCCGAAGGATGGAATGAAGAGAAAATCCAAAGAGTCCTCGCTTATTACGAGCACCAAAGCGAGGAGGACGCTCTCATCGAGGACGAAGCTGGCGTCGAGTCCTCCGAAACGGTCATGAGCGTTCCTCGCGAACTGGTATCCAAGGTTCGGGAGCTGATTGCGAAGCATAATCGTTAGCGACCCAGCGCATACGAGCCAGAGTGGGGCGTTTTCCGTGAAATTGCAGCGCGAGGAGTGCAGCCAAACGATGACCCGGATGGCGTTTGGTTCATTTCTACGATAAGCCCGGCTTTGACCACCACAACGGTCAAGCCAAGTCGCAGGCCGCGGGAAGCCGCGGGGTGAACTTGGGATTGGAGGATACGGACGTTCTGTTCGACCGGATCTCGATTAACCCGAACATCTGCCATGGCCAGGCGTGCGTGAAAGGGACCCGCGCCCGCTGCCGTCGACTTGGTCAGAACGTCGGCCAACGCAGTTCTGTGAAAGGTCGCCTGCCCGCGTAACTCAATTCGCGGTCGGCGTTTTGGCGACCTCGTCAACGACCACTGTTTCGGCGGTTAGCTTGCGAGGCTCCAGTTTCAGACCCAGTTGGTTGACGGCGTCGAAAATCGTACCGCCAGGAACGTCGGGATTCTTCCATGTCTCTATAACGATGGAGTAATCTCCGGTTAAACGGGTCTTGTCGACGACCAAGGCTTCGGTGAGGCGGGCCAAGTAGACGGCCAATTGTTCGGTGGTGGTGGAACGCAGCGTTAACCTGCTGAATCCCGTGAGCGGCGTACCCTGCTGCCGCATCTCCTCCATGCGCTCCCTCGTAGCAGCCGAACGTTGCTCGCGTTGCTCCAGCTTGAGCGCTATCTCGGCGGGTTTCAGTTTCGGCCCGTCCTTCCCGATCACCAATGCAAAACCCTGCTTGCTTTCCGTGCCGCGATGGGCTTTGAGACCGAACCGATCCTCGATCACCGATTGGGAGCATCGCGTTCAACTGTCAGTCCTCCAGGTCAACACGACCTGGATCATCCATCGGAATGCTGCCGGGATCGAGTGTCTCGCGCCTAAGCTGGCGCAGCGTTGGCGGCATCGGTCTCGCCGCGACTTTGACCGATGCCACTTCAAAATGCGGCTTGGCAGACGGCGTTTGCGCCAGAAGTGCACACCCGACAGTTGCGCACGCCGCGAGGGGTGATATCCACCGTACTTGCATATTGACTTGCGCCTCCATTTTAGCCCGTGGTGATGGTTCATTCATGAATCGGATCGCCGGAATGCGACCTGTTTAAGGCTCGGCGGTCGCTGCTTCCGCGAACGCCGTTTCCCTTGGCCAACTCCGGATTTGCCGACTCGCAGGACGCAGTCTCCCGTGAAAACCTATCTTGCAATCTCAGTGACAAACACTGGTTCCAGTAGTATGGAATCCACTTCGTTATTGTCCCGATGTCGCGTTCTTGGAAATTACGATTCCTCCTGGTAAACGCTGCTCACGGAAAGCATTTGGCCGATCGGTCGCCGAGGCAGCGATCTTGGGCCAACCAAAAACGCTGGGAACGGCAGGTCGCAGCACCAGACTTTGGTTCCACGCGCCCCGCCCGAGCCTCGATATTCCGGGCGGAAAACAATCGCCGTCGCTGAGAGGTGGCTGGTTCTGGTCGGAAGACGGGCTCCCTGGAAAATGAAGGCGCCCCTTGCGAGAAGGTCGCATCCAAGAGATCCTCGCGGGCCGGATCGCCCGACGTCCGGGTCCTCTTCGTGAATGCCCTACTCCAACGCCTAACCCCCAGCCCCAATCCGCCCCCACGCCGCTCACCGCTCTTTCAGATTGATCGTCCCCCGGCACAGCGGCGACCCGCACCGGCACTTCACATCGTCGATCTTGTCCGAGAATCGGTAATCCACCGTCAGCTCCTCGCCGCGCCGGATCGCCCGCCGGCTGAAGTACAGAATGTGGGCCTTCACAATGCGCGCATGCAGATTGGGGTCGCAGGCGTGGTTGATGATCTCCGCCCCGCTGCCTCCCACCGACCCGTCGAGGGTCCAGTAATCGTCCAGCGTGAACAGGTACGTCACCCGGCCCAAGCCGCGCCGCCGGGTCTCCCGCCGGCTGATCCGCTCCCCGGTATATTCGATCACCTTCCGCCCGGCCGGGATCCCTTCCCGCGCATACACCCCCAGCCGATGGATCTTGGACTCGCGAATCGCCAGCTTGAAGCAGGCGTACCGGGGATCGATCACGGGCGATTTCACCAAGGCGGTTCCCATATTTTTAAGGCATTGTAGCCCAGCCGGCCTGGACTCCGAAAATGCTTACCCGCCGAAAAGGTGCGCAGCCGCCCGTTGAATGGCCGTCGCCAGCCCCGCCGCGCCCTCCGCCAGGGCCCCTGCGGCCAGCCGGTAGCTCACCCGTCCCATCGTGGCGCGCCCTATGGCGCCCAGCGTTCCTTCGTCGTGCCCCGGCCGCGCAGCCACCGAAAGGGTGCATCCGTATTGCAGGGCCACGCCAGCCAGTTCCGCCAGCGTAGCGGCCGGATTTTCCCCCCCGCCCAACTCCGGCGACGCCAGTTGCACCGCGTGTCCGCGCGCCTTCATCCAGCCCAGGCAGAACTCCAGATCGGCGGCCGAGGTGGTCCGCGGCGATCCTTCCAGGCCCAGCTCGAAATCGAACGATCGTCCCGCCTTGCGCGCCGAACGGGTCTGCCGGATGCACTCCTGCAAAGCTGCGGCGGCCTCTAAGCCCGGCGCGAATTCCGCCGCCCCAGGCTCGCGTCCCCGCACCATCTCCCCGATCGCCGCCGTAAACCGGGAGCAGCCCGCCGCCCGCCTCGCCGCCTCGCGTGCCGCTTCCATACCGCCCGCCAGCGCAATCGTCGTCCCTGCGCTATAGCCTTCCCGCCATCCTGCCCGGATGGCCGCCCACACCGCGCAAGGATAACCCTCCGCGCCGCCCGCCAGCGCTGCCAGGTTCTTGCCGCCGCGCTTCGCGATCCCCCGGAACGCTTCTAGCGCCACCGGAAAATCCACCTCCGGCCGCGCCGATTCCACCACCAGCGCCGGACGCGGCCCCAGCGGCTTCGGCAGCAGCCGTGGGTCCGTCTGGCTCGCAAACTTCTCGATTTCCTCGCCGTCCCCCGGCCCGAACGGCAGGCAATTGATGACCATCTCCGGCCCGCCCGGCCGCGGCATCCGCCCCACCAGCAGCGGTTTCCGGAACAGCCCGCTGGTGGGCGCATTGGCCGGCGCCATGTGCAGTAGCAGCGGCTGCCGGTCCTCGCCATCCACCGCCAGATAATAAGTTGAAGGATGCACCGGGTCGCGCTCCAGCGACCCGAAATACGGCACCATCCCCGTCAGCCGCAGAACCGCCGCGCGCGCCGCCAGCCGCGCCCGCAATTCCTCGGTCAGCGCCTTACGCTCCGCCAAGTCGAATACCAGATTACCCACCGCCGCCGCATCCGCCGGCCGCAAAGGAAGTTCCAGCGGAACGGGAGTCATCTGGCACGCTCGCGGGCCCTGTTTTCACCGCGGAGACGCGGAGGGCGCGGAGAATACGCGGAGAAAACCAAAAGCACACTGATCCGAGCCATCTCCGCAAGTCGAAACCAGGAATCGGAAGCTGCGCAATGCCTTGCCCCAGATTTTTCTCGTTTTTTTCTTCTCCGCGCTTTATCGGCGCCCAGAGGGCACCCCCCGCGGTGAACACGTACCCTCACCCGATTGGACGCCCCACAAGGCATCCCCTCAGGTTTTTCTCTTCTTGTTTCTCTTCTCCGCGCTTTCTCCGCGCTCTCCGCGTCTCCGCGGTGAATCGGAGCCCTCACGTATTCGGTAGCCCACCCGACAACACCGTGTCCACCCACCCGGTGAGCTGCGGATTCATCCAGTCCGCCGGCTCCGCCAGCTTCTTCAACACCTTACCTTTGGCGTCGATGAAGTACGTCTCCGGGTACATGAACGTCCCGTAGTCCTGGTGAATCTGCGAATCGCGCGCGGTCAGAAAGACCGGATTGAAC
Source organism: Bryobacterales bacterium (assembly GCA_963803725.1). GTDB lineage: Bacteria > Acidobacteriota > Terriglobia > Bryobacterales > Bryobacteraceae > JOPF133. The sequence goes on along the minus strand of CAWDOH010000032.1, from coordinate 32,383 downwards.
TTGTGCAGGAACGCCTGGTAAGCCTTTACGTCCTTGTCCACGCTCACCGCCAGCACCACCACACCCTTGCCGGCGTACTGCGCCGCGAACTGGCTCAGCGACGGAGTCTCCTCCACGCACGGCGGGCACCACGTGGCCCAGAAGTTCAGGACCAGTAGCTTGCCCCCGAAATTGGGCACCGTCACCGTGCGCCCGTTGTCTGCCTGTATGGTGAACTCCGGCGCCGTATCGCCCGCGACGACAACGCGTTCGTGGATTGCGGCGTAGATCACATAAACAAATGCCACCGCGAGAAAGCCCAGGGCCAGTCGCAGAAGCCGGTCAATTCTAATCCTAGTCATGCGGAAAACTTTATAATCAAATTGTACCGCGCGGCAGGCTCGCTGCATCCAAAAATCGTCCCGTGCTCATCACCCGCAAAGTCGAATTTTCGGCCTCCCACTTCTGCCGCCGGCCCGAGTTAACCGAAGACGAAAACCGCCGCCTCTTCGGCCCGGAGGCCAATCCGCAGGGCCACGGGCACAACTACGTGGTCGAAGTCAGCCTGCGCGGCGAACCCCACCCCGTTACCGGCATGGTTCTGGATTTAAAGGAATTAAAGGAAATTCTCAACCGCCGCATCGTGGACCCCTACGACCACCGCTTCCTCAATTACGAAGTGCCGCCCTTCGATCGCCAGGTGCCCACCACCGAAAATATCGCGCGCGACATCTGGCGCCGCCTGGCGCCCGATCTCTCCTCCGGCGCCGCCCATCTGTTTGCCGTGCGGGTCTATGAAACCCCCGACCTGTACGTGGATTATTTCGGCGAGGATCCCGGAGAGCAGCCATGTTCCGCGTGACCCGGCGGTACGCCTTCGCCGCCTCCCATCGCCTCGATTCGCCGCGGCTCACCCCCGCCGAAAACCGGCAACTCTACGGCAAGTGCAACAACCCCTACGGCCACGGCCACAATTACGTCGTCGAGGTGAGCGCCCGCGGCCCCCTCGACCCCGCCACCCAGCGCGCCATCGATACCGCCGCCCTGGATCGCCTGGTAACGCGCGAAGTCCTGGCCCATCTGGACCATCGCAACCTCAATACCGAGGTGGCGGCCTTCGAGCATGCCGTGCCCACCTCCGAGAATCTGGCCGCCGAAATCTGCCGCCGTCTGAAGCGCCACTGGCGCACCGTCTTCCCAGGCGAATGGCCGCGCCTGGAGAAGATTCGCATCGCCGAGACCGCCCGGAACATCTTTGAAGTGATCGCCGATGAAATCGAATAAAGCCGTAGTCGAAATGTCGCCCAAGCCCGATGACGCGGGCAAGGCAGAAGACATCGCCCCGCTGGTGCAGGAAATTCTCGCCAAACTCGGCGAAGACCCCACCCGCGACGGCCTCGCCCGCACCCCGCGCCGTGTCGATCAGGCCCTCCGCTTCCTCACCAGCGGCTACCGCATGGACATCCAGAAAATCGTCAATGGCGCGCTCTACGACGTGAAGTACGACGAGATGGTGGTGGTGAAGGACATCGAGTTCTTCAGCATGTGCGAGCACCACATGCTGCCGTTCTACGGCAAAATGCACGTGGCCTATCTGCCCAAGCACAAGGTCATCGGTCTCAGCAAGATACCGCGCATCGTGGATGTCTTCGCCCGCCGCCTCCAGATCCAGGAGCGGCTTACCCAGCAGGTGGCCCAGACCATCCAGGAAGTGATCGACCCGGTCGGCGTCGGCGTAATCTGCGAAGCCCGCCACTTCTGCATGATGATGCGCGGCGTCGAAAAACAGCACTCCGGCGCCATGACCAGCGCCATGCTGGGCGCCTTCCGCACCCGCAAAGACACCCGCGACGAATTCCTGGCCCTGGTGAACCACAAAAGCAACGGATTCTAACCGGTTCCCATCGGACCTGCCGAGGATCCTTCTGATACGATTGAAGAACGGAGATCGGAAATGGCGGTGATCGAGATCCCGGATGAACAGGCGGCGGCGTTGCGGGCGAAGGCGTCTGCCGCAGGTCTCACCCTTGAAGATTGGCTGAAGGAACTAGCCGGGCTTCAAGCAAGGACCGCAGCCAGGCCAGCCCCTCCGGGATATCGCTGATGCCATTCTCGAAATCATGCGCGACGTACCGCCCGAAATCGCGGCCACAATGCCCGGGGACGGCGCGAGCCAGCATGATCACTACATCTACGGCTGGCCCAAGCGCGAGGGATGAACGCTGTTTTTGCCGACACGTTCTACTGGATTGCCCTCGCCGACGCAGCCGATATTTCCCACCGGCGGGCGATAGAGTTCGCGTCGGCACTTGTTGATGTTCCGGTGGTTACGACGGACGAGGTCTTGGTAGAGTATCTCAGTTTTTTTGCGACTGCCCATCCGCGGATACGTCTCAAGATCGTTGCCACTGCTCGGCGCATTCTACGGCATCCGGCCATCTATGTTGTTCCGCAGAGCCGGGATTCCTTGCTTGCCGGAATGGCTCTTTACGAGGCGCGCCCCGATAAGGGATACAGCCTGACGGACAGCATCTCAATGCAGACCATGCGCCGGGAAGGGATGACCCAGGTGCTGACCAACGACCGTCATTTTGAGCAAGAGGGATTTCGCGCCTTGTTTCGGGCCTCCTGAGCCATAGTCACAAACCCAACGGATTTTGGAATCCGCGTGAAGTCGCGGCAGGGACGCCGCCGAGCCACCGGACGGGGAGCTATTCGGGCCTGATTACATCCTTAATGATGTAATTCGGGCGCCCGGTCGTTTCAATGTATATTTTGCTGATATACACCGGTATGACCGCGTCAACACCAAGTGAACTACAAAAGCAACGGGGTTTAAATCCGTGTGAAGTCGCGGTAGGGACGCCGCCGAGTCACAGGATGCGCCCGATCGTATCCTTTCGTGTTCGCTTCTGTCAGCGTTTATCTGCGTTTATCTGCGTTAATCTGCGTTAATCTGCGGCTTAAGAGCTTTGACGGGACCGGAAGAGACTAGCCGCTGATGAACGCTGATGAACGCTGATAACAACACCTCCTACTGTCTGTGCGTCCGGGGCAGGACGCTTGGCGATTCCTGCTTACCCGGGCGCACGCCGTTATCCACCCGTCCCCGATTCTTCCCCGCGGGTCACCAAGTTCCCCGACCCGGAACCCCTTCCCCCACAGCCGCTTGCGCACCTCGCCCCGCTGGCTTGCGTATATGCCGTGCTACAAGTTGGTTGAGGGGACCCAGTCTTGCCATTTCATCGCCAAATACAACCCACCGCTACAAGCCTTACCGAACGAACCCATTTCCTCGCCCTAACCCTCATCGCCTTAGCCGCTTACCTCCCCTCCCAACGAACCCGCCGCCGACCACCCCAAACCCGCCTCGCCGCCGGTCCGCACCAAATTACCGAACGAACCCATTTCCCCACCCTAACCCCCATCGCCTCAACCGCTTGCATCCCCTCTCAACGAACCCGCCGCCGGCCACCCCAAACCCGCCTCGCCGCCGGTCCGCACCAAATTACCGAACGAACCCATTTCTCCCACCTAACCCCCATCGCCTTAGCCGCTTACCTCCCCTCCCAACGAACCCGCCGCCGGCCGCCCCAATCCCGCCTCGCCACCCGTCCGCATAGAATTACCGAACGAACCCATTTCTCCCACCTAACCCCCATCGCCTTAGCCGCTTACCTCCCCTCCCAACGAACCCGCCGCCGACCACCCCAAACCCGCCTCGCCGCCGGTCCGCATAGAATTACCGAACGAACCCATTTCTCCCACCTAACCCCCATCGCCTCAACCGCTTGCATCCCCTCCCAACGAACCCGCCGCCGACCACCCCAAACCCGCCTCGCCGCCGGTCCGCACCAAATTACCGAACGAACCCATTTCCCCACCCTAACCCCCATCGCCTCAACCGCTTGCATCCCCTCTCAACGAACCCGCCGCCAGCCGCCCCAAACCCGCCCCACCGCCGGTCCACACCAAATTACCGAACGAACCCATTTCCCCACCCTAACCCCCATCGTCTCAACCGCTTGCATTCCCTCTCAACGAACCCGCCGCCAGCCGCCCCAAACCCGCCCCACCGCCGGTCCACACCAAATTACCGAACGAACCCATTTCCCCACCCTAACCCCCATCGCCTCAACCGCTTGCATCCCCTCTCAACGAACCCGCCGCCAGCCGCCCCAAACCCGCCCCACCGCCGGTCCACACCAAATTACCGAACGAACCCATTTCTCCACGCTAACCCGCATCGCCTCAACCGCTTGGCCGCCCCTGAGCGAACCCGCCGCAGCCCCCAATCCGCCCCTCCCAGCCGCGCCTGTTCCATCCCCGCGCCGCCCGCCCAAACTTGACTCCGCCCTCCCGCAGCGTCTACGATGCTGTAACGGTCTCTTAAATTCAATCAAGGTGAGGGGATGAGACAGGGTCTAGCCACAAGACGGTTGGTCGTGTTTGCAGCCGCTGCTTGCCTCGTGGGATTCGCCCCCGCTCTCCGCGCCCAGGGCGGACGGGGCGGTGGGGGACGCGGCGGACGCGGCGCTCCCGCCGAACCTACCGAAGAGGGCATCCCCGTCACTGACGCCCTGACCATCAGCCGCTGCTCCAGTTGCCACACCAAGGACGCCAAGGGCAACCTCAGCCGTATTTCGTGGATTCGCACCACTCCCGAAGGTTGGGAGGAGGCCATCAAGCGCATGGTCCGGCTGAACGGCGTGAAGCTCGAACCGGCCGATGCCAAGGCGATCCTCAAATACCTCGCCGACTATCACGGCCTCGCCCCCGAGGAAGCCCGGCCCGTCATGTACATGGCCGAGCACCGCATCCAGGATGAGGTCATCCCCAACGAAAGCGTGCGCGCCACCTGCAATAATTGCCACGCCCTGGGCCGCGTCTTCCAGTGGCGTCGCCCGCGCGAAGAGTGGTCGCTCCTGGCGGACTTCCATTCGGCGCTCTACCAGCAGGCCGAAGCGGCCTTCCGGCGCACCTCGGTGGCCGGTGGCGGCGCTGCCGGCGGACGGGGTGGAAGGCGTGGCGGTGCCGCAGCCGCCGCGGCAGCCGCGGGAGGCACACCAGCCGCAGCCAATCCGGCCGCAGCCGCGGCGCCCGTCATCTCGCTCGATACCACCCTCGATTTTCTGGCCAAGAATTACCCCCTCCACACCCCCGAATGGGGCGCCTGGCGGGCTCGCATGCGCGCCCCGCGCATTGCCGGCAAGTGGCTCATCTCGGCCCACGTGCCCGGCCACGGCAAGTATTTCGGCGAAATGACCATCGCGCCGGGCAAGGCCGATGACGAATTCACCACCACCGTCAAACTGCAATCGGTCAACGGCGGTCGGGCCATCACCCGCACCGGAAGCGGCTTGGTCTACGCCGGCTATTCCTGGCGCGGCCGTTCCAAGGGCGCCGCCCTTCCGGCCAACGCGCCCCCTGACGATCTCGCCAACCCCATGCGCGAAGCGCTCTGGATTTCCCCCGACCAGACCTCGGCCGAGGGCCGCTGGTTCTGGGGCGAGTATCAGGAATTCGGCGTGGATGTCAAACTGCGCCGAGCCAGCCCCGAGCCGATGCTCCTCACCCTCGACCGCTACTCGCTCAAAACCGGCACCCAGGCCCAGAAGGTCCGCATCCTCGGCTACAACCTGCCCGCGCAGGTCGCCGCCGCCGATCTCGATTTCGGCTCCGGCGTGTCGGTGAAGTCCATCGCCTCGCACAATGCCGGCGAAATCGACGCCATGGTGGATGTGGCCGCCGATGCCGTCCCGGGCAAGCGCGACGTAGCCTTCCGCAATGCCGTGCTCGAAGACGCCCTGGCCGTCTACGACCGGATCGACTACATCAAAGTGTTGCCCGAAGCATCCATGGCGCGCCTGGGCGGCGATTCCCAATCGCCCCATCCCGCGCGGCTATGAGCAGCTCGAAGTGATGGCTTACCAGCGCGGCGCCGATGACAAATTGCACACTACCGACGATGTCGAGCTTGGACCAGTGGACGTCAACTGGTCGGTCGAGGAATTCTACGCCTCCTTCGGCGACGACGACAAGGAATTCGTCGGCACCCTGGACAATAACGGCCTCTTCACCCCCAACACCGATGGCCCCAATCCGCAGCGCAAGTTCAGCCGCAACAATTACGGCGACGTGTGGGTGGTGGCCACCACCAGGAACGAAAAGGATAAAGACGGCAATCCGTTCTCCGGCCGCTCTTACCTGGTCGTGGCCGTCCCCACTTACATCCGTTGGGATCAGCCGGAGGTAGGTCAATGATGGCCGCTGCCGCCCGCACTTACCGCCTGGGGGAATTTCACCCTTTCGAAGGCGGCGGACGCAGGTTCCTCTACTTAGTTCCGGCAGGCGCCATCTTCGAAATGGATGCCGCGGTCGAAGCAGCGATTGAGGAACTCCGCGCCGGAACGGCCACCGAAGAAGACCTGCTCCAGCGCCTCGCGGCCCGTAACTTTGCGCCCGAGGAAGCCGCCGAACTGGTGGCCGAGCTTGCCGCCATGCACGTCATCGTCCCCCACGACGCCACCCGCGAGCCGCTCGACGCACCGCCGGCCGATTTCCCGCTCCAAAGCCTGGTCATGAACCTGACCAACCAGTGCAACTTATCCTGCCAGTATTGCTACGAATTCGGCGAGGACAAAGTCGCCACCCCTGAGGGCAAGCCGAAGTTCATGGACCTGGAAACCGCCCAGGCCTCGGTGGATTTTCTGCTGGCGCAATCCGTAGGCCGCCGCGCCGTCCACATCACCTTTTTCGGCGGCGAAACGCTCATGAATTTCCCGCTGCTCAAGCAGGTGGTTTCGTATGCCACCGGGCAGGCCGCCGCCCAGGGCCGCACGGTCGATTTCTCGCTCACCACCAACGCCACGCTGCTCACCCCGGCCATCATCCAGTTCCTCTCCGACAACCGCATCGGCGTCACCGTGAGCATGGATGGCCCCGCCGAGCTGCACGATAAGCTCCGCGTCTTCGCCAACGGCCAAGGCAGTTATGCCATCATCGAGCCGCGCGTGCGCGCCTTGATCGCCGGCCACCGTACCCGCCCCATTACCGCGCGCGTCACCCTCACCAGCGGCGTCACCGACGTCGTCCGCATCTTCCGCCACCTGAAACAGGACCTCGGCTTTCACGAAGTGGGCTTCGCGCCTGTAACTACCGCGCCCAACCGCCTGTACGCTATCGGCGACCGTGGCATGGATGGCGTCCTGGATCAGTTTCACCAACTTGCCGATGAGTATCTGGAATTCGCCCTCCGCGGGGAAATGCACGGGTTCTCCAACGTCAGCGACACTATCGCCGAGTTATATCAGGGCGTCAATAAGTCCCACCCGTGCGGCGCCGGGCTTGGCCTGATGGGCGTAGGCCCCTCGGGCGATATCGCCCCGTGCCACCGCTTCGTGGATTCCGATACCCACTCGCTCGGTAACATCAAGACCGGCGTGGACCGCGCCAAACAGGCCGATTTTCTCAACCGCGGCAACATCAACAATAAGTACGATTGCCACACCTGCTGGGCGCGCCCTTTGTGCGCCGGTGGCTGCCACCACGAAGCCTTTGTGCGCTACGGCGACACCGGGCATCGCCAACCTACACTACTGCGATTGGGTGCGCGACTGGACCGACACCTGTCTGCGCATCTACGGCGCCATCAGCGCCCAGAACCCCGATTTCCTGGAGAAATTCGCCGAAAGGAAGGCACTATGAAGCACCTGCGAGCCATCAACCGCAAGGCCCGCCGATTGGACGCTATGGCCGCCGCGGCCGCTGAAGACGTGGTCGCCTTGCAGCAGGGTTTCGGTGGAAACCCGGCCCAGCGGCCGCATGTTCCCATGGGCTGCACTCTGGCGTTTTCGCCCGGCTGGGAAGTGGATTCGGCCGGTGGCACCGCCGGCCTTTGCCAGCCCGTCGAGCGGGATATCTACGATTGCTATGTGACCTGTTTCTGGCCGGCGCAAGTGCCCGATCACCTCAATAACTACCCCGATTGGGCCAGTAAGTGCGCCGTGGCCACCAAGGACTGGCGCAACCTGGACCTGGTTTTCCCATGAGACTCAAACCCCTCATCGCGCTCCTGGCTCTCGGCTATCTCGCCCGCGCCGGCACGCTCTTCTGCGGCGCCTACCCCGATTGGGTGCTGGTGGTCGATGAAGCCAGCGGCAAAGTCGTCGACAAAATCAAGATGGTCACCGGCCTGCCCCGCAGCCTGCGGCTCTCGCCCGATCACAAGACCATCTACGTCAGCACTAACGATCACAACGGCTTCGAAGTCATCGACGTGGCCACCCATAAGGTGACCAACCACTTCGTCCTGGATGACGCCACCCATAAGTTCCGCGTCAACGGCGGCGCGCCCGATCCGCAGGGCAAGGTGCTCTATACCTCCACCACCGAAATCACCAAGATGCCCGACCGCTACGTCATCGGGCAGCCGAAGTACACCATCATCGATCTGGCGGAGCAGAAGATCGTCAAGACCGTGGAAGAGCCGACCAACCAGGGTGGGCGCGGCGGCTTCGGCGGCGGACGCGGCGGCGGCGGTTTCGAGGTCTCTCCCGATGGCAAATACCTCTACCAGTTCGGCAGCCAGGTGACGGTGCTCAATTCCTCCGATTTCAGCGTCGTGGACCACATCGAGCTGGAATTGCCGGACGGCGTGCCGACGGAAAATCTGGGCCTCGGCGGCATGCAGGAAGCGCTCGCCCAACCGGGCCAGCGCGTCTCGCTCTTCAACTATTCCGACCCCATCGTGCACAATCGCGTCTTTGGCCTGGCGCGCTTCGACCTCAACACCCGTAAATTCGCCTTCACGCCCATCGGCCCCTCGCCGCCCTCCATGGGCGCCCTCTACATCACGCCCGACCAGAAGATGGGTTATACCATGACTTCCAGCGGCCAGGGCGGCAACAAACGCTGCGAATTCTGGGGCCTCGATCTCACCACTACCAAGCTCGCCCGCACCGCCGAAGTGCCCTGCCGGACGCGTTATGATTTCGGCATCTCCTCCAACGGCAAGAAGCTCTACATCTACGCCGCGGGCTACCAGATTGAGGTCTACGACGCAGTGACCTTCAAGCTGGAAGCCACCTGGGACATGGGTCAGGATATGACCGGCCCCATGGTCGTCCTGCCCTAGGGCCGGCATGACGCCGGGCCCGCCCCCGAGAGCCATGAACATCCGCGCCCTCCTCGCGGGCTACCGCCGCGCAGCCCTGTTCCTGCTGCCCTACCGCTGGCGCATGCTGTGGATTCTGCTTACCGGCGTAGCCGCCACGGGTTTCGGCCTGGCTCAGCCCTACATCTCCAAGCTGCTCATCGACGAGGCCCTTCTGCGGCGCGATTTCCACGCGCTGCTCATCGTGAGCCTGCTGATGGTCGGCGCTACCGTGGGCAACTTCGCCCTCAACATTTTCTCCAGCTACCAGTACGTGCGGGTTTCGGCGCTGGTGCTCTTCGATATGCGGGTGGCCCTCTACCAGCACCTGCAATCGCTCTCGCCGCGTTTCTGGGCGAAATCGCGTCAAATGGGCGACGTGGTTTCGCGCATCAACAACGACATTTCCGAAGTCCAGCGCATTTCCGCCGACAGCCTGCTCAGCGTGCTTTCGAACGTGGTCTTCCTGGTGGGTAGCGCGGCCATCATGGCGTCGCTCAACGTGCGGCTCTTCCTGCTCAGCGCGGTGGCGCTGCCGTTTAGCCTGTGGAGCCTGCAACACTACCAGCGCCGCCTGGCCGTGCGCGTCAAAAGCGTGCGCGAGCGCGGCGCCGATATCGGCAGCTTCCTTCTGGAGACGCTCATAGGATTCCGCCTGGTGGCCACCGCCGGCGCGGAGAGGCGCGAAGTGGCGCGCTTCCGCGCCCGCAACCAGAGCTTCCTGGACGCCCTGCTGAGCATGCAGTTGACGGCCTTTCTCTCGGGCGCAGTTCCCGGTGCGCTGCTGACCCTTTCCACCGCCGCCCTGTTCCTTTACGGAGGCCGCCTGGTGATCGAAGGCCAACTCAGCACCGGATCGCTGATCGCGATAATGGCTTACCACGCACGCCTGCTTTCGCCGGTGCAGAACCTGATGAGCCTCTACAGCAACCTGGTGGCCGGCGGCGTCTCCCTGGCGCGCGTCTGGGAACTTTTCGATACGCCCCCGGAGGTAGTCGAACGCCCCAGCGCCCAGCCCTGGAAGGCCGCCCGCGGCGAGATCGTCTGCGACGGAATCTCCTTCCGCTATGACGCTCACCGCGTGTTCGACGATCTTTCCTTCCGCGTGGCGCCCGGCACCATCTGCGCCATCGTGGGACCGAGCGGCGCCGGCAAATCCACCCTGGCCGATCTGCTGGTGCGCTTCTACGACCCCGGCGAGGGCGCCATTCTCCTGGATGGCCGCAACCTTCGCGACCTGCGCCTGGAGGACGTGCGCCGCGACGTGATGCTGCTCGACCAGGCCCCCTACCTGTTCCACGCCACCGTGCGCGAGAACATCGCCTATGCCCGACCCGATGCCACCCGCGAGGAAATCGTGGCCGCCGCCCGCGCCGCGTCCATTCACCAGCGCATCCTGGCCCTGCCCGAGGGATACGAAACCATAGTCGCCGAGCGCGGCCAGACCTTCTCCGCCGGAGAGCGCCAGCGCCTCGCACTGGCCCGCGCCCTGCTCGCCGGCCCCAAGGTCCTGGTGCTGGATGAGCCAACTTCGGCGCTCGACCAGGAAAACGAGCGCGCCATCGCCGACACGCTTTCCACAGCGCTGGAAGGCCGCACCGCCATCATCATCACTCACCGCGCGTCCCTGGCCCGCATCGCCCATCAGGTCGTCACGCTGGGCGCCGCGGCCGAACCGGCCTATGAGCCGCTGGCCGCCGCCGCAGCCCCCCGAGGCCTGGGCGCATGAGGATCGCGGTGATCGACAGCGGCATTCACGCCGGGCACCCGCACATAGGCGAGGTCGCGGGCGCCGTGCACTTCACCGGCGAGGGCCAGGGCGACGATCCGGTGGACCACCTGGGCCACGGCACCGCCGTGGCGGGCGCCATCCGCGAAAGAGTTCCCGCAGCCGAACTGTTCGCAGTGAAGGTCTTCGACCGCCGGCTCACCGCGCCCATCGGTGCGCTGCTGCGGGCGCTGGCGTGGTGTCGCGACGAGCGCATGGACGTGGTCAACCTGAGCCTGGGGACGGCCAATCCGGAGCACCGTGCGGCCCTCGAAGAAGCCTTACGTGGGAATGCCGTCGTGGTCAGCGCCGCGCACATGCTGCCTGGGAGCCTGACGGGCGTGGTGGGCGTCGCCGTCCGCGAGAATTGCCCCCGCGACCGCTTTGGCTATCGCGACGGCGTGTATCTGGCGTCACCATTTCCACGCCCAATTCCGGGCGTGCCGCCGGAGCGCAACCTTCACGGGGTCAGCTTCGCGGTCGCCAACATGACCGGCTTCGTGGTGCTGGCTCTGGAATCGTCGGGCCGCGAGGCGCTTTGGGACGCCCTGCACAGCGCGGCGAGTGCACCATGACCCGGCCTGTCTTTACGTTCGTCCTCGCGCTGGGCCTGCTCGGAGCGCTTGCGCCGGCTTGGGCGGCGGAGCCGATCGCCGGAAAGTGGCAGCTCAAAAGCCAGCAGGTGAACGGCCGGGACACCATGTCGCGCCCGCTCACCCTGCGCATCACCCAGACCGGCGACCAAGTGGAGTTCGAATACTCCGTGGCGGTGAACCAGAAGCAGGAAGTTTCATTGCGCTTCGCCGCGCGGCTGGATGGATCGGCTGCCGACGTGAAGAACTCCACGGGGCGCAAGATCGGCACCGCCCGGGTTACCCGCGGCGGCCCCTCGCAATACCTGATGACGCTCGAAGGTCCCAACCGCCCCACGTCCTCGGGCAAAATGACGGTGTCCGGCAACGGCAACACGCTGGTTTCCGAATCGGACGCCACCGCAGCAGGCGGAGACCGGCTGCACACCGTCCAGACGTTCGAGCGGCAGTAGCCGCGCTACTGCGCCACCACGGCTGCCGCGACTGCCGTTGGAACCGGAGCGGCCGCCGTATAGCTCAGCACGTAGTGCTTCATGGCGACTTCCACCCGGCTCATTCCATCGGCCGCGGCCTCGCCCAGCGCTTTGGCGGCGTCCCAATGGTCATGCGAGATACGGTAGCAGGCGATGACGGTCCCGGTACGATCGGCGCCACGCCGGCAGTGCACGAACACCGGACCGGCAGATTGGTCGTTGAGCAGCGAAAGCACCTTGGTCACCTCCTCATCGGAAGGGGCGGCAAACCCGCTGAACGGAATGGCAATATAGTGCATGCCATCCGCCTGCACCGCCTTTTGCTCCTCGCGCGAGCGGCCGCCGCCGCCCCGCAGATCGATGACGGTTTTCACGCCCAAACTGGCGAGGCTTTGAAAACCCTCTTTGGTCGGTTGAGCGCCGCGATAGACGTTCTGGCTAACCTGGTGGAAATTATGCACGCCGGCTGGCTGCTGAGCGGCCAGGATCGGGGCGAAAACGAGCAATGAGGCAAAGAAGAGACTTGCCGGATTGATTTTCATGGGTCCAATAAATTAGACGGCACTGGCAGCTGGGCGCGTTACGAGATTTCCACAGCCCTCGCACCGCGGCGGTTTCGCCGCCTGTTTGCCCCGTGGAGCCGGCGGACCACGGTCCCGCGCCATGTCGGAGCAGGTCGGGCCACTGCAGCGTGGGCGCCTTGATTGCGCACGCAGGGGGCGGACCGCCGTCCCGCGCCGCGTTGGAGAGGGCCGGCCGGCGCGGCTGCGGCCCTTCATTGCCCACGCGGGGGGCGGACCACAGTCCCGCGCCGTGTCGGAGCAGGCCGGGCCGGCGCGGCTGCGGCCCTTCATTGCCCACGCGGGGGGCGGACCACAGTCCCGCGCCGTGTCGGAGCAAGCCGGGCCGGCGCGGCTGCGGCCCTTCATTGCCCACGCGGGGGGCGGCCCACGGTCCCGCACTGCGTCGGAGAAGGCCGGGCCGGCGCGGCCGCGGCCCTTCATTGCCCACGCGGTCGGGCGGACCACAGTCCCGCACCGTGTCGGAGCAGGCCGGGGCGGCGCGGCTGCGGCCCTTCATTGCCCACGCGGTCGGGCGGACCACAGTCCCGCGCCGTGTCGGAGCAGGCCGGGCCGGCGCGGCTGCGGCCCTTCATTGCCCACGCGGTCGGGCGCACCTCAGCCCTCGCACCGCGGCGGTTTCGCCGCCTGTTTGCCCCGTGGAGCCGACGCACCGCAGTCCCGCACCGTGTCGGAGCAGGCCGGGCCGGCGCAGCTTTGGCCCTTCATTGCCCACGCGGTCGGGCGCACCTCAGTCCTCGCACCGCGGCGGTTTCGCCGCCTGTTTGCCCCGTGGAGCCGACGCACCACAGTCCCGCGCCACGTCGGAGCAGGCCGGGCCAGCGCGGCTGCGGCCCTTCATTGCCCACGCGGTCGGGCGCACCATAGTCCTGCACCGCGTTGGAGAGGGCCGGCCGGCGCGGCTTGGGCGCCTTGATTGCCCGTGCGGTCGGGCGCACCTCAGTCCCGCGCCGCGTCGGAGCAGGCCGGCGGTGCGGACTACCACTCCCTCCCGGTCGCGGCTCGGGGTGGGGTCAGGCCGGCCGGGGCATTCGTTTCGGTAGCCGCGCGCAGGCAAGCGGTACGGGACAGCACGCTAATTGCCGCCACGGCCTCCACGGCCGGCGGCGGCCGGCACGCTGTTCAGGTCCACCTTGAAATACTGGACGCCGGCGTCGGTCATCAGCTTGTTCAGCTTGGGCACTTCGTCCCACAGGCGATCGATTTCGGCGGCGTCCTGCTTCAACTGGCCGGCGGCCTCCTGAAGTTCGGCCATCTGGAACGACGTGGGCGGAGCCGAGTACGCATCGATGGTGGTCATCAGGCGCGTGATCTTCTGGGTGACCGGCGGCGGCGTATAAGCCGGTGCGGCGCCGGCTCCGCCACCTCCCCCACCGCGTCCGCCGAAGCCCTGGGTTTCAAAGCGAGCGGCCGCAGTCTTGACTTTGGCCAGCAGGTCGTCAGCCGCCTTCTTCACCGAATCGGGCACCGGCGCCGCGTTGGGCAGCTTCCAGCTATCGGTCAGATTGGTCAGTGCGGTGGTCATGGCCACGGCCTTGCGGCGCGAAGCGTCGGCATCGTGGGCCATGGTGGCCAGGGTACTCAGAGCCTGGCGCTTCCTGGAACGGTCTTCGGCGGACACCTGCACGCGCGGGTCGTCCTCCACCACGATGGTGCGCGACTCGGTTTTTCCGGCGGCCGCAACGGTGATGGTGTACTCGCCGGGATCGACCAGGGCGCCGCGTCCGGCTCCGAAACCACGTCCGCCGCCACCGCCTCCTCCACCACCGCCGCGGCCGCCACGGCCTTCCTCGACAGTGCCGAATTCATTGGTGATCTCGGCGCCTTCACCGGGAATCGCCGCGCCGCCTTCGCCCGCCGCGGCGCCAGCACCTCCGCCGCCACGCCCGCCGCGACCACCGCCGCCGCGACCCCCACGGCCGCCGCCCCCTGCGGCCGTGTTGCCTGCCGGGGCCGGCACGGGCGATTCGTAGCGCATATCCCAGGTGGTCCGGTTGATCTCGCCGGCTTCGGCGCGGGCGTTCAACTGGCGGATTTGTTTGGCCCGACTTATCGGTCACGGTGATGTGCACCGGGCCGGCGGCCTTCGCTGAAGTAATCCACGATCAGGCCGTTGGGCGCGTTGGGCGCCAGAAAATTGCTGGTGCCCGATGAAGCCGCGGTAATTCGCCATCTTCCACTCGATGCCGGGACGCGCCGCTGAACAGCTTCAGGTCGCGTGGTCAGCATCTGGCCGTTCATCTCTTCGAGCGCGCGAAATGTCGTCCATGATCCAGATGGAGCGGCCGTGCGTCGCCAGAATCAGGTCGTGATCGCGCGGATGAATCTGGATGTCGAAGACCGGCACGGTGGGCAGGCCGTTCTTCATGCGCTGCCAGTTGGCGCCGCGGTCGAAGGTAACGAACATGCCGAACTCGGTACCGGCGAACAGCAGGTTCGGGATTCACGGGATCTTCGCGCATCACGTGCACGGTGCCGGCTTCGGGCGGAATGCCGTTGGTGAGCGGGTGAACGAATCGCCGTAATTGGTGGTCATGTAGATGTAAATTCCGTAGTCGGCGCTGCGATGATTGTCGAAGGTGATGTAGGCGGTGCCGGCATCCTTATGCGATGGCTCGATGCGGCTGACGTAGCCGCCTTTGGGCACGCCCATGCATGTGCGCGACCACGTTCGGCCAGGTTTTGCCGTCGTCGCGCGACATCTGCACGTTGCCGTCGTCGGTGCCCACCCACAGCACGCCCGCGTTTTGCGGCGATTCGGCGATGGCGGTGATGCAGGGCCACGCATTCACGCCGTCGTCGCGCGAAAGAACGCCGTCCTGGCGATCCATGGTCTTGCCCATACGACCATCTTGTTGCGGTCGGCGTTGGTGGTCAGGTCTTCGCCCAGCACGCGTCCCAGGTGTCGCCGCGGTCGGTGGACTTGAACAGATGGTTGCCGCCGTAATAAATGGTCTTGGGATCGTGCGGCGAAATCATCAGCGGCGAATTCCACTGGAAGCGGTAGCGCGGCGCCTGGTCGTTATCCTCCTGCGGGCGGATGGACTTCGATCTCGCTGGTGCGCAGATCGCGGCGCGAAAGATTGCCGTCCTGCGACTCGGCGTAGATGATATTGGGGTCCTCGGGATCGATGCGGTTGTAGAATCCGTCGCCGCCCTGCACGGTGATCCAATCGTCATTGCCGATGCCGGCGGCTTGCGTGGTCGAACTGGGGCCGCACCAGGAGTAATTGTCCTGCAGCCCGCCGCAGACGTGATAGGGCTTCTGGAAATCGTAAGCTGACCTCGTAGAACTGGCCCAGCGCGATGTTGTTGATGTGCTCCCAATTGCGCCCGCTATCCCAGGTGACCCAGATGCCGCCATCGTTGCCGGACAGGAGATGATCGGAATTGGCGGGATCGATCCAGATGGCGTGGACGTCGCTGTGCACGTCGCGGAAGCGGGTCTGCGACAAAGGTGCGTCCGCCGTCTTCGGACATATACATGTTGACGCCGCCGAGCCAGATTTTCAGGTCGTTATTGGGGTCGACGCGAATCTGGCTGAAGTAAGACGGCCGCGGATCGGTGTCGCTCATGCGCGTCCAGGTGACGCCTTTGTCTTCGGAGCGGTAGACGCCGCCGAGGGTGGGGTGCTCAATCAGCGCGTAGACGATGTTGGTGTTGCGTGCGGTAGACTTCCAGCGGCGCAGCGGCCCATATCGCCGCGTGGCAGGCAGGCCGCGCCCAAGGGTGGAATTGTTGCCGCCATCAGCTTGGTCCAGTGCAGCCGCCATCGGTGGAGCGGTAGAGGCCGCTGCCGGGACCGCCGCCGTTGTAGCCGAAGACGGTGCGGCGATGCTGATAGGCCGCGGCGTAGAGAATGTTGGGGCTTTGCGGATCGATGGCGATATCGGAAACGCCGGTGTCCTCGTCGATGAACAGAGGCTGGGTCCAGTGCGCGCCGCCATCGGTCGACATGAAGACGCCGCGTTCCTTATTGGGTCCCCAGAGATCGCCGAGCGCGGCCACGTAGACGATGTTGGGGTCGGTGGGATGGACCACGATGCGGCCGATGTGGTGGGTTTCGCTCCAGGCCGAGGTGCGTCCAGGTGGCGCCGGCATCCATGGATTTATAAACGCCGTCGCCCCACGAGGAACTCTGGCGGTTGTTGGCCTCGCCGGTGCCGACGTAGAGGATCGAAGGATTCGAGGGCGCCAGGGCGATATCGCCGATCGAAGGATTGGGCTGGTCTTCGAAGAGCGGCCTGCCAGGTCTGGCCGCCGTTGACGGTCTTGAAGAGACCGCCGGCGGCCGCGCCGAGGTAGATGATGCGCGGGTCGGATTCGACCACCGCGATATCGTCGAGGCGTCCGCCCATCGTGGCCGGGCCGATGCTGCGGAATTTCAAATTCTTGAGGGCGTTGTCGTAATCGGGTTGGCCAAAGACGGCGGCCGCCAACAGACACAGGGCCGCGGGGACGAGGAACACACCGGGACGGATTGAGCGCATAGGAATCTCCAGAGTGGAGCCATTGTACAACAGGACGGCCGGCCGGGTCGCGATTCGCGGCGTGGTTATGCCCGCGGCTGGCGGCGCGGGCGTTGTTTGGCGGAGATCGCGCGGATGATCAGGCGGCCGCGGCCGGTGGAGGCGAGCGGCGATTTGGATTGGCGCACGGCGGACTGAATGAGCGACTGCACATCCGGTTGGGCCACGGTGGACTCGGTTGCGAGACGCAGGAAACGGTTTTGATTTCCGCTGCCCTGAAGGAGACCCTGCGGGTCGGGCAGCGTGGCGCCGTAGTAGAACATCAGGTCCACGCCTTTGGCATTGGCTGCCAGGGAGACGAAACAATCCGAGGGACGCTCGGTGGTGCAGAAGCCGACCACCAGAAAGTTGTAGTTATCGTAGACCAGTTGGTGGGCGGCGGGAAACTGTTTCTGGAGCGCCGCGCGGGCCGCGCGCATGGTTTTGGCGACCGGCGGGTCGAAGCGGGCGAGGAAACCGGCGAGCTGGCGGGCGGGAGGGGAGGGCGGATTCGAGGATGAGGGATTGGCGCGGGCGGGCATGGATTCCAGTATGCGACAGAAACGGCAAAGCGGCGGGTGGGGCGCGAGGATAACGGGGGCGTCGCGGGCTGCGACGCCACGCTGGGCGCGGCAGCGAGGCTCGGGCGGCGGGTTGGCGTTAAGAAAAAGTGGTATAGTTTTTCTTAATCGGCGGGCTCGTGGGTTGATGCAAAGCATGCGAGATCGGATCGTGGGGCGGATTGGCCGGAGTGGGAAGGGGAAGGCTTTTTCGGCGAAGGATTTTCTGGATATCGCCAGCCGGACGACGATCGATGTGACGCTGGCGGCGCTGGCGCGCGAGGGCAAAATCCGCCGTGTCCGGCGGGGATTGTATGACGTGCCGAAGGTCAGCCCGGCGCTCGGCGGGAAGTTGAGCCCGGATATTGACGAGGCGGCGCGGGCCATTGCGCGAAGGCAGCGGTGGAAGATTGTGCCGGGCGGGGCGTGGGCGGCCAACCTGCTGGGCCTCTCCACGCAGGTGCCGGCCCGAATCGTTTATCTGACCGACGGCCCCAACCAAGCGGTGTCCATCGGACGGCGCAGCATCTATTTCAGACATGCCCGGCCGAAAGCCATGGCCGGTCTGGCGGGCAAATTCGCCCTGGTGGTGCAGGCGCTACGCTATCTGGGCAGGAAGGGCGTGGGCCGCGCCGAGATCGCCAGGCTGCGGGCGGTGCTGACTCCGGCCGAGAAGCGCAAGCTGCTGAGAGACACGCGTTTCGGTGTGGACTGGATTTACGCCGTGGCGAAGCGGATCGCGGAGAAAGCGGCTTGAACCAGGTTGCCCGAATGTCCGCCGGCCAGCGCGCCGAAGTATTCGCCGAGACGGCGGAGCGGAAAGATCTGCCCGAAGCCATTGTCGAAAAGGATTTCTGGGTTTGCTGGGTACTCAAGCAGCTTTTCTCCATCGAGGCGCTCTCGGGCAGGATTCTCTTCAAAGGCGGAACATCGCTTTCGAAGATTTTCCACGCCATCAACCGTTTCTCGGAAGACATCGACCTGGCCGTGGACTATGCGGCGCTGGGATTCACGGGAGAGAAAGACCCGCGGGTTGCGGCAATTTCGAAATCGCGGCGCAACCGCATCCTGGCTGAGATGATGGCGGCGTGCCGGAGATATATCGGCGGTGAGTTTTTGGGGACCTTCCAGGCGCGTTGCCGGCAGGCACTCGGGGCATCCGGTGGCTGGAGTGTCTCGCTCAGTGCCGAGGACCCCAACGTGGTCCGGTTTGCGTATCCGCCGGCGGCCCGGGGAAGCCTGGCCTACGTAGTTCCGCAGGTGGTGCTGGAGTTGGGCACGCATGCCGAGTTCATTCCGCGCGACCGCTTTACGATCCGGTCCTTCGTGGCGGAAGAGTTTCCCGGCCTGATGGAGGAAGGCGAGGTCGGGGTGGTCGCGCTGCTGGCGAAGCGGACTTTTTGGGAAAAGGCCACCATCCTGCATGCGGAATTTCACCGCCCGCCGGAAAGACCGCTGCCGGATCGCTATTCGCGGCACTACTACGATGTCGCCACGCTGGGGCACAGCCAGGTGCGAGCCGAGGCGCTGGGGGATTGGGAACTGCTCGACCGGGTGGTGAGGCACAAAGAAACCTTCTACCCTTCCGCCTGGGCGCGCTACGAGGGGGCGCGTCCGGGAAGCTTCCATCTGCTGCCGCCTGAAATCCGCGTGGCCGCGTTGCAGAGGGACTACCGCAATATGGCCGTCATGATTTTCGGCCATCCGCCGGCCTTCGAGACGATCATGCAAACGCTGGCGGCGGTGGAGCGGGAAATCAATGCTGGCGGCGCGCCTACTTAAGGCCTTGCCTCACCTGCGAACATGGCGTTGAGGTCGCGGGAGCTGGCGGCTTGCTCGGCGAAGGCGAAGGTGCCGTGATCGCGCAGCTCGCGGGCGGCGCGCAGGAAGGCGCCCAGAGCGGTGCGGGCGAGGGCGCTGCCGACGCTGACGCGGCGGACTCCCAGGGCCGAGAGTTCCGCCAGGGTCAGCGAGACGCCGTGGAGGCCCATCAGCACGTTCACCGGGCGGTCCACGGAGCGGACTACCTCGGCGATCTCCTCCCTGGTAGTCAGACCGGGCGCGTAGAGAACGCCGGCGCCGGCTTCCTGGTAGGCCTGCAGGCGGCGAATGGTATCCGCCAGGTCGGGACGGCCGGTGAGATAGTTTTCGGCGCGCGCCGTCAGGGTGAATGTGAAAGGGAGGGCGCGGGCAGCCTCGGCGGCCGCGCGAATCCGGTCGGCGGCGTGCTCGCGACCGTAGACGCGGTCGCCGGCGGCGTCTTCGATGGAGCAGCCGGCCAGGCCCGCCGCAGCCGCCAGGCGGACGGTCGCCGCGACGATCTCCGGAGCGTCGCCGTAGCCATTCTCCAGATCGGCGCTCACGGGCAGACTGGTGGACGACACAATGCCGGCCGCGTGCGCCAGCATCTCATCGCGCGCCACCGCGTGATCCGGCCGCCCGCTGGAGAAGGCGTAACCCGCGCTGGTGGTGGCCAGGGCCTCAAAGCCCAGCAGCGTCAGCAGGCGCGCGGTGCCGGCGTCCCACGGATTGGGAATCAGGAAGGCTTGCTGGCGCTCGTGCAGGGCGCGAAACGCGAGTCCCTTTTCGGCCTGTCCTTTGTCAGTGTGCATCGCCATGGCCGCTCACTGATCTCCGGCGAGCTTCGCGGGAAGGCCGAAGGTGCCCTCGACGACCTGCACGAAGTTGCGCTCTTCGCGGAGGATGAAGCGCCTGGTCTGAGCCATGGCGAAATTATCACGCGCTTCGGCATCCGACCGCAAGCGGGTTTTGTAAGCCTCGTAGGCGGCCAGGTTGTCGAAGGCGATCAGGCCCCAGGCCACGTAATTGGTGCCTTCGTGGGGCAGAAAATAGCCCACCAGGTGGCCGCCACAGCGGGGAATGATGCGGCCCCAGTTTTCGGCGTAGCTCTGGAAGGCGTCGCGTTGAAAGGGGTCAATTTCGTAGCGGATCACACAGGTAATGGTCATCGGTGTTCTCGTGTCGGCCGGTCCGCCCGGTGGCCGGTCCGCCCGGTGGAAAGTTCCGGCGGGGGCACACCGGCAGTATGGCAGTTGCCCGGTAGGAACGATTCGTTTTGCATCGAAGCATGATTGTCGTGCCGGGAACGCGCTCGAAACAGCTCGGGCGGCCGAGGCGGCGGTCAGCGACGTTCAGTACGGCGGCCGATCTCGGAGGCATACGGGCAGTATGGCAGTTGCCCCGCAGGAACGATTCGTTTACGATCGAAGTATGATTGTGGAGACAGGAACGGCGCGCAAGACGGCGCGGGCGGGGGATACGGCAGCGGATGCCGGCGTGGATGCGGCGGTGGCGGGGATCGCGGCGGCGATCGGGGAGCCGGCCCGCACGCGCATGCTGTTCTGCCTGATGGACGGACATGCGCGCACCAGCACCGGGCTGGCCCTGGAGGCCGGGGTAAGCCCCTCCACTGCCAGCGTGCACCTGCAACGGCTGAAGACCGAGCGGCTGGTGAAACTGCTGGCGCAGGGGAAGCATCGCTATTACAGCCTGGAAGGACCGGCGGTGGCCAGCGCGCTGGAGGGCTTGAGCGTGCTGGCGGGCGTGTCCGCGGGGAAGTTCACACCGCACACGCCTTTGCGGCTGCGGGCGGCGCGGACTTGCTACGACCACATGGCCGGCGCCGTGGCGGTGGCGCTGAACGGCCGCTTCGAGGCGATGGGATGGCTGGCGGCCGGGACGCCGGAGAATGCCTACGAGCTGACTCCGGAGGGCGCCAGGGCGTTTGAGTCGCTGGGCATGGACATCGCGGGCATGCGGAATCTGCGCCGGCGCTTCGCCTGTGCCTGCCTGGATTGGAGTGAACGCCGCCCGCATCTTGGCGGAGCGCTGGGAGCGGCCCTGTTGCAAGCCGCGCTGAAACGCAACTGGGTGACCCAGGACCTGGACAGCCGGGCCCTCGCCATTACCGCCCGCGGGCGCCGCGAACTGCTGGCTCGCTTCGGCGTGCGCGCTTGACGGCGGGAGGGCGCCCCGGTTAGGCCGCCCGCAACCTGGCGCGCACGGCTACCTGCAGGCTGCGCCGGATACGCCGCTCGCGCCGCATCCGGCAAAACCACATCCAAACATAACCCAGTACCGCCAGAACCATCAGAAAAGCGATTGTCATTGGGGCCGTATCCATGTGTCCAGGTTTATCACGAACGATTTGGTTTTGATAGTTTTATGCCTATCAGTACGTTTGATAGGGGTAGACCCTACTATGGGTATGGGTGATGCTAGCCGGGTCGGAGCAATTGACGAGCGCTCCCTCAGAGCCGTGAAGAAATCGAAGCGGGCAAACTAAAGTATGCCCTACGGTCGCGGCTCCGATTGGTTTCGTCGCCGCGGCTCGGGGCACTGTTTGGGATTGCTTGCGCGAGCGGGCGGTAAGTGGGGCTGGCCGGAGGCGGCCGGCATGATTGACGAAAGTTTTCGTTGACTTTCACGAAGATCTTCGTCAATATAGCTGCATGGCGATCCAACAACGGCGTCCGACCGAAGCGGAACTCATCATCCTGCGGGTGTTGTGGGAGGGCGGGCCGCGCTCGGTGCGGGAGATCCACAAAGTGCTCTCGGCGGGCCAGCCGGCCAAACCGACCGGCTACACCACCGTCCTGAAGCTGCTGCAAATCATGACCGAGAAAGGCCTGGTGACGCGCGACGAATCGCAGCGCCCGCAGATTTACCGGGCGGCCTATTCGCAGCAGCATACCCAGCGGCAGATGGTGGGGGACCTGGTGCAGCGAGTCTTCGGCGGGTCGGTGAAGGCGCTGGTTTTGCAGGCGCTGGCCACCAGGAAATCGACGCCCGAAGAGTTGGAAGCCATGGAGAAGCTGCTGGAGCGCTTCGAAGGAGGGGGAAAATGACGGCATTGACGCAGGCTCTGAGCGCGGCCCTACTGCATTTCGTATGGCAGGGGTCGCTGGTGGCGGTGGTATTGTGGGCGGCGCTGTGGGGGTTGCAGAGGCGGCCGGCCCCCTGGCGGTACGCGGCAAGCTGCGCGGCGTTGGCGATACTGGCGGCGCTGCCGGCGGCGACGGTGTGGATGCTGCTGCGCGGGGCGCGGTCCGCGGAAGCCGTGACGGTCCCGGCGGCCTATTTCTTCGCCGGTGCGCGGCCGGTTGCCGGGCCGGCGGTGTCGTGGCTAGCGCGGGTGGAAGGCTGGGCGCTACCGGTGTGGTCGCTGGGAGTGCTGTTGCTCTCGCTGCGGCTGGTGGGGGGCGCGCGGCAGCTTTACTTGCTCCGGCGGCGCGGGGAAGCGGCCACCGGCGCGGTGCTGGCGGTAGTGGAGCGGCTGGCGGCGCGCATGGGCGTCCGGCAGCCGGTGGCGGTGTGGACCTCCGCGCTGGCCGATGGGCCGGCAGTGGTGGGCTGGCTGCGGCCGATGATTCTGCTGCCCTCGGCGACTTTGCTGGGCCTCACGCCGGAGCAGTTGGAGGCCGTGCTGGCGCATGAGCTGGCGCACATCCGGCGCTTCGATTACGCGGTGAACCTGGTGCAGATGCTACTGGAGACGCTGCTGTTCTACCATCCGGCGGTGTGGTGGGTTTCGGCGCGCATCCGGCACGAGCGCGAGCTGTGCTGCGACGACCTGGCGGTGGAATCGTGCGGCAACGCGCTGTGCTACGCTCGTGCGCTGACGCGCCTGGAGCGGCTGCGCCTGGAGGCGCCGGGGATGGCCATGGCCTCGACCGGCGGACCGCTGCTGTATCGCATTCAGCGGCTGATGGGCGCGGCGGGGCCGGAATACCGGGCCTCGCGGCTGCCGGCCATTGTGGCGGCGTGCGTAGGGCTGGGCTGCCTGGCGTTGAATGTGCATTGGGCCAAGGCACAGGAACAGACGCAGGCGAAACCCGCTGAGCAGGGTACGGTGACGGTTACCACCCGAGATGGGCAGAAGAACGTTACGTTTAGGTTGTTCCCGCGAAACGGGGCTTTAGACGGCCGCGGCGTGCAGGTGGATACCGGCGGCGCAGCGGTGCTGAGGCGGGAACCGATCGAATATCCGGGACCGGCGATTGAGCGGAACATTCAAGGAACGGTGACGGTGGAGGCGATTCTGGACGCCAGCGGCGAAGTGAGCGATGCGCACGTGCTGGCGGGCCCGCAGGAGTTGCGCAAGGCGGCGCTGCGATCGGTACTGGGATGGCGCTTTCAAGCGGACCCGGCCGGCGCGGGCGCGGCGCGGCAGGTGAATATTACGTTCCAGATTCCGGCGGGAGGGTTTCCGAAGGAACCGGAGGGGCCGCAGGGTGTCGTGTTGCGCGGGCCAAATGCCGGAGCGGTCAGATTGGTGGCCAGAAAGCAGGGCGCGGAGACCGTGAGCTTCCTGGAATCCGAGGTGGCCAAATTCAAGCAGCAGTACCAGGGGCAAATGGCGGCTGGAAACTCACCCGAGTTGGAAGCCCAGTACGACGACTTGCTGCGCAAGCTGAAAATAGCGAAAGCCGGGGTGGAGGAAGCCCAGCGGCGGCTTGTAGTGGGAGATGGCGCGGCCGCCCTGGCGGGCCGAACGGTGAAGAGCATCAACATGCGAGGTCTTTCCGACGAGCGGAGAGCGGAACTGATGGCGCGTCTGCCCGTCCACGACGGCGATTCGCTGACGGCCGAATCGGTGCACAAGCTCGAAGCAGCCGCCCTCCAGTTCGACGAACATATGGCGGTGGGCTACACTTTGACGGAAGGCAACACGGTGGAAATCCACCTTGTGTATACACAGGGCGAGCCCGGAGTGCCGATCCGCAAATAATGCGCAAGGTCCTGCTTCAGGTTCACCTGGTACTGGGATTGGCGGCCGGTCTGTTCCTTGTGGTTCTGGGGCTGACCGGCAGCGTCATTGCGTTCGAAGGCGACATCGACCACTGGCTGCATCCGGGCCTCTGGTATGTCGCGGAAGGCGGGCGGCCGCTTGCAGAAGGAGAGCTGATTGCCGGCGTGGAGCGGCGGTTCGCCCCGGCGCGCGTGGGCGCAGTGGAGCTTTCGCAGCATGGCGACCTGGCGCAACTGATGCAGCTCACGGACCATTCCAGCGTCACCGTGAATCCGTATACCGGCGCGATGCTGGGCCGGTGGATGGGTCCCACGCGCGCGGATGTGTGGCTGGGATACATTCACCAGATTCATCTGCGCCTCGCCAAAGACGGGCGCGCGGCGTGGGCGCCGGCGGGGAAGATCGCCGTCAGCTACGCGGGCCTGGCGTTGTTTCTGCTGGCGCCCACGGGGCTGGTGCTGTGGTGGCGCACGAAACGCGGCTCGATTCACTGGAAGGCCTCGTGGTTCAAGGTGTTCTTCGATGCGCACCAGGCCATCGGAATCTACGCCGGGCTGTTTCTGTGGATCGCCGCGCTCACCGGAATGCTGATCGGCTTTCCGTCCGGCGAAAAAGCGATCTACGCGGTCACGCACTCCGGGCCGCCGAAGTTTACGCGGCCGCCGGCTTCGACGCCCATACCTGGCGCCGTCCCCATCGGCGTGGACCGCGCCATCGCGGTGGCGCAGCAGGCGATTCCGAATGCCGCGGTAGACCTGCTGCTGCTGCCGCTGAATCCCCAGGGCGCCTACCAGGTGATTCTGCGGGTGCCGGAGGAGACTTCGGGCAGCGCGCACTCCAGCGTGGTGGTGGATCAGTTCAGCGGACAGCCGCTGGCGGTACACAATTTCCTGACGGATTCGGAAGGCTACCGCTGGATCCGCTTCAACCGCTCGATCCATACGGGCGATATCGGCGGCCTGGCGGGGCACCTCGTGATGTCGCTTTCGAGCCTGCTGCTGGTGGCGATGGCGATTACGGGCGTGGTGATCTGGCTCAAGAAATTGGCGGTGTAGCGGCGGCGGCGATTTCGGGCACGGCGAGAACGCGTCCACGGGCCGGGGCCTTCGGGCACGGCGGCGGTTTCGCCGGTGCGGCGGATGGAGCGCAGCAGGTCGAGGGCTTCGGGCAGAGCGAACTGCTCGCCCAGGTAGGCATCCAGGAAACGGCCGCCGCGGATTTCGCCGCGCGATTCCATGCGGCGCAACTCCACCAGCAGATCGCGCCAAGGCGGGGCCAGCGGCTCGCGGCGGACGGCATCGCGGAAGAGCACGCCCCAGCGGGCCAGCAATTGTTTGGCGAAGGCCGCGGCTTGGCCTTCGGGCTGCGCTTGCGTGTGGCGTAGCAGGTCCCAGCGGCCGGGGGCGTGGCGCGGGCGGGCCAGGCGGCCTTTGCCGAGGCCGGCGCGGCGTTTGGGGTCGAGCAGGGCGCGCAGGTTTTCGAATCCGTCGGCGGTGACCAGGCCGGCTACTACTAATTCCCAAAGCCCGTCTTCGACTTCGCTGGCCAGGCGGCCGGTGGCGCGGGTGAGGTCGGCGAAGAAGGAGGCGCCGCGCGACTCCAGCACGGCCAGCAGTTCGCGCGCGGGGTGGGAGAGCGATTCGCGCGGGGTGCCGGTGGTTGACGCGAGGGGAGGGTCCGCTCCCTGACGGTCGCGGCTCTGTTGCGATGATGGGGCGGGCGCAGCGACGGGCGGGCGGTGGCTCGATGCTGAAACGCGCGCGGCGGTCGGCGAGAGATGGCTCGATGGTGGGGCGGGCGCAGCGTCGGCGAGAGGGAGGTGGCTCGCTGCGGTGGGCGGGCGCTGGTTCGATACTTGAGCGGGCGCGTCGGTTGGCGAGCGCTGAGTCGATGGTCGGGCGGGCCCAGCGTCGGCGAGAGGGAGGTGGCTCGCATCGGTCGACGGGAGATGGCTCGATACTTGAGCGGACGCGGCGGTGGGCGGGAGATGCATCGATGGTGCGGGCGCGGCGTCGGCGAGAGGGAGGTGGCTCGCAGCGGTGGGCGGGAGGTGGCTCGATGCTTGAGCGCGCGCGGCGGCGGGCGGGAGATGCATCGATGGCGAGGCGGGCGCGGCGTCGGCGAGAGGGAGGTGGCTCGCGTCGGTCGATGGGAGATGGCTCGACACTTGAGCGTGCGCGGCAGCGGGCGGGAGAATCGAGGCATGCCGGGGGGCCTGGCCGCCCTGTGGGGGTCCCACCGGAGGGGCCAGCAGCCAGGCGGCATCCTCGCGGAGGAAGATGGCCAGCGGCGCGACGCGGGTGGGACGCGGGGAGCGGCGGTGGGTGGTTTCGGCGCCCTCGTCGATGACGCGGTCGAAGGCCGGGTGCGGCGAGAGGCGTCCCCAGCTTACTTCGCCCGAGAGGCAGAGCTGGTCGAGATATTCGGGGGAATACTGGGCCACGCGGCGGGGCAGGATTTCGGATTCCCAGGCGGCGGCGGGAAATTCGCAGCCCTGAAGCTGGCGGATGATCTGTAAAGTGCCGTCGGCTCCATGAAGCTGGCTGCCGGGCGAAAGGTGCTGCCAGCGGTGCAGGAAGGCGAAGAACGCGGCGGTGGAGACCGGCTCGATTTCGCGGCGCAGGCGGCCGATGGTGAGGCGGTGGATGCGCGCCAGCAGGCGGCGGTGGCACCATTCGACCTCGGCCGGGGCCTCTCCGGTGGGAGTCCCATCGGTGGCTCCGATGGGTATCCCAGCGGAAGCGGTGAATTGGCCGCGCAGAATCTGTCCCTCGGCCTCAAGCTGGGCGAGCGCCTGGTCCACCAGGTCGCGGGGCATGGCGAGCTTGCGGGAAAGCTCGGAGGCGCGCAGGGGCCCGAACATTCGAACCAGCCGCGCAGAATCTCCGCGGCGCAGGCCTCGGGGGATTCGGGGACCGGGCGGGCGGCCGGCGGAGCCATCAGCGGCGGATCCATGATGGCTTGCGGATACGCGCGGCGCACCAGTTCCAGCCGTTCGGCGGCTACCCAGAAAGGCGCGGCCTTCGGCGGTGAGGGTGGTGGCGCGGTGCGCGGCCATCAGCAGGGCGGCCGGGCCGGCCAGCGATTCGTCGGCTTCCAGCAGGCCCAGGCCGGAGAGGGCCTCGGCAGCTCATCGGCATCGCGCATGGGCGGCCAGGCCTCCGCGGCCACCTGGGCGATGGCGGCGGGGTCGAGCGCCGCTGCGCCTTCGGCGATAATCGGCCGGCAGCGTGCGCCGCATCTGCACGGCGCGCGTGCGGCGCTCTTCGAGAGGCGCATCGTCGAGAAACGCGTAAGGATTGGCGTTCAGGATTTCGTGCGAGAAGGGCGATGGCTCAGGCGTATCGATGGCCAGCGGTGCGGACGGCGCCCTCCTCGATATCCGCCAGCAACTGCGCGCAGCCCGATGAGGTCCATGGCCTCGTAGAGGCAGTTGTCGATGGTCTCTTTGACCAGCGGATGATCGGGAATGCGCGGCTTCGCCGGTGAGGTTTTCGGGGCAGGCGGCCTGGTCGGGGAAGACGGCGGCCATGAGGTCGTCGGCGCGCATGCGCTGGATGGGCGGCGGCACTTTGCGCCCACCGGAGTAGCGCGGGATGGCCAGCGCGCGGGAGGCATTCCAGCGCCAGCGCGCGGTGAACATGGGCGCGGCGCAGGACGGCCTGCGTGAGCACGTGCTCCACGGTAGCCGGGCGCAGAAATTCGAACACGATTTCGAGCGGGAACGAGTGCTGCTCGCCGAGCGAGAGTACGATGCCGTTATCGGTGGCGGCGGCCTGCAGTTCGAAATTGAAGGAGCGGCAGAAGCGCTTGCGCAGCGCCAGGCCCCAGGCGCGGTTGATGCGCGAGCCGAAGGGCGCGTGGACCACCAGCTGCATGCCGCCGGCTTCGTCGAAGAAGCGCTCGGCGACGACGCGGCGGGTGGTGGGCATGGCGCCGAGGGCGGCGTGGCCGGCCTGCACATAGGCGAGGCCTGGCGTGCGGCGGCTTCAGCCGAGCGCCGCAATCGGGCGGGCAGGTCGCCGGTGCGCGCGATTTCCTCGCGCAGCTGCGAGACCTCTTCGGAAAGCTCGCGCGTGCGGCCGGGGGCTTCGCCGCGCCAGAAGGGGATGGTGGGCGCGGCGCCGTGGGCATCTTCGACGCGCACGCGGCCGGCCTCCACGCGGCGGATGCGCCAGGAGGTGGTGCCCAGCAGAAACACGTCGCCGGCCAGGCTTTCGACGGCGAAATCCTCGTCGAGCGTGCCGACGGTTTTGCCTTCCGGCTCGGCCACCACCAGATATTGCGCGGTATCGGGGATGGCGCCGCCGGAGGTGATGGCCGCGAGCCGCGCGCCGCGGCGGCCGCGCACGCGGCGGTTGACGGCATCGCGGTGCAGCTAGGCGCCGGCTGCGGCCGCGCGAAGTGGCGATGCCTTCGGAGAGCATGCCGAGGACGGCATCGAAATCGGCGCGGCTCGAGGGTGCGGTAAGGGCACGCGCGGCGGACCAGGTCGAACAGCTCGTCTTCGCCGAATTCCTCGGCGGCGCAGGCGGCCACGATCTGCTGGGCCAGAATATCGAGGGCGTTGCGGGGAACTTCCAGGCGGTCGAGCTCGCCGCGGCGGATGGCGCGCACCAGGGCGGCGCATTCGATCAGCTCATCGCGGGTGGTGGCGAAGAGGCGGCCCTTGGGCAGCGCGCCCACCCAGTGGCCGGCGCGGCCGATGCGCTGCAGGGCGACGGCGATGGAGCGCGGCGAGCCGATCTGGCAGACCAGGTCGACCGTGCCGATATCGATGCCGAGTTCGAGCGAGGCGGTGGCCACCACGGCGCGCAGCTCGCCGTTCTTTGAGGCGGCGCTCGGCTTCCAGGCGCAGCGCGCGGCGAGAGGCTGCCGTGGTGCGGCAGGACGGCGTTTTCGCCCAGGCGCTCGGCCAGGTGGTGGGCGACGCGCTCGGACAGGCGGCGGGTGTTGACGAAGACCAGGGTGGTGCGGTTTTCGCGGATGAGGTCGGCGGCGCGGTCGTAGATTTCGTCCCACATTTCGTTGGTGGCCACGGCGCCGAGTTCGTCGCGCGGGGATCTCGACGGCGAGGTCCATGGCGCGGCGGTGGCCGACGTTGACGATGCGGGCGGAGTCGCTGAGGAAGGCGGCGACCTCCTCGATGGGCTTGACGGTGGCGGAGAGGCCGATGCGCTGGGGCGCGGGCCGCCGATCTGCTCCACCAGCCGGTCGAGGCGCGCCAGCGAGAGGGCCAGGTGCGAGCCGCGCTTATCGTCGGCAACGGCGTGGATTTCGTCGACGATGACGGTGCGGACGGTGCGCAGCATCTCGCGCGGCTTGCGCGGCGGTGAGCAGGATGTAGAGCGATTCCGGCGTGGTGACCAGGATGTGCGGGCGATGGCGGGTCATGCTGCTGGCGCTCCCACTGCGGGGTATCGCCGGTGCGGAGCGCGGCGCGGATGGGCGCCAGCTTGACGCCGCGGGCGGCGGCCAGGGCGGCGATCTCCGGCGAGGGGGATTTCGAGGTTCTTGTGGACGTCGTTGCTGAGGGCCTTGAGCGGCGAGACGTAGAGGACCTCGGTTTCGTCGGGCAGCGGGCCGGCCTCGCGCGCGCGGCGGCCAGGGAATCGATGGCGCTGAGGAAGGCGGCCAGGGTTTTGCCGGAGCCGGTGGGGGCGGAGATCAGCACGTCGCGGCCCTGGCGGATTTCGGGCCAGCCGAGGCGCTGGGGCTCGGTGGGGGCGCCGAAAGTGGCGGCGAACCACTGGGAGACCAGGGGATGGAAGGAAGAGAGCACCTATCTCTATTATGTAGCGGCGCGGCTGGACGTGCAGGGGCGCGAACGACGCCTTGGTGGCGACGACGGCCGAGGGCACGCCGGGACGAGCGGCGTGGGGCCCGGCGACGCGCGCGGCATGTGGCGGGGGCACGGAGATCGAGGCCCGGGCGCGGGCTACCGACGCCACATTAAATCCGAGAGGAACGGCAGCCGCACTCCACTATCGAGGCGTCGGAATCCGAACGGGATGGAGCAGAATTTTGAGAATTCCGCCGGCGGTGCCGCGGTCGAGGGGACCCTATGCCTCTGATGGATCCGCAACGGCTGCGGGATCTGTACACCTGTCCGCGGTGCCGGCGTTCCCTGGGGCGGAAGAGCTGCTGCGAGAATTGCGGATTGGCGATTTTGGAACTGGATGCCAAACCGGTCCTGGTCGATTTTGAAAAGTCCGTTGTGGATCGCGAACTCCTGCGGCAGACGGCGGGGGGCAGTCCCATCCGGCGCTCCAACGGCAAGGCCGCCCATGGCTGGCTGACAGCGCTGGTGCTGGGGCAGAATTGCGTCTCGCCCGGCAACATCCTGAAATTTATCGAGCTGGCGAGGAAGCGCGCGGAACGGCCCAGAATTCTCATCGTGGGAGGCGCCAGGATCGGGTCCGGTATCGACAGGCTCTACAACGAAGGGGATCTGGAGCTGATTTCTTTCGACATTTATTCGAGCGACTACGTGCAGTTCATCGCCGATGCGCACTCCATTCCACTGCCGGACGAGTCGGTAGACGGCGTGGTCATTCAGGCGGTTCTCGAACACGTGATTTCTCCCGGGGATGCGGTGGGTGAGATTCGCAGGGTGCTGCGAGACCAGGGGGTGGTCTACGCGGAAACACCGTTCCTACAGCACGTACACGAAGGCGCATACGACTTCACCCGCTTCACGGAGAGTGGGCACCGGTACCTGTTCCGCGATTTCGGCGAGGTGGATTCGGGTGTGGTGTCGGGACCCGGAACGGTTCTGGCGTGGTCGCTGGAGAGCCTTTTCAGGAGTGCGTTTCGATCGCGGCTGGCCGGCATTCTGGGCAGGACCGCTTTCTTCTGGGTGCGGTTTCTGGACCGGCTGGCTGCGCCTGCGTACGCCGCCGATGGCGCGTCGGGAGTGTACTTCCTGGGCCGGCGGGACGGGACATGCATCTCTCCCAAGCAGCTTATCGAACGGTACAGGCGCTTGCATTCCTAGGGCGGCGCTCTGGTCATCCACAGCGCATGGCGGCGGCCTTTTTTGCAGCCGCATGGGCGCGCGTGGTAAGACGGGAAGACCATGACCTTACCTGAGATCGGCGAACTGAGGGCCGCGGCGGCGACGGTATACCAGGCGATGCCGCCGACGGCGCAGATCCGCTGGCCGCTGGTGTGCGAGCGAACCGGCGCGGAAGTCTGGATCAAGCACGAGAACCAGACGCCGCTGGGAGCGTTCAAGATTCGCGGCGGACTGGTTTACATGGAGAGCCTGCGGCGCACCGAGCCCGAGGTGCGTGGAGTGATTGCGGCCACGCGCGGCAATCACGGGATGTCCGCCGCCGAAGCCAGCCTGCGCCGCCTCGGCACCGATTGGATCGATCTCTATCAGCTCCATCGCCCGGACCCAAAAACTCCGATCCAAGGACATCTGCGCGCTCTCGAAGACCTGATCCAGCAGGGCAAGGTCCGCTACATCGGTTGCTCCAATTTGCAGGCATGGCAAGTCGTCGAAGCCCAGTGGACCGCGCACACCATCGGCACGCACGCCCTTCAACTACCTGCCAGGATGAATACAGTCTGATCGTCCGCGAGCCCGAGCGCGAATTGATTCCCGCCATGCGCGCGTACGGCCTCGGCCTGCTCCCATATTTCCCGCTGGCCGGCGGCTTCCTCTCCGGCAAGTACAAGCGCGGCCAGCCCATGCCCGCGGGCGCGCGCCTGAACACCGCCAAGCACCTCGCCGATCGCTACATCACCGACGCGAATTGGGAAGTCGTCGAGCGTCTCGAAAAATTCTGCGCGCCGCGCGGCCACAATCTTCTCGATTTGGCCATCGCGTGGCTCGCCGCGCAGCAGCCCGTCTCAAGCGTCATCGCCGGCGCCACCAAGCCCGAGCAAGTCGAGCAAAATGTCCGCGCCGCCGATTGGCATCTCTCTGCGAAGAACTCGCCGAAGTCGATCGCCTGGCCGCCCCGTCCCCGCGAGTGGAAGAGGTC
>CAWDOH010000031.1:0-205080 GCA_963803725.1 Bryobacterales bacterium | reverse complement strand
GTGTTATGTAGTCCTTGGTTCAGTTACATGTCTATCCTGTTTCACCAGAACAGCTTAAGAAGGAGGCCGCCGTGCCAGACCAACCATTGCGCCAAACCGGAATCGGTGTTGTTGGCGATGTTCCTTGGGGAACTCATTTCTTCCTCTTCCATGAAACGAAAGAGGATCTCATCGACGCCTGCCTGCCGTATTTTCGGGCGGGCCTGGAAAACCGGGAACTGTGCATGTGGGTGATCGCCGATCCGCTCACGGAAGAGGAAGTCCGCTATTGTTTGAAGCATTCGATTCCCGGTTTCGACGACTATTTCGAGAGCCGGAGCCTCGAAATCGTGCGCGGCCGGGAGTGGTACATGAACGGCAATGACCTGGACCTGGAAAAAGTTACCAGGGGGTGGAAGCAGAAGAGGGATTTAGCCATCAATGGCGGATACGCCGGCTTTAGACTCAGTGCCGATACGGCGTGGCTGGAGAGGCGTGACTGGAAGGAGTTCTCCGAATATGAAAAGGAGGTGAACGAGTCCATCGGCGATACCCCGATGCTCGCCCTTTGTACTTATCCGCTTCCGGGAGCGGGCGCGGCGGAGATCCTGGACGTGATGCACACGCACCATTTTGCTCTCGCGCGCCGGAATAAGGAATGGGAGGTCATGGAGACTGCCGAACTCAAGCAGGCGAAGGCGGAAATCCAGAGGCTCAACAACGATCTGGAGCGCCGCGTCCTGCAACGGACCAGCGAGTTAACAGCCGTTAACGCGGAACTGCGGCGCCAAATGGGCGAACGGCAGCGAGCTGAGGAGGCGCTTCGGGCGTCCCAGGCTGAACTGTTCCACGTCACGCGGGTGACAGCCATGGGTGAACTGGCGGCTTCCATCGCCCATGAAGTCACACAACCGCTGACCGGCATCGTAACCAACGGAAACGCTTGTCTGAATTGGCTTGCAGGCACTCCACCGAAGATTGAGAAAGCCCGCGCGGCGGTGGAGCGGATCATACGCGACAGCGATCGGGCGAGCGAAGTGATTCGTGACGTCCGCGGGCTGGTAAAGAAGGCGCCAGCCCGCCAGGAGCCGATAGATTTCAACGACTTGATCGGCAGGACGCTCATATTGGCAGGCCATGAGATGGTGCGGAACCAAGTCGAAGCGCAGACCGAGCTGGCGGTGGATCTTC
Organism: Bryobacterales bacterium; assembly: GCA_963803725.1. Lineage (GTDB taxonomy): Bacteria > Acidobacteriota > Terriglobia > Bryobacterales > Bryobacteraceae > JOPF133. The sequence goes on along the minus strand of CAWDOH010000031.1, from coordinate 203,910 downwards.
CCGAGGTGGTGGGTGATCGCGTACAGCTCCAGCAAGTGCTCTTGAACCTGATCATGAACGCAATCGAGGCCATGAGTCCTACTACTGACAGACCGCGGATGCTGGCGATTCGCTCCGCACGTCTCGATGCGCCGGAAAGAGTAGCAATCGCCGTGCGGGACTCCGGCGCCGGACTCGATCCCCAAGGGGCGAAGCGTCTGTTCGATCCGTTCTTTACCACCAAGCCGCAGGGGATGGGCATGGGACTCTCGATCTGCCGGAACATCATTTCGGCGCACGGGGGTGAGCTATCGGGCGCGAACAACCCCGAAGGCGGCGCAACATTTGAGTTCAACCTACCGGTGGCGGTGGAGGAGCCCGATCGCGTCGAAATAGCGACAGCGTGACGCCCGGGCGACAGGGAGGAGGACACACGAACGAGACCATTTTTCTTATAGACGACGATGTGTCGGTCCGGGACGGACTGAGCTCCTTGATTGAATCTATCGGTCTGTCCGTGCAAGCATACACATCTGCTACCGAGTTCCTGAACAGCAATCCCGGCGAAGAGGCCGGGTGTGTGGTTCTGGACGTCAATATGCCGGGTATGAATGGCCTGGAGTTGCAGCGCGAAATGAACGTCTCCGGTATTCGTATGCCGGTGATCTTCCTCACGGGCTGCGGGGACATACCCATGACGGTACGGGCTCTCAAGGCAGGCGCCGTTCATTTCCTGACCAAGCCGGTGCGCGAAGCCGAGCTCATGGATGCGATCCGGCAAGCTTTGGAGGTGGATCGCAAATCGCGCCCTGAGCGCGCAGAGATCGAGCAACTTCGTCAGCGCTTCAATTCCCTGGCGCCGCGCGAGCGCCAGGTCATGAGCCTGGTGGTATCGGGACGCCTGAACAAGCAAATCGCATTTGAACTGGGGATCAGCGAGCGAACCATCAAGCTCTACCGCGGACAAGTCATGCGTAAGATGGGAGCGCCATCGCTGGCCGATTTGGTGAAACAGGCTGAGAAACTGGGTCATGTCCGCTGAGTCGACCGCGGAGGCCGAGTTTTTTCATCTTGGAGATCAGCGTCGTGCGTGGCAGACCCAGACGCCGGGCGGCGCCGGCCGATCCGCCCAACACCCACCCCGTTTCGCCCAGGGCTTGTAAAATGTGATCGCGTTCCGCGTCTTCGAGGGTGCCTCCGCATGGCATTCCAAAGACATTGCGCCTGGGCTCGAAAGGCGGAATGCGAAGGACGCCGTCTTGAGCGAGGATCACTGCGCGCTCGATGCAGTTTTGAAGTTCGCGCACATTGCCGGGCCAAGTGTGGTCCATCAGAGCTTGTATCGCCTCGGGGGGAATCGTTCGAATGGACCGCTGCATTCGCTGTGCCGCATCGTCGATAAAATGCTGCGCCAGGCGAGGGATATCTTCGCGCCGTGCACGCAAAGGCGGCAAGGTGATGGGGAAGACGCTGAGGCGATAGAAGAGATCCATCCGGAACGTCTTTTCCTCCACCAGCCCGGCCAGGTCTCTGTTGGTCGCGGCGATCACGCGGACGTCCACCCGGATGGTGCGAGAACTTCCCGAGCCGTTCGAATTCCTGTTCCTGCAAGACGCGCAGAAGTTTTGCCTGCAGATTAAGCGGGATATCGCCAATTTCGTCCAGGAAAAGCGTTCCGTGGTTGGCTGCCTCGAAGCGGCCCACGCGTTGCGCGACGGCGCTGGTAAAGGCGCCTTTTTCGTGACCGAAGAGTTCGCTCTCCAGCAAACCTTCGGGAATTGCTGCGCAGTTCAAGCGGATGAACGGCCCTTCGGATCTGCTGCTGAGCTCGTGAATGAGACCCGCGAAAAGTTCTTTTCCCGTACCGGTTTCCCCATAAATAACCACAGTCGAATCGGTGGGCGCCACCATTCGTGCTTGCTGCAATGTATGTTGCAGGGCCGGGCAAGATCCCACGATCCTGTCCTGGTGCTCCGCGCAATCGGTACGGGAACCGAGCCGCATCGGGTCAGCACATCGTCTGGCTCCGCGCAGTTTCGGACTTAATGGGCACGATAACGGCAGTAGACATATATAACCTCCAACTCGAACGTTGAATTCCCAACCTCAGATCTCACTGACGCAAGGCTAGCGCGCTTCGAACGGCTTCCAACAGGATCCCCGGCTGAAACGGTTTGTACAGCAACTTCACAACGCCGGGCTTCGTGGCCCAGGCAGCGGCGGCCAGGTCTTTGTGCGCCGTGATGAAGATTACTGGGATGGACCGGCCGCTGAGGGTTAGTTGCGAATATAGCTCGAAGCCCGACATGCCTGGCAGACGCACGTCGAGAATCAGGCACCGCAGATCTTCGCGGTGAGAGCCGGATCTCGCAAATTCTTCGGCGGAGGAGAATAGAGCGACATCATAACCCACCGACTCAAAGAAGCCCGCCAGCGACTGCCGTACCGATTCGTCATCGTCGACCACGGCGATAACGGGGACGCCAGACTCTTCACTCATGACCACCCCTCCGCCTAGTCCGGACCTGATTCCCTGGCATACCACTTGAACTTGCGATGGCGCCGTTTCCTCGGTATGCTCAATCTCATCCATCGCTGAAGCCAGAATACAACCCGCCGGGGTTCCTTGATATCTGTACTTTGGTGCAAAGCTCGTCTGATGTCTTCGCGAACGCGGCGCAATGCGAATCGAGGCTTTGCCTCGACAACGGGCCCATGAGCTGCACGGGTCTCTTGACGCGGCACTGCCCGCGCCTATCGCAGCGCGGGTGTAGAGGCCGGGTTGGAAGGTGGCAAATCTGCCGAAACTGTGACGGCAACGTCATTTGCAGGTTCCCTGGCGGGCACGACGATTTCTTTCTTGGGCCGAGATGCCCTCTTCATTGGGCCGTCGATTGACCTTTCGGCAGACGCGGCCACATCAACTACCACCACCGTGGTGTCGTCGAACTGCTCGGTCCCCGTTGACCATTCCGCGACAGCATACATCAGTCTTTCGGCCACACCTGCTGCATCAGTTGCGGGCGCAACGGTTTTGCAACAGATAATCAAACGTTCGTCTCCGAAGTCTGCACCCGCAGCGTCTTGCGCGTCCGTCAGACCATCGCTGAAGATAATCAGCCGGTCTCCCGGCTGCATCCGGATATCTTTCGCCGTGTATCGCGCATTCGCAAACATTCCAATCGGAAAACCATCCGAATCCAGCCTTGCAATCTCGCCGCCCGCGCCGATCAGAATTGGCGCCGGATTGCCCGCGTTGACATACGTCAGAACGGCCGTATCGGCGTCGTACGCCGCCCAAAACAGAGTCGCGTACCGATTGTCTCCGAAGCGGCCGGCGATCTCTTGATTGAGTGTTTCAACAAAACGGCCGGCCAGTGCACCCGCGCCGCCGCCTTCTTCGCGAAGGTGCGCTCGCGCGACAGCCTGCAGGTTCGCCATCATTAGGGCGGCCGGAATTCCTTTTCCGCTCACATCCGCAAAGACGATCCCGATTCGTTCCCTGCCGAGATCGATGAAGTCGTAGAGATCGCCCCCGACCGTTTGCGCCGCCAAAGTACGGCCTGCTACGGTGACGCCACGTAGTACGGGCACCACGCGCGGAAAGAGATATTCCTGAACACTTCGTGCAACTTGAAGTTCGCTCTCGACCCTTAATGCCGCGGCCTCCTCCTTGTGGAGTCGCTCTAGAGCAACAGCCATCTCGTTGAAGCGGCAACTCAGGTCACCCAGTTGATCCTTGCTGCGCACCGGCAGCCTCCAAGCGAAATTGCCGCGAGCAATCTGGCGCGACGCACCAGTCAGATCATCGATAGCGGTAGCGATATTGTTGCCGAGGCGGATACACATCCAGACGCCCGCCGTGTCCAGAAGGAAGACCATCAGTGCAAGCACGGCCCCAACTACAACCCAGTTCGCCAGTTGTCTGCCCAATCGAGCCACATCTTTAAAAGTGCCTGAATAACTCGGTTGAACGCTGTATGCAATCCAGTCTTCCAATACGCCTGTTTGCCAGTTCCGGGCCGTCAAGACGACGGCTGCCGGCCGCGCCATGCCAGGCAGGAAATTGCCCTCTATGGTGCTGAAGACCTGCTGGTTGGGCGAATGCACACGAAACGCGCGAGGGGAGACAGCCGTTACCGTCATGCTGGATGCCGAAGAGAGTCTCTTTGCCAATTCGAACCCCAACGGTAAGCTGAAGGTCGCCGTCATCTTGCAGGCGCCACTCTGCCTCGTCAAAACGGCGCGGATCTCGAGTTGCCCCCGATCGACCACCAGTCCCGCGAATTCGGTGTCCGGCAACCAGGACGGATGCTTGTCGAAAAGGCGGGTTGACCCCGGCAGCAGCGACTGCACGCCACTGGGCTTCTCTATAATCAGGGAGGCCCGAGCTTGGGGAAACGCTTCGTCCGTATAGGTCAGCAGGGGCTTGAGCGGGCTGGGATTCGGCGGTGACGTCGTGCAATCGCCGGCGTTATCCAGAATTGCGGGAGCGACGGACCGGCTCGCCTGAACCAACACCTGAATCTGCTTCTCCACCACATTGGAACTTTCGCGCCGCACCACTACGTTCAGGGCGGCCACTGCCAGGCAGGCGACCAGGAGTGTAGAAGTCCCTGTGACAGCGACAATTACCGTCATCTTCCAGCGAACTCCGCCCCACGCGCGCCGGAGAAGTTCGCTTGCTCGAGCGGGTGTGAAACCTCTGGCCATGTTCGCGGTTGATGCAGGCCAACAGCCAGACTCGCAAACCGGCAGTTTTCTCGTGCAGCCATGGAGGCAATTGCTCGCGTAGGTGTCGGGCCGAGGGCATCCGCGTCGCCTGAGCGACTGTTAGTGCGATCGTCCACCGAAGAAGTCTCATCGTGTCAGCACCGGCCGACTCAACTTCTTGGCGTCATGGTTGCACCTCTAGGCTAGCGAAGTCGGAATTGAATGCCAGTAGAGAAATATATGACTGCGTTGAGTACCGTTCGTTCTCCGAAGGAACACCCAAAACCCCTGGTGTGTCTCCCCGCCTGCCGCGCAGTGATCTGTCTACTTGCAACGCCACTTTTCGCGCTGGCCTGGCAGAGTGCGACCTCGCCTAACGCGGCATGCCAGGCCGCCGGCCAAGTTGCCGGATGGGACATTGAGGAGCAAACGCTCAGTCTCAAGAGCGATTCCGGTGCCTACTCCGATTTTCACTATGACCGCTCGACCACATTCAGAACCACCGACGCCACTTTCCAGCCCGATGAACTGGGGCTACTGGAAAGGCTGAACATAGACGACCGCGTGTGTGTGGAAGCGTACCGCGCGGACAACAAGCAAATCGCCTCCCGTATACGGGTAACGTACCGGGCCGAGATCGACGCACGCGACAAGCGGGAACTGGTCTGTTGGCAGAACGAAACGGTCTTTGGCGCCGTGAAGGCGTTGGACCCCGTCAACCACAGAATTATCGTGCGCGTCTCGGCTTCAACTGATATATCGGTTGACGCGGCGGGATCCGTAGCGTTCTGGATACTGCCCACGGCTGCCCATGATCCGTCTGACACCGTCAGCGGCGGTTGGCAGTCCCTGGCCCTCGGTGACGCCATCTACGTCCGCGGCGAACGCGTTACCGGAATGCCAACCATACGAGCCAGGCTGATCGTCTCCGGCGGCTTCCGCACTGTCGCCGGCTCCATTGAATCGATGGAACCTCTCAAGGAGCTGCTTCTCCTTCGGGATTTTCGCTCTGGTCGTGACCGGCAAGTCCACTTTGATTTCTTGCCGATCTATGTGGTGGGAAAGGATGAGACGCCTGGCGCCCGGGACCGCCGGCTGTACCTCGCGACTATTGGCGACCTGAACAAAGGCGACTCCGTTCTGATGCTAGGCCGGGAAAACTACCAGACTGGCGACATCGAAGCCTTCCTGCTGATCACCGGCTTCTCTCCCGGCGGCGTCCTGCAACCAGGACCCGGACAGTCGGCGGATTGGATTTTTCAGGCTATTGGCTTTGGCAGGCGCAGACCATGAATCGGATACGTGACGGGATCCCCTGGTGGCGCGTGAGAGCCACAAAGATCGGGAACTGCGCGCTGCTATTTCTTTGACGCTCTGAGGTGAACCTGCAAATGCACAACGAGACGGATTTTCTGATCCAACACGGCTACATCGTAATCTTCGTCGCGGTGTTTGTCGAACAAATCGGTTTGCCGGTTCCTTCGGGTCCAGTGCTCCTGGCAGCGGGGGCTCTGGTGGGGTTTCACCGTCTCTCCCTGGCACCTGTCCTCGCAGTGGCGGTCGGTGCTTCGTTGATAAGCGACTCTCTGTGGTTTAGTTTAGGGAGACGACGAGGCGGCTCGGTCCTGAGGTTTGTTTGCAGAGTTTCCATCGAACCGGATACCTGTGTTTCCAAGACACATTCCGCTTATCTGCGCTATGGCCCCGGATCGCTCCTGATCTCGAAGTTTCTCCCATGGTTCGGTACCCTGGGACCTCCCTTGGCTGGCATGTTCAATCTGGCGGTATGGAAGTTTCTACTCGTCGATTCGGGCGGCGCTCTGGTGTGGGCCGGCGCCTATATCGGAGTTGGCTGGCTGTTTCGCAGGCAATTGGAAGATGTGGCCGCCGCAATGTCCAGATTCGGCGCTTGGTATGGAGTCGCTTTGGGAGCCGGTTTGTTGGTGTATCTCATATCTAAATTCGTTCGCCGCAGGCGGCTATACCGCGTCCACCGCAGTCGTCGGATTACGCCGCGCGACCTCAAACGGTGGATGGAAACGGGTGAGCCGCTGGTAGTAGTCGATCTCCGACTGGAGGTCGAAAGGCGGGAGGGCTGGATACCCGGAGCGCTCGCGGTCGCCTTCGAGGATCTGGACTCCCTGCTGCCGGCCGTCGCAAACAAGGAAGTCGTATTCTATTGCTCCTGTCCCGACGAGATCAGCAGTGTGCGAGCTGCTCTTCGACTGAGGCGACGTGGCATCACACACCTTCACGCGCTGCTGGGCGGATTTTCCGCTTGGCGTGAACTCGGCTTTCCGGTCGAGACTCCTTTGTCTGGTGTGGCACGCGCATGATGCCCCTTTCGGGGTTGCCAGGCGACAGGCAAACTGCCGGGGGCGGACGAGACGAACGCATCTACCCGGGGCAGAGTTAGGACGGAAGCAAACTTCAGAGGAGGGCAAGTAACAATGACAGGAGACACTTTCGAGACCTTGCTGGGCCCGAATCTGCCGTCGATACGGCGGTTCGTGCAAACTCGACTGAGGACTTCAGACCACGCAGACGACAGTATTCAGCGAACCCTGCTACACGCATTCGTCCACCGCGACCAGTTGCGCGCGGACGCAAAATTCAAGAGTTGGCTTTGTTCGATCGCCATGAACGAAGTCCGCATGTTTTTTCGAGCCGATCGGCCCACCCTATCGCTGGACGAATCCCCCCACATCGATTCTCGCGATTCGCAGCCGTCGCCGCTGGCCAGAGTCGAACAAATGGAACGGCTGGGATGGTTGTATGCCGGCCTGGAGAAGCTCTCCGAGCGGGATCGAGCGGCTATCCGATTGCGCGATCTCGAAGGCTTGAGCCTCACGGAAACGGCGGAGGCGTTTGAAAGTTCGGAAGCAGCGACAAAAACTCGCCATTTTCGCGCTCGGAAGCGTCTTGCCAGCGCTATCCGGAGCGCTTGTGACGCCCGCGGTATCGAACCGAATCCGCTGGGGGATCTGGCCGCCGATACCGGGCTTCCGCGGTAGGCGGGGAAAAGCTAATAGCTAGCGCCACGCACGTCGATGCCAGCCTCGCGTGACGCATCGGGCTACCGCTTGGATCGCCCCCGCACCAGCCGGGTTGCTAGCAGACATCGTGATCGCTGTGCGGTTCGACGAAGTTTGGCTACTCCTCGCGCAACTGTCGGAGCGCGATTGGGAAAACCTCGACGTTTCGGGGACTTAGAACGCCCGTGGCCTACCAGAAAGAGTCGCTCGCCGCAGGGCTCGCGGATTCCACCGCCTACTGCCGTTCGCCGCAGCCCTGAAAGCGAAGACTCGCCTGCGCTTTTATGAGCGGCTAGATCGCTGTGCCGCGGTGGTCCGGTCGAGTAGATAGATTCTCCGTGGCAAGCAGTCCATGTTCAGTTCAGTACTCTGCCTTCTCGCCCTTAGCAGGGATTGAAGTCGGCACGCCTGGAGTGCCCGCATATGTGATTAGCAGAACGGTTGGCTCGTCGCCGGACTCACCCCGATGGACATCGTCAACGGACTCTCCAACGGCTTCTCCCTGATGAACCACATGAGTTTTGCCACTGGCTTTGTCTTGCAACGTGAGAGTGCCTGAAAGCACATAGACGGAATTTGGGAAGGGATGGGTGTGCCATGGTAGGGCAGTATGCGGTGCGATAGTCATCCGGAGGGTGGTTAGTTGCGGCTGGCCGGTTGGATAGTGCGTGTAGGGCTTGCCGTTCCACGATTGGGTGGTTTGTAGCAGGATTTCGGCGTGAGCACTGGCAACGGCCTTAACATCATTTGCAGCCATAATGGCCGTCAGGCTGGCTCCCGCGAGTATCGCAGCTATTCCGACAGTGCGATGATTGAATGTCATTTCGTTTTTCTCCCTGTGTGATGTTCGCTGGCAATTCCATCATCCGCGCAGCCTCTCTAGCCGCGAAGGCTGGCGGGCGGATGGTTCACGGCCGATAACCGGTCATATGCCGCCTGAGGAACTCTTAGACCCGCGGCTGCGATGTTTTCTTCGAGGTGCGTCACCGATGAAGTTCCCGGGATAGGCACAATCACTTTGGAGCGCTGGAGCAACCACGCCAGTGCCACTTGCAGCGGTGTAGCGTGGAGATCATCCGCCTCTTTCTTGATGGCAGTATGTGCTTCTTTGGCCTGACCGAGCGGCGCCCAGGGAAAGAAAGCGATGTCGTTCTGCTCGCAGTAATCCACGATGAAGTCCGATTCGCGGTCGGCGAAACTGTAACGGTTTTGGACGGAAGCGATCGGAACGATTTTGCGGGCGCGCTCGATATGCTCGCGGGTCACGTTGGAGAGCGCCACATGCCGGATCTTGCCCTGGTCCCGCAGTTTGGCCAACGCTTCCACAGATGCCTCGAAGGAGACGGCATTGTCGGGGGAATGGAGTTGGTGAATGTCGATACGGTCAATACGCAGACGCTTGAGACTTCCCTCCAGAGCTTCGGTAAGATGTTTTGGGCTCGCGTTGTGTGTCCATTGGCCCGGACCGGGCCGCTCCCATCCGCCCTTGGTTGCGATCACTAGGCCGGTTGGATATGGGTAGAGTGCTTCGGCAATCAACTCTTCCGACACATGGGGCCCATAGGAATCGGCAGTATCGATCAGATTCACGTCGAGTTCGACTGTCCGCCGAAGTGTCGCAAGTGCGGCGGCCTTATCTGCCGGAGGTCCCCAGATCCCTGAGCCTGTGATGCGCATCGCGCCAAATCCCATCCGATTAACCCTGAGATCGCCCCCGATCGTAAGGGTCCCAGAGGCTGCCGCTGAAATAGTCTGTGCGTTGCTCATAAAATGTCTCCTCTTCGTTCTCGATCACTGAAAATCGCCGGCATTCAGGCTAGCACCGGCGCGTCTTGCTCAATCAGGTTTTGCGCTTTCGACTCCGCCCAGAACTCCGCGGGTATCTTGGTCTGCATGGATGTGTAATCCTCGATGATTTGCTGTTGACTTCTGCAACCAACAACCAGGGCAGCGACGACATCGGGCGCGGCCGAAAACTGGAGCGCGGCAGTCCGGAGGTCGACTCCATAGTTACCCGCGACCTCACGGAGCTTCCGGCGCTTTTCGATAAACGCCGGAGGGATCTTATATGAGTCCTTTCCGTAGTTGTACCGTGGGCTGCCCGAAATGAAGCCCGCGTTGAGCGCCGCGCCGATCACAAAGGACACCTTTCTGGCTCTCGCAACAGGAAATACCTGGCCCAGCGCGTTCTTGTGATCGATCAGAGAATACTGCGAAGCCAGAAGACAGACATCCGGATCTGCAACTTCAAACAGCCGCATGATCGGTTCCGGCGTATTGACACCAATGCCCCATCCGTTAATCAGACCCTCTTCGCGCAGGCGAGTCAGTTCCGGAAAAGCGCCCTTCTGTGCAATCGCAAACTGTTCCTGCCAGGAAGTCGGTAGATACCCGTTGTCTGCCGAGAGGTCGTGAACGAATGCAATATCAATGCTGTCGATACCGAGTCTTTGCAAGCTATCCTCGATAGAGCGCCGCACGCCGGACGCCGTATAGTCGTAAACCACATCGTTGGGCGACGGAGAAAAAGGAAAGTACTCCCTGTTCTTTGCCGTTTTCGAAGCTTTGAGCAGCTTTCCGATCTTGGTGGACAGAACGTATTCGCCGCGGTTCTTGGTATGAAGGAAATTCCCAAAGCGCCGCTCAGCCAAGCCAAGCCCGTACCACGGAGCCACGTCGTAGTAGCGAACTCCCGCATCCCACGCCGCGTCAATTGTGGCGTACGCTTCCTTTTCTGTCACGAACTCGAATTCGTTTCCGAGCGGAACGCCTCCCATGCCGAATCGGAAAGGCGGTTTGTAGTGGCCGTTCCCTGTGCTGCCTGCCGTCTTCTTCACGCTATAACTCTCCATGGGGCTGCCTCGCGATCCGGTCGTCATACAGCACGCTGAGAACTATTGCGATTGCTGTGCTCACGCACATGACATGCAATAACTGCTCCAAATGCGATCCACTGGAGAAATCTCCTTGTTCGAGCGCGAAGGCGTGCCGATATTGCTTTTAGGGTCGCTGGAACGCCCAGATGCGTCCGGATTTCGACATCAAAACCATCTACTCAATGGGCAAGCCTCGGGTTCGATCAGTGAGTAACGTCAAAAAGGTTTCACCGTGAGGCCGGAAGTATGGGCATCTGACGTTCGTGATAGGTGCGCGGAGCAGAATAACGAGGCATGTCGCCACATGGGGACACTTCTCCGGGAGCACAAGGGCCCGGGGATTCCCATCCAGCCTCCCTCCGGATTGATGCAAACTGTGGTTAGGGTTTCTGGCCGTACAGTTATTCCCGTGGCATGGCGGGCTCACACTTCTAGATGTGGGCCTTGTCGCCATCAGTGTGGCCACGATTGCTTTGGGCCTCTTTAGAGAGGTGCCACGCTCACCGGAGAAGAGGGTTTCGTCTCCAATTTCCGGGGACGCCCATCAGAATGCAGTTCGGCGAGCATGGGCGAATATCCGTTCGAGTTCACCCGCAGCGGCGTGGCTCCACATCGGGTTCGGCAGCTCTGGAGATCCCGTTCGCACCGGCTCATCCGCGTTCCATGCCGAGTCGCCTCATCTTGGAGATCAACGTCGTCCGCGGCAAGCCCAGCCGTGCGGCCGCACCATTCGGACCACCGACCATACCACCTGTCTGCTCGAGGATCTGAAGGATGTGCGAGCGCTCCGCATCTTCCATCGTCACGGGCGCGGGCAATCTCGTGTCGGGCCGTTCGGGCAGTGTACCATTCAGCACCGAGCCTTTCGAAAGAATTATGGAGCGTTCAATGAAGTTTTGCAACTCGCGTATGTTGCCTGGCCAAGAATGGCGTGCAAGAGCGGCGATGAAATCCTCTGCGATGGTCTCAATGGGCTTCCCCATGCGGGCTGCGCAGTGCATCGCAAAATGTCGGACTAATAACCCGATGTCGTCACGGCGATCGCGCAGCGGCGGCAACTCGATCGGGAAGACGCTCAGCCGATAGAAGAGGTCGGCGCGAAATTGACGTTCGTCCACCATCTCCATGAGATTCCGGTTTGTGGCACTGATCACGCGCACGTCGGTCTGAATCGTGGCAGATCCACCTAGACGTTCGAACTTTCTTTCCTGAATGACGCGGAGCAGTTTCGACTGCAACTCCAGCGGAAGGTCGCCGATTTCGTCCAAAAACAACGTACCGCGGTCGGCCCGCTCGAACCGTCCAATCGCGCGAACGACCGCCCCAGTGAAGGCGCCACGCTCGTGACCGAACAGCTCACTCTCGAGCAAACCCGCAGGAATTGCGGCGCAATTCAGTTTCACGAACGGGCCGATGGATCGGTGGCTGCACTTGTGAATGGCTTCGGCAATCAGTTCCTTGCCAGTTCCTGTTTCCCCGTAGATCAACACCGTGGCGTCGGTTGGCGCTACGAGTCGGACCATGTCGAGGACGCGCCGCAGAGCAGCGCTGTTACCAATAATGCGTGGTAATCCGTTGCCGCGGAGATCGCCGCTGTTGAATGCGCTATTGGCCGCCGTGGCGTACTCAATCTCCGACGGCGCGTTATGGTGCGTGGTTGGGAGTTCGACTGCCCAGCTAGTATACGCAGACATCTTGTTACTCCTTTCTAAGTCCCTTGCCGTTGCCGTCTGATCCACTCGCCGATGTAGGGCGGGCAATTCACAAGTGATACGCCGCTTGATTCGCAGCGCTCCAGGAAGATGACAGCATCTTCGTTCACCAGCGTTACGTCCTTTAGGTCCAGCACTATACGGATCCCATTCGCTTCCGAGCTTATTAGCGTTTCGAGCTCGGCCATGGGTTCTTGTTCCATTTCGCCGCTCAATGTAAAGACTACTTCCCCGTCCGCCGACCTTTGAATTCTCAGCATTCCATCCTCACCGGGGAGAAGATCTCTTTCACGAATGTCACCAACGTGGCCAGGAATTGTCCAAACCGATGTAGACTTACCACGCTTGCATCCACTTCCAATTCCCTTGTCAAAAAGAGGATGCAAGCCATAGGCCAGCTTCAACCTACTGATATTTAAAGAGTTGGCGAAATTAGAAATTGGCGAAGTTCACCAATTAGCGAAGGTTGTACAAAGAGTCGTTAATCGGGGATCGCCAGAGCAGGCAGCTAGTTTTCGTTCGAAAAACCCATCGCCTTGAAGCGATTCTTGTTGATCTTCAACACCCTGATCTTCGACTCCAGAGTGGATCGGGGCATTCCCAGCTTGGCGGCCGCACCGTCTGGGCCATACACCCTGCCGCCGCTTTCCCTCAACGCTGCCTCGATAGCTGACTTCTCCTCGGAAGGAACCCTTTTAAAAAGGTCAGGGCCCCGATTCGGCTCCTTCACCACAGGTTGGCGGGAAAGCCAACTCTCATCCACTGAGAAAGTCCCCGATTCACAAACAATTACGGATCGCTCAATGACATTCTGCAATTCGCGGATGTTTCCTGGCCACGGGTACGATTGAAGCAGATCGAGACTCTTTTTGTTCACCGCCTGAAAGCTCTTTCCCGCTTGCCGTGCGAATCGATCGATGAAGTATTCAACCAATAGCGGGATGTCTTCTCTTCGTTCCCGTAGAGGTGGCATCACGATCGGAAAAACGTTGAGCCGGTAATACAGATCGCTCCGGAACGTGCCCGCAGCGATGGCAGCCTCCAGATCGCGGTTCGTCGCGGCAATCACCCGAACATCGGTTCGGATCGATCCCGCCGCACCAATGCGTTCAAACTCGCGTTCCTGGAGAACACGCAGAAGGGCGATCTGAGTCTCAGCCGGAAGCTCACCCAACTCGTCGAGGAAGAGCGTGCCTCCTTCGGCCAGTTCAAACCGCCCTATGCGCCGTTGAGTTGCCCCCGTAAAGGCGCCCTTCTCATGGCCGAACAATTCCGATGCGATCAAGTCTCGTGGAATGGCTGCGCAGTTCACGCTCACAAACGCGCGCGAGGACCGCCGGGAACGCTTGTGAACGGCGCGGGCAACCAACTCCTTGCCGGTGCCGGTCTCGCCGGTGATCAGCACGCTGGAGTCGGCGGGCGCGACTTTGGAAACGCGGGACAAGACGCTTCGTAGCGGAGGTGAAGTTCCGACGATCTGCTCGAACATCGACGCCTTGTCGACTTCTTCGCGGAGCACGATATTCTCGGATTGCAGTCTCTGCTCGGCCTGCTTGCGGTCCTCGATATCTGTAGCAGCGACATACCAACGCCTGAGCCGTCCTTGTTCGTCCCGTAGCGGGTTCCAGCGGTAGAGAAACCAGCGATACTTCCCGTCTTTTCTCAGTAAGCGAAATTCGGATTCGTACGGGAGGCCGCTTAAGAAGTTAGTTTGAATCTCGCGTTTCAGGCGTTCCCGGTCATCAGGATGGACAAATCTGCCAGGGTCGGTGTTCCGCCACTCCTCCAGGGTGAAACCGAAATAATCGAGCGCTGCTTGATTTAGATAAAGGCGGCTATGATCAGTTCCTATTACCTGAATCCGGCGCATTCTTGCCTCCCCAAAAGCCGCCAAACCCCATGTTGACAGGCTTTGGGAGCATATTGTAGAATTTCGCCAATCCCTAACAGTCGGTTAGGAATTCGCGAAATGCCGTATTCGCCGCGAAATATCAGAATCGCCTGTAATCATGCGGGGCTGACGCATTACGGCGGTGTCTACTTCTTTCATGAGTTTCTGCGAGTGCTGCAGCTCCGCCATTTTCTGGCCAGGCACCTGACCTACCCCAGACGCAACAACCGGTATCACTTATCACAGATGGTATTGGCCCTGATGTACCCCATCGTCCTGGGGTTGGATCGCTTGGAAACCGCGTCATTCTTGCGTTCCAACGGTACCTTCCAATACCTCACCGGCTTGCCGAGTTTCCCTGATCCTCAGACTTTGCGCCGCTTCTTACACAATGCACCTGACCCCTTCTGGCAACAGTTGCATCGCGTCAACGACCGACTGCTGCAAACGTTCATCCACCTACCCGCCCGACGCTCCCGATTGATCTTCGACTTGGACAGCACGGTGGTGACGGTATTCGGGAACCAGGAAAATGCCGCCGTCGGTTACAATCCCCGCTATCGTGGCAAGAAATCCTACGACCCACTGCTCTGCATAGAGGCCAATTCATCCTACCTCTGGGATGCCGAACTCCGTCCAGGGAATGCCGGCACTTGGGATGGCAGCATGGAATTGCTGGACACCAGCTTCGCCAATGTCCCACCCGAAATCCGCGAGGTGCGAGTCCGCGCCGACGCCGGCTTCGGCTTCAATCCTGTGTTCGTTGCTCTAGAGACCCGACCCGCACAGTATGCCGTGGTCGCTCGTTTGACCCAAGCGTTCAAGCGACTGCTCCCCGGCATCTCGTATGAACCCGTGAATCCCAGGTGGGAGATGGCTGAGGTCGAGCACCGCCTCCATGGTTGGCCAAAGGCCCGTCGTTTCGTGGTGGCGCGAAGGTTCATTCAACAAGACGAAGCCGAGACCACTCTGTTCGCCATGGGCCGATACATCTATCGTGCCTGGGTCACAAACATGCCGCTGACCCCAGCCGGGATCTGGCATTTTTACGACGGACGTGCCGGGATGGAACCACGGATTTGCGAGCTGCGAGAAGACTATGCGCTCCGCAAGATTCCAACGGCGTCGTTCGCCGCCAACGCGCTCTACCTGGAGATCGTCCGCCTCGCCTACAATCTGGTGACAGCTTTTCAGCGAAATTGTCTGGATGAGTCCTGGCAAAACCTTACCCTGCAGAAGCTGCGCTATAAGCTGTTCCTCATTCCCGGCGAACTGACGCGTCCACAAAACCGGCCGGTGCTCAGGCTCAGACCTTCACCGATGATAGAAGGCCTCGCGGAAAAGATTCTCGCCAGGGCAGCCAAGTTGAAGCCCCTTCAGCCCTGAAGACGCGTTTTCACGCCGGATCCAAGTATTACGGCGACCTGTTGCGGCGCAACATCCAAGATCTGCCGGAGTTCCCTTTCGCTTTCCCGGATCTTCTCTTCCGCCTGCTTGCGCTCGGTGACGTCCACCAGGGTACATACGAATTGCTCCAAATCTCCGGATGTGGTCAAAACAGGATGGCCGACTGTGTGCGTGTATTTAACAGTGCCATCCGGAAGAACGATTCGGTGATCCACTTCATAGTCTGACTTTTCATTGGTTGCTCGATCTTTTGCCTCTTGCACTTTGGCTCGATCTTCGGGATGAATGCGCTGCAGCCGATCTTTCCAAGATGACAGGCCGTGTGCCGGATCAAAGCCATATATGCGATGCCACTCCTCGGAGAGATATACGGGGTCCCATTCTGGCACGCTCCAGGCTCCACTGCCCGTATGGCTGAGCCTCTGCGCTTCGGCCAGATAACTCTCGCTCCTCCGCAACGCTTCACCCGCGTGCTTTGCTGCGGTGACGTCCGTCACGGCGCCCACATATTCGAGGTCTGCCTGAGGAAGTCTTCAACGCGCGAGCCAAAACGTGGAGGTGCTTGACCGAACCGTCCGGCATCAGCAAACGATGCTCAAGATCAAAATCTTGTCCTTGCCTCGGATCGCGCGGTCGATAGTCTGCTGCACACGATCCCTGTCGTCGGGATGAATTCGCTGAAATATCAACTCCAACGTGGGCTTAACCGCTTCGATCAGTACTCAAAGATGTTGTAGGTTTCCTCCGACCAGTAGATTTCTCCGCTCGAAACGTTCCAGCCGAAGCTGCCTGTGTGGCTGATGCTCTGCCCTTGAGCCAGGAAAGCTTCGCTGCGGTGCAGGTCAGAATAGAGGTTGGCGTTCTCCAGCGAAATCGCGGCTTGCGAAGCCAGCATCTCCAGCACTGCGACCCGGTCCGAGGTGAAGGCGCGCGGAGTCAAATTGTTCTCCAGATAGAGTGCGCCGACAAGCTTCGT
Source organism: Bryobacterales bacterium (assembly GCA_963803725.1). Taxonomy (GTDB): domain Bacteria; phylum Acidobacteriota; class Terriglobia; order Bryobacterales; family Bryobacteraceae; genus JOPF133. The sequence continues at coordinate 187,321 of CAWDOH010000031.1, read as the reverse complement.
TTGTTTGACGATGGGCAGGCATAGGACGGATCTGGGGCGCTTCTGCCGCACATATTCGTCCTCCGAATACAAGTTCCCGGCCGAAGCGTCATCCAGGACCACGCGCTCCCGCGTCCGAATGACGTACTGGAGGGCGGATTGGGGAAGATCAAGTGGTGTGATGACTGTCTGTCGAACGGTGACCTCGACCCTGCCGCGGCCGGTGGTGGCCTCCGCCTCGATCCGCGGCTCGTCCTCCCCGGAGAAGGATGAGCAGACCTCGCTCGGCCCCGGCATGCTCCACCGCGATTCGCATGAGCTTCTCGATCAGCTTGGTGAGAACCATCTCGCTCGAGAGTGCCTGTGAGGCCTTGACTACCGTCTCGACGTCCAACTGCCCGACTGGCGTGCCGATTGTGGCGGTAGTAGAAGCGGGAAGCCGTTCCTCGTGCAAGCGCGGGTAGCGTTCGTCGAGTTGCTTCACCTTGCCGAAGGCGCCCCAGCGTTCGTAGCAGTTCCGCGCGTTGCGCAGATATGTGTGGGCAATCGCCTCGAAGCCGCGCGCCGCGTAGAACCGCGCGGCCACCTCATAAGCCAGCGCCTTCGTTCTGGACGAAGCCGTTCTCGCGAGCCGATTGAATGGCCTGCTCGTACAGATCGCATTGCGTCGGAGGCACGCCCTTCGAGGCGGGCGATCTCCGCCGACACCAGCAAGTGCTTGTCGGCGAAAGTCGGTGGATAGTTTTCGGCCCACTCGCGCAGTTGTTCCCGATGCGCCGTCAGGAGTTCGCGCCAGCCAGCCTGCTGGTCAGCAGAAGCGTCCTCATAGAGCGCCGCCACCGTCAGCGCCGTGTAGTAAAAGTAGTCGAGCAGCTGCAACTGTACGGATGAGATCCAGAGCAGCGCCTTCGCCTTGTCGGCTGCCGCCAGGGCCTCGGCGTAGTCGCCTGAGAGGTACCGCGCCTTGAGTTTACGAATCCAGTACAAGCAAATCACGGTCGGCGTCCGCGCGGCCGTCAGTTGCGCTTCGAACGCCGCCTCGTCGAATCGCTCGTCGCTGAAGGTAGAGAAGGTCGCATCGCGACCCTGCATGCTCGCGATGAAGCGTTGCTGGCTCACGATGAGGTCCACGACATCGCGGAACTTGGCTTTCCGAGCGAAGTCCAGCGCCATCTCCGTCTCGCGCCACACCACATCCAGCGGATCGTTCCGCATGAGCAAATATGTGATGGATTGGTGCATGCCGTAGCAAGCGAAAGTCAGATCGCCTCTCTCCGTGGCGGCGCGAGTAGTCGCCCGACGGAGTTCGATCACGCTCGTGATCGGCTCCGTCCAGAAGGCGGCTAGTCCCATCGCATGGTAGACCTTCGTCTCGTAGGCGGTGAAGGCGTGCTTCTCGACCAGGTCGCAGGCAAGCCTGGCCAGGCGGTAGCCTTCGCGGTAACGGTGAAAGTTCGCCCCAAGGACGGACCCGAGGGAAGCATAGGCGTAGGCGGAAGCGCCGCTCATTCCGTGCTGTATGCTGACGTTCACCATGCGGCACGCCAGCATGCAAAATAACTGAAAGTCGGTAAATGTGGCAGGGCCAGCAAGTACTGAGAGCACCTGCATGGCTGCCTGTATTTTCGGATCGGTCATCAGCGGCAGATCGATCAGGCTTTCGATCGGACGCCTCACTGAGGGCCTGCCAGACCGTCTCGTATTCGGCCCGGACCTGCTCGAGGGTGGGGTGTGCCGGCAGGTCAATGCCGAACCGACGCAGGCACACGAGCGCGGTGTCGATGGCGAGCGGGTGTTCGCCCGTCAATACATGTAAATTGATCTTCAGGCAGGAGGCATCCGCGAACTCGACGTCTGAAGCTGCACGTTGCAGCAGCTCCACAATCAGTTGCGCGGCCGTTTCCAGGCCACCGCAGAGAAGCTCGCACTCCGCGCATTCGAGGAACAGACTGAATTTCAACTCGTGCTGGCTTCCCCAATCCTGCTCATCTAACAGCGCGATGCCTGACGCAAAATAGGTACGGGCCGACGCATAGGCCGCCGAAGCCTTCGCCTTTCGCCCGGTACGCAAATTGATCGTGGCCACCTGCGCTTTCTCGTCCCGGTCAATCAGCAGCGCGGCGCCCCGATTGAGTTGGCTTGCAACATCGAATAAATGCTCGGCGAGGCCGTCCGCTCTCATGCTCGCCAGCAACACTCGGCCAATCCCAAGGTGTGCCCCGGCGCGCTCGCCTTCAGGGATGAGTGCATAAGCCGCCTCCTGAACACGGTCGTGGAGGAACGCGTAGGAGCGTTCGAGGCGGACGATCAGTCCAGTGCGGGCCGCCTCCAGGAGCGACGTATGGATGCTCTCTTCTGATTCCCCGAAAACCATACTCAGTGTCGCGATCTCGACCGCGTTCCCGAGACACGCGAGTCGCTGGAGGGCCGTCTGCGTCGCGCCGGACAATCGCTTTAGCTTCCCCACCATGAGATCCACCACGTTGTCGGTGTACCCCTTGGCGCGAATCCGAGCCAAGTCCCAGACCCAGGCTGCCGCATCCGGGTCGAGCCTAAGCAGCCCTTCCTCGGCCAGCGCCGTGAAGAACTGAATCGCGAAGAACGGATTGCCGCCAGTCTTCTCGTGCACCAATTGCGCCAGAGGCTGGGATACATCTCGGTCGCTGTGCAGCGCATCGGCGACCAGCCAGCCGACGTCGTCAACCCGAGAGGCGCCAGCACGATCTCCTGCATCCTCGCTCCGGCCTTGCGGATCGCGTCCAGCGTCCGCGTGAGAGGGTGAGAGGAACTGACTTCGTTGTCCCGGTAAGCCCCAACCAGCATCAGGTACCGTACGTCCGGATCCGTAATCAGGTACTCCAGGAGTTCAAGGGTTGCCGCATCCAGCCATTGCAGATCGTCAAGGAACAATGCAAGCGGGTGCTCCGCCCTGGCGAACGCGCCAAGAAACCGCCGGAACACCAACTGGAAGCGGTTCTTCGTGTCTTGCGGCGGCAGGTCCGCAACGGGCGGCTGCTTCCCGATGATGAACTCGACCTCCGGGATGAGATTGGTGATGAGCTGGCCATTCGCACCCAATGCTTCCTGAAGAACCTGCCGCCAACCGCCCACCTCCGCCTCGCTTTTGACGAGGATCTGACGGATCAGAGTCTGGAAAGCCTGTGCCAATGTCGCGTACGGGATGTCGCGCTTGTATTGGTCGAACTTGCCGGACGCGAAGAGGCCGCGAGGCTGAACCAGCGCCTTGTGCAGCTCATTTACCACGGAGGATTTGCCGACACCCGAATAACCGGAGACGAGCACGAGTTCCGGCGTACCTTGCGCCACGACCCGGTCGAAGGCTGCAAGCAACACGTCGATCTCGGCCTCTCGCCCGTACAGTTTCTCGGGGATCAGCAATCGGTCCGACGAATCGTGGGCACCCAGAGGGAATGGATCGATGCGGCCATGCGACTGCCAGTCCGCCAGGCACTCCCGAAGATCGGCTTCCAGGCCGGAGGCAGTCTGGTAGCGCTCCTCGGCGTTCTTGGCGAGGAGCTTCATGACGATGGCAGACAGCAGCTCGGGGACTGCGGACGCGATCGCCAGGCGGTGATCGGCTGGCGCGCAATGTGGCAGTGGACCCACTCCAGGGGGTCGCCGGCGACAAACGGCAGCGCACCCGTAAGCATCTCGTACAAGGTCACGCCAAACGAGTAGAGATCGCTGCGGGTGTCGATCGAACGATTCATGCGGCCGGTCTGTTCGGGCGACATGTAGGCGAGGGTGCCGGCGATGATCGCCAGCTGGCGCGGGTGCCTGCGATTCGCGCGGCAGTTGGGATGCGATCCCGAAGCCGGTCAACCAGACGTTGCCGGCGGCATCGACGAGCACGTTCGCAGGCTTGATGTCTTTGTGTATGAGGCCGTGCCGATGGACTTGCCCGAGTGCTTGGCGCCAGGCCAATGGCGATGCGCAGGACGCGCGTCAAGTCGAGCGGTTGACCGTGATTCCCCACAAGCTCCCGCTCAAGAAGCAGATCAAGAGGCTCACCGCCAAGGTCCGTGAGGATCGAGGACCGTCCGGCCCTCGTGACGGGTGAGCGCCAGAGGCTTGGCTGCCCATGCGGAATCGAGTTCGGCTGCGAGCGAGTATTCGTGCTCAAGACGCCGGAGGCCCTCGGGCGACGGACGATCCGCAGCGAGCGCCACCACCAGGACCGGGAAAGGGTTGCCCGGCTGCCGGCCACGATAAAGCGTGAAGTCCGCGCCTTGACGGAGGGGCTCCAGCATGTACCCGGAAAGCTCGGTCATGGAGGGCATTCTCGTTGCCACGGCTGTACGTACCGGAATAGTCATTTTGACAGATTCGGCCCTTCAGGATTTCAAAACCGCCCGAAAACCGCAGCATCGAGAGCCAACTATGCCAGATCGAGCCTCCTCTAGAACTCCAGCTTTAGCGCATATTGCATGATACGGGGATTCACCGTTAAGGCGCTGATCACGCCGAAGGTGCTGGGGGTCGAAACATCATTGGATGGATTCGCGAAATTGGGCCTGTTCAGAACGTTGAAAATCTCCCACCGGAAGATCAGCTTTACACGGTCTGTGAGAGGAGTGGTCTTGATTGCGGCGATGTCGAAATCCTGTTGATCCGGACCCCTCAGGATATTCCGTCCGAGGTTGCCGAAAATCGTCCCACCCCCACCTGACACGGGATATCTGCCATCGATCAAGCCGCCGTCCGGCACAAATGGAGCGGGAACAAATGCGCTCGTGTTGAAGAATTCGTTCACACGGCTGCTGACGCTTCCACTCCGGCGGGCATCGGCGAGTGTCTCCCCCGGAGCCATGCTTCCTGTGGTGAATAAGGTTGCGGGACCAAACAGCGTACCGGCTGCGCTGTCCAGGATGCTGAAAGGGAGTCCGGACTGCAGCGTGGCGATACCCGAGATGCTCCAGCCATTTCCGAGTTTTCGAATGGCTGAGCTTGTCGCGTGTCCGGGTCCGGGCAAGTTCCATGTACCGCTGATAACCATCCGGTGAGTTCGATCAAAGTCGGAGACGCCGCGCTGAGCAGCGACATTGTTTTGATCGTTGTAAACCACTTCCCCAACGATCGGTAGTCCGAATGTGCCCGCGATAGCAGCACCGAGACTATCCCCCGCATCGTCAATGGACTTCGAAAAGGTGTAGGCAGCCAGGAACTGAAGACCGTGGCTCAGTTCTTTTTTCAAGGTGGCCTGCAGATGAGTTGTAGATTGAATTCCCACTGCTTTCGAGACGGAAGAGCAACGGAGACAACCCGACGAAAGGAACCCGCTCCGCCGCATTGGCCGCGGAGTTGGTTGTGAGTCCGTTCACAGGGCCCGAAGGGCTGGCGAGAAGAGGCTGATTATTGCTCCGTCCCACGCCTAGGTGCGTGCCCTTTGCGCCGGCATACCCGATTGAGAGAACGTAGCTCTTGTGTTGATACTGCAGATCGAAGTCATATTGCTGGACGGTAGACTCCTTAAAATCAGGATCGGTAATGATGGGGGTTCGGAGAAAGCTGGTCCCGGTAAACGGTGGACCCGGTAACATGTTGCCTACGAAATTGGGGAATGATGAACTCGGCGGCAGATTTGGAAAGGGATTTGCCAGGCTAGCGGCCGCGTTAGCGCCGCCATTCAGTGAAGCACTCAATGCGAACGGCGGGTTAAGAGCCAGCTGTAAGCCATTCGCCGCGAAGCTGGCGCGGTTCGCGTAGATGCCATATCCTCCTCGAAGAACCAAATCGTTGGAAGAAGATGGCTGCCAGGCGAAGCCGATGCGGGGTTCCGGGTGCGTTTGGACGGGGTGATTCAGCAGGGTTGAATTCTCACGTGGAAATCCCGCAGGGGCGCCGCCGGGAAAGTTGTCGGGCAGAACAAATCCGGATGTGGCTGGGCTCGTAAAGCCGCCAGCCGGGGGTGCAACGTAGAACTGAGGGAAGAAATTCGATACACGACCGTCGATTTCGCTTGGTTGGCCATCGACCTCGACCCGAACCCCCAGATTCATGGTGAGTGTTCGCGTAACCTTCCAGTCATCCAAGGCAAAGAAGTCCGGCAGCGTTTGCACGTTGTCCCACATCGGGAATTCCAGCAACCAAGCTGGAGAAGAAAATGTTGGAGAAAGATGTGCCGTTCCCTCCTGCGCCGGCAGGCCCGGCGGGCAAGCCGAGCAGGAAATCAGGAAACGACAGAAGTGTCATGAAACCGGCCGTGTCATCGCTTAGATGGTTAAACTGATTTCGGAAGATTTCCGTGCCGACGCGAAGATTGTGCTTGCCCCGAGACAGGAATAAGACGTCGGAAATGTAAAAGTTATTACCGGCCGTTTTGCCCCGGTCGTTAGTGCGAGTTGCCCAATGCCAAAAGCGCCCAGGACGTCAATATGGGGAATGTCCCCTCCTGGGGGTCGCTGAAGCGGTTTATCCCCACGTCCTGATCGGTGAGCGTCCCTCCGGCGACGCTTTGTCCCGCATAGACGGGAGAAGCCAAAACGGAATTGGTTGGTCGCTCGCGACGAGAAAATGTGAGTCTCGGCGATTGCCAGGTTCCGGTTCTCAAAGGAACGGAGCGCCGGAAAGCCAGGCACAGTGGCGGCGAAGAAAGGAACGTCCTGGTTCGAGTTTGAGAAAAAGAACTTCGCCGACAGACGATCCGCCAAGCGCAAATTGAAGTCGAAGTTGGTATTGAACTGGTCTTCGTTGTAATGTCCAGGCACGACGGCGGTGTAGTTGACACCGCTCCCCGAGGTCTGAGGGCTCGGAATTACATAGGTTCCATCGGGGTTCTTCGCGTTCAGAAGGTTGAGCGCTACCGGGCTGATATTCGAACCGTCCGGGGCCACCGCCACACCGCCTAATGCCCCGGTTTGGCCGCCGAATACAGCGCCAAGCGAGGCTGGCGTGCGAACCTGCGGTATGGGAGGAAGGCTTAGGGATCTGACACTGCTGCTCAAGGATGCCGCATTCACATCCCTGTGTGGCTTGATAGGAAACAAAGAAAAAGGCGTGCTTCTTTGACCAAGGCGTCGGCCCCCCCAGAGTGCCTCCAGGTTGTGAGCGCCGAAATTCTCCTCTGGGCACCCCGGTTGCGTTCGCAAAGAAATTGTTCGCATCCAGTGCCTCATTGCGGCCGAAATAATAGGCGTTGCCATGAAACTCTGCCGTACCCGACCTGGTTTCGACGTTTACGTTCGCGCCAGCCCCTCGCCCATACTGCGCGTCGTAGAGCGAAGTCTGGACCTTGAACTCCTGAATGGTATCCGGAGCTGGGATCGCGATCCCCGCCCCACCGAAAGGAGTGACCTGGGTCATATTGGAGCTGTAACTGTTCGCATCCACGCCGTTCAGCATGAAATTGTTGTCGCCGCTACGCGCACCGTTCGCGCGAATCTCCTGGCTTCCGGCCCCCAATTGGGTGGCGTCCACGATATCGGTGTTTGTTCCGGCGGTCAGGCCGAGGATCTCGGTAAAGTTGCGATCGACCAGCGGCAATTCTTCGACGGATTCGCTGATCGATGACTCGTCCCGAGAGTGGCGTTCTCGGTTTGAAGGAGAGGAGGTGTTGCGCTAACTGCGATTTGTTCCTTTGCGCCGCCGAGCGCCAGCTGAATCTTCACCCTGCTTACCTCGGTGATTTGAACCTGAACACCTTTCAAGATGAGTGGCTCGAATCCTGACGCACGCACCGTCAGGTCATAGTTGCCGGGAGTCAGGAATTGGACCGAGAAATTCCCCTCGGCATCCGTAGCGAGATCGCGCTTTTCTGCCTGTGCCCTGGCTGTTGACGACCACTGCAGCATGTGATACCAGCGCTCCACTGGGGTCGCTCACAGTACCCGCGATCGCGCCGGTATTGGCTGTCTGGCCATGCATCGGCAGAGCGCAGAGCGCGAGCACAGCGGTCCGCAGCAAGGTGCGGGAGGCGTCGTAGATGTTCCACGTCAACTCGTTGCTCCAACCTGTTCAAAGGACGGCGAACGATGAGTCGCAACCTGCGGATCAGTCGCTTTGCCGATGGATTTGGCCCATGGCCCAATTGTCAAGATTCTACCGCGATACCTCAAATACTGTCCCAGTGGGCGATCTCGGGCGAGAACGGATGGTTAAGCCCTGCCTGGGTCGAGTCGAATCAGCGCGCCGATTCAAACCCGCGCAGGAGGCCGGGACGACGCTGACTTACGCGCTCGAGCAGCCCCCAGCAGCGGACGCGCCGACGGCGATAACCGGGACGCCAGACTCCTTACTCACGACCACCCCTCGCCTGGTCCGGGCTGGATTCCCCCGCATCGTATTTGAACTTGCGATACCGCTATTTTCTGCGCCTGTGCTTCATCTCATCCATCTCAGCGACTCAGAATACAACCCTCTGGGGATCCTTGGTATCTGTACTTTGGTGCAAACCGTTTCTGACTTCCCGAGCGCGGCGCAATGCGATCCACGCCGTATTCAGGCAAGACGGTCCTCGTTTTGGCGCCTGCCGGCCAAGCCCGGATGTGGTGGGCCGCCGACACCGGATCCGGTATCCAATCGCCTTTTTGCGGACTCGCATGGTGCGGAGCGAGTCGTTGCTCGGACGGTCAGTGTCGCAGAAGCGACGTTTCCTTAACTCATAAGCCTCGAAGCGGACGCCTATGCGCGAGTTAAAAGAGCTTACCGGAAGGTAGGGGACGTGCAATACATGTCGGCGATGGGGCGCTTACAGACGCCGGATTCTTGTTTTGAGCACCCCAGGACCTTTCACGTCACGCAAGCCTGACATGCTGCTAAAGGAGAGATGCGATGCCTGCCAAACCATCCGAGACGCTGCTTAGCCCGGAAAATCATTCGCTGCTGATGATCGACCACCAATATCTACAGATGCTTACTATTCGTTCGCACGATGCGAACGAGCTCATCAACCATGCCGTGGCCCTAGTCGAGGCCGCAGCGATCTTCAAAGTGCCGATGCTGACCACGACTGCTTTCCAGGAGCGTCAGGGTTTGGTCGCACCTATAGCCGAGGCGACTAAGGCAGTCAATCCGATCGACCGGACGACTCTCAATTCATGGGAAGACCCGCGTATCGTCGACTGGGTGGAGAAGATTGGACGGAAGAAACTCGTGATCGCCGGGCAGTGGACCGAGGTGTGCGTCGCTATGCCTGTCCTCTCCGCTCTCGATGCGGGCTATGAAGTCTATGTCGTCACAGATGCCTGTGGCGGTGCGTCGCGCGAGGCGCACGACATGGCGGTGGAGCGTATGGTGCAGGCGGGCGCATACCCAATCACGACCTGGGCGTATGTGTCCGAACTGCAGCGCGATTGGGCACGCGCAGCAACCGCCGAGAAGGTCACCAAATTGTTCGCACAGCGGGGCGGCGCCTTTGGACAGGGCCTGCTCTGGGAGTGGGACCTGCTGAACCTCAAGGTAGGCACGCGCTGAGCCAGCGAAGTAGCAATCGCGAATCGATGGCTCGAAATCGACCCATATGACCAAACTGTTGTGCCTGGCAATGCTGATCGGCGTCCAGTCCATTTCCTTGCTGGGGCAGAGCCGCCATGTTTCAGAGCCGGCTGTCAACCTCGGCGATACCAGCTTTCTCGACGGTCTTGCGGGACCGGGATTCGTCGTCGAGCAGATTGGGGATGCGGCACATGCTGGAAGAATCGCGGATTCAACCGGGAACGCCGTGCCGGGCGCGGGCGCAGTGAACAGCATCAGCGGCCTTACCCACATTGCATGGCTTAGCCGTAGGCAGTTTCTCGGCGGCTGGTATGGCGTGGAAGTTGCCCTCTCAGCCGCGCACCTCAATGCCGGGGCGGAGGGAGAGGCTGGAGGTTTGGGCGCCACGACGGTATCGCCGTTCATTCTGCAATGGGCCGAACATCGAATTTTAGGTATGGCAATCGACCAGCGCATAGTGGCGGATTTCGACCTGCCTACGGGGCAATATTCGCGAACGTCTAACGTTAATATCGGGGGGAACGCCTTCACCGTTCATCCCTATTACGCGGTCACCGCATTTCCGGTAAAACGACTTGAGACGAGTTGGCGAGTTCATTATCTCTGGAATTCGGCAAACAATGATCCTCCAATAAGCACAGACGCACACTCCACCCAGGCCGGCCAAGCCGTTCACTTCAACGCAACTGCTGCGTACAGGGTGTGGAAAGGATTATGGATCGGCTCTAACGGCTATTACCTCAAGCAGATTACCGACGGAAAGATGGACGGTGTGGCCCTTCACAACTCACCCGAACAGGTGGGTGCGATAGGGCCGGGAATAGTTTGGAACAGTGGAAGCTGGTATTTTTATGCCAACGGGTACCAGGAGTTTGCGGCGTTAAACCGTGCTACCGGGCACAAGCTCGTGCTGCGGATCGAAAAGACCTTTAAGTGACCCCCGCACAGACGAGCTTATAACGATCTTCATCGGCGCTTATCCGCGCTTATCTTTCCTCTCCTGAGACGGTGTCGAATCGAAATGATGTGGCCCCGGGACGCCTAGCGCGCAAAAGCCGAAATGCGTTCGCGATACTCCGCGCGGTACGCGGATCCTGTAAATAGCATAAAGGGTGGCGCCTCTTGCGAGTATGCCACCCTTTCGCTGAATAGGCTTTGGACTTAGCTCCGCGCTCCAACCAACTCGGCCACGGTCTTTCGTGATCTTACGATCCCATGCGGGTCCAGAACGAATTTCTTTGCCACACCCTTATCAAAGTCGCTGTAGCCTCTGGGTGCCTCTTCCAGCGGCAGCACCGTGACATTTACGGCCTTCGCAATGGCGATCTTGTTGTGCAGGATGGCCATCATGAGCTGACGGTTGTATCGAAGAACAGGGCATTGCCCGGTACCGAAGGTGTGGGATTTTGCCCAGCCAAGTCCGATCCTCAGGCCCAGCACGCCCTGTTTCGCATTGGCGTCTTTGGCGCCCGGATCGTCCGTGACGTACAGCCCCGGAATGCCGATCGCCCCACCAGCCCGGGTCAATGCCATTAACGAATTGAGCACGGTAGCGGGTTGTTCTGTTCCGGCTTGCTCCGCTTGGCCCTTCGCCTCGAAGCCTACGCAATCAACCGCTGAATCGACCTCAGGGACACCGACGACTTGGGCAATGCGCTCCCCCAGCGGAACCCGCTCGCGCAGATCGATGGTTTCACATCCGAAACTTCGCGCCTGCGCGAGACGCTCTGGAATCATGTCTCCTACGATAACTACCGCAGCTCCCAACAACTGGCACGAAGCGGCACAGGCAAGCCCTACGGGACCCGCACCGGCAACGTACACGGTGGACCCCGTTGTAACGCCTGCCTTCACCGCTCCGTCATAGCCGGTCGGCAGTATGTCGGAGAGCAGAGTCAGGTCCTCGATCTTTTCCAGCGCCTGGTCCTTGTCGGGGAATCTCAGCAGGTTGAAGTCGGCATAGGGCGCCATCACATAATCGGCCTGGCCGCCAATCCATCCCCCCATGTCGACATACCCGAATGCGCCCCCGGCGCGATCTCCATTGACGTTCAAGCAGATGCCGGTCTTGCCCTCCCGGCAGTTCCGGCAGCGTCCGCACGCAATATTGAATGGTGCGGAAACAATGTCCCCCACGTTCAGGAACTCCACGTCCCGGCCTTTCTCCACGATCTCGCCGGTGATCTCGTGACCGAGGACCATACCCGCGGGAGCCGTAGTCCGGCCGCGTACCATGTGCTGGTCGCTGCCGCAGATGTTGGTGCTCACCAGTTTGAGGATCACCCCATGCTCGCATTTGCGTGACCCTAGAGATAGTTTCGGAAAATCGATCGAACGTACCTCGACCTTTCCCGGTGCGACGTACACAACTCCACGATTGCTTGCCATATAGCTTTTCTCCAATTCAAGATTTACAATGCTTGAGCCCCGGCTGCCGCCACAGTGTGATCCTGCTCTCCGGAGCCGCCGCTTACACCGACCGCGCCGACAATCTTCCCACCGCGCCTCAAGGGGATACCGCCGGCAAAAACCATCACGCGCCCTTGGTTGGACACGTGAATTCCGAAAAACTGGCCGCCCGATTGTGAGTGTTGCGCGAGATCTCGCGTTGAGATATCGAACGCTCGCGACGTGAAGGCCTTGTTGATTGAGATGTCGATACTGCCGATCCAGGCGCCATCCATGCGGACGTGGGAAACAAGATTTCCTCCTTCATCGACTACCGCAATCTTCATCGGCTGATTGATTTCCATCGCCTTGTTTTCCGCGGCTGCAATAACCTTACGTGCGTCCGCCAATGTGACCATCATGATTCCTTTCTGGAAAAACACACGTGCAAGCACCGGTCCACAATTCCCAGGTACCTTAGCGGAACAGCACACGGTATCAGACCCGCAGAACGGAAGACTTTATTTCGACATCCGAGTCTGCATATCGCCTCTTGCGTTGGCCGACGGGATTTCATGACGAGCCAAGGTTTATGTCCAGGAGTGGGCAGTCTAATTACCTTGGTCTGCGTGTTTAGAGCCGCCGATCCACAGAATCGCAGCCTCCAGCGTCCCGTTGAGGGTGCCATGGCCAAAAGTCAAATGGCGATTCAGCTGCCCGGTGGTCACATCTGAATAAACCTTTAGGCGCGAACTGGAACAGAATCTGGCACTATATGGAAAAGGATGCTGTTAGTGCTGCCTATTGACTGGGCCCATTGGCGGCGAAGTGGCGGAAGATGAGGGTTCTCTCCACAGCTTGGCGCTATGGGCTAGCAGTGATTTCGTGTGGCGTCGCGCTGGCCGCGGCCATCCTCTTGGAGGCTCCGTCGTCGTGCCTATTCCTGGCCGTCATAGTGAGCAGCCTGTTCGGCGGGAAGGGACCGGGTGTCCTGTCGGTGATTCTATCGTCCCTCGCCTTCGACTATTTCTTCCTTCCGCCGATTCACGATTTCTGGATTGAGCCGCCGCTGTACGGGCGGTTCGCTGCCTTTCTAGTACCGGTGGTGCTGATCACGCTGGTGATCGAGGCGAAACGGCGGGTGGAAGAAGGACGCCGCCAGATCGATGCCAAATACCGGCAGGTTTCGGCCGACGCTCTGGCACAGGCGCAAAAGTCCGAAGCTCGCCTTCGCCTGATCATCGACACAATTCCCGTGCCGGCGTGGTCCAGCAGAGCAGACGGAGCTACCGAGTTTGTCAATCAGCGCTGGCTCGACTATACCGGCATCACGGCAGAAGAGGCGATGGGCTGGGGCTGGAAGATGGTGTCTCATCCTGACGACCTACCCTCAAACGCGGAGTATTGGCGAGCGGTCTTAGCTGCTCCGGACGTGGACCGTGAATTGGAAGGACGTCTGCGCCGTTTCGACGGAACTTATCGCTGGTTCCTGTTTAAGGTCTGCCCTTTGCGCGACGAATCGGGAAATGTCATTCAGTTTTACGGCACATGCATCGACATTGAAGACCGCAAAAGGGCGGCGGATGCGCTCCGCGCCAGTGAGCTTAAATTTCGTTTGATTGTCCATAGCATTCCCGGCCTGGTGGCCACGATGACGCCGAAAGGCGACCTGGAACTTGTCAATCAGCCCGTCCAGGACTATACCGGGTTGGCGTTTGAAGAGCTCAAGGATTGGTGGGTCACCGGACTGGTGCGGGAAGATGAGTTGCCGCGCGTGTCCGCCGCATGGAAACGGTCGGTGGAAACCGGATGTGAATATAACGTGGAGCACCATATGCGCCGAGCGGACGGCGCGTACCGCTGGTTCCACGTGCGCGCCCTTCCGTTGCGCGACAACCAGGACATCATGGTCCGCTGGTATTGCGTGCTCACCGACATCGAAGATCGCAAGCGCACCGAGGAAGCTCTCCGGTCCCGCGAACAGCAGCTCCGCTTGATGGTCGACAGCATCCCCGCGCTGATCAGCGTCCGAACCGTGACAGGCGAGGTCGAGATGGTAAATCGACAATGCCTCGATTACACTGGCATGACCGCGGAGCAGTTGAAGAACTGGGCCGAAGTGATGCATCCGGACGATCGTGCGGATACCGTCGCCAAGTGGAAGTATGCCATTGAGAGCGGGGTTCCGTTGAATACCGAACTCCGTGCCAAACGTGCCGACGGAGTGTATCGCTGGTTTCACGCCCGCGCTCTTCCACTGCGTGACTCCGAAGGCCGGATCATTCGTTGGCACACGCTGTATGTGGACATCGAAGACCGTAAGCGCGCCGAAGAAGCGCTGCGCTCGAGCGAGCATCAACTCCGCTTGCTGCTCGACACCATCCCGGCCCTTGTATCGACTATGACTTCGGCGGGCAATACCGAAACGGTAAACCAGCAACTTGTCGATTATACGGGTCAAAGTCCCGAGGAGCTGAAAAACTGGCCGGAAAAGGTCCATCCGGAGGATCGCGCACGCGTAGCCGATTGCTGGCGCCGGGCGGTGGAAACCGGCAATCCATACGAAGCTGATGAACGCGTGCGGCGCGCCGACGGCGTGTACCGGTGGTTCCATACACGAGGTCTGCCTATGCGCGACGCGGAAGGCCATATTGTTCGCTGGTGCCTCCTTCTGAGCGACATCGAAGACCGTAGGCAGGCTGAGCAGGCGTTGCGGGCGAGCGAACATCATCTGCGACTGATGACCGAAACTATTCCCGCCCTTGTGTGGCGCACCACGCCGGACGGCGAGATCGACTACGTCAATCGACGCGTTTTGGAATACACAGGCAAGCCCCTCGAATATTTTGGAAATACCGGCTGGCTGCAACTTCTCCATCCGGACGATGTCGATTCCACCATACGGATATGGCGGCAGAACACGCAGACCGGAGAGCCTCACCAGGTCACTTACCGGCTCCGCCGTGCGGATGGCGCGTATCGCTGGTTCGACGTGCGCGGCGAGCCATTGCGTGACGACGAAGGGCGAGTGGTGGAATGGTACGGAATTTGTATCGATGTGGAGGACCGCAGGCGGACGGAGGAAGTTCTGCGAAATACCCAGGAGCGCCTGTCCACTGCCTCGCAGATCGCGACCGTGGGCGAATTGTCGGCTTCTATCGCGCACGAAGTGAACCAGCCGCTTACAGCCGTGGTTTCGAACGGCAATGCGTGTTTGCGGTGGCTTTCCGCCGAGCCGCCGAACCTTTCCAAGGCCGTGGAAGCCGCCCAACGAATTGTCCGCGACGGGAAAGATGCAGGCGAAGTGGTGCGCCGCATCCGTGCGCTTTTCAAAAGGGCCGCCCATGAGGAAGTTTCGCTCGATTTGAACGAAGTGATCGGCGAGGTTCTGGGGCTACTCCGCGGCGAGAGTACGAAGAGACGGGTCGTGGTAGAGACCGACCTAGTCTAGTGCGTCAGAAGTCCTGTAACGCGCTTCCCGAAGATTTTGCTGGACAATTTGTGTGGGATCGGTTAGGCTACAGTAGATCCGGAGCGGTTCCCTGTGTTCAGCCCGGCCCATCCACATGCAGCGCGCTTACCGAATTCGGTTGACTTCTGAGCAGGAGGATGATCTGCTGCGCTTTGCACGCAGCCGCACGCTGGCGGCGCGACTGGTGGAGCGGGCCAAGATGCTGGTGCTGTATTCGGCCGGACATACCGCTGGGGAAATTGCCGACCAACTGGGAGTGTCCCGGCCAACCGTCCCCCGGTGGCTGGGCCGATTCGAGGAAAAAGGTATCCAGGGGCTGGAAGATGCGCCCCGCTCCGGACGTCCGCCTGTCATTCCGGATTCCAAAATCGCCGAGATCGTCGCGAAGACCACGCGGGAGACGCCTGCTGGCGCCACCCACTGGAGCACGCGCACGCTGGCTCCGGTGGCCGGCGTCAGCCCGTCCTCGGTGGGACGTATCTGGCGGGCGCACGGTTTGAAGCCGCACCGGGTGAGTCGCTTCAAACTCAGCAACGATCCCCGCTTTGCCGAGAAACTGGAAGACGTGGTGGGACTGTATCTCCACCCGCCCGCGAATGCGATGGTATTGTCGCTGGACGAGAAGTGCCAGATCCAGGCCTTGGAGCGTACGCAACCCGGCCTGCCCTGGAAAAAGGGCCGTTGCGGGACGATGACGCACGATTACAAGCGCCACGGGACGACCACGCTGTTCACGGCCATGAATACGCAGGATGGGACGGTGATAGACGTATGCATGCCCACCCATACTCATAAGGACTGGATTCGCTTTCTCAAGCTGATCGATGGACGGACTCCCAAAGACCAAGTGCTGCACCTGATCATGGATAACTACTCGGCCCACAAAACCCCTGAAGTCAAAGCCTGGCTGGAGAAGCACCCGCGGTTTCAGGTGCACTTCACTCCCACCAGTTCCTCGTGGCTGAATCAGGTGGAGCGCTTCTTTCGCGACCTGACGGATAAGTGTATCCGACGCGGTGTCTTTCATTCGGTCAAGGAACTGCAACAGACCATGCGGGTCTACATTGACCAGCACAATCGGAACCCCAAGCAATACCTGTGGACCGCTGCGGCCAACGATATCCTGGAAAAGGTCAAGCGAGCCTGGAAGGCCCTAATGGCCCGTGGCTATGCCCCCAAGAAACTGGCCGCCCTGCAGAGTATCGAGCGCCATCTGGCAACCGCGGGCGCTGTGGCTGCTCCTTGATTAACGAAGTGCACGTTACCCTCGTCTATCCCCACCGCGCATCGGACGCCTCGCCACTAGCTCTCTCCCTCCTCCGCGCTGACCGCACTCGTCCTGGCTGAACCAAACCCGAATTCAACCATTCCCGTCCCGTTGGATGCTTCAGTCCGCCTACCACGTACCCTCAGTGGCGATCTCCGTCCTCATCTTGTACCCGACTCCTCCTGTAACAGTTCAAGTACCCAGGCGATTTTGCTGGACTTTTCCGAAATGATCGGCTAAGGTATGGTGGATGGGTGCGAGGGCGGCCCGCCGCAGAACTCGGGGGCAAACGGTATCGGCGAAGCGCCATGGCCATGCACCTCAGCCCAACCGGGAAGGGCTACAGCGCGAAAACGAGCGACTCCGACGAGAGGTTGAAGATCTCCGGCGGAAGGTAGCTGAGCGCGAGCAGCAGATCGCCGAGCGCGAACAGCAGATTGGCGAAGCCGAAAAGCAGATCGCTGATCTGGAGCGCCAACTGGCGGCCCGCCAAAAGAATTCCACCAACTCCTCCAAACCCCCGTCCTCCGATGGACTGGCGGGGAATTCGCGGCAGCGCGGGCGCCGGAAAAAGAGCAAGCGCAAACCGGGTGGGCAGAAGGGCCATCCCGGCCATCACCGCCCGCTGGCTCCCCCCGAACAGGTCCAGGAAGTGCGTCCGGTGCTGCCGGAGGAATGCAAGCATTGTGGCCACGCGTTGTCGCAGCAGCCCGAGCAGATGCAGACGGTGGGAGAAGTGCAGCGCCACCAAGTGACTGAGTTACCGCCCATCCAGCCTTATGTCATCGAGTATCAATGTCCCAAGGTGGTCTGTCCGGCCTGTGGGGAAGGCACGCGAGCACCCCTGCCGGAAGAGGCGCAGGGGGACTTCGGACCGCAACTGATGGCGCTGATCGCCTACCTGACGATCTACTGCCGCATGCCGCGGCGGGTGTTGGAGGCGTTTCTGGAACACCTGCTGGGCATCTCTATGAGTCTGGGCAGCACCCAAAAGTGTTGGGAGCAAGCCAGCGCCGCAGTGGCCCAGCCCTGCCAGGAACTGGAACAGCAACTGAAAAACGAGCCCGTATTGAACAGCGACGAAACCGGCTGGCGCAACAACGGGGAAAAACGATATTTATGGCGTTGGTGGCCCGCGACTTCGTCTTCTACACGGTGGACAAGACGCGCAGTTCCGCCGTCCTGATCCATCTGCTGGGGGCGGTGTTCGCGGGCATCCTGTGCAGCGACCGGTTCAGTGCCTATTTCAAATATCACCAAGGCTTGTCTCAGTTGTGCTGGGCGCACTTGAAACGCAATATTCTGGGCATTCAGGAGTTCGCCAAGACCACCGACGCGCAGCGATTTTGCCGGGACGCGTTGGCGCTATATGCCCGCTTGTTCCGCCCCTGGCGCAAGTTCCAGGGCAGCTTAATCGACCGGGAGCAGTTGATCCTGCGCTCCCTTCCGCTGCAAAAGCGCTGGTTTGCGCTCGCCGAGCAGTACCTGGACAGTGACGACAAAGAAGTGCGCAACATGGCCACCGCCTTGTTCCAACACTGTGGCCGGCTGTTCACTTTCATCGAGCGTCCCGGGGTGGAGCCTACCAACAATTGCGTGGAACAAGCCTTACGTATTGCCGTGCAATTGCGCAAGATCATCTTTGGCAATCGCAGCGCCCAAGGGGAGGTGGCCACGGCCCGCCTCCTCACCGTCACCCAAACCTGCAAAATGCGGGGCCGCAACGCCTTGGAGTATCTGACCGAAGCGATCATCCGCTATCGCCGTCATCAGTCTGCGCCCTCTCTGCTCCTTCGACAAAAATAGGCCACTTGAACTGTTACCTCCTCCTTTTCATCGACGGATCACCCCCCTCCGGCACCTACGTTACAGGACTTCTGACGCACTAGACTAGCTAGGGCAGAACCTGTCGCCGGTAACAGGCGATCGCATACAATTGCAGCAACTGATACTCAACCTGCTCCTGAACGGGATCGAGGCCATGGATCCTGTGACCGATCATTCCAAGCGACTGTACATTCGTTCATTACAGCAGCCCGACGATACGGTCCTGGTGGAAATAAGAGATTCCGGAGTAGGATTGAAAGATCCGGATGCGGTCTTTGAAGCTTTCTTCACAACCAAAGAGAGCGGCATGGGAATGGGGCTGGCAATTTGCCGCTCGATTGTCCAGGCGCACAATGGGCGCATCTGGGCAGCATCCGGAGCCGCCTCAGGAGCGCCCTCAGGAGAAAATCCCGGCGCCACGTTTTGCTTCACTCTCCCTCTTCAATTGAGTCCGGTGTCATGATTTCCGACGATCCCATTGTCTTCGTTGTGGATGATGACTATCGTATACGCGAAGCTCTGTCCAGCCTGATCGCTTCGGTGGGGCTTCGAGTGACTGCATTTGGTTCGGCTACGGAGTTTCTGGAGGCCGAAAAGCCGGACGCGCCCGCCTGCCTGGTGCTGGATCTGCAACTCCCGGGGGCGAGCGGCCTGGAACTGCAACGCGAACTGGCCGACGGTAGTGGGCCGCCGATCATTTTCATTACCGGTCACGGAGACATTCCGTCTTCAGTCCGGGCCATGAAGGCTGGGGCGGTTGAGTTCCTCCCGAAGCCGTTCGGTGACGAGGAACTCCTGGTGGCGATCGACGCAGCTCTGGCGCTCGATCGTAAAGGGCGGCGGCAGAGAGCTGAGCTAGCGGAGTTGCAGAAACACTACGCCCTGCTCACGCCCCGCGAAAGGGAAGTGCTGCCCTTCGTGACAGCGGGATTGGCGAATAAACAGACAGCCGCGGAACTCGGTACCAGCGAGATCACCATCGGAGTTCATCGCGGCCAGATCATGCGGAAAATGGGTGCGCGATCGCTGGCGGAGCTTGTACGCATGGCCGATAAGCTTACGCTTACGCGCGGTGCCCGACAGGTCTAAATAAACATATAATGGTGCCCCGTCATCGATCGCGGCTATGATCGAATCGTGGTTGAAGATTCCAGTTCGAATGCAGGTTCTGCAAGGCACATCGTCGCGGCGGTCGACGATGATTTTAGAGTCCGCGAGTCGATTGAGAGCCTGGTGGAGTCGGCCGGACACACACCTTTGGTTTTCGCATCCGCGGAAGAATTTCTGCAATCGGGAGCGCCCGAGTCGGCGATCTGCCTGATTACGGACGTGAGGATGCCGGGTATCGACGGACTCGAGTTGCAGCGGCGCGTCAAGCTCAAATATCCCCGATTACCCGTGATCTTTATGACCGCCCACTATGACAATGTGATTCGACAACGAGCCCTCAGTCAAGGGGCCGTAGGATTCTTGTACAAGCCGTTCGACGCCGCGGATTTGTTGAGTGCAATCGAGCTTGCCCTGAGTACACCGACAGAGGATTGACCTGGGGTGGCTCCCGAGCTGTTCAGCAAGGAGAAAAACGATGGCTACATCCGAATTGATTGGTTCCAGCCCGAAATTCCGGGCTCTACTTGAGGAAATCGACATGGTGGCGCCGGTGGATAGCGCCGTCCTGCTTCGCGGGGAGACGGGCACCGGGAAGGAAGTGGTGGCACAGGCAATTCACGCTGCCAGCTCGCGCCGGCATCAACCGTTTGTGGCCATCAACTGCGCCGCGATTCCCGCGGCGTTGCTGGAAAGCGAGCTCTTCGGGTACGAGCGAGGGGCCTTTACGGGCGCCGTTACCCAGCGCGAGGGACGCTTTCAGGCTGCGGATCGCGGGACGTTATTTCTCGATGAAATCGGCGACCTTCCCCTGGAACTCCAGCCGAAACTTCTGCGTGTTCTGCAAGAGCAGCAGGTGGAGCGCCTCGGTAGCAGCCGCACCATCCCAGTGAACGTGCGGGTAATCGCGGCGACCAATCAGGACCTGTGGGGGATGGTCCAGGAGAAGAAGTTTCGCGCCGATCTCTACTACCGGCTGAATGTCTTTCCTATCAACTTGCCGCCACTGCGCGAAAGGGAGGGCGACATTTCCCTTCTGGCAAGCCACTTCGTTCGAAAGTTTGCCGCGCGGCAAGGCAAGGTAATCGAATGCATACCCGAAGAAGTGATGGAAGCGCTCGAAGGCCATAGTTGGCCGGGTAACATCCGGGAGCTGCAGAACTTTATCGAGCGGGCGGTCATCATGACGACAGGCGCGGTTCTACGGCCGCGGCTGGCAGAACTGCGGATGCAGGCGTTCTCAGGTGAGGTTCGCACTCTGGCGGATGCGGAGCGCGCACACATCGTGTCGACGCTTCGTGAAACCAATGGAGTGGTCGGCGGACGGAGTGGAGCGGCGGCCAGGCTCGGGGTGCCCAGAACTACGCTGATCGCTATGATGCAAAGACTGGGTCTCAGTAAGTACCCGGCTGCGCAGAGCGAAAGGGCAGCGGCTTCAGACGGTGAGGAACGTTGGACGCCCGCCGACACAAGAGACGATTTGGTGAATGCTGCCGGCGCGGGCTATGGCGGTTCCGGCAGGGAGTACGCCTACGCGCGGTAGTGGTCTGCGTCGGAAATATTGAAGGATATTCCAAACGTCATTCTCGGCGACATGGCGCAGGCACTCTTCTCGACCCGCGCCCGTTTGCGGGCGTTATCCTGCGGCGACAGGAGTATCGCCGCCCGCAGACTGAGAGTCCGCGCCACTTCGTTCAAGATAATCGTTATTCTGAGTGACGCAGTGCCCTAGCACCGCCGCTAAAATTGGACAAATAAAATTTTCCCGGTCACTACACGCAAAAAACGCTTCCAGATCGTCATGGAAGGAGCCAGGATGTTCAACTTTGGCGACACAGCGAGCGAAGGCCTTGCCGACGAAGCATTTCCAGTTGCGGCTAGCACGGCTTCCGCGCCCATGACGCTAAGCGATAGAGTTCACTCACTCTTTGAGCAACTTCGCGTCCCGGTTTTCCGCTACGTGATGCGCAAGACGAGGGATGCCGGACGGGCCGAGGAGATTACACAGGAAACCTTCCTCAGGCTGTTCCGCCACCTTAAAGAGGATCGCGCGGTCGATAACCCCAAAGCGTGGTTGTTCACGGTGGCGAACAATCTGGCCATCGACGCCAGCCGAGGGAACATCCACATTCAGGATCTTGATGAAACCACATGGAGCAGAATTGAAGACAAGCGGCGGGGAGCAGCCGACCCCGAAAAGCTCACCCTACAGCGTGAGCGTCTGGAGCGGTTGCGGATGGCGGTGTTGAACCTCACGGCCCTTCAGCGCGAATGCCTGCACCTCCGTGCCGAGGGTTTGCGCTACCGCGAAATCGCGGATCTTATGAGTATCAGCATCTCCACCGTTGCTGACGCGGTACGCCGAGCGACACTTAAGCTTTCCCGTGAACTCGAAGGCGAGGTATTGTCATGAGTGCTGACATTCTGAAGCCTGAATTTGGCGCTGACCAACACCCGGACGAGACCCAGCTTCTGCTGGCACTGGAACGCGAACTTCCGCCAGCGGAAGCAGCTGCCTTAGAGCGTCATATCGGGACCTGCTGGGACTGCAGGGCCCGATACCACGAGATGCACCGCGGAATACTGGCCTTCGTGGAATATCGCGACAAGCTCTACCTGCCCGAACTCGAACCCGCTCCGCGCGACTTCCAGCAGTTTCCTTCACTTCTGAACCAAGCAGCCGCCGAGGGCCACCGGAGCGGGCTTCTTGGTCAAATTGGCAGCCGCATTCGAGGATTCCTGAACTCCCTCCAGATATCGCTGCCCGTAAGGTGGGTCACCGCGACCGCCGTCGTCATGACAGTTGTCATGCTCTGGATGCAGATCTTAAGCCCCACCGCTCTTTCCGCGAGTGAACTCCTGATCAAAGCGGCTCAATCGCAAAACCCGCCGGCTGCGGTCCACCGCAAGGTTCGCCAGAAGCTTCGTGTGAAGAGCGGCGGGACTGAATCCGTGCGCGAATTCCAGTGGGAGACGGGGAGCCCGATTCCCGGCGCAACGTGGGGAGCCGATCCCGAAAACTGGACCGCCCCGATGACCGCCGAAGGGTTTTCCGAATGGCACGGCTCGCTCTCGGCACCAAAAGATAGTGTCACGAAATCGGGAGACCGGTGGACTCTGGATACGGTCGCGCTTGCCGGTCCCATTATAGAAGCGTCGATGGTCATCCACACCGGCGACTTCCATCCGATGGAACAGCACATCCGGTTCGCCGATGAGCGGACGATCGATCTCCAGGAAATCTCCTTCGAAGCGGTCAAACAGACACCTGAAGTCTCGCAGGTTCGTCCCACTCCGCAGTCCGGCACGGCGCCATCGCGGACGGCGCCCGCGCCCGCCGTTAACCTCGATGAAGCCGAACTGGAGCTTCGTTATGCAATGTTCGTGCAGCACCTCGATGCCGACGAGGATCTGCAGATTTCGCACGCGGCCGATGCGGTGGTTGTCAGCGGAATTGCGAATTCCGCCGAACGTCTCCAGCAGCTGCAAACTGCCCTTGCCGGATTGACAGGCGTACGCCTTTCCATCTCCGTGCCCGGCTTAGCGGTCGGTGGCGCGGCGCCGGCGCAGAAGCCCGCCATCCGCTCCTCGGTTCCCTTACTGAAAGATCGCCTTGAAGCCGCTTTCGTATCGGCTGATGCCCGGCGAGACTTTGTCGATAGCTGTCTTTCCATTTCGGACTCCGCACTGTCCCAAGCCTGGGCATTGAAGAAGCTTGCCGAGCGCTACACCGCCGATGCCCGGCAGGCCCTCAAGCCTGAATCGCGGGCCAAAGTCGACGAAATGATGCGTGGACATCTCGATCAGGTCGCCACCGCGAATCTGAAGCTGAACAGTCTGCTAGACGTTCTCCCTCCGCCGCGCATCGCCGGCGCCGATGGCACCGCTGCGAGCCAGCACGACGACATCGCCACCCTCTTCGACCTGGTCCAACGACAGGATTCACTCGTGGCCGCTCTGGTTGCGGGGACGCGGACCACCGACACGGCCGGTGTAGCTGCCGACCATTTCCGGGCGGGACACGAAGCCATCGCCCGCCTCGCCGGCGAGACCAAACCCATGCAATAGTAGAAGGAAAATATGAGGCTCTTGCTGCTCGCCACGATTTCCGCAGGCGTGGCGTGGTGTCAGCAAGCGCAGATCGAAGGTCTCGTCCGGGACCCTGCGCAATTGAACGTCGCCGGGGCCGAGATCAGCGTCCGCAATGAGCTGACTGGCGGCCGCCGTGAGACGCGGACCAATGAGAGCGGATTTTACAGTGTAGCTTCCCTGAATCCGGGAACCTATCGAGTTCTGATTCGCCACACGGGATTCGAGGCCATCGTCCAGGAAGGCGTGAAACTGGAGGTCGGCGACAATGCTCGGCTCGACTTCTCGCTGCACATCGGCGATTCACGAACTGTCGTCACTGTCCAGGGAGGACCTCCGTTGATGAACACAGAGGACGCCTCGATCGGGACCGTCATTGGACGTGACATCATCGACGAGATGCCGCTCAACGGCCGTGGCATCCAGAGCCTGATCGAACTGACGCCAGGCGTGGAGCCGGTTCCTGTAACACTTGATAACGCCGGTCAATTCAGCGTTAACGGCCAGCACAGCGTTTCCAATTATTTTACTGTGGACGGCGTGAGCGCGAACTTCGCGGCGGGAGTTATGACCAATCAGGGAACTGTCAGCATCTCGCAGGCGGGCGGCGCCCAGCTGCCGGCCAACAATCTCACGGGTACATTCAGCAACTTGGTTTCGCCGGATGCGCTGCAGGAATTCAAAATCCAAACGTCGACTTTTGCCCCCGAGTTTGGCCGCGCACCGGGCGGGCAGATCGGCTTTCTCACGCGATCCGGAACAAATCGGTATTCCGGCTCTTTGTTCGAGTATTTTCGCAACGATGTTTTCGATGCCAACGATTGGTTCTCCAACCAATCGGGTCTGCCGAGATCCCCGCTCCGTTTCAATAATTTCGGGGTAACCCTGGGTGGTCCGGTGCGAATCCCCCGGATCTATCGCGGCGATAACCGCACCTTCTTCTTTCTCTCTTTCGAGGATTTGGTGATGCGCCAACCCCAGGCGGCCTCGTCATTCGCGGTGCCCAGCGCACAGACGCGCCTCTCAGTTTCGCCATTGTCCGCTCCCCTCTACGATGCCCTGCCGCTTCCGAATCTTCCCGCATCGTCCGTGAACGCCGCGACGGGATGGGCGGGATTCGCACAGGCGTCTTCGCTCCCCACCAATCAACAAACCTTCGGCTTGAGGATCGACCATTACCTCAGCGATAAGTGGATTGGGTTTGTTCGCTATAACCGGGCGCCTTCCGATGAGACTCAAGAGTTGTCTTTGTACCCATTGACGCCGTTCCATGCCAGCGCTTTGACCGACACGCTCACCGCGGGCGTAACCGAATCGTCGAGCCCGGCTCTGGTGAACGAATTACGAGCCAATGTGAGCTGGCAGAAGATAAGGGCCGACGCGCAGTTCGTTTCTCTGAACGGCGCTGGCGCATTTCCGGCCAACCTCTTTCCACCGGGTTATTCGTCTCAGGACAGCAATGTCATGCTAATTGACATTTCCGCCCCCCCGATCCCCAACATAGACGTGGGGCTGTTTGGCGCAGTCCGTTCCCTCCAGATCCAGGCTGTCGATCAGTTGTCGTACACAAGAGGTACCCATCAATTTAAGTTCGGCGTGGATTACAAGCTGTTCCGCATCTTCAGCCAGGTGCCACGTACGTCCTCCACGTACGAGTTCACCACTTTGTCCGCCGGGCAGGTGCTCGATTTGATTGAGCAAGTGACACCGTCCGATGTCGCCTACCAGGTGCCGTCGCTTTCGCTTTATGCTCAGGATACGTGGCACGCGCTCCAGTCTCTGACAGTGACGTATGGATTGCGGTGGGAACTCGAACCCGCGCCGCGCGCCACGAGTGGGGACGTCGCGGTATACCATCTCGCGAGCCTGACCGCCGCACCCAGTGTGTCCGCCGCGCCGCCGGACTCACCGTTTTATCGGACGCAGTTCACGAATCTGGCGCCCCGTGTCGGACTTGCCTGGCAGATGCGGAATGACGGCAACAATAAAACCGTATTGCGCGCGGGGGCGGGTATTTTTTACGACTCCGCCGCCAGCGAGTTCGCAAGCCCATATGCTTCGAAGACCAACCTCTACAACTATTTGTTCGTCCCCTTAGGCAAATACCCCAGCGGAGCTCAGCCCACCAACAATGAGATCTTCGCCGTGGCCGCGGCCCCCGGCTATACGCTTCCTCGAACCTATGGGTGGAACGTTACGATGGAACAGTCGTTTGGCCAGCAGACATTCTCGGCGGGATACGTAGGCGCGATCGGCCGCCGATTGCTCGGGACGATCGATTCCAGAGGCTTCCTATCCGGCACGGTGCCATCGCTTCTGGAGATTTCGGCCAACTCCTTCAGTTCGTCTTACCACGCGATACAGTTGCAGTTTAACCGTAAGATCGATAAGCGAATTCGAACTCTGCTTTCCTACACCTGGTCTCACTCCATCGACAACTTGTCCGACCAGGCGGGGCTGCATTCGCAAGGTACAGCGCCGTTACTGGATCCCAACCTGAACCGCGGCGACTCGGATTTCGATGTCAGGCAGAGCCTTCATGGCGCAGTGTTCGTCGCTTTGCCTGCTCCGCGCCTGGAGCGAGCCGGGGCACTGCTGCGGAACTGGACGGTCAGCAGTATCTTCTTCGCCCGCACTCCCCTGTCAGCCAATGTCACCCTGCTCACCCACGCCGTTTTGCGACCCGATCTGGTGCCCGGGCAGCCGCTCTATCTTTATGGTGGCGGATATCCGGGTGGAAAGAGTTTCAACGCCGGCGCGTTCGCCGTGCCTCCGGCGGGTGTAGAGCAGGGCACGCTCGGAAGAAACGCTTTGCGGGGGTTCGACGGGTGGCAGGCGGATGTGGCCCTGCAGCGCAGATTCCGGCTCGCGGAACATACCACGATGCAGTTTCGCGGTGAAGCCTTTAATGTTTTTAACCATCCCAACTTTGCCAATCCCCTCGGGTTGGTCCTACCGCCGCAGGCAACCGCGGAGTTGCTGTCGGCGTCCTCGCTTGCTGCCATGCTCAGCGGCACGGGCACGCTTGGGCAGTTAAATCAGTTATTCCAGATCGGTGGACCGAGATCGCTGCAATTGGCACTGCGACTTAACTTCTGAAGTTTTTCCGACGCGCGAAATCTCTTGGGGCGCACACGGAAAATCGCACCTCCCTTCGTCATGTGTTCACAAGCCATTCGAACTTGCCTGGAATCAGGAAAGGGAGGATGACGATCACGGATTGAGCGAGGAGGAGACGATGGCGATATCCGAATTGATTGGTTCCAGCCCGAAATTCCGGGCTCTACTGGAGGAAATTGACATGGTGGCGCCGGTGGATAGCGCCGTCCTGCTTCGCGGGGAGACGGGCACCGGGAAGGAAGTGGTGGCACAGGCAATTCACGCCGCCAGTTCGCGCCGGCAGCAACCGTTTGTGGCCATCAACTGCGCGGCGATTCCCGCGGCGTTGCTGGAGAGCGAGCTCTTCGGGTACGAGCGAGGGGCCTTTACGGGCGCTGTTACGCCGCGCGAGGGACGCTTTCAGGCAGCGGATCGCGGGACGTTATTTCTCGATGAAATCGGCGACCTCCCCCTGGAACTCCAGCCGAAACTTCTGCGTGTTCTGCAAGAGCAGCAGGTGGAGCGTCTCGGTAGCAACCGCACCATCCCAGTGAACGTGCGAGTAATCGCGGCAACCAATCAGGACCTGTGGGGGATGGTCCAGGAGAAGAAGTTTCGCGCCGATCTCTACTACCGGCTGAATGTCTTTCCGATCAACTTGCCGCCGCTGCGCGAAAGGGAGGGCGACATTTCCCTTCTGGCAAGCCACTTTGTTCGAAAGTTCGCCGAGCGGCAAGGCAAGGTGATCGAATGCATACCCGAAGAGGTAATGGAGGCGCTCGAAGGCCATAGTTGGCCGGGTAACATCCGGGAGCTGCAGAACTTTATCGAGCGGGCGGTAATCATGACGAGTGGCGCGGTACTACGGCCGCGCCTGTCAGAACTGCGGATGCAGGCGTTCTCATGTGAGGTTCGCACTCTGGCGGATGCGGAGCGCGCACACATCGTGTCGACGCTTCGTGAAACCAATGGAGTGGTCGGCGGACGGAGTGGGGCGGCGGCCAGGCTCGGGGTGCCCAGAACTACGCTGATCGCTATGATGCAAAGACTGGGTCTCGCGAAGTACCCCTCTAGGCGGAACGAAACAGCACCGGCCCCTCGGGGTGAGGAAGATTTGACAGTGACCGACACAAGAGATCATCTAGCCAATGCCGCCTCCGCGGGCTATGGCGCTACCGACAGAGAATACGCTTACGCGCGATAGCGAGTAGACCAGGCACCGTACGGCAGGAAATGCACTCTCGGAACCGTGGCGGCACATCATCGACTCCCCCAAAAGTAGGAATCCAATTTCCATCCTTCTAGCGTGTCCCCGGTTTGACTATAGGGGGTTTCGCGAGAAGGGCGCTCGGAAGCAAAATCAGCGTTGATAGGGAGGGCGGATGGCAACCGACGCAAGCCCGCGCAGCGCGAGCGATTTCAGAATTGCGGCGCCATCGTTGAGGTAATATGTTTCATTTGTTAAATTCGGGGTCGGTTCGAAGAAAGAGAGGCTTGTGTGCGACCGTCAAGGTTGACGGCCCGATAGAAGCTTAACGGAGGAGGTTGCTCCATGTTTCGACAGTGCGGCTTCATTCGAGCCGTCGGGCTTCTGTTATTGGTTTCGCGGTGTTGACGTCCGCGCCCAGCTCAACACCGCCGATGTGGTTGGCACTGTGACTGACGCGTCGGGGGCGGCGCTTCCGAACGCCGCCGTCACTATTACGAACGCCGGCACCAACGTCTCCCGAACAATCATTTCCAGCGACGCGGGAACGTACACGTTCACCAACCTGCAAGTAGGTGTTTATGCCCTGAGGGTGCTAGCTCCGAGCTTCGCACCCTATGACGCGCGCAACGTGAAATTGGCCGCGGGCGACCGTTTGCGGCTGGACGCGAAGTTGTCGCTAGGAGCAAAGGCCGAGAGCATCGAAGTGAGCGCCACAGCCGCGGCCCTGCAGACCGACAGCTCCTCGGTCGGCGCCCTGATCGCCGACAAGGCCGTGCAGGATCTTCCGCTGAACGGGCGCAACTTTATTAATCTGGTGCAACTTTCGCCCGGCGTGGCCGAAGGCCTGCCGGATTCCCTAAGTAGCGGCAACCGGCCGGATGACCGCCGCCAATCCTCGTCCTACACGGCCAACGGCCAGACAGACATCGTCAACAACAACCTGATTGACGGCATGGACAACAACGAGCGGTCTATCGGCACCATTGGCGTGCGGCCGTCAATCGAGGCGATTCAGGAGGTGCGAGTACAAACCAACATCTACACGGCGGAGGTGGGCCGCGCGGCCGGGGCTGTAGTGGATCTGATCACGAAGTCGGGCACCAATAAGTTTCACGGTTCGATATTCGAGTTTCTCCGCAACAGCGTTGCAGACGCGCGTGGCTTCTTTGCGGCGAGGACCGAGGACGTTCGCCAGAATCAGTTCGGGGCCAGCTTGGGAGGGCCCATTGTCAAGGACAAGACCTTCTTTTTCGGCGATTACGAAGGCTTTCGGCAGGTGCGCGGCGAGACCGGCACCACCACTGTGCCCACCCTCTTCGAGGAGCAGAACCCCGGCAATTTTTCCGACATCGGCGGGCCGATCATCCCGAGGAGCCAGTTCGATCCAGTAGGCTTGGCGTATTTTGAGATGTATCCGAAACCGACGTCACCCGGCACAGTGAATAACTATACGGCCAGCCCGGTGAGGACCCAGGATAGCGACACGTTCGACACCCGCATCGATCATCACCTGAGCCGGAGCAAACTGCTGTTCGCGCGTTACTCCTTCAACAACGTGACCACGTTCACGCCGCCGATCCTGCCCAAGACCACTATCAGCACCAGTGGAGGTCCCCTAACCCTGTACCCGGGCGACGGCGTCGGTGGCGGCCAGACCACCTTTCCAGGCCAATCCAGGGAGCGACAGCAGAATGCCGCAGCCGGCTTCCAGGATGTGTTGCGGCCTAACCTCCTGCTGGACATCAAAGTTGGCTATCTGCGCAGCAATATCGAGTCGGATCCGCTGAATTACGGTAGCGATGTGGCTACCCGGATCGGGTTCCCTTGCAACTCCACAAGTTGTATCAATGTTCCTGGCAATATCGTTACTAGCGGCCTGCCGACAATCTACATGGCCGGCACGGCATACCAGAGCTTGGGCGACCCGTACGCCCTCCCTCTGACGATCATTAACGACTCGTACATGCTGACCGGCTCCATGACTTGGACTAAGGGTGCACACAACATCAAGACCGGCGCCGGCATCACTGCGCGGCAACTGGGTGCGGGCCAGAGCATATTCCCGCAAGGATTCTACCTGATGATCGGCGGATTCACGCAAACCGGCAATTTGCTCGGTGATCTGATCACCGGGCAGATGGCCAACGCGCAGCGCTGGAACACATTGAACGATCCTTTCTACAGCACCAAAGAACCCAACTTCTACGTGCAGGACGACTGGCGCGTCAAGCGATGGCTGACACTGAATATTGGCCTCCGGTATGACGTATTTACGCCGTTCACGGAACGATACGGCCAATTCTCGAACTTCGACACGGCCACAGGATTGCTGATTTCACCCTCCCTCCCCGGCGCTCAGAAGAGCGCGCCGACGGCGGGAGTCGAGACCGACTACCGGGACGTGGCTCCCCGTTTTGGCTTCGCTGCGACTCTGGTGCACGGAACGGTAGTGCGCGGAGGGTTTGGTATGACTTATTGGCCCGGCAATTATACAGCCGGCGCCCTCATGAAGAGTGCGCCCTACACCTACCAATTTGGCTGTGGTTTGACCTCTGCGGTGCCGTGCGGATCGTTCGCTACCAGTAGCGGATACTTCCCGCTCCTCTCCGCCGGACTTCCGCCGCCGGTGGTCGATCTCACCACGGCGACTGATCCTGCCAAGTATGCGGGTACCATCATCTCCTCGACGGACTTTAACTACCGCTCGAGTTATATCGAGCAGTTCAGCACTCAACTGCAAAAAGAACTGGCCGGCAACATTGTCTCGATCGGTTATATCGGCAACCTGGGGCAGCACCTGACCGCCCAGCCCAACATCAACCAGAACGGCTATGGCGGCGGTCCTCTGCCTTATCCTGACCTGACTGGTGTCACCCTCGACCAACGGGAAAGCGCTGGAATATCCACGTACAAGGCGATGCAGATCATGTTCCAGCGGCGGCTGAGCAATGGTTTGGCGTTAAACGGGAACTATACCTACTCACACTCGGCCGGAAACACCCAGGTCACCGATGAGGGACAAGGCGGCGCCACCACCACTTGTGTCGGCTACTGCCTGGTCGACAGTCCATCCGACCCGAGCCATCCCAATATCGCGAAAGGCTGGCAACAGTACGATTATGGCAACTCGGATCTGGACATTCGCCACCGGGTCACGGCCATGGTCAATTATGATCTGCCATTCGGCGAGAATCTGAAGGGCGTGGGCGGCGTGCTCGGAAAGGGATGGTCGGTCAACCTGATTGGCGCCTGGCAGACCGGATTGCCGCAGACTGTGCTGAACGCCAGCGCGGTCAGCGGCATCGTCGGGCTTTCCGCGGACAGGCCCGACCAGGTGGGGTCCGTATCCCTATCGAATCCAACGCTGCAGGAGTGGTTCAACACCAGCGCGTTCGTTCAGCAAACCAAGGCCACGCTTGGCGACGAACGGCGGAATCAGGTGTTCGGCCCGCCGCAACGACGCGTGGACTTCTCGGTGTTCAAGCTGTTCGATATCCGCGAGTCCATGAGGGTGCAGTTCCGCATGGAGGTATTCAACCTGACTAACACGGCGAACTTCGCCGGGCCCGGCGCCGCGCTTGGGGCGGCCAACTTCGGAATCGTCTCGGCCACCACGCCGGGATCCACGCCGCGCGAGATTCAGTTCGCCCTGAAGCTCCTGTTCTGATATGGGGCGGAGCGGGGCCAACCCGGCATCAGGCTGCGAGTCGTGCCGTATTATTGTTGTGAGATTCATTTGGAGGGGTGGAATTGGTGCGCGTCGGTCGACTTTGTTTTCTCGGCGCCGGCAGACTTGCGGTGCTGATTGCCGATCTTGTCGCTCCTCGCCGCGGCGGCAGAACCCCAGGTGCACTTCGATCCTCACACCGTCCGATTGCCTGTGGTCGATGGCAAGGATTTGCGGTTCACCTCCGTCTCCCCCGCCGATGGTCTGTCTCACACTAGAGTCCAGCATATTGTTCAGGACGACCAGGGATTCGTATGGTTTGGCGGGACGTACGGGCTCAATCGGTACGATGGTTACAGATTCAAGGTGTTTGTGCACGATCCCAGGCAACCGGACAGCATTGGGGACAATTCATCTCCGCGCTGTTCAAAGACAAGTCGGGAATGCTTTGGGTGGCAACCAACAGGTTCCTCGACAGGCTCGATCCTGCGACCGAAAAGTTCACGCATTATCAGGTGGAGCCTGACGACCCAGCGGGCACGGTCGTTCACATTTCACAGGATCGCGCTGGAATGCTGTGGCTTGCCAGCGGAACCGGGCTTCACCGATTCGATCCCGCGACAGGACAAATCAGACACTATCGCTCGGGCCTGAGCTCCCATAATGTCCAGTGGACCGGGGAAGACAGCTCAGGCACGTTCTGGGTTGGCACGAACGAGGGCCTGGACGCGTTCGATCGCGAGGCCGGAAAGGTGACGCTCCATATTCCGATCGAGCGAGCGTCAAAACCCTCTTTCTATGAAGATCGCGCGGGAAGGTTCTGGATTTATTGCGAGACCGGCAACGGGCTGGCTACGTTCGATAGGAAGACGAATCAGGTGGTCCAATATTCGTTTTATCCGCAGGACCCACCGCCCGGCGGCTTTACGGGAGTCTTCTCCATGCTAGAGGACCGGCACGGCACTCTGTGGATTGGCTCGCCGGCTCTGGGCCTTCTGCGGTTGGACCCACAACGGCGTTGCTTCGTCCGGTATCGGCACGATCCCGCCGATCCGAACAGCGTGGCCGAGGAGCGTGTCATTGCGCTGGCCGAGGATCGTGAAGGAAACATTTGGGTTGGCCTCGATGGACACGGGCCGAATCGCTTCAGTCTAGACCCGGCTCCGTTCGAAACATTTCGCAGCGGTCCGGGCGCCAACGATCTTACACGCGATTTAGTGAATGCGATCTACGCCGACCGTGATGGAACTCTCTGGATAGGCAACGCCGACGGGCTCAACCGGATCGATCGAAAATCCGGCCGGCTGGAGCGGTGGACCGCGGGAATCAACTCGCAGCCGATGGTGACCGCTATTATCGAAGATGTTCCAGGACATCTCTGGGCAGGTACCTGGGGACACGGACTCGTTCGGTTTGACGGCCGCACCAGATTCAAGATCTTCCGGCACGCGGACGGAGATCCCTCCAGCTTGAGCAGCAATCTGATCCTCCGGCTGTTCATTGACCACGCAGGCACGCTCTGGGTCGGCACTAGCGATGGCCTGAACCGATTTGACCCGCGAACCGGGAAATTCAAAGTTTTCAAAGCCGATTGGAATAGCGGCCGCAGCCAGTTTTATATGTCCATCGCTGAAGACCCGACTCGCAACGTTCTCTGGCTCGGTTCGCTCAACTCGGGGTTACATCGCTTGGACCTGGCTACCGATCAGCTCCAAATATACCAGTCCGAATTCAGCCAACCTTCGCGCACTTCCCGACGGTTCGGGGCCTCACATACATGTGAGTGGATCGGGTGTGATTTGGGCCGGTACCCAGAATGGGCTCACCAAATTTAACCCCACTTCGGGGGCGTTCACCAACTACGACCAGAAGGATGGACTGGCGAGCAACTTCGTAACCTGCGTACTCGAGGATGATCACGGGGCCTTGTGGGTGAGTACCAACGCGGGATTGTCCAGATTCGATCCCAACACCGAGAGTTTCACCAATTACACTGCCGCGGATGGTCTACCCGGAAACGATTTGACTGGCTGGGGCGCCTGTTTCAAGAGTCCGAATGGAGAAATGTTCTTTGGAGGTTACTCGGGGGGCGTGGCATTTTATCCCGACAAGCTTGTCACCCTTCCGTACGTACCGCCTGTGGCCCTTACGGAATTCCGCTTATCCGGTATCCCCGTTGAAGTTGGGGGCGGTTCGCCGCTCAGCAAAGCCATTTCATATACGAGGCGATTGAGGCTCTCGCACGAACAAAATACATTCTCGCTAGGATTCTCAGCGCTGAGCTATCGAAATCCGGCCAACAACCGGTATCGCTACAAGCTGGAACCACTGGAGAACGCCTGGCACGAAGTCGGAAGCGATGAGAGGCTGGCGACCTATAACACGCTCCCCGCTAAAGCTTATACTTTTCGCGTGCAGGCGGCCACCGGCCGGGGCGCGTGGAGCGAGCCGGGGGTAAACCTCCAAATCGAGATCTTGCCCCCACTTTGGAAAACCGCGTGGTTTGAGGCGCTCTGCGGCGGCTTGATTTTGGCCTCGTTGTGGGGGCTCTACCGCCTGCGGCTGTATCAGCTCGCGCGAGAGTTCCAGGCCCAGGTGGAAGGCCGGGTGGACGAACGCATGCGCGTCGCCCGCGAGCTTCACGATACGTTGTTACAGAGCTGCCAGGCTTCCCTGATCCAAATGCAGGCCGCGCGCGACCTTTTCTCGCGGCGCCCCGAACAGGCTGCTCACAAACTCGACGATGCCATCACCATGGCGGCCGGAGCCATTGCTGAGGGTCGGGGCGCAATTCAAGAGCTGCGTTCTCAACCGCCCGATCAGGACGACCTCGCTCAAGCATTGACCATCATGGGGCAGGATCTGGCGCGCTCTCCACAATCAAAAGATCGTCCGGTGAGCTTCCGCCTGGAGGTGGAAGGCGAGCGGCACCCGTTGCAGCCGCTCCTCCAGGATGAAGTTTACCGGATTGCACGAGAATTACTACGGAACGCATTCCGGCATTCGGAGTCAGCCCAAATCGAAGCTGAGATTCGATACGACCCGCACCTGCTCCGTGTGCATGTCCGAGATGACGGTAAAGGCATCGACCCGGAGATTCTTAAGGGTGGCGGGCGTCACGGGCATTGGGGGCTGGCTGGAATGCGCGAACGGGCGAAACGAATCGGCGCCCAATTGGATTTCTGGAGTGAGGCGGGAGCGGGCACGGAGGCGCGGCTGTCCGTCCCCGGATCGATTGCGTACCGAACCAACCACGAGGAGAACCGGTTTTGGTTCCCTCGGCGAAAGAGGGCGCGGCCATGAACACTGAACCTACAAAGATCCGAGTCCTCGCTGTCGACGACCACGCTCTTCTTCGCTATGGGATAGCATCATTGCTTAACGCTCAACCCGATATGTCGCTTGTCGCGCAGGCCGCCACCGGGAGGGAGGCGCTGGAGCAATTCCGGCAACATCATCCGGACGTGACGCTGATGGATTTGCAAATGCCGGATATGAACGGTATCGAAGCAATTATTGGGATTCGCAGCGAATTTCCGGAGGCGCGAATCATCGTCCTGACAACGTACACGGGGGATGTACAGGTGGTACGCGCGCTGAGAGCCGGTGCGCGCGGTTACCTGTTAAAGGGTAACGTACATACCGATCTAGTGGAGACCATCCGCGCCGTCCATGCCGGAGAGAAGCGGGTACCGGCCGAAATCGCAGCCGAACTGGCGGAGCATGCCGGCGAGGATGGGTTGACAGCCCGCGAAATGGACGTCCTTCGGCTGATCGCAAAAGGAAACGCAAACAAAGAGATCGCCGCACAGCTTTCGATCACGGAAGAGACCGTGAAAAGCCACGTCACACGCCTTCTCGATAAACTGCGAGCAAACGACCGCACTCACGCAGTCACAATCGGCCTGCAGCGCGGAATCATAGAACTGCAGACATCCCCCAAAAGTCGCAAATTCGGTTCACATTTTTGAACGTTTCGATCCGAGCACGAAGTCTCGTAGCCTTGAGAGGGGAGATCTTGTGCAACGGCTTTTTTCCACGTTCGCGAATGGTTGGCCCGGTCGAGGGCTTCTGATTCAGCGATTGCTTGTCGGCGGGGTGCTGGTTTACTGGGACTTTCAATGCCTGAGTGCGACACCGGCATGCCGGTTCGCCATCCATCATAGCGTTGCGGCACTGGCGGGCATCCTGCTGATTGCCGGTTTGTGGACCCCGCTCGCGGGAGTGCTGGTGGCCAGTATTGAGGTTTGGATCGCTTCATCCGCACCCACGGCTGCGGAAATTCCGGTGGCGTTGGCGATCCTAAGCTCGACGTTAGCGATGATTGGGCCTGGGACATGGTCCGTGGATGCCATCCTGTACGGCAGAAAACATATCGCATTTAGCGAACCGTAGGACATCATCGGCTCCCCAAAAAGTATGAATCCAATCTCTATCGTTTCAGCCCATTTCGGGTTCGCCTATAGAGGGTTTCGGGAACAGGGCGTCTGGAAGCACAATCAGGTTGACAGGGAGTCGAGTGTACAGCGTTCCGGTTTGCCAGAGATCTTTATTACCCGCTCACTACGACGAGGCAAATTCGCAATCGAGCCCCTCAGTCAAGGCGCGATCGGCTTCCTGCATAAGCCCTTCGACGCTGCGGATTTGTTGGGCGCAATCGAGCTTGCCCTGGTCCCACCTGTAGAGGCTTGACCTGGGTACCGAGCTGTTAAGCAAGGAGGAAAAATGGCTACGTCGGATTTGATTGGTTGCAGCCCGAGATTCCGGGCTTTACTGGATGAAATCAACATGGTGGCACCGGTGGATAGCGCCGTCCTGCTACGCGGAGAGACGGGCACCGGCAAGGAAGTGGTGGCGCAAGCAATTCACTCCGCCAGTCCGCGCCGCCAACAAAACCTGGTGGCCATCAACTGTGCCGCGATTCCGGCGGCGCTGCTGGAGAGCGAACTCTTCGGGTACGAGCGAGGCGCTTTTACGGGCGCCGTTACGCACCGCGAAGGACGCTTTCAGGCTGCGGATCGCGGCACGTTGTTCCTCGATGAAATTGGCGACCTACCGTTGGAACTCCAGCCGAAGCTTTTGCGCGTTCTTCAGGAACAGCAGGTCGAGCGTCTGGGCGGCAGCCGCGCGATTCCCGTGAACGTGCGCGTGATCGCCGCTACCAACCAAGATCTGTGGAGCATGGTCCAGGAGAAGAATTTTCGCGCCGATCTCTACTACCGGCTGAATGTCTTTCCCATCAACTTGCCGCCCCTGCGCGAAAGGGAGGGCGATATTTCCCTTCTGGCAAGCCACTTCGTTCGAAAGTTTGCCGCGCGGCAAGGCAAAACCATTGACTGCATCCCCGAGGATGTAATGGAAGCGCTTGAGATCCATGATTGGCCGGGGAATATTCGCGAACTACAAAACTTCATTGAACGCGCGGTAATCATGACGAGTGGCGCGGTACTGCGGCCGCGCCTTTCAGAACTGCGGATGCAGGCCGTCTCCGGTGAGGTTCGTACTCTGGCGGATGCGGAGCGCGCACACATCGTGGCGACGCTTCGTGAAACAAATGGAGTGGTCGGCGGACGGAGTGGAGCGGCCGCCAGGCTCGGGATGCCCAGAACTACGCTGATCGCTATGATGCAAAGACTGGGTCTCGCGAAATACTCCTCCGGGCAGAGCGAAAGGCTTCCAGCTACACAGCGTATGGAAGATTGGACACCCGATAGCGCTGAAGACCAACTGGTCAGTGCCGCGAGCGCAAGGTACCGCAGTTCCAACAGGGACTACACATACGTACGGTAGTGCCTCGCTGGCTCGTTGCGTCGAAACCGTTCTGAGGTGCGAGTAACGGCGCCGGCGGGCCCCGCGTTCCATTCCGATGACATCGATTACTCTTCGGTACCCTGAATAGACGGGGAGAGAAGAGAATGCTTGAGAAGCTGAGCGGAGAGACCTCGTTGTATCCGATTATCGGCGATCCGATCCTATTCGTGAAGTCGCCGCAACGCCTCACCGCCGAATTTGAAGCGCGGGACCACAACGGCATCTGTGTGCCGATGCAGGTTCCAGACGGAGAACTGGAAAGCGTTGTACGCGGTCTAGGGCTTGTCCAAAACGTTCGCGGTCTACTGATCACCATGCCGCACAAGAACAGTATGTTCGCCTACTGTGCCACGTCTTCGGAAACCGCGAAGCTGTTGGGTGTGGTGAACTTGGCACGGCGCAATGGGGACGGTTCCTGGCATGGCGACATGCTTGATGGTGTTGCTTTCGTTACAGCCCAGAAAAAGAAAGGCGCCAAGCCGAAAGGGGCGCGGGTCCTTCAGGTCGGAGCCGGGGGGGCGGGTAGCGCCATCGCCGTTGCGCTGCTCGAAGCGGGAGTGCGGGAACTGGTGCTGCACGACGCCAGCCAATCGCGGCTCGATCATCTCGTTCGACTTCTGTCCGGCTTAGGCCGCGCCCGCGTTATCGCCGGTCCACCGGACCCGACCGATTGCGATATTGTGGTCAACGCAACTCCGATGGGCATGTCTCCGCAAGATCCGCTTCCGGTTCCCGCGCGTCTACTCACTTCTTCGATGTTCGTGGGCGACGTTGTCGCCGGCCATGGGGTCACGCCATTCCTACAGGCCGCCCAAGCCGCGGGGTGTAAAACGGCCGATGGCGTTCAGATGGTCGAGGCCGGAATGGAAATCATTCCGGATTTCCTGCTCGCGGCCAGAATGGACCGTTGAAGCCCGAGGACGGCCAAGCTGAGCGGACACGACGTCGCTATTCAAGAGGCAGGACAGACCACCAAAGGCGATGGTCTGTCTCACCCCACGCACCTTCGCTACGGCTTTCCTGGTGAATACCGTTCTAACTCGGAAATCAGCGGTCGTGCAGCCGTTGGCGGACGCAAATCACCCATGAGGACAACTTGATTGCGAACGTCCTGGCCATAGAGTTTTCGGTCCTCGCTGTGATCCTGGCTAACCACCGTCCCATCCAGTGAGACACCGGCGAAGACTCCACGCGTTCGGGAGTACGAGAGAATCTCAGCGTGCAAAAGGATGTCCGTATCCGCGGCGCTGGTTCGTCCCACTGGTCCAGCCGCCGCGGACCCATCGCCGCCAATCGTGAATTTGTCCGAGGCCAACTTTTCCATACCGTGGCGGTTCATCACCAGCATCACCACATCAGTCGATTCGCCACCGATTTGGGCGCCAAAGCTCCCGCCGCCGAACCTGATTGCAGCGGGACCTCCCCATACTCCGTCGCGGCGGCAAACTGCGAAACCGCGACCATATTCCCCGCCAACCAGAAAGGCTCCCTTCTTGAGTCCGGGGACGATCATGACACACTGCGCCCGTGCCAGGAGATCTTCCGGTATTCCCTTATCTGGCGCGGACAGGATCTCATGAAGCACCGTTGCTGCGCTCCGCAATCTCTGATCCGGTGTTTGCTCCTGGGCTTGCAGCACACCGAGCGTAAGACCGATGACGACAAACGTTCTAAACATAGGTTCTACTCCTTAATTTGAATGCCTGGGTCCCACTTTCTATTCACCGGCACCGCGCCACGTAGCGTCCTTGTGAAACGATGCCATTGCACCTGCGACCGCCGAAGTGTTGGCGCCGAGGTCCTTTTCAAACACCTCGCCCTTCTCCGTGACGACGAATGTCATCACGCCTGACGACCGATATTCCGCCGGGTACGCGATCACTGCGAATCCGCCCGCAGCTTTGGCCGGCGTCAACACGCGGAAGTAGTAACCATGCAATACCGTCGAATTCGCGGCGTCCGCGCGATTGCGCTTTGCGGTAGCAAATTCGTGGCAAACCGAAATTACCGTGGAGCTCGTTCTCGCCGATACGCCGGAATCGGATCTCCTGTTGGCCGGCCTCCACGTCGAAGCGCCAAGCCCCGTTCTTCTCGACGATCGGAATAGGGAACGGCCAGTTCTCGGCGCCAATGTACAGAGTCACCGATCCGTCACGCTCACGGTGCAGGCGGTGCATCTGCTGATATTTTTGGACGAAAACTTCGCGGTCCGCCTTATCCTGGCCGTCGTCATGCGAAGAGGCGAGATCCGTCGATCCACCCAGAATTTGGCTAATCGCCGCCTCGCTGTTGCTTTGCACTGCTTGGAATAGGCTCTGGCCGGCCTCGGCGGCCGATGAAAATACCGGCTGGGCGGATTGTTGAGCCATGCCGGTGCCAGTCCCAATAGATATCGCAAATATTGCCAATGGAATTGCTTTTCGTTTCATCGTTTCATCGCCTCCTGCTCTCTATCGCCGGCCTCCGCCGCCGTGAAAGCCGCCACCAAAACCTCCTCCGTGGAAACCGCCGAAGCTGGATTGCCCACGGAATGAACTGCTTCTCGTAAAACCGCCATGACTGAATCCGCTGAACGCGCTGGAATGTGTGCCGGACATTGCGTGCGAGTCGTTCGAAGCGCGAAAGTCCGCGGAACGGTCAAAGTTGGCGCGAGTCGAGCGAAAGTCATTGCGATTGACAATCGTTCGGCTGTGGGAGATGTACGTATTGTGGTTGTAGACCGCCCTGCCGCCACCGTGCCAATCGAAGCCCCAATGGCCCCAGCCCCAACCGAAGCCCCCAAAGAAACCTACTCCGAAACCAAGCCCAAAGGCGATCCCCGGACCGTCTAGGAAGAGCCCGGGATACGGATACCAGCCCGGGAAGACGGCTAGTGGATCTCCGTAAACCAGCCATGGATCGTATTGGGGTACGTATACTACCTCCGTTGACGCGGGTTGAATGACAATGTCTTGTCCGCGAGTGGTCACCTTCTCTTGATCCGTAGTCTGCAGATTTCCGGCCTGCTTAGCGCGCTGCCGCATGGTTTGAATCGCCTGCGTCAGCTCCAGGCGCTGATTGATGTATGCGTCGCCCAGTTCCGAGGTCCAGGCCAGATTCTGTTTCATGTTGGCGAGCACCGCTGGGAACTGTGTCAGAGCTTTCACGCCGGGATCCCATGATTGTTGGTCTACCTCTTTTGCCAGATTGTCGCCAGTGAGATCTTTATGCTGTTGCATCCACCTCTCGGCGTCCACGATCTGGTCCGGGTATGTGGCAGCCGGCAGGATCTGCGCAATCAACGTGTCGGGGTATAGAGCGATAGGCGCTGCGAGTTGTTGCAATTGGTCCCGGCTCTGTTGCGCCGCCTGAGGTGGGCTATTCTGATAGGCGAATCCATCTCCTGCACACACACCCACCAGGCACCACGATAGGAAGAGCGCCATGCCTTGTTGGAACTTCTTCATAATGACTCTCCTTTCAACTGGAAGCCCGCTTCTATTACGCTATTTCTTCGGGCTGGGCGGGAAGCGATCGAACATCTTCTGAACCGCTTTGTCGAGAGTCTTGATGTTCTTGTCG
Organism: Bryobacterales bacterium; assembly: GCA_963803725.1. Classification (GTDB taxonomy): domain Bacteria; phylum Acidobacteriota; class Terriglobia; order Bryobacterales; family Bryobacteraceae; genus JOPF133. Next base: position 146,391 of record CAWDOH010000031.1, on the reverse strand, counting down.
GACTTGTCTGAAAGCGTGTCACTTGCGGACCCTCTCCAAATCAGCTTTTTTGTGCTGGCATCGAACAGATCGACCACCAGAGTGCCGACCTTATACGTATCGAAGGTGGTTGTGGAGTCTCCGAATCCTCCGAATCCGCGCCATCGCCAACCACCGCCAAAGCCGTCGTAGAAAGTGTTGAGCGTCTGTTGGTCCTGAGTACTCTCCACAGCGATGATTGCCACGTCGCCGCCCGAGTCCACCTTCGTCCATCCTTTCGCGGCGAGAGCTGAATCAACGGCTCCCTTAATACGATCGACCCATAGCGAGTCCTGCGTCTGGACCTTCTCCCATGAGTAGGTTTTGTAGTGTCCGAAATCCGAGTCGCGATCGAAGTCGGTCTTCACTTGCTGAGCGAAGGATGCCGTCGCGGCAAGAAGATCACTCCGACGACATTAACAATCTTACACTTTGTATTCATCTGTATCTCCGCTCTCGTATTGTGCAATCGCACGGCCACGCGCCAACTTCTTGTAGATTAGTCGGTTTGTTGGTCTATACGGCCATTCTCGGGACGCTGGGCAGACAGATGTGTCGAGCGTTTCCAAGAAGCAACCCAGCGAGTGGTAATGTGCTCTGGGAAGTGTTTGTCCGGCGGGGTTCTGAGCGGTGCGGGTATCCGTGAAGTTCGAGAGGTCGGTCTCTCGGACTCATTTGTGCAGCTCGAGCCGTATGGGGCGTTTGCCAGGCATCCCGTGGCGACCTGGGCACGCGGCGCCCTTCACAGCACTGTGGACCATGCAAACTGGGCCATCCTCCCGAACGGGTTTGAGCGAAGCATCAGGCCGATAAAAGCCGTGCCGAGTCGGAATAGGGACAGGGATGTCGAGAGGGAGACATCGGCCGGCCACATCACGCCGGTGTTTGCGGTGGCGCGGAATTCGCCGAAGGTCGCGGATCAATCCAGCCGGCAGGGGCCGCCTGGCTGTCGGTGACGGCACTATGGTGCGTCGACGTCGCGGAAGTGCCAATGGCGCCTCAATTGCCTAAGTTGGGATCAACGAGAGTCCACGATGCCCAACGCTAGCAGTGCCATTCCTTTGCGACAGTTTGGCCGCCACAACGTCAAGATCTCGGCGTTGGGGTTCGGTGGACATCACCTCGGCGATGCACCTGACGAGGGCACTGCGGTACGCCTGGTCAGAGAGGCCGTGGATGGCGGTATTACGTTCTTCGACAATTGCTGGGAATATCACCGCGGCAAGACCGAAGCCTGGATGGGCGCGGGTTTGAAGGGCGTGCGCGATCGCGTGTTCCTGATGACCAAGGTCTGTACCCACGGGCGCGACAAGGCACTTGCGCTGCGCATGCTCGACGAATCGCTGCATCGGTTGCGAACCGATCATTTGGACCTTTGGCAGATTCACGGAGTGTGTTTCGAAAACGATCCGGCCTTGTTTATCCGGAAGAATGGCGCCGCGGAGGCATTAGAACAGGCCAAGAAAGAAGGGAAGGTACGGTTTGTCGGATTCACGGGACACAAGGACCCATCCATTCACCTGAAGATGCTTGCCACAGGCTTTCCGTTTGACTCCGTGCAAATGCCGCTGAACGCGTTTGACGCGAACTTTCATAGCTTCGAGCAACAGGTACTACCGGAGTTGAATCGCCGGGGAATCGCCGCGCTTGGTATGAAGCCCATTTGTGGCCATGGCGAGCCCGTTCAAAAGGGTGTGATGACTGGCGAGGAAGCCCTTGGGTACGCGATGAGCCTGCCGGTGACTACCACAATCACCGGAATCGATAAGCCCGAGGCGTTGCAGCAGGCGCTCAAAGTAGCTCAGGGTTTCGAGCCGTTGCCGCCGCCGGCGATGAAGTCGCTGCGCGACCGTTGCCGCACATATGCGGCTGATGGCCGATTTGAACTTTACAAGCTGTCGCTCCGGTTTGACAACCCCGAAGCGCGTCTTGCTCACGGCTTTCCTCTCGATATGCAGCAGGTTGAAGTGCGCGAGATGCTCAAGATGACAGACAACAGCGGACATCCGTTCCCTCCGACTAAATAACATGCCACCTTCAGTTGAATTAACCAGAAGAACTTTTGTGGAGACGTTTATGCTCGGCGCCTCAGCCCTCGCGGCCCAGGGCCAATCCGGCACAGAGATACCCAAGCGCCCGCTAGGCCGCACCGGATTGGAAGTCTCGGTATTGGGAATCGGCGGATACCATCTAGGCTCTGCCGACAGCGAGACTGAATCCGCCCAAATTGTAAATGAAGCGTTGGATGCCGGCGTGAACTTCTTCGACAATGCCTGGGAATATCATAGGGGCCTGAGCGAGGAGCGGTTGGGCCGCGCACTCAAGGGCAAGCGGGACCGCGCAATCGTGATGACGAAGGTTTGTACGCATGGGCGCGACAAAGATGTCGCCATGCGCCAGCTTGAGGAATCGTTGACTCGCTTGCAGACCGATCATCTGGATGTGTGGCAGATACACGAGGTGATCTACGAAAACGATCCGGATCTGATATTTGCTCCAAACGGAGCGGCGGAGGCCCTGCTCGAAGCTAAGCAGCAAGGCAAGGTGAGGTTTCTCGGGTTCACAGGCCATAAGGATCCTTCCATTCACTTAAGGATGCTGTCCCACAATTTTCCATTTAACACCGTCCAGATGCCACTCAATTGCCTGGACGCGAGCTTTCGCAGCTTCGAGGCCAACGTGCTGCCGGAGGTGAACCGGCGCGGCATCGCGGCGCTGGGTATGAAGAGCCTGGGAGGAAGTGGAGAACTGGTGCGCGAAGGCGCGGTTGTTGTCGCCATGGGGCTGCGCTATGCGATGAGCTTGCCGGTTGCCGTGACGGTGAGCGGCATCGACTCCCTCACCGTTCTGCACCAGAATCTCGAGGTCGCCCGCGGCTTTCAGCCTTTTACTGCTGCCGAAATGCAAACATCCGCGAAACGTGCCGCCTTGAAGCCTCCGACGGTCACATGGAGCTATTCAAGACAACCAAGAAATATGACGGTGACCTGGGGCGCGAGATGCACGGGTTCCCATCCAGCACAGAACTTCCAGTGTGAAGCGAGAGATTGTGTTACATCCTGGCGGCAACAGCATGTTTATGGGGATTCGGAAATGGATTGCGTGACCTTCTCCGACGCCCGGATTCATAGATTCCCGAAGCCGCCACTGCCACCTGATTACACCTGCGAACATGCGAGTGGGCGCAGCACGATACTGGTTATTTCGAAACGGTCGGCGGGTCCAGCTTGAACTGCGGATCGCTGGATAGTTTCTTCCAGTCAGCGTCGGCCGAGAACTTATCCCAGGCAGCTTCAAGTGCTGCGATATCCGCGAAGCTGAGCATATAAGTGAGGCTCGGCAATCTGGGTCCAATCAGCGCATCGGCATAAAAAACGCCGGCAGCGCCAGCTTTCGCGAAGATGCCGAACTCGCCATGATTGAACATTTCCACCTTGCGTACGTGGTCCATGTTCGTCGGCGATACGTACTGGCGCAGATGGTAAATGCGTTTTTCCTTTTTCGCGGCAGCGGCCGGGACGACGAGCTTCGGATAACCCTCGAAGGCGCGCAGTAGGGTGCTCTCAATCGTACTGTATGGCGGTGTGCCCCCGGGAGAGTCCCAGAAAGGCGCCGCGGCCTTCATAAAGACCGGGTCCCTTGCCAGTTCCAAATCGGCCGTCACCAGGGTTTCGAGTTTGGTCGATGGCAGTAAAAGGTAGTACGCGGGCGTATCCGGACCAAAATAGATGGAGAAGGCTCCGATGGGCCCGATCCCCAGCCGGTTCAGCGCGGGGATCAGCGCGCCGGCGAAATAGTTGTCGGTTAACCTCGTGCCCGGCCCGCTCATGAGCTGATAGCGCCGGAGGTCATAGTATTCAGCCGCCGCGCTTGCGCTGTTGGCGGCGGATTGGGCGCCTGCGGTGGTTGCGCCGGCCACTGATAATGCCGAAGCTGTCAGAGAGGCGGAGAGGAAAGTTCTGCGGTCCATGGTTTTCCAAAGGCGACGATTGAGATTCTATCAGAAGAGGATCGGGCCCCCGGGTTCGGAGTGTCGATTCGTTCCGTATCTATATCGTCCCAACTGAAGATGTCGAACGTTGGGCGCAGTAGAGAATCGAGAGGGCGTTTGCCAATTCAGATTCCTGCGGCCATACGCTTCTTTCGACTCCACTTCGCGCCTACGTCTTGCGCTTCGCTACGGTTACCATCACCGGCTCGGTTTCGGATCGCCCACCATAGAGTTTGCAGGGAGTTCTTGCATCGCCACAGGGTCACCCTGAAGACACCACTGTCGACGCCGTGACGTGCCTCTCGTCGAAACAAATGTCGCTCTGCCGCCCTAAACCAATGGTTCTCTTTGGTTGAGTCCCTAACTCCTGTGAGAACACGGCGACAATCAGCCTCGGCCTGTTGGCCGCCCGATTGCAAACATACGGTGGTAACGAGAGTGTTACGGCCGCGCTTCAAAGAACCGGAAGGAACGACAGGGGCACGAGGCAGCCTGAATCGCTCTCAACAAAAGGAGAATTCGAAAGTGAACAACATTAAGATCGTTACACTCGTGTGCCTTGGCGTGCTAGGGACAGCGCTCCCGCAGGCCAAAGCAGATGAGTGGAACCAAAAAACCGTCTTTACATTCAGCGGACCCGTGGAGATCCCTGGACAGGTCCTGCCCCCGGGCGCCTATGTCTTCAAGCTTATGGACTCACAGTCGGACCGCAGTATCGTCCAGGTGTTCAACAAGAACGAAAATCACTTATACGGCACATTCCTGACGATTCCGGACTACCGTCTGAAACCGGCCGGCAAACCGATCATTACCTTCGAAGAGCGGGCGACAGGATCTCCCGAGGCGGTGAAGGCTTGGTTTTATCCCGGCGAGAATTACGGCCACGACTTTGTGTATCCCAAAGTCAAAGCCGTGGAGTTGGCCAAGGCGAACAACCAGCCGGTTGCGTCGATGCCGACCGAACTGGCCGCCAATACTACCATGCCCGCCACAACAATGAAGGAGACTCACGTAGTGGCGATGAAGCAAACGCCACTAAAGGCGCAGCAGCCGACTGAGCAGGAGGTCGATGTGGCTGAAGTTTTCCTGCCCTCGGCGCCTGCGGTACAAGACAGTTTGCCCCAGACAGCTAGTTCTTTGCCCCTGGTGGGTCTGATCGGGTTGGTAGCGTTCGGGACTGCGAGGTTACTTCGCCGCGTCGGCGCTACTTGGAACTAAGAAGAAAAAAACAAGGCGGCTGGCAGACGCACATGATGCAGAACGCGGTTCCGGCGAGAGGGCACATCTACGCCATGCTGGGTTACCTGCCGCTCTTTTTCCTGATCGTAGGACAACGCCTTCCGGGCCAAACAGGCCCCCCGGAGAACTCTACCATATCGGTGACCGTGAACCTGGTTGTGCTGCACGCGGCCGTGCTGGACAGAGAGGGCGGGTTTGTCTCCGGTCTGCGAAAAGAGGACTTCCACGTATATGAGGATGGCGCGCCGCAGGTCATCCGGGTATTTGAGCATGAAGACGTTCCGGTGGCGGTCGGGCTGGCGGTCGATAACAGCGGCAGCATGGGCCGGAAGAGGAATGATGTGACCGCCGCGGCGCTGGCTTTCGTACGTTCCAGCAACCCGCGGGACGAGGCGTTCGTCGTGAACTTCAACGAGAGAATATCGTTCGGGCTGCCCGATACCCAGTTATTTTCGGCCAGGCCCGGGGAACTGGAGGGAGCGCTCAACGGCATTCCAGCGAGTGGCAAGACGGCGCTGTACGATGCCATCGAAGCCGGCCTCAATCATCTGAAGAGAGCCACGCTCGACAAGAAGGTTCTGATTGTCATCAGCGATGGAGGAGATAACGCCAGTCATTACAAGCTGGGCCAGGTGCTCGCGGACGCCGGGCATTCCGACGCAATCATCTATATGGTTGGGTTGTTCGATGAAGCCGAAGAGGGCCGAAACCCGGTAGTTCTCAGGAAGATCGCGCGTGCCACCGGGGGTGAGGCGTTCCGACCCCAGGAAACCAGCCAGGTTGTGCCGATCTGTGAGCAGATAGCGGCGGACATCCGCAACCAGTACACAATCGGTTACGTCCCGTCCAACCAGAAGCTTGATAACACTCAGCGGAAGATCAAAGTAACGGTCACCGGGCGACATGGCGAGAAACTCCTAGTGCGTACGAGAGCCAGCTACGTTGCGTCGCCGGAACGGACGCGCCAGCCTGTGATTTCCCAGGGGAAACGCCCATGAGAGTTAGCCTTGGCGTGACTCCAGCCAGACGAACGCTGAAGTTGGCAGAGTATGCGTTGACGACGATTGGCGCTTTCGCTTTGGGATATTGCCTGGCAGTCTTCATAGAAGTAAAGGCTTATCAGGACTTCGAGGCCCGGGATTTCGCCAAGGAGCTTCGCCTGAAAGCGGGAAACAATGCGGCGCCGGCAGATTCCCCGGCCGCCGCGGCCGCACCTGAGATGCATGGTGCTGTTGGCAAGCTTGAGATCCCGCGCCTCGGTGTATCTGTGATGGTCGTGGAAGGGGTGGACGGCAGCGATCTTAAATTGGCGGTGGGGCATATACCCGGGACCGCGTTGCCATGGGGGCCGGGGAATGTGGGGCTCGCCGGACACAGAGATACATTTTTCCGGCCCCTTCGCTCGATCCGGCGTGACGATACGATCACGGTGCGCACTCTTCACGGAGCGTATCGCTACCGCGTAGTATCCACGAATGTGGTCAGCCCGAAGGATGTCCAGGTGCTGTATCCGACAGATCGCGCCAGCCTCACTCTGGTCACCTGCTTCCCGTTCGATTATATTGGATCAGCACCCAAAAGGTTCATAGTACACGCCGAAAGAGCGCCGGGAATATGACTACGGGTCTAATCTACGAAGGCAACCCTCAAATACCCGAACTCGGCCTGCGAGTTGGTCTGCGCACATGCAGACAAGGTCTTAGGTTCAGGAAAAGCGATTACATGCGAAGGCGTCAGACGAAGCGCTGGAACAACGTGGGCGCCGTGCTCTTGTTCCTGGCAATCCTCTGGCCTACGGTTGTAGCCGGAGCTACGAAGTCCGCCGGTTCAGTTCTCAGCCCAACGAATATTTTCGCTCCGGTTTCCACTCCGGCCAAGTCGATCTTTGACCTGTCTGTCTTGGTCTTGACAGTCACCGCAACCATCTTCATAGTCGTTTTCGGCCTGCTTGCCTATGCCGCCATAAAATTCAGGAAGCGGCGGGCGGAAGAAGGGATTGAGCCGGTCCAGGTGTACGGAAGTACTCAACTGGAACTTGCGTGGACGGTCATTCCGGTTCTCATTGTCGTGGTCCTGTTCCTGGCTGCGGCGCGAGTAATCGCGAGTGTTCAGAATGTAGTCCATCCCAGCGCGGCGATTGATGTCACCGTCATCGGACACCAATTTTGGTGGGAGTATCGATATCCGTCCCTCGGCGTGGTGACCGCCAACGAACTCCACATTCCGGTGAGCGATCCGGCGCGCCCGACCCCGACATTCCTTACGCTGCTTTCGGCGGATACCGATCACAGCTTCTGGGTGCCTCGCTTGGCAGGGAAGACGGACCTCATACCGAACCACCCCAACAGTATGTGGATGGACCCCCATGAAACAGGGCTTTACTTGGGACAGTGCGCGCAATATTGCGGAACCCAGCACGCGAAGATGCTTCTGCGCGTCTACGTGCAGACGCGCGATGAGTTCGACCGCTGGATTCAGAGCCAGCGCCAGGCGGCTCAGCCCGGTGAAGCTGTCTCCGAGGGGCAGCGCACTTTCGAACGGACGGCGTGTATCAACTGCCACGCAATAGCGGGAACCGCTGCAAATGGGCGTTTCGGCCCCGACCTGACTCACCTGATGAGCCGCGACACTTTGGCTTCCGGCGCGGTAGCGAACACAACTGACAATCTACGGCGCTGGATTCAAAACCCTGCCGTCTTCAAACCCGGCTCCAAAATGCCGTCCATGGGATTGAGCGATACGGAACTGAATGCCGTGACACAGTATCTGGAGACTCTTCGCTGATGGCTACCGAATCGATTGCCTTGCCGCTCTCCGAAGCTTCCAAGCCCCCCCTGGTGGAGCAACTCCACCAATGGATCACCACCGTCGATCATAAACGACTGGGCATCCTGTACATCCTTTACGCGCTTGTCTTCCTTATATTCGGTGGGATTGAGGCGACCATCATGCGGATCCAGCTCATCCGTCCGCATAACGATTTCGTGTCGCCCCAGGTGTTCAACCGAATGTTCACCATGCACGGTACGACCATGATTTTCTTCGTGGCCATGCCGGTCCTGTTTGGGTTCGCGAACTACTTGATTCCCCTGATGATTGGCGCGCGCGACATGGCATTCCCGCGCCTGAACGCGTTCAGTTTCTGGATGACGGCGTTCGGCGGACTGCTGCTCTACTTCAGCTTTGTCGGCGGTGACGGACTCTATGGGGCCGGGAACGCCCCGGACGTTGGCTGGTTCGCCTATGCTCCCCTGACCTCGCAGACATTCTCGCGCGGCCACAGCACGGACTTCTGGATCTTGTCGCTTCTGGTTTCCGGCTTCGGAAGCGTCGGAACGGCGATCAACATCATTGCCACTGTCCTATGCATGCGCTGCCGGGGAATGACGCTCGGGAAGATGCCGCTGTTCGCCTGGCTGAATCTCGTAATGGCCGGCCTGGTGGTCCTCGCGGTGAGTCCACTCACCGCTGCCCAATTGATGCTGCTTGTCGATCGTTACCTGGGTGGACATTTTTTCGATACGCAAGCCGGAGGATCGGCGGTGATTTGGATGCATTTCTTCTGGATCTTCGGCCACCCGGAAGTTTATGTGCTTGTCATTCCCGCTTTTGCATTCACCTCAGAGATCATTCCGGTCTTTTCCCGTAAGGCTATTTTCGGGTATCCAATCATGGTGGGAGCCACGGTCTGCATCGGCTTTATTGCGATGAGCGTCTGGGCCCATCATATGTTCACCGTCGGTATGAGTTCAGCCGCAAATACCTTTTTTGTGTTGTCGACGATGGCCATTGCCGTCCCAACCGGGATCAAGATCTTCAACTGGCTCGCCACCATGTGGGGAGGACAGATTGACTTCAAAGCACCGATGCTGTTTTGCGTAGCGTTTCTGTTTCAGTTCTTGATTGCGGGACTGACCGGAGTCATGCTGAGCGCGGCGCCGTTCGATTGGCAGCTCGGAAATTCGTATTTCGTCATCGCGCATTTCCATTACGTGATTGTCGGAGGCATTCTCTTCGCGCTCTTTGGTGCCTTCTACTATTGGTTCCCCAAGATGTCCGGAAGAATGTATCGCGAGTCACTCGGCAGATTGCACTTCTGGCTATTCATCATCGGATTCCATCTGACATTCGATTTCATGCATATTCCGGGCATTCTCGGGATGCCGCGCCGAATCTATACCTACGAGCCGGGGCGCGGCTGGGACATCTGGAATCTCATCGTGACGATTGGCGTCTTCTTTCAGGCGGCTGGCGTCTTGGTCTTTCTTGCCAACCTGCTTTGGTCGTGCTTTCGTGGGGAGCTGGCCGGAAGCGACCCCTGGGATGCGTGGACGCTCGAATGGTCCACCACTTCGCCGCCGCCATCCTACAACTTCGCAACCATTCCCGCAGTCAAGAGCCGCCGTCCGCTCTGGGACCTCAAGCATCCGGAAGACCCTGATTGGCAGTACGAGTGAGTTATGAGCGCACCGTCTATCACTGTCCCGAACGGCGATATCCAGTGGAACCTCGCCAAGAGGGGGCCCGTGGGAATGTACGGCCTGATTGCCGCCGAGGCCGCGATTTTCACGATCTTTGTTGTCGCCTACATTTTCTATATCGGGAAGAGCGTTTCGGGTCCGCAGCCGCGCGATGTCCTCCACGTTCCAATTTTCCTGACGATTTGTTTGCTTTCCAGCAGTCTGACTATTCACTTTGCAGCGCGGTTGCTGAAAACGGGGAGAGTGCGTTCCTTCGCGGTATGGTGGCTTCTGACAATCGTGCTCGGAGCAGTCTTCCTGGCAGGCACAGTTCGCGAGTGGCGCCATCTGATCTACGACGAAGGGCTAACGATTCAAACCAACCTATTCGGCACAACCTACTATTCGCTGGTCGGCCTGCATGGGTTCCACGTGACGTTTGGTCTGCTGGCGCTTACCACGGTATTGCTGTTTGCACTCCGCGGGGATGTAGCAAGACAGCATGCCGAACGCATCGAGGTTCTATCGATGTATTGGCATTTTGTGGATGCCGTCTGGGTGGTGGTCTTCATTGTCGTGTATATTGTCGGGCGCTAAAGATAAGGATGCGAATGGCTGTCGAATTAGTAGAGCAGCGCGGCGTGGGCGCGCCGGGCACGGTTGAGATGCCGGCGCCAACACCTTGGCCGATTGTCCTCGCGTTCGGCGCGATGCTGCTGTTTGCCGGACTGGTTACGAGCGGGGCCGTCAGCATACTCGGAGCACTCCTCGCCATCGCCGGCGCCGTTGGCTGGTTTCGCGATGTTCTGCCTCAGGAAGCTCACGAAACGGTGTTGGTGTCGACGCAAGTACCGGTGGTCACGACGACGCGGCGCCGTGTAGCCCGCATGGAGACAGCGCATCAGTTGCCAAGAGCGTGGCTGCCAGTGGAGATCTATCCGATCTCCGCGGGAGTGAAGGGCGGCCTGGCCGGATGCGTGGCCATGGCGGGCCTGGCGATGATCTACGGCATTGTGAGCCGCACCAGCATCTGGTATCCCATCAATCTCTTGGCTGCCGGATTCTTCCCTGCCGCCATAACAGAAAGCACTGTTGAAATCGCGGCATTTCAACCGCGAGCCTTGCTTATCGCCGTTCCGATTCACCTGATCACGTCCCTGCTCGTCGGGTTGCTTTACGGCGCGACACTGCCAATGCTTCCGCGGCGGCCGGTTCTGCTGGGAGGATTCATCGCGCCCATCCTGTGGTCTGGCCTGCTCCATAGCATTCTCGGAATCGTGAATCCTGTGCTTAACCAGCGAATCGACTGGCTCTGGTTCGTGATCTCACAGGTGGGCTTCGGCATTGTCGCGGGCATCGTCGTTTCCCGGCAGGAGCGCATACGCACGTGGCAGCGGCTGCCGCTTTCTGTTCGCGCCGGTATGGAAGCGTCCGGAATGGCGGAAGAAAACCGCGGACAGGACGAAACGCAATGATGCGCCAGGCAATTCCTCTCGCGGTAGGGTTACTGGCCACGATAGCCTGCGGCACTCGTGACAGGGCGCCTGGGCGACCGCCGGCAAACTCGCAGTCGATCGCCCCCAGCAGCATTATGGATTTCAGCCTTCTCTATGCGAGGAACTGTGCCGGATGCCATGGGCCGGATGGAAAGGGCGGCGCAGCGATCGGACTGTCCGACCCGGTTTACCTGGCAATCGCCGACGATGGCACTATTCGTCGCGTAACCGCTGAGGGAGTTGCCGGAACTGCAATGCCTGCGTTCGCGCAACACGCCGGTGGCATGCTGACCGACGCCCAGGTCGACGCCATCGTCGACGGAATTCGAAGTCGTTGGGCCAAGCCGGACGTTCTGAACGCTGCCGATGCTCCGCCCTACGCAACGCAGGCTCCCGGCGATCCGAAGCGCGGAGTTGCCGTGTATCAAACTTTCTGCTCGTCATGTCATGGCCCGTCCGGCCAGGGTGGGCAGCGCGCCAGTTCCATTGTGGATGGTTCGTATCTCGGGCTAGTGAGCAATCAGGGCCTGCGGACGACGGTAATTGTCGGCCGGCCGGAACTGGGCGCGCCGGATTGGCGTGGCGATGTCCCCGGCAAGCCACTGTCGCCGGGAGATGTTTCCGATGTTGTGGCTTGGCTTATTGCACAGCGCCCACAGTTTCCAGGCCAGCCTTATTCCAGTGCACTAAAACCGAATGGAGGTGTTCAGTGAGCGTACCTGATGGACTTTCGCGACGTGCCATGTTGATGAAGCTCGGAATCCTCTTTAACGCCACGGTCGGCGCGATCCTGGCGGTGCCCATCGTACGCTACATCCTTTCTCCCGTGATTCGCGAACGGAGGCCGGGGTACGAGTCCTGGCTCAAGCTCGGAGGGCTCGATCAGTTTCCCGCAGGCCAGACGCGTCTGGCGGTTTATCGAAACCCGGTGGTCAATCCGACGGATGGGGAGACCGCGAATATTCCCTGCTGGGTAAGAAATGTAGATGGCCAGAAGTTCCAGGTCTTCGCGATCAATTGTGCGCATCTCGGGTGTCCGGTCCGCTGGTTCCCGCAGTCCGGCCTATTCATGTGCCCCTGCCACGGTGGCGCTTACTATTCGGACGGCTCACGGGCCTCCGGACCGCCGGAACGCGGCTTATTCGAATACCGCTACAAGCTGGAACAAGGGAACCTGTTCATCGATGCGGGCCAAATGCCCACCACCGGCGCGCCTACTGCGGGCCTCACGAATATCAATGTCGGGAGACCGCCATGCGCTTGATGAAGAAAGTCGGCGGCTGGTTCGATGAGCGACTCCAACTTGCCGCGCCGATTCGCGAGACCATGCAGCATCCAGTGCCGCGCCAAACCGCGAGCTGGGCTTATGTTTTTGGCAGCGCGGCGCTCACGGTATTCGCTCTGCAGCTTGTCACCGGCATTCTGCTCGCGCTCATTTATGTCCCCTCCGCGGGAGAAGCATGGAGTAGTCTGCAAGTTCTCAATCACCAGGTTGCGCTAGGCTGGTTCATTCGTGCGCTCCACGGCTGGGGTTCGAACTTCATGGTCGCGATCGTCCTCATCCACATGGTGCAGGTCTTCCTTTTCGGCGCTTACAAATTCCCGAGGGAACTCACCTGGGTCGTGGGAATCCTGCTTCTACTCCTGACGCTCGGCATGGCCTTCACCGGCCAAGTGCTGCGATTCGATCAGGATGCCTATTGGGGACTGGGTATCGGGGCGTCGATCTCCAGCCGCATACCTGTCCTCGGGCCGTGGATCGTGAACCTCTTGTTGGGAGGCCCGATTATAGCGGGTGCGACGCTTTCGCGGTTTTTCGCGCTGCATGTTTTCGTCATCCCGGGATCTCTGATTGCCTTCGTCGGACTTCATCTCCTCCTGGTGCTGAAACTCGGAATCAACGAATGGCCGATGCCTGGCCGAATCGTTCGGCGCGCGACGTACGTAAAGGAGTACCACGAGCTGACACGGAAAGATGGCATTCCGTTTGTGCCCGGGGCCGTGGCCAAGGACCTATTCTTCTCCGGCTTTATACTTCTTTGCATCGTGGCATGCGCCGTGCATTTCGGCCCGTTCGGACCGAGCGGGCAACCGGACCCCACCATCATCCAGACCGCGCCACGGCCGGATTATTTCTTCCTGTGGCTGTATGCGGTGCTGTCCTTGCTTCCGCCGTCGATGGAAACTCCGGCGCTGCTGATCGGACCGGTGATCGCCCTTGGTGTACTTCTGGCGCTCCCGTTCTTCTCCGGTGAGGGCGAAAAAAGCTGGAGGAGGCGCCCCATCGCGGTCCTCACGATTTTGCTGGTTGCCGTCGCGCTCGGCACGTTTACGAATCTGGCCGGCAATGCCCCATGGAGCCCGGTGATGGACGCATGGAGCGGCGATCCGATCCCAGCGCATTACTTGAAAGGGCGGACGGCCTTGGAGCGGCAGGGCGCGCTCGTCTTCCAAGCGAAGCAGTGCCACAATTGCCACGCCCTGGGCCGCGTTGGAGGACAGCGCGGGCCAGAACTGGATCGCATCGCCGTCGAACTCACACAGGATCAACTCATTCGCCAGGTGATCCAGGGCGGCGGCAACATGCCAGCCTATGGCAAGAACCTGAGCCCCGCCGAGACCACTGCCCTGGTGGCGTTCCTCGAGACGCTGCACCCGGCGGGGCAGGCACCGGCCCAGGATGCTTCCCGTGCCGGTCAACTCGGAGAACGCCAGTAGGTCGTCATGTCGCCCGAACGTTCCATCCCATTCCCAGTTGCATTCGCCCTGATCGTCGTGACTCTCGTATATTTGTGGGGCTGGTACCGGATGGGGAAGGCCCTGCCAAACTTGATATCGGGGTGGCGGCTGGCGGCGTTTATAGGCGGAATGTTTCTGGTGTGGACCGCCGTTGGGTCACCTCTCGCAACTCTCGATCATCATCTTCTTACGGCCCATATGGCCCAGCATCTTCTGCTTATGACGGTGGCGGCGCCGCTGATTCTTCTGGGAGCGCCGGCGATCACGTTGCTCCATGGTCTTCCGCAGACTCTCGTTTATGACGCCGTTCGTCCGTTGGCACGATCTCGCTTCCTGCACTGGCTCGGCGGCATCGTTACGCACCCCGTATTTTGCTGGCTTGTCTCTACATCCGTCGTGATCGGTTGGCATATACCCGCCTTGTTCGAACAGGGTATGCATTCGTCAGGGTGGCACGCAGTGGAACACGCGAGCTTTCTCGCTGCTGGACTTCTATTCTGGTGGCCGGTAATCCAACCCTGGCCGAGCATCGCGGAGTGGCCGCGGTGGCGCATTCCGTTGTACCTCTTCCTGGCGACCTTGCCCTGCGATGCGCTTTCCGCATTTCTTACGTTCTGTAACCGCGTTGTGTATCCCCATTACTTGTCTGCACATCGGGTCTTTCTTATCTCAGCTCTCCCAGACCAGGAATGCGCGGGCGCGCTGATGTGGGTTTGCGTTACGTTTGCCTACCTGATTCCGGCGGTCGTTGTAACAATCCAGATGCTTTCCCAGGAAAAACAGACTCCACAAGTGGAGGCAATCTGAATATTGGCAAACTCATGGGTCGCTGTACTTTATGAAGCAGACCCGTTGTCATATGTCCCCATCGCCTGAGCGATCCGGTAAACAAGCGAACACCGGGTGTCGCCTGGTCGCCAGACGAGTACCGGCCGAATTGTTGCCCACCCTAGTGCGGGGCGGGGGCGGCAGGCCGTTTCACCCTCATCCGCGCATCTCGCCGCCGATACCAAGCCTCCGCAGCAGGCCGGAAAAATAATAGCCAGCACCAGCAACCCTTCCGGCAACGCCGTTACCAGCCTTCCGTGCCGCATGAGGGTGCCGCTCCGATCACCACCCAGCCCGGGCGATAGCCGCGGTCGCGCCTGGATAATCCGAGAAGGTATGCCCCGCGGCAGCAATGGGTTGTCGCTGCCGCCGAAGGCAAACTGGTGCGCCTGTCAGGAGAAAATGCGGTTTAGCTCGTGGCAATTGTAGACTGACTGGTGGTCAGTTTGCAAATCTGGACTCGCCAAACGAACCCGGCTCCTCGCCAAAGGCAGTGTGTGCCGACTGTATGCCGGTCGATACGCCGCAAAACGGAGAGTGATTGGGGCACGCAAATTGATCGCCAAGGATGGAAGAGACTCGCTAGCGCCCGCAGATTCTCACGGCAGCTGGGCGAGTTCTTTCAGCCCGGCAAAAAGCGCACGGCTGCGAATGGGCCCCCTTGTCAGAACATCCACAGCGGGACGAGACCGAACCAAAAGGTCCAATCAGACCATTTTGCGGAGCCGCGTTCCAGTAACGGCCCAGTCATCTCTTTCGGTAGGAACCCAGTGCCTGGAACAGGCGGCGCTCAATGACGCGCTCGGCTGCATTCAGCCGCAGCATCCGCGTAGTCACCTCTCCAACCGACGTTAAAGGTTGGATGTTCGGCCCGTCCAACTTGAAGTGCTCGTCCATGAGTCCCGCCTGGGATCGAACAACCGGATCGGGCGGCCGGAACGATCGATCGACGCGATATCCGTACCCTTGTAACGATTGCAGAAGTGGAGTAACCTATCCTGGCACAGGGTGCAAGACTGGTTTCCCAAAGTCCGGATCTCGGAAGCGTGCCCCGGGGCGCCGTTCGCGTACAGTCTTCTACAGCCGTCTGGCATAACGACTCCGTGAGCGCCGTGCGCTGCTACTCTATGCAGCCCCCAGGATCCCAGGATCTCCTCTAAGATGATTTCCGGCGTGCCCGTCCTACCCATCCGAGATGGCTCGACGGCAGAAAGTACTGGACGCCTCTCGAGAGGAGTTCCGACCCAGGCCGTCCAGGCAAGCCGCACCGTGATCAGTCATGGGTTGTTGTGGTTGCATGATATTCTCTTGCTTGCTTGTTCATATTGTAGCGGCTACATCCGATCCTGACTGGCGATGAACCATGACCGTTCCTCCTCCGCGCCGGATGGCTGCGCCGCGATCGCCGGCTTTTGTCCCGCCAGAGCGCTTCCAATGCCTTCAGCTTTGCCAGCCGCCGCCGAGTGCCTTATATAGCTGGACTACGCTCAGCAGCTCGTTCAAACGAATCTGCCTGAGGTTCAATTGCGCCTGGAGCAGATCGTTATCGGCCTCAAGCGCATTGAGTTGCGTATCCACACCGCCAAAATAACGGGCATACGCCAGCCGCTTCCGATCTTCAAGAGCTGCGACCAGCGCTTCCTGGTGCACCCGGCTTTCCCTCACTCTTTGATGAGCGATCAAGGCGTTGGATACGTCAGTGAAGGCCGTTTGAATAGCCTTCCGGTATTGAATGACCGCATCGTCTCTTTCGGCTTCGGCCAATCTCACATTGGAACGGAGACGGCCAGCCGTAAATATCGGCTGCGTGAGCTGCGGGACAAAACTCCACGCGCTGTGTGGTCCGCTGAACAGGCTGGATAATTGCGAGCTTTGACCACCGATAAACCCGCTGAGGCTCAACTGCGGGAAATACGCGGCTTTTGCTACACCGATGTTGGCATTCGCAGCAATGAGGTTCTGCTCCGCCTCGCGAATATCGGGTCTCCGCTCAAGCAACGCAGATGGCAGGCCGGCGGGAACTTCGGGAGGGAACAGATTTTCATTAAAGGCCCCTTCGTGGGGCATCACCTCGCCCGGATTCTTTCCGAGCAGCAGGCTGATCTGGTTCTCGGTCTGCTCGATCTGCTGCTGAATTGCCGGGATGGTCTCGGCGGCGGCATCCACAAGTTGCTCGGACTGGCGCAAATCCAGTAGAGTCGCCACACCCCGGCTCTGACGCGCTTGCACCAGCCGCAGCGAGATCCGTCTGTCGTCGAGCGTCCGGCTTGAGATTTCCAGTTCGTAGTCCAGCTCGCGCACTGTGAAGTACCCGGTTGCGACATCGCTCACCAGGGTCGTAACAACAGCTTTGCGATTTTCCTCCGCGCTCAACAGATTCGCGCGCGCCGCTTCAGTCGCCCGGCGCAAGCGCCCCCAAAGGTCTACCTCGAAGGAAAGCAGATTCAGCGTTGCCTCACCCCAATTGCGATTCTGCGATGGCAGGAACGAGGCGGGCAGCGCAAATGAACCATCTCTGGAAAGTCGCGTGAACTGGAGATCCCCGCTCGCGCCCACTTGTGGGAATTGATTGGATCGCGTGATCCCGAGATTCGCGCGCGCCTCCTCCACTCGGGCCACGGCATCCCGCAAGTCGTAATTCTGGCGCGAGAGCCGTCTTCACTAACTCCTGCAACTCCGGATCCTTAAAAACCTCCCACCACTTCAGGTCCGCGAAAGATTCCGCCTGCGGGGCCGGCAATGGATCGGGAGCTCGAAAACCTTGCGGCACCTGCACGGCCGGCCGGTGATAATTGGGTCCGACCGTGCAACTCGTGATCAAACCCGCGGCGATCAAAACAGCGAATACACGGAAATGTCATTTCAGTCTCCTTCCCCGGGTGAGGGCAGCATCTGAGGCGCAGCTCCGTGCGCTCGTAACAGCGCGGGAGAGCCTCTCCACCAGATAGAAGTTTGCCGGAACGATGAGGATGCCGACGGCGCTCGCCGCCAGCATGCCGCCGATTACGGTCGTGCCCATGATCTGGCGCGCCACCGAACCGGCGCCGGACGCCGTCCACAGCGGCACGCAACCGAGAATGAACGCAAACGACGTCATCAGAACGGGACGCAGGCGAAGCCTTGCCCCTTCGAGCGCCGCATCCACCAGAGGCTGTCCCGCTTTCGTACCGCTCCTTGGCAAACTCGACGATCAGAATCGCGTTCTTGGCGGCCAGACCGATCAGCATCACCAAGCCGATCTGGGAGTAAACGTCGTTCTCGATTTGCACCATGTAAGCCGGATAGAAAGCGCTGGCTACAGCCCGGCGCAGCCACAAGACTCCAAAGGCGCCGAATACCGCGCCCGGACGTGCCCAGGAGCACGCTGAACGGCAACGACCAGCTTTCGTAGAGCGCCGCCAGAATCAGAAAGACGAATAGCAGCGAGAACCCGAAGATGACCGGAGCCGAAACTCCCTCCCGTGCCTTCTGCTCCTGATAGGACATGCCCATGTAGTCAAATCCCATTTCGGCTCGGCATGGTTTGCTTGAAGACGTCTTCCAGGGCCGCCGTGGCCTGGTCTGAGCTGTAGCCGGGCGCGGCGCTGCCGTTGATTTGCGCGGACCGGTACTCGTTGTAGCGCATGGTGAACTCGGGGCCGTCGCGCGACTCGAACTTCGTCAGCGCGGAAAGCGGCACCATCTGCGCCGCTGTTGTTGCGCACGTAGAACTGGCCCACGTTCTCCAGATTCGACCGGTAAGGCGCTTCCGCCTCCACGTACACCTGCCATGTACGGCCGAAATCGTTGAAGTAGTTGATGAACAGCCCTCCCATGAAAGCCTGGATGGTTCTGTAAACATCGTTGATGGCCACGCCCTGCTTCAGCACTTTGTCCCGGTCGACGTCCACGAACTTCTGCGGCACGCTCGGCAGAAAAGTGGTGCTGATCATGCCAATCTCGGGACGCTTGCGAGCGGCCGCCAGGAACTTGTCCAGGTTGTCTGCCAGGAACTGGACATCCCGCCCGGCGCGGTCCTCCAGCACGAACTGTAAATCCGCCGGATGTGCCGACGCCGGGGATCGCCGGCGGCGAGAAGCTGAAAACGGTTCCCTCCGGAAGCCTGCTGAGTTGCCGGTTCAAGCGCGCCCTGATTTCCTGATACTGTTCCGCCCTGCGTCTTCCGGTCGCCCCAGGGCTTCAAAGTGACAAAATAGAAAGCGTTGTAACTGGTCCGGACAAAGCTGAGCAAGCTGAAGCCGACTACGCTGGTGGTGTACTGGACGCCGGGCGTGTTGGCGAGAATCTTCTCGACCTGTCTCGATGCCGCGGCCGTGCGCTCGAGCGAAGCCGCATTCGGGAGCTGCATGTTGACGTAAACAGGTAGCCCTGGTCTTCATCGGGCAGGAAGCTCGATGGCAGACGGCTGCCAAAGAAAGCCCGCGCCCAGGCCGAAGGCCGCAATCAGCACCAGAGCCAACGCACTCTTCCGAATAAACCCGCCGCATAGACGGACATAGACCTCGGTGCCGCGCTCGAAACAGTCGATTGAACCAGTCGAAGAACCTTCGGAGCAGCCCGCGGCTCTCCTTCTTTGGCCGCAGCAGCAGCCCGGCAAGGGCCGGGCTCAGCGTGAGAGCGTTAAAGGCGGAGAGGACCACCGAGATGGCGATGGTGACGGCAAATTGCTGGTAGAGCCTTCCGGTGATGCCCGGGATGAAGGCCGTGGGCACAAACACCGACGAGAGAACCAGGGCGATACCGATCGACCGGACCGGAGAGCTCCTCCATGGCTTTCCTCGCCGCATCCTTGGGAGCCAGACCTTCCTCGATGTGGCGTTGCACGCCTTCGACGACGACGATGGCGTCGTCCACCACCAAGCCGATGGCCAGCACCAACCCGAACAGCGAGAGCGTATTGATGGAGAAACCGAACAGCGGGAAGAAAATAAACGTGCCCACCAGCGAAACGGGCACGGCCAGCAACGGGATCAGCGTAGCGCGCCAGTCCTGCAGGAAGAGGTAGACCACCAGGATCACCAGCACGATGGCGATCAGGAGGGTCTCGACGATCTCCTTCATGCCCTCCGTAACCGCGGCTCGTCTGGTCAAGCGATATGACTAATCCATGTCTTCGCGGGAAGCGCTGCTTCATCTGGGACATCAGCTTCCGGACGCCGGCGGCCGTTTGGACCGCATTGGAGCCGGGCAACTGGTAGACGGCGATAATGGCGCTCGGCTTGCCATTCAAGCGGCCGATCAATGCTGTAGTCCTGAGCGCCCAGTTCGATGCGGGCGACGTCTTTCACTCGAACGATTCCGCCGTTCGGGGCTTCACGCACGATGACGTTTCCGAATTGCTCCGGCGAAGTCAGACGGCCCTGAGCGAGCACCGAATAGGTAAATTGCTGGTCTGTCGGGAGCCGGCTCGCCGCCCACCTGACCGGCCGGGTTCACCGTGTTCTGCGCCTGGATGGCGTTGGAGATATCCGTGACGGTGATGCCCAGCTTCGCCAATTGGTCAGGCTTTACCCAGAGCCTCATGGCATACTGGCCCGCGCCGAAAACCTGCGTCTGGCCGACACCGTACAAGCGCGCGATCGGGATCGTTGAGGTTGATATAGGCGTAGTTGGCCAGGAACTTCGCATCGTGAGTGCCGTGTGGCGAGTACAAGGCGACCAGCATGAGCGGCGCGGTGGCCGACTTTTTGATGCGTGACGCCATAGTTGTTCACGTCGGGCGGGAAGCTGAGCGGCGGCCAGGTTCTCGCGCGACTGGGTGAGAATCAGATCCGTGTTGGGGTCCGTTTTCACATCGAAGTCGGCAATCAGCGTAGTTGACGAGTTGCCCGTGGCGTTCAGCGAGTACATGTAGTTCATGTTGTCCACGCCGTTGATTTGCTGTTCGATGGGTGTGGCGACGGATTGCTCCAGGGTCTGCGCATCGGCGCCCACGTAGGTGGCCAGAATCTGGATCTCTGGCGGGACGATATTCGGGAACTGGGCTACCGGGCAGCGCTGCGATCGTCACGGCGCCCACGATCACCGTCAGTATCGCAATGACCATCGCCACGATCGGCCGGCTAATGAAAAATTTCGACATTTCACCTTCCTCCGTGGTTTGCCGCCATCCGTTGAACGGCTTAGGATTCACACGCATACCGGGAGCGAGCCTTTTGGACGCCCTCGCACAATCACGCGCTGGCCCGGTTTCAGCCCGTCGCTGATCACCCACATCGAGCCGGCCTGCTCGCCGACCTTGACTGTCTGAATACTCACCGTGTTGTCGCTATCGTACGGTGGCCACCTGATAACTGCCCTGCAGTTCCATCACCGCGGGCTGCGGGACGAGCAGCGCTCCCGGAGTAGTCGCGACGGCGGCACGCACCTTCCCGTACTGGCCGGGACGCAGAATGTTCCGGGGATTCGGAAATAGCCCGGTCATTTGAATCGCGCCTGTGTCCTGGCTTACCTGGCGATCCGCGAAGGCGAACTTTCCCTTGTGCGGATAGGTGCTTCCGTCGGCCAGAATCAGTTCGAGTTGCAGCCGGCGCATTGTCGTGTCCCCGCTTGCCAAGCTCGAGATATTCCTGTTCGCTGACCGCGAAATTGGCCTTGATCGGATCGAGCGTGGAAACGGTGGTAATCGCCGTACTCGTCGCCGCACTGACGAGGTTGCCGATCTGAATCTGCGCGACACCGGCAATGCCATCGATCGGGGCAGTCAGTCGCGTGAAGCCGAGGTTTACCGTGGCTGCCTCCAACGCCGCTTTCGCAGCCTCAACCGCGGCGCTCGATCGCCTCAATCTGCGCTTTTGCCGTTTCGACTTGCGGCTTTCGCCGCCTCCACCTGGGCCTTGGCGCTTAGGTTGTTCTGCGTGGCATTGTCCAGATCCTGCTGGGTGATCGCCTGTTGCTGATTGAGTGGAATGTATTTGTCCACGTCGAGTTGGGTTCTGCGCTGATTCGCCTCGGCGCTTACGAGCTGCGCCTGGGCTTGGACCAGTTGCGCCTTCGCTTGCGCCAGTTGCCCGTTTGCCTGCGCGAGTTGTCCCTGAGCCTGATCGACGGCCGCCTGAAACGGCCGCGGATCGATCTCGAATAACAATTGTCCTTTTCTCACAAAAGATCCCTCAGCGTAATTCTGGCTGAGCAGGTATCCGGTCACTTGCGCTCTGATTGCCGCGTTCACCATGCCATCCAGCGTGCCGATCCACTCGTGATAGATGGGTACGTCGCGCTGTTCAACTGTCGCGACCCCGACCTCCGGCGGGCGCTGCGGACCCGCCGCCGATGTCGTCGTAGTGCATGCTGCCGTCGCCAACAGCCCAATGGTCACGATCGGCACTGCCCATATCGCCATGCTGTTCTTCAAAATGCTTTCCATTTTCCCTCTCCTGTGTGGAATAATGCGTGAACGTTCGGCGAAACAGCGGGTTTCGTTCCTAGCCCTTAAGCTGTTCGAGAAGGTGCCTTATATAGACGCCCCTGGCGACAAACTCCGCTCCCTCACTCTTCAACTCTCCCAGCAGTCCCTCTCCCCTCTCATCGATGGAAATCACGTCACTCAGATCGATTACTTGCCTTCGGCTGCGCGTGATGTCGCGGGTGTGATCCCAGTTCGAGCGGAACTCCGCCACCCACGCGCCTGCGAGTCGCCCGGACAAGATCCATCTCACTTCGTCAGCCATTACTTGGTTTGTGATCCTCAGCATCGCGCTTCCCTTGCGCTGGGGTGGTGCATGCGTGCCGCCAGTCACATCCAATCCGCCGTATGCCGCAAGGTGCTGTCTCCATTAGGGTTAGGTCTTAGGCTGAACTGAATAACGGGAAAGTGCCGACATCTTAGTGGGGAAATCCCGGTCACTGCCGGTTTTTGGGCACCGTCGCGAAGGAATGCGCGAGGCAAGACCCTCCGCGTCTTATGCGCCTGTGCGGGGAGCGCGGATTCCAAGCCTCTGCATGCGCGACTGCAGCGTCGAGCGACTTAAGCCAAGCAGGGCAGCGGCGCCGTTGGGGCCGGCAACCTTCCAGCCGGTCTTCTTGAGAGCGTTCACGATTTCCAGCCGTTCCGCGCTGTTGACGCTTCGCGCCCAAATGGCCTCCATAGCTTCCGGTTTTTCCGAATTTTCACCAGGTTTGGGGGGGTTGATAGAGATCCTGGACGTCTCGGTTTCAGGCGTATTCCGCAAACCTTGGCCACGAGGCCAACACTGTTCACCCGCGATCCTTCGGCCGTCTCGAACACCTGGTGAAGTGCGTGCGCATCTGGCTGGCCGTCAGCTCGGCTCCGCAGCGCCAGCCGCAAGGTATTCGACGTCCCCGGGCGTCCACGCTTCGCCTCCCGGCTTTTCTCTGGTTCATTCTGGACCGCGATCTCGCGGCCGGTGGCGGCGAGCGCTGCGAGTTGGCGCACGCCGTCGGAGATGGCAGGCCGGTTCGGGCAGATGGTGAAGTACGCTGGGCTTTGTGGACTTCATTCCACAGAGAGCTTTGCGTGCCACGTGGTGCCGGGTGACGATCGAGCGGTTGGAAGTGCGACCGTCGCGGGATGGGCCCGTCACGCTCGCCGGCGGCCAAGGCCGTGGCGCGAAAAACGTCGCACGCCGCCTGTCGCTGCACCAGCGCGCCGCCACGTGGCGCCCGGCGACGATCGAGCGGCGGCAGGTGCGACCGTCGCGGGATGGGCCCGTCACCGGCCTGTCGAGAGAAACGAGTGCGGGCGCGTCGCGCGAGCCGGCGCCGACTTCGGCGGCGGAAGCGCCGCGGTCCCTGGCTCGCCCTCCCGGTGCGCACCCCGCGTGGCGGCCGGCGACGATGGAGCGGATGTTTCCTGGTCCTCTGTGATGCGGGTAGCGGCGGCGCGGCGCACTCTCTCGTCCCCGCGCAAAACATCGGTTTTATGTATGCAAGTGCCCAATTGGGCAAGCCGATGGCCCTTTCAACCATTGACAAGTCCTTGGCGTTCCCGCAGAATAAAGCGCATCTCAAGCCGGGTGGGTTGAATTCAGTCGTTGCATGCAAGGAGGCGCGTTTGCAGAGAAGAACCTGCCGCTCATGCAAATCCTACTTCTCAAGATAGCCATGAGGCCGTGGACGTGAATTGCGCCCTCACGGGGCTTACTTCTCCACGAGGTCGACCATGAAAACCAACCAATATACGCTTGCTGTTGGGCTGGGGTTAATCGCTTTTCTGTCATCAAGCTCCCTGTGGGCTAGTACCATCACAACATATGACATAACCGGAACATTACCATGCACTTCGGGTCCGTGTCCCACGGATCTCTCGTTCGCTGCAAACAGTACAATAACGATCGACGATTCGACCAACTTAGTTATGGCCGCAGCGATATCCATCGCCGGTGCAGTGGTCGACACCCCTCCGAATATCATTAACGTCCCATTTGAATACACCTGGCTGAACGCAGATTTTTATGTGATAGAGCTTTTCACTCCAAACGAGGGTGACCCGAGTATCACAACCTATGACGCCAGCGTGTGGTTCGCTCCGCCTCCCGGCGATATCATCTGGGAAGCAGACGGAACATACCAACTATCCACTCCCGCAGGCCCCCCCGAACCTGGGACGGGCGTGCTATTTGGAACTTTAGCCGGCCTCCTTGGAATAGAGTTGCGGCGGAAGGGGTTCCCTTACCGGTTGCCGAGGCTTTAGGAAGTGGTTGCAAGTGTCGGCCTCTTAATCTTGCTTTAGACGCTCACAAAGAACCGCGAGGCAGAACCTCTCCGTGGAAGAAGAGCAACCCAGGATTTGCCACTTCCCGATCAACCGCGCTGCCGGGCATCTCATTGGGTCAGGAGGTGGCGAGCGTCGCAGGGCAGCCTGTCGCCTTCAGCGCAGGCGGAACGCAGGAGGACGCGGTGCGCTTGCCCGCATCGAATTCTGCGGCGGGAGAGCGTGGCAGGCCGCGGGTCGCCGTCCCGGCCGCGCACGACACGTGGTGCCCGGCAGTGATCGAGCGGCGGGAGGTGACGGCCGTCGCGGGCCGGCTGCCACGTAATGGGAAAGAGGCGGCGGCCTGACTCGCGAGGGGTACCACCAGTACAATCAGCCACTTTCGCGACTGTATTTTCCCGGCTTGCTCTGTCTCCTATTAGCGTTATGCAGAGGCACCGCCAACTACAGAAGAACATGATCCAGACCAGACCAATACCCGCGAGACAGATTCGCACCATGGAAAGAATAGGAGCGAACCTGTTTTCCTACGCGCTTAATCAAGGTCTTCAGACTGACCCGCTACCGGTGGAAGTGCAAGCTGGCGTATCTGGTGGATGGGGGCGCCTGCATTGTTTTGCGCGCCATCTGGTCGGATCTTTCCGAAGGGTTCAGTCTTCCCTTCCCGCTGCACAGCTCGGCCCTATTGAAGCCTGATGCCTGCCTGCTGTCCCGGATCGTCTAAGCCGCCTTTCTCTCGCTCTTTCGTGGCTGCGCTCCTTTTACTCCCCACGCCAAACGGCCGCCAGCTCACGAATAGCCCGGTGCCGCCTGATGGCCTTGGCCCGGGGGCTTCTGCGAGGTTTGACTGAGCCGTGGTCGTCTCGGAAAACGTAGGAGTGCCATTCGCGCTCGCTGCCGCCTCGCAGTCCCTCGTCGAA
This sequence comes from Bryobacterales bacterium, assembly GCA_963803725.1. Taxonomy (GTDB): domain Bacteria; phylum Acidobacteriota; class Terriglobia; order Bryobacterales; family Bryobacteraceae; genus JOPF133. Next base: position 121,027 of record CAWDOH010000031.1, on the reverse strand, counting down.
TTCTGCGGCGGGAAAGCGTCGAACGGCGCGGGTCGCCGTCACGGTCCCTACCCCACGTGGATTTCTGTGACGATCGGGCGGGAGGTGGCGACCTTCGCGGGCCGATCGCCCCGTGAAACCGCTCGCGCCGTTGGGGGCCGGATTGCCGGTTCGCCGGCTGTGAAAAACGCGCGAGGCGCACCCGCCCGGCGACGATGATCGCCCGCGTGGAAGGGTGGCGGGGACCGATTGGTGTTGAGCCGGGCCTTCGCGAATCCGGTCACTTGGACTTATGTGACCGCGGTCAGCAGTCGCGAGCGCGTTTGTCAGGACAAATCGGATATCATCATCAGTGGTGCATTGCGCCGGCTGACGGTTAGCGGCTCAAAACCTGACAAAAAATGCTCTTCATCGGGAATCAAATGGGTAAGAACAATATCAGGATCATAGCATTAGCATTGGCTGTTTCGATTCTTTTCCTGTGGCCGGCCTGTGCACGAGCACAAGCTGCGAAGGCTCTCTATCCGGTCATGGCTCCTCTCGACCAGTATTTGATTCCGGACGAGAAGGCTGAGATAGCGCTGGCCCGGAGTTCCGCTCCGTCATCGATTTCGGATGCAGCCGAAGTGATGGTGCTGCGACGGGATGGCTACGCAACTGCCTTGAAGGGATCGAATGGCTTCGTCTGCATCGTCGAGCGCTCCTGGGCGAAGCCAACCGATGATCCGGAATTCTGGAACCCTAAGGTCCGCGGCCCGATTTGCTTCAATCCGGCAGCCTCAAGGACGTTTCTGCCCATCTTTCTGAAAAAAACCGAACTTGTGCTGGCTGGAAAGTCGAAAGCACAGATCCTCGCGGCTACTACGTCCGCATTGGAAAAGAGAGAACTACCCGCGCTGGCTCCCGGAGCGATGTGCTATATGATGGCGAAGCAGCAGTACCTGAGCGACGACGACATAAGATGGCATCCCCATGTCATGTTTTTCGTTTCGGGTGATGCCGTGAAAAGCTGGGGAGCCAATCTGCCTGGCTCGCCGGTGATAGCTGGGGACGATCCGGAAGAACGGGTGACCATCTTCATGGTTTTGGCCGGCACTTGGTCCGATGGGACGCCGGGACCATCCACGATGCACTGACAGAAATTCGATTCGAATTTGGCAAACGTCTCTCAGCTATTACCCCCCCAACAGTCGGCTTGGCTCCACTGATTCGAAGCGCGGATGTCGCAGGGATGGAAACGCCTGTTACGAGGTCCGGCGCTTGTGACAACTCTGCGCGTCTCCGCGGCTTGCCAATCTGAGACCTGGTGAGGAATGCCGGCGGCGATGGTCGCCCGCGTCTAAGATGGCAGCGCCTGCGGCGCCCTCCCCGCCGGAGAACGCGTTCGGTGTGAAGCTTCCGAGAGGAACATGCAGCGCCCACTGGTCCGGTCCGATCTGACGCAGACAGTCGAGTGGCAAGTGGATACATTCTCCGATGCGGATTCCAGAAAGGCGTGTCAGCAAGAGGGCATTGGAATATTGGTCGCCTTTGCGTCGCAGTTCGTCTTGGAGCCGATGGTCATCTTCCGGGGACAGCGGTCTGGGGAGGTATTCCGGGAGTGTGGGAAGATCTTCGGGAATCATGAGACTGGGCTGGAGCTGGTGGCCTTGAGCTGCCAGATCGTTTAACAACCTCCGAAGGCAGAGCAGACGTTGCCGGCGTGTTGCCAATCGGCGGTCGCAATTCGCAAAGCCAACGAAAGAAGCCCAACATATGTGGATCGCGCCGCAGTTGTGAGAGGCGGCCGATCTCAGGGAATTCGGCACGAAGATAGGCGACAAGTAGCGAGCCACATATTGATACTTGACTATCGTGGAGGGCTGCAGCGTGAAGCTCAAGCCGTCTCGCCGACAGTCTGGCATGCCGCTCTGGTCGCGCTCCCGGAAACATCTGGTTGCCCTGGTGAGCAGCGGCCATGTGCTGATCCTGGATCTCCTGGTCATCGATCACGCCGAAAAGGTGCCCACGGAGAATTAATTCGCCGCCCGCTGGAGAATCGCGCGGATGTCGCGGCTTTCCAGAACCCGCTTGGGCGCGCCGTTTCGCGCCACCCCCAGCATGCCGCGGCCGATCTCCTCGGTGGTCAGCACCTGGGCCGGAAAGGCCCATCGCGCCAGCGGCAGCAGCGGCTTGGCAAGCACGTAAATCCAGCGGTAGACGCCGGTCTTGGATTTCACCCCGTGCACCGGCTCAATCAGGCCGGGCCGGAACATGTAGGCGGCCCGGAATGGCAAGAGGAGCAATGCGTTTTCGGTCTTGCCCTTGATCCGCGCCCACATCACACGCCCGCGCCCGGTGCTGTCCGTGCCCGCGCCCGAGACGAAGACGAACGTCATGCCTGGGTTGAGCCGCGCTAACGTCCGGGCCGCGGCCATGGTGATCCCGTAAGTGACCCGTTCGTAGGCCGCTTCGGACATCCCCGCCGAGGTCACGCCCAGGCACCAGAAGCAGGCATCGAAGCCCTCCAGCATGGCCTCGATGGGGCCGTAATCCATGAGGTCCGCGTGGACCATCTGGCGCAGTTTGGCGTGCTGGACCGGCGTCGCGGTTCGCCCCACAGTCTGAACCAACTCGACTCCGGCGTCAAGCAGGCACTCCCGCAGCACGCCTTGCCCCACCATCCCCGTGGCACCGAAAAGAAGGACCTTCATGCGGCCCGCTTACCCTGCCTAAAAGACGTAATCCGGCGGCTTGATCCCTTTGACCCGCAGGTACACCTCCGCCTGCCCGCGATGGTGCGCCGTGTGGGTGAAATAGGCCCACAGCCATTCGAACCCGGTCATCTTGCGGTTGGCCGGGCCGACTACCGCCGCCAACTTCTCGGGCGTCATGGAAGCTACCGCCTGGTTGCAGAAGTCGAACGTGCTGGTGAGAAACGCCAGGGCGCTGTCCTTATCCACATCGGCCTTCTCGTCGCGGACTTCCTGGGCAACCTTCGGCGGCACCGCCGGCCGCGGCATTCCGCTGGCGTTGGCGCAAGCCCCGAGGTTGGCGCCGGCGATCTGCAGCATCAATTGCCCGAAGCTGAGTTCTGCCGGCACGGGCTTGAACCCGTAGCTTTCCGCCGGCATCAACTTGGCCACCGCGATGGTGAAATCGCCGGTGACTTTCCAATGCTTCGCCAGGGCGTCCGTAACAGTGGTTTGGGCCAGCGCCGGAAGAGTTAGCGCGAAAGTGAGCAGGAGTTTGGTTGGCATGGTCTGGCTACAATTCATAGCGCAAATCGCGGCGGAGGACAAGTAAAGTCTTACCGGCTCCGCTTACCGGTTCGCCGAGGGCGGTTCGCCCGCCTGCTAACGCGCGTGGCTCAACATCGAATCGGAACCGCGACCGTGAGAAGCCGTGAAATAATCTCACACGCGCAAGCTAAAGCGAGCTAAAGCGAAGCTAAAGCGTAGCTAAAGCGTGCGCCACCAATGCAAGTCCTGCGCCCTCAACGGTGGGGCATGCAGATGAGCTTGCCCTGCTTCGATTTCTTCACGGCTTTTGAGGAAGTCACCCGCAACCCATTGATAACAAACGAATCACGAGAAACTAAAAACGTGCCAGTTAGGTCGCAGAAGATGAGCGACTTCCTTCCCCGTATGGACCCGCGGCACGCGGGCCCTTTGCTTTTGAGGAACTCGCAACTTCAATCAACGTTTTCAGCAGCTTGCAAAACACCATGGGGCATTTTCAGAAGCTTCATCGGCCTTCGTCGAAGCCAGTTCCTCTCCGGTATGGCACCGCCCGGCACGCGGGCACACCGCTTTTGAGGGAGCGGAACTCGCGGTCGGGACCTAATCCTGTTCCCCGAGAGTCTGGGCGTATGTTTTGCCGTAAGGGTAGAAGAGTTCCTTGCGGCCTTGCTGCCAGGCTGCTCTCAGTTCGGGCGTGGTGATGTCCCAATCCGGGCGGCATTTTTTGGTAACGGCGCGCAGGTCCTGGCGGAGATCTTCCATAGTGGGCCGGCCGAAAAACCAATAGCCGTTGTACACCTTATAAACGATAAGGCCGGGTTCGAGAACAATCACATGGGGAATCATGGGATTGTGCAAGGGGTCGGTGTATTCGGCGATATCGAGATCCTTTTGGACGATGCGGCCCGCGTCGGAGAGGAACGGCCAGTGGGCGCCGACCCCCGTGCGATATTCATTGGTCTCGGTGATATTGTCGGTGCTGATCGTGACCAGCCGGCAATAGGCTACCTCGAGCTCCCGATGGAGTTCGACGAGCAATTCCGCCTGGCGCCGGTCCTTGGGGCAGAAACCTCCGCGGCTGAGGACCAGGACCATGGGATGCGGTCCCTGCAATTCGGAGAGCTTCCGGCGCTTGGCGGTGTGGTCGGAGAGCTGATAGTCGGGGAAGACCGCCCCCGGAACAATGTCAGATCGCATCGGAAAACCCTCAGACCCCAGTCTACCAGCGAGCGGTTGAGCGGATGGCTTTCACCGTCACATGGTGAGAACCACGCGGAACTGGGCGGCGCCGCTCAGCATGCGTGCGTAACCCTCGGCCGCTTTTTCGAGCGGATAGGTTTCGATCATCGCACGGACGCCGGTCAATTCGGCGAAGCGCAGGGTGTCCTCGGAATCGGCGGGTGTTCCCGCGGCCCAGCCTTGGATGGTTCGACTTCCGGTAATCAGTTGTACCGGTGTGACGTCAATCGGATCGAAGGTTACACCGATCACCATGAGCCGGCCGTTGGGCGCCAAGCCATCGAACAACTCAGACACCGCCTTGGAGCTTGGGGCAGTCGATAGAATTACCTGCGCGCCGCCCAGTTTTTGCAAGGCCTGCGCGGCGTTGGTCGACTTGCTGTCGATGTACACGCTGGCGCCGAGTTTCTTAGCGAGATCGGCATTGCCGGGCCCGCGCCCGATCGCTGCGACCTTGTAACCAAACTTGTTCGCGAACTGAACTCCGAGGTGGCCGAGACCGCCGATACCCAGCACAGCCACAAGGTCGCCGGGCATGGCGCCGCTATGCCGCAGAGCGTTGTAAGTGGTAATTCCGGCGCAGAGCAGAGGTGCGGCATCGACGTCGCTTAGCCCTTCGGGTATGGGTACGAGCGCCTCGATCGGAGCAATCATGTATTCCTGGTAACCGCCGTCATAGCTGATGCCTGGAATTTTCAGGTTGCGGCAATTGCGAAAATCTCCGCGGCGGCACGAGGGGCAGGTGTTGTCCTGGCCGCCATGCCAGCCGACACCGGCTCGCTGGCCCTGCTTCCACCCGGTGACACCGGCACCGACTTCATCGATGATGCCCGCGATTTCGTGGCCTGGAACACGGGGATACTGAATCCCGGGCCACTGGCCTTCTTTGGTGAGGACGTCGCTGTGGCAGATCCCGCAGGCCTTTACCTGGATGCGCACCTGCCCTACACCCGGCTTGGGAATTTCGCGGTCGGCCATCTGGAAATCGGCACCGGGCGCAGGAATCTGCGCCACTCTCATTGGCGCAACGGCGGCTTTTGCACTTGACATGATGTCCTCCTTGGACTTTTACTTTCACCAATGTCTTTCCCTCGGCCGGGAAGCGTGGCGCGCGCGGAGCGTTGCGCTGCGCCGGTTCCGGCATCGGGAGCCTCTTCTACCCCGCCACCACAAGAAGGAGTTCCGGCCCGGTCGGGGTGCCAGGCGGAAGGCTTGCCTCGCCTTAACCAGCCGGCAAGGGATCTGCGCCTTTTCGAAGACGGTTGTTGACGATTTTGCGGTAACTGTTGAGCATTCTCGCTCCTTCGCCGCAGCGGCGCAATCGCAGAATGTAAGTTACAGGACGCGGGCGCTGGAAGTTGCGGCAGCCAATCATCAAAAGCACATCCGGGTTGCGGAGAAACCGGCGGACCGGATTGTACGGAATCATCCTGGAGCCTCGCGGGAGGCGGGTCCGCTTTCCGCTTGCATTCTGCACCAATTTGTCTCATACTTCCCATAAACGATTTAGGGAAGGCTTCCGAGGCCCTCCCTTCGGAGAAACCTATGCTCGAAATCCGCGGGCTAACCAAACGCTATAACGGCATAGCAGCGGTCAAAGACGTCAGCTTCACCATCGCTGCCGGCGAGATCCTCGGGTACGTGGGACCCAACGGCGCCGGGAAGAGCACCACGGTCAAGATGATGATCGGCCTGGTGGAGCCGAGCGAGGGCGAGATCTGGTTCAACGGCCGGAGCATCCTGGATGACCTGGCCGGATTCCAGGGCCGGCTAGGGTATGTGCCGGAAGAGCCGCACCTCTATCCATACCTCTCGGGCCACGAATATCTGCAGCTCGCGGGGCGCCTGCACGGCATGCCGCATCGCGTGCTGGAATCGAAAATCGGCGAGTTGCTGCACCTCTTCGGCCTCTGGGACGACCGGCATTGCGCCGTCTCCGCGTACTCGAAAGGCATGCGGCAGAAGATTCTGCTGTCGGCGGCGCTACTCGGCAATCCCGAGGTGCTGGTGCTCGATGAGCCTATGTCCGGCCTGGATGTGACCGCCGCGATGGTGGTGCGCGAGCTGCTTCGCGCAATGGCCGCACGCGGGCGCATCCTCTTCTATAGCTCGCACGTGCTGGAGGTGGTGGAGAAAATCTGCACGCGGGTGCTGATCCTGCGCCAGGGGCGGGTGGCGGCGCACGATTCCATGGAGCAGCTTCGCGATCGGCTGCACCAGTCGTCGCTGGAGGGCATCTTTGCGGAATTGACCGCCGGGCAGAATCCGCGGCAGGAGGCGGACCGGATTCTGGAGGTGATGGAGGCGTGAGCCGAGAGGAGATGGAGGCGTGAGTTGGGGAATCGGCGCGGGCGCGGACACCCGAACTGGCGGTGGATGGCGGAGTAAGCTGGAAGGCAGTACAGTGAGCCGGACGAGCAACGGGCGCGTGAGCCGGGGGAGCGGGCACGGCCGTGGTCGCCCGAAACGGCAGTGTATGGAGGAGTGAGTTGGAGGACAATGCGGTGAGCCGAGAGGGGTTTGGGCGCGCGACGTGGCTGGCCGAAACCCGCGGGCGCCAGTTTGAACTGCTGCGCCATTTCCTCTCCTCCATGTTCGACGGCGAGTGGGGCGGCCCGGGCGGGTCGCGCGGGCAATGGCAATCGGCGGCCATCGGGCTGGTGGCCCTGCTGCTGCCGGCCGGGATGGTGATGCTGCGCGAGGGCACGCTCAATTCGGCTTACGCGGCGCGCTACCGCTACCTGTCGAAACTGGCATCGCCCGCGCCGTATTATGCGAGCGCCATGGCCGACCAGCTTGCGCTGCTGGTGGCGGCGTTTGCGGTCACGGGGCTGATCGCGCTGCTGGAATGGCAGTCGCTGTTTCCTTCGACGCGCGATTGCCTGGCGCTGGCGGGGTTCCCGGTACGGCCGCGGCAGATCTTCACGGCGCGGTTTCTGGCGGTGGTGCTCTTCTCGGCGGCGGTGGTGCTGGCCATGGTGCTGCTGCCCTCGCTGGTGGCGCCGATGGAATTCGGCGGGCGCTGGCAGAAAAATCCATCGTACCTGGTGAACGCCGCCGCCGAGGCCGCGGCCTGCGGGCTGGGCTGCTTTTTCACTTTCTTCTCGCTGGTGGCGCTGCAGGGCGTGCTGCTCAATGCGCTGCCGCGGCGCTGGTTTGCTACGGCTTCGGCGTACGTGCAGGGCGCGCTGGTGGGCGTGCTGCTGCTGGCCGGTTTGTACAGTTGGTCGATCAAGAACTGGGGATCCCAGACCATCGCGAGCCTGCCCCACTGGGGCGGATGGCTGCCGCCGGTGTGGTTCGCGGGTTTGCACGAAAACCTGCTGGGCGACCGCGACCCGTTTTATCTCGCCATGGCCCACCGCGCTCTGGCGGCGGCGGGCGCTGCGGCGCTGCTGGCGGTGCTGCTCTACCTGCTCAGCTACCACCGCTACCGCAGCCTGCTGCTGGAAACACCGGCCACCGTGGGTGCGCCCGCGAAGCTGGCTTGGGGACCGGGCGACCTGCTCCGCCTGCTCTCCCGCGATCCGCGCGGCCAGGGCGCCATCGAGTTCATGGCCCGCACGCTGGCGCGCAGCCGCACGCACCGCGTGGTGTGGATGGCGTACCTGGGCGGAGCCGTCGCCATCATGCTCAACAGCTCGCTGATCGATGGCCGCATTTTCCTGCGCACGCACGCGAGCTGGCAGGAGGCCCTCGGGTTTCTGGTGCTGTTTTGGCCGCTGGCCTGCACCATCGTGCTGCTCAACGGCATCCGCCACGCCCTGGCGATTCCCGCGGAGCTGCCCGCCAACTGGATCTTCCAGATTCACGAAAGCCAGGGGCGTAAAGCGTGGATGGCGGCGGTGGAGCGCTTCGTGGTGGCGTACGCCATCGCCCCCGTTTACCTGATCCTGGTGCCGGTGGCGATGCGCGTGGAGGGCGTGGGTCCGGCCCTGCGCATGGCGGTGCTGCAGGTGCTCGTTTCGCTCACCGCCTTCGAGCTTCTCTTTCAGGGCTGGCAGCAGTTTCCGTTCACCTGCTCCTACCGGCCCGGGCGGAAGCCGCTGGTGGGAGTGCTGGCGCAGTATATCGCCGTGCTGGGGGTGGTGGTGCCGGTGCTGACGGTGGTGATCGCCACGGCCGCTCGGTTTGCACCGCTGTTTGCTATTTACCTGGTGGGCTTCGCGGCGCTTTGGCTGAAGCTGCGCGCGACCCGGCGCGAGGGCTGGGGCGAGGCCAAACTGATGTACGAAGATCCGGGGGATGCCGTCACCAGCCTCGGGATCAAGGAGCTGACCTATGGCGGAGTCGAAGCCCAGCTCCGGCGAGTTGCTGCCGGGCACGCTGGACATGCTGATTTTGAAGACGCTGATCCACGGGCCGATGCACGGCTACCGGGTGGTGGAGTTTATTCACCAGACCACCGAGGATGTTTTGAAAGTGGAGGAGGGCGCGCTCTACCCGGCCTTGCATCGCCTGGAGCTGCGCGGCCTGCTGGCCTCCGAATGGGGAGTTTCGGAGAACCACCGGCGGGCCAAGTATTACCGCCTGACCGCGGCCGGGCGGCGCTACCTGGTGGAAGAGAAAGCGCGCTGGGACCGGCTGGTGGCGGCCATCGCGCGGATCATGGAACCGGCCTGAGCGGGCGGCTGCGCGAAGGGTTGCTGGGGGAAACCGTCACCGCCCTGTGGCTGCGGCTGCGCGCGCTCGGTGCGCGCCGGCGTCTCGATCGCGACCTGGAAGACGAGCTGGCCTTTCATCTGGCCATGCGCGAAGAAGAGCATCGGGCCGCAGGCATGGCGCCCGCTGAAGCCCGCGCGGCGGCGTGCCGGGAATTGGGCAATGCGACCGCCTGGAAGGAGACATCTCGCGCCATGTGGACCTTTCCGCGAATTGAAACCGTTTGGCAGGACCTGCGCTACGGCGCGCGGCAATTGCGCCGCAGCCCCGGTTTCGCTCTGGCCGGCTCTTTCTCGCTCGCGCTGGGCATCGGCGCCACCACGGCCGTCTTCAGCATGTTCGATGCGGTGCTGTGGCGCCCCATTCCGCTGCCGCACATCGAGCGGGTCGCCGTAGTGTTGCAGCAAACCAACGATCCGCACTTCCCCTCGGCGGCCGCGCCTGCCGATGTCGCCGATATCGCGCGCGCCGAAACCTCGCTCACGGCGCTGGCGAGCTGGCAGCTCGCCCCGGCGAGCATCGTGGATGCGGGCGGCGATCCTCTGCGCGTGGAGGCCGCGCGCGTTACACCCAATTTCTTCGCGGTGATGGGCGTGGCTCCAGCGCTCGGCCGCGCCTTCGAGCCGGATAGCGATCAGCTCGGTCGCGACCGCGTGGTCATCCTCAGCGATGCGCTGTGGCGGCGCCACTTCGCGGCCGATCCCTCGATCGTCGGCCGCACCATTCGCGTCAATAACCAGAACTACACCGTGAGCGGAGTTATGCCCACGGGCTTTGAGTTTCCGCGTAGCTTTCGCGACCTCTGGATGCCGCTGGCGCTGACGCCCGCGGAGCGCCATTCGCGCACCGGCGCGCTGCTGGAATCGGCGGGCCGCCTGAAGCCCGGCCGCACCCTGGCGCAGTGCAACGCGGAACTCATTTCCATCGCCCGAACGCTGGAGCGGCAGCACCCCGATTCGAACCACAACCGCCGCTTCACCGCGTGGCCGGTGCCGCGCTATGTTTTGGGGGATTATGTGACGGTCTACGAAGCCATGCTGTTCGGGGCGGCACTTTTCGTCCTGCTGATCGCGTGCGCGAATGTAGCCAATCTTCAGTTCGCGCGAGGCCTGGAGCGCTGGCGGGAAGTGGCCGTACGGGCGGCTCTGGGCGCGGGACGCAGCCGCATCGTACGCCAATTGGTTACCGAAAGCCTGCTGGTGGGGCTGGCGGCGGCCGTCCTCGGGCTGGTCGCGGCGCGCTTCGGGCTGGCCGCCCTCAAGGCGGGCATTCCCGGCGAAATCCGCCGGTTCATGCCGGGATGGGAAGACATCGGCCTCAGCTTGCGCGGCCTGGGCGTGGCCTTCGGCGCCGCCGCGGCCAGCGGGGTGCTGTCGGGATTCGTCCCCGCTTGGCGCTGCTCGCGTCCCAACCCGGTCGAGGCGCTGAAGGAGGGCGGCCGCGCGGGCATGACGCGTCACGCCACGCGCTTGCGCAATCTTCTGGTGGCCGGCGAAATGGCCCTCGCTGTGGTGCTGCTGACGGGCGCCGGACTGATGGTTCGGAGCTTCTCCCTGCTGGTGGCCGGCCGCACCTCGATCGATCCGTCTACACTTCTGACGGTTCGCCTGCGTCTGGACGAATCGCCCTACGCCACTCCGGCGCAGGTGTCGGCTTTTTATCGCGAGGTGCTGGCGCGCGTCCGCGTGCTGCCGGGGGTCACGGCGGCCGCGGTGGTCACGGGTATTCCGTACAGCCGCAATGGCGTGGACCTGCCTTTGGCGATCCAAGGCCAGCCGCCGGAGAAGGGCGCGCCGCCGGAGGTGATGGTTCAGAGCGTCAGCGGGGATTACTTCCGCGCGCTCAATGTTCCCCTGCGCGCCGGGCGGCTCATCGCCGATACGGACGGTCCCGATCAGCCGCGCGTCGCTATGGTCAGTGAGCGCCTGGCGCGGCGGCTCTTCGCCGGCCGGTCGCCTGTCGGAGAGCGAATCCGCGTAGGGCCGAACGGCGTCTGGCTGACCATCGCGGGAGTCACCGGGGATATCGCGCAGAGCGTGATGGACCGCGAGCCGCAGGCCACGGTTTACCTGCCGTATCTGCAGGCGCCCGTGCGCGAGATGAACCTGGGGCTGCGGGTTTCCTCCGGCGACCCGCTCGCGCTCGCTCCCGCGGTAACAGCCGCCGTGCGATCCATCGATCGCGAGCAGCCCATCGAGAACATCGCCACGCTCACGATGCTGATCCATCAGGAGGCTTTCATGTTCGCCTACATGGCGGCGCTGATGGGCGTGTTGGGCGCCATCGCGCTGGTGCTGGCGGCGGCCGGCACCTACGGCGTCACGGCCTACTCGGTGGCCGGCCAGACGCGCGAGATCGGCATCCGCACGGCGCTCGGTGCGTCGCCGCGGCGCGTGATGGCCGCGCTGTTCCGCCAGAGCCTGTGGACCGCGGGGGGCGGGCTGGCGGTGGGGATGGTCCCCGCTTTCGGCATGGCGCGCGCCCTGTCCTTCATGGTGTGGGGCGTGCGGCCGGCCGACCCGCTGATCCTGGGTGGCGTCCCGGCGCTGCTGGCCGCCGCAGCCGCATTGGCCGTCTGGATTCCGGCGCGCAAGGCACTACGCATCGACCCAGTAACGGCGTTGCGCTGCGAGTAACCGCGGCCTTAATTTTCCGCGGCCTTCTCGATGTGGTCGATGACCAGGATTTCCACGGGGCCGCGAGTGGCTTCCAGCTTCAGCCCGAGTTGTTCCTGTAGCGCGGCGAAGAGCGAAGGGCCATCGGGCGAACCGGGGCTTCCGCCATCCGGCGGCGCGGGACAGGGGCCATTATCCGGCGTCCACTGCAATTGGAAATCGTATTTTCCGGTGAGGCCGGTCCGGTCCTGTACCGGCCGCCCCAACTGCCTCGATAAGACCAGCGCCAGGACGGTCATCGGCGTCCGCGTGCCGGTCATTGCCCCGCACCCCGCGCGGATGCCCTGTCCGCCGCTCGCCGGTCCCTCGCCGGCCTCCTTCAGCTTCGACCCGTTCTTCCCCAGCACCAGGGCGAACACGGGCAGCTCTTTGGTCTCGCGGTAAATCTGGAGCTGGAAACGCTCCGCCAGTAGGGTCTGCAGGCGGCGGCGTGTTTGCGGGATGCGTCCCTCGGGAGCGGCCGCCTGCATCTGCGGGTCGTCCGCGGCGGTCTTGGCGTAGATGTCGTAATGCGCGGAATCGATCCAGCCCGGTCCGCCGGTGATCTGAAAATCGCGCACGTCGTAAGCCGATTCGATAATTCCCCGCAGCGTGCCGTTCTGGATGGTCAATCCGCCGCCGGGGGTGAAGTTGAACGTGGAGCCGCGGGCGTCCGGCTGGCTTGTCTTCACCGACGCCACCTCGAACGCCGGTGGTGGCGGGGCAGCCTGTGGGAAAGCCGGCGCGCCGGCCAGCGCTGCCAGAGCGGCCGTCCATCGCGGAATCGATTTTCGCATGCCGGGTAGACGATCTACCGGGATTTCGGTTAGCCGTGGCAGGTGGTGCGTTACCGAACGGGGCGGCGTATTACAATAAGCCATTCCTATGCCGGAATCTTCCAAATTCCTGCTCGCCGATAGCCAGATTCCCACGGCTTGGGTCAACGTGCTGCCGTCGCTTCCGGAACCGTTGGACCCACCGCTCAATCCGCAAACCCGCGCGCCGCTGACGCCGCAGGATTTGCTTCCGCTGTTTCCGATGGAGCTGATCCAGCAGGAGTTTTCCCCGCAGCCCCTGATCGACATTCCAGGCGAGGTGATGGACGTGTACCGCCTGTGGCGGGCCACGCCGCTCTATCGCGCGCGCCGCCTGGAAAAGGCGCTGGACACGCCCGCGCACATTTATTACAAGTACGAAGGCACCAGCCCTGCCGGCAGCCACAAACCCAACACCGCCGTAGCGCAGGCCTATTACAACAAGCGCGCCGGCATTCGCCGCCTGGCCACCGAAACCGGCGCCGGACAGTGGGGCAGCGCCCTTTCCCTGGCCTGCCAGCTTTTCGGACTGGAGTGCACGGTCTACATGGTGCGCATCAGTTACGATCAAAAGCCGTATCGCCGCATGATGATGCACGCGTGGGGCGCGGAAGTTTTCCCCAGCCCGAGCGACCGCACCAATTCCGGCCGCGCGGTGCTGGCCGCCACGCCCGATTCGCTCGGCAGCCTGGGCATCGCCATCAGCGAAGCGGTGGAGGATGCCGCGACGCATTCCGATACCAATTACTCGCTGGGTAGCGTGCTGAACCACGTGATGCTCCACCAGACGGTTATCGGACAGGAGGCCAAACTGCAGATGCAGCAGGCCGGCGAAGATCCGGACGTGGTGATCGGCTGCTTCGGCGGCGGCAGCAATTTCGGCGGCATCGCGCTGCCCTACGTGCTGGACCGCCTGGCCGGCCATGGCCCGCGCCTGCTGGCGGCAGAACCGACGGCCTGCCCCAGCCTGACCAGGGGCAAGCTGACCTACGATTATGGCGATACTGCCAAGCTGACGCCGCTGATCAAGATGTATACCCTGGGCCACGATTTCGTTCCGCCGGGCATCCACGCCGGAGGGTTGCGCTACCACGGCGCCTCGCCGCTGATGAGCCACCTGCTGCATCTGGGCCACATTGAGGCGCAGGCCTATCCGCAATTGCGCTGCTTCCAGGCAGCCGTGCAATTCGCCCGCCACGAAGCCATTCTGCCGGCGCCGGAATCCTCGCACGCCATCTGCGCGGCGGTGGATGAAGCTCTCGCAGCGCGCGAAGAGGGCCGCCCGCGGGTGATTCTGTTCTGCCTCAGCGGCCACGGCCACTTCGACCTGGGATCTTACGAAAGTTATCTGGGCGGTAAGTTGCAGGATTACGAATACACGCCGCGCGAAATTGAGGCTGCGATCCTGGCGAACTAGGTCGGCGACCGCTTGATTCGGTGCGCCACCCGCTGACGCGCTCGCCGCAACCCCGAAACGTTCGCCTCAACCCGAAACCGAGCCGCGACCATAGGGAGCGGGATCCCGCGATCGCGGACCTAAGGCGGCCCAGCGGAGCCCGTCAATCCGGGTGCCAATGCGGGTCCAGGCTTTGGCCGTGGCCCTTGGGACAAACTCCGTATCCGGTTTCCGAAATGGACCAATGCGTAGGGCAGTAGAATGCTTCGCAAGCGGCGCAGAAACCGGCGCCATCGGAGAAGCCCGCGGCTTGTATCTTTTCGGCCGTAGGAACGCCCGCGAACGCCGCGGCGATAGCGGCGGCCCGATCGGCGCCAATGACGTCTCCCACCCATCCATTGCTGCCGCCCGGTCCGCTATACAGCAGGTAAGTCGAAGCCGGCTGGCGGTACTGTTGGAAGATATCCTGGCGGACACGCTCCCATGAGTGCCATTCCGCCGGTAGTTCGACGGAGGGGATCACCTCAATGGTGGCGCACGCCTGCGCGCAGATTTTGCAGAGGGGCCGCAGCAGCATTACAATTCCAATACGAAAACCGGCGCTATCCGTAGTTGGTTCCGCGGCGCCGCTATCTTGAGCATAACTGCGCGATTCCGCTTTCGGCTGCGCGGATCGAGAACCACAGGCCGGCTTCGCTTGCGATTCCACCTGGCTGGCTGGCCGGCCGCGAAACCTAACTTTCGGGGACGGCGCGGCGGTCACCTTTACGTACGAAAGTTATAACGGCGCCATCGCGGCGGGCGCGCGACCTCACCGGCATTTGCTTCAACGCCAATTACAGCGGGACCGATACGCTGCCCACGTTTTTCTCCTCAATGGCGCGCGGTGCCAATAGCCGGCGCGCGCCTATAACATCAACTGACCGCCATTGACTTCGAGCGTCTCGCCCACGACGTAGCTGGCGGCATCGGAGGCCAGGAAGGCGATGGTCATGGCGCACTCATGCGACGTACCGACGCGCCCGAGCGGGATGCCTTTGACGAAATTGCGCATCATTTCAGGGGTGGAAAAGACCTCGTGGAACGGCGTATCGATGACCCCCGGCGAAACCGCATTCACCCGCACGCCGTGCGGAGCCAGTTCTTTGGCCAGTGACTTGGTGTAGGCGATGAGGCCGCCCTTGGCTGAGGCGTAAGGCCCGGCGCCGGGACCGCCGCCGTTCCGCGCGGCGATGGACACGATGTTGATGATGGCGCCGCGCTGCCGCGCGATCATCTCAGGCGCCACGGCCTGGGCGCAAACCATGGCGCTGGTCAGGTTCAGGTCCATCACCTCGTGCCAGCTTTCCTCGGTAACCTGGGGCAGCGGCATGCGGCGTACCAGCGAGCCCGCGTTATTCACCAGAATGTCAATGGCGCCAAGGGCCTCGGCGGCGCGCGTGACCAGGGAGCGGGCCTCGGCGCTGTGGCGCACGTCGGCGCGCAGCACGACCGCCTTGCCGCCCGCGCCCTGGATGGCTTCGCTGACGCGCTCGGCGCCTTCCTGATTGGCATGACAGCCCAGCGCCACCGCCGCGCCGAGATCGGCCAGCACTATGGCGGTGGCTGCTCCGATGCCGGAGGAGGCTCCGGTCACCAGGGCCACCTTGCCTGTAAGATCCATGTAGTTTTGCATGCAGCTTTTAGTCTCGCAAAAAATTGGGGACGGAGCGACGGGGAGGGGTGGGCAGGAGGAAACCGGGAAACTCGACGCGGAGGCGCGGAGGCGCGGAGTAAGGGCGGAGAACAACGAGGGACTCCCGCGCCGATCCGGCTTCCCGGCGGGCCGGCTTCGGGGAAACCTGACGCGGAGGCGCGGAGACGCGGAGTAAGGGCGGAGAACAACGAGGGACTCCCGCACCGATCCGGCTTCCCGGCGGGCCGGCTTCGGGGAAACCTGACGCGGAGGCGCGGAGACGCGGAGACGCGGAGTAAGGGCGGAGAACAACGAGGGACTCCCGCGCCGATCCGGCTTCCCGGCGGGCCGGCTTCGGGAAAACCTGACGCGGAGGCGCGGAGACGCGGAGTAAGGGCGGAGAACAACGAGGGACTCCCGCGCCGATCCGGCCCCCAGGGCCTCGGAAAAGCCAGAGACGGAGGACGCGGAGGAAACGGAGAAGACAGAGCCGCTCCTGCGTCCATAGGTTTCCACGCACGCGAAATAATTCTCTGCACAGTTTCCACGCGTGGTGCGTCACTGGTGCGAGAAACGCAATGCGCGGATACCTGCTGGCTTTATTCTGGCCGCGGCGGCGCACGCGGCCATCATTCGCGGCTCGGTGGTGGAGAATCAGAGCGGTAAGCCGCTGGCCCGCACGAACCTCAGCCTGGAACCCATCGCAGATACGCCGGGCGGGCCGCGGATGGCGCGCGCCAATACCGGCATATTCGAATTCGATTCTCTGCCGCCCGGCACTTACATTCTCAAAGCCACGCGCCAGGGCTTCATGCCCACCGAATATGGACAAAAGCGCTGGAACTCTGCGGGCACGCCCGTGGTGCTTGCGGAGAACGACGCCGTGACGCTCAGCATCCGCATGCTGCGCTACTCCGCGATCCGCGGCACGGTCGGCGACGAGAACGACGTGTGCCTTCCCGACCATCGGGTGATCGCCTATCGCAATACCACTCCACCCGAGATCGTCTCCCAAGCCATCACCGACGACCGCGGCGCCTTCCGCCTCGCCGGCCTGGAGCCGGGAACCTACCTGGTGCGCACGGCCGGGAAGCGTTACCCAGACGAGACTTATCTGCCCACGTTTTCGCGAGAGACAGAGAAGGTGGACGAGGCCCGCACCAATCGAAGTTTCGGCCGAGCAGGAGGCCGATTTCGCCGATGTGCGGCCGATCGCCGGAGGCCGCTTCTTCACCCTTACGGCCGCGGCTTCGACCCCCATCAAGGACACGGAAGTGAGTCTCACGCTGGCCTCCGAATTAGGACGCCAAACCGTAAAGGTTCCCGCGTTCCGGTTCACCGAGTTGCCGGCCGCCGACTACGAAGTCTATGCCGAAACCCGCGACGGGCCCGCAGGCCCACCATTGCAAGCCGCATACGAGCGGCTCTCGCTGGGCCGCGACTCCGGCGTGGATCTGCACTTACAGCCGCCCCCTCCGCCCGAAATGCGCGCGGTTGCGTACATCACCGTTACGGGCGGACCAACCGGCGATCCCGGCAAACTCTGGATCCGCCGCAGGGATCTGGCCGGCGTGGGTGTCCCTTATCAGGCCGAGTTCGTGCATGGCAGGGCGGTACTCCCGGGGGGCCGCTGGGAGCTGATGTTACAGCCGCCCTCGGGCTATTACGTGGCAAGTTTCTCCCGCGGAGGCGGGAATCCACCGGCGGGCGGGAGGGCCGATGGCTGGAACGAGGTACTTTCGCTGGGCTATGCCTTCTGCCAGTTCGCACTTTCCTCGACCCCGGCGCCATCCGCGGCACGGTGAAGAGCAGCGGCGATCCCGTGGCGGGCGTGCCGGTGTACCGCCGCCGCGCCTGACAAACGGCCCCCTCACCCGCAACTATTTGCTGGCGGATGGGAGCATGCCGCGCGGCAAGCTCTCTGTAAGCCGCGCCGATGTGGGCCATTTCCTCCTCGACGAACTGGAGCGCCGCGCCCACCGCGGCCAGACCGTAGGCATGGCCGGAGGACGGTCGTAGCCTCGATTCACCGCGGGGGTGCCCAGTGGGGCCCAGAGAGAAGCGGGAAAACGCGGAGAAACCCGCTCAACTTTTTTTTCGTGGTCTTCTCCGCGTTCCCGTCCGCGCCCCCCATGTCAAGCCAGTCCTCGCACGCCAGTTTCCGGTTCCATAAACGACGACGCCCGCCGGCGCGGGGTCTCCGCGGTGAACGCCCCCGGGGCGCCTGCGCGCTGCCGCGAGTCGGGCCAACATGACTGCTGGCGGTTTTCTCATTGCTTTCCTCCGCGCCCATTTTCATCGTCTACGGCTGGCCGCCAAGCCATGCCGGGATTCCTCCGCGCCCGAGCGCTGCTGCGAGTCGGGCCGGCATGACTGCTGACCGTTTTCTCTTGCGTTTCTCCCGTTTTTCTCTTCTTCTTCTCCCGGTTTTCTCCGCGCTTCCTTAGCTTCCTCCGCGTCTCCGCGGTGAACGGGCCCCACCCGTTTTTTCCATTCGCAAAGTTCGCCAACTGCATTTCCTTCCCCATCAATCACTTGCGAACTTACCCCCCTGGCCGCGGCATCCTCGCATGTTAAACGTGAGTTTTAGGAAAGGAACTACGATGTCTAATCAACCCGCAACCTCCGTCGAACCACCCGAGGAACTCGCCCGCCTGCGCGACGACCTCATCGCTTTCTATCGCCCCGTCGGCTCCGAGGAGCGCATGGCCGTCGAGCGCATGGCCCTCGCCCGCCAATCCTTGCTCCGAGCCGCCCGCCTCGAAGCCAGCCTCTTCGCCAATCCCCCCGGCGATCAGCTCCATTCGGTCCTCGAAACCGAAGCCTTCAAAGTCTTCCTTCGCTACCAGGCCCAGGCCGAGCGCTTCTACCGTTCCGCCGTCAAGGAATTGACGTCTCTCCAAACCGAGCGCCTGTTCCTGTCCGCCGCGCCCGTGCAACCCGCGCCCGCCCGTCAGCCGCAACCAATTGTCACGGCCAAGCCTGCCGCGCCGCCCTCTCCGCCGCGCACCCCCACCCCCGCGCCCGCCGCCGCAGCCCGCGCTTCCGTCGGCAACCTGGCCCTGCGTCTCTAACAACGTTCTTCGAGGCGGTGCTCTCTTGGTCTTTCTCCTGGTGTTTCTCTTGGTGTTTCTCTTGGATTTCTCCGCGCTTGCTCCGCGCCCTCCGTGTCTTTCCGGAAACTCCGCCCCCTCTGCGACCCTCCCTTACCTTGGGTCTTCTCCGCGTTTGCTCCGCGCCTCCGCGTCTCCGCGTCGAATGGGCCCCGCCGCTGGCCCGTCGGGAGTTTCCTCGCCCTGCGTCTCTAACAACGTTCTTCGAGGCGGTGCCCTCCTGGTCTTTCTCTTGGATTTCTCCGCGCTTGCTCCGCGCCCTCCGTGTCTTTCCGGAAACTCCGCTCCCTCTGCGACCTGTCCTTACCTTGGGTCTTCTCCGCGCTTTCTCCGCGTCTCCGCGTCTCCGCGTCGAATGGGCCCCGCCGCTGGCCCGTCGGGAGTTTCCTCGCCCTGCGTCTCTAACAACGTTCTTCGAGGCGGTGCCCTCCTGGTCTTTCTCTTGGATTTCTCCGCGCTTGCTCCGCGCCCTCCGTGTCTTTCCGGAAACTCCGCTCCCTCTGCGACCTGTCCTTACCTTGGGTCTTCTCCGCGCTTTCTCCGCGTCTCCGCGTCTCCGCGTCGAATGGGCCCCGCCGCTGGCCCGTCGGGAGTTTCCTCGCCCTGCGTCTCTAACAACGTTCTTCGAGGCGGTACCCTCCTGGTCTTTCTCTTGGATTTCTCCGCGCTTGCTCCGCGCCCTCCGTGTCTTTCCGGAAACTCCGCTCCCTCTGCGACCTGTCCTTACCTTGGGTCTTCTCCGCGCTTTCTCCGTGTCTCCGCGTCTCCGCGTCGAATGGGCCCCGCCGCTGGCCCGTCGGGAGTTTCCTCGCCCCGAGAACATCGACATCAATCGATGCCTGTGCTCCGCGGTGAACCGGCCCCCCGCGGCCTATCCCTTCCTCCCGCGGAGCGTCTATTGGGTAACATGGGGTCCAGCCAAATCCTGCGCGCGAGGAGACTTACCGGATGAACCCCCCGAACTGGCTGGAAACCTTTCTGCACGATCTGCGTTTCGGCATCCGCATGCTGTGGAAAAGCCCCGGCCTCACCGTGGTCGCACTGCTGTCGCTCGCGCTGGGGATCGGCGCCACCACGGCTATTTTCAGCGTGGTCGATGGAGTCCTGATCTCGCCGTACCCGTATGCCCGGCCGCATGAAATCTGGGCGCCCAGCATCCAGGACGCCAAAGACCCCGACCGCGGACGCCCCAACTGCCACCTCAGCGAGTACCTGGAAATCGCCAAATTGCCGGCGGTTGCCATGGCGATGGCCACGTCGCCCACCAATCAGCTTCTCACCGGCGGCCGGGCCCCCGAAAACTTCACTGCCGTCGTTGTCACCGCCAATGCCTTTCAGTTTCTGGGCGTGGCTCCCGTGCTGGGCCGCACCATCCTTCCCTCCGACGTGTCACCCGGAGGGCAGCCGGAACCGGTGGTGGTGCTCAGCTACCAGGCCTGGCAGCGGCTGTTCGACGGCAGCCCCGAGGCTCTCGGCAAAAACATCGTCCTGAATGACTTGCCCCTTACCGTCATCGGCGTAATGCCGCCGCGCTTCGGCTGGTGGACCAGCGATGGCGGCTGGCTGCCGCTGGCGCTTGACCTCCACGCCGACACTTTCGTCTTCCCCATCCTGCGTCTCAAGCCCGGTGTTTCCAAAGCCGCCGCCGAGCAGCAATACACCGCCCTGGAACAACGCCTGGCGCACGATCACCCGGCCAATTTTCCCAAGGACGGCTTCCTGGCGAAGCTGACCAATTACATGGACATCACGGTGGCTTCGGGCGAAATGGAGTCCAGCTTGCGGCTGCTGTTTGGCGCCGTCGGCTTTCTGCTGCTGATCGCCTGCGCCAACGTGGCCAACCTGCAGACCACGCGCGCCACGGCGCGGGCCAAGGAAATCGCCCTGCGCCTGTCCGTAGGCGCCACGCGAGCCCGTGTGGTGGTCCAACTCCTCACCGAAAACATGGTTCTGGGGCTGGCCGGAGGTGCGCTGGGAGTTCTGCTGGCGAAGGCCATCACCCGCGCCATCGAATACCTGATGCCGGTCTTTTACGTCCCCAACGAGGCGCGCATAACGGTGAACGGCCTGGTGCTGTGGTTCTCCCTGGGCGTGTCGCTGGCCACCGGAATTCTCTTCGGCCTGGTTCCGGCGCTCCAATGCTCCCGCCTGGACCTCGTGGAGACGCTCAAGGATTCCGCCCGAGGCACCGGTTTGACCTCGGCTGGGTCGCGAACCCGGCGCGCGCTGGTGGTGGCCGCGGTGGCCCTTTCGGTGATCCTGCTGATGGGCGCCAGCCTGACCATCCGCGGATTCCAAAATCTGCAACACGTGGACCTCGGCTTCCAGCCCGACCGCGTCCTTATGGTGGGGCTGCAATTGCCGGCCGCGCGCTATCCCACCTATGAGCGGCGGGTCACCTTTGCCCGGCAGGTTCTGGAACAGGTGCGCGCCATTCCGGGAGCGCAGGCCGCTGCGATCGGCAATGGCGGTCTGCCGTTCGGCGGCCCGCAATCCGATTACTCCATCGAAGGCCAGTCCCAGGCCGGCGGGCATAGTATCCTGATTGGCCTCGTCAGCCCCGAATACCAGCGGACGCTGGGCATCCCCCTGCTCTCCGGCCGTGCCTTCACCGACCAGGAGATGG
Organism: Bryobacterales bacterium; assembly: GCA_963803725.1. Lineage (GTDB taxonomy): Bacteria > Acidobacteriota > Terriglobia > Bryobacterales > Bryobacteraceae > JOPF133. Next base: position 99,647 of record CAWDOH010000031.1, on the reverse strand, counting down.
CGCATGCCGATCACGTCGCCCTGGTCAACCAGGCGGCGGCCAAGCTGTGGACGGCCGGGGAAGGCGCCGTGGGTGGGCGCATCCGGCTCGGTCTGCTGACCCAGCCCCTGGGAATACCGGTGGCGCCGGGCGCCTCCGACGGCATGTTCACGGTGGTCGGGATCCTGGGCAATACGCGCAACGACGGTCTGGCTCGGCCGCCGGCGCCGGCGGTCTTTATTCCCTATACGTTAGTGGCTCCCACCGGGCGAACGCTGGCGGTACGGACCCGCGGGAATCCCATGCTGCTGCTGAATGACGTGCGGCGGGTGGTGCGCGATGCGGATAAGGATCTGCCCCTCGGCCGGCCTATCACCCTGGAAGAGGTGATGGGCCAGGCGACCGTCCAGCCGCGCTTCAACGTGGCGCTGTTCAGCTTTTTCGGATTGCTGGGGCTGGCTTTGGGCGCGGCCGGCATCTTCAGCCTGCTCTCCTACAGCGTAGCGACCCGCACCCACGAAATCGGGATTCGGATGGCACTGGGGGCCGAGCGGAAGGTCGTGCTGCGGCTGATGCTGGCGGCCGGCGGCAGGCTGGTGCTGGCCGGTACCCTCACCGGCCTCGCCGGCACTTTCCTGCTCGGCCGGATTCTCCGCAGCGAGGTCTTCCAGGTGCCGGTAACCGACCCGCTCTCGATCCTCGGGGTGGTCACAGTCCTGGGCGTCGCAGGCTTTCTGGCGTGCCTGCTGCCGGCGCGGCGCGCCGCCCGGCTCGACCCCATGAACGCCTTGCGGGACCAATAGTACCCCTGGCACATTAAGGATTCATGAAAGCAGCCGGAAAATCGCCGGTTAACGTCCAATTCTGCCAATTGAAATGTACTTTTCATTTACCTTGAGCCTTTTGTGTGATAGCTTAACTGCGGTGTCTACGGGATAACACCGGGTTATTGGTACAAAAGTACCAGTCCGTTGGGGGTCTTTTTGATGCTTTCGGTCTATTGTTCCAAAGATGCCAATCTCGCACGATAAGGTGACATGCAAGCAGGCGTACGGGACATGACAACAAACATCGGATGCGGTACGGACCGTCGGGGCACCAGCCGCTATCCGGTACGTGAGGAGGTCAAGTACCGGATCTTACAGGCTAAAAGTTCCAAAACCGTCGGGACTGGAACAACGCTCAATATCGGCAGCGGAGGAATTCTCTTCACCACGGAAGAGAAGTTGCCGATGGGGCGGATGGTGGAGTTGGCGGTGAACTGGCCGGCCCGTTTGGGGGGTACCTGTCCCTGAAGTTCGTGGCCACGGGGCGCGTGGTGCGCTCGGAGGACAACATGGCGGCGGTGCGCATCGAACGGTATGAGTTCCGGACGCGCGGCGCCAATGGCTTGATGCGGGACTTGGCCCAGTAGACCTATTCGTCGCGGTGCACCGTTCCGGGTGAAAACGCCGGGATGCACACCGCCACGTATTCGGCGCCTTCGGGACCGGGGGTGCTGTATCGAATCCACTCGCCGCGGTGGGCGATGATGGCTTGGCCTGCATGGACGTCCATGGCTCCGCCTGCGTGCTCCACGCGGAGCATCCCGCCCAGGACCAGCGTAAACTCCTCAAACTCGGGCGTTTGCCCCGGCTCCTGCCAGCCGCTGGGGCTATGCATGTGAGCGATGCTGGCGGCCGCGGTTTGCGAGTTCACCCGGCCAATGTATTCGTCGATCAGTTTGGGCTTATTTCCAGCGGGCGCAATGCGGGTGGGCGCCTGAATGAGTGTCGGCAAGCGTGGGTCCTCCAACCCGGCTATCTTACCAGCAGGAAGGGTTTGCCCGGAGTATCCCGTCGGTGGTCCGGCCGGCACGCCGAATGTAGGCCCGGCTCTGGTCGGGCCGCCCATCCCGCGGCGGGCCACTTTTCCAGCCGCTGCTCCATGTGTTGGGTCGGGGCCCCCGGGAGCCGGTTTGTGAGGGCCGGCGGACTGGCTTGCAGATCCCGCCGAGCCCCCTTTCGCCGTCGGCCGGGCCGTCGGGCCCGCAGGTTACTGGCATGGCGGGCCCGCAGTGGGGGGCTGAACCGGTCTACATAGGCCGCGCTGGCGAATTTGGGGGCGTGCGGCGTGACCAGGTATGCGCTACCGGTCCGGGAAAAGCTGCTTCAGAAACTCCTTGTCCTCCAGGATCGCGCGCAAACGCTGCCCGCCGCGGCCGCCGCGGCCTGCTGCTGCCGGATTCGCCGCGGGATTGGCTGCCGCCGGTTGCGCCTCGAACTGGCGGCGCACGTTGGGGTCCAGCTCCAGCGCCTTCCGGAAATCCGCCAGCGCCGCGGGCTTGTCGCCCAAGCCGTAATCCGCCACCCCCAGGCTTACGAACGCATTGCCGGAGGGCATGTAACGGGCGACCTTTTCCGTGGCGTCGCGCGCTTCTTTCTGCTTGCCCGCCTGCCGCAGGCGCCCCGCCTGTTCCTGCCAAAGCAGCCCCAGGTTGATGTTCAGCAGACGGCGCAGTTCGGGGATGGGCGCCGGGTTGTCATCCACGTTGATGTAAACGTAGCGGTCGTTGTTGATATTGCGCCCGCCGCCCTTGCGCACGATCAGCATGGAGGCCGATTGCTTGCCGCGCGCATCGCCGCCCGCATCGTCGCCGGCCTTCAGGGCGGCGAAGAGCTTCTCGGCCAGCTCGCCCTGGGTGGCGTCGAAGGCGCGGCCCATGGCCTCGACCACCTGCGGCCCCACCAGGATATTGCCCTGCGCCGACCACGTTTTGCCCTGCCGGTCGCCATGCCAGTCCGGCGCATGCGGCCCGGTGTAAGTGGCGATGTTCCCCTTGGCGTCGATGATGGCCACCTGCCGCCCGTCGGTGGGGGGGAACTTGTCCTCCGCCAGCAACTTCGCCAGCACTTCTTTGGCGGTCAGCCCCTGTCGCAGCAGTTCCAGCCCGCGCGGCCCGTATCCCACGTTGACGTTGGCCTGTGTGGCGATGCAGCCCACCCCGGCTTCGGCCCAGGGCACCACCGACCCCACCGCGAAATACCGCGAGGCCACCGTGACGCCGCAATCGCCGTTCGAAGGGTCGTAGCCCACGATGGAGAAGGTGTTGACGTCGGCCGCTGAGAGAACTGCCGCGGAAAGTAGCAACAGCAAGGCTAATCGGGTCATAGGAACTGTTATACCCCGCGGCGGGGCGGCAACGCAGCCCCGCGAGACAGCGACGGACCGATGTAGGATAAACTCCATGCCCTCTTCTCGCGCCCGTTTCGCTCCCGCCGCCTGCGCCGCGCTCCTGGCCGTGGGCGGCGCCCTGGCGCTGCGCTCGCAGCGTGCGCCGGCGCCGCAGCCGCCGGAGGCTCCCCTGGCCGATGCCTTCGCTACTGGCTGGATGCTGGCCGACACCAACGGCGACGGCCTGCCGGATTTCATCAACGGGAAGATCGTGGTGCCCGAAAATCCCACGGCCACGGAGAACGCCGCGGCTGCCGATTTCGCTGCCCGGCTGGGTTACGGCTCCACCGGGCTGACGCCGCCGCTGGTGGTCGATCGGCCCGAGGGTGCGCCCCGCCTCCTGGTGGGCAGGGCCGCCCAGGATCCGCTGGCCGGACGCCTGGAAAAGGACGAAGGCGCGGTGGTAGCCGAGGGCGCCAACCTGGCGGTGATCGGCAATAGCGACGCCGGCCTGCTCGCGGCCGCCGAAGGCTACGCCTCGCGCGCTCCCTACCAGTGGCGCGTCCCGGGCGAAAAGCTGGCCACCCTTCCCGCCGCTCTGCGGGCCGCCGCTTCGGGCGCGACCGTCGAATTGACCGCCGTCACCTACTTGCACGGCAAGGCCGGCGTCCACCGCGCCTTTTTGCACAGCAGCGCGCCGATCCCTGAGGCGGCGCTGCAGGCTGCGCTGGCTACGGCAGGGCTGGCTTCGGTACACGGGCTGGTGGTGGTCACGGACGAGACATCGGTTTCCGCCACCGGTGCGAGAGCCGAAGCCAACCTTCCAGCCGGAGGGGGCGGCGGTGGCAGGGGCGCGAATGCGGCGGCTGGCGGCGCGGGAGGCGCGGGGGCCGCGAATGCGGCGGCCGGCGACACGGCCGAGGGCGGAGCCGCGGGAGGCGCGGCCGGCGCCGCCTCGCACCTCGACCTGGCCACCCTCTATAGCAGCCGAGGCCTGTTCACCGGCGCCCCGCGCATGCCCGTGCCCTCCACGCTGAACGCGCACCTTTATGTGCCCGCGGGCGCGCCCGGCATCGCCATGGCCAACCTGGCCGCGCGCATGGGACTCGAAACTACCGGGATCAGCCTGCCTCTGGCCACTCCCATCGAAGAGGCCACTGCCGCCGGCGTTCGTTCGCAGGCCGTGCTGGCCGGAGACGCCGCCCTGGCGCGCGAAGCGGAAGCCAAGCTGCGCGCTAACGACACCGCCGCTGCGCAATCCGAAACTGCGCTCTCCGCCGGCGAAGGCGAAGTGCGCATTGTGGACGACGCTTTTGGCCGCCGCGCTGCCCTCCTCGCGCGCGGCGATGGACCGGGCGCCGCCGCCGCGCTCGACCTGCTGGCCAACCATTTTCCGAACCTCTGGGAGCAAGGCAAACAGTACCTCTCGCTCGAAGAGATCCGCTACGACCTGCATCGTTTCTTCTCCCTGCGCTCCAGCGCCGGACAAGCCGCCGCTGCCCTCTATCACCTGGACCAATGGACCAAAAGCATCGCTCCGGCCGGCATCCAGAATGTGAAGGCCGAGGTCTACGTGGATGTGGCCGATCCGCGCCTGGGACCCTTCGTAAAGGACTTGGTGGACCCGCGCCTGCGCACCACCGCTGCGGTTACCGCCGCCAGCCTGCACGCCGGAACGCGCTGCTGCGCGCAGAATCCGGACCTGCACTTCCGCGAGCCGGAGGTGACTTTTCACCAGGCCGCGCCCGATTTCGCCGAGGACATCGTGATTCCCTGGGAGGGCCGGCGGCTGCTGGATGCCGTGCGCCGCGCGTCCACGGGCGCTAAGATCCCTGCCGGCCAGCCGGTGAAACTGGTGGCGCGGGTGAGCGAAGGGGCCGACGAGCGCCGCAAATTGCAGGCTCAACTGGAACAAATCCTGACCCAGGCCGGCGCCGACCCGAAACATTTGACCGTCGAAGTGCTTTGCGCCTACAAGCAGGGCTATAGCTGGCTGATGGACGAGATCGCGCCCGCGCTGGCCGGGAAACCGGTGCACCGCATCGCCATCGATTTCGCCAAGAATGTGGACCCCACCGGCATTCGCGCGATGCAATCGGAAGCCCGCTGGGTGCAGGAACTCTACCCCGTGGACGAAATGCTGGCGCGCAAACTCAACCTGCCCCTGGCCAAGATGACGCTGACCGAAATCGAAGAGCCGCCGGCCAATGGCCCCACCTACCGGGTGCATGCGCTTCGATGCCGGCGGCAAGGAAATCCTCACCCGCGACTTCAAAGTGGCCACCGTGATGCAGCCCTACAACGGCGTGATTCCGCGCTATGAGCAGGTGCAAGTTTACACCGGCTGGGTGCGTCTGGAAACCGGCGGCAAGCCGCTGCTGGATGAGCGCGTGAAGACCGACATCGAGGAATTCTGGGACCACTACCAGAACAAGACGCTGCCGCGCATCTACCAGTTCATCATGGCGCAGGCCCACGGCGACCTGCGCCCGGAATACGCCCCGCCCTTCGACACCCTCACGCTGGACATCCACATGAGCGAGCCGGACTACAGCCTGGATCTGGACAAGGAACGCATCTCTTCGCTGGAGGCGCTGCAGGAGGACACCTTCTACTCCACGGGCGTTTTCTTCAGCATGATGGGCGACCTGGAGGCCGGGCGCGCCATCAGCTATACCGGCCGCATCATCCCCATCGTGCACCGCTCGGAGGATGGCAAAGACGGCCACGTGCACATCGAGTTTTATGGCAAGCCGGCGGCCAATCCGCTGGTGCGCCTCACCTGGACCGACGCGCAGGGCAAGCACCAGAAGCGCGAGCGCAACCTGCCCGCCATCGCCGGCGAGATTCAGCCGCGGCTCATCCAGGCGCGCGTGAAGGCGGGAGAAGCGGGCGTGGAGCGGCTGACCTGGCTGCTGCCCGCCGATTTCGCCCAAGACAAATACGACGACTGGCTCAAAGTAGAGGGCCAGGACCAGGTGGACCGCAGCATCTTCTCAGCGGCCCAGGCGCGCGGCGAGTTGCACTGGCTGGAGCAGATGCACGCGGGCGGCTTGTATGGCGACGATCTGGCGTACCCGCACCTGAAGCAGATAGCGGTGGAGTTCGACCTGCCGCCCGATCTGCACGCCAAGCCCGGCAGCCCCGCCCCGCGTGAGTTCGCCACCTTTGCCGTTCCGGCGCCGGCCACGCCGCGGCCCATGATCGCCGATGTGAAACCGCTGGCGACGGCGGCGGGCGCGCCCATCGTGCAGTGGAGCGAGCCGATCAGCCCCGCGGAAAACGCCGCCATCCTGGCGCGCTTCGCCCAGTTCCCCGGGGTGAACGTGTATTGGATGGGCCGCAGCTACCTGGGCGAGAACATCTGGGCGGCGGATGTAACGCTGCCCACGCCCGCGCGGCTCCGCTCCTGGGCCAAGGAGACCACCCTGAAGGCGTCCATCGTCTATTCCGGGCGGCAGCACGCCAACGAAGTCTCCTCCACCAGCCACATCGACAAGCTGGGCGAGGAACTGCTGACCGACCCAGCCAAACGCGCGCTGCTGAAGCAGGTGAACGTGGTGCTGCACCCCATCACCAATCCGGATGGAGCGCAGTTGTCGGTGGATCTGTACAAGATCACGCCGGACAATCTGCTGCACCCTGGCTACCACGGGGCGCTGAGCGCCGACGTTTCCTCAGGGCAGGGCGAAACCGACCCGATCTATCCGGAGTCGCGCACCCGCCGCCAGTTGATTGAGGCCTGGCTGCCGGACGCGTTTTTGAATCCGCACGGCTATCCCTCGCACGAGTGGGTGCAGCCGTTTTCGGAGTACACCGGCTGGGTGCAGAGCCGGCAGGGCGCCAACACCGGCCGCGCCTGGTGGATTCCGCGCGGCTGGTTCACCAGCATGGGCTACCTGCGCGACGAGCAGCACCCGTATAGCAAGCAGGTGGCCTTCGCCATTCAGGATCGCATCGTGGCAGCCGAGCGCGCGGTGCCCGGTCTGTTGCCGCTCGAAGACCGCATGAACGCGCGCTATGAGCGCTTCGGCCAGCGCTGGCAGCCGCGCGACATGTTCCAGCCGATTGTGGACGGCATTCGCATTTATATGTCGCTGAAAGGATCGGCCGGCCGCGGCGGTGGAGGTGGAGGTGGAGGCGGCGGCGCGGGTGCGGGCGCCGGCGGAGAGGCCGGAGCGGGCGGCGCCGGAGGAGCATCCACGCCCGGCAGCGGCGGCGTGAGCGGGCTGATCCCCGACGTCACCTGGGACGCAGCCTATACCGAGGCTCCCGACGAGACCGCCCACGGCGATTACATGAAGCTGATGGCGTCGGCGGGCCTGGCCTTCGACTACGTGCACCTGAAATATCTGGCCGAAAGCGACCTGCGCATCAGCCGGACCGAGCGCGACACAGCCGGGACCGTGCAATGGCGCGTGGAGCGCCCGCGGCCGGTGCTGGCGAAGTAATGAGGGGGCGATGGCGGACACGCTAAAGAAGCTGACGATCGAAGGTTACCGCTCGATTCGCAAGCTGGAAGACTTCGAGCTTCGCGCTCTGAACGTCCTGATCGGCGCTAACGGGTCGGGCAAGAGCAACTTTGTCAGCTTCTTCAGGCTGCTGCGGGAAATGGTGGAGCAGCGCTTACAGTTGGCGCTCGCCACGATGGAGGGTGGAGCGGACGCGTGTTTGTTTCTGGGCCCGAAGGTCACGAGCCGGTTTGCGGCAAAGCTCAACTTCGGTCCTTACGGTTATGAATTCTCTTTGGTTCCGACTCCGGATAATCGTTTCGTTTTTTTGGAGGACGCAATCCTCTTTTCGGGCGGCCCGGCATCCAGCCGTTCGGTCTGGAGGGGCCAGCCGGAAGCTACGCTGAAAGTGATTAAGGAACCTGGTATGTTTGGCGCGTCGATTGCCGCCCCGATCTTCGATGCGCTATCGGGTTTGGTCGTTTACCATTTCCACGACACCAGCCTTTTGGCTCCGGTGCGGCGCCCGCGCGCAGTGAATGACAATGAAGTCTTCCGCCCGAACGCAGAGAATTTGGCACCATTCCTGTTCCGCATCCAACGGACGGCACCAGCCAGCTATTCGCAGATCCGAGACTTAGTTCGTCTTGCTGCCCCATTCTTCGACGATTTCAAGCTGCGTCCCATGCCCGCCACTCCGGACATGATCCAGTTGGAATGGCAGCAGCGCGATTCAGACTACCCGTTCCGTGCGCATCAGCTCTCCGATGGCACGCTTCGCTTCATCTGCCTTGCGACGGCGCTCCTCCAACCGATGCCGCCGCCGACCGCTCTGTTCGATGAGCCTGAACTTGGCTTGCATCCCTATGCCCTGACGCTGCTGGGAAACCTGTTCAAACAAGCAGCCGTGGCGCGTGGCGACGACATCGTCAAGCAGGTAATCATCTCAACACAATCCGCCCCGCTGCTGAACGAGTTTGCGCCGGAGGACGTGATCGTGGTCGAACGAATAAACGGCGAGTCCACGTTCCGGCGGCTGGATTCTGCCCAGCTTTCCGAGTGGCTGGAGGAATACTCGCTCGGCGAGCTTTGGCAGAAGAATGTTCTGGGAGGAAGACCGCGGGAAGACCGGCACCCTGAGCCGGTGCCCGGCGGAGGCGATCGCCATTTGTGAGGCGCGTCTATGTGATCGTGGAGGGGCCCACGGAAGAGTCGTTCGTCAGCGGCCCATTGGCCGAAGCCCTTTGGCCGCGTCAGGTGTATCTGACGCCCATCATTCTGGGCGTTCCCGGTCATAAAGGCGGTCGAACCAACTATGCCCGGGTCCAGAAGGATATACTGCGGCAACTAAAGCAAGACCCAACTGCCTATTGTTCCACCATGATCGACTTCTATGGCTTAGGACAGGGATTCCCGGGCACGCCGCCACCTGCTCACTTCTCCAGTATCCAGAAGGTCGAGCACATCGGCGCGCGGTCAAGGATGATATTTGTGCTCGGATTCCCGAATCGCGTCCCGATATTCGCCTGGCGCCGTATCTTTCCCTTCACGAGTACGAAGGCCTGTTGTTTAGCGATCCGGACGCATTCGCTGAAGCACTTACACAGCCCCGCCTGGCTGGCCGCTTTCGTCAAGTCCGGGATGATTTTCCGACGCCGGAGGATATCGATGACAGTCCTGAGAGCGCTCCCTCCAAACGGGTAATTGCAATTTACCCGGCCTATCGGAAAGTTATCCAGGGAACTCTCGCTGCGAGAGCCGTCGGCGTCGATAGCATGCGGCGGGAATGTGAGCATTTCCGGAATTGGCTCGAACGGTTGGCAGCCCTTCCAGAGCTGTGAGGCCCGATAACCCACGCGTGGTGTCCGCCGGGCCGGAACCGGATCAATATGATGGTCTTGAAGCCATGCCCGCGACTGCGCTGAAAGACATCGTCGAAGCTCTGGAGATGCAGTTCGACGAGCGCCCGCAGTTCCTCGACCGCGACACCGGCGAGGTGGTGGACGTCTCCGTCGACCTTCTGCATGAAGCGGAAGCACAAGGGAGCGACGATGAGGACGATCCCGATCTTCCTGAGTGGCAGAAAAGGGAATGGCAGCTCGCCGGGCAAATCACTTGCGGCTTCGGTGACCGCTTCCTGAAGCTTCCCGGCAAGTTTGAGGTCCGCGAGTGGGCGATTATGGAGGATTTCTCACACTCGGTCGAGTCCAATCGGATTCGGGAAGACCTTCTCCACGCCATCCACGGCCGCGGGGCATTTCGGATGTTCAAAGACACGCTGCGGCGTTACGGCATCGAGTCCGCCTGGTTTGCCTTCCGCGAGGAGGCCCTGCGACAGATCGCCATCCGGTGGTGCAAAGAGCATCAGGTTGTTTGGGAGTAGCGGATCCCGCCGTGGGAATCTTTCCGTGGCGATTGCAGCCGTGGCGGTGCGAATGGCTCCTCGGCAAACTTATCTACAGTTTGGCTGGATCCAACACTTCGATCTCACGGTAGCGAAGGAAGTCATCAACGTTGAACGTGAGGATGTGTTTAACCCTAAATCCGGCGGTTGCAGCCCTGCGGAGCGGGCAGCGGTCGTGCGCTGCAACCAGTTGCAGGTAAACCGGTTGTCACCAGGAAGGCGATCTGCGCCGCAGTTGGAAACTGGTGGCGCTAATGACCCTACGAGGCGGGCGGAAGGCGAACTGCCGGATTTAGGTTAACCCCGTGAACCAGCATGGCTGCCCCTAGCCGTGCGTCGTGGGTCTTCTTCCCGCAAACTCCATAGGCCGCCACGAGGCGGCGCCATTCCACACAGATCGCATCTGATTCCGGCAACCGAAAGACCGCAGGCTCTATGTGTGCCAGCACCCTCTCCGTCTGGACTGGGGTAAGACCGAGTCCATTGTTTTCAGCCGGCCGGGTGCAGACCGACCACAGCTCGATGAGATTCTGCGACGCGACACGAAGGCGATCCCCGCCTTTGCTGACGCGGTTCACCCTAAATCCGCCAGTTAGCCTTCTACCCGCCTCGTAGGGTCATTAGCGCCACCAATTTCCAACTGCGGCGCAGATCACCTTCCTGGTGACAACCGGTTTACCTGCAACTGGTTGCAGCGCACGACCGCTGCCCGCTCCGCGGGGCCGCAACCGCCGGAATTAGGTTCATGGCATCGCGAGTCTGGCGATGCTGCGGGTTTGGCCGGTGAAGCCGGCGAAGGAGAATGTTGGTGTCGGCCAGAATGTCCACTATCGATTCCAGTCGTCCTCCCGGCTGTACATGCTCTCCCGTCTCATTGCTTCGTCAGGGAGTGGAGGAATTCCTTCCGGAATGCCATTCGCCGCCTCCTCAAATGCGCGGTCGATCTCGTCACTCGCGGGAGGTTGATCGTTGCGTCGAGGAATCGCGTGGAAGAGGTAGCCTCTGACGACCTCGCTAACAGGTACGCCGGCGGCCCTGGCTTCCGCTAGGAAGCGGGCTTCCAAATCCGGGGGTAACTCCAGCGTAATGGTCATGGTAAGCCTCTTCTTGATCTTACCAACGCTGTCTCCCCCGACCGAGCCGAAGGTGCGCGCCCCCAATCTCACTCGAAGAACAGACTCTGCGCGTTACCGCCGCGGATGCGCGCGCGGGCGGCGGCCGGGGCGAATGCCAGTAGTTCTTCAAAGCGCGCCGACTGCTGGCGGTATTCCGTCGGCGTATTGCCGACCGTACCCCAGACAATGCGCTCGGGGCCGAATGTGCTGTAAAGGCGCCTGGTCAGTTGGCTAAGGTCGCCTTTGTAATCTCCCCAATTGGAGTATTTCAGGATGACGCGCGGCAGCTCCGCCAGCTTCAGCACCTCCTCGTATTCCTTTTCGGTGCCTTGTCCCGGGCGGCCCATGTGGTCGAGGATCACGGTGGTTTCGGGGAACTGCGACGCCACCGCGCGGATATGGGGCGCCTGCCCCGGTATGAAGTGCATCTGCACGGCCATCCCGAGCGACGCCACCGCCCGCCAGCAGGTCAGCATGCGCGGATCGTGCATGTCGCGGTTGCGAATCGGTCCGGCGGCCTCGGGCGTCATGGACATCTCGTGAATGCGCAGGGCCAGAATGCGCCTGGGCCAGCGCCCGGCCAGGTCGCGCATCCGCCGCGGCGTGTCCTCCCGAAACGGATCGAACAGGCAGGTTCCTTTGAAATACCCCGGCCGCGGCTCGTGCGCGAAGCAGTATTCCAGGTAGCGGTGATCGTCCTGGTAAGGCTCCGGATGCACGATGATCGAGTGCGCCAGCGGAGCGGCCTCCACCAGCTTGATATGGTCCTCCAGCGTGTAGGCGGGCGGCTTATAAGGCGCGTCCGGCGCGTAGGGGACGCGCGCGGGGTCGAAAAGGTGAACGTGAGTCTCGATGGTTGGCGGCGCGGCGGCGGCGAGCAGTGCTCCGGCCGAGGCCGTCAAGCCCAGCAGGGTCTCCCGGCGGGAGAAAGTCTTTCCCATGCGTGCTGTTATAGCAGATGGCCGCCCGCGCCGCGCCTTTACCCCATTCGCCGGTAATTCACCAGTTCAATCCCGCCCCGCTCTACGGCCGCGCGCACTTCGGGCGCGGTGAGGGCGCGCAGCTCCACTTCGCGGCTCTCCTTCAACCGCGTGTGCGCCTGGCGCAGCGCCTCGGTGCAATAGCCGGGATGGCACATCAGCTCGGTGCTGCCGGGGGGCAGGATGGCCAGCAGCTTCGCCAGGCTTGCGGCGCGGAAACGGCCGGTGATCTGGAAGCCGGCGAAGTGATCGGTGGTGCGGCAGCCTTCGCGCTCCAGCACGCGGTGGAAGCGGCTCCGCAGCAGGCCCATCGCGGCGCTGGTCAGGCGGTCGATCCGCGGCACGGCGGCCACCGCGCCCATGGGCAAATCGAACGGCCGCCGCACCCACCGAATTCCGAACTCGCGCCCGATTCGCGCCACCGCGTCCAGCACCGGGGGCGCCAGGTGGGTATGTTTATGCGTGTCCAGGTGGCTCGGACGAATGCCCGCCTCCAAAATGCGGCGCACCTGCGCTTCCATCTCCGGGTAAGGGTCCAGGGAGCGCCGGGCCAGAGCCGCCAGGAGATGCGCTACGCTTGCCGGGTAGGGCCGCCCGGTCACCAGCGAACGGCCGCCCACCAGCACCAGGTGGCAGCCGATATCCAGCGTGTCCGCCTCGCGCGCCAGCCTCACGGCGTCTTCGAACGCATCGCCATTGGCCATCAGGGTGGTGGCGGTGAGGATGCCGCGGCGGTGCGCCTCCACGATCCCCCGGTTCACATCCGGCGTAAATCCGAAATCGTCGGCGTTGACTACCAGTTGCCGGCCCACGCTCAAAACAAGGCCAGCCGGAGCGTCAGGAACTTTTTGGGATTCGCGCGCACATCCTTGGCCAGCGACTGAAATTCGCGCGTGGCGCCGGTCAGCGCATCGTACAGTGAAGGGTTCACCAGGAGCTGTCCGACGGTCCCCTGGCCGGAGTTGATGCGGTCGATAGTGGTGTTCAGCTTGGCGGTCAGCGTCTCAATCTGTTTGGCAATCTGGTCATTCTTCAAGAGCTGGCCAGCGGTGCCTTTGCCGGCGTTCAGGTCGGCCACCAGGGTCTGAAGCTGCGCGATGGTTTTTTGCGCGTCATCGAACAGCGCCGGGTCCTTCATCAACTTTCCGGCGGTACCCTGACCGGCCTGCAACCCGGCCAAAAGATCGTTGATGCGGTTGATGGGCGAACGGATGTCGTTGTAAAGCTCGTCGCTGTAAAGCACCTTGCTCAGGCTGCCGTTGCCGTGGCGGACGTCGGCCAGCAGTTGCTGCCCCTCCAGCACCATGGCATTGAGGCGGTCGTACAGCTCGCGGTCCTTAAGCAGCAGCCCGATGTTGCCCTTACCCTCTTCGACGTACGACAGCAGGCCGCCAATGCGATTGATAATGGTTTGAAAGGAATCCAGCAGGACCGCGCTCTGCGCCATCAGTTCGGGAATGTCCTGGCCTTGCAGCGCGGTCAGTTCGCTGCCGTCCTGCACGGTGCGCTTCTCCTTCCCGCGGGTGATGTCGATGAATTTATCGCCCAGCAAGTTGGCCGCGGTAATGGTCGCCACCGAATCCACCGGAATGTCGGGAAGGTATTTGGGCTGCACGCGCATGTTGAATTCGACGGCGCGCTTGGGGTCCGGCGAATTGGTGAGCGACACCGTATTGAGGTAGCCGATCTCGATGCCGTTCAGCCGCACGGATGAGCCTTTGGTCATGCCCAGGGCATCGCGCATGTAGGTGTGCAGAACGTCGTAGCGGCGGAAGATGCCTTTCGAGCCGGTAAGCAGAAACACCAGCACGAAGATGATCGCGAAGGCGGTAATCGCTACCACCCCTACTTTCAACTGCGACCACCGCACTTTCCTGCGATCCGGCATATATTATTCCCGCGGTTTCACGAATTTCCCGATGTACGAATCGGCCGAAGCCTCCAACTGGTCCTGGTCGCCCTCAAAGATCAGCCGGCCTTCGCGCATCACCATGAATACGGTTTGCGCCTGGCTTCTGGCGCCATTGCGCGCCGGCTCGATCCCCCCTTGTTCCGAATTGTAGCGAAAATTGGCTATCAGATTCCCATCCTGGTAGCGTTGCGTCACCAGCAGCGTGGTGGTGTGGCTCACGTCGCGCTCCTTGATGAGCAGGGTGATGATGGTGTGGGCGGTGATCGGGTCCAGCCCGGCGGTCGGCGAATCGTAGAGCACCAGGGGCGGCTCGGTGACTACCGCCCGGGCAATGGCTGCGCGCCGCCGCATGCCGCCCGAAAGCTCGCTGGGAAACTTGTTCAGCGTCCCGCCCAGCTCCACGAAGTCCAGCGCCTGCTCCACGCGCGAATGCACATCCCGCTTGGGGCACTTGATGGCTTTTTGGTTCACCAGCGGGTAGGCCACATTTTCTTCGATGGTGAGCGAATCGAAGAGGGCGCTTTCCTGGAACAGCATGCCGATGCGGCTGCGCGTTTCGAACAGCTCTTTCTCACGCATCACCGTCAGGTCCTTGCCGAACGCGTAGACCTTTCCCGATTCCGGTTGAATCAGGCCCAAGGCGGTTTTGAGAAGGACCGTTTTGCCGCTGCCCGAGGCGCCCAGGATGACGCGCGATTCGCCTTCCCGCGCCTCGAACGACAGGTCGGTGAGCGCCGGTCCGGTGTCGAAGGAAACCGTGACATGGTCGAACCGGAGAATGACGGGAAGTTCGGCCATTAGCTCCCCGCCGCATACACGAAGCACTGGGTGAGCATCAGGTCCAGTACGAAGATCATGATGCCGGACCACACCACCGCGGTTGTGGTCGCTCGGCCGACTCCCTGCGTGCCGCCGGTAGTGCGCAATCCGAAATAGCAGCCCACCAGCGCAATCATGTTGGCGAAGATGAAGGGCTTCAACAACCCCTGCAGCACGTCGTTCCAAACCAGGATGGTCCACACCGAGTTCCAGTACTGCACGCTGGTGATGCCCAGGTTGAAGCGGGCGATCAGCCATCCGCCGAACATGCCCACGAAATCGGCGATGGTGGTCAGCAGCGGCAGCATGGTGGCGGTGGCAATCAGCCGCGGGGTCACCAGTTTCTGCACCGGATCGGTGCCCAGCGCGCGCATGGCGTCGATCTGCTCGGTGACCTTCATGGAGCCCAGTTCGCTCGCCATGCCGGAAGCGTTGCGCGCGGAGACCATCAGGGCGGAAAGCACCGGTCCCAATTCGCGCACCAGCGAAATGGAGACCAGCATTCCGGTCTTCCCCACCTGGCCGTAGGTTTGCAGGGCGCGCGCCATCTGAATGGCCATCACCGCGCCGCTGAAGAAACCCGTCAGCGCGACGATGGACATGCTGCCG
Source organism: Bryobacterales bacterium (assembly GCA_963803725.1). Classification (GTDB taxonomy): domain Bacteria; phylum Acidobacteriota; class Terriglobia; order Bryobacterales; family Bryobacteraceae; genus JOPF133. The sequence goes on along the minus strand of CAWDOH010000031.1, from coordinate 84,225 downwards.
ACGCCGATGCTGTCCATCTGCAGGAAGACATCGTCCCAATAGTGCGGGCGCCGCAGGATGTTGCGATAGGCTTTGCTGGCCAGAAGAAAGAAATCCTGAACGTGGGAAACAGGCTCTTTCAGCAGTTCGAGCAATTTGGGTCGGTCCCCGTAACTCGATGCTACCATGAAGAGTCCGGTTTCCATGAAAGGTTTGACGGATATTCCCGGGATTCGCGTCGGGCATGTCTCGGATTTCAACGCGATGACCGGATGCACCGCCATTCTGAGCGAACAGGGCGCGGTGGGTGGCGTGGATATCCGCGGCTCGGCCAGCGGAACCGAAGAGACGCCCGCGCTGGAGCCTTTCCACGTCGATCCGGTGCTGCACGGCATCCTGCTGGCGGGTGGCAGCGCGTTTGGTCTGGAAGCCGCTTCCGGCGTGCGGCGCTACCTGGGAACCCGTGGCGTGGGCGTGACCACCCCGGGTGGCAGGATTCCGATTGTGGCGGCGGCCATTCTCTACGATCTGGGCATTGGCAAGTCGCACGTGCGGCCTAATCTGGCCATGGGCGAAGCCGCGGCCGCGGCGGCCTCCAGCGATCCCGTGGCGGAAGGGTGCGTGGGCGCAGGCACGGGGGCCAGCGTGGGCAAACTGCTCGGCATGAGCCACGCCATGAAGTCGGGCCTGGGATCGTTCACCCTCGAATTGCCGGGCAAGGTGCTGGTGTCGAGCCTGGTGGTGGTGAACGCGCTAGGCGATGTGCGTGACCCCTCCAGCGGCAGGATTGTGGCTGGCGCGCGCACCACGCCCGAGGGACGCGAGTTCGCCGACAGCCAGAAGCTAATCATCGAGCATCCGCCCGTGGGCCTGGTGCGCTCGAATACCACTTTGGCAGTGGTGGCGACCAACGCCGCGCTTTCCAAGGTAGAGGCCACCAAACTGGCGCGCCTGGGCGGCCTGGGAATGGCGCGGGCGATCTACCCCGTCAACACCGGTTCGGATGGCGACACCGTCTTCGCGCTTTCCATGGGCAGCCTGCGGGCGAACATCGATTCGGTAGGGGCGGCGGCGGCGGATTGCGTGGTCCAGTCGATCCTGCGGGCGGTGAAATCGGCCCGGTCGATGGGGGGCCTGCCGGGGCTGGGGTGAAGCGCGGCGCCATCGCAAAACCTGACGCGGAGACGCGGAGACGCGGAGTAAAGCGCAGAGAGGGTGCGAACGATCCGCGCGGTCGATGGGGGGCCTGCCGGGGCTGGGGTGAAGCGCGGCGCCACCGCAAACCCTGACGCGGAGATGCGGAGACGCGGAGTAAAGCGCAGAGAGGGTGCGAACGATCCGCCCGGTCGATGGGGGGCCTGCCGGGTTGGGGTGAAGCGCGGCGCCTCCGCCAAACCCTGACGCGGAGACGCGGAGACGCGGAGCAAAGCGCAGAGAGGGTGCGAACGATCCGCCCGGTCGATGGGGGCCTGCCGGGGCTGGGGTGAAGCGCGGCGCCACCGCAAAACCCTGACGCGGAGACGCGGAGACGCGGAGCAAAGCGCAGAGAGGGTGCGAACGATCCGCCCGGTCGATGGGGGCCTGCCGGGGCTGGGGTGAAGCGCGGCGCCTCCGCCAAACCTGACGCGGAGACGCGGAGACGCGGAGCAAAGCGCAGAGGGGGTGCGAACGATCCGCCCGCTCAACGGGGCCTGCCGGGGCTGGGGTGAAGCGCGGCGCCATCGCAAACCCCGACGCGGAGACGCGGAGGGAGGCCAAGAGAGATCGAAATGGCTTCTCCGCGAATTTCTCCGCGCCTCCGCGCCTCCGCGTCGGGGTTTTGGGGTCGGTTGGAGGCGAGTTGCTCCGCGGCTCCGCGGTGAACCCCCGCTCCCGGCGCGTGCTATCCTTTTCACATACGAGGGCTTTGCGCAAATGTGCCCATTTGTTGAACTTCCCTGCAATTTACAGCCATCTGTAACTCAAGTTCGTGGCGCGCACGTCCATAATCCTATTGCGATTCCGTAAATGAGTTTGGCATGTTCGAACTTCTGTTCAAATACCCGGCTAGCCTCTTCCATAAGGGCCAGTTTGTCTTTCTGACGCCCTGGCCTCTGTGGATGCTGGCTGTGGCTATCGCGGTGGCCGCCGGCCTGCTGTTCTGGCATGTGCGCCGCAACCATGGCATGCTCAGCGGGTTGCGCCCTCTGGCCATATGGTTGCTCGAAACCGGCATGATCGCGCTGATCCTTTTCATGCTGTGGCACCCCGCGCTCAGCGTAGCCACCCTCCGCCCGCAGCAGAACGTGGTGGCGGTGCTGGTGGACGATTCCCGCAGTATGGCCCTCGAAGACGCCGGCGGCTCGCGCGAAGACGCTGCCAAAGCGGTGCTGAATAGCGGCCTGCTGAAGTCGCTCGGCGACCGTTTCCAGATCCGCCTCTACAAGTTCGGCAAGGAGCCGAACCGGATCGCCAGCACCGCCCAACTCACCGCTACCGAGCCCGCCACGCGCATTGGCGACACGCTGGAGCAGGTGATGGCCGAATCCTCTTCACTGCCGCTGGGCGCCATTGTGCTGCTGAGCGACGGCGCCGATAACGCCGGCGGCATCGACCTGCCGACCATCGCCGCCATCCGCCGCCAGCGCATTCCGGTCCACACCATCGGCTTTGGCCGCGAGCATCCCGATAAGGACGTCGAAATTACCGACGTGGTGGCGCCCACGCGGGCCTTGCCGCAATCCAAATTGACTGCCACGGTCACTTTGCAGAGCTACGGCCTCGCTGGGCAGAAGGCCCGGCTGAACATTCGCGATAGCGGCAAGGTGCTGGCCACCCAGGAAGTCACGCTGGCGCCGGACGGCCAGTTGCAGAGCCAGAATCGTGATCTTCAATTGCGGCGACGCCGGCCCGCAGTACGCTCGAAATCGGCGTGGATCCGCTGCCCGGCGAAGAGAACACCGCAAAACAACCGGGTGACTCGCCTGGTAAGCGTGCAGTCGCGCAAGCCGCGCATTCTGTATATGGAAGGCGAGCCGCGCTGGGAATTCAAATTCGTCCGCCGCGCCCTGGACGACTACAAGGGAATCGAGCTGGTGAGCATCCTGCGCACCACCCAGAACAAGATTCTGACCCAGGGCACTCCCGATCCGCCCGATAAGGGGGAAGTGTCCGATGGCTTTCCCACCAAACCGGAAGACCTGTTCCGCTACGACGCCTTGATGATCGGCAGCGTGGAAGCCAATTATTTCACCCCCACGCAGCAGCAGTTGATCCACGATTTCGTAGATCGCCGCGGCGGCGGGCTGCTGTTCATCGGCGGGCGCGCGACGCTTTCCGATGGCGGCTATCCCGGTTCGCCGCTGGCCGACCTGGTGCCCACCAACCTGCCCAGTCATACAGGCACCTTCCATCGCGATTTCACCGGCGAGGAACTCACGCCCGAGGGCGCCCAGAGCGTGATCTGCCGCCTGGAGCGACGACCCGGCGCGCAACCTGGAAATCTGGAAGAAGATGCCGCAGATGGCCAATTACCAGGAAGTGGGCGATAAGCAAGCCCGGCGCCACCGTGCTGCTGGATTCCACCCCCGCCGGGCAAGCGCAAAATGCCGCTGCTGGTGACTGAAAACTACGGCCGCGGCCGCACCATGCGTGCTCGCCACCGAGGGCACCTGGCGCTGGAAGATGTGGATGGACCACACCGACAAAACGCACGCCCACGTTCTGGCAGCAGATCTACCGCTACCTGGTGACCGATACGCCCGGCCAGGTGGTGGCCAGCACGCCCAAGAGCGTGCTGGCCGACGACACCCGCGTGCCGATTCGCGTGGAAGTGCGGGACAAGCAGTACAAGCCGGTGACCAACGCCAAGGTGCAGGCGCGCTTCCTCGGCCCCGATGGCAGCTCCGCCACCATGGAGCTTGCGCCGGTACCGCTGGAAGAGGGCGTGTATGCGGGCGAATGGACCGCCGAAAAGCCCGGCTCCTACGTGGCCGAAATCTCGCCGGCACGCGACCAGGAAGAAATCGGGCGCGACGTGCTGACCTTCCGCCGGGAGGATGGCGTGGCGGAAAACTTCCATACTTCGCAGAACCGCGAACTGCTGGAGAAGCTGTCGGAACAGACCGGCGGGCGTTACTACAAGCCCGATGAAGCGTCCAAACTGGCGAATGAGATTTCGTATTCCGAAGCCGGCATCACCACGCGCGAAACCCGCGATCTTTGGGATATGCCGATTGTTTTCCTGCTGGTCGCTGGGGATCCGGGCCAGCGAATGGCTGCTGCGGCGGCGTTGGGGTGTGGTATGAAGCCCGGTAGCATGAAACGCCTGGGTGTTCTGCCCGCGGCCCTGCTGCTGGCGGCCGCGGCTGCGCACGCCACCACTTTCTACGTCACCATCTCCGGGCCTCGGCGGCGAGCCCGATTACGAGCAGCGCTTCAAGATGTGGGCCGAGGATATCGATTCCAGCCTGAAGAAGGCCGGCGGCGATGAGCAACGTAATCACCATGGTGGCGCCCACGCGCGAGCAGATCCGGGCGCGCTTCGCCGACCATCGAGCCAGCAGATGAAGCCTGCCGATGCGCTGGTGCTGATGCTGATCGGCCACGGCACCTACGACGGCGTCGAGTATAAGTTCAACATTCCCGGGCCGGACATCACCGGCACGGAACTGGCCTCGCTGCTGGACCATTTGCCGGCCCAGCGGCAGCTTGTGGTGAACGCCACCAGCGCCAGCGGCGGGTCCATTGACTTGCTGCGCCGGCCGGACCGCGTAGTGATCACCGCCACCAAGAGCGGCACCGAAAAGAACGCCACCGTGTTTGCGCGCTACTGGGCGGAAGCCCTGCGCGACCCGGCCGCCGATTCGGACAAGAACGAATCCATTTCGGCGCTCGAAGCGTTCCATTACGCGGAAGCGAAGACCACCGAGTTCTTCGACACGCAGAAACGCCTGGCCACCGAGCACGCCGTTCTGGAAGACACCGGCAAAGGCGAGGGCGAGCGCAAGCCCTCGGCCGATAACGGCGAAGGCAAACTGGCCGCCAGTTTCACGGTGGTCCGCCTGGGAGCCAACGCCGCGGCGGCGCGCGACCCCGCCAAACGCGCGCTGCTGGACCGCAAAGAGCAACTCGAGCAGGCCATCGACAAATTGAAATACGACAAGGCTGCCATGCCGGCCGACGAGTACAAGCGCCAGCTTACGCAACTCCTGATTGAACTCGCCAAGACCCAGGAGGCCATCGAAAAGTGAGGCGCGGGAGACCTGCGGAAAGACCTGACGCGGAGGCGCGGAGGCGCGGAGGAACACGCAGAGAGGGCATTTGCTCTCTCTGTCTCGGCTCTGCGCCTTCGCGTCTCCGCGTCGTCCTTTGCGGCTTGCTCGCGGCGGCGGTGCTGCTGCCGGCGCAGACTCTTCAGGAGGCCGAAGCTCTCCGGAAGGCGCGCCGCTATGCGGATGCCAACGAAATCTTCCGGGTACTGGTCGACAAGTTCCCCAAGAACGCCGAGTACCGGGTGCGGTGGGGACGGCTGTTTCTGGAGCACTGGCAGCCTCCGGAAGCCACCGGCCTGTTCAACGAGGCGCTGGAGATCGACAAGAACTACGCGCCGGCTTATCTCGGCCTGGCGCTGATCGCCGAAGAGAACTTCGAGGGTCACGCCGAAGAGCTGACCCAGAAGGCCCTGGAACTCGATCCCAAGCTGGTGGAAGCCCAGGAATTGATGGCCCGTCTGGCGCTCGAAGACAACAACAACGTGAAGGCCATCGCGGAAGCCAAGAAAGCGCTTGCGCTGGACCCCAACTCGGTGCAAGCCAAAGCCATTCTGGCCACCATGGACTGGCTGGCCGACAAGACGGAAAGCCAGTGGGACCCGCACGATGCCCGCGGCTACGAAACCGCCGGGCATTTCTTTACCCTCAACCGCCGCTACGCCGAAGCCATCGAGTACTACCGCAAGGCCCTGGCGCTGGACCCGCAGTTGTACACCGCGCGCTCCCAGATGGCCATCAACCTCATGCGCCTGGGCCAGGATCAGGAAGCCTACCAGCAGTTGAAGCTGTGCTGGGATAACGGCTTCCAGGACCTCGCCACCAAAAACTCTCTAACCCTGCTGGACAGCTCCAAGAACTTCGTCACCTTCAAGACGCCCACCACCATACTGAAGCTTAATAAGAAGGAGGCCGACCTGCTGCATCCGTATATCGAAGACGAGATGAAGCGCGTCATCGCCACCTACGAACAGAAATACAAGTTCAAGTTGAGCGGGCCGGTGCAAGTGGAGGTTTATCCGAATCACGAGGATTTTGCCGTGCGCACGCTGGGCATGCCGGGCATCGGCGCGGTGGGCGTGACGTTCACCGGCAAACTGGGCGGAGTGGATTACTATTCGATCGCCATGGACAGCCCTTCCTCGGACCAGCGGCCGCCCGGCTCGTTCCACTGGGCCTCCACGCTGTGGCACGAAATGAGCCACGTGTATACGCTCTCGATGACCAATTCGCGCGTGCCGCGCTGGTTTACCGAAGGCATCGCGGTGCACGAGGAGACGGCCGTCAATAAGGAGTGGGGAGACCGCCTCAGCCCCGATATTATCCAGTGGATCAAGGAAGATAAGCTGCTGCCTATCGCGCAGATCGACCGCGGCTTTGTGCATCCGGTGCTGCCGGTGCAGGTGCTGGTCAGCTATTTCGAGGCCGGCCGCATCTGCGATTACATCACCGAGCATTGGGGCTGGGACACCATCCTCGCCATGCTGCACGATTTCGCCAACAACGAGGAAACCAGCGAAGTGGTGCGCAAGGAGCTGAAGATCGAGCCGCAGGAGTTCGACAAGCGCTTCATTGCCTGGGTGGACGCCGACACCAAGAATACGGTGGACCATTTCGACGAGTGGAAGAAGGGGGTCACCGACCTGGTGACGCTCTCCAATAAGAAAGATTACGACGGCATCATCAAAGAGGGCACGCGCCTGCGCGACATGTATCCGGACTACGTGGAGAAGCACAGCGTCTACGAGATCCTGGCGCAGGCCTACCTGGCTAAGAACGACAAGCCGGACGCCATCGCCGAGATGGAGCGCTACGCCAAAATCGGCGGGCGCAGCCCCGATACGCTGATGAGCCTGGCCAAGCTGCTGGAAGAGGCGGGCAACAAAAAAGAGGCCGCCGCCATTCTGGAGCGCCTCAATTACATCTATCCTATGGAGAACGAGGAGCATCGGGAGCTCGGAACCCTGTTGTTCGACCTGGGCCAGCCCGCCGGCGCGGTTCGCGAATACCGCGCCGTGGTGGACCACAAGCCCATCGACCCGGCGCAGGCACACTACGACCTGGCGCGCGCCTTGCGGTTGAATCATCAGGACGAGCAGGCCAAGGACGAAGTGGTCGCGTCTTTGGAAGCCGCCCCGGGCTTCGAGAAGGCCCAAAAGTTATTGCTGGAGCTGACCGCGGCGGATTCCCCGGGAACTCCGCCCATCCCTGTGAAGAAATAAGATTGGATACCAAATGTCGACAACCGTGACGCAGCAGTTGGAACCCGAGGCTTTAAAGACGCGCATTGCGCGCTTCCGGCAGGTGCAGCAGGATATCGTGACGCAGGTCCGCCGCGTCATTGTGGGCCAGGAGGAGGTTCTGGAGCAGGTCATGATCGGCCTGTTCGTGGGCGGGCACTGCCTGATTACGGGACTGCCCGGCACCGCCAAGACGCTGCTGGTCCGCACGCTCGGACAGACCCTTGGGCTGGTGTTCCGGCGCATTCAGTTCACCCCCGATCTGATGCCCAGCGACATCACCGGCACGGACATCATCGAAGAAGATCCCACCAACGGACGGCGCACCTGGACTTTCGTTCCCGGCCCGATCTTCGGCAATATCCTGCTGGCCGACGAGATCAACCGCACGCCTCCCAAGACTCAGAGCGCGCTGCTCGAAGCCATGCAGGAGCGCAGTTGCACGGTGCGCGGCAACGTCTACCAGTTACCCGCGCCGTTCTTCGTGCTGGCCACCCAAAACCCCATTGAGCTGGAGGGCACCTATCCGCTGCCCGAAGCGCAGCTCGACCGCTTCCTGTTCAACGTGGTGCTGGATTATCTGAATGCCGAGGAAGAGGTGAAGGTCATCGACCTGACCACCGTGACCACCATCGCCACCGCGGACACCGTGACCAACGATAAGGAGATCATGGATTTCCAGCAGTTGGTGCGCATGGTCCCGATCGGCGACAGCGTGGCGCGCCACGCCGTAGACCTGGTACGCGCCAGCCGCAGCGTGGACGAAAGCTCTCCCGATTTCGTCAAGAAGTACGTCAACTACGGCGCCAGCGTGCGCGCCGCGCAATTCCTGGTCTTAGCCGCCAAGGCCCGCGCGCTGATGCGCGGCCGGTACCACGTGACCTACGACGATGTCCGTTCGCTCTACATCCCCATCCTGCGCCACCGCATCCTGCTGAACTTCCACGCCGAATCCGATCGTCTGAAGCAGGACGATATTTTGAAACGGCTGCTGGAGTGGAAAGCGGCGCCCAGAGACTAGGAGCCTAAAATCTTGACGCGGAGACGCGGAGGCGCGGAGACCTGACGCAGAGAACAGCATGCTGAACGAGAACGAGCTGACCGAGAAGATCATCGGCGCCGCCATTGAGGCCCATCGGCACTTAGGGCCGGGCTTGCTGGAGTCCGCCTATGAGGAATGTCTCTGCTACGAGCTGAGGCAAATGGGGCTGAGGTTTGAACGACAGGTGTATCTGCCGGTTCAGTATAAGGAACTCCGCCTGGAAACAGCCTATCGTATGGACTTGCTTGTGGAGGACTCGGTTGTAGTCGAAATCAAGGCATCGGAAGCCATTGCGCCGGTGCATGCCTCGCAGGTCCTGACGTACTTGAAGGTCTCACGGAAGCGAGTCGGCCTGCTGGTCAATTTCAATGTGCCGGTCCTCAAGGATGGTCTGAAACGCATCGTAAACCGCTACGCCGGCAAACCTATTTCCTCTGCTCCGCGAATTTCTCCGCGCCTCCGCGTCTCCGCGTCAATCTCTCCGGCCCTCGCGCCAGTTCCGCAGCCTCAGGAGTCCCATTAAATGCTGCAGCGCTTTCTCGATCCCGCGGTCCTCGCTTCGATTTCCGGGCTTGACCTGGTGGCTAAGACGGTCGTTGATGGTTTTGTCGCGGGGCTCCATCGCTCGCCGGATTTCGGGTTTTCCCAGGAGTTTGCGGAGTACCGTGCCTATTCCCAGGGCGACGATCTGCGGCATGTCGATTGGAACGTCTTTGCGCGCACCGATAGGTGCTTTCTGAAGCGCTATCGCGGGGAGACCAATTCGCAGTTGCTGATCCTGCTGGATACTTCGGCATCCATGTCGTACGGGTCGCAGCCGGTGCACAAGCTGGATTATGCGCGGTTCGTGGCGGCTTCGCTGTGCTACATGGCTCACGGGCAGCGGGATGCCGCCGGACTGATTATCTTCGACGAGGACATTTCTAATTACGTCGCCCCCTCCACGCGCCAGGGGCAACTTTTCCGGCTGCTGCACGCCATCGAGGAGGCTAAGGTCGGCACGCGCACGGATTTCGCCAAACCGTTCGTGCACTTCCAGAACTTTCTGCACCGCCGCGGGATCGTGGTGATCCTGTCGGATTTCTATGAGCGGCCCGAGGTGATCGTCAAAACCGTCGAGCCGCTGCGTTTCAAAGGCAACGAAGTGATCCTGTTTCACGTGCTCGACCCGCAGGAGATCAAACCGAAGTTCCGCGAGCCCGTCCTGTTGGTAGATATGGAAAACGCGCGCGAGGCGATGGAAGTCTCGCCGGAATATGCGCGCAACGAGTACCGGCGGCGTATCGGCCAACACATCGAAGATCTCCGCTCGAAAGCGCGCTCGGCGGGGCTGGACTATTTTCTGATCGATACCGGGAGGCCTCTGGACGAGGGGCTTCGCGAATACCTGGCAATCCGGAGGGGAAGGCTTTAAATGGGATTTTTCACCCCATGGTTTCTGGCGGGAGCGGTGGCAGTGGGGCTGCCTGTCTGGCTGCACCTGCTACGGAAGCACCGCACTACCCCTCTACCCTTCAGCTCGCTGATGTTTTTCGAGCAGCACGTGCAAAGCTCCATCAAGCACCGGCGGCTGCGCTACCTGCTGCTGTTTGCCCTGCGGGCGGCCCTCATCCTGCTGCTGGTGCTGGCTTTTGCGCAGCCCTACATCCGGCAGAATATCCTGCCAACCCGGCGCACCGGCGAAGTCACCGTGCTGGCCATCGACAATTCGTTCAGCATGCGAACCGGCGACCGCTTCGAACGGGCCAAGCAGGAAGCCCGCTCGGCCATCGGCCGCCTGGGTCCGGGCGAGCGCGCCGAGGTGCTGGCATTCGGCCAGCGCGTCCAGGCCATGGGCGAGGTCACCGACGACCACACCTCGCTGAACGCCGCCGTGGCCGCCATCCAGCTTTCGGATGCCAAGACCTCTTTCGCCGAACTGACGCGCGCCGTACGTTCGATTGCCAATTCGCTCCACCTTCCGCTGCACTTGCACGTCTATTCGGATATGCAGCAGTCCGGGCTGCCGGCCAATTTCAACGATCTGCGGCTCAATGCGGACGTCCGCCTGGACCCGCATCCCTTGGAAACCAAAGAGGTTCCGAACTTCGCCGTGGAAAACGTGGTAGCCCCGCGAAGGGTCTATGAGAACGGCAAGACGCGCGTGCTGGCGACGGTGGCCAGCTTCGGCGCGCCCGAAGCCATGCGCACGGTCAGCCTGGAGCTGAACGGCCGCACCGTCGATACCAAGCAGGTGGAGGTGCCCGAAAACGGCCGCGCCAGCGTGGAATTCCTCTCCCTCGACGTGCCCTACGGCCGCAATAAGGGCGATGTGAAGATCGATTCCGCCGATTCCCTGCCCGCCGACGATACTTTCTACTTCTCCGTGGAGCGGGCCGACCCGCGGCAGGCCCTGTTCGTTCACGATGCCGGCAACGATGCCGCCCTGGTGTATTTCAAGACCGCCCTGGAGGCTTCCGGGCAGGCCGCTTTCGAAGTCGACCCGGCCACCACCGAGCAGACCGCCAACCTCAATCCCGCCAAGTATGCTTTTGTGGTGCTTGCCGACGTCGGTACCCTGCCGCCGGCCTTCGAGAACGAGCTGCGCGAATATGTGCGTACGGGCGGGTCGGTGCTGATCACCCTGGGGCGCAATGCCGCCGTCAGCACCAAGGTGCCGGTATCGGAACAGCGCATCGAGGCCACCCGCTACTCCGGCCGCGAAGGCGCCATGTTCCAGACCGCCGCCTCGCTGGATTCGTCCCACCCGTCCATTCAGAATGATAACCGCTGGGATGACGTGAAATTTTACCGCGCCATCCGGGTGACGCCTGGCAGCGCGCGGGTGGTGGCGCGGCTTACCGACCAGACGCCGCTGGTGATGGATGAACAGATGGGCGATGGCCATATTGTGGTGTTCGCCTCCACTTTCGACAATATCGACAACGATTTTCCGGTCCACCCGGCCTTCGTGCCCTTCATCGAGCAGACCGCGCGCTACCTGGGCCGCCTGGATAGCGGCCCCTCCAGCGTGCTGGTGGGCACCTTCGGCGAGTTGCGCGATTCCAAAGAGATGGGCGCGGCGGTGGATGTGGTGGACCCCAAGGGCGGCCGGGTTCTGTCGCTCGAAGAGGCCACCAAAGCGCAGAATATCCAGTTCGACGAGGCCGGCTTCTACGACATCCGCCGGCCCAACGGCCGCAATGAGTTAGTGGCCGTGAATTCCGACCGCCGGGAGAGCGATCTGACCCCGGCTTCCCCGGACACTCTGACTTTGTGGCAGAATACAGCCAACGGGACGGCCAGCAGTTCCGGCGCAACTACGGCGGCGGAGCGGCGGCCGATGTCTCTCTGGTGGTACGTGATGCTGGCGGTGTTGGCGTTGGCAGTGGCTGAGTCGTTGCTGGGAAATCAACATCTTTCGGTGGACAAAGAGGCGGCATGAAACCATTGGATCGCTTGTCCGACTATTTGGGCGCTGTGGAGCGCCGGTTGCGTGTGCTGGCGCTGACCCGCGGTGCGGCGGTGACGGCCGCGGCGGCTTTGCTGCTCACCGTGGTGGCCGTTTTGGCTGGCCAACCAATTTGCCTTCTCCGGCCGTAGCGTTCTGGGAGCGCGGATTCTGCTGTTCCTGGGATTGGCCTGCGCTTTGGCAGCCGCCGCTAATTGTGCCCGTGATCCGCCTCAACCGGCGTTTTGCGGCCGCGCCGGGCCGAGAGCCGGTACCCCCAGTTTGAGGAGCGCCTGCTCACCTTCACCGAGCGGGTGGAGCAGAACCCCAACGATCCGTTTCTGGATCTGCTGGCCGACGACACGTTGAACGTGGCTCGCGAGGCCAAGCCGCAGGAAGTGGCCAAAACCGCCTGGATGTTCAGCTTTTCCTCCGGCGCCCTGGTGGCGGCACTGGCGCTGATCTGGCTGGGGGTTTCCGGACCGGGCTTCCTGGGGCTACGGCACCTCGCTGCTGTGGGGCGGCATTCCCAAGGGCGAGATGAAGCCCTTCTATTCCATCCAGGTGGACCCCGGCAACAAGACCATCCGCAAGCGTTCCGACCAGTTGATTTCCGCGACCCTGTCGGGCTTCACGGCTCCCAAAGTGCGGATTTTCGCCCGCTATTCGAGCGCCTCCGAGTGGGAGCAGGCCGATATGCGCACCGGCATGGGGTCGAGCGACTACCAGTTTCTGATCGCCGGCGTGCCGGAATCCCTGGACTATTACGTGGAAGCCGGCGGCGTGCGGTCGCCCACCTATAAGCTGAACGTGATCGACCTTCCCACCGTCAAGAAGATCCGGGTGACCTACCATTACCCCGCCTGGACCGGCATGAAGGATGCGGTGGAAGACCCCGGCGGCGATCTGCGCGCCGTGGAAGGCACCACCGCCGAAGTGGCCATCCAGACCGACAAGCCGCTGGCCAACGGCGCCATCCTGATGGATGACGGCACCAAGCTCAACCTGCGCGACAACGGCAGCGGCTTCCTGGTGGCCAGCATTCCCATCCAGAAGGACGGCATGTACCACGTTGCCGCCGTGGAAGGCGGCGAGGATGTCCGGCTGGGCGAAGACTACCTCATCGAGGCGCAGAAGTACCACGCGCCGGAAGTGCAGATCACCCGGCCCGGCCGCGATTTCCGCGCCTCGCCCATTGAGGAAGTCACCGTATCGGTGAACGCCAAGGATGATTTCGGCCTGAGCGACATGTCGCTGCACTATTCGGTGAACGGCGGCGACGAGAAGGTGGTGCCGCTGCTGCCCTCGAAGGGTCTCAAGACCGCCTCCGGCACGACCCTGATCTCCCTGGAGGACTTCAAAGTGGTGCCGGGCGACGTGGTCAGCCTGTACGCCGTGGCCAAGGACGCGCGCGCTTCGACCTCCAGCGACATTTTCTTCATCCAGGCGGAGCCGTTTGAACGCAACTACACCCAGTCGCAGGAGTCCGGCGGCGCGGGAGGCGGCGGAGGCGACGACGCCAACCAGCAGAGCGAGATTTCCCAGCGCCAGAAGGAAATCATCACCGCCACCTGGAACCAGTTGAAAGGACAGGGCGCCAAGGGCACGGACGCTGAAAACGCCACTTTCCTTTCGTCGGTGCAAAAGAAGCTGCAGGAGCAAGCCAAGTCGCTTTCCGAACGCGCCAAGGCGCGCCAGTTGGAAGGCGCCGGGGATGCTTTCAAGAGCTTCGTGGATGACATGGACAAGGCCGTGGAGGCTATGACTCCGGCCATCGATAAGCTGAAGGGCGCCAAGTGGCAGGATGCGCTGGCGCCGGAGCAGAAGGCGCTGCAACACCTGCTGCGCGCCGAAGCCACCTTCCGCGACATCCAGGTATCGTTCGGCGGCCAGCGGGGAGGGGGCGGAGGCGGCGGTATGAATGGCGCCACCCGCGACCTGCAGGGCCTGTTCGATTTGGAACTGGATACCGAAAAGAACCAGTACGAGGGTGCCCGGTCGAACCAGGCGGCCGATTCGCACCAGCAGCAGGTGGACGACGCGCTGCAAAAGCTACAGGAACTGGCACGCCGCCAGCAGGAATTGGCCGAACAGCAGAAATACCAGAAGCAGCAGACCGCCGACCAGCGTTGGGAGCAGGAAATGCTCCGCCGCAAAGCCGAGGAACTGCGCCAGCAGTTGTCCGATTTGACCCGCCAGAGCCAGCAACTGAGCCGCAACGGGCAGCAAGGTCAGCAGGGTCAGCAAGGACAACAAGGCCAGCAAGGACAACAAGGCCAGCAGGGTCAACAAGGACAGCAAGGGCAACAGGGGCAGTCTGGTCAATCGGGCCAATCAGGGCAGTCCGGTCAATCCGGCCAGTCAGGGCAATCCGGACAACAGAGCGGCCAGATGGGTCAGATGGGCCAGCAATCCGGCCAGATGGGCCGCAACGGCCAGCAGCAGGGGCAGCAGGGCCAGCAGCAGCAACAACAGATGATGGGGCAGCAAGGGCGTATGGGAGTGCCCGGAGCGGACGCCCGGCAGCTTCAACAGACGCTCGACCAGTTGCAACAGGCTTTGCAGGATATGCAACAGGCCGGGTCGTCGCAGCAGGCTGGTACGCCGGAGGGCCAAGCGGAGGCCCGCCGCGCCGCCGACCGATTGAACGAAGCGGTACAGGGCCTCTCGTCCCTGCGCGGCCAGCAGGCCAACAACGAAGTGGAGAGCCTGGCGCAGCAGGCCGATGACTTGTCCCACCGCCAGCAGGATTTCGAGGGCCAGATGCGCAAGTCTTTCGGTCCTGACAGCCGCGGGCTTACGCGCGATCAGGCCGAGCAGATGGGCCAGCAGCGGGACAAGGAAATCGCCGACCTGAACAAGCTGGAAAAGGGCATGCAGGGCGCCGTGCGCAACCTGCAATCCGGGAATCGCGAGGCGTCCTCGAAGATGCGGCAAGCCCTGGGCGAGGCGGAGCAGCAGGACCTTTCCCGCGATATGCAGCGCAATGCCGATTGGATCCGCCGCGGCATGGGCGAGTACGCCGTGATGTCGGAGTCCGAAATCACCGCCGGGCTGAGCCAGTTGCGCGACCGCCTGAAGGACGTGCAGCAGGCTATGGGCAAGGGGCAGGACACCCAATCCGCCGAACGCGATAAGGCTCTGCAGCAGGGCCTCGGCAACCTGGAAGGGTTCCGCCAGGCGTTGCAGCAGTTATCCGACCGCAACGGCCCCGGCGGCCGCGGCCAGCAGCAGGGGCCGCTTTCGCGCCAGAACGGGCAGCAAGGTCAGAACGGCCAGCAGGGACAGAATGGTCAGCAGGGACAGAATGGTCAGCAGGCCGGACAGCGCGGGCAGCAAGGTCAGCAGGGCCAGAACGGGCAACAGGGACAGAATGGCCAGCAGGGCCAGGGTCAACAGGGCGGCCAGCAGGCCGGCGGTCAGCAAGGCGGCGGCCAGCAGGGCGGCCAACAGCAAGGGGGCCAGCAAGGCGGGCAGCAGGCGAACGGCAACAACGGACCGCTGAATGGCGGTGGCGGCCCCACCAACGGCGGCGGCGGCTATCGGAATTACGGCAACGCCTCGGGCGGCCACGTGGACGATCCGCGCGGTTGGGCCAACGGCCCTGTCCGTGGCGAAGACTATCAGCAGGCGTACCGCAACACCGTGCAGTCGCTCCAGCAGCTGCAGCAGCAGCTTAAAGACGACCCCAGTACGGCCCGCGACATCCAGGGGCTGATGCGCGACCTGAACCAGTTGAACCCCTACGCCTATTCCAACGATCCGCTGCTGGCGGAGCGCATTCAAGCCGCCATGGCCGGCCTGGAGCAGGTGGAAATGGAGATCCGCCGCAAGGTGGATACCACCGGCAACAACGGCACGGTCCGCAGCCCGGGCAACGAAATCGTCCCGCAGGGCTACCAGGACGCCGTCTCCGAATACTTCCGCAAGCTGAGCGGCGGCAAGTAGATACCCGATCCGCGGGGCAGGCTTCGGTCCGCCCCGCCAACCCTGCCATCCGCTCTGCGCTGCCTCACCCCGACATCGGTATTAGACCACCCGGAAGTGCCCCCGTCGGGCACGATTCTTTTTGCATCCTCTGGCTATTCTAGACAATCTCGATATAATATAGGGGATTCATCCCTATCGGGAATCGGTACTATATGGCCACGATTGCTCTTGCACCCAACACGGAACGCGAAGACCTGGAGAATCAACACTCTCGCGTGGTTCGGGAGGAGATTGAAACCTTCCGCGTGCGCGCCCAGGAATTTCTGGATGGCAAGATCACGGAGAATGACTTCCGTCCCTACCGCCTGAAGCACGGGATTTACGGCCAACGCCAGGCCGGTGTCCAGATGGTGCGCTGCAAGATTCCCAGCGGCTTGCTGACGGCGCAACAAACCGAGCAGCTTGGCCGCATCGCCGAAGAGTTCGGCGGCGGACGCGGCCACATCACCACACGACAGAACGTGCAGTATCACTTTGTCCCGCTGGCGCAGGTAGCCGACCTGATGCACCTGTTGGCCGATACCGGCCTGACCAACCGCGAAGCCTGCTACAACACCGTCCGCAATGTCACCACCTGCCCGTGGTCGGGTATCGCACGCGACGAGGTTTTCGACGTGCGGCCGTACGCCCAACGGGTGGCCTACGCACTGCTGCGCAAGGACCTCACCGGCAATCTGCCGCGCAAGTTCAAAATCGCCTTCGATGGCTGCGCCGGCCACGATTGCGTGCAGGGCGCCGTCAACGATATCGGCCTGCGCGCCGAAATCCGCGACGGCCGCCGCGGCTTCCGCATGATCATCGGCGGCGGCCTCGGTCCGCTGCCTGTAGAGGCCCAACTGCTGGAAGAGTTCGTCCCCGAAGAGCGCCTCCTCAACCGCATCGAGGCCGTCATCCGCGTCTTCAGCAAGTTCGGCAACCGCAAGAATAAGAACATCGCCCGCATGAAGTTCATTCTGCGGGAGCGCGGCATTGAGTGGATGAAGGAGCAGATCGCCAAAGAGTACGCCGATATCCTCGAAAACGGCGGCATCGCCTGGCCGGAACTGGTGCCGGAAGGCTTCGGCGGCTACCAGTCCCACCCGCAGCCTCTGGGGAATGGCGGTTTGCTGCCGGTTCTCGGCCCCAATGGCGCAGCGCATCCGGAATACGAGCGCTGGCTCGAAACCAACGTGGTGCCCCAGAAACAGGCGGGGTATGCCGCGGTGATTGTGCGGGTGGATCAGGGCAACGTCACCGCCACCCAGTTCCACGGGTTGGCCCGCCTGGCTTCCACCGCCGGCGACGCCATGGTGCGCGTGGATATCAACCAGAACCTGGTGCTGGCGTTTCTGCCACAGCGCCGGCTGCGGCAAGTCTACGCCGCGTTGGGCGAATTGGGTCTGGCGGAATCGGGCGCGCATCGCATTGAAGACGTGGTCACCTGCCCCGGCTCGTACACCTGCAACCTGGGCCTCACCAAGACCATGAACCTGGGCGCCGCCCTGCAGGAGACCGTGCGGGGGTATGACGATCCGCAGGTGCAGCGGCTTTCCATCAAGGCCAGCGGCTGCCCCAACGCCTGCGGCCACCACTGGATCGCCGATATCGGCTTCTACGGCAACGCCCGCAAGATTGACGGCCGTGAGATTCCCTACTACCAGATGCTGCTGGGCGGCGGTTTTGACGAGCAGGGCATTATGCGCTTCGGCCTGGCCGTGCAGTCGATTCCGGCGCGCCTGGCGCCAGCCGCCGTCACCCGCGTGCTGGACCATTTCCTGGCCCACCGCGAGCAGGGGGAAACCTTCCGGCAGTTCGTGGTGCGCGAGCGCGTGGAGACCTTCCGCGAGCTCACCGCCGAATTCGCCAAGCCCGCCGACCTCTTCCCGGAAATCTACCAGGATTGGGGCGACGAGCAGGCCTACTCGCTGAAATTGGGCCGCGGCGAATGCGCCGTGTGATATTGCCCCTGCCACGATGAATGTGGGATTCCGTCGCGACCTCGCCGAGGCCGGCGGCGGCACTGGGGTGTATGATCCCGGCAGGCGGGCTGGTAAACGGCGGCATCGGGCTGATGAGCGGCACCAAGCCCTTTGATCCCGGCAACCGCGCTGGTAAAACGGCGGCACCGAGGCGTATGATCCCGGCCGCCGGGCCGGTAAGGGCGGTGCCGGGGTATGATCCCAGTCGCCGGGCTGGCCAAGCGTCGGCACCAAGCCGTGTGATCCCAGCCACACGCGCCATGCGGCGGCCGGGGGCTTTTTGCTATCGTGCGGATAGATGATCCAACGCGCTCTGCTCAGCGTCACCGATAAAAGAGGTATCGTCGATTTCGCCCGGGGTCTCAGCGGCCTGGGCGTCGAACTGATTTCCACCGGCGGCACCGCCCGCCTGTTGCGCGAGTCGCGCGTGCCGGTGCGCGATGTGGCCGAAGTCACCGGCTTCCCCGAAATGCTGGATGGCCGCGTCAAGACGCTTCATCCCACCATCGCGGGCGGCATTCTGGCCATGCGCTCGCGGCCCGAACATATGCAGGCGCTGGCAAGCCACGGCATCCCGCCGATCGATCTGGTGGTGGTGAATCTGTACGATTTCGCCAGCGTGGCCGCCCGGGCCGATGCGCCGCTCGAGGAACTGATCGAGAACATCGATATCGGCGGCCCCACCATGATCCGCGCCGCCGCCAAGAATTACCAGGATGTCGCGGTGGTGGTCTCGCCGCAAGACTACGCGCCGGTGCTCGCCGAACTGGGCCTCGATGGCGCGCTCTCCCAGGCCACTCGCTGGCGCCTGGCGCAGAAGGCTTTCCACACCACCGCGGCTTATGACGCCGCCATCAGCGCCCGCCTGGCGCAGGTGGCCGCGCCCGCCTCGGACGCCGGCCCGCTGCCCGCCACGCTCGAAATTTACGCCCCCAAGCTGATGCACCTGCGCTACGGCGAGAATCCGCACCAGTCCGCGGCGCTTTACGGCCAGGCGGGCAGCGGCATCGCCGGCGGGCAGCAGCTTCAGGGCAAGGAACTGTCCTACAACAACCTGGTGGATCTGGACGCCGCCTGGCAGCTTGCCTCGGAATTTTCCGCGCCCGCCGTGGCCATCATCAAGCACACCAACCCGTGCGGCTGCGCCGAGCAGGTGGACCAGGCGGAAGCCTGGCGCAAGGCCCTCGAATGCGACCCGGTTTCGGCCTACGGCTCGGTGATCGGCCTCAACCGCGCCATGGAGGAGGGTACCGCCCGCGAGATCGCCAAGACGTTCATTGAGGCCGTGGCCGCTCCGGATTTTTCCGATGAGGCACTGGCCGTGCTGGCACCCCGCAAGAACCTGCGCCTGCTGCGGGTGGTTCCCTCGGCCGACCGCCTGGTGGTGAAGTCAGTTTCGGGCGGCTTCCTGGCGCAGACGCCCGACACCGCTACCCTGGACCGCGCCACCGCCCAGGTGAAAACGCAGCGCGCCCCCACCGAGGATGAATGGCGCGCGCTGGAGTTCGGCTGGAAGGTGGCCAAGCACGTTAAATCCAACGCCATCGTCTATGCCCGGCCCGGCCAGATTGTGGGCGTGGGCGCAGGCCAGATGAGCCGCGTGGATTCGGTCCGCCTGGGCGCCATGAAAGCCCTGCTGCCGCTGGCCGGCTCGGTGGTGGCGTCGGACGCCTTTTTCCCGTTCCCGGATGGGGTGGAGGAGGCCGTCAAGCATGGGGTCACGGCATTCATTCAACCGGGCGGGTCGGTGCGCGATGCCGAAGTGATCGCCGCCGCCGACCGCCTGGGCGTGGCCATGGTCTTCACGGGCATCCGGCATTTCCGGCACTGAGGGGCGGGCAGCCCCGGTGGCGAGTTCGGGTCAATAATGCGGTAGCAACTCGCGATTCAGGGCGGCGTGGATCAGTGTCGCGGCGTAGGCGGAGTCTATATCGACTGGCGTTCCGAAATGCATTCCGTGCCGCCAACTGGCTGGAGCTTCCGGGTGAACTCCCGTCAGAATCATCCATCCGCTTCCAAAAGTGCCCTCTGCGATTGCGGCGGTTCCATCGGGATACTTGCCGACGACCGCACCCCAGCCGGTAAGCTGGGGGCCATCCTCCCAGTACTGATCGAGCGTTTGCCCCCCAGCGGTGGTAATGGCAACCGGCGCCTTGCGAATACCCTGAGCTTCGGCAGCGTAGAACCCGAACCGCGGGCCTGACGTCAAATTCAAACCGTTGTAGGGCGAGTTGCCGGCAAAGAAAGCACCCGCGCAGATTCCGAGATAATTCAAACCATTGCGTACTGCGTTACGAATATTCGCGGTGGTGCTCGACGTCAGGTTTTTGCCGATACGCTCGAAATTCCCACCCGGAACGATCAGCAGACGATATTCCTGGATCTGTGATTCGCTCATTCCGTTCAGATGGGAAGAGTTGACCGTCAAATAGTGGAGGTGCTCGCTGTTCAGGATTTTCTCGAGGGCCGCGACGTCTTCGGGAGAGGTTCCGGTTCCACTGAACAAAAGAACCATGGCACTGGCGGCGTGTGCGGGCACTCCGCCTTCGTCACCCCTGCCCCGGCAAGCCGTAAACGCGGCTGAAATCAGGACAGCGCACACCGTCAGGACGAGGCGTGGGGTTGCAGCGCTCATGGATAGCTATCCTTTCGCGACGATGTCACGCTGCACGGCCTTCACCCGCCCAGCGTCCTCCTCGCCGTCCGCTTCTTCTCGAAAAATTCCTTCAGCAGTTCCACGCACTCGGCCCCGAGCACGCCCTCCTCCACCTGCACGCGATGGTTCAGCAGGTCGGAATCGGCCAGTTGAAATTTGCTGCGTACGGCGCCGAAGCGCAGGTCGCGCGCGCCGAATACCAGCCGTTCCACGCGGGCGGCCAGCAGGGCGCCGGCGCACATGGCGCAGGGTTCCAGGGTGCAATACAGGGTGGCGTGCTCCAGGCGGTAGTTGCCCACGTACAGCGCGGCTTCGCGCAGCGCCAGGATTTCCGCGTGTGCGGTGGGGTCGGTGCGCGCAATCGGGGCATTCCAGCCGCGCCCGGCAATCTCGCCGCCGATGGCCACCACCGCTCCGGCGGGCACTTCTCCCTCGGCCTCTCCCTGCCGCGCCAGCCGCAGGGCCTCGTGCATGCAGCGTTCGTCGGAAGTCACCCTTTATAATACGAGAATCACCCCATGGCCGAATTAGAAATCCATACCGAACCCGGACACCACGTAGACCCGATAGGACAGCGCGTTGGCGTGCTGGCCGCCGTGCTGGCGGTGGTGCTGGCCCTCGTGACGATCCTCTCGCACCGCACGCATACCAGCGCCATCATGCACAAATCGACCGCCAACGACGCGTGGTCGCACTACCAGGCCTCGCGGGTCAAATACCACAACCTGGAGCTGGGCGAGAACCTTCTGGCGGTGCTGGGCGCCAAAGGCACGGCGGCTGACGCCATGCTGGCCGACTACGCCGCGCAGAAGAAAAAATACGACGCGCAGGCCAAACAGATTCAGGACGACGCCCAGACGCAGGACTCGCTGGCCGAGACCGACGAGGACCGCGCCCTGCGCTACGACGTGGGCGAGGGGCTGCTCGAAATCGGCCTGGTGCTCAGCTCGCTGTTCTTCATTTCCAAGAAGATGATGTTTCCGGTGCTGGGCGTGATCGCCGGGATCGCGGGCAGCGCCATCGCCATCACGGGATTCCTGGTGTAGGCGAGGACCGGGGAGGCTCTCGATTCACCGCGGAGCACAGGGACAGTCTTGACGCGGTCTTGACGCGGAGACGCGGAGGCGCGGAGGAAAGGCCAACAGAGGTCGAAATGTC
Organism: Bryobacterales bacterium; assembly: GCA_963803725.1. Classification (GTDB taxonomy): domain Bacteria; phylum Acidobacteriota; class Terriglobia; order Bryobacterales; family Bryobacteraceae; genus JOPF133. Next base: position 62,523 of record CAWDOH010000031.1, on the reverse strand, counting down.
TTCTCCGCGAATATCTCCACGCCTTCGCGCCTCCGCGTCAGGCTTTTGGGGTCGGTTGGAGACGTTATCACGGGAGACGCCGAGTTCACGGAGAAAGCGCGGAGGAAAGCAAGAGAAATTCGAGGGTTTCCTCCGCGTTTGCTCCGCGTTCTCCGTGTCTCTCCGGAAACTTCCGGGAAGTCCTTTATTTTCAGCGGGCGCAAATGGCGAAAATGTCGGCCAAGCGTCCCTCGTTTTTCTTCTCCGCTTTCTTCTCCGCGCTTTCTCCGCGTCTCCGCGTCTCCGCGTCGAATGGGCCCGCGCCCGCCGCTGGCCTGTCTGGAGTTTCCTCGCCCCAAGAACATCGACAGCAGTCGATGCCTGTGCTCCGCGGTGAATCGAGAGCCCGCTGCGTTTACGAGGCTCCGCCGAACCATTTCTTCCATGCGCCGCGTTTTCCTTCGCGGACGCCCAACAGCTTGCGCAACGGCGCCAGTTCCGCCTCCGGCAGCGGTTGCATCCCACGCAGCAAATGGATCACTTCGGCCATCCGGCAGAAGTGATCGATGCAGTGCCAGCAGGCGCCCGCGTGGCGCTCGATCTGCTCACGGGTGCGCCAGGTGCTGCGGCCGTCCAGCATGTCGAGGAAGGTTTTGGAGGGCAGGCAATCCCCGGTGTGGGCCGCGGCGGCCGCCCGTCCCAGCGCTGGTCCGTTCTCCGGCAGCAGGGTGCGGCTCCAGGTGTCCACGGCGCTACGCAGCAACTCTGCCGCGCGCCCGCGGATCTTCTCCACGGTGGCGGGAGCCATGCGCAACATCGCGCCGGTTTCGGGCGGACCATAGCCCATGGCTTCGATCCAGGTAGCCTGTTTTTCAACCAGGGTCAGCGGCTGGAACGCGGCGGCCACGGTTTCCAGATCGAGCGGCATCGCGGGCGCGGGCAGCGCCAATCCGGCCACCACGGTCTGGCGCAACTCGCCCACAAACCAACGCTCGGGTGACGGCTCCAGGCTCGCGAAGAGGCTCGATTCGGGCTTGCGCAACCCGGCCAGCACCTCTTCCACCGCAGGGGCCTGCGCGCCCCCGTAATGCACCAGCAGCTTGCGGACCACCGGAACGTAGTTGGTGAGGAAATACGACCAGCCCTCGGGCCGGTCGGCCCGGCAATCGCGAACCATCTCGTAGCAGGTGTAGATCATCCTATTCGATTGTATGCGGTGCGCGCGGGCTAGACTGGGACATGTCGCAAGTCAAAATTTTCGGCCTTCGCCAGCACCTGGCGCCGCTGATCCCGAAAGTCTCCGAGGTGATTCACGGGTGCGTAATGGAGGCGCTCGAATACCCGGCGGACAAGCGCGCGCATCGCTTCTTCCCCTTGGAGGAGGGCGAGTTTTTCTACCCCGCGGGCCGCTCGCCGCGCTACACCATTCTGGAATTCAGCATGTTCGAGGGGCGCAGCGTGGCAGCCAAGAAGAAATTGATCCGGCTGTTGTTTGCACGCTTCGAATCGGAGCTGGGGCTTGCGCCCGCCGACCTGGAAATCACCATCTTCGAAACCCCCAAACACAATTGGGGCTTCCGAGGCCTGCCGGGCGACGAGCACGCCCTGAATTACAAGGTCGAGGTGTAAGGGCGGGGAAGGCCCGTGCGGGCCAGCCGCGCGCGCCGCTAAACTCCCACTCCCCGCCGCGGACGGTTCTTACGCACGTTCAGCGTGTCCTGCTGCGGCTCGCCATCCAGCTCGATGGCCAGGGTGGTGACCGGCTCATCGGGCGCTTTCAAAGGCAGCCCCGTGAAGCGCACGCGAAACTCCTCCTGGTTGAACTTCACCGCCTGGCCGGTGGCCAGCAGGCGCGCGGATTTCACCTGGTTTTTCAGGCCGGCCAGGGCCACCGTTTCGCCGGGCCAGAAATGCACATGCATGTAAAGCGTGTTGCCGTCGCGCGAGAAGCTGGCAAAGTTGGAACGGCTCGGCTGGCATAGGTCGGTCTTGTAAATTGACGTGCCGTTGCGGTCCATCCACTTGCCCACCGAGGTCAAAATGCGCACGGACTCCTCGGGAATCGATCCATCCGGCTTGGGGCCGATATTCAGCAGGTAATTGCCGGTGCCGTGCGCGCAGGTCACCAGGTTGCGCACGATGGTCTTGGGGGTCTTCCAATTATCGTCGGTGGCCTGATAACCCCAACTGTCGTTCATGGTCATGCAGGATTCCCAGGCTCGTTTCTCAGCCTGGATGCGCTGCTCGGGAGTGGCGAAATCGCCTTCCAGGCCATTGCGGTTGTTGACGATGATGTCGGGCTGAAGCTGGAAAACCATGGCGTTCATCTTCTCCGACTCCCAGCCCTCCTTGGTGAGCGGCCAGCTTACGTCGTACCACAGCACGTCGATCTTGCCGTAGTTGGTGAGTAACTCGCGAACGTGGCCGTGGATGTAATCGACGAAGCGGCGGCGGGCCGCCTCGTCGGTGGCGCAGCGGGCGCCATCGGGATGATGCCAGTCCATCAGTGAATAGTAGAAGCCCACGCGCATGCCCTCGGCGCGGGCGGCTTCCACGTACTCGTGCACCAGATCGCGGCCGGGACCCTGCTGCGGCGCGCAGTAATTGGTCTGCTTGGTGGAGAAGTTGCAGAATCCCTCGTGATGCTTGGTGGTCATCACCATGTATTTCTGGCCGGCCTGTTTGGCCAGGCGGGCCCAGTCGCGGGCGGCATTGGGCTTGGGCTTGAAGCGCTTGGCGAGCTGCTCATACTCGGCCACCGGAATGCCTTCGTTCTCCATGACCCACTCGTGGCGGCTCAACACGCTGTAGAGGCCCCAGTGGATGAACATGCCGAAGCGGGCTTCGTGCCACCACTTCATGCGCCGTTCCCGGTCGCTGGCATCGCCGGCGGCAGTGGCAGTCCAGGTGTTGGCGGCGGCCACCGCGCCGGCCGCCACCCACCGCAAAGAATCGCGTCGCGTCATAATTTGGCTCCTGAGGGCCCCAGCATATCACGGGTGGTTTAGCGGTAAAAGGCGGGTGGGGCTGGGAGACGGCGCGAGTGCTACGTCGCCGTGCCGCCGGCGGGGACCTGCGCAGTGACAACAATCGGCATCCGCTCAATAGTGAAATAATGCGGCTGCAGACCCGTTCACGGGCATATCCGGTTCGTTGACAACGAAAGCGCGACCGCCGTGGCTCACGGTCTGCAACGCCGCGGCGTTCAGCAGCTCTTCTCTGGGGTTGCCGGTATCGACATCCTGCACGTCCTCCTTCCAGACGCCCCAATACTCGGAATTGGCGGCGATGAGCAGGTCGCGGACGCGGCCCTGGAAAGCAGCTTGGACGATGGTGCGGGGATCCGTTGAGCAGCGGGGAGTGCCCGCGGCTTCACGAATATCGCTCATGGCTTTCCGCAGCGGTTCGGTGAAGGTCCCCATCACCACTTCCATAGCGCGTTCGTGCAGCGCGCGGTCCGGCGAGGCATCCGGCGAACCAAGCACCGCCTTCTCGATCGTGGGGCGGTAACTGTTCACGCGGCGGTAGATGGCAATCTCGCGATCGACTCCCGCAAGCACCAGCGGGCGGGTCTCGCCGCGCAAACGGGCCGTCACACTTTTGTCGACCTCTTTGAAGAAGTGCGCGAGGTACTCTTCGGTCCGTTCCCGCTCGGTGCCGGTCCCGCTGACGACGCCCTTCATACCCCCGATGGACCTCCCGGCGAAGGAACGGGTGGCCAGAAGGTGATCCGGCTGCCGATTGTTCATCCAATCCTGCAGGTTTCGTGGAATGTTCGTCCCGGTGTCGGCCGGTTCGGCGCGGTGCTGTGTGCAAAGTAACAGGCGGACGTGATGCTGGCTGAGCGCCAGAAGGTAAAAGCGCGTCTCGTGCGCCAGCGTCTGCAGCAAGGGCCGCACCTGAAACCACTCACCGGCGGCCTGCATGTCCTGGAACGGACCGTGCAGCCAGCAGTAGCGAAACAAGCTGGGCGACCGGAACAGGATGAGGGCGTGCGCCCATACGCCTTCCGTCTGGACGGCTGTCGCCAGATCGCGAATCGGCGCGATCAGGCCGGCGGAGGCGTCTGGATCGATCGCGCGTTCCGCGGCTTTCCGCTGCAGCCCGCGAATCGCATTCTTGATGCGGACCTCGATTTCCGACGGCGTGGTGAGACTCACCAGGGCAGTGAGATGGGGACCATTCGCGGTAGCCAGCGGCTGCAAGTCGGCGAACGTGACGACTTCGTGGGTGTCCTCATTCTGCGGGGTCATGTATGGAAGTAACTGCAGGTCTAGTGCCAGTCAAGCCGCTGTGAGTGCCCAGTGTGTGAGTTACTCAACCTTTGATGACGCCCTGCAGGCGTCGCAAGATCTCCACTTTGGGCTGCGCGCCGATGATACGATCGATCTCCCGGCCGTTTTGGAGTAACAGAAGCGCCGGAATGCTCTGAATGCCAAAGCGGCTGGCTGTGATGGGGTTTTCGTCCACATTGAGCTTGGCGACGCGCAATCGTCCTGCGACTCGGCGGCCAGCTCCTCAACGACGGGCGCCACCATACGGCATGGGCCGCACCACGGCGCCCACATATCCAGCAGGACGGGCAGCGGCGAGCGCTCCACCTCCTCGGGGAAGGTCGCGTCGGTGACCACCAGGGGGTGCGGATGAAAATCCAACGGTGTCTTGCAGCGACCGCAAATCGGGGCCAGGCCGGCCTCGATCTTATCCAGCGGTACCCGGTTTATGGCCCCGCACGCCGCGCAACGGATCATTTGAGCGTCACTCATCGACTTTGCACTCACCCGAACCCTCGCTTCAGCGGCAGGCCGGCGCTTTCGGAATTCGGCTGGGAAGCCGCCGCACCTTGAATTTTAGCTCTTTGACGGCCAGCCGATTCGCCCCTGGGAGACAGGCACGCGGGCGGCCACCCACAGGGGTGGAATCCGGCCGCATCGCCGCCCGCAGAAAAGGAGGGCCTGTCTTCCCGTCGAACGCCGGAGTCTATTAGTCGACACTCATTTCTGACGCCACTTCCGTCAAACCTGGAAAACACGGGGCACTTACAATTGGCCCACGCCGTGCGAAAACAGTTCCCGGAATGACATCGGCACCAAAGGAGATGCCCAAAATGACCAATTGCAGAATTACGACTCTGATTTGCCTCTGCGTCGCAGCCATACCGTGGATTAGCAAGGCGGACGATTGGGACAAGAAGACAGTCTTCACATTTAGCGGCCCGGTAGAGGTCCCGGGAAGAGTGCTGGGGCCGGGTACGTACGTGTTCAAGCTACTAGACAGCGCGAGCGACCGCCATATCGTGCAGGTCTTCAACAAGAATGAGCGCCACCTGATCGGTACCTTCCTTGCCGTACCGGACTACCGCCTGACTCCGCCCAGCAAACCGCTGATCACCTTTGAAGAGCGCCCCGCCGGATCGCCCGAAGCAATCAAAGGGTGGTTCTACCCGGGAGATAACTACGGCAACGAGTTTGTGTATCCAAAGACGCGAGCTGTAGCACTGGCGCGCCAACACCAGCAGAATGTGCCCGCGATGTCGAACTCACTGGCCTCTAACATCACCACCGCCACCGAGGACCAGAACTCGCAACCGGTCACCGACATGAAACAGGCAACGATTTCGGCCGAGAAGCCATCGGGTGACGAGGTTGAAGTCAGCGAAGCGTTCATCGTCGTCGCTCCCGCTACGCCGCCGGCGCCGGACTCCGCATTGGAGCATCCGTTGGTTGCGCTGGTTGCGCCGGCGGAAGAACTGCCCGAGACCGCCAGCTTGATGCCCCTGATGGAGTATCTTGGCGTGCTTTGCCTGGTGACGGGCCTGTTGCTCCGGGTGCGCACCCGCCGCGCCAGTTAAACACCGTGTGGCGTGAACTACGTTGTCTCCTAATACGAGGAGGGCGGCCCACCGGGGATCCCGATTGGTGACCGCCCCTCGTGCCGTGCCACGACGTATCTGGTCCCGCGGCGCGGGCCTCTGGTCCCACGCCCCACGCCCCTCAGGTCTTGGAGGACGGATTTCCCACAGAAGTTCGGCAGGGGCCGCGGAACCGCTGCCTCGCGGGCGCGCATGGTTTTTGGCACTTCGGGCGGCGCCGCCGTCCTGGCGTGCAGAGCGTGTTGGGCACGTGGGGTGATGAGCGATATATCTGTAAGCCCGTGGCAGGATCAGGTGCACGAATGCCACGGCAATGGCCTCTTCAGCGCAGGTGGCGGCGCGGCAGGCTGCAATCGCCAGGGAACTTCTACCGCCCGCCTGCGTCTGGTACTCCATGAAACCGATACTACTGTGCCTGTTTCTTTCGATCGCGCTCGCATTTACCGCGTCCGCTGCGGATATTAGCGGAAAATGGAGTGGATCGTTCCAGCCCGACAACGGCGATGGCGGCTCCGCCTACGTCATCCTGAAGCAGAGCGGAAGTACAATCACGGGTTCCGGCGGACCTGACGCGAACGAACAGTGGCCGGGTCTCCACGGCACGATCAGTGGCAGCACCGTCGCGTTCGAGGTCAAATCGGCCGATGACGGCACAGTTTACAAATGCGTCCTGGTGCTCGACGGAGATCACCTAAAAGGTGAAGTGCAGTTCACCACGGCGGAAGGCCAGTCGGCGAAGGCCCGGCTGGATCTCACACGAGTAACCCAGTAAACTGCGAGAGCACCGCCAGGCCGGGCGGGAGTTTTCAGGTCTGGCGGATTGGGGGTGCTGGTCCAGGGACCCAGATGGCCCGTCAACGGAGGACATCAGTTGCCTCGTGCAGATGGGAGTGGCCGCGTTGCGCGCATTCTCGGCGGTGTGAGATCTGCTCGCGGCGCTGCTGCCGGACCAGCTCCGGGCGCGGTCTTTGAAACTATTGGTCTTTCCAAAACCCCTCGTTTCCCCTGAAAAGAGGGAGGCCAACCGCTCTTCGTGACCGCGTCGAAGTCACTTGATTATTTCCTCAATTGGTCTGCCTTTTTGGGGCTGAATCGCAATGGGGCGTAACCGGTCCGATTCCCGCTCGCCGGCAATCGTAATGAGCATCGCTGCCGCGATTGGCAGCCAGCCGCCGCACCTCCGCCGAGGTGACGCCCAACTCCATGGTGGTGATGACTCGGCACGAGTGCGGCCGGTGGGCTCCGTTTCGGAGACCGCAGGATGGCGATCCTGAAGCCGGCTTCGAGTATCCTGGGAACAGGCCATGATCGGACAGGCAGTTTCGAAATTCCGTATCGTCGAAGTAATCGGCCGCGGCGCCATGGGGATTGTCTTCAAAGCACAGGATACGCTTCTCGGGCGTTTCGTAGCTCTCAAGATACTGGCGGAGAAACTGGTTCACGACCCCGAGATGCTGCACCGCTTCGAACGCGAGGGAAGGGCCGCTTCGGGTCTCAGTCACCCCAACATCTGCACCGTATTCGAGAGCGGTACTTGGCAAGGCCGCCCATACTTAGCGATGGAATTGCTCACCGGCCAGACACTCGACGATCGATTGGCCGGAGGACCCCTCGCGGCGGGGCAACTGATCGAGATCGCCATCGGCGTAACCAGCGCGCTGGAAGCCACTCATGCCATCGGAGTGCTGCATCGCGACATCAAGCCGGCTAATCTTTTCCTGACGACCGGAGGCCAGGTGAAGGTGCTCGATTTCGGTTTAGCCAAGGTGAGGACTCCGGCCGTACGGCTGGGTGACGACGTCCCAACGGCTGTGATGTTCGCTACGCGGCAAGGTACGATCCTGGGATCCCTGGCCTACATGTCGCCCGAGCAGCTCTGTTGCGAACCGTTGACGGGCCGCGCAGACCTCTACTCGCTCGGGGTGACACTGTACGAATTGGCCACTGGAGAACTGCCCTTACGCGGCTCCGAAAACATGGCCGCGCTGCCCGCCGGATTCGGCGCCATCGTTACAAGGTTGATGGCCAGGGAGGCCAGCCAGCGCTACCAGACGGCCAGCGAAGCGCGGGAAGCGTTCCAGCGCTGTGCCAGAGGGCTCACCTTGGGAAGGGCGGGTCTCTGAGAGCGTCGTCCGGAGTTGAGCCGCTGCCTTCGGGAGAGTCGGCACAACGCGAAGATCGCGGCCGACCCACCGCGCTCTAAGAAATGGTGGTTGCAGTACCGAGTATTATCGGCGCGGACGGATTGCAAGAGGCCCAAGAAAGAATGATCGTTGTTGGGACCGGCGGCGGGAACTGGTTGATTTTGCATTAGATCCCCGGTACCGCCTCAGCCTGCTGCATTTCGAATGCGTTCTTCTCAACCGGCGGACATCCGGGAGCTGGGGCGATAACGGAATGCGCTGGGAAGCGGTGCACTCGACGGATCAAAGCGGTTACGCTCCGCATTCCCAAGCGTAGTTGGAATATTGGGTGTACGAACGCGGCTGCATCCCGCTTGCCGTGTGGGAGACCATTGAATGCGGGGGCAATGCCTCGGTCGACACGCGTCCGGCAATTGCGGAGCAATTCATGCTTCGCAGCCGTCACGCGCTGGATGGCGCCCAACATGGTTATTCCTTTTCCGGAAATTCCACGTTTGCCGCGACGAATAACTTGATTTCGATTTTGCCGGACCCCGGCAGTACCTCGTACTCCACGGGAGTGGCAGCACCGCGCACCTGATTGCTGCGCAGGGGAACATTGACGTCACCCGCGCGCAGGGTTACGTCTTGTAGCGCAATGGCCCCCGTGCCCCCGGAAGTGCTTACGGGGTTGACTTGATTCACCAGACCGGATGCAACATCCCCGGTCACAGCAAGCACCTTGCCGCGCTCAGTCAATTCCTGGGCCAGCACAAAGGGTGACCGTCTGGCCCACTGTCGGAACCTGCCTGTCGAAACCCGCCACAGCAATCAGCGTCACCGGAGTCCCCTCGGTCAGAACAGGAGGGGGTACCGCCGATGCAGCCGGCGCATGGGACGTGACCTTCTTCAAGAAAAACTCCTCGCCCAGATTCAAACCGATCAGCCCGACGAAATGGAACATCAAGGCTCTGCCGAGGAGAGTATATTGCGTTCGCGAACCGGGATAATAATGGTCCGAAATTTCGGCCGCGGCGATCGCTCCAGCTACGCCAGCGTAGGGCGGCTGCCATTTCTCGTTGTCTCCCCTGGCGCGAAATGCGGATTCGATCGCATACCACGCGCGCTGCTTCTTGGTTCCGTGCCCACTGTAGAAATAGCGCGGATCCTGGCGAAATACCGACTCCGCCGCAACGGACGTAATCAGAAGGTTGGTGGCAGTGGTGCCATACGCTGCTCCGAAGCGCTTCGCAAAGCCTTCGCTACCCTGGCCGAATTGGTAGTAGCTTCTCCTGGCTTGCTGAATTCCCGCGGTAATCCCCACGGCAGCGAAGGTGGCCGGGTCGATAAGCGTCTTGAAGCTCAGATTCAATTTCTGGCTGGCCGATAACGGAGCGGCATTATTTTCATAGGCCACGAAGTAATTCGGGAGGACTCCCAAGGCGCGCTGTTGCGTCTCCTGCTTCAGTTGTTCCTGCGCCACCTCTTCCGGAGACAACCCAACCGTCACGGTGGTGACGGAGGGCGCCACCTGCATCACCGCCAGCAACGGTGGCAGTTCTGGTACGGTCGAGACCGGCACGCCCGAGGCGGTCCAGTCGGACATACCGCTGGCGGAAATCTTCACGTTGTAATTGCCAACCGGCAGGGAGTCCACCTGAAATGCGCCCTCGACGTCAGTAACCGTCAAGTGCGCATTCCCATCCGCGCCCTGGAGCGCGACAACCGCTCCCAGTATCGGTGCGCCGGAGGAATCGGTCACCTTTCCGTGGATCGAACCAGTGGCCTGTGCCAGGGCACACCGCCCAGCGAAAAGGATTGCCAAAGCGATTAAGTTCAGACCACGAACGATCCCAATCTTCGCAGGCGCGCGGCCTGCAAACACGCGCGAATTCATGCAAGTGCGATTCAATTGCAACTCACCCTCCTCCCCACCCGCCTTCCGCTCTACGGACCCGCAAGCGGGAACACCTTTAAAGCCATGGTGAATGCACTCGCCATTCCAATCGAGAATTGGTAGAAACGCAGCATTCTCAATGTTCTTCAGTCCTGCGTCTGACGAGGGAATGACTGCTGCTGCGGCAGGCCGGATTTCCGTCAGTCGAGTTCGCGACTAGGGCGATGAACCGGTGCGGCTGGACAGAGGCGCGGAGGGGCGCGAAACGACCACGGACGTGGAATTGGACCGCTGAGCGGCAAGCTCGCCGGTGCAGGGCCGCGCCGCCGGCGGGCTGGTTCGATAGCGGCCGACATGTGCTTCCCAGGAGGGCATCGGACCTGTTGTACTCTATGCCTTGCGGATTGGTAAACGCTACGCGATTGCGGAGGATCTGCATCGCGATTGGCAGCGCTTACAGAATCTTGCCCAAGATGCTATCGTTTTACCAGGAGGTGGAAACTTCTTGAGGCGAGATTCAAAGAAGACCCAGTTGAGCCGCCGGGCGCTTTTTGGAACCGTGGGAAAGGCGGCTGGCGCGTCGGTCGTGCTTTCTCCCTTGGTGAAGAGCGCGATCGTTGGCTTTGGCGACACCGAAGAAATGGATGCGCCCGTCGTCGGCAGCGCCGGGGTGGACCGCATCACCGTCTTGGGCAGCAAGACCTACCTGCACGGATGGGCCGGATATGGCGAGGCCCCTGTACTGGGCCGTCCGCCAGTCCAGAATCGGCCCGCTCAGGTCAACTCCGACGGACAATCGGGACAGGTGTCCCCACCGCCTCCTCCGGCAGGACCCGCGCCGACAGGCGTCTGGGGCAAGGAATCCGGACCGGGTACGGTCACATTTGCGTATCCCAAAGCGTTGATCACCACCGCCACCTTCTCCGCGCTGGGACCTTATGTTTTGAAACTGACCGTGACGGACGGCGAGAGCACTCACTCTTCCAGCCTGCGTGTCTCGGTGGAGGCGCCGCCGCCCGCCAAGCAGCTTGAAGCGGTCTACACCAGGAACTTTAAAATCTCGAGCCCGTTCTGGAATGCCCGCGCGAAGGCACTGATCGTGAATTGGATTCCGCATTGTATCGACCAGATCAACCGCGAAGATCTGAGCATCGGGCAGGGTGGCATCGACAACTTCATCAATGCCGGCAAAGCGCTGCGCGGCGAGCCGCACGGGTATCACAAGGGCTACGTCTTCTCGAATGCCTGGGTCCACCAGACCGTGGAGGCGATGAGTATCGCGTTGATGATCGACCCACAGGGCGATCCCGACATCATCAAGGCTCACGAGAAGTTCCGCAAGACACTGGACACCTGGATCCCGATTATCCTGGCCGCGCAGGAACCCGATGGGTACTTGCAGACCGCCTTCACCGCGGCAGCGCCCCGGCGTGGCGCGCTGCCCCCCGTTCCAGTCACCAAGGCGGATGGCACTGTAGTGCTGGCGCGAGTTACGGTCTCGCAGGATCCCGATGGGACGCTGCACGCCAATCGCGGCCGTGGCCGCGGCGGACGAGGCCAGAATCAGGCCAACACGGAAGAGCCGTTTGACGGCAAGACATCCACTACGGTTCTCTTCCCGGTGCCTGAATCAGGACTACACTACCACTGCCACCCGCATCGCTCTCAGCGAGGGCGAGGCGCCGCGCCAACGGCTACCGCGGTGGAGGCGGGCCGAATGCGGTTCCGATCACCGCCAGGAGGGTCGACTGGCGACAACGCCGACGGCAAACCCGACACCACGATTGAGGTCCCGGCGCCCCAGCCCGCCAATCTCAAACACTGGGATCCGGCGACTCGCGGCAATCACGAAGGCTACACCGCGGGCTACTTTCTGGAATCGGCCATCAACCATTACTTGATGACGAAGAAGCAGGACGCCCGCCTGTACAACGCCGCCAAGAAGCTGGCGGACTGCTGGTACAACAACCTCGGCCCCGCGCCCAAGAAGCCCTGGTACGATGGCCATGAGCAAATGGAGCAAGGGCTGGTCCGCTTCGGCCGCTTCGTCAACGATATGGAGGCCGGCGGCAAGGGCCAGAAGTACATCGATCTGGCCAAGTGGCTGCTGGATTGCCGCTCAACCACCGCAGTGGAGAGAACCAGGCCGGACGGCACCATCGTCGACGAACGCTCGGAATACGATCAGAGCCATCTGCCAGTGGTGCAGCAGTACGAAGTGGTGGGCCACGCGGTGCGCGCCATGTACCTCGATTCCGGTATGGCGGACGTCGCGGTAGAGACCCACGACCTGGAGTACCACAGCGCGGTCAAATCGCTCTGGCAAAATTTAGTGAATAAAAAGCTTTATGTCACCGGCGGAGTCGGCAGCGGCGATACTTCGGAGGGTTTCGGCGTCAACTACGCGCTGAGCAACCAGGCGTATTGCGAGGCTTGCTCGAGCTGCGGCGAAATCTTCTTCCATTGGAAGATGCACCTGGCGTATCACCAGGCCAAGTATGCCGACCTGATCGAAGAGACCATGTACAACGCGCTGCTGGGCGCGAACGATCTCGAGGCAAAGAATTTCTACTACGATAATCCGCTGGACGAGAATAAAGTGCGGTATGCCTGGCACGTCTGCCCCTGCTGCGTGGGCAACATTCCGCGCACCCTGTTGATGATGCCCACCTGGGTCTATACCAAGAGCCCCGGTGGCATTTACGTAAACCTGTTCATCGGCAGTACGATCACCGTGGAGAACGTGGGCGGCACCGACGTGGAAATGGTGCAGGCCACGGAATATCCGTGGAAGGGGAACGTGGCGATTACTGTGAATCCCGCAGCCGCCAGGAATTTCAGCCTTCGAATCCGCGTCCCCGATCGCGGAGTGAGTAAGCTGTACACCCCCAGGCCCGAGGCCAACGGAGTTACCTCCATCCACGTCAACGGCGCGGCTGTGAACACCGGCGATCGAGAACGGCTACGCGGTGATCACACGCCACTGGAAGACCGGAGATACAGTGGAGGTGGTGCTGCCGATGTCAGTTCAGCGCGTGTACCCCGACGAGCGGATTACGTCGCGCAGCCGCGGCGGCCAGGTATCGCACCCGATGAGGGAAAAGTCGCGCTGAAGTATGGTCCGCTGATCTACAACATTGAGAAAGTCGATCAGGACATCTCCAAACCCATCAGTAAGACGGCTCCCCTCACCGCCGAATGGCACCCCGACCTGCTAGGCGGCGTCATGGCGATCAAGGGCAAGTTCGCAGATGGCAGCGACCTGCTCGCCATCCCGAACTACGCCCGTACCAATCGGGACGGCCGCGCCACGGCGGTCCCGCAAGTTGGCGGCCGTGGCGGCCCGCGGCCGCTCACCTCGATCGTCTGGATCAAGGAAGCGTAGTCTGGAGAGCCAGGCGTCCTGGCCGATTTGCTTTGCTCGTCAAGCGGCGGCACCGACGTGACATCACGTAGGGTCCGCCGCTCGGAGAGAGCAACCACGAACCTGACATGATCCGGGCGATTGCTTCGACGACCACTACGGCCGGCAACCGGTTGTCCAGGTATGACCACCCGTCCGAACACTTGAAGCCCACCGCAATCGTCATGCAATTCTCCGAGGCCCAGGATACCGCTCGCCGTTCAACCTAAATCCGGCAGTTAGCCTTCCGCCCGCCTCGTAGGGTCATTAGCGCCCCTAATTTCCAACTTCGCCGCAGATCACCTTCCTGGTGACAACCGGTTTATCTGCAACTGGTTGCAGCGCACGGCCGCTGCCCGCTCCGCGGGGCTGCAACCACCGGATTTAGGTTCAACCTCACTCGCCTCACGCTCAGACTTCGGATGGGATCTACTCTCCGGAGAGCTGCCGATATGTTGGGTTATCGAGCCACGCTGGTTCGGGTAGGGACAGCAGCGACATCCACGGCGGTGCCGCACCTACTGCCCAAGCCCGTCTCCCGGTAATAGCCGCCCTTTGCGCCACAGGCCGCCACCGTTCGCGCCAGACGACGGCACCCGGAGGTATTATTGGTGCGCCCGTCTGATTCCTTGGGACCACAAAGCGCGAAAGCCCGCCAGCGGCTGGTCCCGGGCAGTTTCTCAAAATATATCCAGATCCTTCGCCGAAACAACCGCGCCCGCGTATTTCTGCTGGACCTGCTGTAGAAGCGTCGCCTCATTGCATCCGGTGAAGAGCTGATGATAGAGGACCAGAAGCTTGGGCTTCGCCTGCCCGGCGATTTCGGCCAGTTCAGCGGCCGAGGTGTGCGCCGCCTTATAGTACGGCCCGCTTCCCTGATTGCAATAGACTTCGTGCACCAGAACGTCGCATCCCTTGCAGGCTTCCGCGATAGCCGGGGTGGGCGACGTGTCACCAGAAATCACAATGCTGCGCCCTCCCGCTTCGAACCTGTACCCAAAAGCCTGGTCCCAAGTGGCGTGTGGCACCAGAAACGCGGTAACCGTGACGTTGGCGTCCTTATGAACAACCCCCGGACTAATCTCGTGTACATTCACTTTGTAGGCGGCCGCATTTCCTTTCTCCAGCCCGTTGATGCGCACGTCCATGTCCTTTTTCCAAGCGGCCATCAGGTGGTCGGTCATGTCCTGCGTTCCCTTTGGCCCGAAGACCTCCAGTGGTCCAGGCCGGCCCACCACCGCCGGGCTGAAGATCAAATCGGGATACCCCAACGTGTGATCGGAGTGCAAGTGCGTAAGAAAGAGGAAGGTGAGAACCTGTACTCGCAACGCGGCAATCTGCGTCCGGCTCGCCGCCGCTGCCGCCCGGCGCACCACACCGGGTCCGGCATCTATGATGTAGGCCTGTGGACCGGCCACTACTGCGACGGATGGGCCGGACCGGTCCGGGTCGGGAATGGGCGTTCCGGTGCCCAACATCACTACTCTCAAACCGGTGGATGCAATCGGGGCAGCCGTTGTCGAGGCCGAAGTGCGCTTCGCAGTGAATTTAGATGCTCCAGCCACGCCATAAATTCCGTTCCCTCCCTGCGAACCGCCGGGCTGGACCTTCACGTCGCGTGAAAAGGTGATTGCGTCTCCAGCCACCACACCAGAGAACGTGATCGTTCGTCCCCCGTTATCGGGACTCTCGCACTTGAAAGAGATTTTGTTCCCCTCAATAACGCCGTCGTAGATGGCGGTTTCAGCAAGTAACCCTGCCGGAGCGCCCCCGCCGCCCTGGCTCACCGTGCCTGTAACCTTGGCCGCCTCCGCCTTCAATCTCAAGATCCAGGGTGGAATCCCCACATCGTCAGCCTGCCACGTGCCGGTTACGCCGTTCTGGCCGACGACACTTGCTACCACAGCAAGAAACAAACTAGCCAATCTAGACCCACTCTTCATAGCCCGAACCATGCAATCCGGATGGTATCAAATTCGAACTTCGGCAAGTCATACCCAGACCGCGGAGCCGAGTGCACTGTGGCGCCGTACCCGGAAGTAGCGGCCGTTGCGCCACACGGGCCCACGGTCGTACGGAGCGGCCAAGCTGGTAGTATTGGCCAACCACGGGAAAAGGGTCGCCCGCAAACGCAAAAAGCCCGCCTCGGCATGAGAACCGGGCGGGCATGGAAAAGCGAAGGCGGGCGATGTTACTCAATTGATTCGATACGTGCGCTCCCCTTTCCCGGACTTGCCGATCTTGTAATTCGCTTTCTCATCGCGCCAGCCATGAACTTGCGGACGGTATGTTCTTGCCAACCCAATCTTGGACATCCTGGACACGATCTCCTCCAGGGTGGCGCGGTTCTTCCGCTGGAGCATGGCGACCACTTGGGCGGTTTTGGTGCCTTCGCGGGGGCCAGTGGACCCCGGAGCCTTGGCGGCCTTTTTCCGGCCCTTGGGCATCTTCCTGGCGGAGGTGGCCTTCCGTTGAGCTTTCAGCTCCATGGGCTCGTTATCCGCCTTCGGCTCCCGCCGGAGGGCGGCGTCGCCCAGGCTCTGGATGCGATCCCAGATTCGGCGGATGGCAGTTTTCGATCCTTGAGCTTCTTGACCTGGATGAAGCCAGCTGCGCTGTTCCAGATCGCCATCAGACGCTCTCCGGGTTTCCGTTTAGCGCACCCCAAGACGCCCCTGTCGGATGTCCCGTGAACTAATTCCTTGTGCAAACGCTGTCCGCACCGGGATGGCCAATGACGGCACGGGCAGTACGCCGGCAGGTCCCAGGTCGTATTGAGAGCCAATGCCGAAAGGCTCATTGAAAGCGCGCGTGCTTCGGAAACCTGATAGCCTATCGGCAATGTACCGGTTCTTCATCATCCTCGCGACATCGACGAAGCTTGCGCCTGCTTCGCTCAGCTTTCCGCTCCCAACCAGCGCGGGGTCCCTCAGGGCACGTCCACCTCCTGGTGGCTGACCCGGAAGCCCAAAAGAAGATCTGGGTGGAAGCGCTCGGCGCAGAAGTCACCCACACTGGGACGCTCGAACTGCTCCGTCTCCCCGGCATCTACATCATCGTGGGCAAAGCGCGCACGGCACCTGCGGAGGGTACGGACGGCTCGACCGTCAATCACCTCGGCTTCGCGGTCAAGGATCTGGCGGCGGTGAAACTAAAACTCGACGCGCTGCACGTCGAAAGCACGGCGGTGAACGGCAACGCCAAACAGATCATGGCGAAGTTTCCTGAAAAGGTGACCGTGGAACTGACTGAGGACCCCGCGCTCCCCACTGCGGTGGCCATGCACCACATCCACATGGCGACGCCGAATCCGGAAAAGCTGCGCGCCTGGTACGTGAAGACGTTCGGCGCCCGCCCCGGCACGCGTGGCAGTTTCCTGGCTGCCTTCATCCCCGGTGGCGAGGTGGACATGCGCAAGACGCAGGACCCGCAAGCGCCGACCAAAGGCCGCTCGCTGGATCACATTGGCTTCGAGGTCACGAATCTGGATTCGTTCTGCAAGCAGCTCTCGGCGGACGGAGTCCAATTCGAAATGCCCTACCGCGACATTCCGGCGATCGGCCTGAAGATCGCCTTCCTCACCGACCCGGAAGGCACACGCATCGAACTCACCGAGGGATTGGCGGGGAAGTAGCTACTACAATCATCATCGGTCGCGTCAGCCTTCCAATGAAACCGCTGCGGGGCCAGTTTCCGGGCCGTTTTACTGGGCAAGCCTCACAGCCAGCTTAGGCAATCAAGCATTCCAGGAGTCCGGATTACCGCTGTGTGCGCTCATTCCGGATGGCCATGCCAAAGGCCTTCTTCTGCCCGATCAGGACCGTCACCCTCCGGCCCCGCGTGGCTCCGGTGTAGATCAGGTTCCGCTGAAGCAACACGTAGTGTTGGGTGGCCGGTGGAATTACGGCTGCCGGAAACTCCGATCCCCGCGATTTATGGGTCGTCATTGGCGTACGCCAGCGAAACCTCGCCCGATTCGCCGAAGTCATACTTGACCAGGCGATTGTCGAAGCGGATAGAAACCTCGTGCTCGAGGGGGTGGTTCAGTTCCCAGGACTCCGAGCGATCCCCGGCTCCTCGGGCAGAGTATTTGCACCTCCCGGATCGGGTCTAATGGAAACCCGTCGCGAATTCGGCTCTGGACCAAATCCTCCAGCGTGGCGGCGACCCGTTCCGGCTTGTCCCCTTCGACAAAGTAGAAACAGATTCCGTCCCCAGAACAACCTCTGGCATCAGGCCGCAACGAATCCGATGAGCCGTCAAGATGATCTGGCTCCCGGCCGCCTGCCGGAACATTTCCGTGAGCCGAACGACCGGCACTCGTCCGCAGTCGATCAGATCCTTCAAGACGCTTCCCGGACCCACTGACGGAAGTTGGTCAACATCGCCCACCAGGATCAGGGCAGCCCGCAAGGGAACCGCTCTCAGGACGCCGTGCATCAGCACCACGTCCACCATCGAGGCCTCGTCCATGACTACGAGTTTTGGCCTCGATACCGGTAGCCTCTGACATGCCGCACGATAGCGCGGGTGCCCACGCCAAGTTGATCTGGCGCCCCAAAATCGCATCCGGGCCGAACGCCGGGCGGCAATCCTGAGCTAATTGTCGGTGGGCTTCGGCTCGATATGGTCGATTACGAAGACCGGCAGCGTACGCTTCTGCTTCTCCAGCTTCAACCCCAGCTCTTTTTCGATCGCTTCGAAGAGCGTCAATCCGCCGGTCGGGTCGGATGCGGAAGGCACCGCATTGCTGCCGCCGCCGGCATCGCCGCCGCGGCCGCCGAACGACATGCCGGCGCGCATGCTGAAGGTTAGGTCGAGGTCCCACGTGCCTTCCAGCCCGGTGGCGTCCTCCACCGGCCAACTCAATTCCTGGGTCTGAAACTGCAGCCGCTCGGCGAATTGCGCTATGGTCACGTTCTGGCATTTGATCTCGCGCGTGCCCGGCGGCGCGGGAGCGGGAGCATTGGTGTTGCGGCAGAAGATGCGGCTGGCAGGGTCGGCTTTCTTCATTTTCGGCTTTCCTGCGGTCAGCGAATAGGCCGTCACCGGCCGGTCTTCGGTGTGGTACTTCATCTGGAAGCGATCGGTCACGAGCGCGAGCAACGGCTTCGCCACGACATCCATATCGCCCGGGCCGACGAAGGGCGCCACATCCGCCGGCAACTTGGCGACCACGTCGTAGCGGTTCATCGCCATGGAAGACGGCAGGCCTACGACCGCCTGGTTGTTGTTGGTGTTGAAGGCGCGGTTGATGATGAATTGCAGGGGCACGCCTTCGAACATGACGCGGCCGCCCGGCTGGATCGTGAATCGGAACATGCGCGTGTTGGCGTCGGTGGGCTTGATGGCTCCGACTTCAAACTCGGTCACGGCGGGCGCGGGTGGCAGGACCGCCGCCGTGCCGGGCGGATTGGCGCTGGGCTGGCGCTCGACGCTGTCCACCACCAGGACGGGCGTGGGAATCGGCTTCTCCTCCAGTTTCAGCCCGAGTTGCTTCTCCACCGCCGAGAAAATGGTGACGTGCTCGCCGGTATCGGAGAGCATGGGGCCGAAGAGAGCCATGGAGAAGCTGAGGTCAAAATCCCACTTGCCCTTCAGGCCGGTCTCATCCACCACCGCGTTGGGACCGAGGTTCGCCCCCATCATGCCGCGCAGGCCGTCGGCGAAGGCCTCCATGGTCATGTTGCGGCACTGATACTGGATGGTCATGCCGGGGCCGAGATTGATGACCGTGGATTGCCCGTCCTGGTTCGAGACTCATGATCCGCATGCCGCCCTCGGTGGGCGCTCCGGAAGCGGTTTTCGGCTTGCAGCCGGTTTCGCCCGAGCCGGCGGCTTCCTTGAGCTGCGGTTTCTTGCCCACGGTAAGGACGTGGGTCACGAGCGGTTGGGTGTCCTTGTGGGTGACCAGCTTAAAGCGCTCCTCGAGCAGCGACCGGAGCATCTTCTTCTGCACGTCGTTGCTGGTTTCGGGCGGGACCTTGGCGGATATGTCGAAGCGGTCGAGTTCGAGCCAGTTCGGGCCGCCGAGAATTTTGTCCACATCAAAGCCGTAAGCAATGTGGATCAGATCGACCATCGTGCCGGCCTTCACTTCATATCGGCCGTTGCGGGTCGATGAGCGAACGAACTGCTGGCCGGCGGCTTTGGCGCTGGGGTGGACATCGGCCGCTTCGAACTTGGGCGGCGCTTCGGAAGACTGCGCCAGACATAGCCAGCCGGCGCCAAGGGCGACGAGGGTCCCGGTAAATTCCCGATTCATAAGCCGCAACTCCCCGGGTGATCGATAGTATGACGAAGTTCCGGGCAAAAGAGTTGAGACTGGCAAGGGCCCACGCCGTAAAAAACTCCCTGCCCGGCCCTGCCGTGCTGTTCCAATTGGACCTCCTGCGGTGGTTTTCAACCGTCCGCCCAGCCCTTCCCGCGCTGCCCCCGCCAGCGGCCCTTTCGCCAATCGCCCCATGTTTTCAACGAGGTTTCCGCTCTACCGCAACCCGCCGTCCGTTTGGTGCTCCGGTTGCCCTGCACTTAGTCGCGTGGCGCTGGCGGAAGGAACCGAGAAAAGCGCGCCAGCCGCGAGGAGGATGTGATGAAACGCCTGTTCGGTACCCGAACTCTTGTCTTGGCATTGTTGGCTCTGGCCATCCCGGCCTCTACGTTCGCGGCTGTCGCCATCTCCATCACCATCGCACCGCCGCTCCTGCCCGTTTACGTCCAGCCCCCATGCCCCGTCGAGGGTTACATTTGGACTCCTGGCTACTGGGCCTGGGGACCCGCCGGCTACTACTGGGTTCCCGGCGTCTGGCTGGCCCCGCCCACCGTCGGCCTGCTATGGACGCCCGGCTATTGGGGGTTTGGGGGCGGTTTCTACATCTGGCATGCCGGCTACTGGGGCCCCCACGTCGGCTTCTACGGCGGCGTCGACTACGGCTTCGGATATCCCGGTCACGGATTCACCGGCGGCGTTTGGGCGGGCCGCGTCTTCCGCTACAACACCGCGGTGGTCAATGTGAACCGAAGCGTGGTGCACAACGTCTATGTGGACCGTACGGTAATCCGCAACACCGCCGCCAGCCGCACCAGTTTCAACGGTCCCGGCGGATTGAGCGCCCGCCCCACGCAGGGGGAGCGTGTAGCCATGGGTGAGCGTCATATGCCCCCCACTTCGCACCAGGTGTCGCACGAGACCGTCGCCGCTCACTCTGTCCGTCACCCCGCTCCGCAGACCGCTGCGCGGCCGCAATTCTCGAACACGCATGCCCCGGCCAATCACGCGGCTTCGGCCAATCACCACGTCGCGGCCAATCACGCGGCTCCGGCCAATCACCATGTCGAGGCCAACCACGCGTCGCCGGCCAATCGCCATGTTGAGGCCAACCATGCGGCTCCGGCCAATCACCATGTCGAGGCGAACCACGCGGCACCGGCCAATCACCATGTCGAGGCCAACCGCCCCACTCCGGCCAATCACCACGTCGAGGCCAATCACCCCGCTCCGCAGGTGGCCCATAATAATCCCGAAGGCCGCGGCCGAAGAAAGTAGGCTTTCTGGGACGACGGCCCGCGTTTTCTCATTCCCTAGAAGGGCCACCTCCAAGACCAGCCGCGGCTGCATACCTGACGTTCAGTGCGTCGCGATGCATTCGCTTCGGGGACGTTTGGCGGGATGCGAGAGCGCCGATCGTTAAGTAGACAGGTTTACTGGTTCCTGGCTAATATCGGCGGGTTGCTGACATGTCGTGAAATCGCAAAGGCCTGTCAGCCTGAATTTAGTTGCCCGACGGCATTTGCTGGACATGGTCGATCATCTTGTACCGGTGCCGCCGTCGCACTCGCGACCGCGCTTTCGTGAGCGGCAGAAACGCGCGCCCCCGCCCTCCGTCGGCGTCACGCGGAACACACAGTTGGCCAGCAGATCGAGCGACAGCCCAAACAGGAACTGGGAATTGATCGATCAGGCGCGAAAAATCAGTGGCAGGACCGGCCAGAGACCCAGCGTCATCGCTCGGCACCAGCCGTCGAACTGTGATTCTCGAGGGTTTTCTTTGCATATTCGACGCCGCGTTGCATATCGTCCTCTGCTGAAATTGCAATGCCTGCGGAGATTGCCTCCGGTGGCTTGCCGGATGCCTCCGGCGCACCGTTGCCCGCCGGATTGACCAGAGCCGATGATAGTCCATTTGGTTGAGACTAGGTCTCCGACCGCGAGATGTAGTGCGGTTGCGCGACAGACGCTCCCTGACGGTCGCGGCTCGGATTGGGGCCACGAGCGTGCGCGAGTGGTCGCTAATGGGAACAAATTTTCGCGGTCAAAGCACTAGACACGCCATTTCACGCCCAAGTCGAGGGTTTTTTTTGCGTATTCGACGCCGCGTTGCATGTGGTCCTGCTGCTGAAATTGCAATGCCGCGGCGATTGCTTCCGGCGGCTTGCCGGGTACGTCTTCGATGACCATGTGGCCTTCGTACGGATGGCCGCGTTTGGCCAAGGCGAGGAATCGCGCCAGATCTTGTGCGCGCATATCGCTCCACACCTTCATAAACCCTGGGTCGTAGATGGCCAGATGCTGCGGTGGGCGGCCGGTGATCGGCTTGTTGTAGACCGCGATCGCCGGGCAGACTTCGCGCGCCTTGGCGATGATCTTTTTGAAATCGATTACGCCTTCGCCAAGCGGGACCCACTGCACGGCGACGCCATCGGGGGTTTCGTACACTACGGAGTCGCGCAGATGCAACATGACCGCGACGGGTCCGAGCGTTTCGACCGTGGACAGGGGGTCTTCCATGATGAAGACCGGATTGCCGGTATCGAGGTACGAGCCGACGAACTCCTTGCCGGCCGCATCGATGATCTGGCGGGTTTGCCAGCAGTAGATATCTTTGTGGTTCTCGATGGCGAACTTAAGGCCGGCGTCCATCGCTTCGGTGCGCACGCTGCGGAGCGTCGAGATCATCGTCTGCATGGTCTTTTCAACGGGCCCCGGCGGAAGGCTGGCTCGGTCGCCGGCCACGCGGAAGCGAACGAGTTTCGAGCCGATGCCGACGGCGTGTCGGACGCCTTCGCGCAGACGCTGCAATGTCCCGGGCGTGCCATCGGGTGTGCGCGGCTGCGCGCCGGCGTCGCCCCCATCCAGGCGCAAGTTGAGCCGCGCAGCGGCGTCTTTCAGTTCCTTCCAGTGCGCGGGATCGTTGTTGCCGGGGTCGATGGAGTCTTGAAGGAAGACGGCGTCGATTTTCATGCCGGCGGCGTATTCGAGCAACTGGAGATCGTGCCAGCGCATAGCGCGAACCGAGTAGGTGTTGTAGCCAAGCGGCGGATGGGCGTCCATGGAGATATGGTATCGAAAGACGGTATCCTCGTGACTGAGCACCGCGATCTCCCGGCGGAGGCGGTTGGGATATTCCCTGCTTGGTCTGACGCCAGGCAGGTGCAGACACGCTTTGCTTGCTACGCCCGTGAGATCGCGATACACTCTGTTCCTGATTCTGGCCTTCTCCGCCCTCGCCGCCGATCAGCGAAGCGAGAAACGCGACCATCGCCCCACGGTTCGACGTTGCGCCACATGCGAGCGGAATCCCTTCTACCGGCCGGATTGCCCGTTCTGCGTCTGCAGGGCGGGAGTTCATGCGGCAACAGCCCTGCCCTTCCACCGGGAAGTCTACTAGGTTGTAGGTTCGATTCCTACCGCGCTCACCACCTAATCCAAAGAAACAAAGATAATAAAGAACATGGGTCCTGGCGTGACGCGCTTCAGAATCCGGCGCTTCCCCTTCGAAATCTCCAGGCCGCATTAGGCGAGGCTCATCAGCCGGCCATCGGGTGTCTAGTGTCCTGTGTCAGAAGTCTTGTTACATGTCGCGGTAAGTTGCGCACGGCGGTTCCAGGTCCCCCGTTGTCGAGTGGTCAACGGAAGCGTTTCGGCGGATGGGTGGTTAACCTAGGCGGAGGCGCGGGGTCTCGATCACTTTAGATTGTGAATGTCATTGTTTGGGCGAGTCGATGAAGTGCGCGCCTTGGCGAAAGGCGCTTGGAAGTGACGCACCTGCCGGGTCAGTTTTGGGAAATGCTTGGAAAGCTTGCGAACACACCCTCCTCCGTCAAGTGGCCGCGGAGGCGAGTTTCTGGGCCGCGAAATAGCGTTCGATACTGGCTAGGGCGGCGGAGGGTTTCTTGGCTCCGTAGCGGTCGTGCAAAGATTGCCACGCGCGCTTCACTTTCTGCAGAATCTGGTCCGAAGTGGCTTTCCAGTTAATGGGCTTGGGGTTCTCATTCCACCGGTCGAGAAACTGAGCAATGTCTTGCTGCAAGGCCTCGACCGTTGCCGCAGATCTGTGCTTCAGGCATTTCTGGTTCACTTCCCCGAACCGACGTTCCACTTGATTGAGCCACGAGCCGCTGGTGGGAGTGTAATGGATATGAAATCGTGGATGCGCGGCTAGCCATTGCTGCACGTTGGCGTGTTTGTGTGCCGAGTAGTTGTCGATAATGAGATGAATCTGTTTGGCGGGCGGCGAGTGCTCTTCAATCATGGCCAGAAATGGAATCCACTCTTGATTGGTGTGCTGCTGATTGAAGGTAAAGATAACCTTGCCGGTGCCGACATTCTGTGCCGCGAACAGAGTGGTCGTTCCATGGCGTTTGTAATCGCTCGTTTCAGTCGCACAGTGGCCTGGCGCACAAGCCAGGCTGGCCTGGGTACGCGTAAGCGCCTGGATCTGACATTGTTCGTCCGCCGACCACACGATTGAGTCGGCAGGCGGGTTCAAGTAAAGGGTAACGATATCTGCGGTCTTCTCGGCAAATAGCGGGTCATTGCTCAATTTGAACGTCTTCACCCGATGCGGCTGCAGCTTGTGCTTCCGCCAGATCCGACTCACCGAGCAAGCGCTCACAGCCACCTCTTGAGCCAAACTCCGTGTGCTCCAATGGGTGGAATCGCAGGGAGTTTCCTGGATCGTTTTATGTACGATCTGCGCGACCTTGTCGGGTCCGATGGTGGGCGGCCGTCCCGGTCGCGGCGCGTCGTTCAGCCCATCCATCCCCCGCTGCAGAAATCGCCGTTCCCAGCGCAGCACAGTCTGCCGAGCAAGCCCCAGTTGCTTCGCAATTTCCTGCTTAGCCGTGCCCGCTGCCAACTCCATAATGATAGTCGCCCGTTCCCACAACCTCACCGCAGACGTGCGACTGGCAGCGAGAGCTTTCAGTTCCTCCTGCGATTGCTCGTCCAACTGGATGTTTTCGGCGGCTGGCATCGTAGAGACGTGTGTGCGGCCTGAGGACTTCTCGCAGCCGCCAAAGTTAAAATGACAGCAACTCACGGAAACGGCGATGCACAGGCAGCGCCAGCACTTCCTTTATCGAGCGATTCGGTTTATGAGTAAGATCATTTTTGCCGCGGCCGGTCGTGCGTCCCACCACCACCCAGTTCGCCGCGCGATAACACGTCCCGCGGAACCGTTCCGGATCGACGAAGGTTTCCAGTAGATACACCGGATGTGCATAGAGGCGCTGCCAATCGCCCGGAACCTGCCTGGCCATGCGCCCCAGAATGTGGGATGCCAGATGCGGCACCGTCACCCACGGCAGAATCAGAAAGCGAGTATTGTAGGCCAGCAGATGAATATTGCGTCGCCTTGCTTCCATGCCCCAGCCGATAAACCGGTCGCGGCATCCCAGATGCCGCGGTGAACTGGACCATGCCAGACACGCGATCGCTTGTCCTTTCGCCGACACCAGATACTTCAGGTGCTCGCCCACAGGTTGTTCGTAGCCCAGATAGTGATACTGTTCGATCAGGCCATTGAACAAAGCTTCCTGCGGCGTTCTCCGCACCTGCTCGACCGTGAGCGGCCCCAACTCGCTCAGTCGGCCGCACACCGGCCGGTCATCTGGTATCACCGGTTCGGGCCGCGCTTGTTTCCCCGGCGGATGGCGGCGTACCGGTGGCAATTCGATCTCGCCAGCGCGTTCCAGCATCAACAGCAGACCGCGACAGACCATATCGCGTAGCGCGCCGTTAGCTTGCTTCCAATTCCAGGCATCGCACAGCTTCCGCGACAAAGCCCAGCGGCTGGCTTCAGGATTCGCTGCGATCAATTGCCGGATCGATTCGATGTCAGCGAGGTTGAAGATCCGTCCGCGATATTTCCAATCGATTGCCATCTATAGCAGCAGTTTGCCAGAGATGGCTTCGGAACGCAAGCTTTTTCTTGGTTCTTTTAGGCTATTTCACCGGACGCCCACGGGCGGGCTTAAACTGACGTATGAAACACCCGATGCGCTTCGAGCGGTTGCTCAACTTCGCAATGTTACAAGACTTCTGACACAGGACACTAGCTAGGGGGCGCCCGCTAGGGCCGTCGATGGAAAGCCGCGCGGAGTCATTCCGCCAGCGCTTCACTCGAATCGATACAGCTTGATCTTCAACACACCGAACGTCGGGTGTTCTGGGCCGGCGGATGGACTTTCACGTTACGGCGACGCTGCAACCCGCTGGTCGAAAAGAAAGACGCCGGGGTTTTGATTCCGCTCCGCATCAGCGCCACTGGGGACGTCGAATCGGGCTAGACATGCGGGTCGCCGAAGTGAGGCGTGGGGGCGCTGCGGATAGCGCAACCTCGCCTCGATCGCGCTGGTGCCAAGCCATTCACGAAGTTGGCTGTGAGGCTTAGGCCTTTAGAATCAACACCAGTGTGAAAAGTATGCGGCAGTACAAAAAATCGGCGTGGTACCCTATTGTCGTTGGTAAGAGTACCTATTCCCAGTGATTTCCGTTGGTTTTCCGTTGGATAGGGCTTAGTCTACGTTTAGGAAGCAAGGAGCAAATGTCCCCTACAATTTCAAGCACTACCAGTGTGTCCAACTGGTCTCCGAACCTGACGGCTGGCCCAGAGTGGCGTTCGTTTGAGCAGTTTCGGCTTAGCGGTGCCGCTGTCCTTGAGACAATTTCTAAGGGTTCAGTGGCAGTTCTGCACGTCAAGAGTAGCACCTTCAATATTTTGCATACTGAGGACTTCCAGAAGCTCATCGGTTTGGCGTCTGAGGTCCACCGTCTGAAAGAGGGCATCACGCTGGTGCTAACGGCCGCGAAGATTGTCGGAAAGTATCCGAACGACCCCGACGGTATCGAGATGCTGTATAAATCGGCTTCGCTATTGAGAGAATCGAGCATACTCCCGGAGAGAGACGGCCACGAGGCATTTCGTATTACCGAAGACGAATGCCGAAGCGCAAGAAGGTGACGACGTTAAAGCCTCTGAAATTCCACGTCCTAGTTTGTGAACGATAGCCCAATTCGTACGCTAAACGAACTCGAAGAGCAGCTCCGTTTCTTGTCTCACAACGAAGATGCGCTGAACGCTGTGAAGCAGTTTTCTGAGAGGTTGAAGAACACACGTGAGCGGCTTAATGTCTTCAATGCGTCGGGTGCAATCGTCCGTTCACCCATCTCCTCAGAAATGACAAAGGGCTTGGGGTTCACCGAAGCCGACGATGACTTCACGTTCTTGCAGGGTGACATCGTATCCACTGAGTCAGCGTACTTCCTTGGTGAACGCGTCGGGAACTCACCGAAGTATGTGCTCCTCAGTTGCTCGTGCGATCTGGTACGGGGTCGCCGAGCTTATGCGGCACTGCTTCGCGTCAAAGAAATTCGAGACAGTGAGCCGGAACATAAAGCGAAGCTCGATCTGCTTCTTAGATTCAAGCGAAACCAATTCCATGTACTTGCCAGTGCTGCCATCTGATCGGCCCGAACTTCTTTGCAATGCCATTGAGTTTGACGGGATCTGTCAAATCCGTACTCGTGATTTAGCACTGGCAAATCGAATTGCGTCGCTGACGCTCGTGGGATGGCGAATTTTTGCGTCGTTTTCTCGAATGGTTGTCGCTCGCGCGAACGCACGTGAATGTGAGATGCGGGCGGCAGTTGAGCAGAATTTGTTCAGGGGGCTGGAAGAGTCATCGGCAGATTAGCGAATATGGAGGGTACACGAACACGCAAGCCCCAAATAGAGGAGTGCCCTCCCTCCCAAGAATGCCCTAACCGAAACGGTGGTGAGCACCCTTACCACGTTTAGGGCGCCAATCTGAGTACCACCTGAAGTACCACCCGCAAGTGATTGCTTCGTTATTTAAGTGCTTTATTTTCTATGGAGAGCGCGGTAGGAATCGAACCTACAACCTAGTGATTAAGAGTCGGGCCACCCCCATTCCTAATAACTCCGAATATCTCCCGTAAGCTACTGAATCAATGGTGGATGCTCGCCGTACGGTCTCCCAATGCGTCCCGCTTAGTTCGCATGATTTCTAAATGGGGTCCCCACAAAATCCCCCACAATCCGCGGCGGTTGCGGAGCTTGTCTTCCGGGGCAGATAATTGCTCGGGGGTACAACCTCCGGCGGCCCGCCTAGCCTGGCCTCATGAACCGGGCGAAGCGTAATTCTCGCCTACTAGCGGGCCGGTTCCATTTCCGGCGAGATCGAGGCGAGAGTGGGCAAGAAAACGAAAAGGAGTCCCGCGCACCAGGGCTTTGAAGCTTTGCTCGGGACCTGGTATCCGAGAATCCTGGAGGGGTACAAATCCGAAGAGCCGTTCATGCTCAAGCACCGGCCGTTCCAGAACGAGCCACCCTCGCTTGACGAAGTGCTTGAGCGCGGCGCCGTGGGTCGCTGGAGGGAACATGGCCCGGAGTTCTGGGATGAGGTCCGAAGTTGGTGGTGCATCGACCTCCTTCGGGAAGCCATCGAGGATGGCGACCGAGAGGGGTACAAGAGGCTCCTTTGGTTTTTCCTCTTTGAACTCGGTGTTCCGGCGCCAAAGAGCGTCTTGGAGCCGTTTCGGTGGGCGCGGGGCCGACCTCACGAGACAGAAAACATACTTTCGGACTGGGTTATACGTCGCCGGCCGGAGCCGAAGTGGCGGCTTCTCGATGAAATGGCCAAAACCCACTATCCCGAAGAGTGGAAGAAAGCGGAGTCGGACACCGGCATCCGAAAGAACCTGCGGGATCGGGTCCGGGCCATAATCCTCCGAGGCAGGTCCTCCGCTACGAAACCCCCACCAATTTCGTAGCGCTATTAAATTCACCTATGTTTTCGTAGCGCTCGAATTGAATCAGAGTGTTCTTGGGCAGTCATTCGGACGCCTGAGGACACGATGATACAAGAACAAATCTCTTATACCGAAAAGGAAGCTTCGGCGCTCACCGGGATCAAGGTTAAGACCTTACAGGGGTGGCGGTTGCGGGGTGTTGGGCCGCCATGGGTCCGCGTTGGCCAGCGGCTTATCAGGTATCCAGCGGACGCACTTCGCGAGTGGGTCAACTCTCAACCGGGCGGCGGCCAGCATCCCGCGGAGGTGGGACGTTGACGGCCGCGGAGATAGTCTCCCAAGTGCACATCAGTTGCGCATGGCGTGCTCTGGGTGGCGGCGACTTGCGGCGGGGCCGCGGCCGTGCATGGTGGCGCAACGGCGACGGCTACAGCGTCTCTCTCAATGATGCCCGCGGCTGCTGGTACGATCACCGGGACGGTATCGGCGGAGGCGTGCTGGACCTGGTGGTGCACGTCCGCGGCTGCGCACGTCAGGATGCGCTGCGCTGGCTGGCCGATCTAATCGGGGCGACGCTCGATGACCGGCCGCCGGACCCCGCATCCGCGCGCGAGTGCGCCGAGGCGGCGCAAGTCCGGCTCGATGCGCTCTACTTCGCAGACGCGGCGCAACTGATGGCGGAAGAGGCGCTGGAGGCGCTGGCGCCCACGGACCCGGAGCGGGCGGCACACACGGCGTTGCTGGTGGCCTTGCGCGTGTCACCCGAGGCGGAATATCGCTCCTGGTTGCACTGTAACCCGCAATGGGCCGCGGCGCTGGTACATGCCGGCCGCGCGCGAATTAAGCGCCTGCAGATCGCCCTGGCGCGGTACCTGCTCGCGGAGGGCGCATGAAGCCGCATAATGCCTTTCCCGTGGAACCTGAGGCCCTGGCGATACTCGGAGCCATTCCAACAAATCACTCCGGGCCGGGAACTGGGCCAGTGACAAATGCCGGATCTATAATCACCCGGCGGGTGGCAGACATCGAGTCCAAGCCCGTCTCATGGCTCTGGCAGGGCCGCATCCCACGAGGAAAACTGACGATTGTGGCGGGCAACCCCGGACTCGGCAAGTCACAGATTACCGCCAGTATCGCGGCGGTTGTGACCACTGGTGGAAGTTGGCCAGTCGATAGAACTCCATGCGCACCGGGCGATGTCCTCTTTCTCACTGCGGAAGATGACGCGGCGGACACACTCCGGCCGCGGCTTGAGGCCGCGGAGGCGGACCTGACGCGCGTCCATGTCATCGAGGGCGTGATTGTAGGCTACACGGGGGAGGGAACGAGACAGAACAGGGTTTTCTCACTTCAGAGGGACGTACCAAGCCTTTCGGCAAAGCTGGCGGAACTGCGGAGTGTAGCGGCTGTTTTCGTTGATCCGATTTCAGCGTACCTGGGCGATACCGATTCACACAAAAACGCGGAGGTGCGGAGCCTGCTTACGCCACTCAGCGAGCTTGCGGCGCAACACGGTACGGCGATTGTCGGATTCTCGCACCTTAGCAAGGCGGGAGGGGTGGAAGCCATGATGAGGGTCTCCGGCTCGCTCGCGTTCGTTGCCGCGGCGCGCGCCGCTTACCTGGTGGCGGCGGACCCGAACGACAAGGCAAGGCGGTTCTTCCTGCCTATGAAAAACAACCTCGCGGCCGACATAGGGGGCCTCGCATACCACATTGAGGCAGCGAGCGTGGAGAGCAAGGCCGGCCCCTTGGAAACCTCCCGTGTGATGTGGGAGGCGGCGCCCGTCACGATCACGGCGGACGAGGTGATGCAATCGGGCACTCCCGAAAGGACCTCCGCACTGCGTGAGGCAACCGAATGGCTCGAAGGCGCAGTAGCCGGCGGGCCGAGACCGGCAAACGAAGTGTTCAGGCTTGCGGAGGCCGCAGGAATCAAACCGAAGACCCTCCGGCGCGCGCGGGAAGAACTCGGCATCGCTCCCCACAAAGCAGGAATGACGGGGCCATGGATATGGTCTCTCCCGCCGAAGATGCCCAAAACTGCTGAAGATGCCCAAGAAAAAAGTATGGGCACCTTCGGGGAATTTGGGCATCTTCGGGAGACCGGCGGAATGGCTGAGGAGGAATTGTGACGGTAACCGACGCGATGGAGGCCCTCCGGCGGGTGGGCAGCCTGGGAAGCGATGGACGCACGCTGAGACTACGATTCCCCGAAAACGTACGCGCGGCGCTACAGCCCGCCATCGAGACTTTGAGGGCCAGCAAGGCGGAGGCGATTGCATTGCTGGCTGAACCGGACCCGGCGGAGTTGGCGCGCGCGTCCGCTGTGCTGAACCGGGCGGGCGTCCGCATCATGCAGCTTGCCGGCGCCGCAACGATTGGCGTGTGGAGGGATTTGGACGGGCCGGAAGTCCGGGCGGCACTTCGCACCCTGGGATCGGACGGGCTACCTGTCCGCTACCTGGACGGGCCCGACATCCCGCCGCGGTACCAGGTGCGGCTGAGGGGGCGGGGCCGTGGCGCTGAACCGGCTCGATGAAGAGCAAGGCGCCACCGGGCAGCCCGGCCGGACCACGGCGGCTACCGTCCGGCATGGCGAACAGAATGCGCGCGGGAACGGCTGAGAAAGCGAACGCTCCGCATCGTCAAACTAATCCATTCTCCCCCAGCAGCGCCCCAGGGTCCGTCACTGTAACATGGATAACCAATTCGACACCCTTTTCGGACTCACCCTCAAGTGGCGTCAAAAGACGGTCAGTCGTGACCGTCAGGCGAGTTATTAGAGTGTCGTCTTCAAGCAGACAATAGAAGGGGTCTTCTCCCTCTTCCGCAGATGCTTGTATCTCAGAAGCGCTACGGGGCATTCTCAGACTGTCAATCAGCGTCTTTATGCGATTGTCGATATCACCATCGACGAACAGGTCTCCCGGATGGCTTCTCCGAAGAAAAAGTATGTCGAGGGCGCACGTAAAGCCGTTCTGCCTTCTCACAAGTGGTACGAACCGGAAACCACATCGCGAAAAATCGTTGGCGATACGCTCAACCCATGGTATGGCGCCGCGCGCGCCAGGCGAAACACGCTCGATCACAAGAGTATTCGGCTTATGTGGTCTAACCATGTTGGGAGGAGAAGTCCAAGCATCGGTCGGGTCAGTAAGCTGGCGACGCAATGCGGGCACTCGCCTCCAAAGCTCGGTCAACTGGCGATGAAAGCTCTGTCGAATACGATGCTTCTCGGGAACGCGATGTTTTGACTGGCCAGAAACTAGCTGGCCTCGATAGACTAGTCGAAACTCCATTCGCTCACCTGGCGGCGCATCGTCAAAACAGAATTCCTCAGTGCGTGGAAGATCGTCTATTTCTGCAATCATGCCGATACCTTTCGGGCCATTGTGGTACGATGACCCAGGAGGGCACAACTCCACTTCTCGTAGCTTTAGGTGGTTCGGAGGTCTGGTACACCCCCGAGCCGGAAGCTATTCAGAATTCGATCTTCTCGCGCCATTTCAGTTTACAGGAGAATTGCGCGCGTGGGAAAACTAGTAGAACCAACCACTCGGATTGATTGTGCCCAGTTGGGTGTTGGTCACATTGAAATCCAACCTGCGGCCATCTTCGAGGTGGAGCGTCAAGAGATTCATGAGGCCCCGACGAAGGAAGCGAGGATCATTCAACGGCCGAACCGTCCCTTCTATGTGCGCCAGTGTGGGGACGGGAGGAGTGCCGGGCATCGTCTGCACCGTCTCTTGCACCGCTCGAAGCGAGTACTCGGCGCGTACCGTATTTTCGGTTCCCTTTTCCGTGAGGTCACCTATGCCTGAAGCATCTTTGACCATTCAACAGCCCATCCCTTCCGAGGGCGAGAAAGCGCGTGCGCGAGAGCTCGCGAAGCATAGAAAGTGTCCGCATTGCGGCGTCCCGATATCCCTGGCTGATGCGGTTGCGATGGTGCAGGGAAGCGGAGTTGCCCAGAACGCTTTAGTACAGGTTGAAGGCGGCTCAAAAGTCACGCTGCCAACCACGCGAATCAATCTCCAGACGATGCGCATCATCGACCCTGAATGATTATCACACGCGCGGAGCGTCCTTAGCCCGCGTTTCCACGCAATACGCGCGGCGCGCGGGGCTAGGGGATGGTAAACCCTGTCCACCCCGCGGCGGCGTGCCCCAGAGGCTCCCTGGCGCGACGGCGGGCCATTCGACGCGGTACAGTAGCGGAAGGAAACAGCACGATGCCGGCCGGCCGTCCCAGCACCTACACTCCTGAAATCGCAACCGCCATCTGTGAACGTCTGGCGGCCGGCGAAACTCTGCGTGCAATCTGCCGGGCTGAGGGGATGCCCCCAGAGGGAACCGTCAGGGGATGGGTGATCGATAACGCGGGACCGGGATTTGCCGAGCGCTACACGCGCGCCCGCGATATTGGTCAGGATGTGCGGGCGGACGAGGTTCTCGAAATCGCCGATGGCTTCGACGGCAAGGAAACCGACCGCGATAGGCTTCGGGTGGATGCTCGCAAGTGGTACCTGTCGAAGCTGGCGCCGAAGCGCTACGGCGACCGCTTGGCGTTGCTTGACGAGACACCTAACGTCGGGAATACCGTTGTTATTCGGTACATCGATAAGGCCAAGTCCCCTGAAAGGTAAAATGGCGCGTGTGTGCGTATTCCAGCCCCGTGGTTCGTACTTCGAACGCCGGACACAGTAACGCCGCGGCCGGCGCCAACCCGTCTGCATGGGATTTACTTGTATATTCCTAACGATTGGCAGGCTCTTACCAGTTGCTCTTCTCTTACCGTCAGGTCAGATACCTTCTTGTCGGATGTGCGGATATAGGCTTCGTGGCATTCTTCCAGTCTTTGCCGCTCCTCATGCATCCGTTGGTCACGTGCCTCTTTCGCTGCCCTCTCTTTTTCATCAGCAACCGCCTGATCGGCAACCAGCATCAATGAAGCCAATTCGTTGATTTGGTCCCTTAGATCAAAGTCTGGTAGGGCTATTCTGGGTACGAACGTGGAATATGCTAATTCACCTGAATCCAGTTGAACAATCAGTTCTAGCGTTTCACGACCCTTCACAACATCAACTACGCGGGCAGTTGTTCCAAGATAGGCCTTTGTCAACAATCCGCCGACCCTATAACCGACAGGCTCTCTGTGTGCCTGTTCGTCCTTCGTGATGGTTACCCAACTGAACTCCGTTCCCCTTAGAACACCAAATTGATTCAGATAAACCTGTCGGATGGTGGGAAACGTAGCGTTGATAAGTTGCTTTTTCCAATCATCGGACTTACCGGGCTGTTGCGCATCTTTCTGCGGTTGTTGTGCAACGGCGCTGGCGAGGGTTACGAGCGACAATACCGCGTTCGCGACGGTCAGTCGATTTCTTTGCCAAATCAGCATGCCTCCACGATATCCAAAGATGCAACCGTCAACACTATTAACTTTGGCTAATGACGTTTGGATTTCCAGCGGCGACGCAAATTTGAGAGAATCGACCACTTTGTCATGTAACCGTGCCGTTGGATGACAAGCGGCCGGCCGCGCTTACGTTTTCGAGCGTTTCTTCTTCGCCTGGCGCGCGGCAACGGCCGCGGCGGAAGCCTTCACGGCGCGCGCGGTACGTTCCTCTGGAGTCATCGTTTCAAGGGACCGCTTGCCGCCGATCTTCCCGCCGATCTTTCCACCCTTTGCGCCCTGCTTGCGGAAATACTCCAGAACGTCGGGCGGTAGTTTTTTCTTCGCCATGGTACTATCTTAAACCGGGTATTAGGAAACAAGCAAGAATTCTCTTGACCGTTTAGGGGGTGTTAGGTATTATCGAGTCATGAAGGCAATCGGCTACGTCAGAGTGAGCACGGAAAAGCAGGCGGACTTCGGAGTTTCCCTCGAAGCACAAACGGAGAAAGTGAAGGCAATGGCGGTTGTGCAAGGCGCGGAACTGGCGGAAGTCATCATTGACGCTGGCGAATCCGCCAAATCCCTGAACCGGCCGGGTATGGCGCGCCTTCTATCCCTGGTGGATTCCCGCGCGGTGGATACAGTCATCATTGCGAAGTTGGACCGGCTCACCCGCAGTGTGAAAGACCTTGCCGAACTGTTGGAGCGGTTCAACCGCCGCGGCGTGTCCCTGGTGAGCGTGGCGGACAGTCTGGACACCCGGAGCGCGGCCGGCCGGCTGGTGCTCAACATCATGGTGAGCGTTTCCCAGTGGGAGCGCGAGGCTATCGGCGAGCGGACGCGGGACGCCATGCACCACAAGCGGGCGAATGGGGAGCGCGTGGGCACGGTCCCCTTCGGTTACCGCACGGCCGCGGACGGTTGCCACCTGGAACCGGACCCGGCAGAGCAAGGCGTCCTGTCTCGCATTCGGAACCTGAAGGCGACTGGCCACACCACCCGCCAGATTGCGGACATCTTGAACCGGGAAGGTCTCACCACCCGCCGCGGTACGGCGTGGCGGTTTCAATACGTCGCGGAAGCCCTCCGCGCGGCGTAGGACGGAGCGCGGTATCCACCCGGGAGCGGTTATGAAGAAACGAACACCCAAAGCCAAAAAGAGGCCACGAGAAACGGAATGGGCGCGATTTGCGCGCGGCGTGAAAGAACTCAAGGCGGAACTGGACAAACTGCCGGAGGATCGGTTAGAGCAACTGGAAAGGGAACTGAAAGAAGGAAAGGAGCATTGAGCGATGGCAATCTTCAAGCGGGGCGGAGTCTGGTGGTACGAATTCATCTTCGCGGGGCGACGTGTCCGCGAGTCCGCGAAAACCTCACGCAAGACGATAGCCGTTGAAGCAGAGCGGAATCGCCGGCTGGAACTCGAAAGGACGTTGGCCGGTATTCCAGCCGAGAAGCATGAAAACCGGATCAACTCAGTAGCGGCGATTATCAAGGCGTACGGCACGCGCTATGAGCTTGACCACAGAGGCCGGCAGCAATCCATCCTGTTCTCACGGGGCCGACTGGCGCACGTAAAGCGGCTGCTTGGAACGGCGCTTCTACCGGATCTCACCGAGGACGCCATCCGCGAGTACATCAAGGCCCGCTTAGCGGAGGGCGCCAGCGGGCGCACGATCAACATGGAAGTGGGGGAACTCTCCCGCGCAATCGGCAAGCCCTGGTCCTTTCTCTGGCCCAAGGTGCGGAAACAGGAAGAGCGGAAGGACGTGGGAAAGGCCCTATCACCGGAAGAGGAAAAGCGGCTGTTGGAAGCGGCCGGCAAAAAGAAGCGCTGGCAGTTGGCGGCCGTCATCATTCGCGCGCTGTTGCTCACCGGGATGCGGAGCGGAGAATTGACCGGCGCGACCTGGGGACAGGTGGATTTTGAGCGGCGCGTCTTGACCGTCGGGCGGGCGAAGACATCGGCCGGAACGGGCCGTCAAATTCCGATGAACGGGGATCTGTTCAACCTGCTTTCGATGCACGCAGCTTGGTTCACCGAGAAATTCGGGGACACGCGGCCGGGCTACTATCTGTTTCCTTTCGGCAAGCCACAACCAACGGACCCGACGCGCGCCACCACCACGCTGAAGACCGTTTGGGGCAGCATTCGGGACGAAGCCAAGGTCTCATGCAGAATGCATGATCTGAGGCATACAGCGCTCACCAAAATGGCAGAGGCGGGCACTCCTGAGAGCACGATGCTGGCCCTGGCGGGCCACATGAGCCGGGCCATGCTGGAACGCTACAGCCATATCAGAATGGCGGCAAAACGGGAAGCCGTAGAAGCGCTCAGTCTGACTCCGAAGACCAAATCGGAACCGGAAAAATCAGATGGGGCCCCCACAAAATCCCCCACAGTCGCCCAAAGCGGCAAAGTTCAGTAGCCTGTAAATTATTGATTCTAATGGTGAGCGCGGTAGGAATCGAACCTACAACCTAGTGATTAAGAGTCACTTGCTCTGCCAATTGAGCTACGCGCCCGCGGAGGGTTTCGGGAAACCGGCGCGGCCAGCGCGCCTGTAGGGATTATAGCATTCCACCAGGCGCCGTCACGCGCGCGGCGCCGGCGTGGTGTCCGGCGCGAGGCCCCCCGAGTCCGCCAGCGCCAGGGCGGCGATCTGGGCAATGTCCAGCAGTCTCGGCGCCGGGGTTCCCGCGGGCGCCGCGACCAGAGCGTCGCGGAACATCGTCTGGCAGAAAGGACAGGCGGTGCCGATCACCTCCGCGCCGGTGGCCAGCAGCTCTTCGGCCCGCTCGCGGTTGACGCGCTTGCCTTTTTCTTCCCCCAGAAACATCTGGCCGCCGCCGGCTCCGCAGCAGAAGGAGCGTTCGCGCGCCCGCGGAGGGTCCATCACCCGGCCGCCCAGCCCGGCCACTTGCCGCGGCTCCTCGTAGATATTGCGGTAACGGCCCAGGTAGCACGGGTCGTGAAATACAACCGTGCCCTGCGGTCGAGCCTGGCTGGCCAGTGGCCCGGTGGCCTGCCCGGCTCCCAGCCGCGCCAGCAGTTCGCTATGGTGCTCGATCGGGAAGGTGCCTCCAAACTCGCCCCAGTCGGTGCTGATGGTGCGCACGCAATGCGGGCAGATGGAAACCATTTTGCCCACCTTGGCGGCGCGCAGGGTTTCGAGGTTGGCTTCGGCCACCTGCCCCACGGCCAGATCGTTGCCCAGGCGCCGCGCGGGGTCGCCGGTGCACTTCTCCTTGCGCAGCACGCCGAAAGTGACGCCGGCGTGGCGCAGCACGCGGGCCAGCGCCAGGACGATCTCGCGGCCCTGGGGGTCGTAAGCCCCCATGCAGCCCAACCACAGGCAATACTCCTGCGAGCCATCGAAATACGGCAGCTCGTTCTTCTCGATGAACCGCTGCCGCTCGGACGAGGAGAAGCCCATGGCGTTGCCGGTCCGCTCCAGGTTGAGGAACAGTTTGCCGCCGTAATCGTCCTCCCATTTTCCAGTGTTAACAGCGCCGCGCCGCAGGCCTACGATCAGGGGCAGGTGCTGAATGCCCACGGGGCACTGATATTCGCAGGCGCCGCAGGTGGTGCATTGAAAGGCCGCCTCTTCGGAAATATGCGGGCCCAGCAGCGGCTCGCTGGCGCCCGGCCCGTGCTCATTCAGATAGCCGCGCAGGCCCAGCACGATTTCCTTGGGGTTGAGAACCTTCCCCGTATTGTAGGCCGGACAGTGCTCGGTGCAGCGCCCGCATTCCACGCAGGTGTAGGCCTGCAGCGCGTCAATGCGGGTGACGTCCTTGCCGGTGTCCAGCCCGAAATCCTCGTCGCCCGCCAGCGGCGGAATAGCGCTGAAGCCCGCGCGCTTCAGGAATACGGTGAACGGGCTGAGCGCCAGGTGCAGGTGCTTGGTGTGCGGGATCAGCGGCAGAAAGGCCAGCAAGGTGAGAGTGTGCAGCCACCAGTTGTAGCGGGCCGGGGCGCCCCCGTCGCGCAATTGCAGGCCGAACAGGTAAGTCACCATCAGGACAAAGATCAGCAGGGCGATCACACCCGATTCCGCCGAGACCTTTCCCAGCCACACGGGCCGCACCACGAAGCGGCGAATGAACAGCCCGGTGATGGATACGGCCACCGCCACCGCCCATACCGCGACGAACCAGAAATAGAAGCGCCCGAAGCCGCTGGCCGGCGTCAGGATGCGCACCCCGAACCCTTCCGCCACATGGTTCACCGAAATCAGCGCGAAGGCGCAAAATCCCCAGAAGACGAAGGCGTGGGCGATTCCGGCGAGCGGCCTTTGCTCAATCACCTTGCCCTGCGCCATGACCTCCCAAAGAAACTGGCGCAACCGCGGCGCGAGAGGCGCCAGTTGAAAACCTGTGGTTTGGCGTGAGCCGCGAACGGCCTCCGCCACCTTGCGCATCCGCCAGACGAACACCGCGATCGAGGCTGCCATCAGGACCAGGAGCAGGCCTCGCTCCATCCAGGTCGTATCCGCCATAACCCCTGAATGTAGCACGTGGTAACAGCGGTGCAAGTTCTCGTAGAATAAGGATTTGGAGGACGCTTGCGAATTGTCGTAGCCGGCGCTGCCGGCTTCATCGGATCCCACCTGTGCGACCGCCTGCTCGAAGAGGGCCACACCGTGGCGGCGCTGGATAATTTTCTGACCGGAAGCCCGGCCAACCTTAAACACCTCGACGGCCATCCGCGCTTTGAATTCCTGGAGCAGGACATCACCCGGCCGTTCGCCGTGGAGGGCCCGGTGGATGCGGTGGCCAACCTGGCCTGTCCGGCCAGCCCCAAGGATTACCTGGAGCACCCCATCGAAACCCTGGACGCCGGCTCGCTGGGCACGCGCAACCTCCTCGAACTGGCTTTGCGGAACGGCGCCCGCTTCCTGCTCACTTCGACTTCGGAATGCTACGGCGACCCGCTGCAGCATCCGCAGGTGGAGACCTATTGGGGCCATGTGAACCCTGTGGGGCCCCGCTCCTGCTACGACGAAAGCAAGCGCTTTGCCGAAGCGCTGACCATGGCATACCACCGCAAACACGGGCTGCGCACCAACATCGCCCGCATTTTTAATACGTATGGCCCGCGCATGAAGCTGGATGACGGCCGGGTGGTGCCGGCATTTCTGGACCAGGCGCTGCGCGGCGCGCCCATGACCGTTTTCGGTACCGGCGCGCAAACCCGCAGCTTCTGCTACGTGAGCGACCTGGTG
This sequence comes from Bryobacterales bacterium, assembly GCA_963803725.1. Taxonomy (GTDB): domain Bacteria; phylum Acidobacteriota; class Terriglobia; order Bryobacterales; family Bryobacteraceae; genus JOPF133. The sequence goes on along the minus strand of CAWDOH010000031.1, from coordinate 23,566 downwards.
GATGGCCTTTACCGCCTGATGCAATCCGAGGAGCGCTACCCGGTGAACCTGGGCAACCCCAGCGAATTGACCATCCTGGAGTTTGCCGAGCGCATCCAGCGCCACACCGGGAGCCGCTCGGAAATCGTTTTCCGGGCGCTGCCGGAGGACGACCCCAAACGGCGCTGCCCCGATATCGCCAAGGCCTGCCGCCTGCTGGGCTGGGAACCGCGGGTGTCTCTGGACGAAGGGCTCGGGCCGACGGTGGAATATTTCCGGTCCCTGGCAGCCACCGCAGCCTGACACCGGCGCGCTGGCCCCGTTTCGAGCCGCTTTGTAATGCCGGCAGCTCCCGCCGCACTAATCACTCAGGATGCCGAAAGAGAGTGATGTCTACCGCCGGCAAACCATGGCTTTCCGCCGCAAATTCGGCCGTGACATGGGTCCGGACGATCCGTTCTTTTTCGATCCCGATGCCGATGCGCCGCGCTTCCGCAGCCCTCAGGACGCCGGTTACGTGCTGGAAAAACTGGCGGAGATGCTCCGGCAGTCCGGCGCGGATGCGGCTCACGTGTACGCCTTCCACAAGACCGGCGGCCTGCTTCCGCCCGGCACCGTGAAACTAACCCTGCGGGAAATCGCGGAATGGAAGGCGGCGGTAGCGGAGTACCGCCGCCGTCCCAGGTAGCCGCGGCCGGGCAGGCGATGCAGGCCATTACGCTACACTGGCCAGTTCGTTTTCGGGCTCCAGAATTCCGGCCTCGGCCGCCATGCGCAGAGGCGCCTGCCGCAGATGCACCGGGTCCAGGCCGCGAGCCGGGCGGCGATCGTGCCAACCATGTTCTCTGGCCGGGAACACCACCCAGCCGCTGTCAGGGACATAGGCCACCCAGCATCCCGGATGGACCGCACTTCGATACAGCTTCATACCAATCTCCTTACCCCTTATCGGGCCATTACCCGCAATTCGGACTTCACCGGCGTCCGTTTCGGAAAGCAGCATTTGCCGATGCACCGCTTGTTGTTGCAAGTTACGCAGACAAGCCGTTGAGTCATTCCGAGTTAAAGGTATCTGAAATTGTCGATTTATTCAACGGAAACGATGCGGGGTAGTTGAGCTACCCCTACGAGCGGGGATTTGCGGGTATCGGCAGCCTGGAAGTGGGGTGGTCGCGGTGGTGCGCACAGGGACTACCCTAAAGCACCGTTTCCAGCCGGACGTAGCTGGCTTCCATCCCGCGCTCCATGCCGGTCGCCAGCATCTGCGCCCGCGTTTGGGCATCCGGCAAGGTCATCCGCATGGTCATCAAGGTGCCCGCACCGTCCGGATCGAAGCGCGTCTCCACGTGGTTGTCCGGCGTCGGATCGGGCAGATGCATCCGCTCCACGTGCACCGTCCGCCGGTAAGGCTCCAGTTCCAGATATTCGCCCGTCAGGTAGAAGCCGCCGCCTTTGCCGTTGGTCCACTCGTACCGTATCTTCCCGTTGGGCCGCGCCTCGCTGATACAAACGGGCATTGTCCAGCCCGCGGGGCCGAGCAGCCATTGCTGGATGAGTTGCGGGTCCGTGTGCGCGCGGTACACCGCCTCCGGTGGCGCGGCAAAGTGCCTGGTCACTACAATCTGCGTATCGCCTTCGGTTTTCAGCGTCATCTTGCTCATTTTGTCTCCTTTTCCTCTCGTCCCATGTCCGCGAGAACCTGGTCCAGACGGTCGTAGTTCCTCGCCAAAGCCTCCCGCAGCATTCCGAGCCACTGGTCGATCGGCTCCATGCCGGCCTTTGCCAGCCGGCAGGGGTGCCGCGTGCCTTCCACCCGCCGGACAATCAGCCCCGCTTTTTCGAGCACTTTCAGGTGCCGTGAAATCGCGGGCTGCGTCATCTCGAACGGCTCGGCCAGTTGCATCACGGTGGCTTCGCCCAAAGCAAGGCGGGCCAGAATCGCCCGGCGGGTAGGGTCGGATAGCGCAGAAAACGCGGCGTCGAGGCTCTGGGTGCCCAGGGAAGCCATATATAAACACTATGTTATATAACCTGTTAGTTATAGTCAAGCGGAGTCTGGAGCGCTGGCTCACCGGCGCGCCGCAGCGCCGCCGGGCGTCCGCCAGTAAACCGCGCTTCTCCAGTACATTCCTTAAGCCGATGGCCCAAGACCAGGTGTTAGCGGACCGGAATCAGCAGGCCGATGCTGACGCCGATCGCCTGATCGTGGCTGCGCCCAAACGCGTAATCGTAGGCCGGCTCCAGATACCAGCCGAACCTGCGCTTTGGCGACGGCCAAAACATAAAGTCCAGCGCGACTTCACCAGCCACCGAATTCGTGGTGATCCCGTTCTCCCTGAGGTGAATCCACTCGGGCCCGGCGCCGAACATGAATTCTACTTTCCGGGAGAGGGTCCAGGGTTTCTTGAACAAGAAGTCCGTATCCCACTCTGTCGAGTGACCAGTGAAGGTTGGGGTAACACCGAACTCCAGTTCCAGCCAGTTCTCGATTGGCGTCACTTCCGCCGCTACGGTGGGGCTGAGCGTCCATCCGCCCCCGCTGAGACTCCGGGCAGGTTCGGCCCCCACTTCGAGGATTGCGGCCGCCTCCTTTGCCGGCGGTTGCGAGGCGCCCGTCGAATCGGGTTGAACCTGTGAATCGGCCGCTGCGGCTTCGGCCCTCTCTTGTGGTTCCAGATCGTCACCGTCGCGCAGATCGTTAGCGCCCGTCGAGCCGGGTTGTACTTCGCCCTGGTTGCCAACCCGTTGAGCCTGGGCGGCAGGCTGGCAGAGCCTCGAATTCTGCCGGCTGCAATCCAGGCTGGTCTTCGCGAGTTGGTCTGATTTACCGGACCCGTTCTCTTGCGCACTTGCCGCATGACGCGCAACCAGCACGGCGATGCAGAGAGGCGCGACACACATCCTCTTCATAGAAATCTCCTTAACGCTGGAATCAATTAAGAACGGTAGGACAACCTAGGAGCGCGGAGGGTGTTCGATTCGGTTTGGCAGGACGTCAGGCGTTGGGCAGGCATCGAAGGTGACCGCCCGGGTAACGAATTCCAAAGGCGCAACTGGAACGATTGCCGGGACCACCACAATATGCCCACAACAGCATAGGCAGCCATCGGCACAGCAACCATCGTCCGAATCATGTGACGTGTGTGTGGAAAACAGGCAAGCTGGCGACGCGATGGCGTTACAAGCAAGAATTTCCGTTGCAGCCAGAAGTAGCAAAAAGACCGCCACGACGCTTCGGACTATCCGCCACGCCACCATAGTTGGACCCCTTCTCATGCCGCAGCAGCCGCGTCGGTGATCGGCGCGCGCGGCTACTGCGCTTCGCTACGGAATGCGGAAATTCACCACTACCTGCGTGGGCGCCGCGACCGGCTTTCCGCCCCGCGTGCCCGGCCGGAACCGCCACGCGCTGACCGCTTCGAGGGCCTTCTCATCCAGCCCCATCCCCAAGCCGCGCACCACATGCATGTCTCGTGGTACGCCTTCCTCATCCACCATCAGGCGCACCATCACCGAGCCTTGCAATCGGGCCTGGAGGGCTTCGGGAGAATACTGCGGCTCCGCCTTCGAAATCACCATTGGCGCCGAAGAACCGAGTCCGGCGTAGCTGCCGGCGCCGCCTTCCCCCATCAGCGGCAGGTTGAATCCGCCCTGCGAACTGCCGGCCGGAGGGTGGAACTGAAACGCCTCCGCGGCCTGCGCGGGCCCGTACGTAATCTGCGAGTAAGTGATGGTGGTCGAGCGCGCCGCGGCTCCCGGGATGCCGGCGGCGGCCGGGTAATCCGTGCGCTCACGCAGCGCCAGGCGGCGCGCGGGGTCCACACACAGGGTGCGCCGGAACGACGCGTACGCGGCTTCAATCACCTCGCATTCCTGCATGCGGCCTTCGAATTCGGAATGGTCCCGGCCGGTTACCGTGGCGCTGGCCAGGCCCTCCAGCAGGTCGGCCCACCGGGCCACGGCCGGAGCGCACGTCTCGCCGGCCTCCGTCGCGCGGGTGTACGATCCGGAAGCCTCGGAGTAGTCCCAGCGCGAGGCGCCATCGCAAATCTGCAGAACCCGGCCGGCGCCGGAGTCCGCCTGGTAGCGCATGAGCTGCGGACCTTGGGTGACCACCTCGAAACGGGTTTCCCTGCTCGGTAGTGCGTGGTCGGCGGTCTCCCGTGCGATCACCCCTTCCGCCCGCACGCTGCCGGCGGTAGCCGCGGCATTCATAATCGATCGAATCAGCGGCCGCGCATCCTCGCCCGTCTGGGCCGAAGCCGCCAGCACGGCCAGAAAGATCACAGCAGCCTCCATGCACCTTATTATAGGGCCGCCGCCTCCCCGGTCAGACGCTCGTTTCTGAGCCGCGCGCGTAACATGCCGTGAAGTAATCCAACACGCGCCAGCGCCCGCAACCGTGGGGTAAGCTTTAGCTTGCCCCTGCTTCGATTTCTTCACACCTTTTGAGGAACTCGCAACTTCAATCAACGTTTTCAGCAGCTTGCAAAACACCATGGGGGCATTTTCAGAAGCTTCATCGGCCTTCGTCGAAGCGAGTTCCTCTCCGGTATGGCACCGCCCGGCACGCGGGCACACCGCTTCTCAGCAAGCGTAATCAAGACCGCGTCCTAAATCGGCGCCGGCCGCTCTATCGAGTGCACCGCACCCTCGCGCGCCGGGCGTTGCCCCAGCAGGCCCGCAGGCCGCGATAACAAACGCGCCGAGTTCAGTATAAACACCAGCTCCGAACTCACGTGGATCAGCGCCGCCAGCACCGGGTTCAGATATCCGAACGCCGCCAGCCCCACGCCCGCCGTATCCACCGCCAGCGTCCCGGCGAAGTTGGTCATGATGATGCGGTGCGAGCGGCGGGCAATCCGGATCACCTCCACCACCTTCAGCAGGTCGTTCCCCAACAGCAGCACATTGGCGCTTTCGCGCGCCACTTCGGTGCCCGAGCCCATAGCGATTCCCACGTTGGCTTCCATCAGCGCGGGCGCGTCGTTGATGCCGTCGCCCACCATTGCCACGGTTTTGCCTTCCGCGCGAAGCTGGCGAATTCGCGCGAGCTTCTGCTCGGGCAGAAGTTCCGCCTCCACGCCATCCACCTGTAGTTGGCTTCCCACGGCTTGGCCGATCGAAGCCGTATCGCCGGTCAGCAGAATCGTCCGGATGGACATTTCCCGCAGGGATCGCACTGCCTCCACCGCTTCGGGCCTCAGCACATCGGCGATTCGCAGCCTGCCGAGAAACACGCCGCCATGCGCTAACAGGATTTCCGTGGAGTAATCCGGCTCCGTGGCAGGCGCGGCCGCGCTCACGCCCTGCTCGGCCAGAAACCACCGCGTTCCCACCACCGTTTCCACTCCGTCCACGCGGCAGCAGATGCCCTTGCCCGGCGTGTACGAAAAGCCCTCCGGGTCCACCGATTCCACGCCCTCCCGGTTGGCGGCCTTCAGGATCGCGCGCCCCAGTGGATGCTCGGAGTACCGCTCGGCGCTGGCCGCCACGCGCAGCAATCCCTCGCGCGCGATTCCCTCCGCGGGGTCGATGGCGATCACCTCGGGATTACCCAGTGTCAGCGTGCCGGTTTTATCCAGAACCACCGTGTCTACTTTGCCCAGCGTCTCCATGTACAGGCCGCCCTTCACGATGGCTCCCTGCCGCGCGGCCCGCCCGATGGCGCCCAGGATGGCCAGCGGTGTGCCCGCCGCAATGCCGCACGCTCCGGCCACAATCACCACCGAAATTGTGGAGCGCGCGTTGTGCGTCAGCAGGAAAGTCAGAAACGCGCAGGCCAGCGCGAAGTACACCAGGTAGCCCGCCAGGCGGTCGGCGGTCTTCTGCACCGGAGCGCGCGAATGCTCGGCCTGCTCCACCGCCTCAATGATCTTGCCGAAGGCCGTGTCGCGGCCCACGGTTTCGGTGCGCACTTCCAGCACCCCGGATTGGTTCACCGTTCCCGCATAGACCTGCGCCCCCGGAATCTTCTCCACGGGCATGGATTCGCCGGTGATGGCCGCCTGGTCGAGAAACGAGTGGCCGCGCACCACCGCGCCATCCACCGGCACGCGGGCGCCCGGCCGCACCAGCACCACATCGCCCGCCCGCAGCTCGTTCCACGGGACCGGCCGTACGCCCTCCGGCCGCCGCACCTCCACCTGCCGCGGCAGAAGATTCAGTAAGTCCTGGATGGCCCGGCGGCCTCTACCCACCGTCAACCCCTCCAGCACTTCGGCGATCAGAACGAAAAACACAATCAGCAGGGCCGTGAAAACTTCCCCAATGGCGAGGGCCGCCACCAGCGCGATGGTCATGGAGAGTTCCATGGTCATGCGCCGGGTGAGCAGGTCGGCGAAGGCCTCGTGAAAGATCGGATAGCCGCCGATCGCGACCGCCGCGAAGCCCACCACATCGAAGTGCGCCAGCGGCTCCCAAAGCCGCAGCCACGTAACCACCACCGCCAGCCCCACCAAGCCGATGCGCGCTAAATCCACCCGCTCCACATGGCCGCCGCCATGCTCATCGTGCTCGTCCTCGTGGTTGTGAGCGATCGGTTCCGGCATCGCCCCTCTATTTAATCTTCTCTTGAAAACCGACGCCCGCCCCAAAGAACCGGACGCAGTGGATGCCGCCCCGCTCTCTCCGGTTTCCGCGTCAACGTTCGCCCTCCCCAGCCTTGTCCACGGCGAATCCTCTAAAAGTGGAACCCGATGGTCGCCGTCACCGCGCGCGGCGTCACATAATGCGTTCCGCTGAAGGTCGAGAGGAAATTGTAAAGCGCTTCTTTGTTGGTCAGATTGACGACCGACAGGCGCAGGCTCCACTTGTGCTTCTCGCCGTGGAACAGGTTGTCGTCGCCGATCGAAAGGTCGAACAGGCTGCGCGATGCGATGCGGGGCGGGTTGTGGTCGTCGTTCTCGGTGCCGGCGGCTGGAATCGAGACGTACTTGGACCCGTATTCCGATGCCGGGCACAGCCCGGTGGGGCTGATGGACGTGGTGGGCGTCGCGTGACACGCCGCCGCAGTACAGCCCCGCCTGGAACTGCTGGTCGGGCGTGAGCCCGGATACGTCCACGATGGTGTCGGTCCCGTTCGGCCCGTTGGCGCAATTGCCGCCCGCGCAGGGCACCGGCCCGGCGACCAGGCCGCTGTCGTAGCGCCAGTTGAAGCCGACCCACGGTCCGTTCTTCCACGGCTGGTATTGCAGGTGAGTGGTCTGGTTGAACTGTTCGTCGTGGTCGATGCGGAATACCTCGCTGCCATACCGGCGGCGGCGCCGATCCCGCTGACCTGCGGCTCGAAGAAGCGCGCCGCCACGCTGGACATCACGATGAACGCCGACAAGCCGTGAAAGTTCGGCATGCTGCCGCGGATGGCATAGCCGGGAATCTTCGAGCTGGTCCCATTCGATCGGGAAGGTGATCGGCGTAGTCGCCCAGCACGCTGAAGTCGTACGCCCGGTGCGTGTACTTCCAGATGTACTCGCCATCCAGCACGAAATACCGCCCGAAAGCCTGCTGGAGGCCGGCGTGGAACTCATTGCGCAAGCCCGGGACTCAGCGGCGCGTTGGACACGCACGGGCTGATGGTGCTCGACATGATCGCGTTGATCACCGGGTCGTTGCAGCCCAGGCTGGAAAGCACCAGGTTTTCGTTGAACGGCGTTTCCAGCGTGCGGGCATAGGAGACCCGCAGCACGGTGCCGGTGGGCTTGATGTTGTACGCGATGCCCAGTCGCGGCTCCGGCTGGTTTGCGTTCACGATGCCGTCGTAAACATCGCCGCGGAGCCCGAGGTTGAAGGTCCAGTTCTTGGTGATGGTGTCCTCCACGTAGAGCGCCAGTTCCCGGATATCGGCGTGGCCGTAATAGTGGTACAGGCCGCTGGTGGAGTTGGGCAGCCGTCGGAGCCCGGCAGAGTTCCCGTCCGGGTCAGGTCGTAGCAGCCCAGCAGCGGATTGAAACTCGGATTCACGTGAAGCTGCGCCGGTGCATCCCGCCGGATCGGTCAGCGACGGGTTCGGTATCGGGACTTCCATCGGCGATTCAGGCAGGGCGCGTTGATGGTCGGATCGACGATTCCGAACGCTGTCCTTCTCCGTCAGAATCGTGTCCATGACATGTGATCTCCGATCTTCATGTTGTGAATGCCCTTCACGTAGGACATGCTGGCGCGTAGCCCGAGATTGGTCAGCGTGCGATTCTGGCCGATGGTCTGGAGTTGAAGATCGGGCTGCAGATCGGCGAACGGATCGCTGCTCGGATAGTAGTTATATTGATCCTGCCGCGCGAAGGCCGCCGAACGGTGAACACCGTGTGGGCGTTGAGCAGATGCGTCCAGGTGGGCGCGATGTTGAACGTGCTGATCTTGCGAACGCTGGTCCTGCGAGCCCACCGGCTGCCCGTTGGGGCCGATGACCGTCCGTTGTTCACCACCAGCCCGGTCCAGGCCGTAGCGTCCTGGGCGTCGTACGAATTGGGCGTCTGGAACCAGGAGCGCGTGAAGCCGAAGTTCATGTTGATGCGTGTCGACGACGGAAGGCTTGAAGTCCATGCGGTCGAAGAAATTCTCCTCATTGCCGTGATCGTGCATGACGGCGAACTCCGGCCCGTCCAGAAACCGGCTGGTGTCCAGAGCCGTTCGCGGAAATGAAGTTGCCCCAGCTCTTGCCGCCGTCCAGAAAGATCGAACCCGTCGTTGGTGGTGCCGAAAGTTCCGTAGGAAGCCGTGATGTCGCCGTGCGGCGCGGTGACGCCGAGCCCGGAGCGCGTGGTCACCACGATCACCAGGCTGGTCTTGTCGCCATATTCGGCGGGCGGCGCGCCTTCAATCACTTCCATGGACTGCACCGCGTCGACGGGAATCTGGTTCGAGAAGACCTTGCTCTGCTGATCGGTAATCGGCTGGCCGTCGATCGAGAACGAGTTCGAAGCGTGATCGCCCAGTCCATGGAAACAGGCCGTTGGAATCGGCCGCGATTCCGGGCGAGGCCAGGGTCACCAGCGAGCTGAGTGACGAGGACTGGCTCTCCAGCGGAAGCTTGTCGAACAGGTCGCGGTCCACGTCGGTGTGCGTGGTGGATACAGTTTCGACCAGGTCGGCGGCCGCGGTCACCTCCACCGTCGTGGTCGCCGTGCCTACCACCAGGGTCGCGTTCACCTCGACCGGCACGGGAGTTCTCACCGACACATCCTGCGTGTTGGTTTGGAATCCCGTCGCCGTCACCGTCATATGGTAGTTGTTGAACGGGATGTTATCCAGCTCGAACTTTCCCTGCCCGTCGGTAACTGCTTGCTCACGTAGTGGGAAACCGGGTTCGCGATGCTCACCACCGCGCCCACCACGGCGGCGTGCGAAGGATCGAGGACCGAACCCTGGATGGTTCCCGAGTTGCCGCTGGTGGTCTGGGCCAGCCCGAGACTTGCGGTGAAACATACCAATACCGCGGAAGCGATCTTCATCATTCCTAGATTTTGCGGAACCCCCCGCCCAGATACCTAACACATTCCGGTAGGTGGCCTAAGTTCGGCGTAAGTGGGCCGGATTCCGCCACAAGCGGCCTGAACTCCACCCGCGGCTATGTTACTCCCAGGTGGGGCAAGCTTTAGCTTGCCCTGCCTTGCCCTGCCTTGCCCTGCCTCGATTTTCTTCGAGCCTTCTGAGGACTCCCCACTTTTTTGCAAGGGTTTTGGCGTAATGAATTCTTCGCCAGAACACGGCATAGCAAACGCGGGTCGCCGCCGTCCAACGCCAACCCCGCCCTACCACTGCAGCAACTCGCGAACGCCCCGCGCCTGTCGCTTGCTGACAATAAACTCCTTGCCATTAGCCAGGGTGATCAGCCACCTCTGGCTGCTCAGTGCGCTCATCTTGCGCACGTGATCCACGTTCACCAGCGCGTTGCGATGAATGCGGCGAAAGCTGGTGTTGCGAAGGCGCTGCTCAAGCACCTTCAGGGCCTGCGTGGCCAAGATATCTTCTCTTCGCGGTGACGATCCAGACCAATATCTCCCTCGGCCTGGAACGCAAGAATCTCGTCGGCGCTCAGAAGGAAAATACTCTTCCCCGACGCGTGCCGACGATCTTCCTGCGGAGAGCGTGCTCCGGCGACGGCGCGGCGATCTCCTGCAGCCGCGCCAGCCGTTCCATCGACGTCTCTGCCGCTAAGGCGTTTGGCCCGCGCTACCGCCGCCGCGAGCGCTCCTGACCCACTGGCTTGAGCAGGTAGTCCATCGGCCCCGGCTTCGAAGGCTTGGATGGCGTACTGGTCGTAGGCCGTGACGATCACGATCACCGGCAGTTCGGGCCGCGCTCCAGGTTCCGCACCACGTCCAGTCCGCCCATCCCGGCATCTGCAAGTCCAGCAAGACCAGGTCGGGGTGCTGCTTGGCGATCCCTCCAGCGCCTTGGCGCCGTTGTCCACCTCGCCGACAATTTCGACGTCCGAAACTCCCTCCGATTCCTCTCGCAGGATTTGCCGGGCGATCGGCTCATCGTCCACGATCAGCGTTTTCAGGCTCATAGCTGGTCAGGGCCTAGATTCTTGTAACATGAGGACTCCGGAACCCCTACGATTTTCTCCCCAGCGGGCGGGATGAATCCACCAGCGATCTGCCATGGCTCGCAGGCGGGAAGCACTTACCCAGTCCGTTAGAGACGGCCCTTTGCGTGCACTGACTAACAACGGAAGTGTATGCGGCCTACCTTATTGTTCCTATGCCTTGTCGGGATCGGCGCCCCGCCCGCCGCGGCCCAGGTTTGCGGGCGCAATGACGTCCAGGGCGCCTACGGATTCCAGCTCTCCGGCACCACCAATATCGGCGCCCCGGCCGCGCAGCCGATGGTCGCCATTGGCCGTCTGGTATTCGATGGCGAGGGTGGCGTAACTGGGGTTTCGTCAGCCGATCTGGCAGGCTATTTCCTGGGCAACCCGGTGACTGGAAGTTACGCATTCAAGACCGATTGCTCCCTCACCTTCGAATTACAGGACGATTCCGGCGCGTATCAGCATTTCAGCGGCCTCGCCAAAGAGGGTGGGGCGTCCGTCGAAATCCACCAGACCGACCCTGAAACGGGCGAGCGCGGTGTACTGGAAAGGACCCCCGCTACCTGCCAGAACGCCAGCTTTCAAGGTGTCTTCGCCTTCTCGCTGTCCGGCACGGCCTCGCAATTCGACACCGAACAAGCCCCCGGCAGCACCTTCTCGACAGAAGGAACCGTCACCGCCGATGGCGCCGGCAACCTGGTGTTCACCTCGGCCGCCGGTAAGACCACCGGCACCTACCAGATGGATTCGGGTTGTGTGGCCGAAATCGAACTCGGACTCCTGGAGGGCGATTCCGCCGGCATTCTGAAACTGCGCGGCGTGCTGGTGAAGCAAGGCAAACTGCTGCTGGCGGCCGAATCCGACCCGGCGCGGATCGCCACGGCGCGATTCACCGCCAAGCGGTAGCCTCACGGCTGCGAACGGCGGGCCGGCCCGCGCTCCACGTCGTTTCCGGCCGCACCCCAGATCTCCTGGCGGCTGGTTTGATGCACCAGCCGCTGTAACCTGGATAACTCCTGCAGCCGCTCAGTACCGCAGTCATCCCCTTCAACGGCCGAAGAATTCGTCAGTACCGACCGTAACGACGGCAGCACCGATTCCCCAATTGCCAGGGACGCCAGATTGGCCAGTGCCCGGAGTTGTGCCAATTGGGTCAGGATTTCCTGCTGCAGGCTTTCCGGAATCGCGCGATGTTCTTTGAGCAGGCTGCGCCGCTGCTTAGAGGACTCGATGAATGCAGCGATCGTCAGGCTCAGATTGGCGTACACCTCTCTGCGAAATGCCCACCGCAGATCCTGGCTTCGGCCCTTGGCGGCAATTTCGGCCTTCAGGCGCTCCACCTCCAGGGTATTTTGCCGATTGGCGGCATTTTCAGCCGCCCTGCGTCTGCCTGCCAGCCAGACACCGATCAGCACACCGCCCGCCCCCAGCACACCGGATAAGAAGATCGGGAATAGCGCCATCCAGGGGTTCCGTGGCGTCAATCCGGCACTGGAGACATCTTGGCCCCGGCATACCGAGGCAAATGCCAATGAGGCCAGAATGAGGCGGCGCATGATTCCGTAAACTCCCTCCCGGCTTGATTGTAGACCGAAGTTGCTACGCACCGCAGAGCGCCCGCCCGCACCACGTAGCAATCCGCCCCGTCGCCAATCCTCGCGTCGCCCAATCCGCCCGTCACCCATCCCCTCATCACCCCAACCCGCCCGCCAACCGATCCGCCTCTCGCCGCAACCCCCGCGACACCCCACCCGCCCGTCACCCATTACCTCATCACCCGACCCGCCCGCCGATCCGCCCCTAGCCGCAACCCCCGCGTCGCCCCCGCCCGCCCGTCACCCCATCCCCTCATCACCACGACCCGCCCGCCAACCGATCCGCCTCTCGCCGCAACCCCCGCGTCGCCCCCCACCCGCCCGTCACCCCATCCCCTCATCACCCCGACCCGCCCGCCAGCCGATCCGCCTCTCGCCGCAACCCCCCGCGTCGCCCCCCCGGCCCGTCACCCATCCGCTCATCACCCCAACCCGCCCGCCAACCGATCCGCCTCTCGCCGCAACCCCCCGCATCGCCCGCCGCCCTCGCCCGTCACCCATCCGTCATCACCCGACCCGTCCGTCAGCCGATCCGCCCCTAGCCGCAACCCCCCGCGTCGCCCCCGCCCGCCAGCCGATCCGCCTCTCGCCGCAACCCCCGCGACACCCCACCCGGCCCGTCACCCATCCCCTCATCACCCCAACCCGCCCGCCACCGCGTCGATCCCCATCCCGCGGCTTTCCGAATTTCTCATCAATTTCAGATAATTTTCGCCACCAGCCCCCACTTAACATTCAGGGGCGCGCTCTTCGGGCGCGGGGAGAAATGCCAAAAACAATCGATCTGCTGTTGGGAATCGCCACAGTCATGCTACTGCTGAGCCTGGTGGTCACGGCCGTGACGCATTATCTGGTGAGCCTGTGCAACCTGCGCGGCCGGCACCTGCGGGCCGGGCTGGCATCGCTGCTAGAACGCCTTGATCCGCGCATCGGCCCGCGCGTCGCCGTTTCGCTCGCAACCGCCATGCTCCAGGACCCTCTGATCTGCGAAACCGGCGGCAAAATGGCTTCGTTCCTGCATCGCGCGCAATTCACCCGCTTCTGCCTGAGCCTGGCGGCGGAAGCCGCGGGGAACTCCCCGGCGGAAACCCCGGAGGCCGACCCGCAATCCTACGCTCAGCCGGCGGAGGCCCTCTACTGGACCCTGCGGGCCCACGGCATCGCCGATCCGCATGCCACTCTCGACCGTATCTCCCTCCATGCGTTGGAGTTGGAGTACGCCCAGCCGGACCTGCCGGAACTCGCGCGGCTGGAAATGGCGGTAGTCTCCGCCGCGGCGGCGCCCTTTGTCGCTAAAATCAACGCTTGCTTCGATCAAACCATGGATCGGGTTTCGGCGCGCTTCACCACCGCCGTGCACGCCGTCACCCTGGCCGCGGCGCTCGGATTGGCTTCGTTTCTGCAACTCGACTGCCTGGCCATGGTCAACCACCTCGCCATGGACGAAGGCCTGCGCAGCCAGGTGGTCAAGGCGGCGCCGCTCCGCCCCGTACAGTGGGAGTTGGTGCCTGTCCCGGCCTCCTGGAACGAATGGCGACGGGAGTGGACATCGGGCGAGGGCTGGACGCCCGGCCCCGCCCACCTGGGCGGGATCCTGGTCGCGGCCATGCTGCTGAGCCTGGGTGCGCCTTTCTGGTACAGCCTGCTCGGAGGAACGCTCCGCCTGCGCCCGGCGCTCGATGCCCGTGAAGACCGCTCCGCCCGCGCCCGCCGGCCCGAAAGACCGGCCCCGGTGATTCCGTTTGCTACTTCTTTACCGGCTTCTTCAACTCGGCTTCCAGAATCGGGCGAATGGCGTCTAATTGGAGAGAGCCGTTATAGCGCTGGCCGTCGATGAAGAACGTCGGCGTGCCGCCCACTCCGGCCTTTTCACCTTCGGCTTCGTCTCGCTCCACTGCCTTTTTGGTCTCCGGAGCGTCCATATCGCGGGTGAACCGCATCATGTCCATCCCCAGTCCACCGGCCAAGGTCAGGATCTCCTGGCGGGAAAGCCGCGTGCGGTTGGCAAACATCAGGTCGTGCAATTGCCAGAACTTGCCCTGCTGGTGAGCGGCCAGCGCCGCCTGCGCAGCCAGCGCCGCCTGGGAATGCTGATCCAGCGGAAACTGCTTGAAGATCAGCTTCACCTGCGTCGGGAACGCCTTCATCACCGCGGCCACCTGCTTCACCGCCTGCGCGCAGTAGGGGCACTGAAAATCGGAAAACTCCACGATGGTGATGCGGGCATTGGCCGGCCCCAGCACCGGCGAGCCTTCCGTGTGCAGCGGCACCGGGTCATCCAGAATCTTCTCCGTGCGCGGATGCGAAATTGGCGAGGCTTCCACCGCGGCAATGGCGTCGTCCACGCTCTTGCCGGCTCTCAACGAATCGGTGACAATGCCGGCGATGCCTCGGCTGAACGAACAGCCCGGGTCCAGGGTGCGGCACTCCGCCAGCTTCATATCGCAGCCGCAAGGGCACGAGCGCATGCGCAGCAGTTTGAGCGCCGCGGCCTGTTTGGCGGGCGTCAGCCCGTGCAGATCCACACCCGGCAAGGTGGCGGCGGTTTTCCAATCCTGCGCCAGCAGCACCGCGGCGAAGACCAAGCCCATGACGCCCACGGCACGCGGGCCCACTCGGAAAGCATCCATATACCCTATTGTAGTGGGGAATTGGGCAAACCGAGGGTCTTCTGCAGCCAGGCGATCATCTCCCCTTTCCAGTGCTGCATTTCGGGCGCCCGCCAGCCGCCCATCCCGTGGCCGCCGTTCTGGATGGTGATCAGGTCGCACACCGCGCCCACCCGGTGCATGGCCTGGCACATGGCCGGCGATTGCTCGTACGATACCTGGTCGTCCTTGTCGCCATGGATGCAGAGAAAGGGCGGCATCCCCCGGTGTACGGCGAAAATCGGCGAATCTTTGTGCAGTTTGGCCAGGCCCGCCGCATCGAGCTGATCGACCCCGAAATAGTGGATTCCGGCCCCCTTGGCCAGGTGGCGGTTGAGGCTGGTCATGTTGAACCGCTCGGGATGATCGCGCCGCTCGAGCGACAGCTTGCCGTAATCCACCGGCCCGTAAAAATCCACCACCGCGGCGACCTTGGTTTCGGGCGTCTCATGCGTGCCGGCGTAGTTGACCAGGAAACCGCCGGCCGATTCCCCGATGATGACCATCTTGGCCGGATTCAGCCGGTACTCCGTGGCATGCGCCTTCACCCAGCGGATGGCGGTATTCAAATCCTCGCTGGCGGAGGGGAATTTGAATTCCGGCGCCAGCCGATAGTCGATGCTGAACCATGCGAAGCCGGCGTTGGCCAGCGGCTCGAATAGCGGACGCACGTTGGTGCTCTTGCTGCCTTCATCGAATCCACCGCCGTGCACCAGGATGGCTGCCGGAAACGGCCCGGCGCCATCCGGAATGTGCAGGTCGAGCAGCAGCGCCTTGCCGCCGGCGTTTCCGTACTCCACATCCTTCTTGTCCAGCGGTGCGCCCGCCAGCCCCATCGCGCCGGCCAGCGCCACAATCGAAAGTAGTCTGTACATGGACCCGATTGTATCAACCGGAGGCCCACAGTCAGGCGAAGCTGACCCCTACCACGCCACATCCACAATCGCGTCCTGCCCCTTTTCGGCACGCAGGCGAATGTGCAGATTCTTCTGCGCGGCGTCCCAAAACCAGGCGCCGGCAGCCAGCCGGGCAAGCGACGGCGCTTCCTGGTAGCGATGCTCCTCGAAGCTCACCGCGCCGGGCCGCTCCACGTGGTGGACCACCCAGTGGTAAGTGCGCTGCGATTTCGCCTCGATTTCCAGGCGCATCACATCCGCGGCCGGGGCGGCGTGGACCTGCGTCCAATCCTTCGCGTCGTTGTCGAGGAGGAAAAACTCGGCGGCCAGTGTGGGAAAGTAGTGCAGCTCCATTTCGCCCGCGGCGTCCAGCGGCACAATCGAGCCGTTGCGCGCAAACACCGGCAGCGCGGCCGTGTCTACGGTGATGGTCTGGCGGCCGGGGGTGACGGCGTTGGTTTCGAGGCTGGTCCACACGCCCGGAGGCAAATAAACTTGCCGCCGGTTGCCGGGCTGGCAGATGGGCGCCACCAGCATTTCGTCGCCCAGCAGAAACTCGTCGGCGTGGCGGGCGCATTCCGGGTCGGTGGGAAATTCGAAGGGCAAAGGGTGCCAGAGCGGCAAACCGCGGTCGCGCAGCTCGATGCCGTACGCCGCCAGGAACGACGTCAGCTTGCCGCGGAATTCGCTGAGACCGATGGGCGCAGCGGCCACCTCGGGCACCAGCGAGGCCACCTGCCGCACGCGCTCGCGCAGTTCCGGCGCAGCCGCCGCCCACGGCGACAGACTCAGCGCCGGCTCGTTCATTCCTGACAGGGCGGCGTGTACCAGGCGCAGCACGCTGGCTTCGAGCGTCGCCCATGTGCCGGGGCCCGCGGGCGCGACTTTCCACACCGTGGAAGGACCGCGCACCGGGTTGGCCTGCTCGAAAATCTGCTTGGGCGTGGTCCCGAAAAAGAAGTAGTAATCCACCACCGGCGCCTGCACCCGGTAGTGATCCGCCGCGGTGAAATCGAATTGAAACGGCCCCGCGCCGGGATGGTATTCTCCGTATCCTGCCGTAGAAAGCAGAAAGGCATTCTCCGCGCGCACGGCACGGCCGCGCAGGTCGAAGCCCGCGTCGGCGTTCGGCCCCAGGCCATAGAAACGAACCCCCGCGGGCGCCTGCCGCTCCCAAATTACGCCTCCGCCCGGCGCAGCCGATGGCTCGGAAACGTCCGCCATCACCGTCTCGCCCAGGCGGTCGACCGAAACCAGCAAACCGCGCTTGCGCAGCGTCACTTCCAGAGTCCGCGAGCGGATGCGCAATGCGCCCGGGTCTTCCTCGATGTGCAGATCGAAGCTCGCGCCCGGGTCGTCTTTCGGCGCACCTTGCGGCGCGGCCAGGGCACCTTCCAGGCTGCGGCGGAAATGAAATGTGCTGGGGCTGACCCAGACCAGTTCGGCGCTGCCGTGATCCAACCGCAGCTCGACGCGGTTGCCGTGCGGAACGAACGACAGGAGCGTGGCAACCGCCGCCAGCGCCTGCGGAGGCATTAGAGCAGCGCCATCTCGCGCTGAATCTCGCCGGTGACGATCGCCTCTTTCTCGCCCACGAACATGTTGATCTCCGAGCGCACTCCGAACTCGGGCAGATACACCCCGGGCTCGATCGAAAAGCAGGTCCACGGAGTGACGCGCCGCTCATCGTGGGTTTCCAGGTTGTCCATGTTGGCGCCGTTGCCGTGTACTTCCTGGCCGATGGAATGGCCGGTGCGGTGCGTGAAGAACGAGGCGTAGCCGCGGCTGTCAATGTAACCGCGCACGGCGTCATCCACCTGGTAGCCGTACAGCGGTTCGGCCGCCGCGATGGCGCTTTGCACGCGGTGAATGCCAGCATCGCGCGCGCCCGTCACCGTCGCGAACACGTTGCGCATTTCATCGGTCGGCCGGTCGCCGCAAAACGCCGTCCAGGTAATGTCGTAGTACACGGCCCCTGGCTGATCGAGCTTGGCCCACATGTCCAGCAGCACCCAATCCCCCGGACGGATCGGCGCGGTGCAGGCTTCGGTTGGCTCGTAATGCGGGTTGGATGCGTTGGCGTTGGCGCCCACGATCGGGCCGTGGTCGGTGAACAGGCCTTCCTTCGCGAAACCGTCGCGCACGAATTGCTTGACCTCCAGTTCCTGGAGCGGCGCGCCGTTGCGCGTGCGCTCGTGGATCAACGCGAAGGCCCCGGCGCGCACGCGGTCCACGCGCCGCCCGGCTTCCAGATGGGAATCGAGGCCCGCCTGCGTCCAGCGCGCTTCGAAGGCCTGGATCAGCTCGGCCGAAGTGGCCACCTCCACGCCCACGCTGCGCACCAGCTCGATAGTGCCGCCATCCACCATGGAGACATAGGGCACCGCGCACAGTGGCGAATACTGCATGGCCACCCGCCGCATGCCCGCGGTGAGGCGGCGCAGCGCGGCCACCTGCTCGGTCCAGCTCGAATAGGGGATGCGCTCGCCCGGCAGGTCCCGCAGCATGTGGCGCTCGATGCGGTGCTCCATGCCGAGCGGCTCACCCTGGGCGGGGATCATGTAATACCACCGCCGCGTGGGCACGGTAGTCGTCGGCAGCCCGAGCACCCGGTAAGCCAGCGGGTCCCGCAGGTGATGATCGAAAAACAGCCATCCATCCAGCTTCTGATTGCGGATTTCCCGCTGAATCTTTTCCAGGTCCATAGCGCTTCTTCAGTCTACCGCGCGGCGCTGTCAGTGCGATGGGGCTTGCCCGGATTCAGCACGTGACCAGCGCCAGTCCGGGCTGCGGGAAGCCGGCCAGGTTTTGTCCGCCGGCTGCCGTGCGATCGAGTGGTATAACAGTCACATCAGAGGCGGTCCTCGCGGCCCTATGAGAACTCGTAAATCGGCAAAAGCGGTTTCCGCCGGCGCCATTGCGCCCCTGGCGGATCGCGGCAAGGACGTTTCCCATTTTTTCAAGGGCCAGGGCCGCATGGTTCAGCCGGTTCAGCGTGTGAACGTGGACTTAACCGCAACCATGCTGGAGGAACTGAATCAGGCTGCGCGGGATCTCAACGTGAGCCGTCAGGCCGTCATCAAGACTCTGGTCCGGCAAGCGCTCGATCAACACTACCTGGCGTTGCGGGCACGGCGGTCAGCGGAGGCTTCCTGACCTCCGGCCATCGGCGAGTGCGCCGCAGGCTCTATTGAACGACCGGCTGGATGTTCACCGAATCCACTTGGCCATCCGGCGCCATCCAGATACGAAATGCCAGGATGACGCCCGTGAGCCGCAAACTAACAATCATTTCAATTAGCGCCCGCACAGCCCTGCGACCTCAATTGTATCGTTATATCGTTGGTGCTGCCCGGGTTTGGATCAACACCTGGGATTGGCTCAATCCGACAAGGATCTTTAGCGTCCGGCCGCGCCATATTTTCCCGACCTGGCCACAGAGAACTACGGGTATTTTATTTTCTGTTTGTTCGCCGCGACGCCGCCACGGAGATAAGTGTGCCCCTTCTCAGTGAAGGATCGCATTCCAATCCAGGCCATGTCCGGCTTGAAGAGGAGCGACCAGTCGTTATCCTCGGGCCCGGGGTATCGCTCTGCTCGATGCCCAGGGCCACCCGCACGCCACGTTCATCATCCATCAATAAGGACGGCTTGCCGAACATGCTGATCAGTAACCGCGCACGCGGCTTCCCGTCCTCCCCCCGGAACTGGAGAAGAGGAAAATCGTCTACCACGCCGATTGAGGCTAGTTGGTTCTGGGGATCCCTGAGTCCGAGATGCGGATTGCCCGGAAGGCGCCGCCGCCCTCCGGGTCTATCGGCCCAATGGCCGCCGAATGCCAGTACCACATCCTGGCCCTCATCGATTCCCCAATAGGAAATCACTGCTCCTGATTCGTCTAACAGTTCGAAGTTACGCGCCCGGACAACTTGGGCAACGGGCGATGGTGCGGCGGTTCCTACAAATCGCGCGCCGGCGAGGCCGCCAAGGAATCCCGCGAAAGAAGCCGCTAGAATAACTAAAGATTGTTTCATGATCTGAACTCACCATTTGGCGGTATTTGCCGAACACGAGTTCGAAACGCCAGGGGTGCATTTGCAGTCGGTACCGATCCAGGACGTGATGTATGTAGTGGGCGCCGTGGTGGGCGTGTAGTTCGACGGGTACTGAAGTCCGTTCTGGATGTTTACAGCATTTCCATAGACGGCGGCGTCTGACCAAGCAGCGTAGGCGTGAAGGAGCAGCTCGTGAACCAGTTGGAACTCTTCAGACGGTTTGCCAATTTGCCCTTGCGCGAAGATTATGGCCGATTGTCTAACAAATCCGAAATTTGGGCTCGTGACTGCGTTGCTCACGCCGAGGTAACTGACAAGATTCTGGTTTGTTGGTACCTGTTTCGCGGTCACCTGGGCCATAGTGAGAGCTCCCACGCCGGGGTTTCCCACGTCATAGTAGTTCGTCATCCCTTGCTTCTTTTGAACCGCTGCAAGCGAGTAGTAGGCGACCCCGCCGGCGATCCCGCTCGGGTTCGCGAATACTGCCGCACAATTAGATCCGCTGAAGCTCTTCCACAGAGCTGGGGTGAGGATCCCTTTGACCTTCGCGTTCGTCACGGAGTCTGCCGGGACTTGGGCAGTACCATTTCCGGTGCTGTTTGCTTGCACGAACGGAGCGAAGCCGACTGCAAAATAGATAGGGTTCGCCGCGAACTGTGTGGCGGAACTGTACTCGTACGCGTTCATTGTCCACGATTGCACGAACGGGACCACTTCCCCCGTCGCGTTCCCGTTTTGATCGTAGGTGATCCCCGACTGTCCGATCACCCCTCCATCATCCGTTGCAATCTGTGGCTGGTCATTCGGCACTACCCACAACACATTCCCGGTCGCGTCGAACGCCACCATATCCGTGGTCCCACCGTTTGCCGATGTGAGGGTCTCACCGACGAAGGAACCGTCCTGGGCCTGTAGCACAGGTATCACGCCGGTGCCCAAGTCCATGTCTGGAACCCCGGGTGCATTTGCAAAGCTCACCGCGGTGCCGGTAGTCACCGCCATACTGGAATACCAATCCCCGTTGGCGTCCTGGTTGGTCCAGGTGAACAGGATTCCGGTGTCGGCGTTGGTAATCATGTTAACGGATTCAGGCATAACTCCCGCGCCGCCGCCACTTCCCATCCAAGCCGGGAATTCATCCGAGTTCCGGTCGTAGATGTTAATCGTGTTATAAGCTCCCTGGCTGTTCACCTGCAGTATCCTGAAGTGGCCCACACAATTGGGGTCCCCGCTAAGATCGCAGTCGCCATCGTACGAGACGTAGGGGACGTAGGCGTAGCCGTCTCCCGCGATCATGATGTCGTACCAGATTGCGGCCGGCAGCGGCACGGCGAACTTCTGAGCGCCGGTCGTAGGATCGATGCCAATGACACTAAAGGCGGGGGCCAGCCCGGCGGTGAAGATGGTTCCATCGGTGTGAACCGCCAGGGCCTCGCAGGAGTCGCATGCGATAGGCAAGGGCGATCCGGTCATTCCGTCCAGCCGGGTCAGGGACCCGTCGTTATTTTGCACCACCAGGCCGCCTAGAAAATCCGGCAAGGCAAGGACCGGCTCGCCATCGTAAGGCGATACCACATTGGGGCGCAGATCCCGCGCTCCCAGATGCCGGCTCCCCCGGTTCGCTTGCGTCTGAAAATGGGCATGGCGGGCCGGGCTTGGAACCCAGGCGGCGGCGACGGCTCGCTCACGACCGCTGTCCACGCTGTGGTGCCGTCGGCGGTGATGGCTTGCACGGTCCCGTCAGCCTGGAAGGCGAATATGTCCGCGACGCCGGTTGCGCTCGGCACCGCAGGGACGACCGCGGTCACCCCGGACCCGTCGCCCGGATTGCTCCAGATCACCGTGCCAGGGGCAAGCGAAGCGGACACAGTCACGTCGGCGGAGCCGGTCCCCGCCGTGATGGTCGTCCGGCCTACCGCCAGCGCCGTTAGAACCGGCGGGTCGTCGGTCGAGAGGCTCACCACGCTCGGGTTGCTGGATGTCCATGTCAACCCGATCACCGATTGCCCGGCTGCGTTCAGCGCCTGCACCGTATGCGTGTCGCCCACCACCATATTAAGCATGCTGGGCATCACGGTGTTGCCGCCCGCCACCGGCACCGTAAACCCAAGCGCGTTGCTCCACCCGCCGTTCTGCTGGATGCGTGCAACCCCGCTTACCGCGCCCGAAGCGACCGACGCCACCACCTGCGTGTCGCTCCAACCGATCGCCTGACCTGCCGTGCTGCCTAACCAAACGATACCACTGCCCTGCGACGTCCCGAAACCGCTGCCTGTAAATATGACGGAAGCTCCCGCCACGCCCGAAGTTGGGCTCACATTCGCGATTTGTAACGTGTTCACGGTAAAGGGCAGCGCATTGCTCACGACGCCGTTCTGCAGGATCTGAGCATTTCCCGTGGCCGCCCCTGCTGCCACATTCGCGACCACCTGGGTATCGCTCCAACTCACGGCCGCGGCATTGGCGGTGCCCAGCCACACCTGTCCGCCGCCCTGGCTCGCGCCGAAGCCTGAGCCGGCGATGGTTACCTGGGTTCCCGGCACGCCGCTCGACGGCGTAACGTTCGCGATCGCCGCCGTATTCACGGTAAATGTCAACGCGTTGGACCAACTGCCGCCCTGCTGCACCTGGGCCGCTCCAGAGGTCGCGTTGGCCGCCACCGTGGCCACAATCAGCGTCGGGCTCCAATTCACGATTATGGCAGGGGCGGTGCCCAGCCACACTTGCCCTGTGCCCTGCGCCGTCCCAAAGCCGGATCCGGAGACCGCCACTTGCGTTCCTCCCGCGCCGCTGGCCGGGGAAACGGAAATCAGGCTCGGCGGCGGCACGATGGTGTAAGTGGCGGTGCTTACGGCGCTGTCGGCCAGTCCGGCGGCGTAGGCTATGGCGTTCACGGTGGTGGTTACGCTGACCGGGAAAGGGGTGGCATAGACTGTTCCCGCCGTTTCGCTGGGCGTGCTGCCGTCGGTGGTGTAGCGAATCGTGGCGCCAGCGGTGGTGTCGTTGAGGGTAACCGTCTGAGCGGTCGTATAGGTGCCGCCCGGCGGGCTGAAGGTGGGTGGGTCCGTGCCCTGCGCGTCAAGGGTAAGTGCCACGCTTGTCAGGAGGCAAAACGCCGCCATCGCTCGGGACAGGAGCCGATAGCGTGAAGTAATCCCGAGGTACCTTGTAAGCGTAGATGAATACGACATAATCTTTTTTCGCGAGGTAATGACCAAGCGATTCCAGTAGTAATGGCAATAATAAGATATTCATAACTTAATATTAAGTAAATTGTTATTAACACGATTGAAACACCGACTTGGCTATGGGATGTTCCTTGCATTTCCCTATTCCACGGAGGCGCAGGAGTATCGTAGCGCTGACGCTATCCCGAAAGGACTTGGATTGCCCTGAGGCTGCCTCTCCTGAGCCACGGAAGTCGCGGGAGGCGGCGGCCTTCCCGTGTAAGATGGTTCTTTCTGAAAGCCACCTACACTCCCGCCGACCCGAAATACATGGCCCAGAGGCGCCTGCGCCACCACGCGCGCGTATTTCACCTGTGGGCCATGGGCGTGGGTGCGGTGATTTCAGGCGATTTCTTCGGCTGGAATTTCGGGCTGGCGGCGGGCGGCTTCGGCGGCATGCTGCTGGCAGTGATCGCCATGACTGCCATGTACCTGGGGTTGTGCTTTTCCATCGCTGAAATGTCGCCCGCGTTTCCCCACGCCGGCGGCGCCTACTCCTTCGCGCGCACCGCCATGGGACCGTGGGGTGGCTACATCACCGGCCTCGCAGAGAACATGGAGTACATCCTGACGCCCGCCGTCATCGTGGTGGGAGTGGGCGGATACCTGGGCGCCATCTTAGCGATACATTG
>CAWDOH010000030.1:0-24362 GCA_963803725.1 Bryobacterales bacterium | reverse complement strand
TGCCATCTTCGCTACCTCGGGCAGTTCCTGTTCGATCAGTCTCTCGCCGGGCAGTCTAAGTTTGCCGGCCACGGGTACCTCAACCGCCGCCGCTTGCCCCTCCTCGGGCCAGCCGAATTGCGGCGTTACTCCGGAAGTGCCGCGCGCCTTTACGGTTACGCCCAGTGCGGCCTGCGGGGCGTGGACGGCCACGTCGTCCAATCCAGGAGTCCTGCAGATCCTGTCGGGCGCGGACAGCGGCAGCGGAGCCGGCGCGGTCGGCTTCACGCTGCTGAACAACACCCACACGGTGGCGCAGAGCTACACCGTCACGGTGACCAGCGGTGCAGTGGCTCGCGACTTACACGGTTACGGAGGCGGGATCGGGGGATAACGAGGTTTATCGGCGAGGTCTATGCGCTGTACGAACAGCTCTTAGGCCGCGACCCCGACCCGACGGGCTTCGCGTTCTGGACCGGGGAGGGCGGCGCGGCCTTGGGCCAGATGGCGGACTCGTTCCTGACCAGCCCGGAGGCGTTCAATAGCGACTTCGCGGTGATGGCGGCTTACCAGGCGGCGACCGGCGCCGCACCGGCCTACGCGCAATTCACCGCGGCGGTGACCGCCATCCGGGCCGGCACGCAGACCGTGACCAGGCCTGTTCACTTCGCTGATTGGACGGCAGTTACTACCGCCACCACGCTGTACCAGAATCTGCTGAACCGGGCGCCGACGCGCTACGGAAATCAGCGACGCCAATGGCGCGGGACCGGCTCGTGGTTCGAAACACTCATTGGATACCCGGCGGCACCACTCCCGTGGGCGCACCCAACAACGAGTTCCAAAGCACCGGCAACTTACCACACCACGCTGGCGGCCGACCACAGCAACGCCTTGTACGTCGAGATGCTGTATTACGTGATTCTGGGCAGAGACCCCGATCCGAGCGGGCTTCGGCTTTCTGGCTGGGCGTCGCCAACACCGGCGGCCCGGGGCTGCTGTTCCAGGGCAGCGCCGGGCTCGGTACGCGCATCCAGATTCTGGGACCGGGCACGCCGAACCAGGGCTTCATCGGCAGTACTGAGTTCCAGGGTCTGTTCGCGAATTAGCGAACGGTCATTTTGTGGCTTCGAGCGCCGCCATCGCCTGATGCGCAGCTTCCAGAGCTTTGGCGGCGCCGATCTTCATCGCGGCCAGATCGTTGATGCAAAACAGCAGGTCGATGCCCTGCCGGACCCAGAAGGCCACGTCCTGTGGTGCTACCCCCGCGGCAGTCTGCTTGCCGTGCGCGCGGGCGGCGGCGATGGTGCGCGCGGCGGCTTCGAACACGCGCTCGTGGCCCGTCTGGCCGGCAACCCCAAGACTGGCCGAAAGATCGGAGGGTCCCAGGAAAACGGCGTCGATGCCCGGAACCTGGCAGATCTCATCCGCGCGCTCAACCGCTTCGCGCGTCTCCACCTGCACCATGAGGCACAGCTCGCGGTTGAGTTTCTGCTGCTCTTCGGCGACCGGCCCGCCAACGCCGTACTTCACCGCCCGCGACACCCCGAAGAAACCCCGCACGCCCTCCGGAGGAAACCTGGCGTTGCGCACCAGCTCCGCCGCCAGTTCGGGCGAATTGACCATCGGCAGGTCCAGGATGTCCGGGCCGCATTCGGCGCCCTTCAGCACGGTCTCGCGCTGCGCGTCCGGAATGCGCAGCATGGTAAGCATGCCGAACCCCGTGGAGATGCGGCAGAGGTCGGCGGCCTGGGCGAAGGTGAGGAAGGTATGCTCCATCTCGATCCAAGCCGCCTTGTAGCCCATCAGGGCCGCGATCTCCAGGAACTCCGGGTTGTAGATGTAGGCCGCCGCGCCCAGGATCGGGGCGCCGCCGTTTTTCTGAATGGCTTGTTGCAGTCGATTCATTGGTTGACCTTTGGGGTGCTGCGGGTAGCGAGGCGCGAGGCCATGCGGGCGGCCACGCGCATGGCCTGCTTCATGCTGCGGGCGTCGGCCAGATTCTTGCCGGCGATATCGAAGGCCGTTCCATGATCCACCGAAGTGCGGATGATGGGGATGCCCAGCGAAATGTTGACCGTGCCTTCGAAATCGATCAGCTTCATGGGAATGTGTCCCTGGTCGTGATACATGGCCACCACCAGGTCGTAAGCGCCGCGCACGGCCTGCAGGAATACCGTATCCGGCGGCATGCGGGCCGCTGCAGGCGATTCCGCGGGCGCGCGCAGTTTCCACTGCCGGCAGGATGGAGCGGCGGTCTTCTTCGCCGAACAGGCCGTGCTCGCCGGCATGCGGATTCAGCCCGCAAACGGCGATGCGCGGCCGCTCGAAGCCCAGCAGCTTCATAGCGTCGTTCCCCAGTTCAATAGTGCGCAGGATGCGGTCCGTGTCCACCTGGCAGGCTTGGCGCAGCGCAACGTGAGTAGTGACGTGGACGGTGGAGAGCCGCTCGCTCCACAGCAGCATGCGCGATTCGCTGGCGCCGCTCAGCTCAGCGATGTACTCGGTGTGGCCGGTGAACGGGCGGCCCGAGAGCGTAACGGCTTCTTTGTTGATGGGTGCCGTGACCATCGCGTTGGCCTCACCGCGCAGGCACATTTCGGTGGCGGCGCGGACGTACTCCAACGCCGCCCGGCCGCACCGGGCATCCAGCTTGCCGAAGGAGAAGTCGCCGATCGATGCCAGCGCGTGCTCGTCGTGCACCTCGGCCGGCACGGCAAGCCCGGTGATCCGGCCGGCCATTTCGAGCACGGCGGCGTCTCCGGCCACAATCCAGCGGGCCAGCGGGGCCACGTCCGGATCGGCCAGCGCTTTGAGCACGATCTCGGGGCCGATCCCAGCGGGGTCTCCCATGGTCAGGACGATGGTGGGCCGTTGGTCTATCGATGGGGGCATGAGAAATAATCCGCTATCTCGATCAGAGCATCGCAATTTCCAAACCCGCCGGATTTGGTGACGACGGGCATTCCGTCCAAAGCGCCGCCTTGCAGGACGCCGCGCGGGATCCCTGGAACAATTTCATCACAGAGCGCAATACTTGTGACGCCCAATGCGCGGCAGAGGAGCGAGGCGGTATCGCCGCCCGAGAAAAGCAGCGCCGCGGCGGGCGCCCCCGGCAGCCATTCGCAGAGCGATCCGGCCACTGTCGGATCGCGTGGAATGCAGAGGAGCACGTGTTGCCCGAAGGCCAGCGCCTGGCAGATCGCGCCGCCGTCGGGGCACTCCAGCAAGACGGTATCGCGCGCGGTCAGCAAGGCGGCCTGCTGCGCCAGGGTGGCGGCATGGTCCGACCCGATGCAGAAAAGCACGGGCCCCGTGTGGGCCGGCTTCGGTGCGCGATAGGGGCCGGGACTTATGGAACGCGCCAGCGCCCCGGCCAAGCCCGCCGAGCCGGCCCACAGGATCGGGCCATCCAGCGCTGCAATCTCGGCCGCGATGCTGTCCAGATCGGAATCGCATTCGGCATCCAGAGAGATAATACGCTCGCCGCCGGAAATGGCCGCCCGAAGCTCCCCGGCGGTGCGATGCGCGCTCGACAGATGCGTGGGCACGTGGACCGGCGTGAAATCCGCTGCTGTGGCGACGTACAGATGGCCCTGTCGCACCACACGGTGCATGGCCGGGAATGCCGGGCATACCACGGCGGCGCGGCAGCCGAAGGTCTCCAGCGCCGCCGCGATTTCCACGCCGGTGTTGCCGCGCAGAGTGGAATCGATTTTCTTAAATACTACCCGGGCCGGCACGGCGGGCAGGCGGGCGGCAGCGGCGGACATGGCGGCGCGGATTTCGTCCGGCCGCAGGCCCCGGCTGTCGGTAGTCACGGCCAGCACGCGAGCCTCGCCAACATCGGCCTCCGGCGCGAGCATCACCATAGCACGCCGCCCGGCTGTGGCGAAGGGCGCGGCCGCATCGCAGGCGCCGGTCAGGTCGTCCGCGACTAGCAGAACGTCAAGGGCATTCGCAGGTATCATCGTACTGCGGTGGCGGGCCTCCGGCGCGGCGCAGCGCATCGCGGCCGATGAAGTGGGCCAGGTTGCGATCTGCCGGCAGGGCGCATAGGGAATATCGGCGGTGAGGCCGCCCTTCATGGTACACCCCGGGGCGGGGCCGGGCCCGCTTTTGCCTGAGCGTTACCTCGACCTGGGGCCGCCCTGGATGACCATGCCTTCAGCGGATCTCGTCAGTGGTGCGCCGCACCACCATATCGCCCGGGCAGAAGACATACCCGGCCGGCTCCCCCGCGGCCCGTACTAAGCATCCACCGACGGACTCTCCACCATCCGCAGGCGCAGTTCGCGCAGATTGCGCAGCAGAAAGTCGGGCGCGGCGGCGGCCAGTTGCGCGGCCGGGGTCAAGCCCGTGGCCACAGCGATGGCGCGGGAGCGGCTGCCATGGGCCGCGGCCACATCGGCGGGGGAATCGCCGATCAGCGAAATAGGCGTGCCGCGCGCGATCCATCCTTCGCGCCGCGCCTGCCGGATAGCTAGTTTGGCCAGACCGGTGCGGGTCGCGGCCATTTCTCCGAAGGCGCCGAACCGGAAGTATCGCCCGATTCCCGCGCGCACCAATTTGCGCCAGCCGATCCGCGTCAGGTTGCCGGTCACCAGGCCGAGCAAAATGCCGCGCCGCGTGAGCCGCTCCAGCAGCGGCGCCACGCCGGGGCAGTGCCGGTCCTCCAGCGCCGGACAGACGCGCAGGTAATAGCGCTCGGCAACGGGCCAGATTTCGGGCATCGCACGGCGAATCTCCGCGGGCCGCGCGCCCGCCCGCCGCATCATGATGGTCAGGATATCGGGATCGAGCATGCCTTGTACGGGGATGCCGTCAGTGGTGGTGTCCAGGCCGGTAGTCTTGCGCACGCCATACGCCAGCGCGTCGCGATGATGCGGCCCAGCCCGCCGCACCAGCGTGCCATCGATATCGAACAGAACCAGGGCTCGGTAGCTCAAAGAAAATCATACGCCGGTACAATGGGTTTGTGCACCAACATAAGTTCCGGCTCGGGTTGATCCAGATGGCCTGCTCGCCCGATCCGGCCGAGAATCTGGCCAAGGCCGAGTGGCGCATCCGCGAGGCAGCCGGGTCTAAAGGACGGCCCGGCGCCCAAATCGTTTGCGTGCAGGAACTGTTCCGCTCGCAGTATTTCTGCCGCGAGCAACGGGCGGAGTTGTTCGACCTTGCCGAGCCCATCCCCGGCCCCACCAGCGAAAGCTTCGCGCGCCTGGCGGCCGAGCTGTCCATCGTCATCGTCGGGTCGGTGTTCGAGCGCCGCACCGCGGGTGTGTACCACAACACCGCGATGGTGATCGATGCCGACGGCAGCCTGCTGGGCCTGTACCGCAAGATGCACATCCCCGACGACCCGCTGTACTTCGAAAAATACTACTTCACCCCCGGCGACCTGGGCTTCCGCTGCTTCTCTACGCGCTACGCGCGGGTGGCTCCGCTGGTCTGCTGGGACCAGTGGTATCCCGAGGCAGCGCGGCTGGCGGCGCTTTCCGGTGCGCAGGTGCTGTTCTATCCCACCGCCATCGGCTGGCATCCTTCGGAGAAGGCCGAGTTCGGCGCCGCGCAGCACGACGCCTGGCGCACCATCCAGCGCTCCCACGCCATTGCCAACGGCCTGTACGTGGCGGCGGTGAACCGCGTGGGTTACGAAGGGCCGCCCGAGCACGGCCTGGAATTCTGGGGCGCCTCGTTTGTCGCGGACCCGTTCGGCCGGGTGCTGGCGGAAGCCTCGCACACCAGCGAGGAGACGCTGATCGTCGAGTGCGACCCGCGCCAGATCGAAGAAACGCGCCGCAACTGGCCATTCCTGCGCGACCGCCGCATCGACGCCTACGCTCCGATTTCGGCCAGGGTAATCGATTGAAGCCTGCCACGCCGCGCCAGCCTGCCACGCCGCGCCGGGGCGGCTTCCGCATGCCCGCCGAATGGGAGCCGCACGAGGCCACCTGGGTCGCCTGGCCGCACAATCGCCAAGATTGGCCCGGCCGCTTTGCTCCCATCCCGTGGGTCTACGGGGAAATTGTGCGCAAGCTGAGCGCCGTGGAGCGCGTGCGCATCCTGGTGGACAGCCCCGCGGGCGAAGCCGAAGCGCGCCGTGTGCTGCGAAAGGTGGGGGCCGCCATGGACGCGGTGGAGTTCTTTGCCTGCCCCACCGACCGTGTTTGGGTGCGCGATTACGGTCCGCTGTTTGTGGTGAACCGGCGCGGCCAGCCGGGCCTCACCGCGTGGCGTTTCAACGCCTGGGCCAAGTATGACGACTGGCAGCGCGATGCGGCGGTCCCGGCATTTCTGGCGGCCCAGCTTGGCCTGCCGGCGTGGCAGACGGGCATGGTGCTTGAAGGAGGCAGCATCGATGTCAACGGCGCCGGCCTTCTGATGACCACCGAAGAGTGCCTGCTGAGCCCGGTGCAGGCCCGCAACCCGGGGATGAGCCGCGCAGCCATCGAAAAGACCCTCCGCGCGTATCTGGGAGTGGATCGCGTGATCTGGTTGCGCAATGGCATCGCGGGCGACGACACCCACGGCCACGTGGACGACCTGGCGCGTTTCGTGGGACCGGATACCGTAGTACTGGCCACCGAGCGCGACCGATCCGACGCGAATTACGAACCGCTGCGGGAGAACGCCGCTCTCCTGCGCGAAGCCGGTTTGCACGTGGTCCCGCTGCCCATGCCGCGGCCGCTGGTTTTTGCGGGGCAACGCCTGCCCGCCAGCTACGCGAATTTTTACATTGCCAACAGCCTGGTGCTGGTCCCTACCTTCAACGACCCCGCCGACCGCCTGGCGCTGAATGTACTGGCGCGGGTATTCCCTGGCCGTACCGTTACGGGGATCGACTGCACCGCGTTGATCTGGGGCCTGGGCGCCGTGCATTGCATGACCCAGCAGCAGCCGCAACAGTAGGCGATGGCTGTCGTCCCGCCGATTACTTTGCCTTGATGGCGAAGTCCCACACCTGCGCGTTAAGCTTGCCTTCGGTGAACTCCATCACGGCATACTCCCCGGGGGGCAGCGGCTCCCGCGGCCAGATCTTGTAAAGCCCGCTGGGGTCCAGTTCCTTCTGGAAACTTTCCACTTGCACCGGCTCTTCCACAACATCCTTAGTGACCGGCACGATGGTCAGGTTCTCGACGATGCGCACCCCACCTTTGCCCGGCAGCAGCTTGAATAACCCGAAGCGCTCGGTTTCGGAAAGCTGGATGTAAAATTCCTGCAGCGGGTCGGTGAAAACATTCGGCGAGTGCGCGCCTTGCAGTTCCAGCGTAGCCTTCCCCGAGACCATCGGTATGGGCGACAGCTTGGACAGCACGGATCGCCGTTTATCGGTGTGCACGTCGGATTCCGCCGGCGGGATAACTTTGGCTTTGCCGCCATCCAGCCAATACACCCCGGGATCCTGCGGAATGCTCCGGCGCTCGGTCTCGAATTCGTGCTCGGCCTTCCCTTCGTCGGCCAGATCCTTGGCGTCTTTCTCGAATTGCGCCTGGCGCGCGGCGGCTTCCGATTGAGTGCGCTTCAGGTCTACCAGGTCCAGCGGGACTTCCTCCCAGTCGTCGCGGTCCACGCTGTAAAAACGCACCCGGTCCGACCGTACCTGGTATTCGCGGACAAGCTGAAAGGTGCCGTCCTTCAGGTAAAGTTTAAGATTCGCCGCCCAAGCGGCACAGGCCAGAATCGCAATCGCCAGCCAGTACTTCCCCATAGTTCACTACCGACTACTGTAGCGCTTGTGGCGGCCGCGGTGCATCCGGTGGACTGGGACTTCGCGGCTAGGGGCGCGGCCACCGGTCGCGCACGCTCCGGCTCTGTTCCGGCTATCTCAGAAGCGCGACCGTCAAGGAGCGCCGCATGGGCCTGCGGCCCATCAAAGTCGATGCCAACGCGCAAGGTGCCGATGCAGCGGGATCAATGGCTTGCGCCGCGTCTTCAACGGAGCGCGATCTTCCGCTGCCGCTAATTCCGCCTGCCGCGGCCCGTCTTGTCACTTGAATGCGGCTTCAGTCTGTCCTGGCAGCCCTGTGCCGGTGGGGAGTGCCGCAAGCCGAATGCGGTAACCCGGGCGCTGAAAACAGTCCGCCACTTTTCCCGAACTCCGCGCCGGACCTGCGCGTATACGGAAAAGAACGGTTCCGCTCGGATATGTACGGCAGCCGCGCCCTACCGGCCATAATAGGCATTTGAGGTTCTTGTAAAGCTTATGTACTTTGTAAAATCCGCAGTCGCCATGTTGCTTGCCGGAGTCCTGGCCCTTCCGGGCTTCTCCCAGACGCCCGAGATTACCCGGACCTCCGACCACGGCTGGGTCAGTTGGCTCACTCATGATTACACGCCCTTCACGGCTCCGAAGGTGTCCTTCGAAGACTCGCCGCGTCTCGGAAAGCTCATGCAGTCGGGGATTATCTATCTTTCTCTCCGCGATGCCGTCGCCCTGGCCCTGGAGAATAACCTGGATATCGAAAGCGCGCGTTTTAATAACCGTTTGAACGACGCCAACCTGTTGCGCGCAAGTGCCGGCACGATCCTCCGGAACGTCTCCACCAACATTACCACCGGGCCGAGTTCGGCATCGCTCGGAGTCCTGTCCAGCACGGCATTGGGTTCGGGCGGCACCTCCAACGTATCCAGCGGGTCGACCAGCCTGTTTTCCGGCGTAAGCGTGCAATTGGCCGGATCGACGATTCCCAATCTCGATCCGGTCCTGTATGTCGCGGGCCAGTTCGCCCACTCCACAACCATCGAGACAGCCACCAACATTACGGGCACCAACGGATTGACCACACAGTACAGTTCCGCCACGTTCGGGGTCCAGTATGGCCTGATTTTCGGGACCACCATCCAGGTGGCCATGCAGAACCAGTTCAACGTTACCCAAAACTCACCCTACAACCAGTTCAACCCCTACAACCAGGGCAGCCTGTCGTTCACCATCCAGCAGAATCTGCTGCAAGGCTTCCGGCCCTCGGTGAACAGCCGCTACATCCGCCAGGCCAGGAACAATCTACGGGTCGGCGACCTCACCTTCCGCAACCAGGTAATGTCGACGATCTACAACGTGGTGAACCTGTATTGGGACCTCGTGGCCGATATCGACAGCCTCAAGGTCCGGCAGCGGACACTCGATCTGAACACCAGGCTCTACCAGGACGACCGGCGGCGCGCCCAACTGGGGGCCGTGGCGCCCATCGATATCCTCCAGGAAGAAGCCGAGATGAAAACCAGCCAGCAGGATGTCATCACGGCGCGCACGCAGGTCGATCAGCAGGAGATGATTCTGAAGAGCGTCCTTACCCGCAGCGGCTTGGATGACATCAACGTGATCGCAGCCCACATCGTGCCCACCGATCACTTCGAGGTCCCCTCGGAGGAACCCGTCCGCCCGGTGCAGGATCTCATCGCCGAGGCCCTGCAAAACCGCCCGGATGTCGAGCAGAGCCAGCTTTCCATGGAGAATGCCCGCCTGGTCACGCTGGGCGTGAAGGACGCCTTGTTGCCTCAGCTTCAGGCCTTTGTCAGTGCCAGTAACAGCGGCGTAGCCGGCCAGGTAAACGCCATCGGAGCGCCCGGCGCGCTGGTCGGAGCGAACCCCTATTTCCTGGGCGGCTACGGCACCGTGCTGGCCCAGGTTTTCGACCGCGACTTCCCCAACTACAGCGCCGGCGTCTCTCTGACCATGACGTTGCGCAACCGCTCGGCCCGCGCCGACCTGATTACCGACCAGTTGACTTACCGCCAGACGCAGATCCAGGACCGGCAGCTTCACAACACCATCAAGCTGAACGTGGTCAACGCCCGCACCGCGCTGGCCAACGCCCGTTCGGCCTACGACACCAGCGTGGAGGCTCGCGAGTTGCAGGACCAGACCACCGCCGGCACACGCCGCAAGTACGAGCTGGGAACGGCCACCATTTTGGACGTGGTGATCGGCCAGCGCGACGCCACCACCCGCGAGTTGAGCGAGGTGGACGCCCGCAACCAGTACTTGCACGCCCGCGTGAACATGCAAAACGTGCTGGGCACGATTCTGCAGGACTACGGCATCGGTATCGATGAGGCCAAGAGCGGCGTGGTGGGCCGCGCGCCGGACATGATTCCAGCCGTGCCCCCCGGCGGCCCCATGCCCGCCTCTGCCATACCCGTGGCCAAAGATAGCTCTGTGGTGGTGAAGCGCTAGGTCTGCGACCGCGTGATTAGGTTCGCCAGCCTGCCGACATGCGCGGCTCAACATCGAATCGGAGCCGCGACCATAGGGAGCGGGATCTCGCGGTCGCGGACCTGGGGTCGTGTTCCATCCAGGAAGGGATAACCGCTGAGGACGCGTGGCAAGCTACTGATTCCATTATATCGCCACTGGGCGCGTCTGCGTCGATTTTGGCCCGCGGGGCCATCAGGAACTCCCTCTCCGGTCGCGGCTCCTGACACTAGTTTCGGCGCCGCGCGCGGTTAAGCAAAGGTTAAGCGGGACAGCACACTCCGGCCAAGTCTCAGAGCCGGCTGCCGGCCGTTTTTAGTGCGCCGCCGCTGCGGCCCGCTTGGCAGGGTCCATCCGACGGCCGACCGCGCGCTGGGCGCCTTGCAGCAGCGTCATGGCCTTGGGCATCGCCTGCACGGCCAACTCCACTTCGGGATCGCTCTGGGCGAACTCGCGGTCGCTCTCATCCACGTTGAAGGCGTAGACGTACATTTCCTTAGTCAGGTAACGCTTAATCCAGTCGCGGTCCTTGGTGAAGTCGGCTTCCGTGAAGCTCACGTTCTTGTCCAGCAGGTATTGGTGCAATTCGTTCATCACCGCATCGCCCGGCAGCCAGCCCTTGGGAAGGCTGCTGGTATGCTTGGCGAAATAGACGCGGGTGAAATTGAATAGCCCGTCGCGGTTCAGCACGATCTCCAGATGATCCATCTGCGGCGACACGTACTTCTCGTCTGGAGTAATGCCGCCGCCGCCGTACACCGTCCGGCCGCCATCGGTCATTTTCACGTCGTTCGGATTCCGAACGCTGTCGTCGCGGTGGAAGTAATAGTCGTAGAACGATTCGTTGGAATAATCCCGCTGGATCAGCCGGCCGCTCGGCGTATAGAAATGCGCCGTGGTCAGCGCCAGGGCGGTGTTATAAGACAGCGGGAACACCGTCTGCACCAGGCCCTTGCCGAAAGTCTTCTCTCCCAGTATCCAGGCCCGATCGTGATCCTGCAAAGCCCCCGACACAATCTCCGCCGCCGAGGCCGACATGCGGTCTACCAGCACCACCACCGGATAGTCGAAACCATGATTGCCGCTGCGCGCGGTAAAGACCTTCTCCGGGGAATTCCGCCCATGCGAGGAAACCACCACCTGCCCCTTCCGCAGGAAATCGCCGGCCACCGCCACCCCGGCATTCAACAGGCCGCCGGGATTGTCGCGCAGGTCCAGCACCAGGCCGCGGACATCGTGCTCATTGAGCTGGTTGAAGGCATCGTCCAGTTCCCGCGCGGTGGTCTCGGTGAAGCTCAGGATCTTGATATAGGCAATCGAATCCTTGAGGTAGAAGGCTTCCGGAACGCTCTTGCGGGTGATTTCGTCGCGGATGATCGTGAAGCTGAGGTAATCGGCGGCGCCCTCGCGCGAAATCACCACTTTCACCTGCGTGCCCCGCGGCCCCTTCAGCAGGTCGGCCACTTCGGTGGTATTCAGCCCATCGGTGGGTTTGTCGTCCACCGACACAATGATGTCCCCCGGCCGCAACCCGACCCGGTACGCCGGCGATCCCGGAAACGGCGCGATCACCACGGTCTTCCCATTGCGCGTGGAAACCATCATGCCGACCCCGAAGTAGCTGCCCTTCTGATCGTCCTCCAGCAGTTGGAAGTCTTTTGGATCGAAGAAATTGGAGTGGGGATCGAGTTCCCGCAGCATGCCCGGTATGGCGCCCTTGTAGTAGATCTTCTCCGGGCTGGGCCGCTCGGCCTCGTTCTGCTCCACCACCGACACAATGTGGGTGAAACTTTGCATCTCCCCGGCAAGCGTGGGCTCCGTCCCGTCGCTCGCCGCAGGCGCATCGGCGGAGGTGGCCGGATCGGCGGGGGTGGCCGCATCCACGGCCGAAATCTGCGGTCCATAGAAACCGCCTAGAATCGAGAAAAGCAGAACTATCAGAGGAAGTACAAAAAGAGACTCGCCTCTTATCGGGCATGCGAGAACCGTCCTTAGGCAAAGTATACCGTACCTATCCTCTTAGACGGGGTGAAGCCCGGATTGGCTTCGCGAAATTCCGGGCGGCATGTGCGATGAGGACAACTTTGGGCCGCCTTGGCCTCCCGGTGAATCGTGCTACGTGCTGCCGTGGCCGGCCGTGGGCAATTCGCGGTGAATCGCGTCCAGCACGCCGTTGACGAACTGCACGGACTCCTCGCCGGAGAATTTGCGCGCCAGCTCCAGGGCCTCGTCGATGGTCACCGCTGCCGGCGTGCCGCCATGGGTCATCTCGTAGACCGCCAGGCGTAGGATGTTGCGGTCCACCGCGGGCATGCGCTCCATGCGCCAGTGCTCGGCGTGGCGCGTGATGCGGGCGTCCACTTCGGCCACGTTTTCCACAGTCCCGTGCACCAGGTCGCTGGCGAAGGCGTCGCGCTCGGGCTGCTCGTCCGAAAACAGGGTGTCGTAAT
The DNA here is from genome assembly GCA_963803725.1 of Bryobacterales bacterium. Lineage (GTDB taxonomy): Bacteria > Acidobacteriota > Terriglobia > Bryobacterales > Bryobacteraceae > JOPF133. The sequence goes on along the minus strand of CAWDOH010000030.1, from coordinate 11,735 downwards.
AGGCGGCAATGGCGTCGTCGATGGGCTGCCGGCGGGCATCCCATAGAAACAGGATTTGCAGCGCGCGCTGCCGGGATCTGCGGCGGGAAGGCATTACGTCGCCTGGCGCAGCGTGCGCAGCAGATTGGCCATCTCAATGGCAGTCATGGCCGCGTCGAAACCCTTGTTGCCGCCCTTGGCGCCGGCGCGGTCGATGGCCTGCTCCAAAGTATTGGTGGTGAGCACTCCGAAGGCTACCGGCACGCCGGTTTCGGCCGCCACATGCGCGATGCCCTTGGCGGCTTCCGCGGCCACATAATCGAAGTGCGGGGTTTCCCCGCGAATCACCGCGCTCAGACAGATCACCGCGTCGTAGCGGTGCTGGCGCGCCACCTCGCCCGCCACCAACGGGATTTCCCACGAGCCGGGCACCTTGATGACGTCGATCAGGTCCGGATTCGCGCCGGTTCTCCCCAGCGCATCCATGGCCCCATTTAGAAGCCGCTCGGTAATGAACCCGTTGAACCGGCTGACCACCAGGGCAAACCGCAAGCCGGCCGCCGAGAGCTGTCCTTCAATCACTCTTGCCATGCGTCACTTTCCTGCGAATGCCGGGCGCCTTTTCTCAAGGAACGCCCGGGTGCCCTCGCGCCGGTCTTCGGTGGCCGCAGTAACGCCGAAAGCCGCTGCTTCCAGGCGCAGCCCCGCATCCAGGTTGGCATCCAGCCCGGCATCCACCGCTTCCAAGGTGAGCGCCACCGCCACTGGCCCGTTGGCCAGTACCTTTTCGAGCCACTCGCGGCTATGGGCCAGCAATTCGGACTGCGGCCTCACCGCGTTGACCAGCCCGATCCGGTAGGCTTCGGCGGCCGTCACCGGCTCGCCCGAAAGCAGCATTTCGAGCGCCCGGCCGCGCCCCACCAGGCGAGGCAGCCGCTGTGTGCCGCCGTACCCCGGGACGATGCCGAGCTTGACTTCGGGCTGCCCCAGGCGGGCATTTTCAGAGGCGAAGCGGACCGTGCAGGCCATGGCCAGTTCCAGCCCGCCGCCGAGAGCGAAGCCATTCACCGCCGCCACCGAGGGCTTGCCGCAGGTCTCCAAAAGCCGCAAGGCCGCCTGCCCGCGCAGGGCATAAGCGCGCAGTTCCACCGCCGAAAGCGCCGCCAGTTCGTTGATATCGGCCCCCGCCACGAAGGCCTTCTCGCCCGCCCCGGTAAGGATGGCCGCGCGAATAGCCGGGTCGCTGTGGATTCGCTCGAAGGCCTCCCGCAATTCCACGATCACCGCCGATGACAGGGCGTTCAGCTTCTCCGGGCGATTGACGGTAATCAAGGCGACGCCTTTTTCGTCAAGATCGAACCGGATGTGCTGATAAGTCATCACCGATCAGTGTAGCATTGGGTTCCGGGGGAGGCTGCTTCGGGGAGGGCTGAGCGCTCCTGGCGCGGAGACGCGGAGGCGCGGAGGTTGGAGAGGGAGCAGCACCTCATTCGCCTCTCCGCCTTTTCCTCCGCGTCTCCGCGTCTCCGCGTCAGGTCTTACCACGCGTCCGTCGCGCTAGAACGTAAACTTCAGCGAGAGCTGAATGTTGCGCGGGTTGCTCGAGAATACCTGCGACCACTGGCCGAACAGCGTCTGGTTGGGGATCAGCGCGTTGTGTACGGCGGTGCCGGTGAAACCCACCGAAGCTACGTCGCTGATATTGCCGGCGACGTACTGTGGGTGGTTGAAGATGTTGAAGAAACGAGCGTCGAAGCGCAGCTTGTATTTGTCTTCCTTGCCCAGGCCAATGTACTTGGCCACCGTCATATCGACATCATCGATGGGATTCACCCGCATGGTATTGCGGCCGCCATCCGCCAGTGTTCCCTTGGGCGCCACGATGTAACCGGCCGCGGAGTTGTTCACCAGGTATGCCACGGTTTGCCCGGCGCTGTTAGTGAGCGCCGTGGTACCGCTGCCGACGTTGGGGTTGCCGTTGGAGTTCACGATGGTGCGGTCTCCGGCGGAATCGCCATTCATGTTGCTGTCCACGCCGCTCTGCACCGTCACCCAGGTGCCGGTCTGGTACTGATAAACCGGGGCGATTTCCCAGCTCCCGGCAATGTTGCGCAGGAACCAGCTCTTGTCCTGTTTCAGGAAGGGCACGTCGTAGAGCACCTGGTAGGTAAAGCGTTGACGGTGATCGAGTGCCGAATCCGACCGGTCCGCGTTGATGTTCTGGAAATTCTGCGGCCGGCGCGGGGTGGTGTAGGTGCTGAACACGTCGGCGGTGGAATTGTCGATGTTGTGGCTCCACGTGTAGGCCGCGACGAACTGCAGGCCGTGGGCGAACCGCCGCGTCAACTGGTTCGCCCAGCCGTTATAGCTGGAGCGGCCGTAGGGCATGAATCCCACGATGTTGCTCTGGAAACCGGCATTCAGGTAGGCCGGAACAAAGTATCCGCCGGCGCTGTAGATGTTGTTCAGGTTGCTCAGGGTATTGGTCAGTGAATTCAACGTCGCCTGCGAAGGAGCGGTGAAATACACCGGCAGCGCGTTCGACGGGTTGACGACGTTCTGCACATTGAGCCGGTCCTGCACCGTGAGATCGGAGCCGTTGGTGCCCATGTAGCGGCTCTCGATGGTGTAGTCGTTGTGGAACACGTGCTGCACACCCAGGCTCCACTGGAGGGACCTGGGCCGCTTCTGGTCGGGGACGTACCCGCCGGTATCGGCACGAGCCTCGGCCGGGGTGAGGGCCGCCGCCGAGGCGTTGGGCGGGATACCGCCGTTCTTTAGAAAATTCGTGCCGTTCTCACCGCCCTCATCCACCGTGATGGTGTCCTGTGGGGGCAGCGAAAGCAGACCCAGGTTATCGTACAGCACGTCGTAGTTGATGCCGAATCCGGCGCGAATCGAAGTGCGGCCGGACTCGCCCGGCGAATAGGCCAGGCCGATGCGCGGCATGAAATCATGCTTCTGAGTCTGGGGATTGCCGAAGTTGATCAGCCCCGGAACGCTGGAGACGGCATTCACACTCTGCAGGCGCTCCGTGTACGGCAGAGTCTGGTATTCCCAGCGCAGGCCGAGGTTGACCGTCAGGTTCCGGTTGACCTTCCAGGTATCGTTGGCGTGCAGCCCGGTGGTGATGCGGTCGCCATAGTAAATCACGTTGCCGAGAGAGCGTTCCGCCAGGTAATCGGGTGTGTAGTCGAACAGGTAGTCCGACAGGTAGCTCCATTCATAATCGCCGCGCGACCGCTGGGTGAAGCTCTGCGGCGAAATCAGCTTGGTGCCGTCGAAGCCGAACTTGAGATTGTGAGCACCCTTGTTCCACGACATGCTGTCGGTCACCTGGTAGGTATTCTGATAGCCGAATTGCGGTGCGTTGGGATCGGGACCCAATTGCAGGCCAAGATCGAAAATGTTGATATTGGGGAACTGATCGAGACCCGGGAAGCTGTAGTTGCCGGACGGATAGTTATCGAAATACCGGTTGTAGCCCAGGCGGAACTCGTTGGTCAGGCTCGGAGAGAAGGTGTGGAACTCCGAGAGGGTAATGATGTAGCCATTCGCCGGAATCGTCTGGTAGAAGACCGGCAGGCTGGCGGAAGTATCGATCGTGCCTTCCCGGTTGAGGATGAAACGGCCGCGCAGGCTGTCCTTATCCGAGATGTTGTAATCGATGGCCGTCACGGCGCGCTCGTTGTTGGTGTAGGCGGGCGCGGTGAAAGAAACCTGCCCGATGGGGATCGAGGTGCCCGTGGTGGCCGCGCCGTTGTAGCCCTGGTTGATCGGGCTGATCAGAGGATAGGCGCCGTTCGGAGTGGAGGCCGGCGCCGCGGCGGAGGCTGCCGTCCCCAGGTACTTCTGGAGAACTTGCAAATTGGTCAGATTGATACCGGGAATCGCCGCCAGCGTGCTCCATCCGGGGGCCGTGGGTGCGTACAGCAGGCCGGCACTCCCGGCATAGCCGGTCGCTTCGTATTCATAATTGAAGAAATAGAAAAGCTTATTCTTGCGGATCGGCCCGCCCACCTGCCCGCCGAAGCGATTGTCGTCGTAGCGCGGATGCAGCGGGTTCTGATCCACTGCGTTGAGGTTGTCGGCCGCGTTAAGATTCCGGTTCTCCATGTATTCGTACGCCGCTCCATGGATTTCGTTGGTGCCGCTGCGGACGATCTGGTTGAACTGGCCTCCCGAGGAGTGGCCGAACTCGGCCGAAAACTGATTCTGCAGCACGGTCATTTCGGCAACCGCGTCGTTCGGCACGGAAACCACCGGGCCGGTGACGCTGGTGTCGTTATTGTCGATGCCCTCGATGGTGAAATTGTTGTTGCGAGGACGCTGCCCGCCGACCGAGGGACCGGTCCCCGCGCCGGTGGCGCCGCTGGTCGAAACCCCGGCGTTCAGCAGCGACAGATTCAACACGCCATTGCCGCTCGAAGTATTGGGAAGGTCGGCCAATTGCCTGCTTTCGAAGGAGGCCTGGATTTGGGCGGTGGTGGTATCGATGGCCGCCGCGGCCGCGGTCACTTCTACCGTCGTGGCGCTCTGGCCGACCTGCAGTTTCACGTTAGCCGTGGCGATCTTGTTCAGTTCGACGGCCACGCCTTTGAGCACCGCCTTGGTGAACCCGGACGCCGTTACCGTAACGGTGTAGGTACCGACCGGAAGATTGGCGATCCGATATTCGCCCAGCGCACCACTGTTCGTGGTGGTCTCGATGCCGGTAGCATCGTTCCTGATAGTCACCGACGCGCCCGGAACGGCCGCGCCGCTGGCGTCAAACGCCGTGCCGGTAAGATCGCCGCTGACAATCTGGCCGAACAGCGATGCAGCGGCCAATAGCAAGAGCGCCAAAAACACGGCGATGTATGGCAGGCGGCGGGAGAAACTATCCCGCGGCCGAGCGCTAGTCTTCTGCATATCCCCTAAATCCTCCTCGAACGTAGTTCCAAATTCTGCAACAACAAAAACGTGTGCGACTGCACTTTTCACACCAAATCGGGATGGGTTCGTAAATTACTGATTTTAAAACCTGATTATCTTTTAACCCGGTCTGGCATTCCCCGAATCTCCGTTTCGTCAGCCTCCGCTCCCCGGCCGGAACGGCGCGGGCCTCACCTAAACCGCGGCGAATGCGCCACTTATTCCCTTATGTCAAACCGTAACACGGAATACGGATAATGGGAACTGATTTTGTTGGAAATGCTGTAGTCAAAACTGCTGTAGCAGGAGTCGCCCGGACGGCGTCACGCCCGTGCTTTCAGAACCCGCAAGGCCACTTTGCTCAGTACCCGCTTCACCGGGCCATCCAGAAACATCCAGGTCAGGGCATTCAGCAGCGCCGGCGGACGGTATGCCGGGTTGCGCTGCTGGCGGGCGGCAATCATTTCCTGCAGCACCTGCCGCGGCTTTTCGCGGAAGCTGTCGAGCATGGCCGTCTGCTGCACGCAGGACACCGTACAAAAGGGCGCGCACGCCTTTTCGGCCGCCGCCTCGCGCTGCAGATCGGTGAGGGTGTATCGCTCCAGCGGGATGCCCGGCCGCCCGCGCTGCTGCGAGCAGTAGTGCACCAGCCCATCCTCGCAGATGTACAGAAAGCGCCCTCCCGCCCGGCAGTGCCACTGATTCGGCAGGCCCTGCGCAATGTTCCGCTGGAACTGGTCGTACTGCGCGAAGGCGAACATCTGCTGGTCGGGTTCCAGCAGGTCCTGGTAAATGGCCAGGTGGTCCGCCGCCAGGGGGCGAAGCTGCCCGTCTCCATCGTGCAGGATGCCCACCGTGCTGGTGAGTCCCAGGGCCCGCGCCCGCCGCGCAATCGTCCGCGCGTCCTGCGGGTTCCGCACCGGGCTGCCCAGCACCGAATTCACCGTCACCGCAAACAGCGCGTGCTCCCCCAGCAGCTCCAGCTTGCGGTCCAGCACCTTCAGGCTCTTCTTGGAGGTCTCGTCCGGAATCACGTTGTCGATGCTGATCTGCAGGTAATCCAGGCCCGCGCGATTCAGCCGCTCGATCCGCTCGGCCGTGAGCAGGTACCCGTTGGTGATCAGCGTGGCCAGCGCCCCGCGGCGCCGGATGTGCCGGATGATTTCGTCCAGTTCCGGGTGCAGCATCGGTTCGCCGCCGCTGATGGTAATGATAGTGGTGCCCAGCGCCGCCAGCAGATCCACGCGCTTCCGCATTTCGGCCAGCGGCACCGGCGCGGAGACGGCGTCGAACTCATTGCAATAGGTGCAGGCCAGGTTACAGCGGCGGATGGGCACAATCTGAGCCAGGATGGGGTGGTCCTTGGAAGCCATGGCGCGCGCGAACATGCGCGCCTCGCGCAGGCGCCGGTCCACCGTGCGCAGCCGCCGCCGCACAGTCCGGCCGTACTTTTTGCCGCCCGACATCCCTCTCTCCAGTGTACGGTGAACCCGGCCCCGGTGTCAGCGCCTGGGCAGCCGCGCCGTGTGATAACAAGTGCAAACACTCGTCTCCGCCCCCGTAACTTCATGGCGGCCCATACGAATTCATCGAGCGAGGAGATATCTATGCTGTTTCAACGAGCTCATGGCTATTCGACTGTCTGGGTGGCCGGATTGGTAATGCTGACCACATTCCAGCTCCCGGCCGCCACCGCGACCCCCGCCGACGTCATCTACCTGGAAAGCAATAGCACCGCCGGCAATTCGATTTTTGCTTACCAGTTCAACTTCATTTCCAGCCCGGCGCTGGTCGGCACCACCCCGGCAGGCGGCATCGGCGTGTATGATCCCAGCTTTGCCCTCGGCCCGTTCGATTCCGATCAGAACCTGATTGAGAATCCCGGCGGCACTCTGCTCTTCGCCGTCAACTCCGGGTCGAACACCATCGCGGTCTTCAATATCGGACCCGATGGCAGCCTGTCGCCAGTCGCCGGTTCCCCTTTTCCTTCGGGCGGCTCGGACCCCGTCAGCGTCGGCGTTCAGAACGACACCCTGGTGGTGGTCAACAAGGATCAGGACCCCGCTCAGAATGACAGCCTGACCCTGCCGAACTACACCACCTTCACCATATCGCCGGGTGGCCGGCTCGTCCCCGTCCCGCAATCCACCGTATCGGTGGCGTACGGCAGCTCCCCTTCGCAGGCGCTCACCGCCTCCCAGGGCCCGTTTGCCTTCGGCGCGGATTTCCTGGGCGGCCTCCTGCAATCCTTCCACTTCGATTTCAACGGCGCTCTCGACCAGAATCTTCCGCAGGCCCTTCCCCAGTCCATCTTCACCGGACTCACCGGCGGCCACCAGCCGCTCGGCATGCGCACGCATCCCTTTCTGCCGATCCTTTACGTGGACATCACGCCCATCAGTGAGATCGCCGTCTACGCCTACGGTGACAACGGCCAACCTTCCTTTGTGCGCACGGTCCCGGATTCGGGCAGCGCTCCCTGCTGGGCCATTGTCAATCACACCGGCACCCGCCTGTACGCCACCAATACCGGCGACAACTCGATCGCGGTCTATGACCTGTCGAACCCCCTGAACCCGGTCCAGATCCAGCATTTCGTCATGGCCAACACCACCGGCGCGGTGTTCTCCACGGTGATCGACCACTCCGATAGTTGGATTTACGTTTCGAGCGAGCGGTCCACAGCCACCGCAACTGCCGCCGCCAATGCCTTCCATACGCTGAAAGTGGCTGCCGATGGAACCTTGACGGAACCTTTCCCGCCCACCGTGCTGCCGATCAGCTCAGCCACGCCCGTCCGCGCGCAGGGAATCACCGTGTATTAGGCGAGATCCGGCGGCTGCGCCATACTGAAGGCATGGCCGAGCTTGCCAAACGCCTGCCGGAAAATGCCGCCGGTCTCTTTTTCGTCGATTCCACCTGCATCGACTGCGATACCTGCCGGCAGATTGCCCCTGCGACGTTCGGCGAAACCGGAGAGTTCTCCTTCGTCCAGCTTCAGCCGCAGTCTCCCGAAGAGCAGCGCGCCGCCTACCGCGCCCTGGTCGCGTGCCCCACCGGTTCGATTGGCGCCGCCCGCAAAGACGGTGTGGCCGCGGCGGTCCGCGATTTCCCCCTGCCCCTCGATGACGGAGTGTTTTACTGCGGCTTCAACTCGCGCAACTCCTTCGGGGGGAACAGCTATTTCCTGCAGCATCCGGAAGGCAACTGGCTCATCGATGCTCCGCGCTTCGTGGAACACCTGGCCCGCCGTCTGGAAGAAGCCGGCGGCGTCCGCTACATTTTCCTGACCCATCGCGACGATGTAGCCGACGCCGCGCGGTATGCCGCCCGCTTCGGCGCCCAGCGCATCATCCATCGCCTGGAGCTTGCGGCGCAGCCGGATGCCGAGCGCGTCCTCGAAGGTTTCGATCCCGTGGAACTGGCGCCCGGCTTCCTGGCGATTCCCACTCCCGGCCACACCCGCGGCCACTGCGTCTTGCTGGCCGCGCAGCGCTTCCTCTTCGCCGGCGACCACATCTGGTGGAGCCGCCACCGCGGCCGCCTGACCGCCTCGCGCGATGTCTGCTGGTACTCCTGGCGCGAGCAGGTGGCCTCCGTCCGCCGCCTCCAGGGCTACACCTTCGAGTGGGTCCTGCCCGGCCACGGCCAGCGGATCCATTTTCCCCCGGCGGAGATGACCCGCCAGATCGCCCGCCTGGTTGACGCCGTCGCCGCGTAGGCGCAAGTCCTCAGGCAACTCCCAGGGCGGAACTGGTCCAGGAGGTGGTCACCAGCCTCGAAGCGGTCGCCGCCAAAAAACGCGTCGCGCTCAGCGTCTCATGCCAACCGGTAAACTTTTACGGCGACCGTCTCCGGATCGGCCAATGTCTGTTCAACCTGGTGGGGAACGCGTGCAAATTTACGCACGAGGGCCGCGTCTCGATCGAGGCGGGCGCCGGCAGAAGCGCGGCGGGCGAATGCTACGCGATCCGCGTCTCGGACACGGGCATCGGCATTCAGGCTGAGGATCTCCCCAAGCTGTTCTCGCCGTTCGCGCAGCTCGATACCTCCCGGGCGCATACGTACGGCGGCACCGGGTTGGGACTGGCAATCAGCCGGAGGCTCAGCCGCATGATGGGCGGCGAGATCACGGTGGAGAGCACTTTCGGCCAGGGTCCGCCTTCACTCTGCGTCTGCCGGCCGCGAGGGATCCCCAACTTTCCCTGCACCCTGGGGAACTTGCCGCATGTGAGGGACCGGCCGGCCACACGAAGGAACGCATATGGCGGTGATACTGGTAGTGGAAGACGACGAAGCCAACCAGGAACTGGTGATCCGGTTTCTGCGGAGGAGCGGCCATCAGGTGCTTCTCGCTGCCGACGGCTACGCCGGTGTGAGCGCTGCGCGGAAACACGTGCCGGACTTGATCCTGATGGACCTGGGACTTCCCGGACTGGGGGGCTGCGAAGCGGCGCGGCAGATCAAGGCGGCCCCGGAAACAGCCCACATTCCGATCATCGCCCTTACTGCGCATACCCTCTCGGACGACGTGCGCAAGGCCGTTGAAGCCGGCATCGACGCCTGTGAAACCAAGCCGGTGGTGTACCAAAGGCTGATGAAGAAGATCGCAGCCTTTTGCTAACCCTCCCGCCGGCCGCTCATCCCTCCCCGATGCCGTGCCGCCGCAGCATCTCCACGCCGCGGGAGTCGCCGGCAGATTCGGCGCGGCGTGCGTGGCCCCAGGCCGCCTTATAGTCTTCCCGAAGCGCGTAAATTTCGGCCAGCGAGACGTGCGCCTCGGCCAGGCCGCTATCCAGCCGCACGGCTTCCAGCAGCAGTCCCAGAGCCTCGTCCTGCCGGCCCTCCATCCGGTAGAACTGCGCCAGGTGGTAATACGGATGCGCGTTGCCAGGCTCGCGCGCAATCCACGCCCGCTGCTCGTCCATCTGCTTGCGGGTCTCGTGATCCAGCGCGAAGCCGATCACTTCCTTGCGCCAGAAGCTCACCGCGCGCCGCCCTTCGCCCCCACCAGCAGCAGATGCACATCCATCACGTTGGTATTCGTCGGGCCGGTCTTCACCAGGTCGCCCAGGGCCTCGAAATAATGATACGAATCGTTGGCCTCCAGAAACCGCGCCGCCTCCGGATTCCGCGCTAGCGTGCGGCCGTCCGCAATCGCCCCGGCGGCGTCGGTAGGGCCATCCGTGCCATCCGTGCCGGCGCTGAATACCACCACGTCCGGCAGTCCGGCAATATCCATGGCGGCGGCCAGCACGAACTCCTGGTTGCGCCCGCCCAAGCCGCTGCCCTTAATCGTCACGGTCGTCTCGCCTCCGGTCACGATGCACGCAGGCGGCTTCACCGGCCGCTTCGCACGCACCACCTCGCGGGCAATCGCCGCGTGCATGCGCGCCACCTCGCGCGTTTCGCCCTGAATCTCGCTGGCCAGCACCAGCGTCCGATATCCCAGCCCGCGGGCGCACCGCGAGGCAGCGTCCAGCGCCAGCCGATTGCTGCCCACCACCGTATTGCGCACGCGCTCGAACAGCGCATCGCCGGGCTTGGGGGTCTCCGCAATTTCACCGCGCACTCCCGCCTCGATGCGCTCGCGCACGGAGGCCGGCACCTCACCCGTAATCCCATAGTGGTCGAAGATCGCCGCCACCCGGGCAAAAGTAGAAGCGTCCGGCGCCGTGGGGCCCGAGCCGATCACGTCCAGGTCGTCGCCAATCACATCGGAAAGCAGCAGCGCCTCCACCGTAGCCGGCGCTGCCAGGCGCGCCAGTTGGCCGCCCTTAATGGCCGAAATGTGCTTGCGCACGGCGTTGATTTCGTGAATATCCGCCCCGCAGTTCAGCAGCAGGCGCGTGACCGCCTGCTTCTCTTCCAGGGTGATGGGCGCGGCCGGCAGCGGCAGCAGCGCCGAGCCGCCGCCCGAGATCAGGCACACCACCAGGTCGTCCCTGCCGGCGCGCGAGGCCAGTTCGGCGATGCGCTCGGCACCGGCCACGCCATTGGCGTCTGGGACGGGGTGGCCGCACTCGTTCAGCTCGATGCGCCGCAGCCGCGCCAGGTGCCCGTACTTCACGTTGACCACGCCGGCGGTAATGCGCCGCCCCAGCACGCGCTCGGCGGCCTGGGCCATCGAAGCGCCCGCCTTGCCCGTGCCGATTACATAAATGTCCCGGAAGCGCGAAAGGTCGCGGCGGGAGAGGTGCCGGACTACCGCCTCCGCCGGGTCGGCCGCCGCCAGCGCCGCGCGGAAAATGGTCCGTGCGTCTTTGCGCAAGCGCGCCACCGCCCGGCGCGCGGCAGGTTTCTCCGGCGCCTTCATTGCATCACCGGGTGGCGCAGAATGGTCTCGACAGTCACATCCGGATCGTCGCTTTCGATCTTCACATGCACATTGGCCATCCGGTAATACTCGCGGCGCAATTCGAACAGCGCCGCGAAACGCGCCGGGTCGCGCGCCAGCGGCCGGTCGGGATTCTGTGCCACCCGCTGCGTCACCACCTCAAAGGAGCAATCCAGCCACAGTGTGATGCCGTTAGGCTCCAGCACCTGCCGGTTCGCCGGATCGGCAAAAGCTCCGCCGCCCAGGGCCAGCACGGCGGGCCGCCCGCGCTCAATCCACCCCACGTGCTGCCGGATGACGGCCGCTTCAATCCGCCGGAATTCCGCCTCCCCGCGTTGGTCGAAGATCTCCGCGATGGTGCATCCCTCCCCGCGCTCGATCTCCTGGTCGGTGTCGAAGAAATTCCACCCCAGCCGATGCGCCAGGTGGCGGCCCACGGTGGTCTTCCCGGCGGCCATGAAGCCCACCACGTAGAGTCCCGGAGTGCGTTTGAGTTTGAGGTTCA
>CAWDOH010000029.1:0-63218 GCA_963803725.1 Bryobacterales bacterium | reverse complement strand
AAGCGCGTTCCACGCGCACTCCGCGGGAACCCTTGAAGAGCACGGCATCACCCGGTGCGGCCGCGCCGCGGTCCGATTCGCCGGCCGCCGCAGCGTCGTCGAAGAAAAGCGCCGATCCGGCGGGCATGCCGGCGGCGAGCGCCTCTTCGATCATCCAATGGGCGGCGCCATGCACTCCCACCAGGCAGTCCACGCCGTTGGCGGCGGCGTAGCGGCCCAGCTTGCGGTGCAATTCCTCGGAGGCGTGGCCCAGCTCCAGCATCTCTCCCAGCACGGCGATGCGCCGCCGCGCGGGGGTCCGCGCCAGCACGTCGATCATGGATTGGGCCGCCTCGGGGTTGGAGTTGTAGCAGTCGTCCCAGACCACCATGCCGCGATGCTCGATGCGTTCGCCGCGCATTTTGCCGGCGGCGAAGGTGCGCACGGCGTTGCGCAGCCGGTCGGGCGCGATCCCGAACACGTGGGCCACGGCGAGGGCGGCCAGCAGATTGGAGACCGCGTGGCGGCCGGTGAGGCCGGCTTCGAAATCCACGCCCAAGGCATGGAAACGCGCGCCATCCGGCCGGTAATCCACATTCACGCCGCGCACCGTGGCGTCTCCGCGAAGCCGAAAGTGACCGTGCGCCCGCGATGGAATTCGGCGAAGCGGCTCACCCGCGGATCGTCGGCGTTGAGCACCGCCACGCCATCGCCGGGCAGCGTCTCGATCAGCTCGCGCTTAGCGGCGGCGACGCCTTCGATGGAATCGAAGAATTCCACGTGCGCGTATCCCACGTTGGTCACCACGCCAATTTCGGGCAGCGCGATGGAGGCCAGCTCGCGAATCTCGCCCGCGTGGTTCATGCCCATTTCGAGCACGCCCACGCGGCAATCGCCGGGCAGGCGCAGAATCGAGAGCGGCACTCCCACGTGGTTATTGAAGTTGCCCACGCTGCGGCCCACCGGGATCTCGACCGAGAGCAGGTGCGCGATGGCGTCCTTGGTGGTGGTCTTGCCGGCGCTGCCGGTTACGCCAACCACCGCGCCGCCCCACTGCCGGCGGGCCCAGCGGCCCAGGTCCTTCAGCGCGCGCAGGGTATCGGGCACCAGCAGTTCCGTGGGCGCGCCCAGGCTGCGCTCCACCACCACGGCAGCGGCTCCGCTATCAAGCGCCGCGCCCACGAAATCGTGCCCATCGTGATTAGGGCCGCGCAGCGCGAAATACACGTCGCCGGGCGCGAGGGTGCGCGAATCGATGCTCCAACCGGCCACGCGGATATCCGGCGGATCGCCCGCGGCGGCGATGGCTCGGGCCACGTCCTGAAGAGCGAAGGTCATCTGGGTAAGGGAATCCCGATCTCAGACGGTGTCATTTTTGCGGTATCCGTAACCTCTTAGCACTTCCCGTGCCACCGCCCGGTCGTCAAACGGGATGGTCCGGTTCTTCAACACCTGGTAAGTCTCGTGTCCCTTGCCAGCCAAAATCACGATGTCGCCTTCGTGCGCCTGTTGAATGGCGCGGGCAATTGCGCTGGCGCGATCGGGCTCCACGACGTGCGGCACATCCACGCGGCGGATGCCCACCAGCGCGTCATTCATAATTGCCAGCGGATCTTCGGAGCGCGGATTGTCGCTGGTGAGCACCACCAAGTCGCTGCCCTCGGCCGCGGCGCGCCCCATCAGCGGGCGCTTGGTGCGGTCGCGGTCGCCGCCGCAGCCGAACAGCGTGATGACGCGCTTGGGATTCAAGGCGCGCGCCACCGCAATGGTATTGCGCAGCGCATCGTCGGTGTGGGCGTAATCCACCGCCACCACGAACGGCTGCCCTTCATCCACGCGTTCGAAGCGGCCGGGAACGGCGGGCAGGGCGGCGATCCCGCGCGCCACGGTCTCCGGAGGAATGCCGTAAGAGAGCGCCGCGCCGCAGGCGGCCAGAATGTTGTACACGTTGATGCGCCCGATGAGCGGCGATTCCACCGGGAACCGCAGCTTGCCAAACTGGACCTCAAAGCGCAGGCCATCGAAACTGGTGGAGATGTTGCGCGGGCGCAAGTCGGCGTCCTGCCCCAGGCCGTACCAGAAGACTTTGGTGGTTGGATGGAACGGGAGGCGGCGGGCGTATTCGTCATCGCGATTGACCACCGCGAACTGCGGTGGGGGCGCGCCGGCGCCGGCGAAAAGCTGTGCTTTGGCCGCGAAATAAGCGTCCATGGTGCCGTGAAAATCCAGGTGGTCGCGCGTGAGATTGGTGAATACCGCGGTGTGGAAGTGCAGCCCGTAAACGCGGCCCAGGGCGAGCGCGTGCGACGATACTTCCATGGTAACGTGAGTGCCGCCGGCGTGCTCCAGTGACGCAAACAGGCGCACCAGGTCGAGCGATTCGGGCGTGGTGTTGACCGCCGGAAGCACGTGCCCCGCCAGGTGATACTCAATGGTTCCGATCAGCCCGGTGGTGGCGCCGGCTGCGCGCAGCACCGAATCCAGCAGGTAGGCGGTGGTGGTTTTGCCGTTGGTGCCGGTGATGCCCGTGAGGCCCAGGCGCTCATCGGGCTTGCCGTAGAAATTGCGCGAGGCTAACGCCAGCGCCTGCCGGCCATGCGACAGGCGCACCCAGCGCGCCGCCAGGCTCTCTTCATGCGGCTCGAATTCGCTGGCGATGGCCACCGCTCCGCGCGCCAGGGCGTCCTGGACAAACCGGCGGCCGTCCGTGCGAGCGCCTGGAAACGCGAAGAACAGGAACCCGGCCTCCACGCGGCGGGAATCGTAATCCAGTCCGTTCACTTCCATGGCGGCCAGGGCCGGCGCCAGTGCCTGGGGCAGCGCAACGCCCGCGAATATCTGGCCGAGGTTCATCGCACAAATTGGACGCGAATGCGTTCTCCCCCGTGCAGCAGCGATCCCGGCGGCGGATATTGCAGGCGGGCGATTCCGCTGCCGGTGGGAAGAATGGTGAGACCTTTTTGGGCGGCCTCTGCCAGGACGGCCCGCATGTTCATGCCTCTGAAATTGGGGACCGTGGGGCCGGGAGGCCCGGCCAGCAGTGTTTCGGGGGCGTCGGCGTCATCGTCGGCGGCGAGCAGAATGTTGTCCGCATCGGACTGGTTGGCGTCGCTCAGGTCGTCGTCCGCGTTATCCGCGGCGGTCACTTCGGTGGCGGGCTTCTCATCGGGCAGGTCGCGGGGAACTTCCATCACCCGCAGGGCTTCGGTGGCCACTTCATGAAACACCGGCGCCGCCACCAGCGCCGCCAAAACCGCCTTCGCCGTGGGTTCCGTTGAGCGTCACTACCACTACCAGCGCCGGATTCGTCAGCGGGGCGAATCCCATAAACGTGCCGTTATACGAATGCGTGTAGTGCTTGGTAAAGGTATCGAAGATCTGCGCGGAGCCGGTTTTGCCTCCCACCGAATAGCCATCCAGGCGGGCCCGTTTGCCGGTGCCGTAGGGCAGAACCACCACTCCTTCCATCATAGAGCGCATGAGGATAGCGTTCTCCGGGGTCAGCACGCGCACGGGCGGCGCCACGGGAACCGGCTTGCCGCCCTTCATCAGAACCAGGTGTGGATGGATCAGAAATCCGCCATTGGCTACCACGGCAGCGGCTTGCGCCAGTTGCAGGGTGGTGACCCCCACTTCCTGGCCCATGGAAACCGAGGCCCAGGAAGTCTTGCGCCACTTATTGAACGGCCAGACGCGCCCGCGGTTCTCTTCCTTCAGCTCGATACCGGTCTTCTGGCCGAAGCCGAAGCGGCGCACATATTTGTACAGGTTCTCCGCGCCCACGTGCGAGCCGATTTCCACGGCGCCGCTGTTGCTGGAGCGCGCCAGCACGTCCGCCATGGGGATCACGCCGAGGCCCAGGTGCGAATCGTGGATGACGCGGCCGGGCAGCGTAAAGGCGCCGCCGTGGCAGTTGATGGGGCTGTCGGGCCGGAGCTTAGTGGTTTCAAGCGCCGCTGAAAGCGTGATCACCTTGAATACGGACCCCGGCTCGAAGGGGAGGCTCACGGCGTGATTGATACGCCTGGGATCGTCACCTTGGGGCGGCTGATTGGGATCGTAGGGGGGATAGCTGGCCATGGCCAGCACCTCGCCATTCATGGGGTTCATCACCACGGCGCTCCCGAAGGCTGCGTGGTGCTCGATCACGGATGCCTGGAGGTCGCGCTCGGTCTCGAACTGGATGCGCTCGTCGATGGTGAGGGTAATGGAAGTGCCGGGGCGCGCCGGGCTGGACAGTTGCGAATCGATGCCGCGGCCCTTGACGTCGGTGAGCAGGCGCATCTCGCCGGGCACGCCGTGGAGGTCGGTTTCGAGCGCGCGCTCGACGCCGGAGGTGCCGGTCTCCGAGAAATCCACGCCGCCCAGGACATGCGCGGCCAGCCCGCCCTTGGGGTAATGCCGCTGGCTTTCGTGCTGCACGCCGATCCAATCGAAAGCCAGGCCGCGGACGATCTCAGCCTCTTGAAAGTCGATATGCCGCTTGATCAGCAGATAGCCGCGATGATCGTCGTACGCCTCTTTCAGATTGGAGAGAAGCTCGGTGCGATCCAGGTGGAGGACCCGGCTTAGCAGGTCGGCGGCGACCCCGAGGTCAGGCAGCTTCAGCGGATTGACGTAGACCGACGCCGTCGGGACGCTCATCGCCAGGGTCTGGCCGGAGCGATCGAAAATGGTGCCGCGCGGCGCCGGGACCTCGAGCGAAACCTCCTGGTGGGAGCGGGCCAACTGCACGTAGTATTGGTGGTGAAATACCTGTAACGAGATTAGTTGATAGAGGACGACGGCCACCCAGAGGGCGGCGATTCCAGCCAGTGTGAGCAGACGTCCTTGACCCATAGCATGCCATTCGAGTGCGGGTCCGGGAGGCCGTTCCCCGCGGTTGAAATTAGTGGATCATGGCGACGGTGCCGTCGCCCTTGCCATTCAGGTGCACCACCTGGTTGGATTGCGGCACAACCATATTCTGGTGCTGCGCGAGTTCCTCCAGGCGCTGCGGCGAGGTCAGCTCGGCTTCCTGCAGGTCCAGCGTGCGGCGCTCGTCGATCAGGCGGCGGTTTTCCACGCGCAGCGCCTCGAGCTTATAGCCTGCCAGCGTGTTGGCGAGCCTGGGGCCGAGCACTCCGGTGAGCAGCATCACCGCCAGGGCCGTAGCGCCGATGGCGGACCAGCAGGCTCCGCGAGCCTGCGGGTCGGGTTGGCGCACAAGCCGCGAATTATCGATCGTCTTGAATTCGATGCCGAGATCCTCGCCGGGCAACGGACGCAGCAGGTGCGGGTCGCGTGCGGCATGGATGCGCGTGTGCTCGGCGGGCGCCGGCGCAGCGTGTGACATCTGAGTTCTTCGGAACGGATTGGGTAAGGTCGCCATGATTTTAACTAATGCCTTTCTAGTTCCCGTGCACTAATTCGACTCGAGTCCGCGCAGTTTGGCGCTGCGGGACGCGGGGTTGTGAGATACCTCTGCTTCGGTTGGCTGCAGCGGATGCTTGGTCAGAATGGTTCCCAAACCTTGCGCTGCGAGCTCCCGAAAACGATTCTTGACAATGCGGTCCTCGCCGGATGAGAATGCAATCACTACCAGACGGCCGCCGGACTTGAGTAAGTGCGGGGCGATTTCGAGAAGCCGGTCCAGTTCTCCTGTTTCGTCGTTGATCGCGATCCGGATGGCCATGAATGTTTTGGTCGCCGGATTTATGCGGCTCGTTTTGGGCACGGCCCGCGACACCACATCGGCCAGATGAAGTGTGCTCCGTATAGGCCGTGCCCTCACGATTGCTCTGGCTACTCTCCGCGCCCTCCTTTCTTCGCCGAATCTGTAGATCAGGTCGGCGAGTGTCTTTTCGTCCGTGAAATTGACGAGATCGGCCGCGGTCATGCCCGTGGTTGGATCCATGCGCATGTCCAACGGCCCATCCGCCGAGAACGAGAAGCCCCTGTGCGGCGTAGTCAATTGATACCGGCTGACCCCCAGGTCGGCCAGCACGCCGTCGATCTTGTGGAAGCCCGCCTCCTGCACCGCATCGGGCAGCGTGCCAAACGTCCCCCGATGGAAGCGGATGCGGCCGGCCCATGGCGCGGTGTTCTGGCGCGCCAGTTCCAGCGATTCCGGATCCCGGTCGTTGGCGATCACCAGGCCGGAAGTCAGGCGCTGGACAATCAGCCCGGTATGGCCGCCTAATCCCGTTGAAGCGTCCAGGTAGATGCCTTCGGGACGCACATTCAGCAGCGCCAGCGATTCCTCGGGCATGACGGGAATATGCATCGCGCGTCACCGGAGGCCGGCTCCTTCCATCTTGTGGAGATCCGCTTCGGGCGATGCCGAGGCCTGCTGCTGGCGGGCCTGGAAGACCGCCTCGCTCAACACGTCGATGCGCCCGCGATGGTGATAAACCCGCACCGGCTGCTGATCGATTCCGAGGGCCTCCCGCAGTTCGGGGGAGAAGAGGATGCGGCCCTGCGCGTCCATTTCGGTCTCCGACCCCAATTCCGCGGCTGTAAATGCGACATTTTGTGATACTGTTGGATCATCGCGATAGGTCTCGAAGAGAGCCTCGTTTTCGCGCCAAAGGTGCATTGGATAGATGCGCGCGGTCTTGCGGTCCATGGACGTGACAAACAACTTTTCCCGAAAGATGTCGAGGTACTTCTGGAAGTCGGCGGGTAGCTTAAGACGGCCCCTGTCGTCCAGACGGGCGGTATACATGCCCCTGGGTGCCTCTCGGGTCGGAATTTGTCCGGCGGACTCCACTAACGTCGCTCAATCGGTCCAAAACCTATCACAAATGATCCATTGTCATCCATTTTGGACCCACAACAGATAGTACCCGACTTAAACAAGGTTTGCAAGAGGGAAACGAGGGGAACTGTCTCTATCTTCAATCAGTTATAGCCGACCATCAGGCCCCTACGCGGTCTATATCAGCGAAATAACACACAATATATGGGGCATCGGTGAACGCATGGCGAAGAATATGGGAAGAAGAGACGAATAAGAAGGGAACAGAGTGGCAAATTGGGCGTATGGGGGGATTACCTGGGGGAGCCTATACCGCGTTCGCGGCTACCAAATACGAAGCTACTAACTAAAGTTTAATCTGCGGGGAACGGCAGGGCGGCTAACTGGCCGCCGGTGGGCGCGCGACTTGAAACTGAGGGTTAAGGGGCAGACTGACGCCCTGAGCGTGTTCGAGGCACAAGAAGTTTAGTCAGAGGTGGGCGGCAGAACGCCCTTGCGGTCGTGCTTCGGATTGGATCCGACCGCAGATTGGGAGGCAGGCGGGACAGATCCCACCCGCCTCCACATCCGGCCATTTCACTCCACCGGGACGGTGGTCGGGGCGCTATAGTAGGCCGTGCTGGAGCCTACCGGAATTATGCCGATCGAGAACGGGATGTTATTGCCCTGGGTCTCACTTTCGGGAATCTGGAAGGCCACGATGTAAACGCCGGGCAGATCCTCCGAAAGCTGGGCGTAGACCAGCGGTAAACCAGCGCCGTTCATACCGGGGATGACGGTCCCCATCACAGCGGACGGCGTCCCCAGCGGCACGGGCAGCGCGGTGGTGGCCACGGAAGGCGAAGTCGCTCCCAGCCCGGTCACGTACGCCACCTCGGTTTCGCCGCGGCGAGCCGGGTTAGCGATGGTCACGAACGACCCATCCGGCCGCACGAGCACCGCGTGAGCCATCCCATCGGACAACACGGTATGAAACACGCCGGGCGCCGCTGCGGTCACGTTGAGATTCACGCTGGTGGTCGAACCGCCGATATCCACGGTCACTGGCACGGCGCTCGAAGGAGTCACCTGGCAGGGCACCTGGAAGAGCACAAACTGCTGTCCCTGCGGGTTGTTCCCAATGCTCAGGACGGGAGCGGTGACGCCGTTGAAGGTAATCGCCACGTTGGACTGCGCGGCCGGCAGGCCGGGGTAGGACGGCTGCACGTTACTGACGCCGAGCGACCCGGCGATCAGTTGGCCAAGTCCGCAGGGGGAAAGCGAATTGGGCTGTTGGTCGGCTCCGTTATAGAAATTGGCGGCAGTGATGGATGGTCCTTGCGGCGCTACGGTGAGGTTGAAGGTTTGGGAAGAGCCGCCGCCGGCCGAACTCACGCTGGCCAGCACGGTGGCAGAGCCGGGAGACGATCCGGCCTGCGCGGTCACCTGCGCCTGGCCGCTGCTATTGGTCACGGCGCTGCTGGCAGAGAGCGTCACAGGGCCGCTTTGCACCTGAAATTGCACCGCGATTCCGGAAGCAACGCCGTTGCTGGCGCTCACCTGGACCACCAGGGGCTGGGCAAAGGCGGTGCCCACAACGGTGCTCTGGTTATTGCCAGAGACAATCTGAAACCCGGTAATGGTGACCAGGGGAACCACGGTGATGGCGAAAACGGCGTTGGTGCTGGTGCCCGAAGCACTGGCCGTGACCGTGACCGTCCCTGAAGCCAGGCTGGTCAAGGTGACGATGTTGCTGGTCTGGCCATTGGTTCCCGTGGTGGTGGTCGCCGTCAAGGCGGCGGCGTTGGCCGGACTGACGGTCCAGTTCACTGGAACCCCCGCCAGCGGCTGACCGGCGGCGTTAACCACCTGCGCCACCAACGGCTGCGCCAAAGTCTGTCCGGGATTGGCGGCCTGGCTGTTGCCGCTCACCACGCTGGTGGATCCCGGAGTGCCCGGAGTCACGGTGTAGGTATAGCCGGTGCCAGTCCCGGTAGAGGGATTATAGGGCCCAACGGGAAGGTGTAGTATTCCGAGGATGGGAAGTTGGCCGTAGTGGTGGATTCGGCACCGCCCACATCTACCCAAAAAACGCCCGTGCCGGGAGTTCCGCCATAAACCAGGTAACAGGTGGCGGTACCGGTGGAGTCGGTCAACACTACATTGGTGCCGGCGCCCGGCGTGCCCTGGCATGAGATGGTCGGGGCACCGCTGGTGGTCTCGGCATCCACCAGGAAAACGGCCACATTGGCCACTGGCGACTGGGACTGATCCAAAACGGCGATTTTGATGGGCGTCTGCGCGGTAGTGCCTAGCTGGCCGCTAAAGCTGACTCCCTGAATCAGGGAATTGTTCAGCGCGATGGCGCTGACGGGCAACAGGGTATAGCCAGTGGTGCTGAAAAGGTCCAGCAGCGCCTGGCTCTGGTAAAACGTGACTGCAAGATTTCCAGCCGATGCGGTGACGCTGGTCTGGGCGACCGAGAACAGGGGACTGCCGCTTTGCGGATTGTATAGCGAGAGGGTGGCGCTGGCGAGACCGTTCACGTCGGTCTGGACGCTGTAGGTGTTGGCACTGCTCTGCTGGAAGGCGCCTGAGCCAGAAGCGATCGTCCAGTTCACTGTGACGCCGGAGACGGGGTTGCCGTTGACGTCGGTAGCCTCAACCACCATGGGTTGATAAAAGACCGGTACACCGTTGGTACACAACTGGCAGATCACCTGGCCATCCCCTGAGACAATCGCGAGATTGGCGGCCGTCTGAGCGGTAGCCGCACCCACACATAGCCATCCTGCGGCCAGCACCATCATCATGGATCGGATTCGGTTCAAAAAGAGCCTCCTTTTATTCCTTAGGCAAAAGCACACGGTTGGATTATGAAAGGACGCGGGGGAGAACAATAGTGTATCACAAAGAAAAAGGGGGGAGCCGAAGCTCCCCCCTTTTTGGTAAGGCTGAACCAGGTTTTTAGTTACCCAGAGACTCGGCGGCCGGAACGCTACGGGTGATAGCGCCGTTGTTGACGATCAGGGCCAGGTAGCCCATGGCCAGGTTGCGCGCGCCCACGTCGCTGACGAAGGCAAAGCCGTGAGCGTACTGGAAGTTGCAAACGGCGATGATGTAGCCTTCGAAGCCCGGAGCGATGGCCGAAGCCAGGGTAGCCGACGTGGTGCCCGTGTTGACCACGTAGCCACTGGTGCCGGTACCTGGCATACAGAACAGGCCGGTGGCGGTGCTGGAACTGCTACAAGCCGGTTGGCTTGTGGGCTGTCCAGTCGCGCCGTAGGCGTACAATTGACAGACGCCCGCCTGAGTCTTAGTGCCGAATGGATCGCTAGTTGTATTCGAGATTGCTATACCAGTGTCAAACCCGTCGATATTGGTGATGAACGGGAACAACAGAACGGTCTGGCAAATAGTGATCGAATAGGCGTTGATCGCCGTGGAAGTGTCAGAGAACCGCGGGATGTTCAAGCTGCTCGACGCAGTGGCCCAAGCCGCGATGGTGCTGGACGAAGAGCCTGCCGGTGGGATCGGCGCATAGCTCATATTGACCGTGGCGGTGACGCTGGAGGAACCGGCCGGGATCGGCGGGCTGTTGATGCCCGAGGTGGACGAATACAACTGGGCATACACAAAGTTGTAGGTGTCGAGTGCGTTCGGGTTGTTGGTGACGCTTTCCCAAACCGCGTAGGCCGAACCGGTGGAATCCGGGATGATTTCAACCATCGGGATGTTCACGCCGGAGACAAAGGCCACCGTGGTGGTGGCGGAGATCACGGGATACCCAGCCAAGCTGCCAGCGGATACCGTGGTGCTGGAATCGGGTGTGGCAGAGGACGGATACGGGCCGGTGGCAACCAGCACGGCGGTGCTCGGCGGAGCGAGGCTGGTGGTGTTCACCACGTTGTTGATAGACACGAACATGCGGACGCCGGAGGGGATGCCGTGGAAGCTTGCCTGCAGACGGGTTCCGAAGTCCGCCAAGCCGGCAATGCCGTTAGGCGTTGTGAGTTCAAAGCCCGATTCCGTATTGTAAATCTGGCCCGGAATATTCTGACTCAGAGACGCCCCTTGCGTTTGCGTCATCCCTCCTGAGCCGTTGGGAATGGAATTACGAACCTTGAAGGCGGTACCGAACTGCTCCGCGTATTGCAGTAGCCCGACGCCAGTGATGCTGCTTTCACTGCCGCACTGGGCTAAAGCATAGGCGGAAGAGGTGGAGCTGAGGCCGCCGCTGTTATTCAGGTTCCGGGTGGAAACCGCGAGACTGGTCTGCACGAAGCCGGCCGTCTGGAAGGGCTGGTTCAAGGTGACAGAGGTAGAACCGCTGATGGAGACCGAAGCGTTCAACTGCTGGGTGCCCTGGAGAGCGGCGCCGCTGAAACCGGACACGTTGGCGCGGATGTT
Source organism: Bryobacterales bacterium (assembly GCA_963803725.1). Classification (GTDB taxonomy): domain Bacteria; phylum Acidobacteriota; class Terriglobia; order Bryobacterales; family Bryobacteraceae; genus JOPF133. Next base: position 52,111 of record CAWDOH010000029.1, on the reverse strand, counting down.
GGTGATGCGGTAAATACGGGCTACGCTGCCCGACACCGGCGGCAGGACTGGAATACCAAAGAACTGAATCTGGTTCGGGGCATACGAGAACCACTCGCCCTGATACACGTTAGCCGGGTTGGTGACAGCGGTGGGGCTGCTGCTCATCACCGGAGTGCCGTAACCGGGGACCAGAATGGGATACTGCAAGCAACCGCCCGGGCCGGCGCCGGCCGAAGCCGAGGAGCAGACCGTCTGCGGAGCTGCAGGACCCGAACCGGGGACCACTGGGGTCAAACCGGAGCCGGGCTCATCGATGAGCAACAATGCTTCCGAAACAGCGCCGTTAATCAGGCGGCTGGTTACGTTGGTCCCCAGACTCACCGAGATGTTGGCGGTGGGAAGCGGAGCACCGATCGTATACGCCGTGCTGCTTCCACCCGTGCATGTCAGCACGATGTCTCCAATCAACTCCGTAAAGCCTTCGGCCCGCAATGTCGGCGGCACCGACACGGCGGCCGAGCAAGTGAACGGCGTGTTAGGTGTCTGCGCGCTCGCTAATCCCGCAAGCAGGATTACAACAGCAAGCACAAAAAACCATCTGCGAAAAGCTACCATTTCCTTCTCCTTGTAAATTGCAAAATTGTGAATCGGTCGAAGTTCTCTTCCAACCTGAGCCTCAAAGTCAACCTTAAAAACCGTTCAGTGAATCCAGGGAACTTCTCCGTGTCGGGCGGAGAGTCTAATTTCCATCAGCCCCCAAGAGCCAATGGGCCTTACTGAAGTGATGATCCCGCCGCACCTGCATATTTTGTGTTCTTGTCTTCGGTGCTTGCGGGATACGAACGCAAAAATTGCACACAATTGCTGGCAGACGCGGTAAAGATATATTCATAACTGATTGCCGGCAGCGTGTCAAGAGAAATTCATTCCCTTCAACGCATTTCGGCGCGCTGGCCAACTTGCTGACCTGTCCATTTAAGCTCGCCCGATTAAAGCACGTAACGGGTGTCCGCGTCAACAGTTTAACACCCGGTGGTCCCATTTTTTCGCTATTGGAGCGCGATTGGGACCGTATTGCTGGTCAGCCCGCCCTGTTTCACGGCCAGCGACCCCTGTAAGCCGGGCGGCGTGGATGCTGGAATCGTCACATTAATTTGGTAGACACCGGGAAATCCCGGAGCCAGTCCTGCGAAAGCCACCGGCAACTCCTGCCCGTTCAACAACACCGTGACTGGACTCGCCGCCACCGAATATTGCCCCTGCGCGGTGACCGCTCCCAGCCCGGTGGCATAAAGCAGCAGCGTTTGTCCGGCAGTAATCGGGTTGGACAAAGCATTCAGCGTGCCATCGGGATTCACCAGCGCCCCCACGTTGGGGCTGCCGATTACGAAAATCGCGGGCGCCACCGCCGAAACCGGCACCGCCTGCTGCGCCGTGCCATAGCCCGAATGAACCGTCAACGTATGGGTGGTGCCGGTCAGGGCGGCCGGAACCAGCGCGTTGACCTGGAATGGTGAGGCGGATACCACGGGCGCATTTATGCCGTCGAAATCCAAAGTCGTAGCCGCCCCCGGTCCGGAAAGGCCTGCGCCAAACACCGCCATCAGGCCATTGGGCGCAATGCCGGAGGTGAAACTGGCGGCGTTGACCACGGCGCTGGCGGTGAAACTGGCGATCTCCGGCGTCAGCGTCAGGGCCAGTTGCGGCCGGGTCGCGCGGTAGGTGGTTTGGCTCGAGCCGGACAGGTCGGTGGAATCGCCTCCGGCGGCCAGATCCGTCACGAACTCATGGAACGGCTGACTGGCGCCCACCGACACCTCATATAAAGGTTGCAGCCCGTCGCAGACCGTCAGCCGGGAGACCAGTGCGGCGGGGGCGGGATCGCCCGCGGAATCCACCGAATCCAGCAGGTCCAGCGGCTGACCGCAGCTTCCCGCCGCCGATTGCACGTTTTCGGCCAAGGCGTTGATCAATGCCGGCGGTTGCGAGAGCGCGCCGACCATGAAGCGCGTGGCGCTGGGTGTGCCGGGGGCCAGCAGCACCACTCCCCGGAGGGTCGCCATCCAGGTGCCGTTGGCCAGCGCGATGCCGTTCAGGTAGTTGTTCAGATTGGTCTGGCCAAAGAACGGGTTGGGGTCCTCTATGGCGATCGAGCCATCGGCATTAATCCCCACCGCCGTCACGTAGGTTCCGCCGGCGGCGACGCCGTTCTGGGTCAGCCCCAGCGAAAGCAGCACCGGCGCACCCTGCGCCACCTGGTCGGCAATGTTCGTCAGGCTGGGAGCCAGCACCGTGACATTTGCGCCGCCGGTGAAATCCGCCGCCCGCCACAGGTTGACTAACTGCTCTCCGGACGCCGGATTGTTGAGAAATCCATCGCAGAGCTGGTTGCCCTCGGGGTCAACCGCGCAATCGGCCTGCAGGAACTGGTTCAGCGCGTTCGGAGTCGCCGGGCCGTTGGGCGCCGGCAAAGCCGAGCTGTCCTGGTAGAAGGTAAGGATAGAAGCGACCGCCGTCAGCAGCGCGCCTTTTTGGCCGATGGTGGCGGCGCCGTTGCCCAGGGGCGTACTGCCCGCCTCGATCAACTGCGGAAATCCGTTCAGGGTGTAGGCCGCCGCGCGGGCGTAGAAAGTCACCGGGGCCTGGGCGATGGAAGCGGCATTGGCGGTGACCGCGGCGATTCCGGCGGTGGACGGCAGCCGCATGGAAGTGGATGCCTTCCCGGTCGCGTCGGTCACCGTGCTGGCTACCGTGACCTGCGCGCCTTGGGACGCCTGAAACACGACCGGCGCTCCGACCACCGGATTGCCGGCCGCGTCCGCCAGCGCCACCACCAGCGGCACCGGCAGCAGGGCTCCGGGCGCGCCGGTCTGGTTGTCGCCCTGCACTTTGGCGATGGGAACCGGGTTATCCACCAGCCCGTTGACGGTGAGCGAACCAGAGGCGGTGGCGGAACTGCCGGTATCGGCGGCGGTGATGACGGTGGCGCCGCTCTTCGCCGTGAGCGGGACGAAGAAGTTCCAACTGTACGCCCCATTGGCGGCGGTCACCAGGAAAGCCGGCTGCCCGGTGACCGAAACGCGCACGGTGGCATTATTGACAAATCCGAAGATGGCCGCCTGCACGGTGCCGCCGGCGGTGATGGTGGCCGGTGCGACGACTACGCCCGGCGTCCGTGCGGTGGCCTGGGCGGTGGCCGCGGAGGCGCCCGCGGGATAAGAGATGGCCCCACCTTCGAAATTCTGCTCCGTGACGCCGCCCGAAACGAACTGGTCGCTGGTGGGCATGCCGAAATTTCCGTTGGCCCCGCCCAGCGAGTTGAACTGCGCCAGAATCAGGCCGGAGACCAGGTAGGCCTGCCCCTGCCGCGGCCCCGCGGTGGCCGCATAAATGACCCCGTTGGCAAAGCCCTGCTGGTTCCCGGAATTGGCGCCGAAGGTGGAGAAAGTGGTGGCGGCCGAAACGGGTGCGCCGGCCGCGCCGGTTTCGAAGCCGAGCTGCGACCATTTTGTCTCGATCAGCCCGCTGACCAACTGCACCGGATTCCCGCCGAGTGCGGCGGTGTTTTGAAAGGTCTGGGTGCCCCCGGCGCTTAAGTCGCTGGTAGGATAACCCAGCGCGCCGGCCGGGCCGCCCAGGCTTTGGTAGGCGGCCAGCACCGCGCCTTGCACTATAAAGGCCATGGCGGCGCCATCGGCATCGGCCAGCAGGTAAGCCGGCTGCGCGGCATTGGACGGCTGCACCATTTGCTCATACCCGTTGCCCGCGCGTACGGCGGGCGATGGCGTGGAAACCGGGGCGGCCAGTTTGTTGCGGGCCAGGGCAGCCTGAAACGCTTCCGCCACGGTGGTGGGCGCGCCTTCGCCAATCTGGCAGCACGGCGCCGTGACCACCACCAGCAGCCGGGGGTCTGCACTCCTTCGCTGACCGCCAGCACGCTGGCCGACCCCGCCGCCAGGGCCGTCACCACCGCCGTAGCTCCATTGGCCTGGATCGACACCACCCCGCCGTTGTTGGAGGTCCACGAAACCACCCGGTCCGTGACCACGGCGCCGGAGGTATCGGTCACCGTCGCCGTCAAAGTGATGCTCTGGCCCACGTTCAGGCTTACGGTGGCCCCCGACGCGCCCGAGACCGTCACCGCGCCAACCGGCAACCGCACGGTAGGTCCGCCGCCGGCGGTACTGTACTCCAGGGTGCCCCCTTCGAAGGTCTGGATGGATTCCGTGGAAGAGATGGCGGTTACATTGGCGGTCGGAAGGCCCAAGGTGCCGGACGGGCCGCCCTGGCTGGTATACAGGTCGTAGATCGGCTCGACCACCCCGAAAACATCGCCCTTGTCGGCGCCGGAGGAGATCGAGTAGATCGTCCCATTGGCGAACGGCTGGGAGAGGTAGGTGGTTCCGGTGTAGGCGGTGTTGGGCGAACTGGACGAGGTCAGCGCATCCAGCGGACGGCCGGGACCGCTCATGCCGCCCAGGTTGGTCCACGCGGTATAGACGGTGCCGCTGATCGAGAAATTCTGCCCGGTGGTGAGCGGCACCGCGTAAGAGAACAGCGCGTAGCTTTTATCGAAGAAGTCGTAGTAGCAGTTGTTGGAAGGATCGAAGGACGGGCACAACTGGTTGTCCTCGATCGGGTAGCCGGCGGTGGTGGCGCCCACCGAAGAGTAATAGGTATACAGAGCCGGATAGATCTGCACGACTCCCTCCTGGCCGGCATAGGGAGAGGTTGAGCTGATGGACACCAGGGCGTAATGGGTGCCGTCGCCGGCCGAGTCGTTGAAAAGCTGCACGTAGCCGGTGGTGCCCAGCTTGGACACCGCACCCACCGGCGGCAGGGTGGTCAACTGGTCGAAGCCATTGCGGTAATAGGCCACCAGGAATGCGTTCACCAGGTTGGCGGGCGCGCCGCTACCGATGGTGATGTAGTTGCTCAGGGTGACCGTCGCGCTGCCGCTCTTGGTGGCGTCGGCCACGCTGGTGGCGGTGACCTTGAGCGACGCGGTGGAACTGATGAGCGCCGGCGCGGTGTAGGCTCCCGTGGAAGTGATGGTGCCGGTGGCGGGGCTGATCGTCCAGGTGACCGACTGGTTGGTGGTGTTGGCCACCGTCGCCGTGAATTGCTGGGTCTGGCTGTTGGTGAGCGAGACGCTGCCGGGCTGGACCGTGACCGAGATGGCGGCCGGCGGGCTGAGCGTGACGGTGGCCCTTCCGGAAACCGTACTATTGAAGGTGCTGGTGGCGGTCACGGTTACTGACTGGCTGGTGGTGACGGTGGAAGGCGCTGTATAGAGACCGGCTGAGTCGATGCTTCCCGTTTGCGGGCTGATGCTCCAGGTGACGCCCGTCTGGCTGACCCCCAGCACCTGGGCGGTGAACTGTTGCGTCTGCCCGGCATTCAGCGTGGCTGTGGAGGGCGACACCACCACGGTGACCGCGGGCGGCGTGAGCGTGAACTGGACCGAGGCGGCCTGGGTGGTATCGGCCACGCTGATGGCGGTGGCCGTGACGGTTTGCTGGGAAGTGACCACCGACGGGGCCTTATAAGTAATGGTTGTGATGGCGCCGCTTACGGTGGGAGTTCCCACCGTGGCTCCCGATACGCCGGGGGAGAAGCTGAAGGTGACCGAGGTATTGCTGTTGCCGGTGACCTGGGCCGTGAGGGTGACCGTTTGGCCGCCGCTGACATTACTGGAGCTGAGGTTGTCTCCGAGGGTAACCAGGACCTGTCCATGGAGCGCGCCGGCCGCCAGACAGAGCGAAATCCACCGCAGGGCCGCGGATAGAGACCGATAGTGACGCACGGGTATCCTGCCAGTTTAATATGGGAGCCAAGCCGGCGGGCGATAGAGTTGCGCGCAATGAGGTGTGGGAATCGGCCTGATTCGCGGCGGGCAAATTGCCGCCGGGCGGCTCGGGGAGGCCAAGTCTTCGACCGATGACCGGGGGGAACGCTCCCTTTCGGCCGCGGCTCCGTTTCGCGGCTGCGCGCGACCAAGCAGGGGGTCAGGGGCCGGGTGGCATGCGGTCTGCGGTGTTCGTGCTTAAATGAGGGAGGGCGCCCGCGCCTCTTCCCATGTCGGACATCCCGCTGGTCAACGCGCTGATTTATGCCGGGCTGGGTGTGCTGCTGTTCCTGGCCGCCTTCGCGGTGGTGCGCAAGCTGATCCCGCTGGATCTCTGGAAGGAGATCGGCCAGGAGCGCAACGTAGCCGCCGCCATCGTGGCAGGGGCCGCGATTCTGGGCCTCTCCTGGATCATTGCCGCCACGCTGCACTGAGGCCCTGTGATACTCTCGAACTTATGCTGTTCGAGTCCGACAAGGTGATGTTCGAAATCTATCGGGAAACCGAGTACACGGGCCGCTACCGGGTGGTCTATTTCACCGAACTGCAGGATCACAATAAGGAAACTGAAATCAACCACGCCATGGCGGGTGAGCACTTCTACGACGGGTTCATCAAGAACTTCGGTAAGGACGAGGCCAAGGAGATTATCGATTCGCTGTTGACGCGGCTGAACGGCGGCGAGAAACTCGGTCCCCCGGAAGTGGAACACGCCTTGGGCGATCACCTGGCCTGAGGCAGCATTTGCGCATCCTGCGTTATCCCTCACTCCGCGAGCCGCAATTTCTGGGCTGCGCGGCGGCCTTCGTGGACTCCCTGGAGGGCGAGTTGAACGGCGCCGCCATGGCGCTGCGGCGCATGGAGGGGCGCGCCAAGGGATCGGCCTTCGCCTACGAAATGACGCTCGACCAGCACCGTTACGGCGCGCTCATCGTGCTGGACCGCTGGTCGGCGCTGGTGGGCGCCTTCGGCCCGCACCTGCGGCTGGCGGCGCGTCCGGAGATGATCGCGGAAGCGCCCGCGCGGATTGCCGCCGCGGAGGGAATCCTGGGGCCGGCCAACCAGCTCATCGATGCCGCCGCCGGCTATAGTTCCGAACTGGTGGAAGCCTGCCTGCTGGCCTTCCAATCGGCATCCGGCGTGTTTCAACAGGAGCGCGCCTCGGCCGAGCAATCGGCCAAGCTGGGTCCCATGCTGCCTGACGACTTTCGCGAGGCGCGGCGGATCTTTTCCGAGGACCTGGCGGCGCGTTAGGCCCGCCGGAAAGGCGCCGGCGAGGCACCAACCGGCGGGCCGGAATTACGAAGGCCATGGGCCGGGAATTTCACCCTATTCTCAAAAAGTGCGGCGCAGGTTTCGTGATATGGTTGAGGTGCCAATTTCCAGGCAAATCCATCTAGGTGAAAGGTGTAGGATGATACATTTCTTAGTGGACTCCGTAAGAGCGGAGACCCGGCGGAGTATGTGCGTGCCCTGATTGAGCGGTGTGCTCTTACAGCCGGCGAGGGATCCCCCGTATCGCCGGATCACATTCGTGCTCAGGCGGACAATGCAATGAAGGCGATGGGTACGCTGGCTGTGCCTATGTTACAGGAGGCTGAATATCCTCCCACTACGCCGGAGCAACGGGCACAAATTGAGGTATTCAAACGTAAGGCGAGAATGGCGCTTTCGCAGGAGTTTCCACTCGCCAAGGACGAAGTGGTCCAGGATGAGTTCTACTCCCCGCTCAAGGCACCCTTTCTGGATCTGCCGCCGAATACGGCGGCGCTGCGCCGAAAGACAAATCAGGCGGTTCTGTATTACTTCTTTGACCACGTAGAAGTAGTTGAGGCGGACCTGGTCCTCAAGCAGACCCGCTCGCCGTCTACCAATGGAGTGGAGGTAAGGCGAACCACGGTTCTGTTGGCAGAGGATCCCTGGAGCGCGGGGAACCTGGCCAAAGGCCTGGCGGGCGGATTGGTCAACGGCGTCCTGGGAACCATTGGAGCGCTCATCTTTAACTCAATCTTCCCTCCCGGGGTCCCCAGCTACTTTGGCGAGGTCTACAAGGAAATTACCAGGATCTTCAGGCAGGAACTGGCCACTGATGAAGTCAATAAGATCAATGGCCGGGTGAATGGGGTCAAGCAGTGGGTACAGAATACCTACACTCCGCGAAAGCAACAAACGGGCGTTTCGCGAAGGGAGTTATCGAACATGCTCACCCCCATGGTAGACCTGTTATACACTGAGGCGATTGGCATCCTGATGGTGGAGGCTTATAAGAAATGCGGGATGTCGATCTTTCCGATGACCGCAAGTATGCATCTGGCCCTCATGCAGGAGCAGGCGCTGGTCGACCCCGACGAGCAGGATCCGCTTAAGTCATCCTACGCGACCACCGTTAAGAACAACGCGAAGACCTATGCGGAATTTCTGGAAGGTACATTCAACCAAATGCGAGGCGAGCGGTCCGGCGCAGTCCTGTTCCACGAGATTCCCAGCGAGGTGGTGTGCACCAATACCTGTCACAATTCGCATCCCATGTGGTGGGTGGAGGACACGGTGACAGGAAGCAAAACCGGCTATTATGTCAACGACTCGACTCACGACCATCAGCGCGAAGCCGCTCTGGGCCAGCAGAACCAATGGAAAACGGACGCATTGACCAAGCTGACCAACGAGTTGGGCGATCCGTCTGCCGTGGCGGGGAACTTCCGCGTTCTGCTCAACGCTCCGATTCCGAAACACTGATCGATGGCGGCCTGGGATAAGGGCGTCTGGCGCGGAGTTCGTGCCAGGAATTGGCGACCGCTCAAACGGTCCGTCACGGTCGCGGCTAAGATTGGCGCGCGGCTCAGGGCACTCCTTCGGAGCCGCGCGCGTAAGCAAGCGGTAGGCGGGCCAGCATATTACCGCGCGCCCCGGATCAGCGCCGCGACCGTCCGAGAACGGCCCCTCCCGACACGCCGGGCCGTATTCATGGAATGACGTGCCGAGCGAGCCGGTACCGGCCGTAGCCCCCGCGCGCCGGCAAGCGGGCCGGAGCGCCTCAGGTCTTCAGTTCTTCGACGATTTCGCCGGCCACCTGGCGGGCCTTCTCCAATTCTCCCGGCTCGAAGCTGATGGCCCCCACGCGCGCATGGCCCCCGCCGCCATACCGCTCGCAGATGCAGGCCAGGTTGTGCTTGGGCGTCTCCGGCGACCACGGATTCGACCCCACCGAAATCTTGGTCCGGTAGGACGACGGGCTGACGGAAACCGTATAGGTGGAGGAGGGAAACAGGTAATACGGGATGAACTTGTTGTACCCCTCGATGTCGTAGCCGGCCAGATCGAAATACACCACCCCGTTATCCTGCCGTGACTGCTGGCGGATGATGTCGATGGAGGCCAGGTGGCGCCGGTAGAGCGGTTCGTAAAGCGCCTGGATCTCCGGCTCGGCGATGATCTCGCTCAAATTGCGCCGCATCATCCAGCCAATGATGCGCTGCACGATGTCGGAGCCTTTGGCCGCCTCGATCACCAGGGTCAGCTTCATGGCCGGGGCGCCCAGCTCGACGGCGGTCTTGGCATCGGGATATTGCGCGCCATCGATGACGATCGACCAGTTCACCAAGTCCGTCAGATCCGGCGCGGAAAAGCCGAAGCGGTCTCGCGCTACCACACAAATGAAGGAGGTGCAGGACTTATAGCTGGGGTCGTAGAGCTTGCGCCCGCTCGTGTCGCGGCGGAAATGCTCGGCATCGGCGGGGTTCAGGAAGGCGCTCTGGTGGTGATCGAACCACCAGGTGAGCCGCGGGTCGCTCGAATATTTGAAGTCCACGATGGCGTTCTCGTCGCCATCGAAGAGCGTTGGGTCGAACGTCTGGGCTGCCTTATGGGCCATGCCCGTGTAACGGAATACCGCATCCGGGTGGATTGCACCCGCGATAAAGCGGCTGAAGTAAGCAGCCGAGGCTGCCCCGTCAAAGCAGTGGTCGTGGTACAACACGCGTTCCAGCATTCGAAAAGAGGAAAACCTATCAGATTGCCTGAACCGGATAGGAATTGCAACTATAACTCGGATTTTTATTCCGGGAATCGCAGGAAAACGCCTCGGGGCAGCCGCCGTTGGGGTTCCGGCCGGACGCACGCGCCGGTTCGCCTGACCCCTCCGGGAAGGCCACGCTCAGGATTATTGAAGGTTCGGTAAGTACCGAAGAATGAGTGGCTGGGACGCAGGGATTCGAACCCCGATACGCAGATCCAGAGTCTGCAGTCTTACCGTTAGACGACGTCCCAGTGCCAGAACAATTTTAACAGACAGCATTGTCGGAATCCACTTCGGGCCAACCTGGTCGATGGCGCCCTCGTCCCGCCACCCCGGCCTAAAGCCCACGTAGTAAACTGAATACTCCACATGCGAAAGTGTCTGGGCCTGGGCGCCGTGCTCTGGCTGGCCCTCCCGGCCGGTTGGGCGGTCGACTGGAAGTCCCTCAAGCCGCTTGGCTACGTCAGCGACTTCGCCGGAGTCGTGGATCCGGCCAGCAAAGCGCATCTGGAAGCCTATGCGGCCGATCTCCGGCGGGCCACCGGCACGCAGATCGCCCTGGTGACCATTCCCAGCCTGCAAGGCGAACCAGTGAACGACGTCGCCAGGACCATTCTGCGGGCCTGGGGGGTCGGCGAGAAGGGCGCCAATAACGGCATCCTGCTGCTCCTCGCCATCCATGAACGCCGCAGCCGGCTGGCAATCGGGTACGGGCTGGAATCGGTATTGCCGCGGAGCCTGGATGGCAGCGTCCTGGAGCAAATGCGGCCGGCCCTGCGCGCCCGGCAGTACGGCGAAGCCATGATGGCGGCCGCCGAGACGCTCGCCACGGCGGTGGCGCGCGCCAAACACGTCCGCTTCACCGGCAGCTTGCCGCGCCACTTGCGGCCTACCCTCTCCAATTCCGTGCCCTGGCCCGCCGTCGCCGGCCTGCTCCTGGAACTTGGATTTCTGAGTTTGCTGGGGACCTACGCGTTGCGGCGCGCGGGCGGAGGCCGCTGCGCCTTCCGTCCCGCCCACGCCTTCACCGGAAACTCGTTCCCGGTGCTGCCCACGGGCACGCAAAGCGGCGGCGGTTTCGGCAGCTTCGATTCCTGCGACAGTTTCGGCGGCTTCGGGGGCGGCGATTTCGGAGGCGGCGGGGCCTCCAGCGACTGGTGATTTCCCAATGCACGAAAAGGCGCTCACCCAACTCGTGGAGAAACTGCGCAAGGCTTACGGGGAGCGCCTCGTCTCGGTGGTGCTGTACGGTTCCGCCGCCACCGGAGACTACCATCCCCGGTTTTCGGACCTGAATGTGCTCTGCGTGTTGACGGAGATCACCCCGCGCGAACTGGCCGCCAGCGGCGAGGTTTTCCGCTGGTGGCGCGAGTTGGGCAACCCCTCGCCGCTGCTGCTCACGGAGGGCGAGGTGGCCACTGCCACCGATTGTTTCGCCATCGAATTCCACGACATCCAGGCCCATCACCGCCTGCTGGATGGCCGCGACGCGATCGGCACGCTGGCCTTGGATGATTCCTTCTACCGCGCCCAGGTGGAGCACGACCTGCGCGCCAAGCTCCTGCGCCTGCGCCAGAAGGCCGCCGGCGTGATGCACGATAGCGGCCTGTTGCGGGCGCTACTGCTGGACTCGGTGTCCAATTTCTGCGTCCTGTTCCGCCACGCTCTGGTGCTCCATGGCGGCGGCTCTCCGGCCCGCCACCGCGAAGCCGTCGCCCTGGGGCAGACCCATTTCGGCCTCGATCCGGCTCCTTTCGAGCGCCTTCTGGACGTGCGCGAGGGCCTGGTGAAGGCACGCGACGTGGACGCCGCGGCGTTGCTGGAGCCGTATCTGCAAGGAATTTCAGCCGTCATCGACGCCGTCGACCGCCTCGCCAAATAGGAGACGAATGCTGAAAAAGCTGCTCATCGTCGTCCCGGTGCTGATTGTGCTCGGCGTGGCGGCCGCCAGCAAGCTGCTGGATGTTCACAGGGATCTGGCGAACCAGCGCCACGCCACCACGGCGCAACGGGCGCAGGTCGACACGGCGCTCGAACAGCGCGCCGACCTGATCGGCAACCTGGCCGACGCCATCCACGCGCACGCCAAACAGGAGACCGCGATTTTCCAGAAGATCGCCGAAGCCCGTGCGGCCCTCCGCTCCAGCCGCACGCCGCAGGAGCAGATTGAGGCCAACGACCGGCTCTCGGACGCCCTCGGGCGGCTCCTGGTGGCGGCGGAAAACTATCCGCGGCTGCGCTCCAACGAGAACTTTCTCAGCCTGCAAGATGAAATCGCCAGCACCGAGAACCGCATCGCCATCGAGCGGCGCAAGTACAATGAAATTCTGGAACACTATAACGCTCAGATTCAGCGCTTCCCGGATAACGTAGTCGCTTCGATGTCCGGTTTCCGGCGCAACGACGCTTATTTTCAGACCGATGGCGCCAATCCCGGCGCCCCTAAGGCACAGTTTTAGAGAACCCGTAACATGGCTGACACTTTTCCCAACTACATCAACGGCGCATGGATCGCCGGAGACTCCCTTTTCGACAATCGCAATCCTGCCAATACCGAAGAACTGGTGGGCCGGTTTGCCGCTGGCCGCCCCGAAGATATCGCCTCGGCGGCGGAGGCCGCGGCGGCCGCCTTTCCGGCATGGTCCACCACCCCCGGTCCGGCCCGCGGCGCCATTCTGTTCAAAGCCGCTGACATTCTGGACCGCCGCTTCGAGCAAGTGGCGGCCGATATGACCCGCGAGGAAGGCAAGACCCTGCCCGAGGCCAAGGGCGAAGTCCGCCGCTCGATCAACATCTTCCGCTATTTCGCGGGTGAAGGCGCGCGCCTGCCGGGGATGCTGGTTCCGTCCGAGCGCGACCGCGTCCACATGTTCGCGCTGCGCAAGCCCCTGGGCGTGGTGGGGCTGATTACCCCGTGGAACTTTCCGAGCGCCATTCCGGCGTGGAAGCTGGCGCCCGCGCTGATCTGCGGCAACACGGTGGTGTTGAAGCCGGCGTCCGCCGCGCCGCTCAGCGCCTGGCGCCTGGTGGAAGCGCTGCACGAGGCCGGCCTGCCGAAAGGCGTGGTCAACTTCGTGGCCGGTTCGGGCGGGACGCTAGGGCAGGCGCTGGTGGATGCGCCCCCCTTGAAAGCCGTCTCCTTCACCGGCTCCTGCTCCATCGGCAACTGGCTGCACGGGGAAGCTTCACGGCGGCGCCTGCGCATCCAGCTCGAAATGGGCGGCAAGAACCCCACCATCGTGCTGGCTGACGCCGATTTCCCTTCCGCCGTCGAAAACGTGGTCAACGCCGCGTTCTTCTCCACCGGCCAGAAGTGCACCGCCACCAGCCGCGCCATCGTGGAAGACGCCATTTACGACCGCTTTGTGGAGGCGGTGGTGGACCGCACGCGGCGGCTCAAGGTGGGCAACGGCATGGAAGCGGGCGTGGAGATCGGCCCGTGCGTCGATCGCGGCCAGATGGAGACGGTGCTCAGCTATATCGAGGCCGGCCGCCAGGAATCGGGTGCGCCTCTGTGCGGTGGCAGCCGCCTGACGGATGGCGCCTTCGCGCACGGCTGGTTCGTGGAGCCGACGGTGTTCGCGGACGTGGCCGAAAGCCACGTGATCGCCCGCGAGGAGATTTTCGGCCCGGTGCTGGCCATCATGCGGGCGTCTAATTTCGAGGACGCCATGCGCATCGCCAACTGTATTCCCTTCGGCCTTTCGTCATCCATCCAGTCCACCAATCTGTCGCGCGTCTTCGAGTACATCTACCGCGCCGAAGCCGGCCTGTTGACGGTCAACCTGCCCAGCGCGGGGGTGGAGTATCAGCTTCCCTTTGGAGGCTCCAAGGATTCCAGCTTCGGTCCTAAGGAACAGGGGCCGGCGGCGCTGGAATTTTATAGCGACTACAAGACCGTCTACCTGAAATACTGATGCATCTCGGACAAATTAAATCCAATGGCGCGGCGATTGCCGCGGTGTTTGAAGAAGACCGGGCGCGGCCCATTCCGGAGCACACTATGCTCGACCTGCTGCGCCGCGCCGAAGCGCAGCACGAAACGCTGCCCAAACTGGCCGCCCGGCTGGCCAGCCGCCATGGCGAGTACGCCCAACCGATCCTGCCCATTTCGCCGCCCGAAGTGTGGGCCTGTGGCTGCACCTATGAAACCAGCGCCAGCTTTCGCGACGCCGAGCACGGCACGCGCGAAGGCATGTACGCTTACGTGTACCGCGAGCCGCGCCCGGAGATATTCTTCAAAGGCACCGGGCGGGTGTGCGTGGGAACCGGACAGGCCATCGGCATCCGCCCGGATTCGCATTTCACAGCGCCCGAGCCGGAGCTGGCCGTCATCCTGGGCAGCCGCGGCCGGGTGATCGGCTATACCCTGGCGAACGACGTTTCGGCTTGGGATATCGAGCGCGAGAACGCCCTCTATCTTCCGCAATCCAAGGTCTACGACGCCTGCTGCGCGCTGGGGCCGACTTTCGTTCCCGCCGAGGATCTGCCCGATCCCTACGCCCTCCAAATGACCTGCACGGTGACCCGCGACGGACGCGAGCTGTTCGCCGGCAGTGTTTCCACGGCGCGGCTGCACCGGCGCGTGGAGACGCTCATCGAATACCTGCTGTGCGCCAACCGGGTCCCCTGCGGCGCGGTGCTGCTGACCGGAACCGGCATCATTGTTCCGCAGGAAGCCGCGCTGGCGCCCGGCGACGTGGTCGCCATCCGCATCCCTGAGATCGGCGAGCTTTCGAACCCCGCGGCGCGGGCGGAATAAGGATGGCTGCCCCCGAGCGCCTGGTGGAAATTGCGGCCAACCTGCACATCCCCGGGATCCGCCGCCACATTTTTCTCTGCTGCGACCAGACCAAGCCCAAATGCTGCGACCGCGAGACCGGCCTGGCGGCCTGGGAATTTCTGAAGGGCCGCCTGGCGGAACTGGGCGTGCTGGACCGCGTCTATCGCACCAAGGCCAACTGCCTGCGCATCTGCGAGCAAGGCCCCATCGCGGTGGTGTACCCCGAAGGCGTCTGGTATCACTCGGCCACTCCCGCGGTGCTGGAGCGGATCATTCAGGAGCACCTGATCGGCGGCCGCGTTGTGGAGGAGTTTGCGTTTGCAGGGCCGCGAGCGCCAATGGCGGACGCAAGCGCCGGTTAGAAACGGGAGCCACAGGGGCCCCGGCTGCGCGCGGTCCAGCTCCGGCTCGCGTTGTGGCTGCGACCCTGCAATAGCCACTCCCTGTCTCCCGCTTCCCCAGCGTCATGCATTGCATATACAATGAAGATGCGGTGTTCGATTGGGACGAGAGTAATCTCCGGAAGATCCGCGCCCATCGGATCAAGCGCGGAGATGTGGAAGAAGCATTATCGAACGATCCGCTCCTTCTACGAACAGAATGCTGCGGGCGAACCGCGTTTTGTATACTACGGCGAAACCGATGCGGGACGGCTGCTGGCGGTAGTGATCACAGAGCGCAATGACCGAATCCGGGTCGTGACGGCTTACAAATTGGATGCTGGGCAGAAGAGGGACTTCTTTGCACGGCGTCTCGAAGGGGAGTAAACCATGAAAAAGACGGTCAAGCCACCGGCATTTCGGAACGAGGACGAAGAGGCCACCTGGTGGGCCAGTCGCCAGGGACGCGAGTTCTTGAAGCAGAAATCGACGGAACCTCAGAAGAAAGCGGCCAAGGGTTCGCGCCTTGTCGGCCAATTGAACCGGACTGCGAGCGTTCAAATCGCATTGCGTTTGCCCGGCCCCGATGTGGAGAAGGCTCGAGAACTGGCGGCACGAAAGGGCATTGGCTACCAGACCCTGCTCAAAATGCTCGTCCACGAGGGTCTGCGCCGCGAAGCGCGGCGGGCCGGATGAGGTGTGATTTCCTTTGACCGGCCGCGCCGGCCCCTGCCTCGCTCAGGATCAGCTAAGCCTTCTCTAACAGGTCGCAAACGCAGAGCGGCGTCGGGCGTCACAGATGCTAAATGGAGCACCTTCCAAAGGGTCACCCGATATGCCCTGTATGCCGTCGTGGCGCTTGGACTACGGCGGCAACTTGCGGCCCGCGGAAGGGGGTAAGCCCCGATCTGACGACCGTCGCAGCAGCGCAATTGATCACGCGAGCGCCTGAGTTTGGCCGCTATGCCAAGATCCTGTCGATAGACAGCGCGACTCCCGATGGAGGCTCACTTACAGACTGTTGCTACCACGGATACTTCACGTTGCGGTGTCGAAATCCGGGTCTCAAAAGGGAAACCTATCCATGCGTATGCCGAATTCCGGTATTACGATGCCGTCTGGCACTTCACCCACTTCAGCTACGGATGCCCGAAAATTGCCAATCCGCCGATCCCGTGACCCCGCTTGGCGTCTCCGGAGGCCGCTTTTTTACTTCCTGCCGCCGGGCGGAAATTCCTGAGTGACCTCCGCGACGTATGGATTCATCTTCTGGAGGACCGGGTGGCTGGAGGCAACGATTTTCTCTCCGTCGTAAACCTCGGCCTTCTCTCCGTCGCTCAGTTTCGGAATGTCGTTACCTTTCTCGTCGGTGCGGGGTTCCAGCCTGAGGATCAGCCGGTCGGAATTCCACGGTTCCCGTTCGAATGCGCCATCGAACGAAGCGAGCGCGCCGTGATCGTACGAAACAACGTTTCCGCCTCCATCCGACCCCCAGACCACCATCCGGAACGGCTTCTCGTTCAGCCGCTCCAGTTCCTTCAGGGTAGTGCGCATTCCGACCCCATCCGCCGTGCGCCAGCGGCAGGGCGGCGGCGGAGCATTCAGACCGCTACGGCAGATAAAAACGTACCACGGATGGGCGGGTACGTCACGGTTCCAGACTATCTCCAGCCGGCGGGTGGGATCGTGCTTATAAATCACCAGGCCAGGCTGCGAATCCCCTTCGCCAAAATCGACCTTCTGCCGGGCCGCGTCCTTGCCCAGCAACTTAATGAGCGAGATCTCGGTGCTCGTACGGGTCACCGGACCCACGCGAACGCCGGGGACAATCAGCTCATCGGCGGCTCGGGAACCACTCTGGGCAGAGACCAGGATGACCGCTCCTAGCTAGAGCGATAGAGAGGAAGCGCCAAAACATGCCTCGATTATCTCAGGACGGCGCCGCGGACGATGGAGTCGCATTCTGCCAAGCGGGCTCGCCAGCGGCGTTCTTAAAAAGACTCAACCTTCAGCCGTGCCCTGACATCCGCGGGGCCATCTGCCGCATAACGCCCATGCAACCAGAAAAACGTGATCCCTTAGGGGCTGCGGAGAAATATTCTGTGCATTCAAATCCAACCGCTTGCTGGCGCGCGCGGCTCAGAGCGCGGTCTGGCGGAGCCGCGACCGCAAGGAGCGGTAGGGTGCGTCGAAACATCTGTTCAGATTATTGTTCCGCGGCCCCTTAGTGTCCTCGCTGATCACGCTGCCTGGCAATGGAAGCTGCGAAGCCCACCGCGCCAAGCCGCCGGCGGCGCCCAGGGCGCCCAGCACCAGAATCCACAAGGGCTCGTTGCAATGGATGCCCAGCCGCCCGCGCGGGTCGGCAAACCGCGCTTCGCCGCCCGGGCCGCCGGGGCTCTGCTAGAGTTGGTGAGAAGCCCATGCGCACCATACCCGGCTGGGACCAATATTATCTGGACATCTGCAAGGTGGTGGCGGCCCGCAGCAAGGATCCCAACACCCAGATCGGCTGCGTCGTCGTGGGACCCAACCACGAGATCCGCTCCACGGGCTACAATTCGTTCCCGCGGGGCATTCGGGACGACGTTCCGGAACGTCTCGTGCGGCCCACCAAGTACCTGTGGATCGAGCATGCGGAGCGCAACGCCATCTGCAACGCCGCGCGCGCCGGAACGGCCACTGAGGGCTGCACCATCTTTGTCGAAATCATGCCCTGCATGGATTGCGCCCGCGCCATCGTGCAGGCCGGGATCATCTCGGTGGTGGTTTCGGCGGTGCGGATGAACGAATATTCGAGCGCCTACTACGACGAGCACTTCGGCATGGTGGAGGTGCTGTTCGCGGAAGCCAAAGTGACCGTGCGGCGGGTGTGAGGCGGTGCTCGGCGAACTGGAACGGGAAGCCATCGCACGTCTGTGGCGGCGCAAACTGGACCAGGACGCCAGGGGCCTTCCGCAGGCCGAACGCCATCGCAACCTGGAGCCACCCAGTGCGGAGTTTCTGTGCGCCCTGGCCGCGGGCGTGGGGGCCCAAAGGCTATTGGAAATCGGCGGCTCCAGCGGGATTTCCACCATCGCGCTGGCGGCCGCGGCGCGGCAGACCGGCGGCAGGCTCATTTCGATTGAGATCGAGCCGGTCCGGCACGCCGAGTCCCAGGAAACCCTGCGTGCCCTGGGGCTCGACCGGTTTGTCCAGTACATCTGCGGGGATGCCGCCGCGTTCCTGCCGGGCGCCGGAGAGCAGGACCTCGCGCTGATCGACTGCGAGAAGGCCGACTACATCCGCTTCTTCGACATGCTGCGAATCGCGCCCGGCGGGCTGGTGGTGGCCGATAACATCGTGTCGCATGGGATGACGGATTACGTGGAGCACGTCAGGAAACGTCCGAACGTCGAGTCCATCACCCTGCACGTTGGCAAAGGGCTGGAGTTGACCAGGGTGGTCTCTTAGAACACCACGCGTTCCTCGGGCGGTCCGTCACCCGGATTCTCCGGCGCCGCGGGTTCCACCAGCGTCCGGTAAAAACGGCGCTCGCAACTGCGGCAGCGGACGGGCTTTTTGCCGAGCTTCATGAAGACGTAGTCGATGGGGCCGCGCGGCAGGGACCGGCGGATGTCGGAACCGCCGCACGATGGACATCGGATGAGCGCATCAGGAGGTTGCTTCATCGAGATCCACTGGGATCAGCTTAGCAAAAGCGCCGAGCGGAGCGATACTGGGGCGTAGGGGATGCGGGAGGTACCGGGCGCGGCGCACCGGCGCAACCGCCCGGTTTGCGGCGCGTCGAAATACCAGGATGCGATTTCTCTGGACGATGCTGCTGGGGTTGGCGGTCTTGACCGGAACCCCCAACGATTACCTTTCCGCCAAACGCAAATTCGACGAGATTTCGAGCGACCGCCTGCGGGCGGGCACGCGCGTGACCCTGAGCGTGGGCGAGTTGAACGCCTTTGTGGCGGAAGAGGCGCCCGTGGGGGTGCGCAACACCAAGCTATCCGTTGTCGGTCCTGGAACGGCGCAAGGCAGCGCGATCATCGATTTCGCCAAACTGGAGCGCAGCCAGGGCCGCCAGCCGGGCTGGCTGATGTCCATGCTGCTGGAAGGCGAACACCCCGTCAGCGTGACGGCGCGCATCCGCTCGGGCGGCGGAGAGGCCACCGTGGATGTGGACCGCGTGGAAATCGGCGGCATGCAGATCGACGGCAAAACCCTGCAGTTCCTGATCGAGAATTTCCTGCTGCCGATGTATCCCGACGCGGCCATCGGACGGTCGTTTGAGATGGGCCACCGCATCGAGCGGCTGGACGTGCAGCCGGCGGGCGTGACGGTGGCCATCGGGAGGTAGAGCAGCTCAGGTCACCGGGCCCGGGTTGAACGGCGCCAGCGCATTGCCCAACCCCCAATGCTCGGCCCAGGTTCGGCGGCGGCCGCCGGCCACTTCCAGAATCATCCGGAACAGCTCCCATCCGACCTCTTCGATAGTGGCGTGGCCGGTGGCGATGCGGCCGGCATCCAGGTCGATCAGGTCGTGCCATTTCTCGGCCAGGGCAGTGCGCGAGGAAACCTTCACCACCGGAACCAGCGCCAGGCCATAGGGGCTGCCTTCGCCGGTGGTGAACACGTGCAGGTTCATGGAAGCGAGCTGCTGGGTGCCGCAAATGAAATCGCTGGCCGGCGTGGCGGCGAACACCAGGCCTTTGGCGGTCACCTTTTCGCCGTGGCTGGCCACCGCGGCAATGGCGCTGGAGCCGGCCTTGGCCACGCTGCCCAGGGCCTTCTCCACGATATTGGCCAAGCCGCCGCGCTTGTTGCCGGGGGTGGTATTGGCGCTGCGGTCGACTTGGCCGCGCGCCAGGTATTCGTCGTACCAGCGCATCTCGCGGATCAGGTCGCGGGCCACATCGGGCGTGGCGGCGCGCGGGGTGAGCAGGTGGACCGCGTCGCGCACCTCGGTGACCTCGGAAAAGAGCACTGTGGCGCCGGCGCGCACCAGCAGGTCGGCCGCATAGCCCACCGCCGGGTTGCAGGTCACACCGGAGAAGGCGTCGCTGCCGCCGCATTGCAGGCCCACCACCAGGTCGGAGGCCGGGCAGGTGACGCGGCGGCGGGCGTCCAGGCGCGCCAGGCGCTTTTCGGCCGCTTCCAGGATGGCGGCCACGATTTCCGCGAAGCCGCGCTGGTCCTGCAGGCGGATCAGGGAGTCGTTACCCAGGATGGGAAGCACTGCGCCCGGTTCGTCGCCAAACAGGCGTGTTGGCTGGAGTTTTTCGCAGCCGAGGCTTACTACCAGCGGGCTGGCGGCTATGTTGGCATGCTGGCTGATGTGCCGCAGGGTGCGGATGGGAATGGCCGCGCCGGGGGCCTCGATAGCTACCCCGCAGCCGTACGTGTGGGTGACCGCGACCACGTCATCCACATTCGGGAAGCGCGGCAGCAGCTCGGCCTTGATGCGGCGGACGGCGTAATCCACCGTGGGCGCCACGCATTGCACGGTGGTGGCGATGCCCAGAATGTTGCGCGTGCCGGTGCTGCCATCAGGATTATGGAAGCCCTCGAAGGTGTAGCCCTCAATCGGCGGCAAGGGCACGGGAACGGCGGTAGCCAGCGGCAGCCGGTCGAGAGGCGGCGCCGAGGGCATATCCATCAGCTCTTCGCGGACCCAGGATCCGGCGGGAATTGGGCGCCGGGCGAACCCGATGGCGTGGCCGTAGCGCACGATGGCCTGGCCCGGTTCGAGAGCTTCGAGGGCGACCTTATGCGACTGGGGAACGGGCTCGCGGGCAGTGATTCCGCCCGGCAATACAGTACCCGCGGAGACGCCCTCCGGATCGACGATGATGGCAACGTTGTCGCGGGGGTGGACCCGGATGTAGATAGTTTGCGCGCCCCCCCCACGCGTCTATTCTATTCCGACTGGACCTATTCCGATTGAACCTGGAAGGTGCCCACGAACCCGCTGCGCTTCAGGCGGTTGTGCCAGGTTTCGCCGAGGCCGTCGCCAGTGTAGTCGTTCTCCAGGGTGTAAGCGGGCATGGCGTGAGTCATGGCGTTCAACGGCGGATACCAGACTTCTTCGTTGCCGCAGATGTGATCGGCCGCGCTCATGCCACGGGTCTGGATTTCCGCTAGCGAGCCGGCGGTCAGCTTGGCGGCGCCGCCATGAATGTTGCCGCCTTCGATGGTCAGCTCAATGGGCGCGTACGACACCTTCACCACGTCGCTGAGCAGTTGGCCGCCCATGTGGCGGGCAAAGCTCTGCAGCGCCAGGCGCTGTTCGGCGTTGGCGTGGCTATCCACAATCAGCACGGCTTTGGCGGGATTGACCGGTTCCGTGGTCAACCCCAGGGTGTGTTCGGAGCGGATCACGCCCACCACCGAAAGGCCTGCCAAGTCGACGCCCTGCCACTGGCCCTGGTTGATGCGCCAGCCGAATACCGCTTCGCGGCCGACTTCCTCGGCTTCGCCGTTGGCGAAGCAGGGGCCCGTGTACACATCCGCGGTGCGGGCTTCGATGTAGTTGCCGGTGATGCCGTGGGAGGGTATGCCCTCGGCAAAGGAAATAGAGGCAGCCGCCAACACTACGACGGCAGTCGACAGAACGTTCCGCATCCCAGTTTTCTCCCTCATTGTGATTATAGAGGATTTGGCGACTGGACTGCGGATTCGTTTGTTACGCGACTTCCGTCGGCAGTCCCCTCGGCAACCTTTGCGGCTCCGCGCGCATCCAATGAACAACTGGCTGATCTCCTCAGCCGTGGGTACCTTTCTGCCTCGCTGCAGATCTTAATTGTTTGGCCGCGCAAATCGTAATTGCGCCGTAATGCCACCGTGTTTCCCTTACAAACGAAAGGAAATCTCATGCGAGAGTTTGAAAACCGGTCCAAAGAGTATCTGCTGGTAAGCGATTTCGATCAAACCCTGAGCTTCAACGATTCCGGTATTGTCCTGAGTGAGTTGCTGGGCATCGGGGGCTTTGCCGAGCGCATCGCCGGCCTGTCGCGGATCCACCTGGTGCAGCAAGGCGGCGAGCTGGCCTACCTGCTGTTGCACGATCCGGAGTTCCGGCGGGTCCGCCGCGAGGATCTGGTGGAGACGGGAAAGCGCATCCGGCTGAAACAGAATATCGCGCGGCTGCTCGAAATCCTGGAGGAGCTGGACGGCTACCATTTCCTGGTCCGCGTGGTTTCGGCCGCACCGCAGGAGGTGATCCAATCGGCGCTGGAGGGCATCGTCCCCAAGGAGCACATTTTCGGCACGCAATTCCGCTATGCCCCGGCGAGCGGCGAGATCGAATCCGTGGTCCGCGTGCCGGCGGGATACGGCAAGGTGGCGGTGCTCGACGAGTTGCGCGCGAACCTGACCCTCGGCCACGACCGGCTGGTTTACGTCGGCGATGGCAGCTCCGACGTGCACGTGATGCTGCACGTCAACCGGCTGGATGGGCTCACCATCGCGGTTTCGGAAAACAAGTACCTCACGCAAATCGCACGCCGCACGATTCTGAGCGACGATGCGCTGAGCGTGCTGGTGCCGGTTCTCGAAGAAATCCTGGGATGGAACCCGATGCGCATCCGGGCCTTTTTTGAGTCGCACGGCTTCGTGCTGCGGGAGTGGGACAAGATGCGCACCGACTCGCTCACCATCGCGCGGACCCTTGCCGCCCCGGCGGCTCCGAGGCTGGCATGAGCATCGAAGCGCTGGGCTGGCTGGCGACGGCGGTGTCCGTCTCCAGTTATCTCTTTCGCAGGCAAATCGCCTTGCGGCGCATCCAGGCCGGGGCGGCTTGCCTCTGGGTAACCTATGGGCTGGCGATTCACGCACTGCCGGTGGTGGCCGCCAATGTGATCGTGGCCGCCGCCGCGCTATGGTCGTCGCTGCCGAAGCGCCGCGAGGAAGCATAGGCGCACGAAAAACCTGCGGGGAGGCCGGGGCGCCGAGAGATAAACGGACTTGAAGATCCGGTTATGCTCCTTCTGCTCTCTCGGCGTCACCGAGTGTCTCCAGAAAGGTCTCCAATCGACCCCAAAAACCTGACGCGGAGGCGCGGAGGCGCGGAGAAATTCGCGGAGAAGACACTTGGACCTCTCTTGGCCTGGCTCCGCGTCTCCGCGTCAAAAGGGCGCCCTCCAGACCACCCGAAATGGCGCCACGCGGGCGGCGGCTCCCGGGGCGCCGAAAAATACGGATAATACGATCCGGTTCTTCTCCTTCTTCCCTCTGCGTCTCCGCGCCTCCGCGTCAAAAACACCCCCTCCGGGCCCCGCCGCCCGCCCGTGCTCCAACTCCGTGCGCCGATTTACGCTACACTACGCATGAGGCCTTGCCGTCGTCGTGTACCCACGGGCAGCTTCGCTCGGCGGTACGCCTCCGCGGCCTGCTCAGGCGCGGCGGACCTTGCCGGTTCGCCACTCCAATGCCGCCTCAAAAGGAATCTGAATGGAACAGAAATTGAAGATCGCCGTATTCATCGATTTTGACAATATCGAGATCGGCGTGAAGTCCACGCTGCACCGCGAATTCGACGTGGCTGCCGTGCTGGACGCTTTGAAGGAACGTGGTGAAATCGTCACCAAATTTGCTTACGCCAACTGGGGAAGGCAGGAATCCGCTACCCGCGCGCTCTCCGAGCACGCCGTGCAGATGGTCCAGCGCGACCCCTCGCCTCGCGGCGACAAAAACGGCGCCGACATCAACCTGGCCCTCGACGCGCTCGAGATGGCCTTTACTCACGACCACATCAACGCATTTGCGATTGTCAGCGGCGACAGCGACTTCATCGCCCTGGTGAACAAACTGAAGCAGTATGACAAGCGCATTTACGTAGTGGGTGGCCGGGCCTTCACCAGCACCATCCTGCAGAGGAACTGCCACGAATTCGTGGCCTACGAATCGCTGATCGACGAACGGCCGCGCGGCGGCCATCACGATAAGCCGCAGGGGCAACCGCAGCAGGCCCAGGCGCAGCCGCCGCAGCCGCAGCTTCAGGGCCCGTCACAAGACCGCCCGCCGCAGCAGGACCGCCCGCAACAACAGCAGCAGCAGCAGCAGCGGCCCCACAAGCGCCAGGCGCTGGACCTGGCGCAGGCCATGCCGCTGGTGGAACGCGCGCTGGGAGTGCTGGAACGGCGCGAAGTGCGGCCGCAGCTCGGGCTGCTGAAATCCACCATGCTGCAACTCGATTCGACGTTCAACGAGAAGGCCTACGGAGCCAGCTCGTTTACCGATTTCGTGGAGAAATTGCAGAAGAGCGATTACGTGGAAGTGACCGGCGGCGAGGGCCGCTATATGATCCGTATGAAGGGCGGCGCCGCGCCTGAGAAACCGGGAGCCAAGCCCGAGGAAGCCATCCCGCTGCTGCGCGACGTGCTGGAGATGCACCGGCTGGAGGTGGACAACGGCGCGCTGGCCGAAGAGCTGGCCGAATGGGTGCGCCAGGATCATCCCAACTTCGATTGGCGCGAGTACGGGTTCCAGGAATTCGGCGAGCTTCTGAATTTCGCGCAGGACAAGGGCCTGGTGCGCAATCAGGCCGATGAGGAGAAGGGACTGATCGTGTACCTCGGCTCCGAGTTTCACCCGCCCGCGCCGCCTCCCGAACCCGAGCCGGTGTTGCAGGTAGAGGAAGAGGAAGAGGACGAGCCGCAGCCCCTGGTGCCCGGCCAGCCGACGGCCACCGGCGAAATCCCCATCCCGGAGCCGCCTCCCAAGCCGATGCGCCGCCCGCGCGCCCCGCGCAAAACCTCCGGCGGCGATGGACAGACGAAAAAGCGCGTCAGCCGCCCGCGCAAGAAGCAGCCTACGCAGTAAGGGCGCGGCAGCCTCACGGCCCGAACCCGGCAACTAACGGATCACGTATAAGTCCAGGTCCAACGCTATCTCCCCGTGTGGGTCGACAGTTACTAACTGCGCGCCCGCCAGGTCCATGGTCTGGACGTCCGGGGCAAGGTACTCGAACGTGCCGAGGATTCGATAAGTTCCGGGAGCCAGGTCGCGAAAGGCATACTGGCCGCGGGCGTCCGCGCGGGTGGTCCGCAGATCGGTAATGCGGACGTGCGTTGCCGTGTCGTAGCCTTCCACTTACGATCATCCAGTCCAGTGCGCTGGCCTTCACCGCGGCTTCCATGGCGGCGGAATCTACGGCCACGTTGCGCAGCAGCGTATGGCGCAGGATTGTGGCCACCAGGCCGGCATCGTCGAAAAGCATGGCCGCGGAGACGATCAGCAGCCGCCCCACGCCGGCGGATTGCATGGCCGCGATGGTACTGCGCGCGCCGTCGCGGAGGATCGTGGTGGGTCCAGGGCCTGGCGGACCCAGCGCCGAGAGCACGGCATCGTGGCCAGGAAGCGCGGCGCTCAATTCCGGGACGCTGCGGGGATCGCCGCGCAGCACCACCAGGCCCTCGCGCGGCGTGAGTTTCTGAGGCGACCGCACGAAGGCGGTGAAGCGGTGTCCCCGCTCGAGGCCCTGGGCGATCAACTGCCGCCCAATGCCGCCAGTGGCCCCCAGGAGGAAAAGCCGCATTGGAGATGGAAGATTGCTCATAACTGCCAAGACCGCGGCCGCCCGCGCCGTGTGACAGCGTCTCAAAGCGGCGCTGCGATCGTGCGGCGCTCCTCAGATGGCGCCGGCGGCATATGCGCCAGCTTATCAGGATTGCTGACCAGAAACACGGCAGTGGCGTGATCCGGCAGGCGGCTTCATTCGCCGAGTGGCTGACACCGCCGCTAACTATCGTCAAACCCTCCCTAGCCAAAAAGTCTGAGGCTGTTGTGTCCATGAAAATCTTGAGAAGTCTGCTATTACATCATGGGTCCCTCGAGTGTTTGGTTTATTGGTCGCTATGACCGGCCCCGCCGTCCCGCCCGCGTTTGCGGGAACTATCAATGTAAGTGCCGTCGAACCGTCTACCTGGGCAGTATGGGGCGCGGGCGCATCCGATGCTACGCCCTTTTCCGTGAATGGCCATCTCACCATCACGAACAACCAGATGGAATCCGGCACCTTCATTACCGGCGGCACGCTGTCCGGTTTTGATGGCTTCTGGTACGCCGAGGAGACGTTCACACTTCCGAAGGACGCGGCGAATATCGCACTGTCCTTTTCGAGCTTCCAATCCGATGACCGCGCCGTGCTCGAACTTAACGGCGTAATTATCGGTAACTCCGGGAACGGCGCTCCCGGGCTGGGGAGTATGCAGTTTATGGATGGCGGCACGCTCCAGAGCTTCGATTTCACTAATGCAGCCTCCGGAACGATCACAACAGGTTTCAACATCGGCGGAGTAAACGCGCTGGAAGTGATCGTCAACAACACCGGCACCGGCCTCACAGGCCCGACGCGGACGTTCCAGAACAGCGGCGATAAGACCTACTTCAACCTAAATCCGGCGGTTGCGGCCCCGCGGAGCGGGCAGCGGCCATGCGCTGCAACCAGTTGCAGATAAACCGCTTGTGACCCGGAAGGTGATCTGCACCGCAGTTGGAAATTGGTGGCCCCAACGGCCCTACGAGGCGGGGCGGCTGGCTAACTGCCGGATTTAGGTTCAAGCTTAACGGAACGGTCACATATACGGACGGACCTGAGCCATCCACTGTCATTCTGGCCGCGCTTGGCTGTGCCGGACTCCTATTCAACGCGCGTGGCAACAGGACTTACTCCCAAGCGCAACGATCAGCGTGATTGAAACGTCTTTGCCGGTTCGGCCCGCGCGCCTCCTTCGCCGGATCATTCGTAGCGCAGCGCCTCGATCGGATCGACGGCCGCGGCGCGGCGCATGGGGACCCAACAGGCTAACAGGGCCACGGCGGCGAAGAGCAATCCGACGATCAGGAACGTGGCGGGATCGGTGGCGCCCACGCCGAACAGGAACGACTGGAGCACGCGGGAGAGCAGCAGCGCGGCCACGATGCCGGCAGCCACACCCCCGGCGACCAGGCGCAGGCCTTCGGCGAAGACCAGCTTGCGAAGGTCATGCTGGCCGGCGCCCACGGCGGCGCGGATGGCGATTTCGCGGCGGCGCGAGGCCACCGAGAGAGTCAGCACTCCGTAGATGCCCACCAGGGTCAGGACGCTGCCAACCAGCGAGAAGCCGACCAGCAACTGCATGGCGAAGGTGCGGGAGGCCAGCGAATCGCTGCGAATCTGGTCGAGGGTTTTGACGTTCTCAATGGCCACGGTGGGATCGACGGAGCGCAACTCGCGCTCGATGGCGGCGGCGATGGCGCGCGGGTCCGCGGTGGTCTGGACCACCAGAGATTTGGAGAATGCGTGCGCCTGCCAAAAGCACAGGTACACCTCGGGATCGGGGGCGCGGGTCAGGTCGTCCGTGCGGGTGTTGGTCACCACGCCCACGATTTCATTGCCTGGGCCGGAGCGGTCATAGAACCAGATCTTCTTGCCGATGGGATCGGCGTGGGGGAAATAGCGGTCCACCAGGGCCTGGTTGACGATGGCTACGCCCGGAGTTTTGGCGGCATCGCCAGTTTTGGCGGTATCGCTCGGGAGGAAGTCGCGGCCGCGGGTGACGGTCTGGCCGAGCAGGCTGAAGTAGCCGGGGGTCACGGAACGCATCGGGATGAGGATTTTGTCGCTGGCTTTGGCGGCGGGCGGCTGGCCTTCGATTTCGAGCTCACCCGGCCAATCGTTGCCGGTGAGCGGCACGCCCCAGGCGAAGGCGGCCTTCTCGACGCCGGGGATGGACGATACGCGTTCCAGGGCCATCCGGTGGAAATTATTCCAATCGCCCTGTACCGCGGTGACGGTAGCGGTGAGGATATGGGACGTGCGGTAGCCCGCCGACACCTGCGAGAGATTCAGCATGGTGCGGACGAGGAGTCCGGTGCCCACGAGGAGCGCCAGAGTGAGGGCGGTCTGCACCATGGTGACGCCGCGCAGCAGGCGGCGCTCTCCGCGGCCGGCGCTGCTTTTGGTCCCGGCGCTTTTGAGCACCTGGACGGGGTCGAGGGAGGAGGCGCGCAGGGCTGGGAAGGCGGCGGCGAGGACGGCGGCCAAGGCGGCCGAGGCGAGTCCGCAGAGCAGCACGACCCAGCCGGTAGCGACGGCGTCGAGGCGCGGGATGGCGTGGCCGGCGATGGCCTTCAGCAGCTTGACGACACCGAAGGCCAGGCCGACGCCGAGGACGCCACCGAACATCGCCAGGAGCAGGCCTTCGGCGAATACCTGGCGGAGCAGGCCGGCGCGGCCGATGCCCAGGGCGCTGCGGATGGCATACTCCTGCTGGCGCTGCAGGCCGCGCATCAGCAGCAGGGCGGCCACGTTGCCGCAGGCGATCAGCAGCACCAGGGCGGCGGCGCAGAGCAGCGGCAGCAGGATGCGGTCGCCATCGCGATTCAGCTCATCGGTGAGCGACTCGAGGTGCGGCGTGAAGCCGTCGAGGTCGCGATCGGTCTGCCCCTGGCGGGCCACCAGGGTGGCGAGTTCGGCTTGCGCCTGGGAAAGGGTGACCCCGGGCTTCATCCGGCCGATCACGTTCCAGTAGCGGGACTTCAGATGTTTGGGGTCGACCTGGGCGGGGACCCAGTAATCCACGTGGCCGTTCAGGTCGTAATTGGGCTCCTGGGAAGCGGAGGGTGAAGGAAGAAAGCGGACGCCGGGAGGCATGACGCCGATCACGGTGGGCGGCGTGTCCTGGCGGCTCAGGTGGATCGTCTTGCCCACGATGTGGGGGTCGGCATGAAAGGTGCGCTGCCAAAAGTCGTAGCCAAGGATGATGACGGGCTTGGCGGTGGCGCCGATTTCGGACTCCAGGAAGGAGCGGCCGAGAATGGGCTGGAGGCCGAGGGCGCTGAAGTAATCGTGAGTGACCCACATGCCTTCGATGGACTCAGAGCCGTCGTTGCCGACCAGGAAGTTGAAGGTCCAGCCGTAGGCGGCGATGGCGTCGAAGGACTTGGCCTGCGCTTGCCAGTTCAACCATTGAGCGGCGGCCCAGCCGGGGGCGTGCTCGTCGGGGTGGCCGTCGGTGCGGGCGGCCGGGATGAGGACGAGGCGGTCGGGTTGGCGGTAGGGCGGCGGGGTCAGCAGGACGCCTTGAATGAGGCTGAAGACGGCCGAAGTGGCGCCGATTCCGAGCGCCAGGGTGAGTACGGCAATGACCGTGAAGCCCGGCTGACGGAGCAGCAGGCGAAGACCGAACCGGAAATCTTTGAGCATGGGCCCTCCTGGGGTCGCGGGGACTGTATCCTTTAGACGCAGGTGCGGGCCGAAAGTCGTTTGGCGGCGAGGGGGGCGGCGGGGCGCTTTGCGGCGAAGGACTGGCGAACTCTCGCAGCGGTTTGCGGCGTTCAAGGGAATGGCGGGCGTGGAGTTGAACCGTTAGTACCGGTTGGGTTCAACGGGCGGAAGCGGCGGCGCGGCTTTTGGTGAAACGCGCGGCACCGAATATGCTAGTGGGAGGCGAGCATGCTTCGCGTGGGTGAGTGGTGGCGGTGGTGGCGCTGGGTGCTGGCCGTAGTCCCGCTGGCGCTGGCTGTCTACGCCGCGGTGGTGATCCGGCAGGCATCCCAGGCCAGGGACGAAGCCGCCGCCGAGGTGCTGGCGCAATCCGAACTGCCGTTCCGCATCGTGCCGGTGGATTTGACGGCGCCCGCCGGGGTGGAAGCGGTTTCGGCTAGCCCCGGCTATCGCGACATTGCGGAATACAAAGACAGCATCGCCGTGAGCGCGCGGGCGGGGCTGTTCCTGTACGATCGCAACGGCACTCCGCGCGGCGCCTGGCGCACCGGGCTGGAGCTGCCGCCGGCGGAACTGGGCGGCATGGCGGTGGGCGTCGCGGCCGGGTCGGCGGAGCCGGAATTGTTTATCGCCACGCGCGGGGCGGGGCTGCTGGCGTTCAACGGCTCGCACTTCCGCCAGATTCTGCCGGCCGATGCGGGGCTACAGGTGGTGACTGCGGTGCTGGTGCTGGGGTCGGGGCGCATCCTGCTGGGGTCGGAGCACCGCGGCCTCACGGTATTCGATGGGCGCAAGCTGGCGCCGTTCCAGGCCGGGCTGAAGAACGCGCACATCACCGCGCTGGCGGGCGACGATGGCGACCTGTGGATCGGGACCTCGGAGCACGGGCTGTTTCACTACCACGGCGGGCAACTGGACGACTTGGGGCGGGACCTGCCGGACCCGCGCGTGCTGTCGCTGGCGGCGGCCGATGGCGCGGCTTTCGCCGGAACGCCGCTGGGGGTGGTGGAGTTTCGCGCGGGGGCGCGGCTGCGCACGCTGGCGGATGGTTTCTTCGCCAACGCGCTGGCGCGGCGCGGGCAGGCGCTGTACATCGGGACCGAGGACGAGGGCATTGTGGAGACCTCGCTCGAAACGAGGCCGGCGGCGCGCGATTTGCCGGATACGGACGCGCCCGCGGGAGCGATTGTGCGGCTGGCGAAGCTGGAGGGCCAGGTCTACGCGGCCGCCGAAGACGCCATCTACCGCTATGAACCGGCGGCGCGGCGCTGGCGGCCGGTGCTGGCGGGTGGCGGATTCGCCATGGCCGATCGCGACGTGGCGGCGCTGGCGCTGAGCGGGGGGCGATTGTGGGTGGGCTACTTCGACCGCGGCCTGGACATAATGGATGC
This sequence comes from Bryobacterales bacterium, assembly GCA_963803725.1. GTDB lineage: Bacteria > Acidobacteriota > Terriglobia > Bryobacterales > Bryobacteraceae > JOPF133. The sequence continues at coordinate 21,515 of CAWDOH010000029.1, read as the reverse complement.
CGGGCTGGAGCACGCCATCCATCGCGAGGACGACACGCTGTTCTGCATCAACCGGATTGTGGAGGATACGGCCGGAGGGCGCACGGCGGTGGCCACGGCCAACGGGCTAGTGCTGTTCGATTCGGGCGGACGGCCACGCCAGGTGATGGGCCGCAAGGACGGCCTGCTGGCCGACCATGTGACCGACGTAGCCTTCCGCGAAGGCGGCATGGTGGTGGCCACGCCGGCGGGGCTGTCGTTCGTGGACCGCTCGGGCGTGCGCAGCCTGTACGTTTTCCACGGGCTGGTGAATAACCACGTGTACACGGTGGCTGCGCGCGGTCGCGAGACGGTGGCGGGGACGCTGGGCGGCGTATCGATTCTGGACGGCGACGTGGTGCGCACCAACTACACCACCGCCAATTCGCGGCTGAAGCACAACTGGATTACGGCGGTGCTGCCGGTGGATGACGAATGGTTCGCCGGAACGTATGGGGCGGGCGTGCTGCGGCTGGATGCTCACGGCGAGTGGCACGGGTTTGCGGATTTCCCGGGCACGGTGGTGAATCCGAACGCCATGCTGGCCAGCGGCGGAAGGATCTACGCCGGCACGCTGGGGCGCGGGTTGTTCGTGTACGACCGCGGGTCGGGGCGGTGGACCAGCACCACGAGGGGGCTGCCTTCGCGCAATGTGACGGCGCTGGCCGCGGGCGGCGGCTACCTTTATATAGGGACGGATAACGGGCTGGTGCGCGTGGCGGAGGGGTCCCTGCGATGAAGTTGGGGATCACGCGGCGGCTTCTGGTGGCATGGCTGGCCTGCGCGGTGTGCGGCAGCGCGGATACGGGGGTGCTGATTCCGGGCGACAAGCAGCAGCCCGATGCGGCGGTTTTCTCGCTGAACGAGTTGGCCATCGACGTTCTGATCGATAACGGCACGGCGCGCGTCCGGGTGCGGCAGATTTTCGCCAACCACACCGCCGATGTCACCGAAGGGGTGTACCAGTTCGCGCTGCCGGATAAAGCCACGGTTTCGGATTTCGCGGTTTGGGACGACGTGGTGCGCATACCCGGGGTGATCCTGGAACGGCGGCGCGCGGGAGAAGTGTACGCGCTGGCGAAGTCGCAGGCCATCGATCCGGGGCTGCTGCAGATGGGCGAGCGCGATGCGGACGAAGCGCGGCGCAGCCAACTGTTCACGGCGAAAATCGTGCCCATTCCGGCATTCGGAACCAAGCGCATCGAGATGGAATACCAGCATCCGGTGGCCGTGGAGCGGTACCAGTCGGAGGTGGTGGTGCCGCTGAAGCCGGATGTGTTCGGCGTGCAGACGGCGGCCCGGATGACGATCAGGTTCGAGCTGCACTCGGCGCACGCCATCCGCGATTTTGAAGCCGTGGCCAAGACGTACCCGCTGCGGATTGTGCAGCAAACGCCTAACCTGGTGCGCGCGGAATACTCAGGCAGCAGCGTGGAGCTGAAAGAAGATTTCGCGGTGCGCTACACGCTGGATGCGGCCCAGGCCGATACGCTGCGGGTGATTACCGAACGCGAGAGCCCGGCGGAACCGGGATTCTTCGAGGCGCAGGCACTTCTGGGCATGCCCGCCGCAACGGCCGCCGGGGCGCTGCCGCCGCGCACGCTGATGGTGCTGCTCGACGATTCGCTTTCCATGCAGTGGGACAAGCTGGGGCGCAGCTTTGCGGCCTGTGAGGCGGCGCTGCGGCGGCTGCGGCCGGGCGATTCGTTCAACCTGCTGCTGTTCAATTCGGAGGTCAGCGCGCTGTCGCCGCAGCCGCTCGAGGCCAACACGGCCAATATCGAAAGGGCTCTGGCGTTCATCCGCGACAGCCGCATCCGCGGCGGCACCAATTTGCAGGGCGCGCTGGCGGCGGCGCTCGGGCAGCCCGCGGCGGGCGAGCGTTACGTCCTGCTGATCAGCGATGGCGGCGCCACCGAGGGCACCGTGCGCAACAGCAAGCTGGCGGCCTGGTACGCGGCGGAGTGGGCCAAGCCTCCGGCGGGGCAGCGCGCGCACACGCTGGTGTTCGGAGTGGGGGACGACGCCAACCTGCCGCTGCTCCAGATGCTGGCCAGCCATAACGGGCTGATCGGGTGGGTGCGCTCCACAGAGCCGCTGGATTTCAAGCTCAACGCGTTTCTGGACAAGATCGGCGAGCAGCCGGTGCAGAACCTGTCGCTCACGGTGAACCCGCCGGCGGATGTGGATTTGGTGTACCCGCTCGAAGACGCGCGCTACGCCGGCGGGATGGCCACCTGGGCCGGGCAGTATAAGCAGCCGGTGGCGCAGGCGGCGTTTAGCGTGGCGGGAATTCGCGACGGGCAGGCGCTGCGGATCGCGTCGACGGCGGCGCTGCCGGCGGCGGGCACGGAGCATCCGGAGTTGCCGCGCACCTGGGCCAAGGCGCGCGTGGATGCGCTGCTGGCGAAGATTGAGCGCGAGGGCGAGGACCGCGCGTCGATCGACGAGATCATCAGGCTTTCGAAGAAGTACAAGTTCGTGACGCCGTACACTTCGTTTCTGGCGGTGCCGCGGGCGCTGCTGCGTCCGAGGGTGATCCGGCCGGGCGACCCGGTGCTGCGCGTGAAGGCGGACGCATCGATCGTTTCAGTGATCGCGCTGTTCCCGTTCGGCCTGACCAAGCCGCTGCGCTATTTGAAGGCGGAGGACACCTGGCAGACGCGCTTTCTGGCGCCGCTGGATATGGCCGATGGGACGTACCAGGTGCGGCTGATCCTGCGCGACCGGGACGGGCACGTATACCGAGAGACCAAGAGCTTCGTGATTGCGAGCAAGATTCCGGTGCTGCGCGCGAGGCTGGAAAAGCCGCGGGTGCACGCGGGAGAGACGGTGCGCATTTCGGCCGAGGCCACCGGCAACGCGCGCACGATTACGGCGCGCTTGTACGGGGCGCTGCCGGTGTCGCTGCGATGGAGCAGCGCGGCGCGGGCCAACGTGGGCGAGATCACGGTGCCGGCCGACCTGCCGCGTGGTACGTACAGCGTGCAGGTGACGGCGGAGGATATCGCGCACAACGTGGCCGCGCAGGAGGTGCCGCTTGAGGTTTGGTAGGTGGGTGAGGGGCGGAGGAGAACCTGACGCGGAGGCGCGGAGACGCGGGGGGAGGAAGGAGGAGCGGCAAGGGTCTTCGCCGATGCTGTGCGAGTTGAGGTCGGCCGGACAAGCGGCGCGTGGTGGCACGAGAGAATTTAAAGGGGCGACGAGGCTGGCCGGAGAAGAAACGCCGCGACACCCCGGCATCTCCCTCTTCTCTCTCTCTTCTCTCCGGCGCCTCCGCGCCTCCGCGTCAGGTTTTTCGGGGCGCCTCCGCATCCGCGGTGGTGCTGGAATCGTGGCCGCGCAGGAGGTGCCGCTTGAGGTTTTATAGGTGGTCTTGGGCGCCAGAAAAAACGCCGCGACACCCCGGCATCTCCTTCTCCGTCCTCTCTCCGCGCCTCCGCGCCTCCGCGTCAGGTTTTTTCGGGGCGTCTCCGCATCCGCGGCGGTGCTGGAATCGTGGCCGCGCAGGAGGTGCCGCTTGAGGTTTGGTAGGTGGTCTTGGGCGCCAGAGAAAACGCCGCGACACCCCGGCATCTCCCTCCTTTCTCCGCGCCTCCGCGCCTCCGCGTCCGCGGCGGTGCTGGCCCTCTGCGGGGCGCTGGCGCTGCACGGCGAACTCGAGTCGTGGGTGCAGCGCACGGCGGCGGGGCCGGCCATGTCAGCCCTGTTTCGCACGGTGGGGATGCCGGGTGGGGCGACGCCGATTCTGCGTCCTCCGGCCGAGGCGCGAAGGGCGCTGGACGGGCTGATTGCCGGGGCGCTGCGGGATGCCCTGCTCTACCGGCTGCGGGCGCAGGAAGCCGAAATGGCGGAGGACTTTCCAGCCGCGGAAGCCGATTGGAAGGCCTACGCGGAGAGGGCGTCCGACCCCTACGCGGCGGATGGCGAACTGGCGGATTTCTACCACCGCCGCAGGCAGGCGCGCGAGGAGCTGGCGGCGCTGACGTCGGCTTCCAAGGCTCCGGACGATCCGCTGCTGCCGGCTACGGCGCAGCGCGGATGGCAGGCCTTTGAGCGGATGGCGGCGGTGATCCGCCGGGAGGCGCTGCCGGATGCGGTGGCGGAGCCGGTCTTCCGTGACTGGGTGGCGCGCTATCCCAAAGAGCCGGCGGCCTGGCGCATGCGGATCGACGATTTGACCGAGCGCAAACACTTCGCCGCGGCCGAAGCGGAGATTGCGGCCTATGGGCGCGCGTTTCACGATCAGTACCAGCCGGTCCGCATGCGCGCCGAGGTGGCGCTGCGGCGCGGCGATGCGGGTGCGGCGCTGGCGGTTTACGATCGCGCGTTTCAGCCGCTGTGGCCGCAGGAAATGCTATCCAGCTATTTCAATCTGCTGGAGGAGCACGGGCAATTGCGCGAATTCGCCGGACGCGCGCGCACGGCCCTGGCGGCCAATCCGGCGAACCTGGAAGCCACGGCGCGGCTGTTTCATTATTTCCGCTTCGGCAACAACACCGCCGCGGCGCGCCGGGCGCTGCTGGAATACCGCCTTGCCAAGGATTCCGGCCGCCAGCCCTGGACGGCCGCGGAGCTGGAAACGCTGGCACAACTTTTCGAGCGGCTGCCCGACGCGGCCGAAGCAGCGCGCCTGGATTACGCGCTATACAGCGTGGCGCCCGCCGGCGGAGCGCATGGGGAGCGGGCGCTCTACGGCCTGGCCAACCTGCTGCTGAGCCAACCGGAGCAGCCCATCCTGTTCGGCTCGGGCGATCTCTCCTTTTATAAGGACATCGCCACGGTGGATACTTCGCCCGGCTTCCTGAACGGCATTCTTTCGCTGCTGCTGAACTGGACCGGCGAGCAGTCGGAGTATCAGAGCCAGAACGAACGCGCGGGGCCCTACTTTCACCGCGCGGCGGCGGCCGGACTGGTGGCGCTGCTGGACCGGCGATTTCCGCAATCGGCGCACCGCGACCCGCTGCACGCCGCGCTGGTGGCGGCTTATGGCGCCTATGGCGACGATGCCAGCGTGATCCGCGCGGGCCGCGAATATCTGGCGGCGTTCCCCGCAGGCGCGTCGCGCGTCACGGTGGCGTTGCAGGTTTCCGACGCCCTGGCGCGCGCCAACCGCACCGGCGAGGAGTTTGCTCTGTACGATCAACTGCTGCGCGAACTGGCGACGAAGGCTTCCGGCGTGCCCATCGGAACGCCGCCGCTCACGCCGACGCGGCAGCCAGCCAACGCCAATCCAACGGGCGCCCGTTCCGCGGATTATGTGCTCGTGCTGGATAAATATCTCTCGCGCCTGGCGGCGTTGAACCGGCCGCTGGACGCGCTGCGCGTGTACCGCACGGAAATCGACCGCAACCCCAACGACCCCGGCTTGTATGAGCGGCTGGCGGCGTTCCTCGAACAGAACGGCATGTCGCGCGACGTGGAGGATACCTATAACCGGGCCATCGCTAAATTTCCGGACCACTCCTGGCGCGATAAGCTGGCCCGCTGGTATCTGCGCACCAAGCAATTCGCGGCGCTAGAGCGGGTGACGCGCGATGCCATCGCGGTATTTTCGGGTTCCGAGCTGGAGCGCTACTTCGGGGAGATCGTTTCCAGCCACCCCAATGCCGCGATGTACCTGCAGTTGAATCTGTACGCGCACCAGCGGTTCCCGGAAGACCTGGTTTTCGTGGGCAACCTGATGGGCGCGTACGAGCGCCCCGAAACGCGCAATGCCGCGGCGGACGAGCGGCTGCTGCGCGAGTACTGGTTCTACGATCCGATGCTCGCCAACCGGCTGTTCCAGCGGCTCTCGGCGCAGGGACGGCTGGCCGGCGAACTGGCGCAAATCCGCGCCGCCAATCCGGCCCTCGCGCAGGGGCGCTTCGACCAGGCGGTGGCGGCCAATCCGGCGGCGGTGCAATTCGTGGTGGAAGCGGAAGCGTGGCTCTCGCACTTCGAACAGGCGGCTCCGGCGGCGCGCGCGCTGGCGGCGGCCTACCCCGGGCGGGGCGAATTTTCGGCTAGAGCGGAGAGCCTCTACCGGTCGCTGGCGGCGTACGACCCGCGCGATACCAACGTAGCCCTCACCATGGCGGGGTACGAGCAGCGCGCCAATCCCGGCGATCCGGACATCCTGGCACGCATGGGCGACATTTGCGCCGATCGCGACCTGCTCACCCGCGCGGCCACCTTCTGGGAGCGCATGCCGGCGGCGGACCCGGCCAACCCGAAAGCCTACCTGGATACCGCCACGGTCTACTGGGATTACTACCGCTATGGCGACGCGCTGCGCTGGATTGCCGCCGCGCGGCGGAGGTTTGCGAACCCCGCGCTGTACGCCTATCAGGCCGGAGCGATTGGCGAAAACAAACGCGACTATCCGGCCGCGGTGAAGGAATACGTCGCCGGAGCGCTGGACGGGGAAAAGCAGGCCAACGCCCGCCTGCTGCGCCTGCTGCAACGCGCCGATACGCGCCCGCTGATCGACCGCGCCACGGAGGCGGCCGCGGCGAATGGCACCGAGGAAGCCGTGGTGCTGCGCATTTCCGTGCTGGAGGCGCTCGACCGCCGCGCGGATCTGGAAGCGCTGTTGCGGACGCAGGTGGAATCCTCCCGCAGCGCGGCCGAGCTGACCATACTGGAGGAGGACGCCCGTCGCCTTGGGTTCGATGCCATCGAAGTGCGCGCTAACGAACGGCTGGCCGCGGTGACCAACGATCCTGTGGATAAGATGCGCCTGACGCTGGCGAGTGTGCGGCTGCTGGAATCGAAGCAGGACATCGCGCAGGCAGCGACCGTGGTGGATGCGCTGTATCGCGACCATCCCCTGATTCTCGGGGTGGTGCGCGGCGCGGTGGATTTTCACGTGCGCAACCACCAGCCCGGCGCGGCTGAGGACGAGTTGCTGGAAGCCGCGCGGCGCGCCCGTACCGGCCTGGCCGGGCAGTTCACCCTGGAGGCTGCGCGCATCGCCACCGACGCCGGACAATTCCCGCGCGCCCGCACTTTGCTGGCGGGGCTGCTGGCGGCCGATCCGCTGCAGGCCGATTATCTCTCCGCCATGGCGGACATTTATCTGCAGGCCAAAGACGATGCCGGGTTCCGCGATTACCAGCTTGCGGTGATCGAGCGGCTGAAGCAGTCGCCGCTCGCGCCGGCCGATCGCATCGCCCGGGTCGCCTCCATCCGGCGCGCGCTGATTCCGGTGCTCGACCGCATGAAGGACGCGGCCGGGGCGGTCGACCAGTATATCGAAATTCTGAATCGCTACCCGGAGGACGAAGGGCTCGCCAAAGAGGCCGCGGCTTACGCAGTGGCGCACGGGCAGGCCGCCCGGCTGGTGGCGTTCTACCGCAAGACCGAGGGCGATCCGCCGCTCGATTACCGCTGGCCGATTGTGCTGGGGCGCATCGAAACGGTGACCGAGGATTATCCCGCGGCGATAGCCGCTTACGACCGCGGCATCAAAGCGCGGCCCGACCGCGCGGATGTGCTCCAGGCCAAAGCCGGACTGGAGGAGCGCATCCTGCGCTTCGATGACGCCATCCAGAGCTACTCGCGGCTCTACGAGCTGGCGTACCGCGACCCCCAATGGCTCATCAAAGTAGCCGAATTGCGCGCCCGCACAGGGCGGACCGCGGACGCGGTGACCGCGCTGAAGACCGCCATCATCGGAGCGCGCACCGAAACCGCGGATGCCGATTTCGAGATTGCCGGGCACCTCGAAGAATGGCACATCCTGCCGGACGCCGTGACGTTCGCCGACCGCGGCGCCAACCTCGCGGGCGCGGACCTGTTTCAGGCTTTCCCCAACGCGGTTACGTATGCGCGCATCCTGGTGAAGGCGCGGCGCACGGATACCGTGCTGGCGCGGCTGGGGAGCCATCCGGCGGTCGATCCGCAGGTGGCGCAGGCGGTGGGCAGGGTGATCGCGGCGGTTTATACGCCGGAGGAGAAGGCCCGGCAGCTTATGTACGTATACCTCGTTCGTATTGCTTCTCGCCGATGGCGGCGAAGGCGTTGCGGATGGGCTGCACGGCGAACGGCAGCGAGTAGATCACCGAGCCGATGACGAGCCCGGTGAAGGAGAAGGCGAGCGTGCGCACGCCAAGCGGCGCCAGCGGCCGGATCAGTGGGCTCGATGGACCGAGTGCGATCAGGAGATAGAAGCCGATGACCGTGGGCGGCAGCACCAGCGGCAGCCCGGTCGTTGCCGCGACGATCTCCTTCCACCAGCGGCGCGAGCGGGCGAGCCACCAGGCCAGCGGCGTCGCGGCGACGAGCAGGATCGCGGTCGTGAGGCCGGCGAGCTTCAGCGTCAGCCAGAGGGCTTCGAGCATCGGATCAGGGCGTCGCGTAGCCGAACTTGTGGATGATCGCGAGCGCAGTCGGTCCCTTCAAGAAGGCGAGAAAGGCGCGCGCGCCCTTTGAGTCGCGCCGGTCTTCAGCAGCACAGCTTGCTGAACAATCGGGTCGTGGTCTGCCTCGGGCACCAGCCAGCGCGAGCCACCCGGCTCGTCGACCACCTGTGACAGGGCGACGAAGCCAAGCTCGGCGTTGCCCGTCTTCACGAACGCGAAGGCCTGAGCGATCGACGTCCCCTGCACCAGCTTTGGCTTGAGCGCGTCGTAGACACCGAGCTTCTGCATCGTCTGGATCGCCGCCGCTCCGTAGGGCGCCGCGGTCGGATCGGCGATCGCGAGCTTGTCGAAATGCCCGTCGCGCAGCACGCGGCCGCGCGGGTCGACCAGCCCGGCCGTCGCGCTCCAGAGCACCAATTTGCCGACCGCATAAGTGAAGCGCGTCCCGGGTACGGCGAGGCCAGTCTGCTCGGCCTTCGTCGGGCGGTCGGCGTCGGCGGAGAGGAAGACCTGGAACGGCGCCCCGTTGGCGATCTGGGTATAGAACTGGCCGGACGAGCCGAAACTGAACACGAGGTGGTCGCCCGTCGCCTTCTCGAACTCGGCCGCGATGGCTTTCGCCGGCTCGGCGAAGTTGGCCGCGACCGCAACCGCGACATCCTCCGCGTGCGCCGACGCGACGAGGCAAGCGCTCAGCCAGCCCACGAGCCATGCCGATATCGTCAGTCGACGGAGAACAGCGGGCATCGGTTACTCCACGGCCAGGATGACGTGAGAGGCCTTGATCAAGGCGACGGCGGGTTCGCCCGGCTTGAGATCGAGCGCGGTCGCGCTCTCGCGGGTGATCGTGGCGGTGATGGTCTTGCCGCCGCCGATGGCGAGGCTGATCTCGCTGTTCACGGCCCCGTCCTCGCGGCGGATGACCTCGCCGGGGAGTTGGTTGCGGGCCGATGTGCGCAAGCTCTCGTCGCCCCTGGCGAGGATAACGAAGCTCGATTTGATGAGCGCGATCGCCTCGCGGCCTGGCGCGAGCCCCAGATCGCGCACGCTCTCGCGCGTGATGATCGCGGTGATGACGGCGCCCTCGCTGATCCGGAGCGTCACCTCCGCGTTGACGGCGCCGTCTCTGACGCCCTCGACGACGCCCTTAAGGGCGTTGCGCGCGCTGGTTCGCATGCCCAGGCTCCAGATCATCGAGGTCAAAGGCTCGCGCCCGGTCTCGGCGGCGCCGTCGTCCAGGGTGGCCGCCAGCCGCGCGAGCTCGGCCTCGACCGACCGGAAACCCTTGATCGCCTCGACGCCGCGCTGGCTGAGCGCCGCTTCGCCGCCATAGCGCCCGCCAGCCCGCGTCATCACCAGCGGCTGGTCGAACAGGTTGTTCAGCGCCTGCACGGCGTCCCAGGCGCCCTTGTAACTGAGGCTCACCGCCTTCGCGGCGGCCGAGATCGAGCCGTGCTCGCCGATCGCTTCCAGGAGCGCGATGCGCTCGGCGCCCACCCGCGCCAGGGCGCCGCGCTGGAGCATGAACGAGGCGGTCAGCGTCTCGGGGCCAGTTGCGGCGGTCGGCTTGGCCATCGGTCCGATAGAGCGCTCGCGTGTGGTCGGGGCGTCTCGTACTAGGACTGCATAACGCCGGATGTAAAGCCTAGCGGCCGCCACGGTAGAGGATGCTCAGGGCCGGGCTGCCTCCGCCGAAGTCATGGTAGGCGACGGCGACCTTCAGGTCGCCCCCGCGCCAGGCGCAGTCGACAGTGGCGATATCGCGCCGCTCGATGCACCGGCTCGGCCGTCCGTATTGGGCGGTCGCGGCGCTGACCAGGCGCGTCGCCTCCGCCAGATTCTGCCGCCGATCGCGCTGCAGATTCCGCCGCTCGACCAGGACGGCGTCCAGCGCCTTGCCCCTGAAGAAGAAGACAGCATCCGCCGGAGCGCCGTCGACGGTCGCGTCCAGACTGAGCGCCTCGAGCGCGCCATCCTCGAGCGTCTGCCCGGTCGTGGGCTTGGCGGTGGGAAAGAGCGCGAAGACCTGGTCGACGCTCATGCCGACGGCCGCGCCGTTCCAGAGCACGACCGGGGTCTGCGGCGGGCCTGCCGCGCTGGCGCTCACCGCAAACGCCGCCATGGCCAGCGCGATCAGCGCCGAACGCCTGCCAGGGCTGGAGAGGATCGTGCGTCGGGTCACGCGGATTGGCATAGCGGTCCGGTTCCCCTCCGCCAAGGGACGCAGGGCCGGGCCTGCCCGCCGCATCCGCGCCGTTCATCAACGGTACAGGCTGTGTGGCGATGATACGCTAGCGTCGCCGACTTAACGCACCCGCGCACTCTGCTCGCGCGTTCTATCGGCGGCGTCTAGAGTCCGACGGCGCTTCTCTGGAAGGCAACCCGATGCGCAAGATGCTTCTGGCGAGCGTGCTCGCCGCGACGACGATCGCGACCGGCAACGTGGCGCTCGCCCAACCCAACCAGTGCTTCTTCGTTTCGCAGTGGCAGGGCTGGAAGGCGCCGAACGATCACACGATCTACCTCGGTATCACCGGCAACAAAGTGTATCGGCTGGACTTGGCGGGGTCGTGCCCCGAACTGAACTGGCCCGACGTGCATTTGGTCAGCCGGGTCAGAGGCGGTGACACGATCTGCGGACCGCTCGATTTCGACCTCAAGGTGGCGGAGCCAGGCGGCCCGGCGACGCCGTGTATCGTCAAGAACATGACCCTGATGACCCCCGACGAGGCGGCGGCGCTGCCACGGGGCGTCAGGCCGTACTAGCCGAGGCCGGCACTTCATTGCATTCAGGGAGACATCGATGCGCAGACTTATGATGGCGAGCGCGTTGGCGGCGACGGCGCTGGCCGCGGGGCTCCCGGCCGCGGCGCAGCCGGGCCACAGCTGCTTTCACGTGACTGATTGGTACGGCTGGAAGGCGGCCGACGACCACACGGTGTTCCTCAACATCGGCAACAACCGGGTCTTCCGCCTCGATATGGCCGGCTCCTGCCCCCTGCTGACGCTCGGCAGCTCCCGCATAATCTCGATCGACCGCGGGGGCTCGGGTCTGGTCTGTTCGCCACTCGACCTGGACATTCATGTCAGCCAGGGCGGTGGCATCGTGACCGGCTGCATCGTCGGCGGCATGACCGAACTCACACCCGCCCAGATCGCCGCCCTGCCCAAGCATCTGCGGCCTTAGCCTTCGCCCTGCTCAGCTCGCCGGCAGGCGAAACACGAAGGCCGTTCCGCCGATCGCGGCCGCTGACGCCTGGAGCTGACCCTGGTGGGCCAGCGCGATCTGGCGCGCGACGCTCAGCCCGATTCCGGAGCCGCCCTCCTTGGTGGTGAAGAACGGTATGAACAGGCTGTCGCTCGCTTCCGGCGTCAGGCCCGGGCCGTTGTCGGCGACAACGATCTCGACCTGGCATCCCCCACATCGCGGCAGGTCAGCGACACGCGTGCGCCTCGGTTCGCCCGCCGACGGCCTCGGTCGCGTTCTTCAGGAGATTGATCAGCGCCTGTTCGATCAGGTCCGCGTCGGCGAGGACCATGAGGTCGTCAGGTTCGACGCGAACGCGGAGCTCAACGGACGCCGCCGCGAACGACGGCGCCAGTAGCTGCTGGACAGAGGCCGCTAGCTCGGCGAGCGACGACGGGCCGAAGCTGGGGCTTGGGGATCTCCGCCACCTCGCGGTACCGGTCGACGAAGCTCATCAGGCCGAGGCTGCGCCGCCCGATCACCTCCACCGCGGCGGCGATGGTTTCCGGCTCGTCCACATGTTTGGCGAGACTCTCCGCGAGCGAGGCAATCGGCGTCAGCGAGTTCATCATCTCGTGGGCCAGGACGCGCACCAGATTTCGCCACGCACGCAACTCGACGGCGTCGAGTTCTGCCCATCGGCGTCAGCAGCGACAAGGCGGCTCGCTTCGCCGCCCCCTGGCCGCGAACTGCACCGCGGAGGCCAGCATTTCGCGGCCGTCGGTCAGACGGACGATCTCGCGGCCGCCCGGCTCGAGCGCGCCAATCCGGGCAGCCGTTTCGGGCAGGAAGAGCGCGATGTCGGCAAGCCGCGCGATCGAGTCCCGGACGAGCTCGCGCGCGGCGCGGTTGGCGAGCCGCGCTGACCCGTCGGCCTCGATCACGATCAGCGCCGCGCTTACGCTGTCGGCGAGCGCCTCGAGGAAGTCGAGCCGGGCCTGCGTTTGTGCGCGCCGCGCCTGCAACGCGGCCACGGCCCGATCGATCGCGGCCGCGAGCGTCGCAAACCCACCGACGTCTCGGCCCGCGCGGTCGAAGTCGCCTGCGGCCGCGCTCGTCGCGAAGCGCGCCAGCATGCGGTCGCCCCGCCCCACCGCCTGCACGAGGCCGAAGAGCACGAGCACACCGGCCGCGGCGATGACGAGCGCCGTTGCATAAAAGTGGAGCCCGGCGCCCACGCCGATCGCGGCGACCCCCAGCGTCGCGACGAGGAAGGCGCGAACGGCGAGGCCGAGCGAGAACAGCGGGGCGCCCGGCCGGCTTAGAGGCCATGCTTGGCCATCCGCCGGTAGAGCGCCGGTCGCGTCAGCCCCAGCGCCGCGGCCGCGCGCGCGACGTTGCCGCGATGGTGCTCGAGCGCGCGTCGGATCGCCTCGCGCTCAGCCGCCTCCAGGTCGAATGCGCCGCTGGCGGCGCGACTGGCTCGGGTGCGCTCCGCCGCCGCCCGCACCGCGGCCAGCAGCTTGTCGTTGCGCCACGGCTTGAGGATGAAGTCGACTGCGCCGCCCTTCAGCGACTCGACCGCCAGCGCGACGCCGCCATAGGTGGTCATCAGCACGACGGCAGGTCCGGATCCTTCGCCCGCACATCGGCCAGCAGGTTTAGGCCCTCGCGGCCGCTCTGTTCGCCGAGCGCGAAGTTCATGTCGAGGAGCAGCGCCTCGTAGACGTCATCTTCGAGCTTTCCGAGAAGGTCCGCGGCCGACGGCGCAGTCTCCACACGCTCACTCTCGCCGGCGAGCGCCAGTCGCGCCGCGTGCAGCACGTCGCGATCGTCATCAACAACAAGCACGGGACCGGTCATCGGGCGAGAGCCTAGAGCGGGCGCAGGCGCGTTCCAACCTGTCCGTTTCCGGACACCTGAGCGATGCGCGCGGCGCTAACCTCCCCATAAGTCACTGATCTATCTCCGTTTAATGTCAGAGCTGGACGGCGGCATAATACCGAACTCATGAGGGCGCGCCCTTGAGCACCGCGATGGACAGGCCGCTGCCGCCAGGGCCGCGGCGCAACCGCCGCCTGATTGCCGGCGGCGCGATCGCGGTCGGCGTCGCCGTGCTCGTCCTTGTGGTCGCGATGTTGCTGGGGGGCATCGAGCGCACAATCCGCGTGCCGCGCCAGACGGTGACCATCGACACGGTGACGCCGGGCGTCTTCCACGACTTCACACCCTTGCGGGGCCAGATCGCGCCACACGACACGGTCTACCTCGACGCGCTGGAAGGCGGGCAGGTAGCCAGGTGCTAGCGCATGCTGGGGATCGCGTGACGACCGGCCAGCCGCTGATCACCTTCCGCAACACCGAGCTCGAGCTCGACGTCCTCGACCGCGAGGGGCGGCTGGTGGAGTTCGATCACCCAGCTGCAGACCTACGAGAAGCAGCTGGAGGACACGCGACTTGCCAACGCCAAGGCCGCCGCCGAGATCGACTACAACATCACCCGCCTGAACCGCGCCGCGCAGCGGCGGCTGACGCTGGCCGCCACCGGTGTGATCTCGCAGGAGAGCCAAGACCAGATCCGCGACGAGCTTGCCTACGACCAGGGCCTGCGGCCGCTGCAAGCCGCCAGCGACGCCCGCGAAGAGGTGCTCCGCGTACGCCAGCTCCCGGCCGTGCACGAGGAAGAGGCGAGCCTGCGCCAGGACCTGGTCATCACCCGCGCCAAGCTGGACGACCTAACCGTCAAGGCGCCAGTCGCCGGCGAGCTCACCGACCTCGTCGCAGAGCGTGGGCCAGAACCACAATCGCGGCGACCGGCTGGGCGAGATCGTGCCGGACACCGGCTACAAGGTCACCGCCGCCGTCGACGAATTCTATCTCGGCCGCGTACGGCTTGGTCAGATCGCGCACAGCCGATTTCGACGGCAAGAGCTGGACGCTGAAGGTCACACGCGTCTACCCGCAGGTGAAGGACGGCGTCTTCACCGTCGACCTCGACTTCGTGGGGCCGCCGCCGCAGGGGCTCACTGACCGGCGAGGCGGTGGACGGCAAGCTGTCGCTCGGCGGCGACGCGCCGGCGCTCATCCTGCCCGCCGGCGCCTTCCTCGAGCGCACAGGCGGCGACTGGGCGATGGTGATGGCCTCGGCCCAACGCGCGCCGAGCGCCGGCGCATCAACCTCGGCCGCCGCAACGCCGAGCAGGTGGAGGTCCTGAGCGGGCTCAAGCCGGGCGACCGCGTCATCACCTCCGACTACACCGCCTTCGACAAGGTCGACCGCGTCGATCTGACCAACTGAAGGAGCGAAAGCCGATGCTGAAACTCGAACAAGGTCTCCAAGGTCTATCAGACCAGCGAGGTCGAGACGCTGGCGCTCGACGATGTCTCGCTGGAGATCGCGCCTGGCGAGTTCGTCGCCATCATGGGCCCGTCGGGCTGCGGCAAATCGACGCTGCTCAATGTGCTTGGGTCTGCTCGACAGCCCACCGGCGGCGCCTACGGTTCTTCGGCGAGGACGTCGCCGCGCTCCGGAGCGGCAGCTGACCCAGCTTCGGCGCGACCACATCGGCTTCGTGTTCCAGAGCTTCAACCTGATCGACGATCTGACGGTGGCCGAGAACGTCGAGGTGGCGCTGATCTATCGCGAGTGTGCCGGCCGCCGAGCGCAAGCGCCGGATCGCCGAGGCGCTGGAGCGGGTCGGTATCGCCCACCGCGCCCGCCACCGCCCGCAGCAGCTCTCCGGCGGCCAGCAGCAGCGCGTCGCGATCGCCCGCGCGCTGGTCGCCGAAGCCCAAGCTGATCCTCGCCGACGAGCCCACCGGCAACCTCGACACCGCCAACGGCGAGGCGGTGATGGCCATGCTCACCGAAGCCTGCGACGGCCGGCATCACCGTCGTCATGGTCACCCACTCGCTCGCCCACGCCGCCGCCGCCCAGCGCACGATCAAGCTCCTGGACGGCCGCGTGGTCAGCGAAACGCTGCTGGCCGCCTGAGGGAGACCATGTTCCGCAACTACCTCGCCGCCGCCTTGCGCAACTTCGCCCGCAACGAAGTCTACGCCGGCTTGACAGTCGCCGGCCTGGCGATCGGCTTCGCGGCCGCCATCCTGATCGCGCTCTATGTCCGTGACGAGTTGAGCTGGGACCGCTTCCTGCCGGATTACGGCAACATTTACCAACTGACGACGACAGCGCGCGTGGCGACCGCGCCGGCGGCGGAGATTGCCGAGACCGAGGTCTGGGTCGCGCCGTTACTTGTCGAGCAGTTCTCGGGCATCCAGGTCACCCGGCTGCAGGGCACGCTCTTCCCGCCTGTTGTGCGCCATGGCGACGTCCACGTGGCCGAGCGCACCTTCGAGTGGGCTGACCCGAGCTTCTTCCGCGTCTTCCAAGTGCCGGTGGTCGCCGGCGACCCGTCGCGCGCGCTCGATGCGCCGGACGGCGTGGTCATGACCCAGGCCATGGCGCGAAAGTACTTTGGGCGCGACGCGCCGATCGGTGAGACGCTGCTGGTCGATGGCCACGCGATGCGCGTCGGCGCCGTGATCGCGGACCCTCCGTCCAACACCAACCTAGTTGGTGACTTCTTCGGATCCAGCTTGGCGCCCTCTTCCGCGACGCGGGTCGTGGAAAAGGGGAACCTCCCGGGCGGTTTCGGATTCGGCACGCTGACCTACGTCCGTCTAGGGCCGGGCGTCTCGGCGGCTGTTCTGTCCGGCGCGCTGCCAGCGTTCGTGGCCCAGAGGATGCCGGTCCAGCCGAAGGTGCTGGCCGGAATGGGACAGGCCAGCGAGGCGCTGAACCTTGTCCCGCTGAGCGACATCCACCTGTCGACCGCGATCGTCGGGAAGCTCAAACCGGGCGGAGATCCGCACGTCGTGGCGGCGATCGCGCTCATCGGCGTCCTCATCGTAGCCGTGGCGGCGATCAACTTTGTGACCATGATGACCGCGCGGGCCGGCCGCCGCGCCGTCGAGGTCGGTGTGCGCAAGACCGCGGGCGCGGGCCGCCGCGAGCTCGTCCAGCAGTTCCTCGGCGAGGCGATGGTCTACGTCGCGGTCTCGATGCTGCTCGCGATCGCTTTGGCGGAACTCGCACTGCCCGCCGTGAACGCTTTGCTCCAGCGGACGATGGCGTTCGACTACCTCCGCGACCCAGACTCTCCATCGGCATCGTGCTCGTCACGGCCGTCGTCGGGTTGCTCGCGGGGACGTATCCGGCTCTGGTTCTCTCCTCGTTCAGGCCGGCCAATGTGATGCGCGGCGGGCAGGTTCGCGCCGCCGGGTCGGAGCGGGTCCGCCAAGCCCTTGTGCTAGTGCAATTCTCCGTGCTGATCGGCCTCGCGATCGTCAGCGTCACCATCGCTCGCCAGACGATCTTCGCGCTGTTCGAAGGCCCGCATGTCGAGCAGAACCGCGTGGTTCTAGCGCTCAGTCAGCACTGCAGCGACGCCTTCCGCGGCGAAGTGTCCGCTTTGCCAGGTGTAGCGGCCGCCGCGTGCGGCTCGGCCGACTTGTACGGGTTAGGGGAAAACACCGCGTCGCTCTCGTTCGCCGGGAGGCTAGCGAACCTCGACATGGGCCCAGTCGGTTTCGGATTCTTCGAGCTCTATGGGGTTACGCCGCGGGCCGGACGCTACTTCGACGAGCACAGGCCCGCGGATGGATTTCAGACCGACGCCCAAGCCATGTCGAGCATTGTCTTGAACGAAGCGGCCGTCCGCCGCATGGGCTTTCCGTCCGCCTCGGCGGCCGTTGGCCAAACCGCCTATTGGCGGGTCTCGCCCGACCCGCAGGAGGGGTCCTTCGTGGAGGGCGCCCTACGCCCGGCCCAGATCATCGGAGTCGCGCCCGACTTCGGCTTCGCGAGCGTGCGCACGCCTGTTCAGCCGACGATGTACTACATCACCCCGCTCAACGGTCCCTTCTCGAACGTGCTGACCGTCCGGCTCAAGCCCGGTGACCCGCGCCCCGCGCTGACGGCCATCGACGGCATCTGGGATCGGCTCAGCAACAGCCAATCGATGATCCGCGTGGCTCTCAGCCAGTATCTGTTGTCCGAGTACGTCGACACGATCGTCCAGGGCGTGGCCGTCGCCATCTGCGGCGGGCTGGCCATGGCGATCGCCTGCCTCGGTCTCTTCGCGCTTTCGGCGTTCAGCACCGAGCAGCGGCGCACGGAGATCGGCGTGCGCAAGGCGATGGGCGCAAGCTCGAGCGACGTCCTTCGCCTGATGCTCTGGTCCTTCACTCGGCCAGTCCTCTTGGCCAATCTCATCGCCTGGCCGCTCGCCGCGTTCGTCATGGACCGTTGGCTGCACGGCTTCGCCTACCATGTCGACTTGGGCGTGATCACCTTCCTCGCGGCCGGAGCGGGCGCGGCCGTGATCGCGCTCGCGACCGTGGCCGGAGTGTCCCTCATCGCTGCTCGCGCGCGGCCCGCCGACTCCCTTCGCTACGAGTAGCGCGCGAGGGGCCCCGCTGATGTTCCGCAACTACCTCGCCGCCGGCTTCCGCAGCTTCGCCAGGAACGAGGTCTACGCCGGGCTGACGGTCACCAGCCTCGCCATCGGGTTCGCCGCCGCCATCCTCATCGCGCTCTTCGTCCGCGACGAGCTGACCTGGGAACATTTCATCCCTGGCTATCGCGACATCTATCAGGTGACGTTGACCATCCGCTGGCCGGGCTCGGCGCCGCGCGAGGACGCCGCACTGAACGTTTGGACGACCCCGCTGCTCAAGGCGCAGCTCCCAGGCCTTCTGGCGACGAGAGCGATGTTCCACGATGGCGCCTCGGTGGTTCGGCGGGGAGACCAGCGCTTCACCGAGCAGGCGTACGAGTGGGTCGATCCCAACTTCTTCCAGGTCCTTCCCTTGCCCGTCGTCGGGGGCGACCCGGTTCAAGCGCTGCAAGCCCCGGACGGCTTGGTTCTGACGCGTGCGACCGCGCGCAAGTTCTTCCACCGCGATCGGCCGATCGGGGAGACGCTTCTGGTCGACGGCCACCCGATGCGAGTGGGCGCGGTCATAGAAGATCCGCCGCCTAACTCGGACCTCAGCGGCGACTTTTACGCATCCGACCTCGCGCCGTACTCGGACACGCACACGGTCGAGCGAATCACGCCGATCGGCGAGCTCTTGGAAACGACCGCGACCTTCGTTCGCCTACCCTCGAGAGCCGCGGCGGCGAGGCTGGCGAGCGCGCTGCCCGCTTTCTACGCGCAGCAGATGCCAGTGCCGCACGGCGAGGGGGCCACCGTGGCGCCGCACCTCGTTCCGATATCGGCCATGCATCTGCGCAAGTCCGTCACCGGGGGCGCCAACCCTGGTAACCCGGACGCCGTTGCGGCGATCGCCCTCGTCGGCCTGGTGATCGTCGTGATCGCCGCCATGAACTTCGTGACCATGATGACCGCGCGCGCAAACCGCCGCGCGGTTGAGGTAGGCTACCGCAAGGCCGCCGGCGCGGCGCGGTCAGACCTGATCGTCCAATTCCTCGGGGAGGCTATGACCTACGTCGCGGTCGCGACGGTGCTCGGCGTCGCGCTGGCGGAACTCGCGCTGCCCGAAGTCAACGCTTTCCTGCAGCGGAGCATCCGCTTCGACTACCTCAGTGACCCTCTGCTGCCCGGTGGAATCCTGCTGGCGGCGGTCGTCGTCGGCGCGGCGGCGGGCGCCTACCCGGCCCTCCTGCTCTCGGCTTTCCGCCCTGCTGTCGTGCTACGAGGCGGCATCGCCGGCGGCGGCTCCGAACGGGTGCGCCGTGCGCTCGTCGTCCTGCAATTCAGTGCGCTCGTGGCGCTTGTCGTGATGGCGGCAACGATCAGCCGGCAGACGATCTACGCGCTGAAGGCGGGCTCGCGGCTGGATACCGCCGGCGTGGCGCTGGCGGTATCCAGCCCCTGCGGCGCGGGTTTCCGTGACGAGGTTCGCACGCTGCCCGGCGTCTTGAGCGCTGCCTGCTCGTCGCAGCCGGCGGTTGGCCTCGGGGTGATGCAGACGAGTTGGACCTGCACGGTCGCGACCTTGCCGCGGACCGCAGCGCGATCGACTTCGGATTCCTCGAACTCTACGGGCTGCGACCGCTCGCGGGCCGATTCTTCCAGCAGGACCGTCCGGCCGACGTCATGCACCCAAGCTCACAGGCGCCAACCAGCGTGGTCGTCAACCAGATGCTGGCGCGCGAGCTCGGCTTTCAGTCGCCTGAAGCCGCGGTCGACGCAGTCATCGGTCGCGCGCTTCGCCCCACCCCCCGGGCGCCGGAAGTTATGGAGACGGCGCGCGTACAGCTCAGATCATCGGCATCGCGCCGGACGTGATCTTTCAGGATATCCGCGAGCCGATCCGGCCCACCTTCTTCTACGTCGCGCCGCCGGAGCAGGCTGACGTGCTCAACGTCAAGCTCATCGGTCATGCGCAGCCTGCGACGATGCGGGCCATCGAGACCGTCTGGAACCGCCGCAGCGACGGCCCGATCGTCCTCGCCTATCTCGACCAGCTCAGGGCCAAACTCTTCCAGGACCTGATCGCGGAGAGCGGCTGCATCGCGGCCTGCACGGGGCTTGCAATCACGATCGCGGCGCTGGGCCTCTTGGCGCTGTCCGCGTTCACCGCCGAGCAGCGGACGCCGGAGATCGGCGTCAGGAAGGCGATGGGCGCTGGAGCTGCCGACATAACCAGGCTGATGCTCGTGGTGGTTCACCTGGCCCGTGCTGGTCGCCCTCAACCTTATCGCATGGCCGATCGCCTGGTGGCTGATGCGCCGTTGGCTCGCCGGCTTCGCTTATCAAGTGCAGCTGGGCGCCTGGACCTTCCTCGGCGCGTCGGCCGCCGCGGTGTTGATCGCATGGGCGACCGTCGCCGCCCAGGCGCTCGTCGCCGCCCGCACGCGGCCGGCCGCCGCTCTCCGTTACGAGAAACGCAAGCGAGGCGCGCCGCCGATGTTCCGCAACTATCTCGCCGCTGCGTTTCGCAATTTCGCCAGGAACGAGGTCTACGCCGGGCTGACAGTCGCCGGCCTCGCGATCGGCTTCGCCGCCGCCATCCTGATCGCCCTGTTCGTCCGCGACGAACTGACCTGGGATCACTTCGTCCCCGGCTACAAGGACATCTACCAGGTCACCATCACCGTGCGCACCACGATGCTGGCGCCCGAGGAAGCGTCGATGCTCAACGCGTGGACAGGCCAGTTGCTCCAGGCGCGTTTTCCTGAAGCCCGGGTCGCCCGCGCTTCGCCACCTTATGCCGGCCGCACTTCGGTCGGCACGGCCAGGTTCGGGCGGCCGAGAGCGACTTCTGGTGGGTAGACCCCAGCTACTTCCGCATTTTCCGCATGCCCGCTATCGCCGGCGACCCCGCGAGCGCTCTCGATCGGCCCGACGCCGTGGTCCTGGCCCGCACAACGGCGAGACGGTATTTTGGGCGCGACGCTCCGATCGGCGAGACGTTGCTCGTCGACACCCATCCCATGCAGGTCGCGGCGGTAATCGCCGACCCGCCCTCGAACACCGATCTTTCCAGCGCCATCTACGGCTTCAGCCCGACCGCCCTTCTCCGCGATCAATCTCGAGGAGAATAATGCTCGCCGGTCGGCGATCTGTCGTTGACCGACACCTTCCTTCAACTGCCTAGTCCGGCAGCGGCAGCGAGGATTTGCACGACCTTGCCGGCCTTCGATGCGCGCGAGATGCCGCCCCCGCCCGCGCTCGTCGCATCGAGCGGTGTAACGGTGACGCCCCACCTGATCCCGCTCTTGAGCATGCACCTGCGCGGCTCTATTCAGTTCGGCAGGGACATAGGTGACGCCCAGGTGGTGATCGGGATCGCTCTGGTGGGCGTGCTGATCGTAGCCGTCGCCGCCATCAACTTCGTGATTATGATGACCGCGCGAGCGAACAGGCGCGCGGTCGAGGTCGGCGTCCGCAAGGCCGCTGGCGCCCGCCGAGGCGACCTGGTCGTCCAGTTC